>NZ_RBXD01000001.1:1628220-2923941 GCF_003634825.1 Flavobacterium sp. 123
ATATTTCTGAAGAAACAAGTTTGGCTTGGAATAATGCAGATTGTGATGGAGACGGTGTTAAAAATAATCAAGAAATTCTTGACGGAACGAACCCAACAGATTTATGTTCATTCAATCCAAATCATATCACCCTAGCAACAACTAGTGCATGGAAAGCTGCTGATTGTGATGGTGATGGTGTTACAAATGGACAAGAAATTCTTGACGGAACTAATCCTACTGATTTATGTTTATTTGTTGAGGCAAATCAAACAGTAACTACAAGTAATTTATGGAATAATTCAGATTGTGATGGAGATGGAGTAACCAATCGTAAAGAAATACTTGATGGTACTGATTCATTAGACTTATGTTCTTTTGTGTTATCTCACCAAACGGTTTTGTCAAATCAGATCTGGAATAATTCAGATTGTGATGGAGATGGAGTTATTAATGCTCGTGAAGTAGCAGATAAAACAGATCCAATAGATCCTTGCTCATTAATAGCAACAAATCAAACATTAGGGACAAGTGATTCATGGGATAACTTAGATTGTGATGGAGATGGTGTTACTAACGGACAAGAAATAAAAGACAAAACGGATGTAAATAATTATTGTAGTTCGGTTCCAGCTAATGTTACTTTGCCATTATCAATGCAATTCTTAGACGATGATTGTGATGGAGATGGAATTATCAACAGTACTGAAATTGGTCCAGATCCAAAACTACCATCAAATTATAATGGCAATGAAATACCAGATTATCTAGAGGTAAATAATAGCACAGATCCAAAAGATGATTTAAAAGTGTTTCAATCGCTTACGCCAAATGGAAACGGTGAAAATGATGTGTTTGTAATTAGTAACATTGATTTGTTTCCAAACAATACAGTAACTGTTTTCAATAGATGGGGAGTTATAGTATATCAAGAAGATGGATATGGAACTAATGACAGGTATTTCAGAGGTTATTCTGATGGTCAATGTACCATGGATAGAGGGGTTGGATTACCTGCTGGAACTTATTTTTATCAAATACGTTATACGACAAATGAAGGAATACAAAAAACAAGTACAGGATACCTCTTCATTAACAAATAAAATTTATTTATGGACATCAATAAATCATCAAACAATAAAATTAAAATGATGAAAAAGACAATTTTTGTAATTGTATTCTTTTGTACAGTAGCTATCTACGCACAACAAGAACCTCAGTATACCCAGTATATGTATAATACTACTATTGTGAATCCTGCTTATGCGGGTTCAAATGGGAATTTAAAGCTCTTTGGTCTCTACAGAGCTCAATGGGTAGGTTTAGAAGGAGCTCCAACTACGGCCAATTTCTCCATGCATAAACCTATTGAGGGTACTAAAATGGGCTTTGGTGTTTCGGTATTAAATGATAAAATTGGACCAAGTGATGAGACACAGTTAGCGGTTGACCTGTCATACACACTGTTTTTAAATAAAGACAATAGATTAGCATTTGGTGTCAAAACCTCTGGAAATATATTGAATATTGATTACAGTAAGATTTCAGAATATAATCCGGGAGAAAATATGGTGAGTAACAATATTTCTAATAGATTCTCTCCAAACTTAGGACTTGGATTATTTTATTACAATGATAACAGTTATTTAGGATTGTCTATACCAATGATATTAGATGCTAAACGCTATGATGATGTAGTTAGCTCTTCCGTAAATCAAAGATATCATTTGTATTTAATGGGAGGAAAAGTGTTTGATTTAAATTATGATTTAAAATTTAAGCCTGCATTTGTTGTTAAATCAACTGAAGGAACACCTTTGCAATTAGATTTGACTGCAAACATGTTATACAATAATAAATTTTCTTTCGGGATGTCTTACAGATGGAATATAGCAGTAAGTGCCATGGCAGGTTTTCAAATTAATGACAATTTATTCGTAGGTTATGGATACGATAGAGAAACCTCTAGACTAACTAAAATAGTTTCGGGTTCTCATGAACTATTTTTAGTTTTTGATATTTTTAGAAATAAATCACGAATAGATACACCAAGATACTTTTAAAATGGATACGAAAAAAATATTATTCCTATTTATACTATGCCCTTTGTTGGTGTTTTCACAACAAAATGCAATTAAAGAAGCAGATAAAAAAGTTAAGAATTTCGAATATTTAGCTGCAATTAAAATATACGAAAGACTATACAAAAACGGTCAAGCTACTCCAGAAGTAATGGAAAATTTAGCTAACATTTATTATAAAAATGCCGCTTATGTTCTGGCAAATAAGTGGTTTGCTAAATTATATACGATAACACCTCAGATGAAAAGCGAGAGTCACTATCGGTATGCACAAACTTTGAAAACGGTAGGATTATCTGAACAGTCTAAAGAGCAATTGGAATTGTTTAAAAAACAGAGCCCAAATCAAATCAGAACCTTATTATTAAATGCACCATCTGATAGAAAACCATTGTTTGAATTCTCAAATATAAAACCATTGCTTTTTAATTCAGAACTCTCAGACTTTGGAACAACATTAAAAGGGGATACTCTACTGTTCTCTAGCGCAAGGGGAAATGCTTTGTCAAATACTATTTATCCTAGAACAGGACAGTATTTTATTAAGATTTATGAAACGGTTAAAAAAGATAATAATGATTTTAGTGAGCCAAAATTGTTTTCTAAAGCAAGTTATTCTGACTATCATGAAACTACACCAGTATTTTCAAAAGATGGTAAGACCATGTATTATACTCAAAATAGATTGTTAGGCTCCTCAGTTAATGAATCACAGAGTAACGAGTTTGAATTATTTAAATCTGTTTTTGAAAATGGTAAATGGATAACTAAAGGTGGATTGTCTTTTGCGCAAAAAGATTCTGTTCGAATCGCACATCCCGCAATAAGTCCCGATGGTAAAAGTTTGTTTTTTGCCTCTGATATGGCTGGAACATTTGGAGATTCAGACTTGTTCAAAATAGAGATAAATGAAGATGGTTCTTTTGGAAAAATTAGTCATTTGCCTAATACGATTAACACGGAAGGAAGAGAAACATATCCTTTTGTGACTAAAAACAATACGTTGATTTTTGCTTCAGATGGACATCCGGGTAATGGGGGATTGGATTTATTTTCAATAGATTTAACAGATGTTAATGCAAAAGTTATTCATCTTGGAAATGATATCAATTCGTCATATGATGATTTCGGATTAATAATTGACAATCAGAATTCGAGAGGGTATTATACGTCAAACAAACCTGGAGGAATGGGCGATGATGATATTTACTCTTTTGATGTTATAGAAAAACCTAATTTAGACAAATTAAAAGGGTTGCCTTTAGTTTTAGATGTTGTCATTAGAGATGAAAAGACGAACAAAACTTTGGATAATGTCTCTGTTTCAATAACTAATTCGGATAATAGTATAATAGCAAATGCCAAGACAGATCTTGAGGGTAAAATTAATTTTAATACCATAATGCCTAATTCTGTTTATACAGTTAAATTAGAAAAAGATAAGTATATTCTAAAAGAAGTTGAGTTAAGAATGGATGCTGAGAATAAAATTTCTACAATTTTATTAAGTAAAATGCTAGGAGATTTTGATATTAGTAAAGTGCCTACAGTGGTTGATTATGATGTTGCTGCTGATTTACAAATTGATAAAATTTATTTCGATTTAAATAAACATACTATTCGTGATGATGCTAAATTAAAGCTTAATAATTTAGTTGCCTATATGAATCTTCATCCAAGAGTTAATATTGAAATAGGATCACATACTGATAGTAGAGCTTCAAAAGAGTATAATTTAATTTTATCTCAAAAGAGAGCTCAGTCTATTTTGAATTATCTTACTGCAAAAGGAATTGTAGCATCAAGATTAATTGCTGTGGGTTATGGAGAATTAAAACTTACAAATAATTGCTCTGATGGAGTAAAATGTTCAGAAAACGAGCATGAAAAAAATAGAAGAAGTACTTTTTTGATTATTAAATAATTTATATTAAAAGGGTTATTTATGTAATAATCTATACAGTTTAGCTGTTGTAAACTGATTCCCTTCTGCAAATAAATGCTTCCTTTTTAGGAGGCATTTTTTATTTCAAAACTTCTTTTTTTGAGTCAAATAAATCCAAATTATAGTTCTTTCAATAAAGGATATACACGTTTAAATTTATCGAAATTTTGTTCGTAAACCTTTTTGTTTAGAGGATTTGGTAAAAATAATTTCATGGGTGGATTATCGTCCGAAACTTCTATTTTTATAGATTTCATGCCCAATAATACAGCGCCCCAAGCGGATCCTTCCGTAGTTTCTGATACTGCTACATTCATTTGGAAAATATCCGCAACCATTTGTAACCAAAGTTCGCTTTTTCCAAAACCTCCACTGGCCATAATGGTAGTTTCGTGTCTTTTATCTAAATCAGGAAGCAAGATTTCGGTTACGCTTAATAATCCAAATAAAATACCTTCTAAAGTTGCTCTAATAAAATGAGCGCTGCTGTGAATTATACGAATTCCTAAAAGCGTTCCTTCGGCGGAGGCATCCCAAATTGGAGCTCTTTCTCCAAGTAAATAAGGGACAAAAAGTAATCCTTCTGAACCTGCAGGAATTTTTTCTGCTTCTTCAAATAGTGTTTCAAAGGAATCATTCGTTTTTAATATAGATTCTTTGAGCCATTGTAAAATAATTGCGCCATTATTTACAGCTCCTAATTTCAAGTATTGATTGCCTATTAAATGGTAACATTGAGTACGCATTTCAGCATCAATATAAGGTTTGTCAATGGGCAATCGAACCGCTCCACTAGTGCCAATTGTAAGTGCAATTCGTCCTTGTTTCATTGCTCCAGTGCCTAAATTTGCCAGTGCACCATCGCCACCACCAAGAATATAAAGAAAATTATCAGCGAGTCCTCTGCCCTGATGAGTTGGACTGTAAATAGTTGAAAGTTGGTTTTCACTTATAGTTAAATAATCTAAGATGTCTATCTCCCATTTTAAAGTATGAATATTCATTAAGCCAGTACCCGAGGTCATTGAAGAATCAATAGCATATTCACCCGTTAGTTTTTGCCAAACATATTCTTTTATACTTATAAATTTATATGTTTTCAGAAAAACTTCGGTATCAAATTCTTTGAACCAAGCAATTTTGGTCATTGGAGAAAAAGGGTGAATCGGGATTCCAGTTTTTTGATAAAAGTCTTTCCCTTGTTTGGAATTTTTTAGTTTTTCAGCCCATGCATGGGATCTGTTATCAGCCCACAAAACAGCATCAGTAATAGGATTTCCATCTTTGTTGACCGCTATGATACTTTGCATAGCCGAACTGAAACTGATAAATTCTGGTTTGATTCCTTTTGTGATTTCTGCTATGCAAGCCAATACTGCGTCCAAAATCTCATCTGGTTTTTGAACACTCCAATCTGGTTTGGGATGATACATAGGATAGGAATGAGAAAACTGCCGAATAACTTTCCCGTTAATATCAAAACATACCGCCTTAGTTGCAGTTGTGCCAATGTCAATTCCTATGTAAAATGATTCCATGTCTTGGGTTTAGATGCTTTAATTTTTATCCTACGAATAGATTCAGAACTAATACGCCAACCAATCCCATAATTCCAATGATTGTTTCCATTGCAGTCCAAGTTTTGAAAGTGTCAACAACACTGATGCCAAAATATTCTTTGAACATCCAGAAACCAGTATCGTTTACATGAGAACACATCAAACTTCCAGCTCCAATAGAAAGCACCATCAATTCAGGACTTATTCCAGAACTCGCTACTAAAGGTTGTACAATTCCTGCAGCTGTTAATCCCGCTACGGTTGCGGAGCCTAATGCAATACGAATTATGGTAGCAATAAGCCATCCCAAAAGCAAAGGAGAAAGCGTTGATTGTTCAAAAAAAGCAGCTAAATCAGTTCCAATCCCACTGTCTATAAGCACTTGTTTGAAAGCGCCTCCAGCACCAATAATCATAATAATCATTGTGGCTGAACTAAGTGCAGTACTCGATTTGGTCATAATATCCTGCATTTTCTGACCGCGGTTTATTCCTAAGATAAAAATAGCAAAAAGAACCGCAATTAACATTGAAGTTGTTGGGTTGCCAATAAATCCTAATAGATGTCGTAAGGAAGATTCTTCGGGTAATACTAATTCACTTAGTGTTGCTAACGCCATCAGAATAACAGGTACTAAAGCGGTTAGAATACTAATTCCAAAAGCAGGCATTTCGGTTTCGCTAAAGGTTCTGTTTTCGAATAATCCTTTGGGAGGATTGGCCACAATTTTTTTGATAAACTCAGGAAAAACAATTCCCGCCATAATTAGAGCGGGTATCGCAACGATGAGTCCGTAGAGTAAAGTTTTACCAATATCAGCTTTGAAAATTACTGCAATTGCTGTTGGTCCTGGATGAGGCGGTAAAAAACCGTGAGTTATAGAAAGCGCAGATGCCATTGCAACTCCGATGTAAATAATTGGTTGCTTTGTGTTTTTGGCAACAGCAAAAACCATTGGAATCAGAATAATAAACCCAGCATTGTAGAACATCGAAATTCCTACAGCAAATCCTGTAATCAATAGCGCCCATTTAATATTTTTTATACCAAAGGAGTCAATCATTTTGACACTTATTCGCTGAGCCGCTCCACTATCTGAAAGAATGTTTCCTAAAATAACACCTAAAGCAATAATAAAAATCAAGGAGCCTAAAGTACTTCCAATTCCTTCTTGTACCGAATTGATAATATCAGGAAAAAACATGCCTTTTGTAATTCCAACAAATAAGGAAGCAAGTATTAAGGAAAGGAAAGCATTAAGTTTTACAGCTGATATTAAGACAAGTAATAAAACAATGCTTGCAATCAAAAGAAGTATAGACATGGAGCAGAATTTGAAAAGTTAGAAATTATTTACGATGGTTTTCGCTAATTATAAACGAGACTAATTACTCGTTTTTTTCAACTGCATGTCCTCCAAATTCATTGCGAAGTGCCGCCACAACTTTTCCAGAAAAAGTATCTTGCATCTGAGAACGGTAACGCATCATTATTGATAAGGCAATAACGGGAGTTGGAACGCCTAAATCCAAAGCGGTTTCCAGCGTCCATTTGCCTTCGCCAGAAGAATGCATAATTCCCTTGATACCATCCAATTTTGGATCTTTCGAAAAAGCATTTTCGGTGAGTTCCATTAACCAACTTCGAACCACAGAGCCATGATTAAAAAGCTTAGCCGTTTTTTCGAAATCAATATCAAATTCAGAATGTTCAAAAACCTCAAAACCTTCTGCAATTGATTGCATCATACCATATTCAATTCCATTATGAACCATTTTTGTGAAATGACCACTTCCTGCTGCGCCAGTATATAAATGCCCATTTTCAACTGAAATATCTTTGAAAACTTGCGCAACATATTCAAAAACTTCTGCGTCTCCGCCAATCATTGTGCAAGCGCCATTTAAAGCTCCAGAAGTTCCGCCAGAAGTTCCACAGTCTAGAAAGTCAATTCCTTTTTCTTTTAGTTGGGCATATCTGCGTTTTGAATCTTTGTAATTTGAGTTTCCGCCATCAATTATAATGTCATTTTTTTCTAAAAAAGGCAGTAAAGAGGTAATTACAGTATCTACTATTTCTCCAGCAGGAACCATAAGCCAAATTACTTTTCTAGCAGTTAGTTTTTGGCACAATTCAGAAACAGAATAGGCAGTATTGATTCCTTCTTTATTAATTTTTTCTACAAAGTCAGTATTAACATCTTGAGCGACTACTTCGTAACCGTTTCGTTTTAAATTTAGGGCAAGGTTAAAGCCCATTTTTCCTAATCCTATAATTCCAATTTGCATTGTTTTTGGTTTTTAAGTATGTAAAATTTTAAGTAACTAATTAAAATATCTAAAGTAAAAATATTGGTTTTAATTTCTTAAAGATATGATTTAATATAAAAATAATTATTTTTTTAATTTTCAGACCGTTTTTGATGTGCTTAAGAAACTATCAAAGTGGTATATTTGTATTTATAAAGCAAAACTAATATGCGATTATTTCTTAGTTGTCTTCTTTTCTTGGCTACTTTTCATGTCTTTTCACAAGAAAAAACGGTTGTTGAAAATGCTCCAAAAGTAAAAATTGATTCCTTGTATCGAGAGGATCAGTTCTATTTTGGGATTACTTATAATTCGTTGCGAGATACTCCAAAAGGCTTTTCGAGAGGTAAAATAGCGACGGGATTTTCGGGTGGTTTTCTAAGAGATATGCCTCTCAATACAAGAAGGAATGTAGCCATAGCTTCAGGTGTTGGATTGGCTTATAATAATTACAATCAAAACGTTGCGGTTTCAGGTTCAAGTGAAGTTCCTATTTACACTGTGATGACAACGGATTATAGTAAAAATAAATTTTCACAATTGCTAGTTGAGGTTCCGCTTGAGTTTAGATGGAGAACATCAACATATGAAGCACATAAATTTTGGAGAATTTACGGAGGATTAAAGTGCAGTTATTTAGTATATGACAAATCAGTTTTTAATTCGGGAACTTCAAATACGGTTATTACGGGCAATAAGGATTTTAATAAATTAACTTACGGAGCGTATATTTCTTCGGGCTACAATACTTTAAATGTATATGCTTATTATGGTTTGAATCCAATATTTAAATCGGCAAAAACAAGTACTGAAAATCTAGCAATGAAGTCTTTTAATTTTGGTATTATCTTTTATATTCTATAACCAAAAACGGAATAAAAGTAATTGGGGAATAGCTCCTATAAAAAAACCTATAATCAATTCCTTAAACGTATGTGCTTTCATTTCTAATCGAGATGAAGCAACAAAGCCATTCATCAAAACCAAAAAAGAAATTAGATAAATACTATGGGTTTGATAGTGAACGCTCAGTCCAATAACAAACATTGTCAAGGCGCTAATCGTCATCATGTGTAAGCTGGCTTTTACGCGAGTAAACAATAAAGCTAATGCGCAAAGCGTACTTAATAAACCTGACAAAAAGAAAAAATGCAATTCAGGATAACGATCTACAGTTATGCTTTTTCGAACCAAAAGAATAATTAAAAAACATTGGAGCACTAAAGGAATTTTGCGTTGTGATATTTCGGCAATCATTATAGAATCTATTTTTCCGGCTGAACGCAAAAGGAAATAAAATAAAACAGGAATAAATACGGTTAAGATTATAATTTGTAAAACGACAAATAATTTTTCCTGAATGGTGAAATAAGTTTGATTATAAAAAAGATAGATTATACTGGCAAATACCGGAATAAAAATAGGATGAAAAATATAAGAAAATATAGGAAGAATTTTTTTCAAGAGTTCTAAAGTTGTTTGATAGTAACAAATATAAATAATTTAGTAAAGTCGGCTCTTAATTTAACACTCTTCAATCCTAAGAAATTATCAAGTATTAAATAGTTATTTTATAAGATAAATTTCAAAATAATTTGTCGAATTTCGGATACATCATTAGGAAAAGAAGTGCTATTTTTGATAAAGTTTTTTAATGAAAAACGAATTGGTTTCTACTTAATCTATATCAATCTTTAAATGGGCGGTTTTCGCTTTCTAAATTAATGATTATAAAAATCCAAAATATTATTTCGCAAATTAATGCTGCTTTTGTAGATAATAAAAAAAATGAAGGCATTGATTCCGTCTCTATTGATAGTCGGTCCCTGCAAAACGGCTCCCATACTTTGTTTTTTGCATTGGTTGGGCCTAATAATGATGCTCATTTATACATTAAAGATTTAATTGGTAAAGGAGTTCAGAACTTTGTAGTTACTCATATTCCTGAGGATTGTTTGGGGCAGGCAAATTTTTTGATTGTCAAAAATACCGTATCAGCTCTTCAGGATTTTGCGGCTTATTATAGAAGTCTTTTTGATTTTCCAATCATTGGATTAACGGGAAGTAACGGGAAGACTATCGTAAAGGAATGGCTGAATTTTTTATTAAGCCCAGAATATAATATTATTCGTAGTCCAAAAAGTTATAATTCACAAGTAGGCGTTCCATTATCTGTGATAGCGGGGAATGAACATCATAATTTTGGGATTTTCGAAGCTGGAATTTCCACTACTTCTGAAATGGAAAAACTGGAACGAATCATTAAACCTACCATTGGAATTCTGACTAATATTGGGACAGCTCATGACGAAGGTTTTGCCGATTTAGAAGAAAAAGTAAAACAAAAAATGCTGCTTTTTGAACATTCAGAAATAGTAATCTACCAAAAAAATGAATTAGTTGACCGTTTTGTTTCCGCTAAATCCAAATCATTTTCTTGGAGTTTTTCTAATAAAGAAGCGAATGTTTTTATTTCAAAAAAGCAAAAATTAGATCAAAATACTTTAATTTTTTACCATTACAAAGGGAATGACTTTGAGATTAAAATTCCGTTTCAAGATGACGCTTCTGTCGAAAATGCGATTTCTTGTTTAATGGTTTTATTGCATTTAAAATACGATGAAACAATCATTAAAAACCGAATGGAATCCTTGTATCCAGTTGAAATGCGGTTAAAAGTTAAAAACGGAATCAATAATTGTAGTGTCATTGATGATAGTTATAATTCAGATTTTCAATCCTTAAAAATTGCTTTGGATTTTCTTGAAATTCAGAAACAGCACCAAAAGAAAACGTTGATTTTATCTGATATTTTTCAAAGCGGATTATCTAATGAGGAATTGTATACCAAAGTATCTCAGCTTATTGTTTCTAATAAAATTACTCGTGTAATTGGAATTGGTCAAACCATTTCGTCTTTTCAAAATAAGTTTGCCAATGGTACTTTCTTTGAAACCACAGCCGAATTTATAGCCAATTTTGAAAGCTTAGATTTTAATAATGAAACCATTTTAATCAAAGGAGCACGAACTTTTCAGTTTGAACAAATTGTAACTGCTCTTGAAGAGAAAACACACGAAACCGTTCTGGAAATTAACCTAAATGCAATTAGTCATAATCTTAATTTTTTTAAATCAAAGTTGAAACCAACTACTAAAATGATGGTAATGGTAAAAGCATTTGGATATGGAAACGGAGGTTTTGAAATTGCTAAATTATTAGAACATCATAAAGTTGATTATCTGGGTGTGGCTTTTGCTGATGAAGGAATTACATTAAAAAACGCAGGGATTACCTTGCCTATAATGGTTTTGAATCCTGAATCTACCAGCTTTCCAGCAATTATACAATACCAATTAGAACCTGAGATTTATAGTTTGAAAGGATTGAATGCTTTTCTGAAAATTGCAGAACATAAAAAACTGAAACAGTTTCCAATTCATATTAAATTGGATACAGGAATGCATCGTTTAGGGTTTGAAGCAAATACGATTGATGCTTTAATTTCTACCTTAAAAGGAAATCAAACAGTTGCCATTAAAAGTATTTTATCGCATATGGCAACAAGTGATGATTTAGTTCATGCTGATTTTGCTAAATCTCAAATTGATTTGTTTGAGAAGTTGTCTTCTAAATTGATGCAAGAATTACAAATAAAACCAATCCGACATATATTGAATACTTCTGGAATTAGTAATTATCCCGAGGCGCAATATGATATGGTTCGTCTTGGAATAGGATTATATGGGGTTTCAAATGATACTGAAGAACAAAAGTTGTTAGAAAACGTGAGTACTCTTAAATCAATTATTTCTCAAATCCGAACTATTTCTGCTGGAGAAAGTGTGGGATATGGCAGACGATTTATGGCTCAAAAAACAACAAAAATCGCTACAATTCCTATAGGATACGCAGATGGAATTTCTAGAGGTTGGGGAAATGAAGTTGGTTTTGTATTAATAAATAATCAAAAAGCACCGATACTTGGCAGCGTTTGTATGGATATGCTGATGGCTGATGTTACTGGAATTGATTGTTCAGAAGGAAATTCTGTAATTATTTTTGGCGAAAGCCCAACAGTCAATGAAATGGCTTCCAAGTTGAATACAATCCCATATGAAATACTTACAAGTGTATCTCAACGAGTAAAACGGGTGTTTTATAGAGAGTAAAATTTTTCTTTCAAAAAAGGAGCGGGTATAAATAAAAATTATTTAAATTCGTATTGTTATTAACTTAAAAACAAACAAATTATGGGCTTTTTCAGTGATTTTAAAGCATCTTTGATGAAAGGTGACGTATTAAGTTTAGCAACTGCAGTTGTTATTGGTGGAGCTTTTGGTAAGGTTATAGGCTCAGCCGTAGATGATGTTATTATGCCAATTGTTGGTTTAATAACAGGAGGAGTTGATTTTACGCAAAAATTTATTACTCTTGACGGGAATAGTTATGACAATTTAGCTGCTGCAAAAACTGCTGGAGCTGCTGTTATTACTTATGGTAATTTGGTACAAGCTATTATTAATTTTGTGATTATTTCACTATTCATTTTTATTGTTTTGAGAGCTGCAGAAAAAGCTAAAAAGAAAGAAGAAGTTGCGCCTGCTGCACCAGCTGGACCTACTCAAGAAGAATTACTTACTCAAATTAGAGATTTGTTGAAAAAATAATACCGCTACATTTATATATTCTAACTTAACCGCTTCTTAATTGAGGCGGTTTTTCTTTGCCGTTTTTCTAATTTTACTATTCGATGTTATAAATATAACATTTTGTTATTTTTTGTGAACACACTTGTTTTAATTTGAATATTACTTACTTTTGTATTTCAAAAATTAAAGTCAATAATAAAAATATACGATGAGAATAGCAGTAGTAGGCGCTACCGGAATGGTTGGCGAAATAATGTTGAAAGTATTAGCAGAAAGAAATTTTCCTGTAACCGAATTAATTCCAGTAGCTTCTGAAAAATCAGTTGGTAAAGAAATTGAATTTAATGGAAAAAAATACAAAGTAGTTGGTATGCAAACTGCTGTAGATATGAAAGCAGATATTGCTTTGTTTTCTGCAGGTGGAGGAACATCATTAGAGTGGGCTCCAAAATTTGCTGCAGCTGGAACTACTGTTATTGATAATTCATCTGCTTGGAGAATGGATCCAACTAAAAAATTAGTTGTTCCTGAAATCAATGCTGGAGAATTAACTGCAGCAGATAAAATTATTGCAAATCCAAACTGTTCAACTATTCAAATGGTATTGGCTTTAGCACCATTGCATAAAAAATACAATATTAAAAGAGTTATTGTATCTACTTATCAATCTATTACAGGAACCGGAGTAAAAGCAGTTCAACAATTCGAAAACGAATGTGCTGGTATAGAAGGCGATATGGTTTATAAGTATAAAATCAACAGAAACTGTATTCCACAATGTGACAGTTTTGAAGATAATGGATATACCAAAGAAGAAATGAAATTGGTTAATGAAACCAAAAAAATATTAAGCGATAACACTATTGCTGTTACGGCTACTGCTGTACGTGTGCCTGTTGTTGGTGGACATAGTGAAGCTGTAAATATTGAATTTACAAATGATTTTGATGTAAATGAAGTAAGAAATATTTTGCATCATACAGATGGAATTGTAGTACAAGACAATTTAGATACGTTTACTTACCCAATGCCAAGATATGCCGAAGGTAAAAACGAAGTTTTTGTAGGTAGAATTCGTCGTGATGAAAGCCAACCAAATACATTAAATATGTGGATTGTTGCTGATAACTTAAGAAAAGGAGCGGCTACAAATACAATCCAAATTGCTGAATATCTTATTGCAGCTAAATTGGTGTAATACTTAATTTTTAGTTCAAATTTAAAACCATTTGTTTTGACAAATTATATTTGTTAGAACAAATGGTTTTTCTTTTTTAGGTTTTGCTACCTTTGTTAAACATGAAAAAGAAACAGCTCTTAATTAATTTTTTCTTTGCGATTGCAATATTATTTTCAATATTGTTTCCCTCTTTTCATGGCTATGAGCACCTTGAAAAACAGTTTGCTCAAAAGGTTTGTTACCATAAACACAATTCCAAAAAAGCAGAACTTACACATCAACACAAAGGTTTTGATCATTGTTTAGTTTGTGAATTTACTTTTAGTAACTACATTTCTCCTAGGGATTTCTCCTATCAATTAGAATCATTCCAAACAGAAATTGTTTGTTTTTTAAATGCTACAGAAACCGTTTATTCGTTTTCTGGCAGTTTGTATGCGCATCGTGGCCCGCCAATATTTGTTTAACGGATTCGATTTATTAAACAATTTTGCTCTGGATTTCTTTTAGTAAAGAAACTGGGATTAATGAACAATACAATAATTTATGAAAAAATATTTAATGGCGCTGGTACTAATTTTCACCACGCTAACTCAGGCGCAAAATACCCTTTCTGGAATTGTAAGCGATATGAAAAACCAACCTATAAAAGGGGTTTCTGTTTATTTGCCAGAATTACACAAAGGAATAGCTACTGATGAAAATGGAAAATATATTTTAGCTAATCTTCCTAATGGAGAAATCAAAATTAGCTTCGCTTTTTTGGGATTTAGTACCCAAAACAAAACAATTAATTCACTTGAAAAACAAACTACTTTAGATGTTATTCTAGAAGAAACCCCATTTGAAATGGATGAGGTAATTGTTTCTACGGCTTTTAATAAAATACAGTCACAAAATGTGATGAAAGTAGAGCATGAAAGTATTAAAAACTTGCAACGAAAAGGAATGGCAACCTTAATTGAAGGTTTGGCTACGATTCCAGGCGTTTCTCAAGTTTCTACAGGAACTTCAATTGGCAAACCAGTCATCAGAGGGTTGAGTGGTAATAGAGTTCTAGTATATTCGCAAGGTGTTCGGGTCGAAAATCAACAGTTTGGTGATGAGCACGGATTAGGATTGAATGATTCTGGTGTGGAAAGTGTGGAAGTCATTAAAGGTCCAGCTTCCTTGCTTTATGGATCGGATGCTTTGGGAGGCGTTTTGTATTTTAATCCAGAAAAATTTGCTGATGCAAATACATTCAAAGCAAATTTCAGTCAAAAATATTTCACTAATACTTTAGGCAGTAATTCCTCTTTTGGGGTGAAGAATTCGACTGAAAATTGGAAATTTATAGCACGAGGAACTTATAATATGCATTCTGATTACAAAATTCCAACAGCTAATCGTGTCACAAATACACGCTACAATGAAACTGATTTCAAAACAGGCATTAGTTATGGCAATGCTAAATTTTCAACCGTTTTGCGATACAACTTCAATAAGCTAGATTTAGGAATCCCCGAAACCGGAATTGCGGAACAAACTACAACTAAGAAAACGGATAATCCGAAACAAGGTGTTTTTAACCATTTGTTGAGTTTGAATACCGTTTTATTTTTTAAAAATTCAAAACTTGATCTGGATATGGGTTACATCGGTAATGACCGAAGTGAATTTGTTGATAGTAATGTAGCAAGTTTGCACATGAAACTTAACACATTCAATTATGATGCAAAATATTATTTACCAGCTTTTGGAAAACTAGAAACTATTTTGGGAATGCAAGGAATGCATCAAGTTAATACAAATTTCGGGAATGAATATTTAATTCCTGATGCGGTTACAAATGATTTTGGTTTTTTTGGCACTACTAATTACGAATGGAAATCGAATGCTATACAAGCGGGTTTGCGTTTTGATAATCGTAAAATTGCTGCTGATGCACACGGAATTTTTGGTGAAGAAAACGCTTTTGAAGCTATTGATAAATCGTATGATAGCTTTAATATGTCTTTAGGATATAAGACTAATTTGGCTACTGATTTTACTTTACGATTCAATCTTGCTTCTGGTTTTAGAGCACCAAATCTCGCCGAATTAACTTCAAATGGAGTTCATGAAGGAACAAACCGATATGAAATTGGAAATGCTAATCTGAAAACGGAGCAAAATATTCAAACAGATTTGAATCTTGAATATAAAACTGATCATTTAGAGTTTTTTGCTAATGCATTTTACAACCACATCAATAATTATATTTATTCTTCGCCAAGCGGAACGGTACTGGCAAATAATGATGTCTACAATTATATTCAAAATAATGCACGATTGTATGGTGGCGAAATTGGACTGCATTTTCATCCGCATCCCTTAGATTGGCTGCATTATGAAACAAGTTTTGAAACGGTAACTGGTGTAAAACAAAATGGAGATTTCCTTCCTTTGATTCCTGCTAACAATTGGAATAATACTATTCGAGCAGAATTTAAAATCAGTAAATTTCTAGAAGATGGTTTTGCTACGCTTAATGTTTCATCAACTTTTAACCAAAATAAAGTGAGTGGTTTCGAAACAGATTCTAAAGGATATACTTTGTTGAATATGGGTTTTGGAGGCAAAGTAAAATTAGGGAAAACAGCTTTTGAGGTTAATCTCAATGCCAATAATCTATTGGATAAAAAATATATTGCGCATCTTTCTAGGCTAAAAACAGATGGGATTCCTAACATAGGAAGAAACGTTGTTTTAGGATTAAATTTCAATATATAAAACCCAGTTGAAAAAGTATGACTGCCTGATTTACAAAATGCCAATCGAAAGATTGGCGTTTTTGTTTTAAAAAAGTACTGTTTTAACGGGAATAATTAGTCTAAAATCACAGAAATATTTTAACTAAAAAACAGTTGCAAAATTACATCGATTGAGTTAATAAGATTATGAAACTAGGTGTTTTATACCTCAAAAATGTAGCTAGAATAGGTTAAATTTGATGTGGAAATTAAAGCTTATCTATGGAAGTAATTAACAAACCCAATAAGTACGAATTAGGAGAAATGCTCTTAGAAATAGGTTCATTGCTTATGACTTCGGGAGCTAATACCGAACGAATCAAAGTTACTATCAGTAGAATTGCAGCTGCATTTGGATGTGATTCTGATTTATTAATTACAAATCATGCGCTGATGATTACCTTGACCTATCAAAACAAAAACAAAGTTTTTACAAGTGTCAAATGGGTGCCTAATATGCATTTAAATTTCAATTTGATTTCGGATATCAGTATTATGAGCTGGCAAATTGTATTAGAAAAATGGACTGTGGAGCGCATCAATCAAGAGTTGGCAATTTTAAACCGAAAACCGTTATATCCTCGCTATTTGGTTTTGTTTTTAGTGGCTTTGGCAGGCGCTTCTTTTTGTAGACTTTTTGGCGGAAATGCAATTGAAATGTTGGCTGCTTTTGTAGCTTCTTTTTGTGGCTTATGGGTGCGTCAAGAAGCCATGAAATTAAAATTTAATTTCTATTTGTCAATCTTTTTTGCTTCGGCAACAGCCTCTTTGGTTGCGGGTTTTTATTTTTATTTTAATCCTTCAGAAACCTATATTCATGCTTTTTCAACTTCGGTTTTGTTTTTAATTCCGGGAGTTCCTATGATTAATTCTTTTTCGGATTTAATTGATGGCAATACTCTAAATGGGGTAACTCGAGGAGTCAATGTTTTAATCATGGCATTTGCTATTGCGTTAGGATTAGTTACAGCCTTATTAATTTATAAATTTTAATTCATGGAAACGCTATTGTTTTTAGAAAAAGGAATTTGGTTGGGATTAGCAGCCATAGGATTTGCGGTTCTTTTTAATGTGCCTAAAAGAGCTCTGGGAACTATTTTTGTCATTGCTGCCTTCGGAGGATTGCTTAAATTTTTTATGATTGAACAAGGAATAGGAATTGTTTTAGCGGCTTTTTGTGGAGCATCGCTTATAGGATTAGTTAGTGTTTTGGCCGCGCACAACCGAAAAGCGCCACCTATGATTTTTGCTATTCCAGCAGTAATTCCTATGATTCCCGGTTTTTTTGCCTACAAAGCTATGGTGGGGATTATTGAAATGATTTCTGAAAAAGATTCAGAAGTTTATACTAAACTTTTTTTTGAAACCGTAAACAATGGCTTGTCGGCTTTGTTTGTGCTTATAGCGTTGTCAGGTGGTGTGGCTATTCCGTTATTAATTACCCGAAAACAAACCATCAAGCGTTTAGAACCAGAGCGTGATCTTGAAGCTGATATGGAGTAAGTCTAGTCCTCTAATAACATCGCTGCTAATCGCTCGTCTCTTTCATACACATCTTCATAGAAATTAATTTCTCCGTCGTGATTTACCCAAGCAGTAAAATACCCGATATAAACCGGAATTTTATTTTTGAGCGTGTACCAAGATTCTTCTCCTTTGTTCATGGCTGCTTCAATCTTTTCTGGAGTCCAGTTTTTGTCCTCTTTCAAAATCATATTGGCTAGCTCTTTTGGTTTTGCCACACGAATACATCCGTGACTGAAAGCTCTTTTTTCTTGTTCAAATAAATTTTTAGAAGGAGTATCGTGTAAATAAATAGAGTTTGAATTTGGGAATAAAAATTTCACTAAACCCAAAGAATTTTTTGGGCCAGGTCTTTGTCTAACCCTGCCTTCGTGCCATTCCATTTCATGTTCGGCTAAATAGTTTGGATTCTTAGCTATAGCGGGTAATATTTCTTTTTTTAGAATACTTTTAGGAACATTCCAGTACGGACTAAATACAATATATCTCATATCAGCACTAAAAATAGTCGTTTTATTCAGCGCTTTTCCCACAACTACTTTTGAAATTAATACAGGTTTGTTGTCTTTAAAATAGGTGAGTTGATAGGCAGGGACATTGATTATAATTAATTCTTTTGCTTTTGAAATGTCTGTTGAAATCCATCGGCAACGTTCCATATTAACAATTATGGTTTTTATACGCGCTGACAAAGGTACATTCATAGTGGCAATGTGTCTGGGCGTAATGGTATAGTCAGGAGAAAAAGCGTTTCTTTTTTTGTATTTTAGAACTCCTTTTTCTAATTCGGGATCATAGATATTCTTTTTTGAATCCGATAAAAGATCTCCAGTAATAAACAATCTGGTTCTTATTTGTGCAATGGTTGGAGAGCTGTCTCCTGGTTTGTATGATTTCAGTTTTGGATCTAATGCTATAGAATCCCATCCGCCTTTTTTTTCAATACTTCGGTATTTTTCTAATATTTCACGCAGGCGATAATATTGTCCCAAAACTTCTTTTTCGTCTTTATTGATTAAAGAAGGATTGATAATAATGGAGTCTAAATAATTGACATAGGATTGTTTTTTTCGAGGCAAATACCATCCTAATTCTTCACTTTTTTTTGGGTCCAAGCCTTTGAAAACTTTTTCAGCATAAAAAAAATATAAGGATGAAATTAGTAATTCTGATTCTACTTTTGGTTTCTGTTCCTCGGATGAATCCTGAAAAAGATCGTCAAGTTTATTTTTATACGGAATAGTTGTCTGTATGCCTTCTTGATCTAAATTAGAAATCTTATCATATAATAAATTACCAACTTCATTTATTCCTTTTTGATCAAACCAAATATAATGATACTGTTGTTTTTTATAAAGCGCAATTACATCTGGTTTGAAGCTTTTTAGTTTTGGATAGTTTTCAAAAAAAGTAGCAACAAGTGTACTGTCAAAAGTAATCTCTGCAATAGATTTAAAATCATTGGATGCATTCGATTCTCCAAAAGCTAAAGCGTCTTTTATAGTTTCCTTATTTTTACACGAAAGAGTGATAAATAAAAAACCACAGACTATAATTACGAAGGGGAATATTGATTTTCTCATAATTAGGGGCTTTCTATGAAGATTAATTATAAAAATACGAAATATCTCTTTACCAGTGTGTTGTTAGCAAAGAAATAGTGTTACACAAATATTCAAACGCTAGTTTATTTAGAATTTGAAAATAATAATTCCGCTAGGCGGTCATCTCTTTCATAAACATCATTGTAAAAATGGATCACGCCCGAGTCATTTACCCAAGCGGTAAAATAACAAATGTGTACGGGTATTTTATTTTTCAAAATACAAACGGTTTCTTTAGTGCCTTTCATAGCTTCGTTGATTCGTTCGAGTGGCCATTGCGGATTGTCTTTTAAGATTAAAAGCGCCAATTCTTTGGCTTTGTTAACATTTATACAACCGTGACTATAGGCTCGGTATTCTAAATCAAATAAGCTTTTTGATGGAGTATCGTGTAAATAGATGTCGTTTGAATTTGGAAAAACAAATTTAACTAGACCTAACGGATTTGTTGGTCCGGGTTTTTGTCTGATGCCGCCCTTATTCCATTCCATGTTGTGTGACTCTAGATAATTTTTGTCTTTGGCCATGGCAAATTTCAATTCGTTTTCAACAATACTTTGAGGAATGTTCCAATACGGGCTGAAGACAATCTGGCTCATGTTAGCACTAAAAATAACGGTTTCATTTCTGTTTTCTCCTACAAACACTTTGGCTTCTAATGCTGTTTTTTTGTCTTTTTTATAAAGAAGTTTAAAGGAAGGAATATTTATGATTATATATTCATTTGATTTTGTGAGTTCAGGATCAATCCATCGGCATCGTTCCATATTGACCATGATGGTTTTGATATAATGTTCAATAGGCAGATTCATCCTTTCGATATGGCTTGATGTTATCGTGTAATCAGGATTGTACCCATTTCTTTTTTTATAATTTAAAACACCAGCCATTAGTTCATTATCGTACAAATTACTTTTTGAATTTTGGACTAAATCCCCTGTAATAAATAAACGATCTCTGATTTGACCGATGGTTTTAGAACTGTCAAACGGCTTGAATTCTCTGAATAAACTATCTTTTTCGATAGGCTTCCAAACTTTGTTTTGTTCTATTTGGCGGTATTTTTTTAATACTTCTTTTAGTTTGTAATATTGTCCAAATACTTCTTTTTCGTTTTTTATTAATAGTTTGGGATCAATCAATAAAGAATCCAATACGCTTTCATAAGAGATTTTTTTTCGGGGTAAAAGCCATCCTATTTGGGTAGTTTTTTGAGCCTCGATTCCATTGTATACTTTTTGAACATAAAATAAATACATGGTGGACAACATGATTTCGGTTTCATTTTGAGATAAATCGTCAGAAGGGTTGTCATTGAATAAAAGGGCGATCTTGTTTTTATATTTAAAACTGGATTTTACACCTTCTTCTTCAAGAAAATTCATTTTAGAGTTCAACATACGTGCAAATTCAATCAGTCCTTTTTCGTCGAACCAAATACTATGGAATTTTCTTTTTTTGTATAAAGAATGAACCTCTGATTGGTATGATTTTAAGTCGGGATATTTCTTAAAAAATCGAAAAATTGCAATGCTGTCAATTTTGATTTGTGCTTTTTTGCTAGGCGTATAGTGGTGGCTTAAGCCAATAGAAACGGATTTAGTGGAAATGTTTTTTGTTCTATTGCAGTCAAAGGAGGCGAAAAAAAAGCCTGATAGTACAATTACTATTGACAAAACTAGGTTTCTCATAGCGGGCAAGTATGATTTACTATAAAGATATGGAAATATTTGTTTTTTTAAAAGCGGATGAATGATAAGTTCCAGCTTGAAAGTGTTTTAATTTTTCTTTTTTTCGTCAGGAGACTTTCATTCTTATATATTTCCTTAATTTTGCCACCCGAGATCATTTGGTCGAATTGTTTGAAGAAAAAATATTCTAAAAAAGTGGGAAGCAAAAATAAATTAAAAAGGTTCAAAGAAAACGAAACATTCAATAACGTTTTTCAGCCAACAAGAGAAGAAGTAGTAGGTGATTTATTTCCACTTAAGGGAAAATGGAATTCGGAATTTTTCAAAAATGACAATCCATTAGTATTGGAATTAGGATGTGGAAAAGGTGAATATTCTGTAGGTCTTGCGGAAAGATATCCAAACAAAAATTTTATTGGGATTGATATAAAAGGAGCTCGTTTTTGGCGTGGTGCTAAAACTGCTGTTGAGACGGGATTGCATAACGTAGCTTTTATTCGAACTCAAATTGAGTTGATCAATCATATTTTTGCTGAAAATGAAGTGGACGAAATTTGGATTACTTTTCCAGATCCACAAATTAAATACAAACGTACGAAGCACCGAATGACCAATTCGGAATTTCTGAAATTATACAAAAAAATCCTCAAAAAAGAAGGTGTTGTCAATCTGAAAACGGACAGCGAATTCATGCACGGATACACACTAGGATTGCTTCACGGCGAAGGACATGAGGTTTTATATGCAAATCATAATGTGTATGTAAATGAAGGAAGCCCTGAGGAAGTAACTGCTTTTCAGACCTTTTATGAAAAACAATATTTGGAAATTAACAAAGCAATTACGTATATTCGATTTAAAATTAAAGATTAGTTTTACTTTTTTTCTTAGTATAGGTCCCCATAGTATATGAATTTAGTCACTTCCTTGTTTTTGGGTTTTTTTACCGCTTTTATCGGAATTATTCCTCCAGGATTAATCAATATGACAGCGGCAAAAGTGAATCTAAAAGAAGGTAAAAAAAGTGCCGTTTGGTTCGTTTTAGGAGCCGTAACAGTAATTTTTTTTCAAGCTTATTTGGCTATTTTGTTTGCGCAATTTATTGATGCTCGCCCAGAGATTGTTGTTTTATTACGCGAAGTTGGGTTTGGGATATTTACTATTTTGTCTATTTATTTTTTGTGGATTGCTAAAGCGCCAAAAATTAAAAAAGGGAAAATTAAAAAAAAGAGCAAAACAACTCGATTTTTTCTTGGAATGTTGCTGTCTGTACTTAATTTTTTCCCAATTCCATATTATGTTTTAGTGAGCATCACTTTAGCATCGTATAAATTATTTTCCTTTGATACCAGTTCTATTCTTGTTTTTGTGAGCGGAGTAGTATTGGGTTCCTTCTTAGTTTTTTATTGTTATATAATTTTTTTCAAAAAGATAGAAAACAAAACGGATTACCTGATGACCAATATGAATAAGATTATTGGCAGTATAACGGGATTGATCTCCATAATTACCTTATTTAATATTATAAAATATTATTTGAAATAGTTTTTTCTTCATAAAATAAACAGATGTCAAACGATAATTTTTTCGAAAGAGTTTATGCTATAGCAAGACAAATTCCTTACGGAAAAGTAACTTCCTATGGCGCTATTGCAAAAGCTCTAGGAACTGCTCGTTCAGCAAGAATGGTAGGCTGGGCAATGAATGCTTCTCATAACTTAGACGATGTTCCGGCACACCGAGTGGTTAACAGAAAAGGATTATTAACAGGAAAACTTCATTTTGATGGAACTAATCTTATGCAACAATTACTCGAAAACGAAGGAATTGAAGTAGTTGATAATCAAATTATAGATTTTGAAAAACATTTTTGGCAACCAGAATTTCCTCAATAAATCTGTCAAAACAGCTAATAAGCCCTGTTGATTTCTTCGTCAATAAATCCGATATAAATCCTTTAAAATAAGAACATAATCCGTTATCTTTGTAATCTAAAGTTAGTTTAAATAAACATAGTCTTTTTGAGCTTAACTAAAAATAAAAAGCACATATAGAATAATGAAATTAGATAGAAAAGAAATTCTTAAAGCTCTAGAAACAATTACTATAGCGGGAGAAGGAAAAAACATGGTTGAAAGCGGAGCGATAACAAACGTAATTACTTTTGGCGATGAGGTTGTGGTTGATTTACTATTGCATACACCAGCTATGCATATTAAAAAACGTGCAGAAGACGATATTAAAAAAACCATTCTTGAATTAGTTTCGCCAGAGGCTAAAATCAAAGTGAATATTAAAGTGGAAGCACCTGAGAAACCAGAAATCAAAGGGAAAGCGATTCCAGGAATAAAAAATATTATTGCAGTTGCTTCCGGAAAAGGAGGCGTAGGAAAATCTACGGTAACTGCAAATTTAGCAGTATCATTAGCTAAAATGGGATTTTCTGTTGGAGTTTTGGATGCTGATATCTACGGTCCATCTATGCCAATCATGTTTGATGTTGAAAGCGAAAAACCAATTTCAATAATGGTAGACGGAAAATCAAAAATGAAACCTATTGAAAGTTACGAAGTGAAAATTTTATCAATAGGATTTTTTACTTCACCAAGTCAAGCAGTTATTTGGCGTGGACCAATGGCTTCAAAAGCGTTAAACCAAATGATTTTTGATGCTGATTGGGGAGAACTAGACTTTATGTTAATCGATTTACCTCCAGGAACAGGTGATATTCACCTTTCTATCATGCAATCATTACCGGTAACGGGCGCTGTTGTAGTTAGTACGCCACAAGCAGTAGCTTTGGCGGATGCTAAAAAAGGAGTTGCAATGTTTATGTCAGAAGCTATAAATGTTCCTGTTTTAGGGATTATTGAAAACATGGCGTATTTCACACCAGAAGAGTTGCCTGAAAACAAATATTATATCTTTGGAAAAGAAGGTGCTAGAAATTTATCAGAGGATTTAGAGGTTCCTTTCCTTGGCGAAGTGCCAATAGTGCAATCTATTCGTGAAGCAGGGGATTATGGCCGTCCTGCAGCAATGCAAACAGGTTCAGTTATAGAAACTGTTTTTGAAGAAATTACACGAAATGTAGTTCAGGAAACAGTTAATAGAAACGAAAGTTTGCCTGCTACCGAAGCTATCAAAATTACAACCATGGCAGGTTGTTCAGCAGTAAAAAAATAAGAAATTAGAAAAGCCAAAAAGACAATTTTCTTTTGGCTCACTAATCTTTCAATCTTTAAATAAAGAAAATGACAACAGAAGAATTAACAAGCAATGTGTTAAGAGCACTCGATGAAATCAGACCATTTCTGAATTCAGATGGAGGCGATATCACACTCATTTCCATTGAGGATGATAAACACGTCAAAGTACGTCTTGAAGGCGCTTGCACCAGTTGCAGTGTAAATCAAATGACACTTAGAGCTGGAGTGGAAACTACTATCAAGAAATTTGCACCACAAATAGAAACTGTTGTAAATACCCTATAACGTATTTCGGTAGGGCGTGACCATTTTAATAAAAAAAGGCTTCTCAACATACTGGAGTGTCGCCTTTTTTCTTAAAATGGTCGGGCTGTCCACGCTACTTCGGTAGCCAGCTTCCATCCCTCACGCAAACACATAATAAATAACTAAAAGTCGAAGCCAATAGCAACACACTAAAAGCTCAAAACCAAAATTATGGATGTATTAATAAAAATTAAAGACAGAGAAGGAGTTGTTCACGAATTACAAGCTCCTACTGATATGGCAATGAATATCATGGAACTATGTAAAGCTTATGAGCTTCCTGTAGAAGGAACTTGTGGCGGAATGGCTATGTGTGCTTCTTGTCAATGTTACGTATTAAATGATGTGCCTTTGCCAGAAATGGGAGATGATGAAGAAGCAATGTTATCTGAAGCATTTTATGTAAAATCAAATAGCCGTTTAGGTTGCCAAATCCCAATCACCGAAGATCTAGAAGGATTAGAATTGGAGTTGGCTCCAGAAAATTAATAAAAAACGCGAGAAGTAGTTCTCGCGTTTTTTGTTTGTAATTGTTCCATTTTACTTTAGGCCAATTCCGCTTTCATAAGGATGCTTTCTTCAATAGCATCCCAAAGCCCAATACGTTTTTCTAATGCCAGAATTGAAACTTCTTCAACTTCTGCCCATTTTTGTTCGTTGTCGCCACAAAGTTCTGTTATCATTTTCATCGCCATTGGGCCGTGTTCGTCAGCGTCTAATTCGATATGTCTTTCAAAATAATAGATGAGTTTACTTAAATCAGTTTTCGGGAAATTTTCCTGAAAGTTTTTAAGAATTTCGGTAAACATATTTGGGATTAAATCTTCTCTACCAAAAGTAAATGCGGCAGCAATTTTATGTACTTTACCTTCTTCAATTACTTTGAAAGTAAAATCTAAGAAGTTTTTTATGTTAGGATGTAAATCGCTTTTTTTGATAGCAACAAATATGTTTTGTAAGGAATCTATCTCGGATAAAAAATGTTCGATTCCTGATGTATTTGCGCCACAAGATTCCATTGCCTCAATGTACATTTCATAATGACTTTGATGTCTGCCGTCCATTGTTAAGTCACTTTCTTCAGCTAAAACAATTTCATTAATTAAATATCTTGTTTCTGGATTTTTAGTAGCAAACCATGGAGTAGTAGTGCAAGTTAATTTAGATTGTAAAGCTTTTAATAAGGACATAAAATCCCAAACAGCATAGACATGGTTTTCTAGGAAACGATGTAAGTCGTCTACAGTTTGTACTTTTTTATATAAAGGATGCTGCAACAACATTTGTTTTTGGCTTTCAATACTGTTGTTTATCTTCTGGATAGTCATAGAATATAATTTGATGTAAATATAAAAAAGCTCCTTGTTTCCAAGAAGCTTTTACTATCGATTTTATAAATACTTTAATAGTTGTTTATTTTACTTGAAAGCGGAAATTCCTGTTACATCCATACCAGTAATCAGTAAATGAATGTCGTGTGTCCCTTCATAAGTAATCACAGATTCTAAATTCATCATATGGCGCATAATAGAGTATTCTCCTGTAATTCCCATTCCTCCTAACATTTGTCGAGCTTCTCGAGCAATATGAATTGCCATATCCACATTATTTCTTTTTGCCATTGAGATTTGTGCTGTCGTAGCTCTTCCTTCGTTTCTCAAAACTCCTAATCTCCAAGTTAATAATTGGGCTTTGGTGATTTCGGTAATCATTTCGGCTAGTTTTTTCTGTTGCAATTGCGTTCCGGCAATTGGTTTGTCAAATTGGATTCTTTCTTTGGCATAGCGTAATGCTGTATCGTAACAATCCATTGCAGCACCAATAGCGCCCCAAGCAATTCCATATCGTGCTGAATCCAAGCAACCAAGAGGTGCACCTAATCCAGATTTGTTTGGTAATAAATTTTCTTTTGGAACTTTCACATTGTCAAAAATCAATTCTCCTGTTGAAGAAGCGCGAAGCGACCATTTGTTATGGGTTTCTGGAGTAGAAAAACCATCCATTCCACGTTCTACAATTAAACCGTGAATTCTACCTTCTTCGTTTTTTGCCCAAACAATGGCAATGTCAGCAAACGGAGCATTTGAAATCCACATTTTGGCGCCATTTAATAGGTAATGGTCTCCCATATCTTTATAATTGGTAATCATACTGCCTGGATCAGAGCCGTAATTAGGTTCTGTTAAACCAAAACATCCCATCAATTCACCAGTGGCTAATTTTGGTAAATATTTAAGGCGTTGTTCTTCGCTTCCGTATTTCCAAATGGGATACATTACTAATGATGATTGTACTGATGAAGTGGAACGAACACCAGAATCGCCACGTTCTATTTCTTGCATAATTAATCCATATGAAATTTGGTCTAAACCAGCTCCTCCATATTCTTCCGGTATGTAAGGACCAAAACCGCCAATTTCTCCCAATCCTTTAATAATTTGTTTTGGGAATTCCGCTTTTTGAGCATATTCTTCTATAATTGGTGACACTTCGCGTTTTACCCAAGCGCGAGCAGAATCACGAACTAATTTGTGTTCTTCGGTCAATAAATCATCAAGGTTGTAGTAATCTGGAGCTTGAAATAAATCTGGTTTCATATTTTATGAATTTTATTGCGACAAATTTAAACAAAGAAATATAACAAAACTATTAACAAATGTTATATTTTTAAAAAAAAATATTAAAAATGATTCAATAGTAGTGTAAACGATTGCTAAATCTAATACTATTTTTGATGTTATGTGATCTGTTTTTCGAAAAAACTAGAAAGAGATATTTTTTTGGAGGAATTAAAAAATGGAAACTTTAAAAATCAAGTTACATTTTCAAATAAAAATCTTTTGTCAATTCGATGTATTCTGGAGTGTATTGATGGCGAGCTGTTTCAATAACGAGTTCGTCTGTAATGAAATCAGGAGTTTTATTTCGGCTAAAAGCCAAAAGACTGCGTTTGATTTCGGTTGTTGGAGTTCCTTTTACGCGGGTGATTTTAGTAGGGAATAATTCAAATTCTTTAGCAAGAGCTATAAATTTTTCTTCTTCTTTAAAAGGAATTATCACAGAGAAGATACCATTTTCTGAAAGTAATAAATCGGCAGCTTCAACCAAATCTTCAAAAGGCATTGCGTCTTGAAAACGCGCCAAATCGCGTTGTTCGTTATTCGATTTGTAATCTTCTTGATAAAATGGGGGATTGGAAACAATTAAATCATATTCATCTTCTGGTTCTTCTACAAATTCGTCCAGGCCTGCATGAAAACAAAACATACGATCGTTCCAAGGAGCATTTTCAAAATTATCTGTCGCTTGTTCGTAGGCTTCTTCGTCTATTTCTAAAGCATCAATTTGTTCTGCATGACTTCTTTGAGCAAGCATTAAGGCAATAATTCCTGTTCCTGTTCCAATGTCTAAAATGCGGAAAGGATTATTTTCTATTGGAGTCCAAGCACCTAATAAAACGCCATCTGTGCCAATTTTCATGGCGCATCTGTCTTGTTCTATGGAAAATTGTTTGAATTGGAATTTGGACATAACGATTTCAGATTTTTGAGGAACTGAACACTAAAAACTGTCTCTCGATTGTGCTCGAGATGACAACTGAACACTTTTTTAAAGGTACATTTCAATCAGTCCTTCTGGTAAATCCATAATGACTTTTTTGTTTTCACGGTCTATCTTTACTAAGAAATGATCAATCATTGGAATAAGGATTTCAACATCGTCTTTTAAGACTTCAAAAAGAGGTTGTGCGGTAGAATCATTAATAGATTGAATTGTTCCGACAATACCAAGACGTTTGTCTTCAACTTCAAAACCAATTACCTCGTGAAAATAAAATTTGTTACCAGTAAGTTTTGGCAACATTTTTAGAGGAAGGTATAAGTCGTTGCCAATTAGCGCATCAGCTTCTTCTTCATTATTTACATCTTCAAAACGAATTCTAAGAAAATCATTTTTGTGTAAAGAACTGTTTTCAATAAAAAAAGGAACCAAGTGTTTGTTGCATTCAACAAACACTGATTCCAAGTTTTCGTATAACTCAGGTTCATCCGTATCTAAATAGGCAAGAACTTCCCCTTTGAAACTAAATTTTTTAGCGATTTTACCTAAATAGAAACAATCTTCTTTACGCATTTTCGCTAATCAAATTATGCTTCAGTTGTTTCGTTATTTTCTTCTTCTGCAGCAGGAGTTTCTTCAGCTGAAGCCTCAACTTCTTCTGAAACTTCTTCTTCTACAGCTGGAGTTGCAGCAGCAATAGCATCAGCTTCAGCTTGTGCAGCAGCAGCTAAACGTTTTGCATTAACTTCTTGTTCTGCTTTGAAAGCTTTAGCTTTTACATCAGCTTGCGCTTTTGTTAAACCTTGTTTTTTAGCATCAACTTTTCCAGCTTTAGCTTCTAACCAAGCAGCTAATTTTGCGTCAGCTTGTTCTTGAGTTAAAGCTCCTTTACGAATACCTCCATCAAGGTGGTGTTTCAATAAAGCTCCTTTGTAAGAAAGAATTGCTTTAGCAGTATCAGTTGGTTGTGCACCATTGTGTAACCATTTAACTGCGCTATCAAGGTTTAATTCGATAGTTGCTGGGTTAGTGTTTGGATTGTAAGTACCGATTTTCTCTAAGTATTTACCATCTCTTTTTGAGCGTGCATCTGCAGCTACAACCCAGTAAAAAGGTTTTTGTTTTTTACCGTGTCTTTGTAATCTAATTTTTACTGACATAATCTTATGATTAAATTTTGAGGTACTCGACCTCCGTTAATTAAGGGTGCAAAGATACATTTTTTATTAATAAAAACTAATTCAATTTGTATTTTAATGATTGATACGGTTTTAGGTCGTAATTTACACTTTGATTTCAGTTTATTTGAGCAAATTGATATATTTTTGTGTAGGTATAACACTCCTTTTTTATGAAAAAAATATTTCAATATTTAGTAGTAGCATCTTTGTTTATCTCTTGTCAGGAAGATGTTAAATTTAATACGCCAGCTTTACAAGGCATGAAGGATGATGTTATATGGAGAGCTATTAACGCTAAAGCAACTCTCGATGCGAATGGTGGCTTGGCTATTATAGGCAACACAAGTAATGAAAAGTTGACTTTGAAGACTAACGCAACGATTCCTCAAACTTATTTTTTGGGAACAAGTGATTCCAAAAAAGTAATTTTTGAAAAGGTAGATAATGGTGAAACTATTACTTTTTCAACAGGCTTTGGTATTGGCGATGGCCAAATTATAATTACAGAATACGATATGATTAATAATACGGTATCAGGAACTTTCAAATTTAATGCCGAAAACAGCTATAATAATCCTATGGCAGGTCCTGTTTTAAGATTTCAACAAGGTGTTTTTTATAAAGTACCAGTAACTTCATCGGCTTTAATAAATTAGTATAATTTTTTTAAGCTACAATTGTAACAGTTCAGGCAGTTTAGCCTATTTTTTTAGTTTCCAAATAAAAATAAAAACTATAAATAACCTTATTTATAGTTGATTAGAATAAAATAAGACTACATTTGTTCTATTATTTAAATAAGTACATATGAATATTTTTGTTGGAAGCCTTCCATTCAGTATTGAGGAAGCAGATTTAAGAGAGTCTTTCGAGGCATACGGAGCAGTTGATTCAGTTAAAATCATTACTGATAAATTTACAGGAAGAAGTAAAGGTTTTGGTTTTGTTGAAATGCCAAATGACGAGGAAGCTCAAAAAGCAATTGATGAATTGAACGGAGCTACTGTTCAAGGTCGTGCAATTGTAGTAAACAAATCTGAGCCAAAACCAGAAGGCGAAAGAAGAAGTTTTAACAACAACCGTGGTGGAGATTCACGCGGAGGTTATGGTGGAAACAGCCGTGGTGGAGATAACCGTGGTGGTGGAAACAGAGGAGGATATTAATATTTTTTTCAAACTATAAAAAAAGGTGTCAATGTAAATTGACACCTTTTTTGTTTTCTCTTTCTCCGCCCTCTTCAAAGGAGAGGGAACCGAAAGCGAATTTTATTTCTTATAGATTAGCAACTAACCAATCTCCAACTTCACTAGTAGAATATGCTTTTGCTCCTTTTGAAGCTAAATCTTCAGTAACAATTCCTTGTTCTAATGATTTGTTTACTACAGCTCTAATTGCTTCAGCTTCTTCTTTTAATCCAAAAGCATCTTCAAACATCATTGCCGCTGATAATACAGTTGCTAATGGGTTTGCAATATTTAATCCAGTTGCTTGTGGGTATGAACCGTGGATTGGCTCATATAATGAAGTGTGTTCTCCAACAGATGCTGATGGCATTAATCCCATAGAACCTGAAATTACAGATGCTTCATCCGTTAAGATATCTCCAAATAAGTTTTCTGTAATTAATACATCATAAGAGTTTGGCCATTGTACCAAACGCATTGCAACTGCATCTACAAATTCGTAGCTAACTTCAACTTCTGGATATTCTTTTTCCATAGCTTGTACGGTTTCTCTCCACAAACGAGATGTTTCTAGTACATTAGCTTTGTCCACACAACATAATCTTTTGCTACGTGTCATTGCTAATTCAAAACCTTTTTTTGCTAAACGTTGTACTTCTGCTCTAGTGTAAACACAGTTGTCAAAAGCAGTTTCTCCGTTGTCTTTTCTTCCTTTTTCACCAAAATAAATTCCTCCAGTCAATTCTCTCAAGAAAATTAAATCAGTTCCTTCGATACGTTCTCTTTTTAAAGGAGAATTGTCAATCAAAGAAGGGAAAGTAAATGTTGGACGAACATTAGCAAATAAGCCTAATTTTTTACGCATTAATAACAAACCTTGCTCTGGTCTTACAGTTGCTTTTGGGTCGTTATCGTATTTTGGATGTCCAATTGCTCCAAACAAAACAGCGTCAGCAGCCATACAAATTTCGTGTGTTTCATCAGGATAAGGAACACCTACTGCATCAATAGCACAAGCTCCAGTAAGTGCTGGTGTCCAATTGATTTCGTGATTAAACTTTTTTGCAATAGCATCAGAAACTTTTACTGCTTCGTTAACTACTTCAGGTCCAATTCCGTCTCCGGCTAAAAGGGCGATATTAAATTTCATTACGTATGGTTTATATTAGTATTTTTATTTTTAGTTTGTTATGACGTTTAGCATTTTTTGAGTAGCTACTATAGCAGCAACAGTTTGATCAGAATCTAATCCTCTTGTTTTAAATTCCTTTCCGTCACTTGTCCAAGTGATGATAGTTTCGCACAAGGCATCTGAACTACTTCCAGGAGGAATCCTAACCGCATAGTCAATCAGTTTTGGCAAAGTCATTTTTTTGCTTTTGTATATTTTTCCCAAAGCATTCATGAAAGCGTCAAATTGTCCATCACCCTGAGCGTTTTCTTCAATGATTTCACCATCTATTTTCAAGCAAAGTGTGGTGGAAGGACGCATTCCTTTGGCGTGAACCAATACGTAAGATTCGACAACAATTTTTTCTTCGTAGGTTTGGCTATCCAAAACATCAGAGATAATATAAGGTAAATCTTCTTTGGTAACCGTTTCTTTTTTGTCACCTAATTCAATAATTCTTTGGGTAACTAATTTTAAATCTTCTTGATTTAATTTTAGACCTAATTCCTGAAGATTTTTTTCGATGTTTGCTTTTCCAGATGTTTTTCCTAAAGCATATTTTCGTTTTCTTCCGAAACGTTCTGGAAGTAAATCGTTAAAATATAAGTTATTCTTGTTGTCGCCATCAGCGTGAATTCCTGCTGTTTGAGTAAAAACATTATCGCCAACTATAGGTTTATTTGCAGGGATTCTATAACCTGTAAAGGTTTCTACTAATTTACTCACGGAGTATAAAGAAGATTCTTTTACGTTGATTTTTATTTGAGGTAAAAAGTCATTTATTACAGCTACTGTGCTTTCTAGAGGAGCATTTCCAGCTCGCTCGCCCATTCCGTTTACGGTAACATGCAATCCGTGAATGCCTGCTTTTACAGCTTCTAATACATTTGCAACACTTAAATCATAATCATTATGTGCGTGAAAGTCAAAATGTGTATTAGGGTATCTAGCGGTGATTTTTGAAATGAATTCAAAAGTTTCGGATGGAATTAATACCCCTAAAGTATCAGGAAGTAAAACTCTTTTGATAGGCTGTTGCGTTAAAAAATCTAAATATTGGAACACATATTCAGGGGAATTGCGCATTCCATTACTCCAGTCTTCTAAGTAAACATTAGTTTCAATATTATTTTCTTGAGCTAATGCAATCGCTTGAGCAATTTCGTTGAAATGTTGTTCAGGCGTCTTCTTTAATTGGTGTGTCAAATGATTCAGAGATCCTTTGGTCAATAAATTTTGCACTTTTGCGCCAGATTTTTTCATCCAATCTATTGAAAGTCCACCATCAACAAAGGTTAGAACTTCTATTTTAGAAGTGTATCCTTTTTCTTTGGCCCAAGTCATAATTCCTTTAACACCTTCAAATTCGCCTTCGCTTACACGCGCTGAGGCAATCTCAATACGGTCAACATGTAATTCTTCGAGCAATAATTGTGCAATGGTTAATTTTTCTGCAGCAGAAAATGATACTCCCGATGTTTGTTCTCCATCGCGAAGTGTCGTGTCCATTATTTCAATTTTTCTTTTTCCCATTATAAATTTGATGCTAAAACATTTTGATTTCAATAATTTGAAATTCAGGTATTTTATTAAAACGGTAAAAGCAGTTACCCAGCTTAATAATACTATTGAGCTTGTGGTAACTGCATTTTTATTGTTTGTTTTTAGTAAGGAAGTTTGTTGGCAAACTCAACAATTTCTTCTTTCATGCTTTGTAAATAATCAATATCATCAAAACCATTTACCATATTGTTCTTTTTGTATCCATTGATAGCAAAAGATTCTTTTTGCCCAGTAGCTAGCAATGTGATAGTTTGTTCTGGTAAATTGATTTCCAATTCTGTTTTTGGATCAGCTTCGATAGCTTTGAAAATAGTATCAGCGAATTCTGGACTAACTTGTACAGGTAAAACACCAATATTTAAGCAGTTTCCTTTGAAGATATCAGCAAAGAAACTAGAAACAACTGCACGGAATCCGTAATCGTAAACAGCCCAAGCCGCATGTTCTCTTGAAGAACCAGAACCGAAGTTTTTACCTCCTACTAATATTTTTCCACTATAAGTTGCATCATTCAATACGAAATCTGCTTTTGGAGAATCGTCTCCATTGTATCTCCAATCTCTGAAAAGGTTGTCTCCAAAACCTTCACGTTTTGTAGCCTTTAAGAAACGAGCTGGAATGATTTGATCGGTATCCACATTTTCTATCGGTAGTGGCACCGCACTACTCGTAAGGATATTAAATTTATCGTATGCCATTGTAATTTTAGATTTTAGATTAACGATTGCTGATTTAAATAGTGAACGTTAATATTTTTTGTAAAATGTATATTTCTAACTTATTGTCGGTTCGAGCGCAGTCGACAACTATTGAGCGTCTCGACTGCGCTCGACGTGACAAAAACGTTTATTTTAAAACAAATCTCTAGGATCAGTTAATTTTCCAGTAACCGCTGCTGCTGCTGCCATAATTGGTGAAGCTAACAAAGTTCTTGAACCGGGACCTTGACGACCTTCGAAGTTTCTGTTTGATGTACTTACTGCATATTTTCCAGCAGGAACTTTGTCATCATTCATTGCTAAACAAGCGGAACATCCTGGCTGACGCAATACAAAACCAGCTTCAGTTAAAATGTCTAAAATTCCTTCTTCTTTGATTTGTGCTTCAACAACGTGTGAACCAGGAACTAACCAAGCAGTAACATTGTCTGCTTTTTTACGTCCTTTTACAATTTCTGCAAAAGCTCTAAAATCTTCAATACGTCCATTAGTACAACTTCCTAAGAAAACGTAGTCGATTTGTTTACCAATCATTACGTCATCTTCATTGAAGCCCATGTAAGCTAATGATTTTTTATACGTTTCCTCACCACCTTCTACTTGATCAGCGGTTGGGATATGTTTAGAGATACCAATTCCCATTCCAGGATTTGTACCATAAGTAATCATTGGTTCAATATCTGAAGCATTGATGTTTAATTCCGCATCAAATACTGCGTCAGCATCTGTTTTTAAGGTTTTCCAATAGGCTACAGCTGTATCCCAAGCTTCGCCTTTTGGAGCATGTAATCTTCCTTCTAAGAAATCAAAAGTAGTTTGGTCAGGAGCAATCATACCTCCACGAGCACCCATTTCGATACTTAAGTTACATACAGTCATACGTCCTTCCATTGTCATGTTTTCGAAAACATCACCAGCATATTCAACAAAATATCCTGTGCCTCCAGAAGTAGTCAATTGAGCAATAATGTAAAGCGCAACGTCTTTTGGACCCACACCTTTACTTAATTGTCCATTTACATTGATACGCATTTTCTTTGGTTTTGGTTGCATGATGCATTGTGTTGACAATACCATTTCAACCTCAGAAGTTCCGATACCAAAAGCAATAGCACCAAAAGCACCATGCGTAGAAGTATGTGAATCTCCACAAACAATAGTTGCACCAGGTAAAGTAATTCCGTTTTCAGGACCTACTACGTGTACAATTCCATTTTTTTGGTGGCCTAATCCCCAGTGAGAAATACCGTATTCTGCTGCGTTATCTTCTAATGCTTTTAATTGATTAGCAGACAAAGCGTCAGCAACAGGTAAGTGTTGGTTTATAGTTGGTGTGTTGTGATCGGCAGTTGCAAAAGTGCGTTCTGGGTATAAAACCGAGATACCTCTTGTTTTTAAACCTAAAAAAGCAACGGGACTTGTAACTTCATGGATGAAATGACGGTCAATAAAAAACACGTCTGGTCCATCTTCAATATTACGTACTACATGTGAATCCCATACTTTGTCAAATAATGTCTTACTCATTTTAATTTTTTTTAAGTGTATTTCTTTTTTTACAACCATAGCATTCCTATAATCATAACAATGGCTACAAATTTAGGAAAAGAAATAAAAGTGTCAATTTTATTATTTACATATATACGATACCCAAATGAGTTTTGTTGCTGCGTGCTCGTTGTCTTGCGGATAAATGCTTTTAAAAATTGACTTTTGCTTTTGCTTTTAAACGTCTTTTTCTTGTCTTTTATTCTGCCATATTTGTTTTTCAATAATTTGTAAAAATATTTATGTTTTGATAAACATAATTGGTTTTGTCTCTTGAAAAAACAACAAAAACAACAAAAACAATAATTATTAATAAAATCCACAAGATCTATTTATCTATAATTTGAGAGATAATCGGGTTTTTTCGGGTCTTTAAATGGGCTTTTTTCAAGACATTTTTCATGATATTTTTGAGGTTAAATAATTACGACAACCAAAAAATTAATAAAAAACAAATTATCATTATTTTACGGATAGTTTTTGCGTACTAAAATGAATAATTTTTTGTAGAAAATAAAAGTAAATTTATAAATATGTTTATATTTGTAAATTTTTTTTTCAAGGAAAAAATATTAAAAAACCACAATCACATCATTGAATGTGATTAAATAAATACATTACTTTTCTAATATTTATGAAAAGATTTGATTAGTATATATCCCTCAATCTACTACGTCATTCTAAAACTTCGGTAAATCTTATTAAAAAGAGTAGGCTTTTGTATGCTTATTCCAGATTTTATCGAGTTTTAGTAGCATTTAAATTAAACTAATTTTACTAAATTAATTATGAAAAAAAACTTTACTTTTATTTTATTGGGGTTGCTTTGTATGTTCTCATTAAATATTAGAGCTGCTTTATCTAAAGGCGATCTTGCGGTAATTGGAATGAATAGTGACGTAGATGCCGGAACAACTATACGTAGTTTTGCGGTAGTTGCTTTAAATACAATTGCGGCTAACGAAACAATCTATATCACGGACAGAGGCTGGATTAATGGTTCTCCTGGAAATTTTACAGTCAATACGACCTTAGATGGAACTATCCAATGGACACCATCGTCGGTCATAACAGCGGGCACGGTAATCATATTCAAACTGAATATGGCTTCTTCAGCAAGTAAAACGATATCTGCAACTAAAGGAGATGGTTCGGCAATTCCGGGTGCGGATCTGTCGATTTCAGGCTGGACCAATTCTATTGTTACATCGCTACCTTGGAATAACGCCAGTGGAGATCAATTATTGATCTATCAGGGAACAGAAAGTAATCCATCTTTCATCTATGCTTTTAATAATATCAGAACTACTGGAACAAACAATAGCTCAGGTGGATGGTTTGTTAATCCTAGCAGCGTAACTGGCAGCCCAAATACGGCAACTACCAGTATTCTTTACAGCGAGTTGCCTTCGCAGCTTGCGAACTCTATCTATGCTGTGGGTATTGTAACGAATAGTGCTGATACTCGTTATCCAAACGTAAGCTATGTGCCAAATATATCAAGCGGAACACAGGCGAATTGGTTGGCCAATATTACTGATACAGGTAACTGGGCAAACAATTCAGCTGGTAACCCCTTTAACTTCGCGTTAGGCTTTGGTAGTAGTAACTTAACTGAATTTAGTATAACGAGTGGAGTGCAGGCGCCAACCGTAACCAGTGTAGCGGTTCCTGCTAACACCACCTATGGAATAGGACAAGCCCTGTCTTTTACCGTAAATTTTTCGGGCAATGTGACGGTAACAGGTACTCCTCAATTAAACAATACAGTAGGTTCTGCGAGCAAATCAGCTAATTATGTTAGTGGTTCAGGTACTTCTGCATTAACATTTAGTTATACGGTTGCAAGTGGCGATCTGGATGCGGATGGCATTTCCATCGGTACTTTAGGTTTAAACGGAGGCACAATTAAGGATGCGTCAGATAATAATGCTACCCTAACCTTAAACAGTGTTGCCTCAACAGCCAACGTGCTAGTGGATGGTGTTGCTCCTACGGTGGTGATCAGCAGCAGTGCAGGTGCTACTGGCGGATCAACAAGCACTTCACCAATTCCATTTACAGTTACTTTTTCGGAGACCGTAACCGGTTTTGTAGCAGGTGATATTACACCAGGAAATGCCACCATCAGTGGATTTTCAGGAAGTGGAACAACTTATACTTTTAATGCCACGCCAACAGCAAATGGTGCGGTGACTATTAGCATTGCAGCTAACGTAGCAATGGATGCAGCAGGCAATGGAAATACAGCAGCCAGTCAGTTTTCTATTACCTATGGACAGGCCGTCGCCGCACCAACGGTAACGGCTTTGAGCCCAACCAGTGGCCCGACCAGTGGAGGCACTAGCGTGACCATTACCGGTACCGACTTCAGCGGGACTACGGCAGTGACCTTTGGCGCTACGGCAGCTACAGGCTTCACTGTTAACTCGGCAACACAGATCACGGCGATCGCACCTGCAGGAACAGGTACCGTTGATGTCCGGATCACTACAACAGGAGGTACTAGTGCGACCAGTGCCAGTGACCAGTTTACCTATGTCGCGGCACCAACGGTAACGGCTTTGAGCCCAACCAGTGGCCCGACCAGTGGAGGCACTAGCGTGACCATTACCGGCACCAACTTCAGCGGGACTACGGCGGTGACCTTTGGCGCTACGGTGGCTACAGGCTTCACCGTTAACTCGGCAACACAGATTACGGCGACGGTACCGGCAGGAACAGGCACCGTTGATGTCCGCATCACTACAACAGGGGGCACCAGTGCGACCAGTGCCAGTGACCAGTTTACCTATGTCGCGGCACCAACGGTAACGGCTTTGAGCCCAACCAGTGGCCCGACCAGTGGAGGTACTAGCGTGACCATTACCGGCACCAACTTCAGCGGGACTACGGCGGTGACCTTTGGCGCTACGGTGGCTACAGGCTTCACCGTTAACTCGGCAACACAGATTACGGCGACGGTACCGGCAGGAACAGGCACCGTTGATGTCCGCATCACTACAACAGGGGGCACCAGTGCGACCAGTGCCAGTGACCAGTTTACCTATGTCGCGGCACCAACGGTAACGGCTTTGAGCCCAACCAGTGGCCCGACCATTGGAGGTACTAGCGTGACCATTACCGGCACCAACTTCAGCGGGACTACGGCGGTGACCTTTGGCGCTACGGCGGCTACAGGCTTTACCGTTAACTCGGCAACACAGATTACGGCGACGGTACCGGCAGGAACAGGCACCGTTGATGTCCGCATCACTACAACAGGGGGCACCAGTGCGACCAGTGTCAACGACCAGTTTACCTACACTCAGGCATCTCAAATTACCGCTTCAGCCGTGACTTTTCCATCAGCATTAAGCACAACTTATGGAACTGAATCAACATCAACTAGTGTAACCGTATCGGGTACAGGATTAACTGCTGGTATTACGGCCACGCCTTCATCCACAGCTAATTTTGAAGTAAGTGCTGATGGCACAAATTTTGGTACTTCTGCAATTATCGGTACTTCGGGTACGGTATCAGGTACGGTTTATGTAAGGTTAACAGCAACCGCAGCTGCTAATACAAATATTACAGGAAATATAACATTAACCAGTACTGGCACTAACAGTCCAGTTATCACCATACCGACCAGTGCTGTTGCGCAAAGAGTCATTACGGTAACTGCGGCAGCGAAAAGCAAAACCTACGGCGATGCTGATCCTGCACTGACTTACACTTTTGCTCCTTCACTGGTAACAGGTGACAGTTTCAGCGGAAGTTTGACCAGATTACCTGGAGAAAACGTAGGTACGTATGCAATCAACCAAGGGACACTAGCTTTGAGCAGCAATTATACCTTAACTTATGTTGGTGCTGATTTAACGATCGGTGCAAAAACGATTACGGTAACTGCGGCAGCGAAAAGCAAAACTTACGGCGATGCTGATCCTGCACTGACTTACACTTTTGCTCCTTCACTGGTAACAGGTGACAGTTTCAGCGGAAGTTTGACCAGATCACCTGGAGAAAACGTAGGTACGTATGCAATCAACCAAGGGACACTAGCTTTGAGCAGCAATTATACCTTAACTTATGTTGGTGCTGATTTAACGATCGGTGCAAAAACGATTACGGTAACTGCGGCAGCGAAAAGCAAAACTTACGGCGATGCTGATCCTGCACTGACTTACACTTTTGCTCCTTCACTGGTAACAGGTGACAGTTTCAGCGGAAGTTTGACCAGATCACCTGGAGAAAACGTAGGTACGTATGCAATCAACCAAGGGACACTAGCTTTGAGCAGCAATTATACCTTAACTTATGTTGGTGCTGATTTAACGATCGGTGCAAAAACGATTACGGTAACTGCGGCAGCGAAAAGCAAAACCTACGGCGATGCTGATCCTGCACTGACTTACACTTTTGCTCCTTCACTGGTAACAGGTGACAGTTTCAGCGGAAGTTTGACCAGATTACCTGGAGAAAACGTAGGTACGTATGCAATCAACCAAGGGACACTAGCTTTGAGCAGCAATTATACCTTAACTTATGTTGGTGCTGATTTAACGATCGGTGCAAAAACGATTACGGTAACTGCGGCAGCGAAAAGCAAAACTTACGGCGATGCTGATCCTGCACTGACTTACACTTTTGCTCCTTCACTGGTAACAGGTGACAGTTTCAGCGGAAGTTTGACCAGATCACCTGGAGAAAACGTAGGTACGTATGCAATCAACCAAGGGACACTAGCTTTGAGCAGCAATTATACCTTAACTTATGTTGGTGCTGATTTAACGATCGGTGCAAAAACGATTACGGTAACTGCGGCAGCGAAAAGCAAAACTTACGGCGATGCTGATCCTGCACTGACTTACACTTTTGCTCCTTCACTGGTAACAGGTGACAGTTTCAGCGGAAGTTTGACCAGATCACCTGGAGAAAACGTAGGTACGTATGCAATCAACCAAGGGACACTAGCTTTGAGCAGCAATTATACCTTAACTTATGTTGGTGCTGATTTAACGATCGGTGCAAAAACGATTACGGTAACTGCGGCAGCGAAAAGCAAAACCTACGGCGATGCTGATCCTGCACTGACTTACACTTTTGCTCCTTCACTGGTAACAGGTGACAGTTTCAGCGGAAGTTTGACCAGATCACCTGGAGAAAACGTAGGTACGTATGCAATCAACCAAGGGACACTAGCTTTGAGCAGCAATTATACTTTAACCTACATCGGTGCTGATTTAACGATCGATACAAAAACAATTACGGTAACCGCGGCAGCGAAAAGCAAAACCTACGGCGATGCTGATCCTGCACTGACTTACACTTTTGCTCCTTCACTGGTAACAGGTGACAGTTTCAGCGGAAGTTTGACCAGATCACCTGGAGAAAACGTAGGTACGTATGCAATCAACCAAGGGACACTAGCTTTGAGCAGCAATTATACCTTAACTTATGTTGGTGCTGATTTAACGATCGGTGCAAAAACGATTACGGTAACTGCGGCAGCGAAAAGCAAAACTTACGGCGATGCTGATCCTGCACTGACTTACACTTTTGCTCCTTCACTGGTAATAGGTGACAGTTTCAGCGGAAGTTTGACCAGATTACCTGGAGAAAACGTAGGTACGTATGCAATCAACCAAGGGACACTAGCTTTGAGCAGCAATTATACCTTAACTTATGTTGGTGCTGATTTAACGATCGGTGCAAAAACGATTACGGTAACTGCGGCAGCGAAAAGCAAAACCTACGGCGATGCTGATCCTGCACTGACTTACACTTTTGCTCCTTCACTGGTAACAGGTGACAGTTTCAGCGGAAGTTTGACCAGATCACCTGGAGAAAACGTAGGTACGTATGCAATCAACCAAGGAAGTTTGAGCGCAGGATCTAATTATGCCATTACATATATTGCGGAAACCTTTACTATTATTAAAGCAAATCAGTTAATTACTTGGGATCAAACTTTAGGATTAGGATGTGATGGAGAGACTACAGTTGTTTTAAATGCAACTTCTAATAGTGGTTTGCCCGTAAGTTATACCTCTTCTAATACTGCTATTTCAATAATTTCGGATGGCACATTGGTTTTCCAGAATTATGGTTCTGCTACTATTACAGCCTCGCAAGCAGGGGATAATAATTATAATGCTGCTTCAGTAGTAGTCTTACCAGTTATCAATAGTCAACCCAATTTAATTAGAAAACAGTTTGAAGATATTATCTTCTTTGATAATAGTTCTAAGACTTTTACATCTTACAGTTGGTATAAAAATGGAGTTTTGGTTTCAGGCCAAACGGCTCAATATTTTAAAGAAAATGGGGCTTTAAATGGAACCTATTATGCAGTTGCAACAAAATTAGACGGAACTTTGATTCATACTTGTCCGTTAACTTTGGCGCCAACAGTTGAAGAAGAATATATAAAAATTGTTCCTAATCCAGCAAAACCAAATACAAGTTACGAACTAGTCACAAATGTGTCTTCATTAAGTTTACAAAATGCAAGTGTAGAAGTATACACTGTAAGTGGATTATTGATTGAGAATAAAACAATTAGTGAAAACAAGATAGTTTTAAAAGCACCAATGATTGAAGGCATTTATATTGTTAAAATGACTTTAGCAAATGGTAAATATTTCACAAAAAATGTTCTAGTTAAAAACTAAATAATTTAAGAGTATGAAATTTAATATAAAAAAGATAATAGGGATTACAGTTTGTCTAATTTCTCAAGCAATGGTTGCCCAGTTTTATGTTGGGGTGCAATCAGGAATCGGGAATATTCAAAGTAATGTTAAAGAAACAATAGTAGGTAATAGACTTGGTGGTGCATTAAAATTCGGTTATATTTATTCTTTAACCAATCATATTGGAGTAGGGACAGGCTTGGAATTTTCACAGTACAAACAAGAAGTTTCTTTGAATAATTTTTCTGGAACTCTAACAAATTATGAAGTAGATCTTTCAACTTCTGCATTTGCTTATAATGTTACCACGAGTAACTATAAAGAAACACAAACACTTCATGCGCTTCAAATTCCGCTTTTTGTTGAGTATAAAAAGAATATTAATAAAGGAATTGATTTTAATTTTAGAGCAGGAGCCAAATACTTTTTGCCAATAAATTATAAAATAAACGGAACTGCAAGTCGTGTAAATGGAACTGCTTATTATCCCGATGTGAATTTGAATATTATCGATTTGCCAGAATATGGTTTTGGATGGCAGAGTAATTATTCTGCTTCGGGAGAATATAGCACTAAGGGTAGTGTGATGAGTATGTTTGAATTAGGTTTTACATTTGATATGGGTATGAAAAATTCATTATATACAGCAATGTTCCTTGAAAATGGTTATGGCTCTATTCTTGATCAGGATACAGATAAATCGTATATTGGCTATAATCCAACTTCTGTTACAGATAGAAAAGCGAACGGATTGTATAGCATACATAAGGATGCAAAAATTCGACCTGTCGCATTTGGTGTCACTTTAGGATGGAATTTTAAGTAAAAATATTTTTTAAATTGTTTTAAAAGGTCTTGATTAATTATCAAGACCTTTTTTGTTGATAACTTCCCTTTTCATTGGCTTAAAAAAAACCTAATTTTGAAATTCATTTTTTGTAATTTGTATAAAATACAAACGCTTCAATTTCAACTATGTACTTAATATTCGATACCGAAACAACAGGATTACCAAAGCGTTGGGATGCCCCTATAACTGACACAAGCAACTGGCCTCGTTGTATTCAAATTGCTTGGCAGCTGCATGATGATATGGGGAAACTCATAGAGCATCAAGATTATTTGGTAAAGCCGGAAGGTTTTAATATTCCCTATGATGCGGAACGAATTCACGGTATCTCGACTGAATTAGCCGAAGCTGATGGAATTTCGCTAGCTGAAGTTTTAGAGAAATTTAATGTGGCGCTAGGTAAAGCTAAATTTATAGTCGGTCAAAATCTAGGTTTTGATGTGAACATTATGGGCTGTGAATTTCATCGAATGGGAGTAGATTCCCCGATGGCTTCAATGCCTGTTCTTGATACCTGTACCGAAGTTACGGCTTCATTATTGAAACTTCCCGGTGGTCGAGGCGGACGATTTAAGTTGCCTACTTTAACGGAATTACACAGTTATCTTTTTAGCAAACCTTTTGCGGAAGCACACAATGCAACTGCCGATGTGGAGGCAACAACTCGTTGCTTTTTAGAGTTAATTCGTAGAGATGTTTTTACAAAAGAAGAACTCGATGTCCCAGCTAGTTATTTTCAGGATTTCCAAAATAGAAATCCAAGAGAAATTGAACTTATTGGTTTAAAACATATTAATCTTAAGGAAGCGTCTGATAGAATTCGTCAGCAATTTGGAGAAAAACAAGCCAAAGTAGTTTCTAAAGATGTCCTTTCTGAGAATAAAAAAGTGCTGATTGATGCTGATTTTGTCCATTTACATAATCACACACAGTTTTCGGTATTGCAGTCTACTATAAGTATTGCAGCATTGGTAAAAGCAGCGGCGCAACACAAAATGCCTGCTGTAGCCATGACCGATCATGCTAATTTAATGGGTGCATTTCATTTTGTTCGTGATATTTTAGCTCATAATAAATCGGCTGCAGCCAAAAACAAAACGGCTGTTGAAAATGGAGAAGAACCAACAGAAGTTCCGATGAAACCTATTGTAGGTTGCGAGTTTTTTGTTTGTGAAGACCATAAAGATAAATCTAGAAAAGACAATGGTTACCAAATTGTGCTTTTGGCGAAGACCAAAAAAGGCTATCATAATTTGGCTAAAATGTCTTCTATCGCTTATACCGAAGGATTTTACTATGTGCCAAGAATTGATAAAAAAGTAATTCAGGAATACAAAGAAGATATTATCGTTTTGTCTGGGAATCTTTACGGTGAAATCCCAAATAAAGTATTGAATTTAGGAGAAAATCAAGCGGAGGAAGCTTTGCTTTGGTGGAAAAATGAATTTAAAAACGATTTTTATATCGAGTTGATGCGTCACAATCAAGAAGATGAAAACCGTGTGAATATGTCGTTAATTTCTTTGGCTAGAAAGAATGATGTGAAGTTGATTGCTACAAATAATATTTTTTATATTAATAAAGATAATGCCAATGCGCACGATATTTTGCTATGTGTGCGCGATGGTGAAAAACAAACTACACCTATAGGACGTGGTCGCGGCTATCGTTATGGATTGCCTAATCAGGAATATTATTTCAAATCAGGGGATGAAATGAAGCAACTTTTTGCGGATCTTCCTGAAGCAATTTCGAATATTTCGGAGATTGTAGACAAAATTGAAATTTTTGATTTGGCGCGAGAAGTATTGCTTCCTAAATTCGAAATCCCAATAGAATTTAATGATCCTGAAGATGAAAAAGACGGTGGCGTACGAGGAGAAAATGCGTATTTGAGGCATCTTACTTTTGAAGGAGCCCGAAGACGATATCCTGTAATTACCGAAGAAATTCAAGAACGATTGGATTTTGAATTATTGACGATATCCAATTCCGGTTATCCGGGTTATTTCCTGATTGTACAGGATTTAATTGCTGAGGCCAGAAGTATGGGTGTTTCTGTTGGTCCAGGTCGGGGTTCTGCAGCTGGATCAGTAGTGGCGTATTGTTTGAAAATCACCAATATTGATCCGTTAATGTATAATCTGCTTTTTGAGCGTTTCTTGAATCCAGATCGTGTGTCACTACCCGATATTGATATCGATTTTGATGACGAAGGACGAAGCAGTGTTATGGATTATGTGATTCGAAAATACGGTTCAAAACAAGTAGCACAGATTATCACTTATGGTAAAATGGCAACTAAATCAGCCATTCGAGATACGGCACGCGTGCTTGATTTACCTTTATTTGAAGCAGATAAAATTGCCAAATTGATTCCGGGAATGATGCCTTCTAAATGGAATTTAGCTCGTTTTTTGAGTGAAAAAGAAGATGTGATCAAAAAGGCAGTTCGTCCTGAGGAGTACGATAAAATCAAAGAATTAATAGGTATTGCTAATGAAGATGACTTGGGAGGTGAAACCATTCAACAAGCCAAAGTTCTCGAAGGAAATTTAAGAAATACAGGTATTCATGCTTGTGGTGTGATTATTACGCCTAGCGATATTACAAATTTTGTTCCTGTGGCTACCGCCAAAGATTCGGATTTGTTTGTGACTCAGTTTGACAACTCGGTGGTTGAAAGTGCTGGTTTGTTGAAGATGGACTTCTTGGGTTTGAAAACCCTAACCTTGATTAAAGATACTGTTAAACTAGTAAAATACAGAACAGGAATTGACCTAAATCCTGATGAATTCCCAATTGATGATGTTAAGACATACGAACTTTTTCAGCGTGGTGAGACGGTAGGGATTTTTCAATATGAGAGTCCGGGAATGCAAAAATACATGAAGGAATTAAAGCCAACCGTATTTCCGGATTTAATTGCCATGAATGCCCTGTATCGTCCCGGTCCGATTGCTTATATTCCAAGTTTTATCAAGCGTAAAAACGGGGAAGAGCCTATCGAATATGATTTGGATGATTGTGAAGAGTTGCTAAAAGATACTTACGGAATTACTGTTTACCAAGAGCAGGTAATGCTTTTGTCCCAAAAACTTGCCGATTTTTCTAAAGGTGATGCTGACGTTTTGCGTAAAGCGATGGGAAAAAAGATGATTGATGTTTTGGCTAAAATGGAGCCAAAATTCATTTCGCAAGCTATGGCAAAAGGGCATGCTAAAGAAAAATTAGAGAAAATTTGGAACGACTGGAAGGCTTTTGCGGAATATGCGTTTAACAAATCGCATTCGACTTGCTATGCTTGGATTGCCTACCAAACAGCATATTTGAAAGCAAATTATCCAGCAGAATATATGGCTGCAGTTCTTTCTAATAATATGAGCGATATTAAACAGGTTTCGTTCTTTATGGAGGAATGTAAACGTATGGGATTGCAGGTTTTAGGGCCAGATGTAAATGAGTCGTTTTATAAATTTACTGTAAATGATAATTATGCAGTACGTTTTGGAATGGGAGCGATTAAAGGTGTTGGTTCTGGAGCTGTGGCTACCATTGTAGAAAACAGAAAAGACGGAAAATACAAATCGATTTTTGATTTGACCAAGCGTATTGATTTGCGTGCAGCCAATAAAAAAGCTTTGGAAAACCTAGCTTTGGCAGGCGGGTTTGATTCGTTTTTAGGAACAACAAGAGCGCAATATTTTCATGATGATGGCGATGGAATTACCTTTTATGAAAAAGCCATTCGGTATGGTTCGAAATTTCAGGAAAATGAAAATTCATCGCAGGTGAGTTTATTTGGCGATACCAGCGAAGTGCAAATTGCAGAGCCAGTAGTGCCACCATGTGAAGATTGGAGTACCATGGAAAAACTGGCCAAAGAGAAAGAAGTGGTTGGGATTTATATTTCGGGGCATCCCTTAGACGATTATAAATTTGAAATGAAATATTTTTGTAATGCGAAGTTAGAAGCTTTGAAAAATATGGAAGCGCATGTGGGTAAAAACCTCACTTTTGGCGGAATTATTAATAATGTGCAGCATCGTGTGGCTAAAAACGGAAAAGGTTGGGGAATGTTCACGCTTGAAGGATATGACGAAAGTTATGAGTTCCGAATTTTTGGCGAAGAGTATTTGAAATTTCGTCATTTCTTAATTCAGAATAATTTTACTTTCATGAAAGTAATGGTTAAAGAAGGTTGGGCTGATAAGGAAACGGGCAAAAAAGGAGAGCCTAGATTGCAGTTTGTTTTAGTTCAATATCTACAAGATGTATTGCCAACGTTTGCTAAAAAATTAATTTTATTGCTAAATATTAACGACTTACAAACAGAATTTATTCATAGGTTGAGTACCCTTTTCCAGGAAAATAAAGGAGATAATACGGTTGCATTTGAAATTATGGAGCTGGAAAAAATTAAACGAATTGTCGAAACCGCAGCTGATTTTGAAGAAAATGATGAAGTTGTTTTTGTCGAAGAAAATGACGATTCAGATGCGCCAATTCTTGTTTCGCCAGAAATTAGTTCAACTACTGAAATTGAAGAAATAAATGTAGTGACCAAATTGAGTATGCCAAGCAGAAAACTGAAAGTCAAAATATCAAATGAGTTGCTGGTAGAATTAGAAAAAATGCAAATTAACTTTAAGTTGAATTAGAACTAGGGTGGTCTAGCCCTGATGGAAGCGGTATCCTTTTATCCGCCTTTTTTAGGCGGGGAAAGATACAGCGTACAGCAGGAAATAGCTCCTGAAAAAGAGTGTTTGCAATAGTGTAATAAATAGAAATAACAATTGCCAATACACTTATAATCAAAACTAATTTAGGAATGGTGTTTGATTCCTTTTTAATTTCTAAATTTGTACTCAGATTTAAAATCGTAAACATTTAAATATAAAAATATATGGCATTAGCAATAACAGATGCTACTTTTGACGAAGTAGTTTTGAAATCAGACAAACCAGTGATGGTAGATTTTTGGGCAGCATGGTGTGGGCCTTGTAGAATGGTTGGACCAATCATTGATCAAATCAGCGAAGAATACGAAGGAAAAGTTGTCGTAGGAAAAGTTGATGTTGATGCAAACCAAGAATTTGCTGCTAAATACGGAGTTAGAAATATTCCAACAGTATTGGTTTTTCATAATGGAGAAGTAGTAGGGAAACAAGTAGGAGTTGCTCCTAAACAAACTTACGCAGATAGCTTAGACGCATTGTTGTAATCAGTAGATTATGATTTATATAGGAAGGTTTGACTTATGTCAAACCTTTTTTTTGTTTAGACGATGTTTGTTTTGGTTTCTTTTCAATCTTTAAATTTTTTAATGGTTCAATCTTTTAATATATTTGAGAGATGAATATTGAAACGCAAATAGAGAAAATTTCCAGTTTCCAGCATTTAGAATTGCTGGCCAACCAAGTGGTAGAAGGGTTTATTTCGGGTATGCATAAAAGTCCGTTTCATGGATTTTCGGCAGAGTTTGCGGAGCATAAAGAATATAATTCAGGAGAAAGTACAAGACATATTGATTGGAAGTTGTTTGCCAAAACGGATCGGTTGTATACGAAGCGTTTTGAGGAAGAAACGAATTTGCGTTGTCATATCATTATAGACAATTCCTCCTCGATGCATTATCCAGAGTTGAAAGGCAATCAATCTTTCTATGAAAATAAAATAGGTTTTTCGGTTTTGGCTTCGGCAGTTTTAATGAACCTTTTAAAGAAACAACGCGATGCGGTGGGGCTAAGTGTGTTTTCTGATAAATATGAGTATTATGCGCCTGAAAAAGGCAGTGATCGCCATCATAGAATGGTTTTAAATGCGCTTGAAAATTTATTGGAAAAACCCAAAACTCAGAAAAGCACAGATACTATTACTTTTTTACATCAAATAGCGGAGAAGATATACCGCAGATCGATGATTATTTTATTTACAGATATGTTTCAATCAGGGCAGGAAGAACAACTTTTTAGTGCGTTACAGCATTTGAAACATAACAAACATAAAGTTGTTTTGTTTCATGTAATGGATAGCAAAACGGAGTTGAGTTTTGATTTTGATAACGCTCCAAGGAAGTTTATTGATATTGAAACAGGGGAAGAAGTGGCTGTTTTTGCGGATAATGTGAAAGAGGAATATGAAAAACAAGTTGAACATTACTTCCAGAAGCTTGCGTTGACTTGTGCTCAAAACAAAATAAAGTATATTCCGGTGAGTGTAGGAGAAAATTTCGAAAAAATTATGACAACATACTTGGTTGAAAAACAAAACTTTGGCTGATTGGGTAAAATTTTATTGAATTTTTTTCATAAAAACACTTGCGTAAACGGAAATCTATTGTATCTTTGCCACCGCAATAAAGCAGAGGTTTGGTAGTTCAGTTGGTTAGAATACATGCCTGTCACGCATGGGGTCGCGGGTTCGAGTCCCGTCCAGACCGCTAATATTGGGAGAAGCCTTTCGTAACTGAAAGGCTTTTTTGCCCAAATACGGTATCTAAAGCTAGTTGTGTTGTTTGGTCGGCCTTGTAAGCTGACCGGGTTTAGTAGTTAGACCAATGAAAAGCTTTCCACTTTTGTGGATGGCTTTTTTGATTTTAGGGAGGTTAGTAAACTAAAACAATTCCGATTTATAGTGCCATAACAACCAAATAAATATTCCTAAATACATCATACAAACTACAAATTTCATAAAACTAGAAGCTAGAAATCCAATGAAAGATCCTGTTGCGGCTTTCAATGCGCGATTATGATCCTTGGAATTATAAATTAGCTCTCCAACAAAAGCACCTATAAAAGGCCCAATGATAAATCCGAAAGGAATTGGTGCCAAAATACCAACAAGCAACCCAATATTTGTTCCCCAAACTCCATAAGAACTTCCGCCAAAACGCTTAGTCCCTTTGGCAGGAATCACATAATCCAAAATAGAAATAATAATCGTAAGCAATAAACTGATGCCTAACACCCAATAGTTGGCAGGAACGGCATTTGTAAAATAAAGTAAAACCAGCCCAATCCAACTAATACTCGGGCCAGGAAGTATCGGTAAGAAGCTTCCCAAAATCCCAACAAGTACACATATAAAACCAAGAATTAGAAGCAGAATATCCATATATTTATTTTTAGTAATTTTGAAAATATTAAACAAGAATTATTTCACTAACGAATTTGAGAAAAATAATTGTATTTTTATAAAATAATAGACGAATACAAAAACAAACCATTGAAGCACTTTTACTTTTTTTTAGTTTTTATTCTTTTTAATTCCTGTCAGTATTTTGACAAGCAAGTTCCTTCTGAAAAGGAATTGTTGCAAAAGGAATTAAAAGCAATCAATTGGAAAGAAGTTGATGAATATCCATCGGTGGTTGATTGTGAGAAAATCGATAACAAACAGCAACGCCAACAATGCTTTTTTGAGATTCTAACACGTTTAATTCAAGAAAAATTAAGCTCTGATACCCTTTCCGTTTTGTATCCTGAACTAGACACGATCGAAGTCAAAGTGACTATTTTTCCTAACGCTACCATGCAATTTGAGCCGCAATTTCCAAAAGATTCTGTGGCCTATGACCGAATCAAGATTGACAGTATTCTTAAAACACGTTTGGTCGATTTTCCTAAAGTAAATCCTGCTATCAAACGCGGAATTCCAGTTAAAACCCAATTTATTCTTCCAGTTATTCTAAAAGTCGAGTAGCTATTTCCTGCTATTCACTCTATCTTTTGCGCCTAACCCAGTCACAAAAGGATGCCGTTTCTATCAGGGCTAGGATTTGGCTAACTTAAAACGTTCTCCCTTTCCATTCGTATTTTCCAAACAAAGAATACAAAGCTACACTTACACTGAAAAACGGATACAACAAACTGCTCAAAACCAAAAAGTGCATCTTGCTTTTATTCAAAAAACGATTCGCTTTATCAATCAAAATAGCATCAACTGCAAACTTCAATAGAAACAACAAAACGATGTTCAGCAACGGAATAAAATTCAATATTCCAAAACCAACTCCCAAAACCAAACCTAAATTCCCTGCAAAAATCACTAATCCTAATCTTTTTCCGAAACTACTTTGATAGGAACTTGTTTTGGATGCCCAACGCACTCTTTGATAAAATAAATATTTCCAGTTATCAAGAGGTTTTGTAGTAATAATAGTGTTTTCGGATTTTAGATAATGAACTTTTTCAGGCGATTTTGCCATCGCTTTTTGCAACAAGAAAACGTCGTCACCGCTAGCAATTTTATCATTTCCCTCAAAACCGTTTAACTCTTTAAAAAAAGCTTTTGTGTACGCAAAATTAGCGCCATTGCACATAAATCCTTTGTTGATGCCAAAACTTCCAATCGTAGCAGCTTGTAAACTTGCTAAGTCTAATTGCTGAAAATGATGCAGAAATGAATTGCCACAATCATAAGTTACCGCTCCTGCTATCATAGCAACTTTATGCAGCTGAATGTAATTGTCTATGGTTAATAACCAGTTTGTTTTTACTACACAATCCGCATCAGTGGTGATAATCCAATCTGTGTTTACCGTTTGCATTGCGGTTACAATTGCGTCTTTTTTGGGCGAATTTGATACTCGAATGTTTTTTATTATGGAAACCTGAAACCCGAAATCCGATTCGTGTAGTGGTGAGCCAGAAGAGTAAATTTGAAATTCTTCTTCTGAATTATCATCAACTAAAATCACTTCAAATAATTCTACGGGATAATTTAGTTTAGAAAAACTGTGTAATAGGATAGGTAAATTGTCTCTTTCGTTTCGAAACGGAACAATAATTGAAAATTTAGTTTTTGGCGTTAAGCCAATATATTCATAGGAATTGACTTTGGTAAAACCATAAATCATAAATCCAATAGCCATCAGATAAACGAAAAGAATAAAAAATAAAATAAGTGAAATCATAATTATTTTATTAGATTTTATCTCCTGTGCCTTCGAGAGGTGTAATGATTTTAAAATTCAATACATAATAGCTCCCAATTGCTACTGGTAAAACGACATTTAAAAACCACATTAAAGTCGAAATGAAAATTACAATCCACTCATTTACGCCTAATATCCCAAAGAAATAAACGGCTACACTTCCTTTTACTGCAAAATCCAAAAATTGAAAAGTAGGTAAGGAAGAAGCCAAAAAATATACGGAAGTTATAGTAGCAAGCAATGTCAAATAAGGCAAGTCAACATCAAAAGCTAGAAATAAAAAATAGTATTGATGCGAAAAAACGATATACCGACAAATGCCCAAAAAAATATTTTTTTGATGAATTGATTTTGGGATTTCATTAATTTTATGAATCAATTTTTCCAGAGAATATCCTTTGATTGTAATTTTTTTAACCGAAAACAAAAGGATAAAAAGAAGTATTAAAATCCCAAAAACTACAAGCACGGTTTTAGTTGTAATGACATGGTAAAGTGAATTGAAATAGATCAAGCCAAAAAAACCAAAAATAATGGTTAAAATCATTTGGATTCCGTTGCAAATCAAATTCAGAAAGATGATTTTTTTAGCATTTGATTTTTCAAAAAACAAAGCTTTTCCAGCATATTCACCTACGCCATTTGGAGTAAAAAGCCCAGCAGTTAAAGCGCCAAGAACTTGTTTTGTAGCTTCGCCAACAGAGATTTTATGAAGAAATGAAACCAAATTCTGCCACTTCAAGATTTCAAAATAGCGGTTCAAAACACTCAACGATAAGATGAATATGATTCCGCTGATTGATTGGTTTTTTTGGAATAAAACAATGAATTTTTGCCAATCGAGTTTGTCGTTATTAGCTAATTGATTGTAAATAAAATAAAACGCACCGCCTACAATCAAAACTTTGATTAGAAGTACAAGGAATTGTTTAGCTTTGTGAGGAATTGAAATCATAGTTGCAAAGTAACAAAACTTTAAACGAAATCATTGGCAAACGAGCGCATCATATTAGGAATCGACCCAGGGACAACCATTATGGGTTTTGGATTGATAAAGGTTATCAATAAAAAAATGGAATTCTTGCAACTCAACGAATTGCAATTGTCCAAATACGACAACCATTATCAAAAACTAAAAATCATTTTCGAGCGTACCATTGAGTTGATTGACACGCATAATCCCGATGAAATTGCCATTGAAGCACCTTTCTTTGGTAAAAACGTACAATCGATGTTAAAGCTCGGACGTGCGCAAGGAGTGGCAATGGCTGCGGGACTTTCGCGAGATATTCCTATTACCGAATACGAACCTAAAAAGATAAAAATGGCTATTACTGGAAACGGTAATGCGAGTAAAGAACAAGTGGCCAAAATGCTTCAACAATTATTGGGCTTAAAAGAATTGCCAAAAAATCTCGATTCAACAGATGGTTTGGCAGCAGCAGTTTGTCATTTTTTTAATTCCGGAAAAGTAATTGGAACCAAAAGTTATTCTGGTTGGGATGCTTTTGTAAAACAAAACGAAGAACGAGTTAAAAAGTAGTATCCAGTGTTCAGGTTTTTAGTGTTCAGAATTTTAGTAATTAGTAGCATTGGTTAGTTTAAAGTATTTAGTTTTAAAATGTATATATGAGATTTCAAGATTTATTTGCTTATAAAAAATCATTTGCTTTAGCTATGAAGATTTTTGAAATAACAAAATCCTTTCCAAAGGAAGAAACCTATTCATTAACAGATCAAATTCGGCGTTCTTCAAGGAGTACACCTGCAACTATTGCTGAAGCGTATAGAAAAAGGATATACCCAAAGCATTTTTATAGTAAGCTAACAGATTCTGACGGAGAAAATTCAGAAACACAGGTTTGGCTAGAGTTTGCAATGTCTTGTAAATATATTTCAGAGGATTTTTATAATGAACTTATTTCTGAAAGTTTAGAGATAGGGAAACTTATTAATTATATGATACTGAACCCTGAGAAGTTTGGAGTTAAAAAAGAATAAAAAGCAGTGATTAGGGATGAGTTTTTAGTAGTAAGTTATCTGCAGAATACTAAAATCTGAACCCTGACCACTAAGTAACTGACCACTAATTTATGTCTGGAATCTACATTCACATTCCTTTTTGCAAACAGGCGTGCCATTATTGCGACTTTCATTTTTCGACTTCAATGAAGAAGAAAGAGGAAATGGTTTTGGCTATTGCCAAAGAAATTCAAATACGTAAAAGTGAGTTTCGGAATGAAATTGTAGAAACCATATATTTTGGTGGAGGAACGCCTTCCGTGTTTAGTTCAGAGGAAATTAATTTCTTGATTTCTGAAATTTACAAGCATTATACTGTAGCTCAAAATCCAGAAATTACCTTAGAGGCAAATCCGGATGATTTATCAAGTGCCCGAATTATTGAACTAGCACAAAGCCCGATTAATAGATTAAGTATTGGAATTCAATCTTTTTTTGAAGACGATTTGAAGATGATGAATCGTGCTCATAATGCGGAGGAAGCCAAAAAATGTTTGGAACTTGCCACACACTATTTTGATAATATTTCACTTGATTTGATTTATGGGATTCCAGGAATGACGAATCAAAAATGGAAACAAAACATTGAAACAGCTTTAAGTTTTGGGATTTCACATATTTCGAGTTACGCTTTGACAGTGGAACCTAAAACGGCATTGAACAAACTCATCCAAACGGGAAAAATTGCAGAGCCAAAGGATGAAGTTGCTCAAGAACATTTCTCTATTTTGGTAGAGATACTCGAAGCCAATGGTTTTGTCCATTATGAACTATCAAATTTTGGTAAAGAAAACTATTTTTCAAAAAACAATTCAGCGTATTGGTTGGGGAAAAAATACATTGGAATTGGTCCTTCAGCTCATAGTTATGATGGCGTTTCCCGAAGCTGGAATGTTTCGAATAATGCACTCTATTTAAAATCGATTCAAAAGGATGAATTGCCAAATGAAATAGAAATTTTATCTGATTTAGACCGCTATAATGAATATATAATGACGGGTTTAAGAACTATTTGGGGTGTTTCTTTGGATAGAATTGAAAAGGAATTTGGGAACTATTATTTGGATTATCTACATAAGCAAGCTCGAAAATTCATAGATGATGATTTACTTTATATTGAAAATAATATTTTGAGACCAACACCGAAAGGAAAATTTTTAACGGATGGAATTGCATCGGATTTGTTTTTGGTAAATTTGGATTAGAATATATATTTCTAATTATTGAGAATAAATCATGAAATCAATTTATCCACATTCACTTTATATATGATTACTATTTCAACGGATAAAAATAAATTAGATGTTCCTTTTGTTCATCATTTTTTGAAAGATATTTATTGGAGTGCTCCCAGAACACTAGAAGAAGTTCAAATTGCAATTGATAATTCATTTTGTTTTGGAATTTATTTGGATGAAAAACAAATTGGTTTTGCACGGGTAATTACAGATTATGTGGTTTTTGCTTACGTTATGGATGTTTTTATTGCAGAAGAACATAGAGGCAAAGGATATTCTTCTGCTTTAATTGAAGCCATGATGAGCGAACCTGAGTTAAAAGGAATTAAGATTTGGCGATTAGCAACTAAGGATGCTCATTTTTTATACGAAAAATTTGGATTTTCTTCATTGGCTAACCCAGAACGAATGATGGAAAAAATTTAAATATGAATCTAGAAAACTATTATGAATATTGTCTGTCTAAAAAAGGCGTAACAGAGCATTTTCCTTTTGATGAAGATACTTTAGTGTTTAAAGTGGGCGGAAAAATGTTTGCGTTATCCTCTTTAGTGCAATGGGAAAAAGGCGAGCCTTCCATAAACTTGAAATGTGATCCTGATAGAGCTCAAGAATTAAGAGCGGAATACAGTAATATAAGGCCAGGGTTTCATATGAGTAAAGTTCATTGGAATACGATTACCGTAAACGGAGAATTGTCTACTGCAATGGTAAAAGAATTGATTGATCATTCGTATGATTTGGTTTTCAAAAGTTTAACAAAGAAATTGCAAACTGAAATTCAAGAATTAGAAAATTAGGCATTACTTTTGTAAACAAATTACGAGATTTATAAATACGTACTGCACTAAATTCAGCATAAAATGAAAGAACAATTTAAAAAGTTTTTAAACGAAGAACAAGATCCAAAAGCTATCGAAAAAATTGCTTCAAAATTGAATGATATTTTGATGAAAAATGAAGAAGTTGGCTACATCGCAGTTCAAAAAAAGCCTGCTATTACAGTTTTACCAGATAGCATTGTAATGACTAACAAAAGAATCATTATTTGTCAACCTAAAAATTTAGGGCTTTCAATGAATTTCATAGATTATACTTGGGATGAGATAGAAGGGACTTTTGTAAAAGAGAATATTTTAGGTTCAGAGTTTTCTTTTTCAACTAAAACAGAATTACAAGTTACCATTGATTATATACCAAAAATTCAAGCTAGAAAAATTTTCACTTTCGCAAAAGAGCAATTGGATATTTTGAAAAATGGAATTGCTCCAACGGCTACAATTACCGAAGAAGTAGAAGTTGTTGAAGAAATGGAAACAGAAGAAGTAACTAGTTTTGCTGAAATAATGCCGGTTTCGACATCTGGTTTTGGTTCTGAAAATCAAGAATTCAATCCAGCAGCAACGATAGCTAAAGATAAATTATTGAGCGAATTGTCACAAGATGAGCTTTTTGAAAAACTTCAAAATTATAAAAAGCTATTGGATAACGGATTGATTTTACAAGGGGAATATGACGCTTTCAAAAAAGAAGTTTTGAGTTATATGTAGTTTTCCTTCTTATTATAAAAACAAACCCGACATTTATAGCTGTCGGGTTTTGTTTTTTTATAAAGTTTGCTTCTGTTTTTCGACAAAAGCATTCGACTGTAATTCTAATAAATCAGTTGCGTTTTTTCGTTGTAAATCATATAATTTTTTATCCTCAGAAACGGCATCGTAAACTTTATCATGCATTATGGCATTTGTTTTTACGAGCAGATTTCGTTGGTGTTTGTTTTGCTCAATTGTTGCTTTTAAAGCTGTTTCTAAATCTTCTAATTTATAATCGTATTCTCCTTTTGGAGAAAGTAATTTGGCAATAATAGGAGAGGTTTCAATAGCTAAAAACAAAAGCATGATAAAAAATGAAGGCAACCAAGGTAATTTGTTCAAAGCATTTATACGGGCCATTAATCCGTCAAATTGATCAATAATGGGTTGTGTTTCGGTTACTTTTTTGTCTAAATCTGTTTGAAGGGTCTTAGAATTTTTTTCTTTCTCAGCAATTTTGACTAAGTTGTTTTTTTGTAAAGTATCTAATTCTCTTTTAGCCAAATCATGTTTGGCTATTTTTTCTTTGAAAACGGGACCTTTGCCTAGTTTCATAGTTCCTTTGGTACCTTCAGCTTCGGTAATGTATGTTTCGTATAAAGTATTTACTTCCTTTTCTTTTTTGGCAATTTCGGATTTTAAACTGGCAATTTCGGCTTTGTTTTTATCTAAATCCGTTTTGAAATAATTAGCGACTTCTTTTTTGTTATTCAAAGCCATCGCATTTTTTTCTTTCAATAAAACAGTATTGATTTCTTTTTCGAAAATTTTAATTTCCAAAGGTTTTGAAATCACAATAGCGATAATAATTGCTAGAATAATTCTTGTTGTAGCTTGAAGAAATTCACTTGAGAAATGATCTCTTTTTCGAATAGTAGATACAATAAAACGGTCTAGATTAAAAATGAGTAAACTCCAGACTATTCCAAATAAAACAGCGGGAATTATATCGTCAAAAACAGTGAATAGCGCATAAGCACTGGCGATAAAAGCCATGACAGCAGTAAAGAAAACAGTGGCGCCTATGCCTACAAATTTAGTTTGTTCGCCTTCTGAACACCCTTCAATGAGGGTTTTATCTGCTCCAGAACAGAGAATGAAAAATGATTTTAACATGATTGATGATTGTTTTGATTGATGATTACAAATTTAACGCCAAAAAACGAATATTGGTATAATTAGTTGATAGGTATTTGTTTAAGCTTTTTTGTTACGGTAATAATGTTCTTTTTTTTTGAATTTTAATAAAATAAGAAGAGCTGCCCATATGGAGCAGCTCTTCTTGGTTTTTGAATTAATAATAACCTATACTATAGGTGCGCCTGCCATAATTTCGTCATTGGCATATGCTGAAAATTTCTCAAAATTAGCTTTGAATTTCTGAGCTAATTCAATCGCTTTTTTATCGTACAATTCGGGATCTTCCCAAGTGTTTCTTGGATTCAATATTTCACTAGGAACATTTGGACAAGATTGTGGTTTAGCGATTCCAAATACTTCGTGATTTTCATAGGTTACATGGTCTAATTCCCCATTTAGCGCAGCTGTAATCATAGCACGTGTATATTTTAGTTTCATTCGGCTTCCTATTCCGTAAGGTCCGCCAGTCCATCCTGTGTTTATTAACCAAACTTTTACATCAGCATCTTTCATTTTTTTGCTCAGCATTTCTGCATATTTTGTTGGGTGCAAAGGCATAAATGGTGCGCCAAAACAAGCTGAAAAATTAGGTTGAGGTTCCGTTACACCCGCTTCGGTTCCTGCTACTTTTGCGGTATATCCAGAAATAAAATGATAAGCAGCTTGTCCTGGAGTTAGTTTTGAAATGGGAGGAATAATTCCAAAAGAATCTGCAGTTAAGAAAAATATATTTTTAGGATTTTCACCAATAGAATTTTGTTGAATGTTATCAATATGATAAATAGGATAACTCACCCTTGTATTTGGAGTAATCGAAACATCTTGAAAATCTACTTCGTTAGTTCCTTCTTTGAAAACAACATTTTCTAAAATAGCGCCTTTTTTTATAGCTCTAAAAATATCAGGTTCGTTTTCTTCACTAAGATTAACCACTTTAGCGTAGCATCCACCTTCAAAATTGAAAACGGTATTTTCGTCAGTCCAACCGTGTTCGTCATCCCCGATTAATTTTCTGTTTGGATCAGCAGACAATGTTGTTTTTCCAGTTCCAGATAATCCGAAGAAAATGGCAGTATCTCCATTCTCGCCAACATTAGCACTACAGTGCATAGGCAAGGTGTTTTTGTAAACGGGCAAGATAAAATTTAAAGCTGAAAAAATTCCTTTTTTCATTTCACCAGTATAGCCCGTTCCTCCTATGAGGGCAATTTTTTTAGTAAAATCTAAAATCGCAAAATTTTCTTGTCGCGTTCCGTCAACTGTAGGGTCTGCTTTGAAATTCGGAGCGCAAATTACCGTCCATTCTGGTTCAAAATCGTACAATTCGTTTTTTGTAGGTCTCAAAAACATATTTAAGCAAAATAAATTTGCCCAAGCAGTTTCTGTAATGACTCTTACATTTAATTTGTAATTAGGATCGGCACAAACAAAAGTATCTCTTACAAACACTTCTTTGTTTGATAAATAAGCAGTTACTTTTTTTAGTAAAGCATCAAAAGTATCTGACTCAAAAGGAATGTTTACATTTCCCCACCACACTTTGTCTTCCGTGATGCTATCTTTTACAATAAAACGGTCTTGTGGAGAACGCCCAGTAAATGTTCCGGTGTTAATGGCTAATGCGCCTGTTGAATTTTCAATTCCTTGTCCGGATTGAATCGTTAAATCGTGTAATTCGTTTGCGCTTAGTTGATAATGAATAGAAGCATTTTTAATTCCTAATTCATCCAGCGCAATCGATTTCGTAAAAAGGGCGTAGTTGTCCATAAATTTCTAGTTGTGTGTGTTGTTTTTTAAGACTGCAAAAGTAGAAATTATTTTTCAGAAAGATTTAATGTATTTTTTTTTAACGTTTTTTTTTCAATAAATGATACAATAAAACGCCCCAGCCCAGTATTAATAGGAGTCCGCCGATGGGAGTTACAAATCCAATAACTTTGAAATCAAATGCCGTCAGATCATTTGTTGCTAATAAATAAATAGAACCTGAAAAGAAAATTACTCCTAAAAAGATTAAATTATAGATGATTTTTTTTGTTTTTTCAGAAAGAGAAGGGATGAGTCCAATAAACAATAAAAACAGCGCATGGTACATTTGATAGCGTACTCCAGTTTCAAAAGTAGTAAGTTGTTCCATAGACAATACTTTTTTTAGGGCATGAGCCCCAAAAGCCCCAAAAATTATTGCTAACATCCCAAATATTGCTCCTGTACTTATTAGTTTTTTATCCATTTTTTTCTATTTCTTTGATGCAAAAGTATTTCTTAAATTTTTAGTAAAAAAGTTTTTTGCAATACATTAATTTTGTTTTAACAGAATTCATTTGTTATAAAACAAACAATATTGTATGTTTGTGTTATATTTATTAATTATGAGAACAATTTTAATTATCGGTGCCGGAAGATCAGCTTCATCGTTGATACACTATCTTTTGAATAAATCCGAGAAAGAAAACTTGCATCTCATTATAGGTGATTTGTCTTTGGCTTTAGCCGAAAAAAAAACAAACAGCCATCCTAATGCAACTCCTATTAGTTTAGATATTTTTGATGAAAATCAAAGAAAGAAAGCTATTCAGCAAGCAAATATTGTTATTTCGATGTTGCCAGCTCATCTTCATATTGAGGTTGCTAGAGATTGTATTCTTTACAAAAAACATTTAGTTACCGCATCATACATTAGTGATGCAATGCAAGAGTTAGATGCTGCTGCCAAAGAAAATAATTTGGTTTTTATGAATGAAATTGGTCTCGATCCAGGGATTGATCATATGAGTGCAATGAAAGTGATTGAGGAAATTAAAGACAAAGGTGGGAAAATGCTTTTGTTTGAATCGTTTTGCGGAGGTTTAGTTGCGCCAGAATCAGATACGAATCTTTGGAATTATAAGTTTACTTGGGCTCCTAGAAATGTGGTTTTAGCGGGTCAGGGCGGAGCCGCCAAATTTCTTCAAGAAGGAGCGTATAAATACATTCCATATTGTAATTTATTCAGAAGAACAGAGTTTCTAGAAGTAGAAGGTTATGGTCGATTTGAAGCCTATTCGAATAGAGATTCCCTTAAATATCGTTCCGTTTATGGACTTGATGACGTTTTGACTTTATATCGTGGTACCATACGAAAAGTAGGATTTTCTAAAGCTTGGAATATGTTTGTACAGCTCGGTATGACTGATGATAGTTATGTTATGGAAGATTCAGAGCACATGACTTACAGACAATATGTGAATTCTTTTTTACCTTATCATCCAACGGATTCTGTAGAAATTAAAACCCGATTGATTCTTAAAATTGATCAAGATGATATTATGTGGGATAAGCTTTTAGAATTGGATTTGTTTAGCCGAGACAAGAAAGTAGGTTTGAAGCATGCGACACCAGCACAAATCCTAGAGAAAATTCTAAGTGATAGTTGGACGCTTCAGCCTGCCGATAAAGATATGATTGTGATGTATCATAAATTTGGATATGAATTAGACGGTAAAAAACAGCAAATAGATTCTAAAATGGTTTGTATTGGTGAAAACCAAACGTATACAGCAATGTCAAAAACAGTTGGATTACCGGTGGCTATGGCTACATTATTGATATTAAATGGTAGAATCACCACTCCAGGTGTGCAACTTCCTATTCAGAAAGAAGTGTATTTGCCTATTTTGAAAGAGTTAGAAGAATATGGGGTAGTTTTTAAAGAGCAATCGATGCATTATTTAGGCTACAATCCTGATAAAGAGTTTAGTTGATAATTTTTTTAGATTTTAGTTTGATGAATCCGCTTCTTTTGAAGCGGATTTTTTTTTATAAAATTAAAAATCTGCTCATTTCTGAACGGATTTTCTATAGAATATTGGGAAGTTTTATTTCGACATTTCTACAAAATATTTGTAAAACAACGGAATCGTTTCAATGCCTTTCAAGTAATTAAAAATTCCAAAATGTTCATTTGGTGAATGAATAGCGTCACTGTCTAAGCCAAATCCCATCAAGATAGTTTTGCTTTTAAGTTCTTTTTCGAACAAGGCAACAATAGGAATACTGCCTCCAGAACGAACGGGAATTGCGGGAACGCCAAAAGTTTCCGTATATGCTTTATTAGCAGCCTTATAACCGATACTGTCAATAGGAGTTACATAACCTTGTCCGCCATGATGCGGTTTTACTTTTACGGTTACACCTGCTGGTGCAATACTGATAAAATGTTTGGTAAAAAGTTCTGTGATTTCTTCCCAATCTTGATTCGGTACTAAGCGCATGGAGATTTTGGCGAAAGCCTGACTTGCAATAACAGTTTTAGCACCTTCTCCAGTGTATCCTCCCCAAATTCCGTTTACGTCTAATGTTGGTCGGATGGAATTTCTCTCGTTCGTCACATAACCTTTTTCACCGTAAACATCGTTTAGGTTTAATGCTTTTTTATATTCATCTAAATTGAAAGGAGCTTTGGCCATTTCTGCTCTTTCTTCCAGAGACAATTCTTGAACTTTGTCATAGAAACCAGGAATGGTAATATGATTGTCCTCGTCATGAAGTGAAGCAATCATTTTAGTCAATACATTTATAGGATTTGCAACAGCGCCACCGTAAAGACCAGAATGTAAGTCACGGTTTGGACCAGTAACTTCCACTTCTACATAACTTAATCCACGTAATCCAGTTGTGATTGAAGGCTGTTGATTTGAAATCATTCCGGTATCCGAAATTAAAATTACATCGTTTTTTAGTTTTTCCTGATTGCGTTCTACAAACCAACTCAAACTTTTGGAACCAATTTCCTCTTCGCCTTCAATCATAAATTTTACATTACAAGGCAAAGTTTTAGATTGCACCATATATTCTAATGCTTTTACGTGCATGTACATCTGACCTTTATCGTCGCAAGAACCTCTAGCAAATATGGCACCTTCAGGATGAATCTCGGTTTTTTTGATTACAGGTTCAAATGGAGGTGAATCCCATAAATTGATTGGATCTGGTGGTTGTACATCATAATGCCCATATACTAATATAGTGGGCAAATTTGAATCTATAGTCTTTTCACCATACACAATTGGATAGCCAGGTGTTTCGCAGATTTCTACAAAATCACAACCAGCTTTCTCCAAACTTGCTTTTACAGCATCGGCAGTTTCAAAGACATCATGTGAATAGGCGGTGTCAGCACTTACAGATGGAATTTTTAATAATTCGATTAATTCATTTATAAATCGATCTTTATGTTGTTGAACGTATGCTTTTATGTCTTCCATAAGGGATTAATTTTATACTTTCAAAAGTACAAAAAAGAGTATAAATATTTTTTATCAAAATTGTTTTGAAAATTGGAAGTTAAGTGTATCTTTGCACCCACAATTGCGCGGATATGGTGAAATTGGTAGACATGCCAGACTTAGGATCTGGTGCCGCAAGGCGTGTAGGTTCGAGTCCTATTATCCGCACTTTTAAAAATGCAACTTTCTTATTTTTAGACAGTTGCATTTTTTAGTTTTAGTAGTTGCCAAATTGTTGTCAAACTATCTAAAAAATCATAGAAATTCTATATAAATATATTTCTCAAAAAAATATTTATTGTTTAAATAACTATTAGTTTAAATCATATTGTTGAACATTATTTATTCTTTTTATTGAGAATTACAAATGCAAGTAAATAGGAAATTCAATTTTATAGTTTGAAAAGTATTACTGTAAATTGATTTTCTATATATTTACATTGTTTTTATATAAATTAATTATTGTTCTCAAAAAATAATTAATAGCTTTTTGGATATGACACTTCATTTCAACAATAAATAATTTCAAGTGTTTTTTGTTATTATTTTTTAAATCAACTCTCTAAATAAGAAATTCAATGTTAAGAAAAATTAGTTATATAATTCAAATCAGTTTTTTTCTCTTGTTATTTTCTTGTAATTCAAATACTAAGGATCAACAGACTATTTCAATTGGATTTTCTCAAAGTATTGATGACGATATCTGGAGGACGTCGATGAATCATGCTATGGAGGTAGAAGCTTCACTTCATCCTGGAGTAAGTCTCAAGATATATAATGCTAATAGAAAAGCAACAACTCAGATTTCTGATGTAGAAAGGATGATTAATGATAAATATGATGTTATAATAATTTCTCCTTTTGAATCAGATTCTATAGTTCCAGTAATAGAGAAAGCCAAAGCTAGAGGTATTCCAGTAATCATTGTTGATAGAAAAGCCAACACTTCAAATTACACAGCATATCTTGGAGCAGATAATATTGAAGTAGGACGATTAGCTGGTAAACATATTGTTTCTAGTACAAAAGGACATGCTAATGTGATTGAAATTGTTGGAGATCCTAAGACTTCGCCAGGATTAGAAAGAAGTCTAGGGTTTAAACAAATAGTGAAACAATATCCTGGGATTAAAGTCTTTTCTATTTATTCAGATGATTATGGTCATCCTAAAATAGATTATGCAAAGTTATTGGACAGTTTGCCTAACATAGATTATGTATATTCGTTTAATGACTTGATAGCTTATAATGCATGGAAAATAGCTAAAAGTAAAGGAATAGAGAAAAAAATAAAGTTTATAGGAGTTGATGGTCTTAATGGGCCATTTGGAGGAATTCAATTAGTGAAAGATGGAGCTCTAGAGAGCACTATTTTATATCCTACAGGCGGTAGCGAGGCAATTAAACTGGCATTAAGGATATTGAATAATGAAATTGTTCCTAAAAATAACAAACTGAATACCATATTGATAGATTCTCTGAATGCAGATATAATGAGTAATCAATTTGATAAAATAACTATCCAGCAGTCGGATATTGAGCAACAACAAAATGTTATTAAAAATCAGGAAAGAAAATATTCTACTCAAAGTAATCTTTTAAAGCTCTTGATTTCTTTATTTGTCATTGTATTAAGCTTAGCAATATATAGTGTCTACTCAAGGATTATAATCAGTCGTAAGAAACAAGAATTAGAAGTAACAAATAAAAAAATTAAAAATCAAAAGAACGAAATTAAAAGGTTTTCTAATGAATTAAAGCAGAGTAATGAAGCAAGATTAAATTTTTTCACAGGCTTGTCACATGAATTTAAAACACCGTTAACACTGATTTTAAGTTCAGTTGAATCACTGGAAGCGGAATTTAAAAACAAAGGAATTTCTGTAACTAAAGAAATTAATTTGATGTATAATAATTCGAGAAGATTATTAAGATTGATAAATCAGTTGCTAGATTACAGAAAAATGGAGGATCATAAATTTACTTTAAGAGCATCCAAAACTAATTTGTTAGATTTCTCAAAGAATATTGTCTGTGATTTTGATAGGGAAGCAAAGAAAAAGAATATCGATTTTTCATTAACAACCACTAATCCTGAGTTAGAGGTGTATTTAGATCGTAATTTAATGGATAAAGTGTATTTTAATCTGTTATCCAATGCCTTCAAATTTACTCCTGAAAAAGGAAAAATTTCGATTATCATTAAAGAAGACAAGACTAATAATAGCGTTAAAATTCACTTTAAGGATTCAGGAATTGGAATTCCGGATAATGAATTGGGAGAGGTTTTTAATGCTTTTTATCAGGGTTCCAATAATTATAGAAACAGCTCCGGGATTGGGCTTCATTTATCTAAAAGTTTTGTTGAATTGCACAAAGGGAGTATAGAAATTCATTCAAAAAATGGTGCTGAATTCATAATTACATTACCATTAGGGATAACACATCTTGATGAAAAAGAGATAATAAAAGAACCTGTTTTGGATTTTGTTCATCAATCGGATTATTTAGATTCAGAGGTGATTCAAAAAGTAGAGCTCAAAAACGTCGAAGATAAATATTCCATTTTGTACATTGAGGACAATAAAGATCTTTTAGATTTTATTTCTGATAAATTTTCTACGGAGTATACTTTTTTCTCTTCTGATGGCACTGATGCCGTTGAGAAAGCTTTGGAGTTAATTCCAGATATTATTATTTGTGATTTGAATTTGCCGGAAATGAATGGTTTTCAAATTTGTGAAACGCTAAAGAAAGATTTAAGAACTTCTCACATTCCCACTATTATATTGACCGCTTCAGATGATCAGAATTCCTATTTAAAGGCTTTGGAGATTGGGGCTGATATATTTCTGAGCAAACCTTTTAATTTAAAAGTTTTAGCACAGTCTATAAAAGGATTGCTTTTTAATAGAGAAAAACTAAGGTATTATTATACGAACAATATTGTAAATATTGAGGAAGGTAGTTTTGGGATTTCTGAACAGGATTTCATTAAAAAATTAAACGATTTTATTGGGAAAAATTTGGAAAATTCATCATATACTGTTGAAGATTTAGCGCGTGATTTAACTGTTTCTCGCGTTCAATTGTACCGAAAAGTGAAAGCGATATTAGGAATCAGTATCAGTGATCATATCAATAATTTACGATTGGATAAATCAAAAGAACTACTAAAAAAGTCGAATCTTTCCATTTCAGAGATTGCCTATGCAGTGGGTTTCTCTTCGCCAAATTATTTTTCAACTTCTTTTAAAAATAAATTTGGAGTTACACCTAAAGAATATAAAAGTAAAAAGTAGATTGTTTTCTATGGAACTATTTTCTTTCTAATAAAAATAGCGTAACATAATTGTACTTTATGTAACATAAGAGCAACTTTAAAGAAGTGGTTCTTTAGTGTTTTTGCGTGTAATTGCCTTATATGTAGATGTTTATTCTTTTTTTTAATAATTTTTGAAGCATTGAATGAAAAAGAAACATCCTCGAGATAAAAGCTAAATTTTTACAAATATATTAGTAATTCAATTTAATATTTTTAATTGATTATAAATCACTTCTGTAAAAAAGTCAGAGAACGATTAATTATTATTTAATCAAATAATATGGAGGTTTTTCATTTCTTAATCAATCATTTTATAAAATCTTTTAATCTGAGGGTGTTGAATGTCTTTAGGATATTTGATAGTTCTCGTAAAACTAACAAAATATGAAAATAAATCTTAAGGTTTTATGTCTTCCACTTTGTGTTGCATTATTTTATAATTGCAGTAGCGATAATAAACCAGGAACTGAAAATCCGGTTGCCGAAACAACTGCGCCAGCTTGTCAGACGACATCTGAAACGGCAAATCAGTATAACACTTTTTATAAACCAACTACAGGTTGGGTAGGTGATCCTATGCCGTTTTATGAAAATGGGAAATTCCACATTTTTTATTTATTTGATGCCAGAAATACATTGCCCACTTTCCATCCTTGGTATAAAGTGATGACAACTGATTTTGCAACATTTACAGAGAATAGCGAAATGATTCCAACAGGAAATTCATCCGATCAGGATGGGGCATTAGGAACAGGATCAGTTTTTAAATTGAACGGAACTTATTATGCCTTTTATACGGGGCATAACGGAATTTTAGATCCTAAAGAAAAAATCATGTTGGCTACTTCTACAGATTTAAAAACTTGGACAAAGAACACATCATTTAAGTTACAGGCCTCTTGGGGATATGATCGTAACGAGTTTAGAGATCCGATTATTATAGAAGATAAAACTAGCGGAACCTATAAAATGTTGATTGCGACTCGCTCTGAAGTTGATTTGGTTTCGAATACTAATGTGCCGTGGCGTGCTGTCATTGCGCAATATAGTTCTACTAATTTAATTGATTGGACCTTAGAAAAACCATTTTATGAAGATACTTCTACATTTATAACTGAGTGTCCTGATGTGTTTACTATGGGAGAGTACCAATACTTGATTTATTCTAACATAGATGATCGTATGGTACATTATAAATACCGCGCTTTAACATCAACGAAGTGGATAACTCCAGAAAATACTAAGTTAGACGGTATTGCTTTTTATGCAGGAAGAACGGTTTTTGATGGTGTTAACCGATATTTATTAGGGTGGTGTCCTACTAAAAAAACAAATAGTGATTCAAATGTTTTTGATTGGGCTGGATCATTAGTGACTCACCGTCTGATCCAAAATCCCGATGGAACTTTTGGTGTCGCCATTCCGGATGGTGTTAATAATAAGTTTAATACAAATGATATCCTTACCTCAATAAGTAATTTTGGGATGACTAAGCAGAGTGAAAACTATGTGTTGAAATCTGATGGTACAAAGAAAGCATTTTCTTTATTTGATAGAAGGACTGGTGCGTTTAAAATTAAATCACATATTAAAGCTTTAACTTCTTCGAAATTTGGTTTTGAATTTGGTGCGTGTGGAACTCGAAACGAAGTATTTACTATTGTGTTTGATTTAATAAAGAATCAAGTGAGATTGGATAAAGTGATTAACAGTGGTAGTCCGTTAAATCTTACTCAATTGCCTTTGAAAGTTCCTGTGAATAAAGAGTTTGATGTCACGATTGTATCTGAGAACTCCGTATGTGTAATTTATATTAATGATGAAATAGCATTTACTAATCGTATTTATAAAATGAATCAAAATCCGTGGGCAGTTTTTGCTGACAATGGAGAGGTTGCTTTTACAGATTTGAAAATTTTCAAATAAACTTAGCAAGATATAAATAAATTAAGGTCATTTCAATGAATACCGTTTAAAAAACAGAATACTCATTTTATAGTTTTATACCCAAAGCCCATCAAATTTTTTGATGGGCTTTTTTAATGATTTGTTTTAACCCTGTTGTAAAATAGTTATGCCGATTGATTAATAAAATCATTCCGTTCGACTTACTAATATAGATAGTCTATGGAAAGTCTGTTTTAGTTTTATTCTCAGCCAAATTCAAAAATAAACGTTATTAAATGAACTATTAATTGATAATTAATTTATCAAAAGTCCTCGTAAAAAAACTTAATTTATCTCTAATAGAAGTAAACGCGATAAATTATCAAATAGAATTACTTATAAAAATACTTTTTTATAAATATTCGAAGTATCATCATTATAAATCATGTAACATAATTGTAACTACAACGAAATAGTTTGCGTTTTTTTTACGCTTAATGTGCTGAAATTAAACCATTTGAATGCGTTTTAATGTGATTATATGTAATTGTTACATATTCAAAATACTGACCCTTTTTTTACAAATATCTTAGCAATTGAATTTAATATTTTTAGATAATGAAAAAAATTGTTGTTTGGTCTTTGATTGCTTCACTTGCAGGATTTCTTTTTGGTTTTGACACAGTAGTTATATCTGGGGCTGATAAAAAGTTACAAGAACTTTGGAATTCATCGGATGCTTTTCATGGAACTGTAGTTATGGGAATGGCTTTATGGGGTACCGTTTTCGGCGCTATATTCGGAGGGATTCCAGCGAATAGAATAGGTAGAAAAAATACATTAATATGGATAGGAATATTATTTTTCTTTTCAGCTATTGGATCCGCTTTAGCAAATGATCCAATTGTTTTTGCCGTTTTTCGATTTGTTGGTGGTTTAGGAGTTGGGGCTTCCACAATTGCAGCGCCAGCATATATTTCCGAAATAGCTCCAGCAAAAGATAGAGGTAAATTAGTTGCTTTTTACCAATTCAATATTGTTTTAGGAATTCTTATTGCTTTTCTCTCTAATTATTTATTAAGAAATATAGGTGAGAATTCTTGGAGATGGATGATGGGCGTACAGGCAATACCATCTTTTATTTATACCCTGTTTATTTTTACAATTCCTAAAAGTCCGAGATGGTTATTGTCTAAATCCAGAAATGAGGAAGCTAAAAAAGTTTTAGCCTTAATGGGTCAAGAAACTGACTTTGAAGCAATGAAAAGAGAGATTGAACTGGATAATAATAATGCGGCTATTACACATGATACTATTTTTTTTAAAAAATACCGTACCCCTTTAATCTTAGCTTTTTTGATTGCTTTTTTTAATCAATTGTCAGGAATTAATGCATTGTTATATTATTCACCAAGAATTTTTCAAGAAGCGGGATTAGGAGAAAGTACCGCCTTATTAAGCAGTATAGGAATTGGAGCTATAAATCTAGTTTTTACTTTGATTGGTGTTTTCTTAATTGATAGGTTGGGAAGAAAAATTTTAATGTATATCGGTTCGGTAGGTTATATTATTTCCCTGAGCCTTGTAGCAATGGCTTTCTTTTTTAAATGGCAGGGAATTGCAGTGCCGATATTCTTGTTTTTGTTTATTGCATCTCATGCTATAGGACAAGGTGCTGTGATCTGGGTTTTTATTTCTGAAATTTTCCCAAATCATCTTAGGGCATCTGGTCAAGCTTTTGGCAGTACGACCCACTGGATTTTAGCCGCTATAATTCCATCGTTGATACCATTCTTGTTTTCTACTATAGGTCCTGGGATTGTGTTTTTGTTTTTTGCTGTGATGATGGTTTTTCAGCTTTTGTTTGTAATAATGTTAATGCCTGAAACCAAAGGGGTTTCTTTAGAAGAGTTAAGTAAAAAATTAATTAGATAATAGTTATGAAGATAATAATTAAAAAAGAATTTTTCAGGATTATGTGTTTCGTCATGGTTGCAGTAGTTTTAGTTGGATGTAAGCAATCTTTATTTGAAGAAAAGAAGAATTATACAGAATCAGAGTTATATAGACCAAATTTTCATTTTACTCCCAAAAAAGGCTGGATGAATGACCCTAATGGGATGTTTTATTACAATGGATATTACCACCTTTTTTATCAACACTTTCCAGATTCAAATGTATGGGGGCCTATGCATTGGGGACACGCTATCAGTACTGATCTTATAACTTGGACTGAAAAACCCATTGCACTTTATCCAGACGAAAAAGGGTATATTTTTTCAGGGAGTGCAGTTGTAGATATAAAAAACACTTCAGGATTTGGGAGTTTAAAAAACCCTCCTATGGTAGCAATGTTTACCTATCATGATATTAAAAAAGAAAAAGCGGGAGAGATTAATTTTCAGTCACAAGGAATAGCCTATTCATTAAATGAAGGGTTGACCTGGACGAAATATGAAGCGAATCCAATTATTAAAAATCCAGATATTAAAGATTTTAGAGACCCAAAAATGACTTGGGATGCCATTCATCAACAATGGATAATGGTACTGGCAGCAGGAGATAAAACGATGTTTTATGGTTCTAAAAATTTGAAGGACTGGTCACTGCTTTCGAATTTTGGGAAAGAGATTGGAGTTCATGGAGGTGTTTGGGAATGCCCGGATTTCTTTCCTATGCTGGTTGATGGGACTAATGATTACAAATGGGTTATGTTATCAAGTATTAATCCAGGAGGACCTAATGGTGGTTCAGCTACCCAATACTTTGTAGGTGATTTTGACGGTAAAAAATTCTCTATCGATGAAACTTTTTCAAAAGATGTAAAGCAACAAAAAGGGCTTTGGATTGACTATGGACGAGATAATTATGCGGGTGTTACTTGGGCTAATATTTCTGAGGTAGATGGTAGAAAATTATTTATTGGGTGGATGTCAAATTGGGATTATGCACAAAAAGTACCCACACAAACATGGAGAAGCAGTATGACTATACCTAGAGAATTAGTACTTGTTAATGATAACGGTCATTATATAGTTTCTTCTAAACCCGTAAAAGAATTACAAAATTATATTGCTAAAACTATTAAAAAAGAATCTCTTAAAATAGACAAAGAAACGATTTTGGTAGATAAAAAAGTAGTCGATTTATCAAAACTAGACATTCATTTTTCATTAAAGAATCTTAAAAAGGACGTATACACCTTTTCATTATCAAATGATGCTAAGAATACAATTCAATTTGGAATCAATAAAAAGGAGAATTACTTTTTTATCGATAGATCAAAATCCGGAAAATTAGCTTTTTCTAATCTTTTTGCAAAAAACATTTCAAAGGCTCCTTTTAAGGGGGACTTTGATAAAATGGATATAAGAATAATCGTTGATAAAACATCAATTGAAATTTTTTATAACAATGGAAAAACAGTTATGACTGAGATATTTTTCCCGGATAAACCTATGGAATATTTTTCAGTTTCTAAAGCTAATACGGAGTATACCATTGAAAACTTAATTATTAACCAACTAAATTTTAACTAAACTATCTAAATTATGAAACACAAAATTATTCTTTACCTAATCCTAATGGGGTCGTTTTTTTCTGTATCGGCTCAAAACATAGGCGTAAAAGGAGTGGTAACTTCTTCCGAGGACGGAATGTCTCTTCCCGGTGCGTCAGTATTGATTTCTGGGACAAAAACAGGAACATCTACGGATTTTGACGGTCAGTTTTCAATAAACAATGTAGACAAAAATGCTACTTTAATTTTTAGTTTTACGGGATATGAATCTCAGTCTGTTAAGCTAAATGGACAAACCAATTTAAAAATTGTATTGAAAGTAGAGTCTTTGAAACTGCAAGAGGTTGTTGTAACTGGTTATTCTAAAGAGAAAAAAGCTGATTTAACTGGTGCTGTTACCGTAGTAGAATTAAAACCTATTACTGGGCAAACTATGAGCTCGGGAAATGCTATGCAAGCTTTGCAAGGAAGAGTTGCTGGTTTGAATATAGAGAAGTCAGGAGATCCAAGTGGAGCAAATAGCAGAATATTAATTAGAGGGGTAAGTACACTTGGTAATACAGATCCATTGTATGTTATCGATGGGGTTCCTACAACAAGACCTGAGGTTTTTGCTAGTTTGAGTCCAAGTGCTATTGCATCTATTCAAGTTTTAAAAGATGCATCGGCTTCTTCTATTTATGGTTCTAGGGCTGCCAATGGGGTAATCATTGTTACTACTAAAAATGCTGCAAAAGGCGGTGTAACTAAAGTATCGTATAGTACAAACGTTTCTGTTCTTTCTGAGAAAAAACAACGCTACAAAATGCTAAACGCTTTGGATAGAGGAAAAGTGTTATGGCAAGCCTCTGTTAACGATGGAGCTAGTCCGTCTGGTGGATATGGAGAAATCTATGATTTTGATTGGAATAACGACTTCAGTAATCCAGTATTAAACAGCGTGAGTGTAAAGCCTTATGTAGGAGGAGATACTAATGTTCCTGTAGGGGATACTGATTGGCAAAATACTGTATACAAAACAGGGCTTCTTATTAATAATGATTTATCTGTATCTGGAGGATCTGATAAAGCAAATGCGGTATTAAATATGGGATATTTAGATAATTCCGGGATGTTGAAATATACTAATTATGAGAGATATTCTGCAAGACTTAATGCCAATTTCAAGTTATTTAATGATAAAGTAAGATTTGGTGTGAATTCTCAATTTACACAATCAAACGAAAAAAATGCTGCAAATGACGTTGGAGGTGCTCCAACACCAGGTTTAGCAATAACTCTTGCACCAACGATTCCAGTTTACACTGCGTCTGGTGAATATGCTGGTCCATTAGGATCTGGTTATTCAGATAGAAATAACCCACTATTAATGCAATATTTGAACAGATGGGATAATAGCAAAAAAATAGCTTTGTACGGTAATGTTTTTACTGAAATTGACATTTTGAAAGGATTAACCTTTAGAAATAGTATTGGCGTTGATTTTAATGATTTCAGCAGAAAAGACATTGAGCCAATTGTAAAAAATGGATTTGTTAATAGAGGTAATAATAGTTTAGCTTTTGACACCAATAAATATTCTAGTTTAACAATTTCAAATACTTTAAATTATAATCTTAAAATTTCTGAACATAAATTTGGAATCCTTGTAGGTACTGAATCAACTAAAACGGATTTGAATACATTGTATGCACGTGCAGAGGGATTTGCTGTTGAATCAGAATCTTATTTTACACTATCTGCAGCTACTGGAGCTAGAACGAATAATGGTATTTCAACTGGTAGTAGACTACTTTCTCAGTTTGGTAAATTTAATTATTCCTTTTCTGACCGATATTTAGCTTCATTCACTATTCGTAGAGATGGGTCATCAAGATTTGGTCAAGACAATAGATATGGTATTTTTCCAGCTGTTACTGCAGGATGGAGGATAAATAATGAAGAATTTCTTAAAAATGTAACAGCTGTTTCAAACTTGAAGCTACGTGCTGGTTATGGAGAAGTAGGAAATCAATCTATTGGAGATAATGCTCGTTTTGGATTATATGAAGCTAGATATGGACCAAATCAAAATGTTTATTATCCGGATTTTTTCAATATTTATTATAACGTAGGTACTGCATATGATTTAAATGGGGCTAATACTGGAAATTTACCTTCTGGATTTGTATCCATTCAAGCTGCGAATTCAGGGTTAAAATGGGAAACTACCAAAGAGGTTAACGTAGGTTTGGATTTTGGTTTTTTCGGAGATAAATTGTCAGGTTCATTTGATTATTTCTCAAGAAAGACAGTAGGAATTTTGATTAAACCACCAGTTGCATCTACTGTTGGAGAAGGACAGCAACGTTTTGTAAATGGTGCTTCAACTGCAAATAAAGGTTGGGAACTTACAGTAGGATATGCAGATAAATTAGAAAACGGATTTTCTTATAATGTTACCACAAATTTTGGCGCAACCAAGAATAAAATTACTGATTTGCCCGAAGTGGTAAGAGCAGCTTATCCAGGAACTGCAGCTAATTCAATAATTGGTCATTCACAATACGAAGTTTTTGGATATAAAACAGACGGCTTATTCCAAAGTCAGGTTGAAATTAATGAATCTCCAACTCAAGTAGGTTCTCGATTAGGAGGTATTAAGTTTGTTGATATCAATGGTGATGGTGTTATAAATTCAGATGACAGAACTTTTATTGGTTCAACACTTCCAAAATTAGAATACGGTATTAATATTAGTTTAGCGTATAAAAATATTGATTTTTCTGTTTTTGGTTCTGGTGTAGCTGGAAGAGTTGGGGTTGATCCTTATGTTTTTTGGAATAATTTTGTTCAAGGAAGAGATAATGCAGGGCCAGGAACATTGAATGCTTGGACACCAACAAATACAAATACTGAGGTGCCTTCTGTTTCATTAGCACACAATGACTCACAGATGTCAGATTATATCTTAAGAAATAATTCATATTTCAAACTCAGAAATATGCAAATTGGATATTCATTATCGGATAAGTTAGTTGAAAAATCGGGATTCATTACTAGTTGCAGAGTATATGCACAAGGAGAAAATTTATTTTGGTTTACGCCAAAAGGATATATTGGTTCCGATCCAGAACGAACAGATGTTAATAGAATACCAGTACCAACTACATTCTCATTAGGTGTAAACTTTAATTTTTAATTAATTATCATGAAGAAATATAATAATATAGTTACCATTTGCTTGTCAATTTTATTCTTGACATCATGTAGCTCGGATTTTTTAGAATATGAACCAACAGGAGTATTGTCGTCTGAAAATGTGGCGACAGCTGCAAATGCGGAAGCACTTGTAAGTGCAGCCTATGCTGCAATTGGGAATGACGAAATGGTAGGTCCAATAACGAATCAATGGGTTTATGGAAGTGTTCGATCTGATGATGCTTATAAAGGCGGAGGTGGTCGTGGCGATGTTGATGTAATTGACCGTTACGAACAATACAATACGACTATTGCAGATTATGGAGATTGGATGTTGCCAAGAACTTGGACAAATCATTATAAAGCTATTTCTAGAGCTAATTTTGCATTGTCGGTTATTAATGCAATTCCAGATGCGGATTACCCATTAAAAAAAGTAAGACAAGCAGAATTACGTTTTTTAAGAGCCCATTCTCATTTTATGCTAAAGTTGTTGTTTAATAAAGTTCCTTATATCACAGAAGACCTTACACAGGAAGAAATATTAAAAACGTCAAATGATTTGTCAAGTGATGCTTTATGGGACAAAATTGCCGAGGATTTTAAATTTGCCTATGATAATTTACCACAATCTCAGGAGCAGGTGGGTAGAGCAAATAAAAACGCCGCAGCTGCTTATCTTGCTAAATTAAATTTATATCAGGCATATAAGCAAAATGATGCACATCAAGTAACAAGTATTGATGCAGCAAAATTACAGGAAGTTATAGATTATGCTGATAAAGTTACTGGTACTTTAGAGGGAGATTTTGGAAATAATTTTTTAGATGGTCATGACAATGGTCCAGAATCTATTTGGGCTGTACAATTCTCTATAAATGATGGTACTAATACTGGAAGAGTAAGTTTTGTTACAGGGTTAAATTCTCCTCACGGAACTCCTCTTTATGGATGTTGTGGTTTTCACTTGGCTAGCCAAAATATGGTAAATGCATTTAGAACTGATGCTAATGGCTTACCATTATTAGATACTTTCAATGATTCAGATATTTTTAATACCATTACTGATGGGGTTGCTCCACTAGCGTCTGGAGTTACTTTAGACCCAAGAATTGACCATACTGTTGGTATTCCAGGAAGACCATTTAAATATAAAAACACTTTAAAAACTTCTGGAGATATGGTTTACAATTTCAGTTGGGCTAGAGATCCAGGTGTTTATGGGTATTTTGGTAATATGAAAGAGCAACAATCTCCAGACTGTTCTTGCTACGTGAAAAATGGACCATTTATAGGTACTTCTAAAAATGTTGATTTTATAAGATATGCAGATGTGTTATTATTTAAAGCAGAAGCATTAATTCAATTAAACAGATATGCTGAAGCATTACCTTTAATTAATCAAGTTAGAGCAAGAGCTGCTGCGAGTAAAGAAATGCCGTTGGCAGCAGGAGCTTCAGATGTTTATAAAATTGCTCAATATCCTTCTTTTCCTTCAAAAGACTATGCATTGAAAGCATTAATGTTTGAAAGACGATTGGAGTTTGGTATGGAAGGACCTAGATTCTTTGATCTTGTAAGATGGGGAATAGCTGAGCCGGTATTGAATGCTTACCTAAATGTTGAGAAAACTAAAAGGGATTTTCTTTCTAATGCACATTTTACTGCAGGAAGAGATGAATATTATCCAATACCTCAAAGAGAAATTGATTTTACAGGAGGATTATATATTCAAAATCCTGGATATTAATTGAAAGGATTATAGTTTTTGAGTTAGTTTGGTAATTCCAGAAGAAATTAATTAAAACGGTTTCTTCTGGATATCAAAAGAAGTTATGAAATTGAAAATAAAATTAAATTTTTATCTCAGTTCTTCTGTTAAGACTTTTTATTAGGGTAAGCAGTTGTCAAGCAAATGATGATTTACTAACTATAAAATAACAACTAAAATAAGAAAATCATGATTAAAATTATTAAAAGAATATCGATGTTTTTAGTGTTCGGCTGTTTATTAGCACTAACTTCATCCTGTGAAGATATAGAATGGGGCGGAATAACGCCAACTATTGCTCAAAAAGTAAGCGGATTAAGTGTTGCTTTAAATGGTGACGATGCTGTTTTAACTTGGACTAATCCATCAAATGTAAGTAGCATAGTTGTAATTCATAACGATGGTGTTGCAAACATTGAAGGTGCGGCAACAACATTTAGCTATGGTATTATTGATGTAAACAAAGATTATACATTTACCGTAAAAACAAAAGATGCTGATGGTAATCTTTCTTTAGGTGAAACTGTTAGTTTACGCAGGGTAGGTCCAGAAGCTGTTCGCAACTTTAAGGTTGAACAAGATGGTAGGAACCTTATTCTTACATGGGATCTCATAGAAACCGGTTTGCAAAGTATAAAGCTCCAAATTAATGATGAAGTAGTAAATTTATCTGGAAATGTCACATCTTATACTGTAAGTGATGTAGCTGCTGGAAATTATACTTTTAAGATTAACACTTTTAATACTGCTAATGTCATTTCACCTTCTAGAATTATTGAAAAAATTGTGAATTATAATATTAGAAGAATTGCATTTTTAGGTGCTGCTGCAGAAAATACACCTGCCGCATGGAATGCTTGTAATGGAGGAGATTTTACAGTAGATGACGATGAAACGGCTGCGGCATGGTTTCCAAATATAGCAGGACCATTAACAGAAGTTAGTTATCATTCGTTTACTGATGTAGCAAATGGTGAAGTAGATTTAAGTGTTTATGATGCCATTTGGATTCAGTTCGATGGAGGCTGGTGGGGAGACAGAGTAGCCCAATTCCCTAAAAATGGCGCTAACTGTATAATTGGTGAGGGACCTGCAGATGGACCTGCGTGTTCAGATTTAGCCGATAATTTAATTAATAAAGTTAAAACCTATTATCAAGCAGGTGGAAATATACTTGTAAGTAATTTCGCTGTATTCATTTTAGATGATATTGGTGTAGTGGATGGCAATGGTGTTCCTAATCAAGCGTGGGGAGGTATAGGATATGAGGATTGGGCAACAGGTGGTGCTTGGGGTGGTAGTTGGACAGCAGATACTTCTAGTCCATACTTTGCTGGTGTATCTTCAAGTACAGGTGGTTGTATTGGTGCAAATTTTGAGACTTTAGCCGCTGGTACTCTAAAAAAGAATAGAGTTGCTCAATATAATATGGATTTTGGTCCATGGAAAGCCGCAACATTGAATGAAACCAGGTCAAATTTTGAAGCTACTGTAGGTGGTAATATTCTTTGGGGTAACTGTGATGGTAACGAAGTTTGGGGTGTAGAATGGCCTTCAAAAGGAACAACTGGTACTGTAGTTTGTGCTATAGGCGGTACTTGGGACTGGGAAGTTGGAGGTGCGTCTAATGGTAATAACATGAAGATAATTACTAAAAATATTTTAACCCATTTAGCAGATTTAGGTCTTTCAAACTAATAACATATTTAATGGCAGTGTATTAGAATACACTGCCATTGTTAAAATTATTTAGTAGTGATATTTTTAATAAAAAGAAAAAATCACTCATGAAATAAAGTTATAAAAGATAAGTTACTAATGACGTCGTCATAATTAGTGCTATTGGTGAAGGTGAACTTAAGTGAAACCTTAACAGCTAATGATAAATAGATTTGTTTATCACGATAAAAAAATTATTATAAAACTAAGATAATAGTATTTCTAATAACACGATTGCGTGTTTTAATAATGTGTTTAATAAATTTGTTTAAGTAGTGTTTTTAAATTAAATTGAGGATAGACTTTTGTTTGTCCTCAATTTTTAAATTTTTGGTGTAATGGAAAAAAAATATAGTTTAAGTGCAGTTTGTTTTGGAGAAGTCTTATGGGATATTTTCCCAACGCATAAAAAAATTGGTGGAGCGCCATTGAATGTGTCTTTGCGTATGAATTCTATAGGGGTAAATACGACTATGATAAGCCGCATTGGCGACGATGATAATGGGAAAGATATTTTGTCATTTTTAAACGATCAAGCGGTAGCTACTGATTTGATTCAAATTACTGGTGAATATAAAACAGGTGCTGTTCAAGTAATGATTAATGAAAAAGGGAATGCTTCTTATGATATTTTATATCCATCTGCTTGGGATAAGATTATAGAAACTGAAATGATGGATAAAGCAGTTGCTGAAGCGGATGCTTTTGTTTTTGGAAGTTTAGCTTGTAGAGATGAGGTTACTAGAGCCACTTTGAACAAACTTTTAGAAAAAGCAAATTATAAAATTTTCGATGTAAATTTAAGAGCTCCGTATTATACGATTGATGTATTAAATGAACTTATGTTGAAGGCTGATTTTATTAAATTAAATGATGAAGAATTACGTGAAATAAGCAGAGAATTAGGTTCTACCTATAATTCTTTTGAGCAAAATATCAAATTCTTAGCAGAAAAGACAAATACTAAGCAAGTTTGTGTTACTAAGGGTGAATTTGGAGCTGTTCTGTATAGTAACGATAAGTTTTATTATAATAGTGGTTATTTTATAAAAGTAGTTGATACAGTTGGTGCAGGGGATTCTTTTTTAGCTTCATTAATAGTAAAATTACTAAGAGGGAAATCACCTCAAAAAGCATTAAATTATGCCTGTGCAATAGGAGCTTTAGTAGCTGGGCACGAAGGAGCTAATCCACAGATTTCTGAAAAGGTAATTAGGGATTATATGAAAATTGAAAAAAAATATAATAATATATAGTTTGATTTTTGTGTTTGGCATCTCCCCTTTTTTATTTACCACAAACGCTTTCAAACAAAAAATCCCATTTAGTCTTTACCAAATGGGATTTTTTTATGTTTAAAAAAGAAGTATTAAACGTTCTTTAAATTGATAATTTCTTGTTCCGTTAAAAAACGCCAGTTTCCTCTAGGAAGATTCTTTTTAGTCAATCCTGCAAAAGATACGCGGTCAATTCTCAAAACATTATAATCAAAATGCTCAAAAATAGAACGAACCACTTTTACATTAGCTGATCTTAATTTAAGACCAATCTCGCTCTTCGCTTCATTCTCAATGTAACTCACATCTTCAACAAAAACACGGTGGCCATCAAGAACCAAGCCTTTATTTATTTTTTCTAAATCTTCAAATTTCAGATTTTTGTCTAATGAAACCTGGTAAATTTTAGAAGATTTTTGGCTTGGTAAAGTAAATTTACGAAGCATATCAGTATCATTCGTAAACAACAATAAACCAGTAGTATTCTTGTCCATTCTTCCTACAGGAGCAATTTTTGCATTAGTAGAACCACGAACTAATTCCAGAACATTACGAAATTCTTGACCTTCATCAAGAGCCGTTGTAAAGTTTTTAGGTTTATTAAGTAAGATGTATTCTTTTTTCTCAGGAGTTAAAACAGCACCGTCAAAATTCACGATATCGCCTGGTTTTACCATATATCCCATTTCAGTAACAGGAACATTATTCACCTTTACATTACCAGATTGGATATAAATATCTGCATCACGACGGGAACATACACCTGAATTAGAAATGTATTTATTCAAACGAATTTCGTCCGCTACCTTTGGTCTTTTTGGAGCTTGATTCGGTTTTTTCTCTACTTTATTAGCAGCCGCTTCAGCAACTTTTGGATTTATTTTTACTTTTTTTGGCCCTTGTGCCCTTTTTTGCATCGCAGGTTTTGGCTTGTTAGAACTTGGTCTAGAACTTGTTGGTCTAGCGCCACTTCTCTTATTATTGCCTTCCTTATTATTCATAATATTCTATAATTTGTGCAAAGATAGTATTTATATCATTGAGAAACGATTTTCGACAATCAGAAAAAGCTAAAGAGTTAATTAATAGCAATTAAGGAGCTGTTTCCTGCTATCCGCTATATCTTTACAGCCGAACCCCGGCTATAAAGGATGCCGCTACTATCAGGGCTAGTGGTAGTAATAGGAAATTAGTAAATCAGCATCAACAATCTTTTACCATGCCACAGCACTGCTGGATTGATAAGCACAATGCAAAACACACCAGAAACAATCAAAAATTTCAACACATTGTGAAGCAATACGTATTGTTCCTTGCTGTTGGATTTCCATAAATAGCTTAAAAAGAAAATCAAAATAATAAAGCAACAATAAAAATAAATATCCATATAACCCACATCGTATATTTCGATTAAAATATAAACAGGAATAATCGTTAAAATACTCAAAGTGGTGATAGTAGTTTTCGAAATAGTCGCGCCATACACAATAGGAATGGTTTTGTAATCATTCGCTAAATCGCCTTTTAAGTTCTCTAAATCCTTAATCATTTCCCGAATCAGCAATAATAAAAACAAGAAAGAAGCATGGGCAAAAATAACCGCAAATTGTCCTTTGTAATTCTCAATTTCTTCAAAAGGAATTTTAAAATAAAAATACAATAAGATGGCAAAAAAAGGAAGGACAGCCAGAAAAGCCGAAGTCAAATTGCCAATAATGGGGTATTTTTTTATTTTATGCGAATAGAACCAAATCAAAAAAATATAAACCGAAAAGAATAAAAAAGCCCGCCAAGAAATGTATAACGCCATCAAAGCAACAATAAAGTTTAAGGAAAAATAAACATTCAATTTTGTTTTCTGGCTGACTAATCTATCGAGCATAGATTTGTTTGGGCGATTGATTAGATCTTTTCTGCTGTCATAAAAATTATTGATAATATAACCCGAAGCAATCGTCAATGCCGAAGCAAAAACCAAGATAAATAAGTTGAAATCCAGTAAAATACTAAGCGCTCTTTTCTCGGGAGCCAATATAAATATTGCCGAAAGGTATTGAGCCAAAATGATAATAGGAATATTGTACCCTCTAACCACAGAGAACAAACTGATAATTTTCATCAACAAGAGTTTGTGCTGTCTGCTTAACATTTCAGAAGTTTATTTTTTAGATTTAGAAGCCTTTTAGAATTGATAAACCACTTCTAGTTTGTAATCTTTCAAGGATGTTTTAGCACGTTCTAAATCTTCGGTAAAACCAAGAATATAACCACCTCCGCCTGAACCACATAATTTCAAATAGTAGTCATTTGTATCAATTCCTTTTTGCCAAATACCATGAAATTGTTCTGGTATCATTGGTTTGAAATTACTCAAGACCACTTTAGATAATTTTTTGGTGTTCAGGAACAATGATTTCATATCACCACCCAAAAAGTTTTCTACGCAAGCATCGGTATGTTTTACAAATTGGGTTTTTAACATAGTACGGAATCCTTTGTCTTTTAGGTTTTCCATAAATATATTAACCATCGGAGCGGTTTCACCTACAATGCCGGAGTCTAACAAAAATACAGCGCCTTTTCCGTCAAAACTTTGTGTAGGAATACCGGTAGCTTCGATATTGTCTTTTGAATTAATCAAAATAGGAATACTCAAATAGCTGTTTAAAGGATCTAATCCAGAACTTTTTCCGTGAAAAAAGCTTTCCATTTGAGAAAATATAGTTTTAAGTTTTAGTAATTTTTCACGAGTCAAATTCTCTAAAACGGTAATTTTATGTTGTGCATATTTATCATAAATAGCGGCTACTAATGCGCCACTACTGCCTACACCATATCCTTGTGGAATACTGGAGTCAAAAAACATTCCTGAGGCAACATCATTTTTTAAAGCGGTAATGTCAAAAGTAACTAAGTCAGGTTGCTCGTTTTGCAGGTTTTCTAAATACACCACAAAGCGTTTCAAATGCCCATTAGATTCAATCGCTTCTGGAGAAGGATTTTCTTCTCTTTTTAGCGCACCATTGTAAAAATTATATGGAATGGAAAGCCCTTTTGAGTCTTGGATAATTCCGTATTCTCCAAAGAGTAATATTTTTGAATAAAATAAAGGTCCTTTCATAATTGAAATGAGGTGTTAATAGTAGCTTTGACTTTATGAACTAAAGATATGAAAAATTTAGTTTCGAATTGCGCCAATTCCAATTTCGTCACAAATGTACTGACCATTTTGACAATAGCCAACTAATTCGTCCTTAATAAATTGCAATACTTTTTCTTGGCTGCTTTTTGGATACAAAACATGCACATTTGCTCCAGCATCTAGAGTGAAACAAACTGGTGTTTTGGTTTCATTTCGGAACTTCCAAATGGCATTAATAATCTGCAAGGTGTTGGGTTTCATTAATATAAAATACGGCATCGAAGTCATCATCATCGCATGCAATGTCAGTGCTTCACTTTCAACCACTTTTATAAATTCCTCTAAGTTTCCGCTTTCAAAAATAGGAATAAGTGTATCTAAATTTTCGTGTGCTTGCGCAAATCGCCTTTCGGCAAAAGGATGGTTGTGCATCAAATCATGACCCACAGTACTCGAAACTTGTTTTTCGCCTTTGTCAACAAGCAAAATAGTATCTTGAAACTGCTTGAAATTATCATGAATAGCATACGGATATTCTACTCCAAACAAATCAGAACTTCCTTCAATATTAGCTTGATTTCCCCAAACAACAACACTTCCTTTTACACTTCTACAAGCACTTCCAGAACCTAAACGAGCCAAAAGTGATGCTTTTTGATAAAAATAATCGTCAGTCATTGCTGGATTTAAAGCTTTTTCTACACTCATTAAATTCATTGCCAAAGCGGCCATTCCCGAAGCAGAAGATGCTATTCCAGAACTATGCGGAAAAGTATTTTCAGTGTCAATCGTGAAATGATAGTCTTTCAAAAACGGCATATAGATTTCAATGCGTTCTAGAAATTTCTGAATTTTTGGTTTGAATTCTTCTTTCGGTTTTCCTTCAAAAAGTAAATCAAATGAAAAATTTCCTGTATTTATTTTTTTGGCGAAAGCCAATTTAGTTATCGTTTTACAAGTATTCAAGGTAAAACTCACCGAAGGATTTGCAGGAATCTGATTGTCTTTTTTGCCCCAATATTTTACAAGTGCAATATTGCTGGGTGCGCTCCATTGAAAATTTCCGCTTTCTATGGTTTGAGAATATTTTGATGGAATAAAATCGGTTGCTGCAATCATAAATAATAAAATTTTTGCAAAGATACCTTTTTTGATTTATTTGTTAATTCGTTTAGTTGGTTAATCGGCGAAAATATTTCCTAAATTTGGGCAAATAACCATATAAGTAATTTAAGTCTATCAAAGGCTTTATTTAACATCAATAATCTTTTTTAAACCATTTAGGAATTAAGGTTCATTAAGGAATAGTATCTTTTTTTTAATTTATTGATGGCTAGAATTGGAAAGTTTATAAAAGAATTAATAAACTTATATTTTCTTAAATTACTTATATGGTTTTAAAAAAAATCTTCTATTTTAAAAAAAATAAAAATGAATAAAATCACCAGAATAATTCTTGTCGTTGTTGTGTGTCTTTCTATTGGTTATATGTCGGGTGTAGTTACTCGTTCTGCAATAACTACTTGGTATCCTACTTTAGTAAAACCAAGTTTTAATCCGCCAAATTGGGTTTTTGCACCTGTTTGGACTTTGCTTTATCTTATGATGGGCGTGGCTGCAGGATTGGTTTGGGATAAAATAAATCTGGATAAAGAGATCGTAAAAAAAGCTTTGTTTTTCTTTGCGATTCAACTGGCGCTAAATGCGTTGTGGTCGTATTTATTTTTTGGATTGCACAACCCGATGTTAGCGGGTCTTGAAATCATTATTTTATGGTTAATGATTTATGAAACACAGATTCAGTTTGCTAAAATCAATACTATAGCGGGTTATTTATTAGTGCCGTATCTGGCTTGGGTAAGTTTTGCAGCGGTTTTGAATGGGAGTATTTGGTGGTTGAATAGATAGTTTTATGCAATAGCATTCGCAACAATAAATCCACTAGTCCAAGCATTTTGGAAATTAAATCCGCCAGTAATAGCATCGATATTCATAATTTCTCCAGCAAAATAAAGGTTTTCATGCAGCTTACTTTCCATAGTTTTGAAATTTATTTCCTTTAAATCAATTCCGCCTGCGGTTACAAATTCTTCTTTGAAGGTACTTTTTCCGTTGACCTGAAAAGTGCCGTTTGTCAATTGATTGGCTAGATTTTGCAATTGAATTTTAGATAAATCTGCCCATTTGGTTTCAGCTTCAATTCCAGAGGCAAGCACCAAACTTTCCCACAAACGATTTGGAAAGTCAAAGGGAGACTTTTTAGAAACTGCTTTTTTAGCATGTTCCAGTTTTAAGTCTTTTAATAATTTTTCGGCATCTTCTTTATCAAGATCATTCAGCCAATTCACATAAATAGTAAACTGATAATTTTTGTCGTGCAAAATGCGAGCGCCCCAGGCTGATAATTTCAAAATTGCCGGTCCACTCATTCCCCAATGTGTAATTAATAAAGGACCAGTTGAACTGAGTTTGGTATCTTTTACTTTTACGGCTACTTGTGCTGCAACTCCTGGTAATTCTTTTATTCGGGAATCTTTGATGTTAAAGGTAAATAGGGAAGGGACAGGCGTTACGATGGCGTGTCCAAAAGTTTGTAACATTTCCCAAATTTTCGGATTACTTCCAGTCGCTAGAATTAATTTTTCGGCTACATAATTGTTGTTTTGGGTTTCAATTTTCCAGAAATTTTCTCCCGAAACTTCTGGATTGAAAATGGATTGTACACTTTGTCCCGTTAGGATTTCGATTCCTAGTTTGTGACTTGCTTGCAAAAAGCAATCAATAATAGTTTGTGATGAATTCGATTCTGGAAACATGCGTCCGTCTTCTTCAATCTTCAATGCAACGCCATGGTTGCTGAACCATTCAATTGTATCGCCAGAGCAAAATTGATGAAAAGGACCACGCAATTCTTTTTCCCCACGAGGATAAAATTTAACCAATTCGTTGGGTTCAAAACAAGCATGAGTTACATTACAACGACCACCGCCTGAAACACGAACTTTGCTCAATACTTCTGCACCGCGTTCTAAAATAGCTACTTTTAATTTTGGATTTTTCTCCACAATATTAATTGCTGTAAAAAATCCTGCAGCACCTCCGCCAACTATTATAATGTCAAAATTCTGGTTCATATTCTATCAGGGAAATCTGTTATGATTGCGTTTACGTTGAATGATTTTATTTTCTGGATAGCTGCTGTTTCGTTTATTGTCCAAGGAATAACGTGTAATCCGAGTGCTTGTATTTGAGCAGAATTCTCTTTGGTTAACAAATGAAAATCAGGATGAATAGCTGTTGCTTTTACCAATATGGCGAAAGAAATAGCCAGTTCTAAATTTTTTTCTGTCAAAACTCCAATCGGGATATTTTGATTCAAAAGCCGAATTTCTTCTAAAGCATTCCAATCAAAACTGGAAATTAAAAAATCAGTATAGTTCCAATTTTGTTCTAAAATATAGTTCTCAATTAGGTGAACAACCGGTTTTGCAGTCTGGTTTCCTTTGAGTTCAATATTGATAAAACAGCGTTTGTTAACTAGATCAAAAACTTCTTTCAGCGTTGGAATTTCATATTCTTTTTCTATTCGGACTGTTTTTAATTCGTGTAAAGATAAGGCATTTACTAAGCCTTTTCCATCGGTGGTTCGGTCTATTGTTTCGTCATGAATAACAATAATTTCACCATCTGAAGTTAAATGCACATCAAGTTCTATCCCGTCAACACCCATTTCTATTGCTTTTTGAAACGAAATTAAGGTGTTTTCAGGAGCATAGCCTTTGGCGCCACGATGTCCAATTTTGAGCATTTTTCTTTTTTTGGTAAAGATAATCATAAAAAAAATGCCTTTATTTCTAAAGGCATTTAGATCAAAAATATTTTTTATTTAGTTCTTTAATTCTAATAAGACGAAAGTAAATTCAGAATCAACAGTAACTTTTCCATTGGTAACAACTACTTCTTTTCCAGAATAGGTGTCCCTTAGTTTTGTTCCATTGCTGAAAATAGAATCTACAGCAAGTTCTTTTTTACCTGTTGGCAAATCCAACCCAATGATTACTTTATCAATAAAACCATTTTTTGAATAGCTTCTGCTGAAGGTATAAGGTTGATTAGAGATTTCGCTATGAAAACCAGCTCCAATAGCGGGATGGTTTCTTCTGAATTGCCCTAATTTTTGCCAATGCAATAGTATTTTTTGTGTTTCTGGATTTGATTTAATAGCATCCCAGTTCATAAATGAACGTAAAGTAGCATCGCCTTGAGTTCCTTCAATGACTAAAGAACGCGCAGATTCATCACCATAATATACTTGAGAAATTCCTGGCGAAAGCAATAATTTCGTTCCGCTTTCAATGCTTTTAACACGTTTTGCATCAAAAGGTCCTCCATCATCATGAGAAGATAAATAGTTCAAAACACTAAATCCTTTTAATTCATTATTCAGTTTTGAAGAATATTTAGAGAAAATGGATTCGTAATCTTTTTGAGCATCCCATTTAAATTCAAAATTGATCATGTTATTGAATCCGTTCTCATAATAGTTTACTTTTCTGTCTCCAAAATCAAACCATTGTCCGGTACTAATACCATAATTATAAACTTCGGCAATAGTGTAAAAAGGATTATTGTCTAATACTTTAGATGGATTGTTCTTTTTCCAAGTTGCAAAAGCATAATCGCATTGTGTTTTAAAATCACCCCAAACACCTTCTTCCGTATGTTTTACTGTATCTGCTCTATAGCCATCAATTCCAAATTCGCTAATGTAATCTGTTAACCATTTTATGATGTAGTATTTAGGTGTTCTTGGGTAAGCTGTTCTTTTGAAAAAAGCGTCTAATGATGCCATTTCAGAATCATATCGGCCTTCTGATTTCCATTTTTCAGCTAAAAAAGTTGGAATTTCAACTTCCTGAGTGCTTTCTGTTTTTATATCTGGAAGGTTTTTTACCAAAGTACAAATCGTGGTATTTTCGAAATTATTGTAAGTGCAAGTAGGTCCAGTTCGAACCCAATCATTTGGCCAAACAGTATCCATTTCAGTAACCGGTCCTGTGTGATTGATGACACCGTCAAGCATGATTCTGATTCCTTTTGCATGCGCTTTTTCAACTAATTCAGCCAAATCTTTTTTAGTTCCAAAATTAGGATCTAAAGCAGACCAATCTCTAGCCCAATAGCCGTGAAAACCATAACTTAAACCAGTTCCTTCATCAACACCATCGTGAATTTGTTCCACAATTGGCGTAAGCCAAATTACATTGATTCCTAATTGCTCAAAATAACCATCATCGATTTTTTGAATGATTCCTTTGATGTCTCCTCCTTCAAAACCACGAAGTTTTCCCGTTGTTTTGTTTCTATTAAAATTAATGTCTTTAGAAGGATCTCCATTGTTAAAGCGATCCGTCATCAAGAAATATAAATTTGCTCCTTCCCATATAAAAGGGGCTTTATTCGTTTCTTTCATACTTATATTTTTAGTTGATGAACAACTGGATAATACTATTGATAGTGAAATCAATGTGTAAAGAAGGTTTTTTCTCATCGCGGTTCTGTTAATTATAATTGATTAGTATTGTATTCGTCTGGCCTTTTTTTGAAAGCACAGGGAATGCTATTGTTTTGTCAGTAATTGTATAGGCTATATTTTGGCCGTTACTACTTATGTTTTTTATTTTTTTATTCAAATTGTGAACTATAAAATTAATCTTTTTATCAGTTGATAGAAAGGATTTACCCGTTACTGTTTGAATAGTTAAAGTAAGTGTTTTTTCATTTGAATTGCTTGAGAATTTCAACAACTCAGATTCTCCTTTTTCAAATGCATTAGGAATTGTTCCATTATCGTTGTATAATTTTCCTTCACTTTTGGCTGTTTTTTCGTCATTGTAAAAATGCAAGTCAAAATTATCCAGACTGTATTTTGATGTGTTTTGTATGGTTTTTATCATTGGAATAAAGGCACCACCACGAACAAAAACGGGTATATGATCTTCGACAATAGCGATATTTGAAGTTGTTCCAGCTTCTTGTTTTTGATCAGTATAGAAATCAAACCAATTGTTGTTTTTTGGAAAATAAACAGGAATTTCTTTTAATCCAGGTTTTGTAATTGGAGTTATTAGGAAATCATTTCCCCACAAATACGTTTCACATACGGTTTGTAAGGCTTGATTTGTAGGTTCTTCAAATAGTAAAGGACGCATTAAAGGAGTTCCTTTTTGGTTGTTTTCAAAGGCCAATGTATAGTTGTAAGGCAACATTTGGTAACGCAATTCTATTTGTTTTTTCGCTTTTGCTTTTGTCTCAATATCTTTATAAACAGGCTCTGAAGCAACAGATTCGTCTGCGTGTGGGCGAAAAACAGGTTGGAAAACACCATATTGCAACCAACGAATATAAAGTTCATTGTCAAAATAATCACCGGCAAAACCGCCTAAATCAGAGTGCATATATCCAATTCCTTGCATTCCCATTTGTAACGCAATTTCGGTTTGCGATTGTAAGCCTTCCCAAGAACGGCTGATATCCCCTGACCAAGGAATAATTCCATACTGTTGAGAACCTGAATATCCAGAACGCATCAGGATAAAAGGGCGTTGATTTGGGAAATCTTTTTGGTATCCATTGGCTACTAATTTTGCCCAATTGTGTCCATAAATATTGTGAACTTCATCCGCTTTGCCTTTTGCAGTTATTGCTTCAGAAGGAAATGCTTCGGGCTCGCCTAAATCGCCCCAAAGACCACCAACTCCTTGATTGATTAAGTTTTTATAAATGTTCCAAAACCATTGTTTGCCTTCTGGTTTAAAAACATCTATAATTCCGGTATTTCCAAAATAGAAATCATATATAAAAGGCGCTCCATCTTTATTGACTGCCAAAACTTTTTTGTCAACAGCTTCTTTCCATTTACTTGAAGTTGTCAAAACGAAAGGTTCGGTTATCAAAACTGTTTTGATGTTTTTTGCATTCAAATCAGCAATCATTTTAGTTGGATCTGGGAAGTTGTCTTTGTCCCAATCTAAATTTCCTAATGTTCCTTGAATTGTTTTTCCAAACCAATATAAATCTATAATTATAGCATCAACAGGAATGCTATCATTTTGAAATTTTTGAATGGTTTTTCCAACTTCAGCTTGGTTGTGGTAACCAAATTTACTCGAGAAATTTCCAAAAGTCCATCGAGCGGGTAGTGGTTGTTTTCCAGTTAAATCGGTATAATTTGCAATTATGTCTGTCCAAGAATCTCCCGCTATTACTTGGTAGGTTTTGCGACCAGAAATGGTTTCGTAGGTTATTGTATTGTTCTTTTTGCTGTCTAAATCTAAGTAACCAATGGCAGGATTGTCAAAATGAATAGCATATATTTTTGAAGACATAACCATAGGAATGCAAAAATTTAATAATTCGGCTCTGTTTGAATATCCATATTGCGCACGATTATACAATTGCAAACGGTTGCCACGGCGATTCATTCCTAATACTCTTGATCCGCCACCATAAAGTGCTTCGGAATCATTTATATTGAAGTCTAAAGTCTCCATATTATCCGCCTTTGTGTATCCGTTTTTCTCTGAAAACAACTCTTTGTTTTTATAAGAATAGGATATTTTAAAAGGCGATTTTTCTATTGAAACAGTTATGCCTTTTGTTGTAAAAATCAAAAAATCTTTAGTGTCTTTTACTTTTGAATCTTTCGCTTTTGGAGTCAAAACAACCGCATGCGATTCGGGCTTGAAAGTTTCTCCTTTTGGAACAAAAGAAGTTTCAACTATTTTGTCAGAATACGGTTTTATCAAATAAACACCATCAGAGGTTTTTACTTCTAAAGTGCCGTTTGTTAATTTATGGCTTTTGTATTTCCTGTTTGCATTTTGCGCAAAGCAAAAAGTAGAAAGCAATACTATCAAGGTGAATTTTTTCATAGTATATTTTTAAATTAGTTCAATTCTAAAATATAAGCGGATTGACTATCAATAGTGATGTTGTCTTTTAAATCAATAGTTTTTTGAGTTAAAACCTCTTTACCCGTAGTGTAATTTTGAATGTTTTCTTGGAAACGATTCGTTTTTATGGTTTGAGTTTTATCACTGTTGTTGATGATAACCATCACTGTTTTTGTGTCCGTATATCTAAAATAAACATAAACATTGTCCTCCGGAATGTACTGTGTTGTTTTTCCAAAGTGTACAGCATCATTTGTTTTTCTCCATTGAAACAATTTTGAAGAAAAATCAAAAAATTGTTCTTGTTCAGCTGTTCTTCCGGTTTTAGTGAAGGCATTGTTTGTATCACCTTCCCAGCCTCCAGGAAAATCTAATCGAATGGCAGGATCACCTTCGTTTTTATTTCCAGCCATACTGATTTCTGAGCCATAATAGATTTGTGGAATTCCTCTAATGGTAGCAATCAGTGTCATTGCCATTTGGTATTTTTTAAAATCTTTTTGGTAGATTTCATTGAAACGATTGGTATCATGATTTTCTACAAAAGTCATGATGCTGTTTATATTTGGATATAGAAAATCATTAGCTAAATTCTCGTATATTTTGATTAAACCTTTATCCCAAGTCGCTTGATTTTCATTAAATACAGTCGCGGTAGATTCCATCAAGGTAAAGTCCATTACACTTGGTAAATAAGAATTGTAGTTTTGAATGGCCGCAATTTTGCTGTCTTTTTGCCAATAAGCCATTTGTGCTTGATCGTGCATCCAAACTTCCCCTACAATGTTGAAATTTGGGTATTCGTCAGTGATGGCTTTGGTCCATTCAGCAATTCCTTTTTTATCATTGTAGGAATAGGTGTCTACTCTGAAACCATCTAAATCAGCATATTCTATCCACCAAATTGCGTTTTGAGTTAAGTATTTTAGCAACAAAGGATTTGATTGATTTAAGTCTGGCATTGATTTTACAAACCATCCATCCATACACATTTTGGTATCAATTTTTGACGCATTAGGGTCAAATTGCGTAGTCATGTGGTAATTAGTCTGTGCGTAACCTGGAAATTGATGCAACCACTCATAAGTTGGTAAATCATTCATCATCCAGTGTGCTGCTCCCCAATGATTTGTTACATAATCCATGATAAGTTTCATGTCTTTTTTATGCAATTCAGTAGATAATCTCAGATAATCTTCATTTGTTCCATAACGAGGATCGATTTTGTACACATCTGATTGTCCGTACCCATGGTAGGAACCTCTACTGTCATTGTCTTCGCAAAGCGGTGTTGGCCAAAGTGCAGTTGCGCCTAATTCTTTGATGTAATCTAAATTTTTGATGATTCCTTCAATATCACCTCCGTGTCTAGATCCAGGATTCCTTCTATTTGCTTTTTCAACAACTGATTTTTCGCTGTCATTTTTAGGATTTCCGTTAGCAAAACGGTCAGGCATGATTAAATAAATCAAATCAGAAGCATCATAACTTTTGCGTTGAGCAGAATTTACTTTGCGTTTTTTCAAAGAATATTTTTGGGTAAAAGCTACTTTTTTATTTTTCGAAAAAGAGAAAACAAAATCTTGAGCTTCATTGTTTTTTGTGTCAATTGTTACAAAAATATAATTAGGATTTTCTGTCTTTTTTACTTCTTTGATCAGAATGTTATTTGAAACAGAAACATTGTTTTCTGCAATATTTTTTCCGTAAAATAAAATTTGCAGTTCGGGATTTTTCATTCCTGCATACCAAAATGGAGGTTCAACACGTTGAATTTGTGCGTTTGCATTTAAGGAGATTAGGAATAAGAATAAAAGAGTTATTTGGTTGAAATTTATATTCAAAAAAGAGCGGAATGTATTTGGCTTCATGATCAAATTATTTTTGTTTTACGTTGCTTGTTTACTTTTTTAAAAGATAAAAAAGATTCGAAAAATTAAACTCTTTGACAGTTGCCACAATCCAAGATTTTATTTTTTCGTACTGCTATCAATTAAACAATCCCAATAAAAATTGGGATTGTTTGGATTGCTTAGCGCCTTCAGGTTAATGATAGAATTTAACTACAAGTTCGTATCGATTACTTTTTAAACGGTAACTAAACTGTTTGGAGAAACAACAATTGTTTTTCCATTATTGACAATAGATAATTCTGTATCACCATCGATAGAGAATGTTGTTTCTTTATGTGAAATTGAAACTTTTAGAATTTGATTTCTAAAGTTAATTTTGAAAGAATATCCATCCCATTCTTTTGGAATTTTTGGAGAGAAGTGCAATGTGTTTTCTTTTACACGCATACCTCCAAAACCTTCTACAATACTCATCCAAGTTCCTGCCATAGATGTAATATGACATCCTTCCTCAACCTCTTTGTTGTAATCATCTAAATCTAGACGAGAAGTTCTTAAATAGAAAGTATAAGCCATTTCCATTTTGTCTAATAAAGCAGCTTGAATCGAGTGAACACATGGTGAAAGAGAACTTTCGTGAACAGTAAATGATTCGTAGAATTCAAAATTGTTTTTCAATTCTTCTTTCGAGAAATGATCTTCGAAGAAATAGAAGCATTGTAAAACATCTGCTTGTTTGATATATGGAGAACGTAAAATTCTGTCCCAAGACCATTTTTGATTGATTGGTCTTTGGCTTTTATCTAAATCAGCAACTCTCACTAATTGCTTGTCTAAGAAACCATCTTGTTGTAAGTATACATTATGTTCTTCAGAATATGGGAAGTACATATTGTCCGCTACTTTTTTCCAAGATTGTAATTCAGCATCTGAAATTTTTACTTTCTCCGTAATTCTTTTGTGGTCTGAAGGGTATTCAAGAGACACTTTTTGAATTTGTTCGTGCGTATAATCTAAACACCATTTAGCAATATAATTCGTGTAGAAATTATTGTTTACGTTGTTTTCATATTCATTAGGACCTGTAACTCCAAGGATTACATATTTATCTAAATTAGTAGAAAAATTAGCTCTTTGGTGCCAGAAACGCGCAATACCAATAAGTACTTCTAATCCTTTTTCAGGGATATAGCTGTAATCACCAGTATAACGGAAGTAGTTATAGATGGCAAAAGCAATAGCACCATTTCTATGGATTTCTTCAAAAGTAATTTCCCATTCGTTATGGCATTCTTCTCCATTCATGGTTACCATTGGATACAAAGCAGCGCCATTTGTAAAGCCTAATTTAGCAGCATTTTCAATTGCTTTGTCCAACTGATTGTAACGGTAAGTCAATAAATTTCGAGCTACTTGCTGATCTTTTGTTGCCATGTAAAATGGAATGCAATACGCTTCGGTATCCCAATAAGTAGATCCTCCGTATTTTTCTCCTGTGAAACCTTTTGGACCAATATTCAAACGAGAATCTTTACCAAGGTAGGTTTGATTTAATTGGAAAATATTGAAACGAATTCCTTGTTGTGCTTTTACATCACCATCAATAGTGATGTCTGACATTTCCCAGATTTTCGCCCAAGCTTCGATTTGCTCTTGTAATAATTGGTTGTATCCTTTTGATAAAACAGATTGAATCAATTTTTCGGCAGCAGTTTGAGTATTTTCGTGGTTTAAAGAAACGGTATAACCACCAATTTTTTGAATACTTGATTTTGCGCCTTTAGCGATAATAGTTCCGTAAGAAAATTGAATTTTATCTGAAAATGCATCGATAGATGATGGAGAAATATTTGTGTTTTCGCCATTTGACCAAATGCTGTTGTGCATAAAAGTAGTCACCTTGAAATGCGTTTTGAACGTTTGTGCAGTTACAAAAGCTTCATTTCCTGATTTTTTTACATCCAAAGGTTCCCAGAATTTCTCTTCCCAGTTTGCATCTTCATTGGTTACACCTGCATCAATATAAGGCTTGTAAATTACTTTTACATCTTTGTTCAAAGGTGTAATTTCATAGTTGATGTAACCTACTTCGTCTAAGTTTAAGGAAAGAAAACGACGAATATTTACAGCGATTTCAGTTCCGTTTTTCAAAGTAGCTTCAAAAGAACGGTTGTACCATCCTTCTTTCATATTTAATTCACGACGGAAGTTTTTCACTTCAGTACATGCATTTAAATCTAGTTCTTCACCATTGATTTCAATGTCAATCCCAATCCAGTTTGGCGCATTCAATACTTTAGCAAAATACTCAGGATATCCATTTTTCCACCAGCCTACTTTTGTTTTATCAGGATAATAAATTCCTGCAATGTAGCTTCCTTGGAAAGTTTCTCCAGTATATTTTTCTTCAAAATTAGCTCTTTGTCCCATCGCACCGTTTCCGATACTGAAAAGACTTTCAGATGATTTTACGCTTTCTACATCAAATCCCTCTTCTATAATTGACCAATTATCTGCTTTTATATAATCTTGATTCATTTTACTTTTGTTTAAAGTTTAAAAAGTTTTAAGATTGAAAAAATTTCGTGCAGTTTTTCTAACCTCTTGCTTCTTGTTTCTTTTTATTTTCTAATTAATTGCTCAATAAAACTTTTGTCAATCTGTGTGAAATCTTTAAAGATGTATTGTGCTTCTTCTAAAATGGATTTTTCTCCAATTCCTATGCTTACCATATTTCCAATATTAGCTGCTTGAATTCCAGCAACAGAATCTTCAAAAACAATGGCGTCTTTAGGTTCTGTTTTTAATAATTTAGCCGCAATAAGAAAAACTTCAGGATCTGGTTTTGCATTACTTACATCATTTCCGTCAACAATAGCATCGAAATAATGTAGAATACCTGTTTTTTCAAGAATTGGTCTTGCATTTTTACTCGCTGAACCTAAGGCAATAGGCTGATTTTTTTCTTTCAAAAATTGAAGAACTGGTAAAACTCCCGGAAGAATTTCATTTTGATCCATATCGACTAAATAGGATAAATAGTCTTCATTTTTTTGAATAAGCCATTTGTCTTTGTCTTCTTGTGAAGCTTCAACTTTGCCTAATTCCAGAATAATATCTAGAGAACGCACTCGGCTAACTCCTTTTAATAATTCATTATGTTCGTGTGTAAATTCGATACCTAATCCCGATGCGATTTTTTTCCATGCTAAATAGTGGTATTTAGCGGTGTCAACAATTACTCCGTCAAGGTCGAATATAAATGCTTTAGTCATTTTGTTTTTGTTGTGATATTTATTATTTAGTTGTAGATAAGTTTTCTTTAACAAAGGTTACACCTAATCCAGCAATTAACATTGAAGCACCTGCAATAACAATAATTGCCATAGGTTGTCCACCAAATAAAGCAATTAGCGTACTCCCTAATAATCCGGCTGCAATTTGTGGCAAGGTGATAGTTGCATTAAATAATCCCATGTAAACCCCCATTTTATCAGCAGGTAAAGAGCCAGATAACATAGCATAAGGCATAGCTAAAATAGCGGCCCAAGCTAAACCAACCCCAGTCATTGATGCCAAAAGCAGGTTTTTGTCATGAACTAAGAACATAGAAATCAATCCTAGACCCCCTAAAATAAGAGAGAAGCTGTAGGTTTTTTTTCGTCCAATAGATTTTGCTATTGACGGAATTAACAAGGAGAAGAATGCTGCAATGGCGCTATAGAAAGCAAACATTACACCAGTCCAGTCACCAGCTTCGTTAAATCCAATTGATTTTGCATCCAAAGCTTCAGGACCCCATACTTGATTAGCTATCGCTCTAGTTGTATAAACCCACATTAAAAACAAGGCAAACCAAGAGAAAAACTGAACAAATCCTAATTGCCAAAATATTTTTGGAGCATTTACGATTAAAGTAACAATATTTGATTTCTCTTTCTTTTCAGGAGCATTTAAGTCTATTTTGTTGTATTCGGCATGTTCTTTTGGAGCATATTCTTTTGTTTTAAATACAGTCCAAAGTACACTTGCAAGCAAAATAGCTCCTCCAATATAGAATGACCATATTACAGATTCAGCTACTTTTTCACCAGGTGCTGGTACATTTGCCATTCCTGCTTTTGCTAAAATCCAAGGTAATAATGATCCGAAAACGGCACCAAAATTAATCAAAGCACTTTGCAAAGAATAACCCAGATTGCGTTGTTCATCATTAACCATGTCTCCAACTAATGCTCTGAAAGGCTGCATAGTTACATTAAAAGAAGTGTCCATTAATAAAAGCATTACAGCTCCAAAAAGTAATGGTGGTAATAAGTATGCGAAATATTCTGCATTAGGCATAAAAAACATTGCCGTAGCAGAGACAAGAGCTCCAAAAAATATAAAAGGGATTCTACGACCTAGTCGTGTCCAGGTCTTATCACTTGAAAGACCAATTATAGGTTGAACAACCAATCCTGCTAAAGGGGCTGCTAACCAAAAATAACCAATACTATGAACATCTGCGCCTAAGGCTTCTAATATTCTACTGGTATTTCCATTTTGTAGCGAATATCCAATTTGCACACCTAGGAATCCAAAACTTAGATTCCAAATTTGCCAAAAACTTAACTTGGGTTTTTCCATTATCGTAAATTGTTTTAATTATACGATAAGCGCTCTGCTTATCAAAACTTATCTTATTTTCGAAGTAAAAGTAAAAGCTTTGAAGGGGTAAATATAGAAATATATTTCAAGCTTTTATTTTTGATTCAAAAATTAGGGGACTGTATTTTTCACTACAAGGTTGTAGTGTTTATAAATTAACAAAAAAAAATTAATTTGTTGATTCTCTTTCTATAAGGTGTGTTGAAATAACCTCTGTTCTGTAATTTTCTTCTCCTTCTTCCTCTTCCTCAGACTCTAATCTTTTGATTAGCATTTTGGCTGCTTTAGTGCCCATTTTTTTACCACTTTGACTTACGGTTGTAATGGTTGGAGTAGAGTATTTTGAAATCATTCCGTCAGTAAAAGCAATTACGGCTAAATCATTAGGAACTTTCAGGCCTATTTTATGAGCGGTTTTAACGGCTATTACTGCAAAAAGTTCGTTCACTGCAAAAACAGCATCAATAGCACTATCTTCTAATAATTTTGCTATTGTTATTTCGCATGTATCAACATCTTCAATTTTAATAATTAAGTTCTCGTCAAAAGGAATGTCATTGTCTAACAATGCTTTGATGTACCCATCTGTTCTGAGTTTCCCAACACTAACGTAATCAACGGTAGTAACTAGGGCAATTTTTTTCTTTCCTTTATCAATTAAACTTTGAACCGCTTCATAAGCAGCTGCTTTGTCATCTATAATTACTTTATCACAAAGGATCTCATTAGTAACTCTATCAAACATTACCACGGGCATTCCTTGATTGATAACCTCTGTTATATGATGAAAATCTCCTTTGAACTGCGTCTCTTTTGATAGTGACATTATGAAGCCATCGATGCTTCCGTTAGCAAGCATTTCCATGTTTAAAACTTCTTTGTCAAAAGAGTCATCAGAGAGGCAAATAATTACACTATACCCGTTTTCATTTGCAACATGTTCGATACCATTAATTACCGTTGAAAAGAAATGGTGTACAATTTCAGGGATAATAATACCAATAGTTTTTGTCTTTCGATTCTTTAAACTAAGGGCAATATTATTTGGTTTGTAGTGGTAAAATTTAGCAAATGCTTGCACTTTAAGTCTTGTTTCTTCACCTATTTCAGGACTGTTTCTCAAGGATTTTGATACAGTTGAAATAGATACATCAAGCTCTTTTGCAATTTGTTTAAGTGTTACCTTTCTTTTCATGTTTTGGATATGGGAAAAATTATTTTGATAATAAAGATATATTATATTTTGAATAATGGCAAAATAACAAGTTAAATCTTCAATAATGCAGAAACTTTTCAACACTACCACGTTTTCGTAAAATAACATGATTTTTATCATGCCGAAAACGTTATCGTTTTGGTTAAGTTTGCCATTCGAAGTAAAATTAAAACTTAAAAACGCAACCAAAACTCAAATTAATTTAAACAAACAGTATGAAAACAATTTACAAAAAGTTGTTATTTTTATTACTACTCCTACCTTTTAGTGTTCTGGCTCAGAATACTCTTAGTGGAATTGTTGTTGACAAAGCAACAGGTCAACCAATCCCAGGAGTAAATGTAAATGTACAAGATGCCAATAATGGTGTTTCGACGGATTTTGACGGAAAATTTCAGTTGTCAAATGTTAAAAAAGGAAATAAAGTAGTTTTTTCTTTCATTGGATACAAAAATTTTGTTGTCAATTATGATTCTCAAAAATCAGTTAGTGTTTCTCTAGAAGAAAATGCTAGCGAATTAAAAGAAGTTGTAGTACAAGTAGGATATGGATCAGTTAAGAAAAAAGACGCGACTGGTGCTGTAACGGTATTAACTGCAAAAGATTTTAATAAAGGACCTGTAACTTCTGCGGATCAAATGATTCAAGGTAAAGTAGCTGGTTTGCAAATTGTTAATGGTGGTGGTTCTCCAGGTGAGGGTGCTACAATTAGAATTAGAAGTGGCTCTTCTTTATCTGCAAGTAATGATCCTTTATACGTTATTGATGGTGTTCCAGTTGCGGCTGGTGGAGTTGAAGGAGGTAAAAATCCATTGGCTACAATCAACCAAAATAACATTGAATCGATTTCTGTATTGAAAGATGCTTCTGCAACTGCTATTTACGGTTCTCGTGCATCAAATGGGGTTATCATCATTACTACTAAAAAAGGTAAATCAGGTGATTTGCAAGTAAGCTACAATGGTAATTTACAAGTTTCTCAAATCACTAATAAAGTAGATGCTTTGACTGCTGGTCAATTTAGAGATTTCATTGCTGCTCATGGTTCTGTTGCTCAACAAGCTTTAGTTGGTGCTGCAAATACAGATTGGCAAAATGAAATTTATAGAACAGCTATTGGAACAGATCATAATATTGCTTTAAGTGGAGGTTCAGATAATGTTGCGTATAGAGCTTCTGTAGGATATGCTGATTTAAATGGTATTTTGAAAAGAGATAACATGAAAAGAACTACGTTAGCAGTTTCTTTGACTGGAGATTTCTTTGATAAACACTTGAAAATCCAATTAAACAATAATACATCTTACATTAATAGTAATTATAGTAATAGAGGAGCAATTGGTTCTGCAATTAGTTTTGACCCTACTCAAGTAGTTAAAAATCCTGATGGAACTTATTTCCAATGGTTGACAAATCCAACTCAATTTAATCAATTAGCTGGTAAAAACCCATTGTCATTGATTGAACAACAAAATAATTATGGTGGTTCTTATAGAAGTATTGGTAATATCCAAGCAGACTATAAGATGCATTTCTTGCCAGAATTGAAAGCGGTAGCTAACTTTGGTTACGATCAAATGAGTGGTACTGGAAATGGTGGTACAAATGCAGATTACCTTAATGGTCTTGCTGGTTCAGGTTATAATAATACCTATAAAAATACAGAATCAAGAAATAATAAATTAATGACTTTGTTTTTGAATTACAACAAAAAACTAGAGTCTATTGGTACACAACTTGATGTAACAGGTGGTTATGACTACCAAGATTTCCAAGATTCAAAACACAGATCTTCATTTAATTTTGAAAACAACAAAACAACGGAAGAATTGTTTACTCCAACAAGAATAAACTTGCAATCGTTTTTTGCTAGAACAAATGTTACTATAGCTGATAAATATTTAGTGACTTTGTCTTACAGACGTGATGGTACTTCAAGATTTACTTCAGATTACCGTTGGTCAAATTTCCCTGCAGTTGCTGTAGCTTGGAAACTTAATGAAGAAAACTTCTTGAAAGATGTTGAAAGTATTTCGACATTGAAAGTTAGAGGAGGTTGGGGTATTACTGGTCAACAAAACATTGGTAATCCATATCCTTCAATTCCATTGTATTTAGCGTCTAATAGCAATGCTCAATACCAATTAGGAAATACATTTTACACTACTTATAGACCGCAACCATACAATAGTAACTTGAAATGGGAGCAAACTACAACTATAAATGCTGGTATTGATTATGGTTTGTTTAACAATAGAGTGAATGGTACTGTTGATGTTTACAAAAGAACAACTAAAGATTTGTTATTGTATACTCAAAATCCTTCTTTCTTTGGATTCTCAAACTATGATAATTACAACGTAGGAACAATTGATAATAAAGGAATTGAATTATCTGCTAATGTTATTCCTGTGAAAACAGATAATTTAGAGTGGACAATAGGTGGTAACGTAACGTTCCAAGATTCTAAAATTACTAAATTGACTACTGTTTTAGATAATACTCCAGGTATCAATGTAGGAGGTTATGAAGGAGCTACTGGAAATACAATCCAAAATCATCAAGTAGGATATGCGCCAAGTTCATTTTATGTATACGAGCAAGCTTATGGTGCAGATGGAAAACCTTTAGACGGTGTATATGTTGATAGAAATAAAGATGGTATCATAACTGCACAAGATAAATACCGTTTCCATAAACCAGCTGCTGATGTATTTTATGGTTTCAATACAAGTCTTACATACAAAAATTGGGATATGGCAATGAACTGGAGAGGATCTTGGGGTAATTTTAATTACAACAACGTAGATTCAAGCAAAGGTTCTTACCAAAATATCTTATTAAGAAGTACGGATTTATCTAATGGTGTGGCTAATATTTTAGAAACAGGTTTTACTACTCAAGATACTAAAAGATACGAATCAGATTATTACATCCAAGATGCTTCTTTTATTAGATTAGATAATGTAAGTGTTGGATATACTTTCAATCAAAAACCAGATTCAAAATCATTAGTTAAGGTTACTTTGGCTGCTCAAAACGTTTTATTGATAACAAAATACAGCGGATTAGATCCTGAAATTTCAGGAGGTATTGATAATAACTTATACCCAAGACCAATTACTTTCACGTTAGGTTTAAACGTTAATTTCTAATACAAATAACAAGAAAAATGAAAAAGATACAAATAAAATTATTGGGTATTTCTTTGTTACTGTTGGTGATTTTATTCCCATCGTGTACCTCTGATTTGAATCAAGCACCAGATGCAGGAGACTCAGTAACTGGAGATCAATTCTTTACAGATGCAGCTTCATACAAACAAAACCTAGCGAAACTATATGCAGGTTTTGCTACATCAGGTCAATCAGGACCTGCAGGAACTCCTGATATTTCAGGAATTGACGAAGGAGAAAGCCAATACATTAGAGGTTTTTGGTTAATGCAAGAATTAACTACTGACGAAGCAGTTATTGGATGGAATGACGGAACTATTAAAGACTTACATGCTCAAACATGGACTCCATTAGATCGTTTTATCACAGCTACTTTCGCTCGTTTCTCTTTCCAAATTGTAAACTGTAATGAGTTTTTAAGACAAACTACAGATGAGAAATTAGCGGCTAGAGGTCTAGATGCAGGTTTGGTTACTGAAATTAAAGCGTACAGAGCGGAAGCTCGTTTTTTAAGAGCTTTAACGTACTGGCATTTAATTGACATGTTTGGTGGTGGTTCATTAGTGACTGAGGATTCTCCAAGTTCATTTTACTATCCAGAATATGCTACAAGAGCTGAACTATACAAATTTGTTGATGATGAGTTGACTGCAATTACTCCGGAATTGAAAGAACCAAAAACAAATGAAGCATATAGAGTTGATAAAGCTGCAGCATGGATGTTGCAAGCTAAATTGTACATGAATTCAAAAGTGTATATTGGAACAGATAAATATGCTGAAGCATTGCCTTTAATCAATAATATTATTGCTTCAAGTTATTCATTACATACAAACTACAACCAATTATTCTTAGCAGATAATGACAAAAATGGAGCTCAAAATGAATTCATTTTTGCTATAGCTTTTGATGGTCTTCATACTCAAACATACGGAGGAACTACTTTCTTAACTCACGCACCAGTGGGTGGAAGTATGCCAGTTGAAGAATTTGGTATTAGTGGTGGATGGGCTGGAATCAGAACTACAGCTGCTTTTGTTGACAAGTTTGATGTGAACACTACTGATGCACGTGGACAATTCTACACAGATGGACAGACTAAAGAAATTGTAAACATGGGTAATTTTAATGATGGTTACGCTGTTCAAAAATTTAGAAATGTTGATGTTAATGGTGTTAGAGGATCTGATAAGTCTGGTACTTTTTCAGACGCAGATTTCCCAATTTTCCGTTTAGCAGATGCTTATTTAATGTATGCTGAATGTGCCGTAAGAGGAGCAGGAGGAAGTTTAGGTACAGCATTGACTTACGTTAATGCAATAAGAACTAGAGCTAATGCAACAACAATTTCTCAAGGAGAACTTACTGAAGATTTTATTCTTGACGAAAGAGCAAGAGAGTTTCATTGGGAAGGACAAAGAAGAACTGATTTAATTCGTTTTGGTAAATTTACAGGTGGTAGTTATTTATGGCCATGGAAAGGAAATGTTTCGGGAGGAGCTCCAACGCAACTATACAGAAACTTATTCCCTATTCCTGCAACGGCAATTTCTTCAAACAGTAAATTACAACAAAATCCAGGTTATTAATAATATTAAAAATATATAAAAATGAAAAATATAACGAAATCAATAATTGCTTTATTTGCGGTACTTGCTTTGTCTTGTAGCGTAGAAGATGTACAAGATAGACCAGTAATTCAAGGTATAGATACTCCAGAATTAGTAGCTCCAGAAAGTGATAAATCATTTGTTTTACTTGAAGATAATGCTAATGATGTTGCAGAGCGTTTTGTTTGGTCAGCAGCAACTTACGGTGGAGATGTGGAGATAGGATACAAACTTTTAATTGATGTTAAAGGTGGAGATTTCTCTAACGCAATTGAATTGGGAGGTACTTCAGGTGCTACTCAAATTGAGGTTACTGTGAAAACATTAAACCAAGCTATTATTGCATTAGGTGGTACACCAGAAGAAATAGGTTCTTATGATATTAAAGTGCAATCAAGCTTGAATGGAATTCAAACAATGATTTCAGCAAATCCATTATCTATTCTTGTAACTGCATATACAGGATTAATTCCTTATCCATTTACTGATTGGTATTTAGTAGGAGATGCTACTGCTGCAGGTTGGGATACAAACAACCATAACCAACCTTTATTTAGAAGTGGTTCAAATGCAAATGAATATAAATTTACTGGATTCTTTAAAGCAGGTTCTTTCAAATTAGTTTCAACTCTTGGACAATGGGCTCCAATGTATGGTAAAGGTGATGCGGGTACTATTGTGTTCAGAGGTACAGATGCAGATGCAGATCCAGCTACTTTCAGTATTCCTACAGATGGCTACTATTCTTTCACAATGAATACGGAAGCATTAACTTATACTTTAGTTGCTTATGATGCTTCTTCAGCTGCTGATTACACAACAGTTGGTATCATTGGAAGTAGTACTCCACTTGGTTGGGATGGTTCAACTGCATTGACTCAATCTACATTTAACACACACCTTTGGTCTCTAGATTTGTTAGCATTAAACGATGGTGAAGCTAAATTTAGAGCAAACAACAGTTGGGATGTAAACTGGGGTACAGCTTCAGCATTCTCAGGTGTTGCAACTCAAGGTGGTGCAAATATTCCTGTAACAAAATCAAAATATAGAATTTACTTTAATGATTTAGATGGAAGCTATTTATTGATTCCTAATCAACAATAATAATTTTGTAATACTTAAAAGGGCTATCTTCGTATAGCCCTTTTTTTATCTAATTTAATTAATAGTAAACTATGAAGAAAATTACTCTTTTATTTCTATTGATATCTTCAATAGGTTTTGCACAATTTACAACTACACCTTCGCCAGCAATTGCAAGTGGTATGGTTACTCTTAATTTCAATAAGACTGGAACGCCCTTAGCTAATTATACTGGAACAATTTATGCTCACATTGGCTTAACAGTTGGTGGTACTAGATGGCAGAATGTAAAAGGTAATTGGGGTGATAATTCACTACAACCTGCATTAACATTAGTTTCTGGTACAACTTATAAGTTAGATCTTACACCTGATTTGTATACTTATTTTGGGATTTCTAATACAAGTTCTGTAACTGAAATTTGCGTAGTTTTAAGGAGTGCGGATGGGAATACTCAAACAGCAGATACTTTTTTTAATGTTGGTGCTTTTCAAACAACATTAACAGCTCCAGTACAAAATAGCTCAACTATTATTACTTCAGGACAAAATTTTGCAATAACAGCAACAAACACAAATGGTAACGCTGCTTATAATCTTTTGGCAAATGGAGTTAGCATAAATACAGCTACAACATCCTCTTATAGTTTTACAGATTCAAATGTGACTACAAATAAAAATTACGAACTTCAAATTACACAATCAGGAACTACAATAGTTAAAAAATTCAGTGTAATTGTTAATCCAGGAATAGTTTCTCAAACAATGCCTACTGGTTTAGTTGATGGAATTAATTATAATGCTGCGGATGCAACCAAGGCCACTTTAGTTCTGGATGCTCCCTTAAAAGATTTTGTATACGTAGCGGGAAGTTTCAATGACTGGCAGCCTACTTCGGTTTATTCTATGAAAAAAGATGCTGCTACTGGTAAGTTTTGGTTGGAGTTGACAGGCTTAGTTTCTGGGACAAATTACACCTATCAATATTGGGTTGTTGATGCTACGCCAATATCAGGTACGCCATCATTGGTAAAAACGGCTGATCCCTATTCAACATTAGTATTGTCGCCTTATGACGATCCAACGATCCCATCATTGTCTTATCCTAATCTTCCAGCTTATCCTTCAGGACAGGAAAGAGAAGTTACGGTATTGCAAACAGGACAAACCCCTTATGTATGGTCTAGTGCTACAACTAATTTTGTTAAACCAGAAAAAGAAAAATTAGTAGTTTATGAACTTTTAGTTCGTGATTTTGATGCCAATAGAAATTTTCAGAGTGTAATTGACAGAATCGATTATTTCAAAAATTTGAAAATAAATGCCATTGAATTATTACCAGTAATGGAGTTTGAAGGAAATGAAAGTTGGGGGTATAATACGTCTTTTCACATGGCATTAGATAAATTCTATGGTACTTCAGACAAATTAAAAGAATTGATTGATGTTTGTCATCAAAACGGAATTGCTGTTATTCTGGATGTGGCTTTAAATCATGCTTTTGATAGAAATCCAATGGTTAGAATGTGGATGAACGATCCTGATGGTGACGGATGGGGCGGACCTTCTACTGAAAATCCATATTTTAATACAGTAGCTAAGCATACTTATAGTGTAGGGAATGACTTTAATCATAGTTCTACTTTGACAAAAAACTATGTGAAGCGAGTTGAAAAACAATGGATAGAAGAATATAAAATAGATGGTTTCCGTTGGGATTTAACCAAAGGATTTACACAAAATTCTTCTGCTTCTGATTATACTGGCACTGATGGATATCAACAAGACAGAGTTGATATTTTAAAAGATTATGCTGATTATTCTTGGGGTTTAGACCCAACTCATTATGCTATTTTTGAACATTTAGGTTCAGATGCAGAAGAGCAACAATGGGCGAATTACAGAATTAACGAAACACCAAGTAAAGGTGTTATGATGTGGGGAATAATGAACAGTCAATATAGCGAATTATCAAAAGGGTATGCTGCTAATATTTCTAGAATGAATAGTGCTAGTAGAGGTTTTACTAAAAACAGGTTGATGGGATATGCTGAAAGCCATGATGAAGAGCGCTTAATGTATAGAAATTTAACGGCTGGAAATAGTACTAATGCTTTGCATAATGTTAAGAATCTAAATGTAGCTTTATCACGAATGTCAGCTATTGGAGCGGTTACTTTATTAGTTCCTGGGCCAAAAATGATTTGGCATTTTGGTGATTTAGGGATGGAAAATTCTATCTTTATGTGTACGGATGGAACTGTAAACACTTCAGTAGATGTAACATCTGGGGATTGTAAATTGTCTACAAAACCACAGCCTCAATGGACAGATAATTGGTTAGGTAATTCGGGTAGAAATAAAATTTATTCCGATTGGTCTAAAATGATTGCGATGAAAATAAACGAACCTGTTTTCTCAGGTACTGCAACTATGAATGGTACAAGTTCGTTATATCCAAACATTAAAATCACTAATGCCACTTTGGGCTCAGGTGATCTTAAAGATGTTTTGATTATAGCTAATTTTAATGTGACTACTCAAAATGTACCTACAGGTTTTGTAACCACAGGAACTTGGTATAATTTGTTAGATAATACAACGATTGATGTTACAAATGTGGCAATGACGATGTCACTTTTGCCTGGCGAATTTAGAATTTACGGAAATAAAGTAGCTTCGTTAGCTATTGCAGATTATGAGAAAGCAACAACGATTCGTTTGTATCCTAATCCTGCATCTAGTTATTTTACTTTGAATACAAGCACAACTAAAGTTCAAATTTTTTCTATTACAGGGCAATTGGTAAAAAGCTTTGATGCAAATCAATCTGCATTACACCAATTTGCGGTTAATGATTTAAACAAAGGACTTTACATTGTAAAAGTATATAATGAGAATAATCAAGCTGAGGTTTTAAAGTTTATTAAAAACTAAAATCGAATGCCAAATAAATAGAAAGGCTGTCTGTAAAAAGACGGCTTTTTTTTATGAATAATATTTTTTTACTTCTTTTAGAATTAAAGCAAAAAAAACTGCCCCATTTTCAGGAGCAGTTTCTCTACTACAATTAACAACTAAAAACTAAAAATTATATTTTGCCGTTTTTGATTTCTTCTACAATTTCGGGATTTAGCAAAGTACTAATATCTCCAAAGTTAGAATAATCACCTTCGGCTATTTTACGCAGAATTCTACGCATGATTTTACCAGAACGTGTTTTAGGTAAACCAGAAACAAATTGAATCTTGTCTAATTTAGCAATTGGTCCAATGTGGTCAGAAATATGTTGATTAATCTCTTTACTCAAATTGTCTCTATCACGATATTCACCCGATTCTTTTAGGATTACAAAACCATAAAGTGCATTTCCTTTGATGTCATGAGGGAAACCAACAATTGCTGATTCCGCAACAGCTGGATGCTCATTAATAGCATCTTCAATAGGAGCGGTTCCTAAATTGTGCCCAGAAACAATGACTACGTCGTCCACACGACCTGTAATTCTGTAATATCCAACTTCATCACGTAAAGCCCCATCACCTGTAAAATATTTGCCAGGGAAAGCACTAAAGTAAGTTTCTTTATACCGTTGATGATCGCCCCATATGGTTCTAGCAATACCAGGCCAAGGGTATTTAATACACAAACTTCCAGTGACTTGATTGCCTTCTATTTCGTTGCGTTTTTCGTCCATTAATACGGGTTGTATTCCCGGTAATGGCAAAGAAGCATAGGTTGGTTTTGTAGGTGTTATAAAAGCCAGTGGCGAGATCATAATTCCTCCAGTTTCCGTTTGCCACCAAGTATCAACTACGGGACATTTTTTGCCACCAACATGGTCATTATACCAGTGCCAAGCTTCTTCATTAATAGGCTCTCCTACAGAACCAATTACTTTAAGCGATTGCAATGGGTATTTTTGTACGTATTCTAAATTTTCTTTTGCCAATGCACGAATGGCAGTTGGAGCGGTATAGAACTGAGTAACTTTATGTTTTTCGATGGTTTCCCAAAAGCGACTGAAGTCAGGATAAGAAGGAACGCCTTCAAAAATTACTGTTGTAGCTCCGTTCAATAAAGGTCCGTAAAGGATGTAAGAGTGTCCAGTAATCCAACCAATATCAGCAGTACACCAAAAAATGTCGTTTTCTTCATAACTAAAAACATTTTTGAAAGTATAAGCGGTGTACACCATATATCCTGCTGTGGTGTGAACCATTCCTTTTGGTTTTCCTGTAGAACCTGAAGTATAAAGAATAAATAAAGGATCTTCAGCATCCATAATTTCCGCCACATTGTTATTCAGAGCTTGGTCTAAAAGAGGTTGCAACCATTGGTCACGACCTTCTTTCATTTTTACGTCAGTATGGGTTCTTTTGGCGACTAAAACTTTTGTCACAGACGGACATTTTTCTAATGCATCATCAACTATTCCTTTTAAATCAATGGATTTGTTTCCACGATATCCACCATCCGAAGTAATGATCATTTTACATTCGCTGTCATTTATTCTTGCCGCTACAGCTGATGCAGAAAATCCTGCAAAAACAACCGAATGTATGGCTCCAATTCTCGCACAAGCTAATACTGAAACAGCTAATTCTGGAATCATAGGTAGATAAATACAGACTCTATCACCTTTTTTGATGCCTTGTTCTCGTAATACATTTGCCATTTTAGAAACACGCTCGTATAATTCATTATATGAAATGTGCAACGCTTCTTCATTCGGGTCATTCGGCTCAAAAATAATAGCTGTTTTATCTCCTTTTTTGGCAAGATGTCTGTCAATACAGTTTTTAGTAATATTTACTTTGGCATTGGTAAACCATTTTATTTCGGCTTCAGCCATATTAAAATCGATTACTTTATCCCATTGCTGATACCAAGTGAAGTTTTCGGATGCAATTCGATCCCAGAATTTTCTAGGCTCACGGACTGATTTTTTGTAATGTTTGAAATACTCTTCTAGATTTTCTATTTTGTAATAACTCATTGCTCTTTTTATTAATTCGTTGATAGGTTAATTTGTATTTATAATGTAGATTCTATTTGTAACAACCAATTTGGTATTTTGTGAGTACCTCAATGATTTCATCAACAATAGCTTCGTCATCGATTGTTGACGGAATTTGGAATTCTTCTCCATCGGCAATGCTTCGCATTAATTTTCGTAAAATTTTGCCAGAACGTGTTTTTGGTAAACGATTTACAATTACTACGTTTCGTAAGGATGCTACGGCACCAATTTGCTGACGAACTAGTTTTACAATTTCTTGTTCTAATTGATAATGTTCTATTTCTTCGCCATGTTTGGTAACCACTAATGCGAGTGGAGTTTGTCCTTTTAAGTCGTCATGAATTCCTATTACGGCACATTCAGCAACGGCATGATGTGAGGCAACGATTTCTTCCATTTCAGCAGTCGAAAGGCGGTGTCCAGCTACATTTATTACGTCGTCAACTCGACCTGTGATATAAATGTAATCTTCATCATCTTTAAATCCACCATCGCCAGAGAAATAATACCCAGGGAATTTGTTCAAATATCCAGCCTGAAATCTCGGATTGTCTTTCCATAAATCCAATAAAGTTCCTGGAGGCAATGGCAATTTTAGTACTACATAGCCTTCTTCGTTAGGTCCTAATTCGGTTCCGTTTTCACCAAAAATTTTAATATCAAATCCACAAACAGCTTTCCCTACTGATCCCGGTTTTATAGGCAAATATTCTACTCCCATCATATTGGCAATCATTGGCCAGCCAGATTCTGTTTGCCACCAGTGGTCAATTGCGGGAACAGGAATGTGCTCCTGGTACCATTCTAATGTAGCAACATCACAACGTTCCCCTGCAAGAAATTGTGTTTTTAAGGAGCTTAAATTATATTCTTTTATGAAGTCCCCATTTGGATCTTCTTTTTTGATAGCTCTAATAGCGGTAGGAGCAGTGAACATGATGTTAACTTTATGCTCATCAATCATTCTCCAAAAAGTACTTGCATCTGGAGTTTTGATAGGTTTTCCTTCAAAAATAATAGTAGTATTTCTATTGATTAATGGTCCGTAAACAATATAACTATGCCCTACAACCCATCCTACATCTGAAGCGGCCCAAAAAACATCGCCTTCTTTTGCATTGTATATATGCTTCATCGAGAACTTAAGTGCAACGGCATAACCTCCGCTATCTCTAACAATTCCTTTTGGTTTGCCAGTTGTTCCTGAAGTATACAAAACGTATAAGGGATGTGTTGCGTTCAAAGGTACACAAGGCGCTTCTTCAGAGCCATAAACTAAGGCGTCATAATCAACATCATATTTTTTGAAAGGAACTCTTGCTCCTAATTTTCGGTTGAAAACGATTACTTTTTTTGGTTTGTGATTCGCTAATTCAATAGCTTCGTCAACCAAAGGTTTATATGCAATCAGTCGATCAATTTCGATGCCAGATGAAGCGGTTATAATCGCTCTTGGTTTGCAATCATCTATTCTGATGGCTAATTCATGTGGAGCAAATCCTCCAAAAACAACCGAATGCGTTACACCAATTCTTGCGCAAGCTAACATTGCAAAAGCGGCTTGCGGAATCATAGGCATATAAATAACGGCAGTGTCTCCTTTTTTCAAACCTAAAGATTGCATTCCTCCAGCAAGTTTTGCTACTTCCGTTTTAACTTCCGAAAAAGTATATTTTTTTATGTTTTGAGTTACTGGCGAATCATAAATCATGGCTACTTGATCTCCATAACCGTCTTGTATGTGTTTGTCCAAAGCCAAATAACAAACATTTAATTCTCCATCTTTATACCAAAGTGGGTATCCGTTTTCATCATTAGATAAAATAGTATTTGGCTTATTGTACCATTCAATTGTATCAGCTTGGGCTGCCCAGAATTCTTCAGGCTGATTGATACTGTCTGTATATATTTCTTTGTAATTCATTTTGTGCTTATTTGGAATTTACTGTAATAATTCTTGAACTTGTTCTACTAGTTTTTTTGTTGAAAAGGGCTTGACGACATAGAGATCAGCTCCTAGTGAAATTCCTTTTTCAATGTCTTTTTCCTTGTTTTTTGCCGAAAGGAAAATGACTTTACAGTTTTGTAATCGTTCTTCTTTTTTTATTTGTTCCAAAGTGGCAAAACCATCAACCATTGGCATCATAACATCAAGAATTATAATATCCGGAAGTTGATTTTTCAGAATGTCAAGCGCTTCTTGTCCGTCTCTGGCAATAAAAACTTCAAAATTATTTTTCTTGAAAGTGTACTCTAATGCCATTACAATGTTTGGTTCGTCATCTACAATTAAAATCTTCTTCATCTTTTTACGTGTTTTCTGTTGTATTGTAATTAGGTAAGGTAAAGATGAAAGTTGCTCCATCAGCAACATTATCTTCGGCCCAAATGGTTCCTTTGTGGTGTTCTATAATTTGTTTACAAATCGCTAAGCCCAATCCGCTTCCGATAGGTTTTTTGACATTTTGATTTCTAGATTGATAAAATTTATCAAAGATGGCTTCAAAATCTTCTTTTTTAATTGCTTTGCCGTTGTTGTGAATTTGTACTTCAACATTGTTTTTGTTTTCAATGATTTTTATGGAAATTTCACCTTCGGTTTCAGAACAAAATTTAATCGCATTTGATAATAAATTATGCATCACTTGAATGATTCGTTCCTCGTCATAAAAGGCTTTTATTTCTTTATCGCGGTTAAAATCAATGCTGATTTTTTTGTTTTTAATTAATTGCTTTAACGACTCAAGTGTTTTTTCAATTGTGCTTGTAATGTTATTTCTAGACAGATAAATTTTCTGTTTTCCTGTTTCAAATTTTTCTAAATCCAGAATTTTATCAATCAAACGATTCAAACGATCTGATTCTGAAATTATATTTTGCAAAAACTGTTTTCTTACTTCAGCAGGAATGTCTTCATCGTCATGCAAAATCTCACTTGCAGCCCTAATTGCAGTAATTGGGGTTCTTAACTCATGCGTAACAGTGTCTAGAAATTCATCTTTTTGAATGTCTTTTTGAACTAATTCTTGATTAGCATTTTTTAACTGTTCTGATATTTTCTGCAATTCGGTTGAAGTCTCTGTCAGTTTTTTGTTTACAATAATGTTTTCTTTAGATTCTTCTAGAATTCGCAATACTTCAGGTAAACTGATTTTGTCTTCTTTGACGACACTCGATATTAATATTTTGGCGGAAGCCGTACCAATGTGACCCGTTAATAAATTCTCCGCAAATTTTATAAAGCGAGCATCAGCCGTCGTAACATTTTTATCGATATTGTATTTTAGATTGAAAATACTCAGCGCTCTTTTAGTTCTATCTTCTCCCAGAAAACGCTGTAATACTTTTTGAATATCAGAAACATAAGCCGTTCCTTTCCATACAAATGCATCTTCGTGATTGGTAATGTATTTATCAATATCAACAAACATTTCGGCATAGTTTCGCTCTCTGTAATTTCCTTTGAAACTTACCGAAATAGAGGTGTAGCTAATTACATTAAAAAACAAACTCCAAAAAACGGCATGTGGAATAGGTTGCAAATAATCCAGTCCAAAAAGTTGAAAAGGCTTTAGTAATTCAATTCCCCATGGACCTTCTTGTATAAACAAGCTCGTAGATTTTGTAAGGCCTATAGCATATGGCAACAAAAGGGTGTAAAAGCAAATTAAAAAACCAATAATAATTCCTGTAATTGCTCCTTTGCTGGATCCTCTTCTCCAAAATAATGCGCCGAAAAAAGCGGGGGCTAATTGTGAAATAACCACAAATGAAACTAACCCTATAGAAACTAAAGAGTAGTCAAGAATAAAAATTCGATAGATAGCATAGGCCAAAATGATGAGGGAAAAGATTCCTATTTTTCGACTGATAACAATTCGTTTGCTATTTTTTTTCTGCGATGTGTTTTGGAGAGAACCAATAAATCCATAAGGTATTAACAAGTTGTTACTCAGCATTGTTGCTAAAGCTATAGATGAAACTATTATCATTGATATTGCTGCCGAAAATCCTCCTAGAAATACTAAAACAGTTAGGAAATTATTATTGAAGAATTGCGGAATCAATAGCGAATACGTATCTGAATTAAGTTTTTGTCCTTCAAACAGAATGTTTCCTCCCCAAGCTATTGGGAAAACAAAAATATTGAACAACAATAAATACAATGGGAACAACCACATTGCGGTTCTGATATGAGTTTCTTTATTGTTTTCTACAATTGCAGTGTGGAATTGTCTCGGCAAAAGAAAAACAGCAAACATGGATAAGGTGCATAAAAAGAACCAATTGATTCCGCTTGCAAGATCACCGATGGAGTTTTTTTTGTCAAAATTTTCTAGAACAGCTGCTTTTGTATAGATATCATCAAAGCCATCAAAAACAAAATAGGTTACATAGATTCCGATTATTAGAAAGAAAACTAATTTTAAGATAGATTCCATAGCAACTGCAGTTACAATTCCGCGTCTTTTCTCGGAAGCATCTACATATCGGGTTCCATAATAAGAAGCAAATAAGGCTAAAGCGATGCAAACATAAGTTGTTGTATCTGTAAATATATCAGAACTCGATTGCGTTTTAGTTACAATATGAAAAGTATCAGAAATGGATTTTAGCTGTAAAGAAATATAAGGTAAGATTCCAAAAACACAAATCATGGTAACTAAGGCTCCAAGGAATCTGCTGTTTCCGTATCGTAAAGAAATAAAATCTGCAATACTGGAGATTTTGTTTACTCTAGAAATTCGGATAATTCTCTTGAGAATAATCATCCAAGTAGGAATGATAATTACTGGTCCTAAGTAAATAGGGATGTAGCTTAAACCAGAATCTGCCGCTACCCCAACACTGCCATAATACGTCCATGCCGTGCAATATACCGCTAGCGAAAAGGAATATACATAAGCATTGTTAGTCCATTTAGAATGGATTCTTTTTTCTGCCCAATAGGCAATATAAAAGAGCCCTAACACATAAAGTGCTAAGATTAATAAAAGTCCTGCGCTAGTCATAATATCTTTTTATAATTAAGAAAGTTATGGCTATTGAAAACAACCATGCCGAAAATAAATAGATATATATGATTGGAAAACCAAAAAGCGGTTTTGAACTATCAAATAAAAGCAAAAGCGGAATGTTCAATGCTAATAACATCAGCATTGAGAGAATAACCAACTTTTGTTCATGTCTCTTTTTCATAATAATAAAAATACACAAACGCTGCCAATTTTGACAGCGATTGTATATAGTGTAAGGTTAACTAATTTTTTATTCTTTACTGTCGTAATCACCCATTAGGGAATAGTATCCGAAGATTCCTAAACCGGCAACAATTAATGGAGTAAGTACAAATAGTATAATAATTCCGAAAACTAAATCGTCTTGTTTTCCAGATGCAAATTTTGGTAATCCAAAAGTGAATATACAAAAGTAGGCAGCTGCAAGTGCTAAAGCGATCCATACTAATCCTAAAGCTCTTTTTAATTGATTCATAGCTATATATTTTTAAATGTGATTGTTTTTATCTCTGTTTTTAATGTAAACCATACCCACTACTAAACTCACTGATGCAATAACTATAGGGTACCAAAGTCCTTCTAAATAGAATTCAGATTCACCAGCAGTTTTTGCAGTTGTTACAAAATAAGTTGAGATTGCAGGAAGTAATCCACCGAATATACCGTTACCTACATGGTAAGGTAAAGACATTGATGTGTATCTAATTTTTACAGGGAACATTTCAACTAAGAACGCAGCAATAGGACCGTAAACCATAGTTACAAATATAACTTGAACAAAAATTAAGAATATTAAAGACCATCTTGTGTCAGAAGGGATGTTTTTCACCACAGCAACATTTGGTTTTTCACTGATTCCGTTAATGTGTGATTTGTCTTTAGCTAATCCACTAGTAAATTGGTTCAGCGCTAAAGCTTGAAGTGTATCAACTTTTGCAGGAGCTTCATCTTTTTTAAGATCATTTTTAACTTTAACGGCATTATGAACAATTGCTCCTAATTTGTCTTTGGAATCAAATTTAATCCAAACCTCATTTTTCGCATTTGCTTTACTGTCAAAATCAAGTGATTTAGCTAGGTATAAAGTATCCGTTTTAGTGTAATGAAATTTAGCTTCGTTGCTATATAAAGAGTCTGATTTTTGATCAATGAAAATTCTAGTTTTCACGATGCTAGGATCTGCTTTATCTGCTTCGGTTTTGATAGTTGCTACTGGTCCACCTATTGTTTTACAACTGTCAATTACCATAGTAACGCCACTTTCTTTCATTGCTTTACCATCTGCTAAATGAAACATTTGTCTGTAAATAGGTCTGTATGCAAGAACCGCAATAAGCATACCTGCCATCATGATATATTTTCTACCTAATTTATCACTTAACCAACCAAATACAATAAAAAATGGGGTTCCTAATAACAATGCTATTCCTAATAAGCTATCCACTTGAGAAGAGTCAACAGACATTACTGTTTTCATGAAACTCATCGCGTAGAATTGTCCTGTGTACCAAACTACACCTTGTCCCATTGTTGCTCCAAATAAAGCAAGCAAAACAAATTTTAAATTGTAACGGTGTCCAAAACTTTCTTTTAATGGATTTGTACTTGTTTTTCCTTCTGATTTAGCTTTGGCAAAAACGGGAGATTCATCCATGTTTTTTCTAATCAAATAGGAAACACCTACCATGATGATAGATACCCAGAACGGAACTCTCCATCCCCAAGCATCAAATTCTTCAGGAGTAAGTACATTTCTAGTGGCAAGGATTACCATCAAGGAAATAAATAAACCAACTGTTGCAGTAGTTTGAATCCATGAAGTCCAATATCCTCTTTGTCCTACTGGAGCATGTTCTGCAACATAAGTAGCAGCTCCTCCATATTCTCCACCAAGAGCAAGTCCTTGAAGCATTCTTAAAATTAAAACCAGTAATGGTGCAAAAAATCCAATGGTTTCATAACTCGGAATACAACCTATCAGGAAAGTAGCTCCACCCATTAATAATAAAGTTACCATGAAAGTATATTTTCTACCAATTAAGTCACCTAATCTTCCAAAGAAAAGTGCTCCAAAAGGACGAACTACAAATCCAACCGCAAAGGTTGCTAAGGTTGCTAAAAATGCAGCTGTTGGATTGTCAGCTGGGAAAAATTTAGTTGATATTACTACGGCTAAACTTCCAAAAATATAGAAATCATACCACTCAATCATTGTACCCATTGAGGATGCGGAAATTACTTTCCAAATACCTTTTGTTGATCTGTTACTCATATTTGTTGTTTTTTAAATAATTATTTTATTAAAAGGAATAGACGCATGAAACCATAGCTCTGAAATTACCAACGTCTTTTTTGTTTGTTGTTGCTTTTCCAAATAGATCTGCATCACCCCAAGTGGCAGCAGTATATTCTAATTCAGGAGAAACTCTAAATTTGTTTTTCTTGAAATCTATTCTTCCAGAAGCTCTCCATACATTATCAACAACTCTAGATCCGCCCGCAGCATTTGTACCTCTCATGTAAATAGTGGCTAATGAAGTTGCAGCAGTACCAGCGCCATTGTTTTTTGTTGTTCCAAAGAAGAAACCTGGAGCAATTGATTTGCCATTGCTAGCAATATCCACCCAAAAAGAAGTCGTTTTAGTAGGGTCGTAGGATTGAATTCCTGCTACAGTAGTTCCTGTAAATCCACCTAACATTACTAAGTTGTTTAAATTTCCACCTGAAATTCCGTATGCTTTTATAGAAACTTTATCATTTGAATATTTTGCATATCCAAAAACAGAAGAACTATTTATTTTTTCTTTTGTAACCAAAGTATTTGCTGCATTAACCGTAAGTGGTTGTAATGATTTGTATTCTGCGCCAATACCCATTAATAGATTTTTTCCTTTGTATTGAATTTGTCCATTAAGTGATGGTAAAGAAGAATTTATAGATGCTGAATTTTGTGAACCTGGACCAGGAGCGGTAAATTCACGTTCTTTGTAAGCCGTAAGTGTAAGAGAAACTTCTTTGCTTAACATTTGTTTTAATTTTACTTGAGTTGCCCAGCCAAAAGGATTGAACATAATTCCAGTATTGAAATTTGCAACACCTGGAAAAACCTCAGGGATAAATGTTGGATACCAAGTTTGTCCCATTGTCAAAGAAGTTTTTGACCATTCTAAATTTACATAAGAATGTCTCAATCTGAATAATCCAATAGAAGAACCTTCTACGTTGCCAAAAAAATCGCCCTCTAATACTGCCGAAGTTTTTGCACCCCAAACATTAGGGCCTTTTGCTTTAACTCCTAATCGAGAAGTTACAGAAAGAAAATTGGATTGTCCTGTTGCATTAATATCTTTTCCGTTAGTATCTAATACTTCGTCTGAAGGATATAGGTTTAATTGACCTTCACGAACAGTTGCGGATTTTCTAGTATCCCAAATGTAATCGGTTCTTACAAAACCGTAAAGACTTATGTCCCATTCTTTTTCTGGTGTTACCGGAGTTGGTGCCGGTGTTTGAGAATATCCTTTTAGAGAAGCAAGTCCGACTAAAAGAATAAAATAACATTTTTTCATAAGTAAAATAGAGTTTGGTTAGTAAAAATGGTTGGTTTTAATACTGCCAAATTCCAATTTTTTATCAGTAAAAAAAATTTATGTATATATAAATGTAAAATGATATAGTTAATCCTTAAATCTTTCCCATTTTATAAGCATAAACTTATCACCTAGCTCTGTAATAATCATTCCTGCTCCAGATAATAATGACTTGTTTTTTAAATATTCTACAAGCTCTAAATGACTAAAAATCTTATAAGTAGGATGGTAATCTGCGTGAGAAGGTTTCTTGATATTAAACATCTTTACCCAGTTGCTAATTGTTACGTGGGAAACACCTATAATCCGTTCAATTTCCCTATAACTTAAACCTTCTAAATACAGTTGTAAGGCTTTAGTAACATAATAATCATCTATCTTTTTTCCTATTTTATTAACTGTGAAAAAATAGTTGCATTTTTTGCATAAATACCTTTGTTTGTTGTTGATTACGCCACTTTTTATGATATGATTATTTTGGCATTTTGGGCAAGATAAAATTTCCATATATATAAATTTTGCATAAATATAGTAATTTAGCAAATATCTTTATCGTAATTTCGTAAAAAAAATCAAATAAAATTACGAAAGCCTTATTTTTATTGATAAATTTATGAATGTTTCATAAATATAAGCGTTTTAAAAGATTAGTATTGTTGTTTGTGCGAGGATATTGCAAATAACTATTTATTTCTTGAATTATAACCAAGTAAGAAGAATTAATGTCAATTTTTAAATTTTCGTTTTAAAATAATATATTGGATCTGAATCTTTCATAACTGTTGATACATTAAAATATAGATTAACAGATGTAAGAAAAAAATACAAACTAAACAAATTATTTTTTTAGGGAACGAGAACGAGAACTTGCCGATCAACTATGATTTAATGTTTAAAATAGAATTAAATTTCACAAACGCCATGTACTAATGATAATTCGTAAACATATTACATCATAAAAGCAGCGACACGAATCTAATTTTATTGCAAAAGAATACGTGTGAATTTTATCATTAAAGAGGATTACAAGAAAAATTTATGGATATGAGGACGTTATTAGTTTATCTAAAAAGTGATGGATTCCTATGCATATAATCTTAACGTACTTTAACCAAAGTAAGAATTCTATTTTTAAGTGTTATTTTCCCTGAATCACAACTCCATCTAACATCTATGTTTTGACCTAATGCGACAGTTGCTATTGCTTGTAATGAAATATCTACCGTATTTATAGTACTAGATCTCATTCTCGTTGAATTTGCAATTAACGCACCATTTTGATATAAACTAAATGAGGCGAGGGCACTTCCAAGCAATGAGGTGTAAAAATTTCCAGAAACAATTGACTCATCAAAAGATGCAATTGTAATACTTCCTGTTTTTGTCCCTATATCTCCATAAATAGTTGAACTTCCAGTGTTAGAAACAACTCCTCCATTACTAAAGATGGCAAAAGAAGATATTAAATCCCAATTAATTACAGAAGAACTTCCCGAATTAGTCACATTAGAAGTTGATATACTAATAGCACCCGATTTAATAGCTAACAACTTTCCTTCTAAGAAACATCCTGCTGCCAAATCAACTGCACCACTATTTGAAATTAAACTTCCTTTAATATTTGCATTTGCACCAATTGCTATTGCACCCTCTGCTATCCAAAAAACATTTGAAGAAGTAGCTCCATTTGTCAAAATAATTTTAACGTCTGCTCCCATACTCAAAGCAGCTCCAAATTTAAAAATATAGGTTCCAGCTCCATCTAAAGTAATTATAACACCAGCAGCAACAGTACCTGCACTAGCTCCATCAGTATAAATTCCTGGTGTAAACGTTCTAGTTGCAATAACTGCATCAATAGTTACAGCAGAAGAAGTTAATGCTATTAAATTATTGTAAACAGTGAGTACATCAGTGGCAGCTTGTGAAGTTCTATCACTTGGATCTATATTATATTGAGCATTAAAAGTAACGAAATAAGTACCTCCTAACCCTGATACTAAAGACATTCCAGGTACTACTTCATCTGAAGTAGCCCTAGTAGTTATTTCTTCCGAACTATTAACTGAATAGTACTTATCAGAATTTGCTAAAACAAAAGCTGTTGTCGCAATTTGTTCCGTATTTGTTGACGGGCTTGCGGTTGGTGCCATAGCTAATCCTGATAAAGTTGGAGAATCTGACAAAACAACTTTACTATTTCCCGTTGTTGCAATTTCCTCTACAGACCCTTCTCCCGAAGTCGTTCTTCCTAAAATAGTATTAGACATCACATTCTGAATTTTAGAATAAGTCACGTTAGCATCTGAAATTTTACTTGTAATTACGGCATTATTTGAAATATCTGCTGTGATTATTGTTCCGTCATTTATCATTGAACTAATCACTTTATTAGTACCAATGGTACTTACTCCTGCATTATCTATCGTAACATCACCACTTAAAGTTACAGCTGTTGCTTTTCCATAAGCATTTCCTAGCAAAATATTTTTTTCTGCTAGATTCGAAATCAAAAGGCCAGTCCAAGAATTTTTAACCCAAACCACTATTTCAGAGCCACTTGAAAGCGAACAATCCGAACACCAAAGCATTAAACCTTCTGATGGATTATTAATTAAATCTCTTTGGACTTTGGTCATTCGAGGAAGTAAAAATCCTTTGGTTGTACTTTCAATTTCTAAAACAGCATTATCATTTATAGAATTGGAGTTATCTCCGATTTTCTGCACTATTTGTGCTGAGATATCATTGGTGAAAAACCAAAGTAAAGCGATATAAAAAAATGTTTTAGAAAATGAATTAATATGCATCATTATTTTGAAATATACTTCGAAAAAATTAATCAATGATATACCAATCTGTACCATTAGATTGTACTCGCATTGTTTTTGGATAATCCAAAGAAGAAATAGCTGTACTTTCTGTAAGTTTTAAAGCTGGACTTATGGTCAATAAATTAGCTGTCTCATCTGTTTTACGAATTACATAAATTTTCCCACTAGTAGATGACGCTGAAGGTAATGTCAATTGAAAAGGTCCTGAATTATTATTACATAAAATAGTATAATCGGAAATTGTAGCAGTATAACTTGCTATTATTGTGCTTATAGCATTAAAAGTAGAATAGACGTCAACATAGGTTTTTACTGCTTTTACAGAAGGATATTTAATATCCGAAGTTTGGTCGGTTTTTATATCTATTGATTTATTGGTTTTGTCTTCTTTTGTATCTAATGCTGTTTGTGTAGCCGTAGAAATTGGTTTTAATAAATCTGTTGTATTATCAACATTACCCAAACCAACCATTGTGGCTGTAATTCCCGAAACTGTTCCTGTGAATGTTGGTGAAGCTAACGGTGCTTTTAAAGTCAAATCACTATTACTTGATTTTGTATCTAATGCTGTTTGCGTAGCCGTAGAAATTGGTTTTAGTAAATCTGTTGTATTATCAACATTACCCAAACCAACCATTATGGCTGTAATTCCCGAAACTGTTCCTGTGAATGTTGGTGAAGCTAACGGTGCTTTTAAAGCCAATGCTTCATTATCTGCTAAAGTAGTCCATTTACTTCCTTTCCAAATTTGCAAACCAACTAAGGAACCATCTGTTATAAATACTACCAAACCTTCTGGGAGACTAGTACCCATGGTTGTCTGATTTGCAGCTGTCATTCGAGGAGGTAAAAATCCTTTGGTCGTGCTTTCTAATTCTAAAACTGCCTTAGGATTAATTGTAAACGAATTAGATCCAATTTTTTGCACAATTTGAGCAGAAACATCTGTAATTGAGAAACCTAGTAGAATAAGTACTACTATAATTTTCGAAATTTTTTTGTAATTCATATTATTTTATATTATTAATTGAGGTTAGTTGATAACATACCAGACTTTTCCGTCTGATTGTATCTTAAATGTTTTTGGGTAATTTAATTGTGAAATGGTATTATTTTTTGATAATTGTATTGGTGGATTTATATTTAATTCATTTGAAGTTTCATCTATTTTATTAATAACATATACTTTACCTGGACAGCTACCTACCACTGGTAAATTGATTGTAAATGCTCTCATTTCATTATCACATAAAATGGTATAATCGGTTTCGAGAAGATTATAATCATTAGATATTAAGACAATTGCATGTATTGACTGATTGCCATCTAATTTTTGAATGGCTTGAATAATAGTATCATCAACAGTTATTTTTCCTACTCCACTTTTATATCCAGTTAGTATTTTTGAAATAACTGCGCCATTATCTATACTAATCACTCCCGAATTACTAAGGAATGCTTCTCCAGAAACCTGAAACTCTTTAGCCACACCCTCACTGTTCCCAATGAAAATGGCTCCAGATGATAGATTATTTATGGCTGGAACGCCTCCATTATCTCCAACTAAAATCCAAATAGGATTCGATTTTGTTCCTATATTAATTTCGATTGCCTGTAGTGTAGTATTATATAACATCAAAGCATTAGCTGGATTTTTAATTAAATCCCGTTCATCCGAAGTCATTCTAGGAATCAACAATCCTTTGGCTTTAGAATCAATATCTAAAACCGAAGATTCATCAGGTTTTTTGGTGCCAATGCCTATTTGAGCAACTACAAAACTAGATTGCAGTATTGTTAATAATATCAAATAATTATATATTTTCATTTTTTTTAAGATCGATTTATCAAAAATCAAAATCTACTTTTTATTGATTATTTTCTTTGTAAAAAGTGAGGCACTATTATCCAATTCAATTTTTACAATATATATTTCATCCGCATGATTGAATGGTTTCTCATATTTAAGATTCCCATTTAGCCGTTCCGAAAATATTTTTTTCCCCAGAATATCATAAATAATCAATGCCGTTATTGGTAATGAAGCTTCAATGAATAATCTGCTTTTACTTACATATGCTGTCAATTCTACTTTATCAAATTTAGGAACTAGTAGTTGTTTCGTTGTAGTACCTAATGAAAAAGCAGAATAAGCCGAAAAATCCACTTCTGCATTCGAGCTAATAGATCCAGAAACTAAACTACTTATTTCGCCTAGTATAGAATATTCATCAATTATTGAAGGTATTCTAACCCAAGATAACCCATTCCAGCCTACAATAGTTAAATTAGGTAGTGAAGATGATGTTAAAGTCGAAATAGTACTTGAAGATCTCCAACTAAGCGAAATGCCTGCATTTGTCCCCGCACTCTTTATATTCCAATATTCAACCGAAGATATTGATGAAATAAAGACATCCAAATTACTTCCAATTGTATTTGGTGATGATCGAAAATAGGCCGCATCCACACCTTCATTAGTGGACGGAATTACTTTAATTGGGGCATAAACTCCAGATTGTCCTATCGGTAAAACAAAAGAGGTATTACTATTTGTTTGAGCATACCCATTTACAAAATGCATGTCATTAGCTCCGTTCCAAGTTGCTCCATTTGAAAACGATAAAACTCCATAATCTATTTTCGTCAGGCTAGTTGCTGTTGACCCCAAACCAAAATCAAAGTCGCCAGCTCCTATATAAAATATGCTATTATCACCAATATATAATTCACCAGCATTTTGAACTTGTGCCTGAAGCGTATTTAATTTAAAAAATATTATAGCAAATAAAATATGGACCAAAAATGATCTTAGTTTTTGTCTAAGAATCATTATGAATTTATGAATGAAGTAAAAATTGTTTTTTTAATTAATGAAGGAAATTTGTTTGTTTTTATAGGTGGGGAAATCACAATAATGTTATTTAAATAATTAACTGATTGTTAATATTTTATAAAAGTAGTTTAAACAAAACTCGTTTGACCTAATAAAGAAATAAAACAGTATAAAAGACTATTATATGTGTTTAATATGTGTTTTTACTTACCTAAATTGTAAAAAAAAACTAAATATTTGTTTTTAAAATAGTTAGTTTGGGTTTTATTTGAAAAATATAATCAATAATCACAACTAAAAAGTGTCTATTTTAATCAAACTGGAAGTGGGACTAAAATACTTGTCGTTTTCAATTGTTAACGGTCAGTTAGATTCAAATTTTGCTTCAACTATGGCTTGAATAAAGTCTTATTTCAATTATTTTCAAACCTAATTCTAATAATAGGTCCATCTATTAACATATACTAAAAATGATAAAGTTGATTAAGAATCAGTATAACATTATAAATGAAGAATTTTGAAATTGACAATAAACATAATTATAGTACTAGTGAAACATTATTTTAATTAGCCTAAGTAAAGAAAAAAAAGTGCGTAAATTCAATTACGCAACCTTCTAGAAGAAGTCGGTGGATTATAGTCGTTTCTTTTTGTGTCCTGCCCTCATTTGTAATAAAGAAAAACAAATTAATTTAATTTCTAAATTTAAAGAGATTAATTTAGATTAAATTCATAAGTTTTGGGTATAGAAAACACCCTTAGAGGCACACTGTAAAAACAAAAAATCCCTAACATCTTGAATTTAAGATAATTAGGGAATTTTTTCGTGGTACCTCCAGGGATCGAACCAGGGACACATGGATTTTCAGTCCATTGCTCTACCATCTGAGCTAAGGTACCGTTCTTATTGCGGGTGCAAATATAGGATGATTTTTAATTTATCCAAAACAAATTTTAAAAAAAATCAATTCGTACCTTCGCAAAGTCAAATAATAAATTATGATTCTAACAATAGATGTAGGGAATACTAGGATTAAAGGTGCTGTTTTTGAGGGTGATATCCTTTTGGAACATTTTGTTTTCTTGAAAAAAGAGCACAAAAATAATATTCAAAATATTTTAAAAAAATATAAAAAAGTATCTCATTTAGTGGTTTCATCTGTCGGAGAACTCGAAAAAGATTCTTTTTCTCATTACAATAACCATTTAAAAGTAGACTTTATATCGCACAAAGATCCTTTTCCATTTACTAATGGATATGCGACTCCGCAAACTTTAGGAATTGATCGTATGGTGCTGGCTGCTGGCGCAACGCTTCAGTTTCCAAATCAGAATAGATTAATTATTGATGTTGGGACTTGTGTTACTTATGATTTTGTTGACGAGAATGATGTTTATCTTGGAGGTGCAATAGCGCCTGGTTTGCGTTTACGATATGAATCATTACATAACTACACCGCTAAATTGCCTTTATTGGCTTCGAAAAATCCAGATAGTTTCATTGGAAAATCTACTGCCGAATCAATTCATTCTGGAGTTGTAAACGGGTTCGCCTATGAGATTGACGGTTTTATCGATGAATATAAGGCACACTATTCAAACTTTATAATAATTTTAACGGGTGGCGATACAGAATTTTTGGCTAAACGATTAAAAAATACCATATTTGCCAATTCAAATTTCCTTCTCGAGAGTTTGAATCAAACATTTCAATATAAAATCAAAAATGATTAAAAAAATTATAACAAGCGCCTTCCTGATTTTGTCATTCGTATCTTTTGCTCAAGAAGGAACGGCTTCTCCTTATTCTTTCTTTGGAATCGGTGATGTTAGATATAAAGGAACCTCAGATATTCGTTCAATGGCTGGAATTGCAGTGGAGCAAGATAGTATTCATATCAATATGGATAATCCTGCTAGTTATGCTAATTTAAAAAATACGGCTTTTGCAGTTGGTGGTACTTATAATACAACAAAGTTGAAAACGAGTTCGGAATCAGCGAGTGCTCGTAGAACAACACTTGATTATTTAGCTGTTGGTTTGCCTTTGGGTAAATTTGGACTTGGATTTGGATTACTTCCATATTCTTCTGTTGGATATAAAATAGAATCTTTGGCTACTGATGCCACTCAAAATAATAATAGATTTAATGGAACTGGTGGTTTGAGTAAGGTTTTTTTAGGAATAGGGTATAAAATAACGCCTAGTTTAAGTTTTGGTGCTGATGCGCATTATAACTTTGGAAAAATTGAAACCAGCAGTTTAGAGTTTATTACAGGAGTTCCTGTTGGAACACGAGAGCTTAATAAGGTAGATCTATCTGGAGTTAATTTTGATGCAGGATTAATGTATCAGACTAAAATCAATAAAAAGTTAAGTTTCTTTAGTAGCTTGAATTATACTTTGGAGAGCACTTTGTCTTCAACAAATAAAAGAAGCATATCTACAGTAATGTATAATGCAAATTATGATTTGAGTCTTGTGGATGCAATTGATGATGTAACTACTCAAAAAGATTTAAAATTACCTAGTAAACTAACTATAGGAGTGGGAATTGGAGAAGCTAGAAAATGGCTTGTAGGTGCTCAAGTAAGCATGCGTGATGCAGGTAGTTTAGCAATTAGCTACAATAACTTAGATAACGTTTCCTATGAAAAACAACAAAAATATAGCTTAGGTGGATATTACATTCCTAATTACAAATCCTATACGAGTTATGCTAAAAGAATTGTTTATCGCGGAGGATTTAGATACGAGAAAACAGGTCTAGTTGTCAATTCAGAGTCGATAAATGATATGGGAATTACTCTTGGTATTGGAATGCCAATAACGGGGTCTTTTTCTAATATTAATTTTGGTTTCGAAATTGGAAAAAAAGGAACGACTACCTCAGGTTTAGTTCAAGAAAATTATGCAAACCTTAGTGTTGGAATGTCACTTAATGACAAATGGTTTGTAAAAAGAAAATTCAATTAGAGCCTGAAACAGCTTAGGTGTCTATCATTTTGTTAAATTCCGTATAATGGATTTTTTGAAAAAAAACATACTATTTCCTTTTGTAGCAATTTTTACTTTATTGTTGTTTTTTGGATGTGAAAGTAATTTTAAAGAAGTCCAAAAAATTAACTTCTCAGATTTTGTTCCTAGTAGTGATGCAGAAAATATAAATCTAAAATATACTGATTCAGGCCGAATTACGGCTGCTTTATTAAGTCCTAAAATGTTGGATTTTGCTAGCGTAGATTTTCCTTTTACAGAATTTCCAAAAGGAATTCGGGTTACTATTTATGATAAAAATGGTAAAAAAACATTTGTAAAATCTAACTATGCGGTGTCTTACAAGCAAACCGGAATTATAGATTTACAGGGAAAAGTCAAAATAAGCACAGAAGAAGGACAAAACTTAGAAACGGAGCAATTGTATTTTGATCAAAAAAACGATTGGTTTTTTACGGAAAGGAAGTTTAAATTTTCAGATAAAAAGGGAGCCTCAAACGGACAGGGAATCGATTTTAGTAAAGATTTCAAAGTAATTAATTCCCAGAGAATAACAGGCGAAATTGAATCAGCCGAATAAATTTATATACAAAAATTATGAGTTACCTTAAATTTACGCCTTACATCTATCTTATTTTTGGAGTTTATCTTATTTATGATGGAATTACCAAATTTAATGATCCTAATGAAAATCCTTGGCTAAGTCTTTTGTTTGCTGGATTGGCAATTTTTATGTTTTTCTTTAGAATGAGATTTGCTAAAAAATTTGAAGACAGAAACAAAAAGTCTTAATTAATGGAAATAAGTATCATAATATTGTGTTTAATACTATGTGCCTTTTTTTCAGGAATGGAGATTGCCTTTATTTCTTCGAATAAAATTTATCTTGAAATTGAAAAAAAACAAGATAATTTCATTTCAAAAACGCTTACAAAACTTACCGAACAACCCTCTAAATTTATTGTTGCAATGCTTGTTGGGAACAATATTGCATTAGTCGTATATGGGTTTTTTATGGGGGATTTATTGATGCGCTGGATAGATTCATTTGGCTATCATTTTTTAGGATTGGTGGATTTACTTGTGCAAACTGTTTTGTCGACTTTTATTGTTTTGATAACGGCAGAATTTTTACCTAAAGTATTTTTTCAAATTTATGCCAATTCGTTATTGAAGTTTTTTGCACTTCCTGCTTATTTTTTCTACAAATTATTTTACTTCATTTCTACTTTTTTTATTTGGATTTCAGACTTTTTTCTAAAGAAATTCTTTAAAACGCAAGGCGATCAAGTGCAATTGTATTTTAGTAAAGTGGAACTAGGAAATTATATTACGGAACAGATGAGCACTGTCGAAGATAACGAAGAAGTAGATTCCGAAATTCAAATTTTCCAAAATGCATTAGAGTTTTCTAGTGTGAAAGCAAGAGATGTAATGACTCCTAGAACGGAAATTGCGGCAATTGATATATTTGATTCAGTGGTTGACTTGAAAGAATTGTTTATCAGTACCGGATATTCTAAGATTGTGGTTTATCAAAATTCATTAGATGATATTATTGGGTATGTTCATTCTTTTGATTTGTTCAAAAAACCAAAAAGCATCAAACAAGTAATGATATCGGTTGAATTCGTGCCAGAGACAATTTATATAAAAGACGCCATGAATTTGCTTACTAAGAAGCGAAAAAGCGTTGCCGTTGTTTTAGATGAACACGGCGGAACTTCTGGAATTATTACAATTGAAGATATTGTAGAACAGCTTTTTGGTGAAATTGAAGATGAACACGATTCAGATGAAGAATTAATTGAAAAAGAATTAGAAGAAGGCGTTTTTCTTTTTTCAACACGATTAGAAGTTGAATATTTAAATCAAACCTACAAACTTGATATTCCTGAAGAAGATTCGTACGGAACTTTAGGAGGTTTTATAGTTAATTTCACCAAAAATATCCCTCAAAAAGGAGATCAAATCAGTATAGGAAACTATCATTTTGTTATCGAAGAGGCGACAAATAAGAAAATAGAATTAGTTAAAATGTCAGTACGGGAGTGATTTTTTTTGGAAAATTAAAATTTCTTGCAAAATAAAACGCTACTAGTATTATTATTAATTAGATAATTGTATTTTCGCAAACTGAATATAAAAATTAACAACAATAAAAATGGCAGTTTTAGCAAAAATTAGACAACGTTCCGCCTTATTGATAGCAGCTATTGCAATTGCATTATTTGCATTTATAATACAAGATCTTATCGGTAAAGGTGGTTTTGGTAAAAACACTAAAGATGTAGGAAGCATCGATGGAAAAGATATTTCATTTGAAGACTTTAGAGTAAAAGTGAGCAATGTTGAAAAAAGTGGTCAAGGGATTACTTCAACAGCAGCTGCAAATAGAGTTTGGGATCAAGAAGTTTCTATCGCTTTACTAACATCAGAATTTGATAAATTAGGATTGAGAGTTGGTGAAAAACACCTAATCGAAATTTTAAAATCTGACCAAAATATAGGGAAAAATCCAATTTTCTTGAATGCAGCTGGAATGTTTGATTTGGCTAAATTTAAAGAATATTTTAAATCAAATCCAGAGCAAGCTCAGTATCTAAAAGATAGAGAGAAAGACGCGGAACTTAATGCAAAATTCCAAATTTACAATACCTTAATTAAAGCGGGTCTTTACACTACTGAAAGTGAAGGGAAATTGAAATATGAAATGGAATCTAATAAAGTAAACTTTGCTTATGTTGCAGGTTTATATTCTACAATTAAAGATAGTGATGTGAAAGTTACTGACGATGAAATTGTAGATTTCATGAAGAAAAACGAAAAGAAATATAAAGCAGATGAAACTCGTGAAGTGGAATATGTTTTAATTGAAGACAAAGCTTCAAAAGAAGATGAAGATGAGGTTAAAGCAAAAATAACTGCTTTGTTATCCGGTAGTGTTGTTTACAACCAAGCTACAGGTAAAAACGATACATTGCCAGGATTTAAAAATGCTTCAAATACAGTTGATTTTGTAAACTCAAATTCAGATGTTCCTTACGATTCTTCGTATGTTGCCAAAAAAGATTTACCTGCTATTGATGCAGATCAATTGTATAATTTAGCTCCAGGAGCTGTTTATGGACCTTATAAATTTGGAAACTACTATTGTATTTCAAAATCTTTCGGAAGAAAAGCTGGTGTAAATGCTAAAGCAAGTCATATCTTAATTAGCTACGAAGGAACACAAGTTCCAAATCAAAAAGAGAAAAGAACTAAAGAAGAAGCAAAAGCAAAAGCGGAAGCTATCTTAGCTCAAGTAAATGCAAATCCAGATAGTTTCTTGATGTTAGCATTTACTAATTCTGATGATTCATCAGCACAACAAGGTGGTGATTTAGGATATTTTGGTCCAAACCAAATGGTAAAACCTTTTAATGATTTTGTTTTCAATAACAGTATTGGTAAAGTAGGTTTAGTTGAAACTCCTTTTGGATTCCATATTATCAAAATTACAGATAAGCAAGACGGAGTTCGTTTAGCTACTGTAGCTCAAAAAGTAGAAGCTTCTGAAGCAACTTCTGACAAAGTATTTACTCAAGCTACAAAATTTGAAATGGATGCTATAGCAGGAGATTTTGATAAAGTTGCTAAAGACATGAAATTAGCTATAGCACTTCCAGTTACTGTAAAAGGAATGGATGAGACTTTTGGAACTTTAGGTAGCCAAAGAACAATAGTAAGATGGGCTTTTGAAGATGATACTAAAGTAGGAACGGTAAAAAGATTTGAGGTTGCTAATTTAGGTCACGTAATTGCTAAGCTTCAAAAAATTGATAATTCAGGATTACTTCCTGTAAGTATGGCTAGAAGTTATGTGGAGCCAATCATTAAAAACAAGAAAAAAGCAGAGTTGATCAAAGCTAAAATGACAGGTAGTTCAATTGAAGCAATTGCAAAGGCTACAGGTTCAACTGTACAACAAGCAGCTGGTATTACAATGGAAAATCCAGTTTTAGCAAATGTTGGTCAAGAACCAAAAGTTGTTGGAAATGCATTTGCTTTGTCAGCGAATAAATTGTCAGCTCCAATTGAAGGAAATACAGGAGTTTATGTAGTTAAAAATTTAAGTACAGTAAAAGCTCCAGCTTTAAAAGAACATGCTGCTTATGTTGCTAAATTAAAAGCACAAAGCGCATCTGATGCAGGAAGAGTTGTTCCAGCATTGAAAGATAAAGCTAAGATTGAAGATAACAGAAGATTGTTCAACTACTAATCGTAGTTTACAGTTTAAAATAGAAAAACCCGATACATTGTATCGGGTTTTTCATTTTGTAAAAGTATTGAAAGCAGTAAACATTTTAGACTTACAATATCATTTCGGAATATGGGATAATGGTTTCGTATCCTTTTGAATTGAAATAAGCTTTAGGATTGTCATTCGAAATAACTAAAACAAAATCCCCACCCCAAGCACCAAGGCTTTTTACGATTCCTTTAAAATCTGGAAATAAAGCTTCTTTAACGGTTTTCATTTCTAAAATAGTACTCAAAGCAATTTCATGTTTTTCAATTGCTGCTGCAAATGAATTTAGGTTTTTAGCTTCAATAACAGCTTGTGTTATGGCATCATTTGTTTGGATATTCTTTTCCAAATGATTGTTTTTGTTATTGTAATAAGAAGCAATAGCGACCTTACTACTTTGCTTTTTGTTTAAATAAACAAAGTATAAATGTTCTGTAAACTCCGGATTGAAAGTTACTTTTTCGACCATAGCTTTTCCTTGTTCTAAGGAAAATAAAATTGGACTGTTATTTTGTGCGCAAGCAATATCATAACCACTCCCTCCAAAACTGTTTTGAAGCAATGTAAAAGCATCAATTTGCAACCACTGAGCAATGTTGTTAATCAGGGTAGAAGAGGTTCCTAATCCCCAGTTTTTAGGGAAACTAAGTTCGGTAGTAATCGTATATCCTTCACCGTCGTTTATAAAATTTGGATTTAATTTATAAGCTTCGTGCAGAATTGTAATTAATGTTGTTTTGACCGTTTCAATTTTAGATTCAATAGGATTTGAAATCTCCGAAAATGTAACGATTTCTTCAAACCATACACTGCCGTCAAAATCGTAGCTTTTCCAATGAATTTCTTGGGTTGTTCCTTTTTGAACCACAAGATTTTGACCAAATTTTGTAGGCAATGCAAAGGCTTTGGCGCCGTCTAAAACTAGATATTCCCCTGTGATTAAAAGTTTTCCGTTACTGTAAAATTCTGTTTTCAATGGATTAAATTAAAAAAGGTTGGTATTAATGCGGAATTATTTTCTTATATTTTCAATATAATCAACAACAGCACTATGCGAAACTACATGATGTTTGAAATGTTTTCGAATCAAAACACGTTCTTCTTCAGTAGCCATAAATTGGTTTAAAATATTATTTAAGTGCATTTTCATATGTCCGTCTTGAATTCCAGTTGTTGTCAAGGAGCGCAAAGCGGCAAAGTTTTGTGCTAAACCAGCTACGGCTACAATCTGCATTAACTCCTTAGCAGAAGGTTTTTCGAGCATGTCTAGCGATAATTTTACCAATGGATGCAAGGAAGTTAATCCTCCAACAGTTCCTAAAGCCAAAGGAACTTCTAGCCAAAAAGTAAATATATTATTCTCTATTTTTGCATGAGAAAGACTAGAATAGTGCCCGTTTCTAGAAGCATAAGCATGAATACCAGCTTCAATTGCTCTGAAATCATTTCCTGTTGCTAAAACAACGGCATCAATTCCATTCATAATTCCTTTGTTATGAGTAACTGCTCTGAAAGGTTCAACCTCGGCAATTGTAACGGCTTGAACAAATCGTTCAGCAAATGCTGTTGGATCAGAAATATGTTTTTCTTCTAATTCGTTTATTGGACACGAAACTTCGGCTCTAACGATGCAATTTGGAACATAATTTGACAAAATACTCATGACAACTTGAATGTCTTTCTCTGTTTCTGAAAACGATTCATGCACTTGTGCTTCTTCTTTTAGTATTTTGGCAAATTGCTCTAAACAGGAATTGATAAAGTTAGCGCCCATACTATCAATTGTTTCAAAAGTAGCGTGAAGTTGAAAGTAATTAGGGATTAAATGAGTTTTATCTTTTAGAATAATATCCAGAATTCCACCACCACGCTTCTGCATGTTTTTAGTAATGTTTTCTGTTTCTATGAAAAACTTAGATTTTATTTGGTTAAAAAAATCAGCTAGTTTAGAATGGTCTCCTTTAAATATAAAATGAACTTGCCCTATTTTTTCGGTGTCAATTACAGAAGCTTTAAATCCGCCACGTGTAGACCAAAATTTTGCTGCTTTTGAAGCTGCAGCTACTACCGAACTTTCTTCGATTGCCATTGGTACGGTATAATATTTTCCGTTAATCAAGAAGTTTGGCGCTACTCCAAGTGGTATATAGAAATTTGATATTGTATTTTCGATGAATTCATCGTGTAATTTCTGTAAATTTTCGTCAGAATTCCAGTAGTTTTTCAGTGTCGTTATGGCTTCCTGGGGATTTAAAAAGTATTCCTTGGCAATCCAATTAATTTTTTCTTCTTTAGAAAACTTTGAAAATCCTGCAATGACATTATTCATTCTCAATTGATTATGTTATACTTATTCGCAAAGATACAATTTTAGCCGTTTTGTTTCTACTGTAGCGGATTCAATAAATAGGCTTGAGTAATATTCTTTTAACATTTAACACATCAAATGTGAAATAATTGTAAATTTTTCACTAAAATTGACGGTTTTTAAATCTAAATTATTTTTATGAATTCGAAAAAAATTACTGCCTTACTTTTGTTCTTATGTTGTACGGTTTTTGGACAACAAAAAATTACAATTGACGAAATTTACAACGGAACTTTTCGTGCGGAAGAAATGGATGAATTGCAATCCATGAAAAACACCAATCAATATACGGTTTTGAATTTAGATTATCAATCTAGGTCGATGACTATTGATTTGTATGATTTTGCTACCCTCAAAAAAGTAACTACTCTTATTGATACAAAATCATTTAAGGAATTAGAAAATGGTATTGACAGCTATACTTTTGATGATTCAGAAAAACAAATTTTAATAGCGTGCAACTCTAATAAAATCTTCCGTCATTCTTTTACGGCAGATTATTATTTGTATAATTTGGATAACAAACAACTGACTAAATTGTTTGAAGATCAAGTTCAAGAACCTACTTTTTCTCCTAACGGCAAAAAGATTGCCTATTCTAAAGAAAACAACTTGTATGTTTATGATATTGCTTCAAAACAATCCACTGCGATTACTACGGATGGCAAAAAAAATAGCATCATCAATGGAATAACGGATTGGGTTTATGAAGAAGAATTTGCCTTTGTGAGAGCTTTTGATTGGAGTAAAGACAGTAAAAAAGTAGCTTATATACGTTTTGATGAAACAGAAGTACCTGAATTTTCAATGTCTATTTTTGAAAAAAATTTATATCCAACTATCGAAACGTTCAAATATCCAAAAGCTGGAGAGAAAAATTCATTAGTGTCTTTGCATCTTTATGATGTGGATTCAAAAGGAACTAAAAATGTTAATTTAGGAACGTATAATGATTTTTATATTCCAAGAATAGAATGGACAAATGATGCAAATGTATTGTCAGCTAAAATATTGAATCGTCATCAGGATAATTTAGATTTATTGTTTGTAGATGGTACCACTGGAGCAACGAAAGTTGTTTTAAACGAAAAAGATAAAGCATATATTGATTTTGTAGATACTGATAATCTTACATTCTTGAAAGACAATAGTTTTATCTGGACAAGTGAAAAAGATGGTTTTAATCATATTTACGTATATGATAAAACAGGAAAATTAAGAAAGCAAGTTACCAAAGGAAACTGGGAAGTAACTTCGTATTATGGTTTTGATGAAAAAACCAATACTGTTTTTTATCAATCTACAGAAAACGGTTCTATTAATAGAGATGTATACCGAATAAGTTTAGATGGGAAAAATAAATTGCGTTTATCTAAAAATGTAGGAACAAATGCCGCTACTTTTAGTCCGAATTTTCAATATTATATCAATACCTTCTCGAGTGCAAATCAACCAACAACATATACATTGAACGAAGCTAAATTAGGCAAACAAGTTCAGAGTATAGAAGATAATCAAGCGCTAGCTTCTAGATTAAAAAATTACAATTTGCCTTCAAAAGAGTTTTTTGTAATGAAAACAGCAAAAGGGAATGAATTGAATGCTTGGATTATGAAACCAAAAGATTTTGACCCAAGTAAAAAATATCCTGTTTTTATGTATCAATATTCAGGACCAGGTTCTCAGCAAGTTAACAACGAATGGAATTCATATGATGATTATTGGTTCATGATGTTGACGCAACAAGGATATATTGTTGCTTGTGTTGATGGTCGTGGAACAGGTTTTAAAGGAGCTGACTTTAAGAAAGTAACTCAAAAAGAATTGGGTAAATATGAAGTTGAAGATCAAATTGATGCCGCTAAAGAAATAGGGAATTATGCTTTTGTAGATAAAACTAGAATAGGAATTTTCGGTTGGTCTTATGGAGGATTTATGTCTTCAAATTGTATTTTGAAAGGAAATGATGTTTTTAAAATGGCAATTGCTGTTGCTCCAGTAACAAACTGGCGTTTTTATGACAGTGTGTATACCGAAAGATACATGCAAACTCCTCAAGAAAACCCTAGTGGTTATGATGAAAACTCACCAATTAATCATGTTAATAAATTAAAAGGCAAATACCTTTTGATACACGGTTCAGGTGATGATAATGTACATGTGCAAAATACAATGCAAATGATGGAAGCTTTGATTCAAGCAAACAAACAATTTGATTCGCAAATTTATCCGGATAAAAACCATGGAATTTATGGTGGAAAAACTAGAATACAATTGTATACTAAAATGACTAACTTTATCAAAGAAAATTTATAATTCAACCTTAATTTATACCTAACCAAAATAAATAATATGGCAGAAACTCAAGTGAAAACAGCACATCCAAAAGGACTTTGGGTATTGTTTGGAACAGAAATGTGGGAACGATTCAATTTCTATGGAATGCGAGCCTTATTGACTTTGTTTTTAGTTAATTCGTTAATGATGAAAGAAGAGGATGCCTCTCTTATTTATGGGGGATTCTTAGGACTTTGTTATTTGACTCCTATGTTAGGAGGATTTATTGCGGATCGTTTTTTAGGAAATAGAAACTGTATTTTACTTGGCGGACTAATGATGGCTATCGGACAATTATTATTGTTTGCTAGTGGAAGTATTTTTCCTGCTAATTTAAGTTTAGCTACTACCATAATGTATGGTGGTTTAGGCGTAATCGTTTTTGGAAATGGGTTCTTCAAACCAAATATTTCAAGTATGGTAGGGAGTTTGTATCCAAAACAAGAAAAAAGTAAGCTTGACACCGCTTTTACTATTTTCTATATGGGAATCAACTTAGGAGCTTTTTTAGGCCAGTCTATTTGCCCATTATTAGGTGATGTTAGAGATACAGGAGGTGTTAGAGATATACATGCATTCAAATGGGGATTTCTTGCCGCTTCGATAGCAATGCTTGTTGGGACTTTGATTTTTTACTTTTTAAAAAATAAATATGTTGTTACTCCAGAAGGTAGACCACTAGGAGGATTGCCATCTAAAAATGTAGCTGCCGATTTTGAAGAAGGAGAAGCACAAAAAGCTGTTTTTTCTAAATCATCTTTAATTATTGCGGGAATTGTATTTTTTATTTTAGGAGCAATTGTTCACTTTGTTTTTGGACAAAACTTAATTTACACTTTAATTTATTCTAGTGGATTAACATTAGCAGGATTAATTATCTCTGATTCTTCTTTAACAAAAATCGAAAGAGATCGAATTATTGTTATTTATATTGTTTCCTTTTTTATAATCTTCTTCTGGGCTGCTTTTGAACAGGCGGGATCTTCACTAACTTTCATTGCTGATAATCAAACAGATAGAAACTTTTTTGGATGGCAAATGCCACCTTCAATGGTTCAAATTTTTAATGGGCTTTTTGTAGTAATTTTAGCTGTGCCATTCAGTATGTTATGGGATAAATTAAGAGCCTCAAACAAGGAGCCAATTTCGCCAGTTAAATTAGCAGTTGGTTTATTGTTGATTACTATTAGCTTTTTTATGATTGCTAATCAGGTTAAAGATTTAGGTAATTCAGGGCTATTAGCTATTAAATGGTTGATATTATTGTATTTGTTAAATACTTGTGCAGAATTGTGTTTGTCACCTATTGGATTATCATTAGTGGGTAAATTATCACCAAAACGTTTCTCTTCACTTTTGTATGGTGTGTTTTTCTTGTCGAATGCTTCAGGATATGCTTTGGGAGGTACTTTAGGATCTATTTTGCCAGCAACAGGAGATAAATTTAATAAAGCAAAAGAATTAGGAATTGACTTGCAAGGTATTTTAGATAAAACAATAACGCCAACAGCAGAGCAGTTAAAATTATTAGCAGACCATAACATTAGTGATCATAACAATATTTTTGTTGGTTTTGAAATCCATAATTTATTTGAATTCTTTATGGTCTTTGTAGTTTTAACGGGTATTGCAGCAATTATTTTATTTGCATTGACTCCATTTTTGAAAAAAATGATGCACGGTGTTCGTTAATTTTGCAATGTAAATTTTAGAAACATCATCTTTTTGAACCATTCAAGAAGATGGTGTTTTTTTGTAAAGAATAGTTTTAAAACAAAAAGGATATAATGGAACAAAATTTAAGTTTAGAGCAAATACAAAATTTCAGTGGTAAATACCCAAAACAATTGTGGTATTTGTTTATGGTAGAAATGTGGGAACGATTCTGTTTTTATGGTATGCGAGGCGTTCTTACTTTTTTTATGGTAGACCAACTTTTCTTAAAAGATGAGGCTGCTAATCTACAATATGGAGCAATACAAGCATTTGTTTATGCCTTTACTTTCATAGGAGGAATTTTTGCAGATAAGATTTTAGGATTTAAGAGGTCATTATTTTTTGGAGGTATTGTAATGATTTTCGGAAATCTTCTGATTGCTTTTTCACCGCAAGAAATGTTTTATTATGGAATTGCTTTTTCGATTATTGGAACCGGCTTTTTTAAACCAAATATTTCATCAATGGTAGGGGAATTATATCATGAAGAGGATAGTCGTAGAGATGCTGGTTACGGAATGTTTTACGCAGGAATAAATGTTGGGGGACTTTTAGGAGGTGCGCTATGTATTTATTTAGGTAAATATTATTCGTGGTCTTTATGTTTTCTTTCTGCAGGAATTGTAATGATTTTGGGCTTAGTAACGTTTTTGTTAACCAAAAAACATTTAGGACCAATTGGAGATTCTCCATTATTAAATTTGGATCCAAAGAAAAGGAAAATTAAAGAAATAGCAGTTTATGCAGGTTCGTTATTGAGTATCCCTTTTATATTCATAATGGTGAAAAACACTGATTTCACAGACTATTTCATGTATACAATAGGGATTATTGCGGTACTATATTTTTTATTAGAAGTGTTTAATTTGAAACTAGCTACAGCACGTAAAAAATTATTAGCAGCATTTTTATTTATATTTTTCTACTTTTTATTTAATGCAATTTACGAACAAAGTGGCGGTTCATTATCCTTGTTTGCCAAAGACAATTTAGACTCTAAATTATTGTTTTTTAATATCGATCCAAACGTGGTTAATAATAGTTCTAATTCGTTGTTCGTAATTATTTTTAGTCCAATAGTTGGGCTACTTTGGTTATGGATGGCAAAAAAGAAAATCGAACCAAGTTCAGTTATTAAGTTTGGAATAGGATTTTTATTTCTAGGTGCTTCTTTCTATTTGTTTTATTACACGCGCTTTTTTGCGAATGCAGAAGGAATAACATCATTGAACGTATTTACTTTTGCGTATTTGATAACGACCATTGGGGAGTTGTGTTTAGGTCCAATAGGAATGTCTATAATAACTAAGCTTTCGCCAAAAAGACTTTTCGGAATGATGATGGGATTATGGTTTTTAGCGAGTGCTTTTGGCCAATTTGCAGCGGGTAAACTTGGTGCTGAAATGTCTAAATCAAATACCGGAACAACTTTAGTTTCTAAGTTGCAATCTTATACGGAAGGATATTATCAGCTAGCGGTTTATTCTATTATTGCGGGAGTGTTCCTAATCGTGATGACTCCTCTGATAAAAAAATTAATGCACGGAGTTAAATAATTTAGTATTTTAGGCATTATTTTTGAAGACAAATTAATTAAAATATAAAAGATGAAAAAGATATTTATAACGATTTTTTTCTTTGCTATTTCTTTCGCTGTTGAAGCTCAAGAGTTAGTATGGGAAACCAATGTAAACAAAGCATTAGAAGTTTCTAATAAAACTAAAAAACCATTATTGCTGTTTTTTACGGGTAGTGATTGGTGTGGATGGTGCATTAGATTGCAAAAAGAAGTTTTGAAAACTCCTGAGTTTGCTAAATGGGCAAAAGAAAATGTTGTTTTAGTTGAGTTAGATTATCCAAGAAGAACTCCACAATCTGCTGAAATTAAAAAACAAAATAACGAGTTGCAACAAGCTTTTGGAATACAAGGATTTCCAACTATCTTCTTTGCAAGAGGAACGACAAAAGATGGAAAAATTAATTTTCAAGGTATAGGAAATACGGGTTATGTGGCCGGTGGACCTACAGCATGGTTAGCTGTTGCTGATGGAATTTTGAAAAAATAACAATTCTAATTTAGGATATAAAATCCCTTTTCACTAGTAGCGTGAAAAGGGATTTTTTGTTTCAAGCAACTCGTCTTCCAAAGTTTTTGAACAGTTTTGTAATTTGAGGCATCTGCAACAACAATTTTTGGTTTTATAGTTTCGAATAATCGATCTAAATTTATTTTAGGGGATTGCGTTAAAATCAAAATGTCTGGATTAGAATTCTTCGGATAAATTCCCAAACTGTCCAAAATAAGAATTTTGTTTCCCTTAAAAAACGAAAGGTTCCGAATTGTTTTTTTATGTTTTAAACTACTAAAATTACCTACTAAATAAGCATTTAGCAGAATGTTTTTTGAAGCAGTGTTTAAACTTTTGTTATTGGTGTATAGTGTAACTTCTTTTCCCATGCGTCCTGTTATTAAGGTGTTTTTTTTCGAATTAAAAACAATCCATTCTTGTTGATTATTTACTTCCCAGTTGTTTTGTATGAATGTAATTTGCAACAGGATAATTGAAAATAATATAAAAATTAATCTGTTGAAATGAGGTTTTTTAAACCAGATAATTGTGCAAATTATTAATAGATAGCTGTTTAATAATAGCTGTGTATTAAAAGGAATATCTCTTATAATGAACTCTTCTATAGAAGCTATTTTATTGATGATTGTGTTCATAAAATAAATACTCCATTCTAAGGTTTTAGTTAGGAATAACGGAATACAATTGATTGCGGCTAATCCCATAACTAATACGCCTAAGACCATTATAAATCCCATAAAGGGTAGGATTATTAAATTTGTTACAAAGAATAAACCTGGGAATTGATGAAAGTAAAATAGGCTTAATGGCAAGGTGCCAATTTGTGCTGCAAAGGAAACAGTAAGAATATCCCAAATGTATTTTTTGATTTTGTTTTTTGGTTCCCAAAGTGAAGCCAAAAGCGGCTGAAACCAAACTATGAAAAACAATGCAATATAGCTCAATTGAAATCCTACATCAAATAAAAACGAAGGTTGAACTAACAAAATAAGCAATATTGAAACCAACAAAGTATGATAAATATTAACGCTTCTTCGCAGATGATTGCCAATAGCTACAATTGAAAACATAGTCACAGATCGAACGACTGATGGAGCAAGTCCAGCTAAAATTCCGAATAAGGATAAAGAAACTAGAATTGCAATTAACTTTATAAAGGAACCCTTTCTGGTGTTAGGAATTGGTTTTAATACAAAGGTTATAAAAATCAAAATGAAACCTATGTGTAAACCAGAAACCGATAAAATGTGTACGGCTCCTGCATATTGATAATCCCGAATTATTTCAGGTGAAATATCTTGTTGTTGCCCCAGAATTAATGCTATTGCAACATTCAACTCGGTTTTGTTAAAGTTGCTTTTCTCTAAATTGCTTATGATTCTTGTTCTTAATACGGAAGTATAATACCAAATGTCTTTTTGGATATAGTTGCTAACCTTTATTTCATCGATGTCAGCATATAATTGCGCATAGATTTGTTTGTTTTCAAGATACTTACTGTAATCAAATTGGTTTGGATTTTTGGTGTTGTTGTTTTTATATAAAGTACTGTTTATTTGCAATTGTGTTCCTATTTCAAACGGATGATTCAAGCTGTCTTTATGAATATTGACAATAATTCTACCAGAGTATTTTGAATGATCAATACTGTTGATTAGTGCAATATATCGGTTGCTTGAGGTTGAGTTTTTCAACTTTTCTCTTAGTGTGAGGCTTATGATATGTGGTTTTTCAAAAGCATCTTTATTATGGATGTAATTGTTTTTCTGGTAGGAATCGGTATGGGTTATTTGTGTAATTATACCAATTGCAAAGGCTAATAAATAGGTGGTTATACCAAAATAGATTGTTTTAGTAAATTTTTTTCTAAGTAAAAAATAGGCGATGCTAAAACTACTTATAGAAATTACAAGTATTATTTTTGCCAATGCTGGTTCAAGCTTTAGATAATTGCTGATTAAAATTGCAGAAACAAAAACTAACGTAATTCTTGCCAAAGGAAATTGTAGTACTTTCATAAAACTAAAGTACTTATTTATTTGTAAGAAATAACTTTATTTGTAAGAAATAATTTAGTTTAAATCTGCAACAATCAGTTTAGCAGTTTTTTGGCTGGCACCAATTCCGCCTAATTTTTCTTCTAGTAGATCATAATTATGTAGAATGACTTTACGATGGTTAGGCTCTAGAATTTTTTTCAGTTCTTCGGAGATGCGTTTTGGATTGCATTGCTCTTGAATTAACTCTGTGACTACCTCTTCGTCCATAATTAGATTGACAAGTGAAATGTATTTTAGTGTTATAATACGTTTTGCAATTTGATAAGAAGCCCAACTGCCTTTGTAACAAACAACTTCGGGTACTTTAAAAAGAGCTGTTTCAAGCGTTGCAGTTCCTGAAGTAACTAATGCTGCCGTAGCATTACGCAATAAATCATATGTTTTATTGGATATAAACTTTATATTTTTATTCGAAATAAAATCTTGATAAAACGAAAATTCCTGACTTGGCGCTCCAGCAATTACAAACTGATATTCGGGGAAATCATTTACTACACTCAACATAACGGATAGCATTTTGATGATTTCTTGTTTTCGGCTGCCAGGTAAAATAGCAATAATAGGTTTTTCGTTTAGTTTATTTTCAGTTCTAAAAACACTTGCGTCAATTTCGGGATAATTATGAATAGCATCAATTAAAGGATGGCCAACAAATGAAACGGGATACTGATGTTTGTCCTCATAAAAGCTTTTTTCGAAAGGTAAAATGACATACATTTTATCAACATCTTGTTTGATATCTTTGATTCGGCTTTCTTTCCACGCCCATATTTGAGGTGAAATATAATAATGTGTTTTTAGTCCTAATTTTTTGGCCCATTTGGCTATTCGCAAATTAAAACCTGGATAATCAATAAAAACCAATACATCGGGTTGAAATTCAAGAATGTCTTTTTTACATATTTTGATGTTATTCAAAATAGCTTTTAAATTGAAAAGCACTTCAACGAATCCCATAAAAGCTAATTCGCGGTAATGTTTTACTAAAGTGCCCCCTACATTTTGCATTAAATCACCACCCCAAAATCGGATGTTGGCTTTAGGATCTTCTTTGTATAATGCTTTCATTAAATTTGAACCATGCAAATCTCCTGATGCTTCTCCCGCTATAATGTAGTATTTCATTTTTTTCTTTAATGACTTTTATAAAACTTCGAATCTAACAAAGGTATAAACTTAAACAAACAAAGTTATAATTGTCAGTATAATAACTGCCAAAATTACGCCTCTTGCCATCATTTCTTTGTTTGTCTTTAACAAAATTGCAAATATAATTAAGTCAAGAATAGATCCTAAAGTTACAATTTTGCCCAAATGACCTTGTAATCGCATGGTTTGTATTCCCGTAATGAAATCAAAATCAGTAAAGAAAGTAATAAAAATAAAAGTTCCCAATACTGAGGCTATTAGCCCAATTATTACGCCGTATACTAAGTCTATTTTATTCATTCCATTTCCAGTTGTTAAGTAATTTAATACTGTGGTAGGCAGTTAAATCAAATTGTACGGGCACTACTGAAATATAATCATTATCTAATGCCCATTCATCCGTATCTTCGCCTTTATCTTCGTTTACAAATTCACCGGCTAGCCAGTAATAATCTTTTCCTTGTGGGGTTTTTCGTTTGTCAAATTTTTCTACCCAAAGTGCTTTTGCTTGGCGGCAAATTTTTATTCCTTTAATGTCTTTTTCTTTTAGTTTTGGAAAGTTAACATTCAAAATAACACCTTCAGGCAAACCGTTTTCTAAAACTTCCAAACTGATTTTTTTGACAAAGGATTTAATAGCCTCGAAATCTGCATTCCAATCATAATCCAATAAAGAAAAACCAATAGCGGGAATTCCTTCAATTCCAGCTTCCACAGCCGCACTCATCGTTCCGGAATAAATAACATTTATAGAGGAATTAGATCCGTGATTGATTCCTGAAACACATAAATCAGGCTTTCGTTTCAGGATTTCATTTACAGCAAGTTTTACACAATCTACGGGTGTTCCAGAGCAACTGTATTCTGTAATGGTATCGGTATCTTTTGAAATTTTATTTAAATACAAAGTACTATTAATAGTAATGGCGTGACCCATAGCGCTTTGAGGTTTGTCAGGAGCAACAACGACAACGTCTCCAATTTCTGACATAACTTCAATAAGTGCTCGGATTCCTGGCGCTGAAACACCATCGTCATTTGTTACTAATATTACAGGTCTAGTTCCTTTCATTTTATAAGGGTTAAATGAGGGTTGTTAATTTAAGATTTTAATCGAAATGTTCGATGACAAAATAGCAATTCTTGAACAAAGAAAGCAAAATTTACCAACTTGAATCATTAATCTTAGGACAAAAAGAACAATTTTATATCTTTAACAAAAAATTATGTAGGCCTTGTAAATGTTGGCATAGTTTTTACCGTAAATTAGATTTAAAAAGAATTGATGAATACTATTATTACCTATATGAAAAGAAATTATAAAATACTCCTTGTAGTTGCCTGTCTTTCATTAAGCTTGTTTGCTTTTAAGATGAACTCGGGAAATCAAAATACAAATGACCCTGAAAAAGATAAATTGCTTTTGGAATTATTGACTTTTGTAATTGAAAAAGGGCATTACAATCCAGCAGCAATTGATGATGCTTTTTCAAAAGGAGTTTATAAAGATTATATTCAGGCTTTAGATCCTTCAAAACGTTTTTTCCTTCAGTCAGATATCGATGAATTTTCAAAATATGAAACGCAATTAGACGATCAGTTATTGAATAAAGATTTGACTTTTTTTGATCTTACTTATGAAAGATTAATGAAAAGAATGGAAGAAAGTAAAGTGATTTATAAAGAAGTCTTGAGTAAGCCTTTTGATTATTCAGTTGATGAAACTTTTAATACAGATTATGAGAAAGCACCTTATGCTAAAAACACAACTGAATTAAAAGATAAATGGCGTAAGCAAATTAAATTATCAACTCTTTCTTCATTAGTTGACCGCATGGAAATGCAAGACAATAAAAATAAAGTAGTTAGTAAGGATACGAAAGAAACAGTAGCGCCATCAAGTCAGGATGTTAGTCTTAAAGAAGATTTCTATGATAAAACTAAATCTAGTACTACTGTTGATACTGGAAAAATCAAGACTTTTCAAGAATTAGAAAAAGAAACAAGAGATAGTTCTTCAAAATCATTAGATGAATATTTTGGTTTTATAAAAGATTTAGATCGTAACGATTGGTTTTCAGTATACATTAATTCGATTACAGCACGTTTTGATCCGCACACAAATTACCTTGCACCAGAAGAAAAAGAACGTTTCGATGTGAGTATTAGTGGTAAATTAGAAGGAATTGGAGCGCGTCTTCAAAAGAAAAATGATTTTACTGAAATTTCTGAGTTGATTTCTGGGGGTCCGGCTTGGAGAGGAAAACAATTGGAATCAGGTGATTTAATTATGAAAGTGGCTCAAGGGAATAAAGAACCTGTGGATGTTGTAGGAATGCGCCTTGATGATGTTGTTAAAAAAATAAAAGGTCCTAAAGGTACCGAAGTTCGACTTACAGTTAAAAAAGTGGATGGTACTATTACGGTTATTTCAATCATAAGAGACATTGTTGAAATTGAAGAAACCTATGCTAAATCAAGTATTGTTGATAAAGACGGTTTGAAATATGGAGTGATTTATTTACCTAAATTTTATATCGATTTTGAAAACAAAGACGGAAGAGATGCTGGAAAAGATATCGCTATTGAAGTGGAACGCTTGAAAAGTGCGGGTGTAAATGGAATTGTATTAGATGTTAGAGATGATGGTGGAGGATCTCTATCGACGGTTGTTGATATTGCAGGATTATTTATTGAGCAAGGTCCAATTGTGCAAATTAAATCTGCTGGTAGAAAAAAAGAAGTATTATACGATAGAGATAAAAAAATAGAGTGGGATGGACCTTTAGTAATTATGGTAAATAGTTTTTCGGCATCAGCATCGGAGATTTTGGCAGCAGCCATTCAAGATTATAAAAGAGGAATCATCATTGGTAGTAAACAAACCTATGGTAAAGGAACGGTTCAAAATGTAATTGATTTGAATCAATTTGTAAGAAGCAGTTCTATGGGAGATTTAGGGGCGCTAAAAACCACTACTCAAAAATTTTATAGAATAAATGGAGGTTCAACTCAGCTCGAAGGTGTAAGTAGTGATATTGTTATGCCAGATAGATATGCTTATTTAAAAATGGGTGAACGTGATGTTGATAATGCAATGCCTTGGGATAAAATTGATCCTGCGGAATATGGGATTTGGAAAAACAATGCTAATTTCAACCAAGCAATACTGAATAGTAAAGCTAGAATTGCCCAAAACTCACAATTTCAATTAGTAGAAGAAAATGCAAAATGGATTGACAGTCGAAGCGATGAAAACACATACAGTCTAAATATTGATAAATTTAAAATTGCTCAGAAAGAAATTGAAGGCAAAGCAAAAAAATACAAACCTATTTTAGATTATAAAAACAGTTTGAAGTTCACTTCTTTGCCATATGAACAAGAAGCGATTGTTAAAGATGCTGCTTTGAAAGAAAAAAGAGAGCGTTGGCATGAATCATTATCTAAAGATATTTATGTTGAAGAAGCATTGAATGTTTTGGATGATTTACAGCCAAAAGGATTAGTTAAAAAACATGTTCCGGCTAAATTAAAAAAAGAGAGTTTAGCTAAGTCGTAAACATTTTATAGTATATAGAAATATTGGTTAATTTTCTAAAAGCGCACCAGAGAATATATTTTTGGGGCGCTTTTAGTATTTAATTTAAGTAATGATTTGGTTAACAATTTTAATAAGTAAGTATGAAAAAGAGTAGTTTGTTTTATTGTATAGGTCTTTTAATTAGTATTGTTCTTTTATGTTCTTATACAAATTGTTTTGATAATGAAAGTATTGTTGCTAATAATGCTCCAGAAAGCAAGTCTTATGTTGATTCATTTCAGAAGAATTCTTTTAATTTTTTGCCTTCTTCTACAACAAATCAAATTGTGAAGCATGATTATTATACGTTATCATATAATGAAAAATATGAACAAGCAGAATGGGTTGCCTATGAGTTGAAGGAAGAATATTTGACAAACAGTAATTTTAAAAGACCTTTTTTTATTCAAGATCCATACGTACAAACACAATCAGCGGATTGGCGAAACTATAAAAAATCAGGTTATGACAAGGGGCATCTTTGCCCAGCAGCGGATATGGAGTTTTCTCTAGCGGCATATAATGATACTTTTTTCACCTCTAATATTAGTCCACAAAAACATTATTTTAATGGAGGTATTTGGAGTAGATTAGAAAATAAGACTCGGTATTGGGCTAGTAAATACAAAAGAATTTATGTAATTACTGGAGGTGTTTTAGAATCAGGATTAAAAACCATTGGAAAAGAAAAGGTGTCTGTTCCTAATTATTTTTATAAGATTTTGCTTGATGATTCCAGAGGCGAATATAAAATGATTGGGTTTTTAGTACCAGCAGTTAGTAGCAAAAAACCATTGTATGATTTTGTTGTTTCTGTCGATAAAATCGAACAAATGACGGGAATTGATTTTTTTCCGAAACTAAACGATAAGATAGAAAATCAACTTGAAAAGAACAGTGATTATAAAAGCTGGAGTTTTGATAAATTTTAATAAAAGCTAACTTTTAAATCCTACTTTTTACCATTCATTTACTTTATTAGCATCCATTTTTAGGAAGATGAAAAGCAAGATGGTAAAGCCCCATAATCCAGATCCACCATAAGAGAAAAATGGAAGAGGAACCCCAATTGTTGGAAAAATCCCTACAACCATAGCAATATTTACAAAGAAGTGTATAAATAAAATACCCGCTACACAATATCCATAAACTCTACTGAATTTAGTTTTTTGTCTTTCAGATAAATATATTAATCGAAGAAATAAAACAACAAATAAGGCAATTACAAAGAGCGAACCAAGGAATCCCCACTCTTCGCCCACGGTTGTAAAAATGTAATCAGTATGCTGTTCTGGTACGAAACCACCTTTGGTTTGTGTTCCTTCTAGAAATCCTTTTCCAAACCATCCTCCAGATCCAATAGCTATTTCCGACTGATTGGTATTGTATCCAATTCCTTTCATATCTACAGATTTACCTAATAAGATATTGAAACGATCTCGGTGATGTTGTTTGAAAACATGCTCAAAAACATAGTTTACTGATAAAACAAAGCCAGACATTAAAACTAAAAGAATAGCGCTCAAAACAATGTTTCTATCAGCTAATCTTGATTTGAAATGTACAATTACAAGTGTCAGTAGTATAATTAAAATTACATATTGAGGTTGTAAAAGCAATGTCATTACAAATAGGAGTATGGTTATAAATCCAGTCCAAACATACCAAGACGGTAGCCCTTCTCTATATAAAACAATAATAAAGATACTATATATTAATGCACTTCCAGGGTCAGGTTGAGGTAATATTAACATCACGGGTAAAAAAACGATAGCTAATGCTTGTATCTGTCTATTTACATCCTTTAAATTGATTTGAGTGTCGCTTAAATATTTGGCTAAAGCCAATGCAGTAGCCGCTTTTGCAAATTCAGAAGGTTGAAGGGTAAAGCTGCCAAAACCATACCAACAACGTTGTCCTGCAATTGTTTTACCAAAGGCAAATAATCCCAGTAAGGAAAGCAATGAGATTCCGAAAATTATTGTGGCATATTTTTCGTAGAATTTTCCGTCAACATAAAGGACAACAAAAATCAAAGGAATAGTTAAGACAATGAATATAAGTTGTTTGTCTGAAATTCCTTCCATAGACGATAAAGAAGAGGAATAAATGTTTAACCATCCCATTAGCACTAATAAGCTATAGATGATGACACATATCCAGTCAATATTACTCGTTATACTTTGATTTTTCATTTGAAATGAATTGTCTTTTAATTTTGTTTAGTAGTGTCTTTTTTTATTTTCGGAGCTATTATTTTGCTTTTCTCTATTGAGTCTTTTTTTCTCATTTGTGCTTTCACAATTTCTGAAAGACCTCCTAGTTTAGCATACTCACCTTGTAAACTTTTATTTAAAATTCTAGTTTCTAAATCTGTTCTTGTAATTTTATGTCTTAAGTATTTCTCAATCATTAAACTCGCAATTGGACCTGCAATTGTAGCTCCAAATCCACCATTTTCAACCATGACAGCAATAGCTATTTTAGGATTGTCTTTTGGTGCAAAAGCAACAAATATCGAATGATCCTCTAGTTGCGTTCTTACTCCATTGATTTTAGCAAAGTTTTCCGCGGTTCCTGTTTTTCCACAAATATCAATACCTTCCACCTTTAAATAATAGGCAGTTCCTAGATTATAAACATCAAATAAACCGCTAATCATAGGTTTGAAATACTTTTTATCTATAGTTGTAACGTGTTTAGTAGTAAATTTTTTGTCTATTTTTTGTCCTTCAATCTTTTTTATGATGTGAGGAGTATAGTAATATCCTTCATTAGCAACCGTAGCCATCATATTTGCAAGTTGGATTGGAGTCATTGAAACCTCACCTTGCCCAATAGCATTTGAAACAATAGCTGTGCTACGCCATCCACCATTTGGATACATTTTTTTATAGGTTTTTGAGTCAGGAATATGCCCTTTTCTACCAGTAGGTAAATCATACCCCATAAATTGCCCTAAACCAAAACTTTTGACATGATTACTCCAAACATCAACTGCATAAGAGGGTTTTACATATTTGTTTATAGTTCTCATATAGGCAGTGCCAAAATAAGCATTACAAGATTCATAAATTCCTCTGTGTAATTGAAGTGCTCCACCATGACAGTGGCATCTCATAAATCTACCTCTTGCATAACTAAACCCGTGATGACAAAATACAGTTGTTTGCTCATCTACCACGCCTTCCTGAAGGGCAACTAAACCTGTTAATATTTTGAAAGGAGAACCAGGAGCATATTCGGCTAATAAACCTCTGTCATAAAGTGGTTTTGCAATCGAATCATGATATAGTTGTGTGTAATTTTTTGATCGTTTTCTTCCAACCAGAATGGAAGGATCGTAAGAAGGTGCGGTAACTAATGATAGAATTTCGCCAGTTTTAGGTTCAATAGCTACAATTCCACCTCTTTTATTAATCATTAATTCTTCACCATATTTTTGAAGTTCAGCATCAATAGTAAGGTTGATATCTTCTCCTTGCACAGCAATAGTATCGTATTTTCCTTCTTTAAAAGAACCTATTTCTCTATTGTATTTGTCTTTTTGGAGGTATTTAACCCCTTTTATTCCACGTAAAATTTCTTCGTAGCTTTCTTCAACACCTTGTTTTCCTATTAAGTCGCCACTGTTATAATAAGGGTTTTTGGCTACTAACTTTTCATTTACTTGAGTGATAAATCCAAAAACATTTGCGCCAAAATCTACTTCATAATCACGTAAAGAACGTTTTTGAAAATAGAAACCTTCGAATTTTCTGATTTTTTCTTGAAAAGCGGCAAATTCACTTTTATTTAATTGTGGTAAAAAAACAGAAGGTAATCTAGGGCTATAGATTTTAGCCTTTTCCATTTTTTTAATAAAGTCTTCTTTTGTAATATTTAATAGCGTACAGAACTCTAATGTATCTGTATTCTTTACTTCACGGGGAATTACCATGATATCATAAGAAGCTTGATTCGCTACTAATAATTTGCCATTTCTGTCATAGATATACCCTCTCTCTGGATAGTCATATTTTATTTTAATGGCATTATTGTCTGACTTTAACTTGAAGGAATCATCGATAATTTGCAAATAAAATATCCGTATCACTAGCAATGATGCTGCGATAATAATTAAGGAAGGCAGCAAGACTTTTCTCATCTTTTGTTTGGCTTAATAAGGTATATTATTATGATGCAAAGAATTATTGTAAAGAGTGTACTTAGAATTGTTCTTAAAAGTACATCCAAGAAAAAACTAAATTGGAACGCTTCTAAAACAAATAAAATAAGATGATGAATTAAAACCGAAACAAATATGAATGAAAACCGTTCAGGAGTAAGTACATCATTTAATTTTACAGTTTGATATTCATAACTAAGGCCAAAAGAAAACTTAAAAATAAAGGGTCTAAAATAAGCTAATAATAAGCATGATGTTGCGTGAATACCGCCAGAATTACTGAACATGTCCATAATTAGTCCTAATAAGAAACTGGCTACTAACAAACCAGATTTGTTTCCATTTACAGGATATAATATGATGAAAAGTATATACGGAAATGGACTTATGTATCCAAAAAAATTCATATTGTTAAAAACAATAATTTGTATTGCTAACAACAGGATAAATCGAAAGATATTAACTATTAAAGCATTATTCATCTTCTTCCTTTTTTTCTAAATTGATTAGCTCTTCACGATCTTTACTTTTTATGATATAAACATGACCTAAATTAGTCATGTCATTAAAAAGTTTTATGTCTAAAGTGTAGAAATTAGTTTGATTGTCAGTGTAAATTTTTTCAATAGTTCCAATGTTTATATTTTCAGGAAATATTACAGATTGACCTCCAGTTACAATAGTGTCTCCTTTACGGATGGCTGCTAATCTTGGAACGTCTATCAATTGGACAAAACCAGTGCTTTTCCCATCCCAAATTAAAGATCCAAAATGATTTGATTTTTTGATCTTAGCATTGATTAGAGATTTTTTATTTAAAATACTAATTACTGTTGAATAATGAGGAGAAGTATTGTCAATAATCCCAACAATCCCTAAGCTGTTTACAACTCCCATGTCTGGTTTTACACCTTGTAATTCTCCAGAGTTTAGGGTTAAATAATTTTCATAAACATTATACGAATTGTGAATTACTTTTGAGACAATAATATCAGAGGGTTTTACTCCTTTCAGACTGTCTAATTTTTTTACCTGTGTAGTGTCTTTTTTATTAAATAAAAGACTTTTTAAGTTCGCATTTTCTAAAGCTAATGCTTCATTCTGAGTTCTTAAATTCAAGTATTCATTGATATTGCTCACTTTTTCGTACACACCACCACTCAAAAAATTAGCAGAACTAATTATTTTACTTCTATGAAAAGAGTGGGACTGAATGGTAAGGGTAAACGAAATACCTAAAAGCAGCAAAAACAGTAAGCGATTACTGTTTTTAAAAATAAAATTAAATATTTGCTGCATTTTTTAAATGTATAATGTAAATGATTGTATGTTTTATTTAGAACCGAATTGCCTTCTTTAGATTTTAAATCCAAAGTTAACAAACTTAGAGTTCACGATTACTTAATCAAAATACTTTTAAATTTTACAATGTTTTTAAGTGCCATACCAGTTCCTCTAACTACTGCTCTCAATGGATCTTCAGCAATGTAAACAGGTAAATCTGTTTTTTGAGAAATTCTTTTATCAAGACCTCTTAACATAGATCCTCCACCCGCAAGGTAAATACCTGTATTGTAGATATCCGCTGCTAATTCTGGAGGTGTTTGAGATAAAGTTTCCATTACAGCATCTTCAATTCTTTGAATAGATTTGTCTAATGCTTTAGCAATTTCTCTATAAGAAACTTCAACTTGTTTTGGTTTACCAGTAAGTAAATCTCTACCTTGAACAGACATGTCTTCTGGAGGAGTTTCTAAATCTTCAATAGCTGCACCAATTTGTATTTTTATTTTTTCAGCAGTACTTTCTCCAACAAAAAGGTTGTGTTGTGTACGCATGTAATATACAATGTCATTTGTAAATACGTCACCAGCAATTTTTACCGATTTGTCACATACAATTCCACCTAAGGCAATTACGGCAATTTCAGTTGTTCCTCCACCAATATCAACAATCATGTTTCCTTTAGGTTGCATAATGTCAATACCAATACCAATAGCCGCAGCCATAGGTTCGTGTATCAAATAAACTTCTTTACCATTTACTCTCTCACAAGATTCTTTAACGGCTCTCATTTCCACTTCAGTAATTCCTGAAGGAATACAAACAACCATTCGTAATGCGGGAGTAAACATTCTTTTTTTCAATGCAGGTATGCTTTTTATAAACATACTAATCATCTTTTCGGAAGCATCAAAATCGGCAATTACACCATCTTTCAACGGTCTTATCGTTTTAATGTTTTCATGTGTTTTACCCTGCATCATGTTGGCTTCTTTACCAACAGCAATGATTTTTCCGGAGATTCTGTCTCTGGCAACTATCGAAGGGCTATCAATTACAACTTTGTCATTATGTATGATTAAAGTGTTAGCGGTACCAAGGTCTATCGCAATATCCTCGGTCATGAAATCAAAAAATCCCATAAGTTTTTTAAGGGTTTAAAACGTTAAAAATATGTAATGTGCAAAGTTAAACAAATTAATGTTTAAAATGACGTGTTCCTGTAAATACCATTGCAAGTTTATTTTCATTGCAATAATCAATACTTAATTGATCTTTAATAGAACCTCCAGGTTGAATAACAGCTGTTATTCCAGCTTTTTTTGCTATCTCAACACAGTCAGGGAAAGGGAAGAAAGCATCACTTGCCATTGAAGCACCGTGTAAGTCAAATCCAAAAGTATTTGCTTTTTCTATAGCTTGTAATAAAGCATCAACACGAGAAGTTTGACCTGTTCCAGATGAAATTAAGGTTCCGTTTTTTGCAAAAACAATTGTATTTGATTTGGTATTTTTACAAACTTTCGAAGCAAAAATCAAATCTTCAATTTCTTGTTCAGTAGGAGCTGTTATAGTAACGGTCTTTAAGTCTGATTTATTGTCAGTAATATTATTTCTTTCTTGAACTAAAATTCCGTTTAAGCAAGTACGAACTTGTTTTTTAGGTAATTCCACTTCATTTTGAATTAATATAATTCTGTTTTTCTTTTCTTCCAAAATAGCAATAGCTTCATCATCATAAGATGGTGCAATAACTACTTCGCAGAATAATTTATTAATTTCGGTTGCAGTTGCAACATCAATTTTTGTGTTCGAAATCAAAACACCTCCAAAAGCAGAAGTTGGGTCACATGCTAAAGCAGCTAAATACGCTTCGCTAATTGTATTTCTGCTTGCTAATCCACAAGCATTGTTGTGTTTTAGAATAGCAAAAGTAGGTCCGTCATTTTTGAATTCATTAATTAAATTCACAGCAGCATCTACATCAAGTAGGTTATTGTATGATAATTCTTTTCCGTGTACTTTATTGAACATTGCTTCAAAGTCACCAAAGAAATATCCTTTTTGATGTGGATTTTCTCCGTATCGTAATATTTGACCGTTAGCAATACTTTCTTTATAAATGGTTTCGTCAGTATTGAAATAATTAAAAATGGCACCATCGTAATGCGATGAAACATGAAACGCTTTTGTAGCTAACAGTTTTCTGTCAGCAAGTGTTGTTGCTCCATTTTGTTTTGTAATTAAGTCTAAAAGCAAGCTGTATTCGTCTACAGAAGCAATAATTACAGTGTCTTTAAAGTTTTTAGCAGCAGCACGGATTAATGAAATTCCACCAATATCAATTTTTTCAATAATAGCTGACTCACTTGCTCCAGAAGCAACTGTTTTTTCAAATGGGTATAAATCAACAATTACTAAATCAATCTGAGGAATGTTGTATTCCTGCATTTGTTGCACATCACTTTCATTATCTTGACGATTCAGGATTCCTCCAAAAACTTTAGGGTGTAATGTTTTTACTCTTCCACCAAGGATTGAAGGGTATGAAGTAACATCTTCAACAGGGATTACAGGAATTCCTAAATTTTTTATAAAATCTTCAGTACCTCCAGTAGAGTATAAGGTAACGTTTTGTGAATGTAGTTTTTGTACTATTGGTTCAAGTCCTTCTTTTGAAAAAACCGAAATTAATGCTGATTGAATTGTTTTTGTTGTACTCATTGTGTTGTTTGAATTATAAAGTGCAAAAATAGTTTTTTTTTGATTATAAAATCCAATCAATTTGTGTAACATTCTCTTAAAAAATCACACCAATGTCTATGTAGATTTTTATTAGGTTTTTGAATAAAATTTATGGAATTTTACCTTAACACAAATTTAAAGAATATGCTGGTCTATCTTCGGTTATTAAAAGAGAGTTTTGGTTTTGCGATGAACGCATTACGCAATAATAAATTAAGGACTTTGCTCTCTTTGTTAGGGGTTACAATTGGTATTTTTTCAATTATAGCAGTTCTAGCAGCTGTCGATTCTTTAGATAGAAAGATTAAAAAAGATTTGAGCAGTTTAGATAAAAATACGATTTATTTGATGCGATTTTCTTTTGGTCCTTCTGAAATTCCCCAATGGAAAAGAGAACAGTTTCCGGATGTGAAGTATGATGAGTACGAATATCTGAAAAGTTCCGTGAATAATTTAGATCAAATGGGATATCAGTTATTCGTTAGTCGAGAGTCAATGAAGTTTGAATCTGAATCTGTAAGTGATGTAAATGTAGTTCCAGTATCTCATGAATTTATAGATATTCAAGGGCTTGAATTTGAAAAAGGAAGGTTTTATAATGAATCCGAATCAAATTCTGGTGCTGCAGTAATTGTATTAGGATATGAAATTGCAAAAGGGCTTTTTGGAGAAAGTGAACCTTTGGGTAAAAATATTCGTTTGTATGGACAGCGTTTTACTGTAATTGGTATGTTGAAGAAGCAGGGAGCAGGAACTTTTGGGGATAGTAATGACACATCGGTTTTTATTCCAGTCAATTTTTTAAGACGTCTTTACGGTGATAATAACGATGCGATGACGCCAGTTATTCTTGTAAAACCACAAAAAGGTGTTGACATGGATGCTTTTAAAGCCGAATTAGGGCAAAAACTTCGAAATTATAGAGGTATGAAAACGGATGAGATTGATAATTTTTTCATCAATGTATTGTCTGGATTTACGGATTTAATTGATGGTATTGTTGGCCAAATGAATTTAGTGGGTTGGGTGATTAGTGGTTTCTCATTACTTGTAGGTGGTTTTGGAATCGCTAATATTATGTTTGTTTCTGTGAAAGAGCGAACGAATTTAATTGGAATTCAAAAATCATTAGGAGCCAAAAACAAATTTATCTTATTTCAGTTTTTATTCGAAGCAGTTATTCTTTCCGTAATTGGTGGAGTAGTAGGGTTGTTATTGGTTTGGATTATTTCTGTTGTTTTGACAAAAGCCTTGGATTTTGAGTTTGTTCTAGGAATGGGAAATATTCTTTTAGGAACAGGATTAGCTGCAATAATAGGTTTGGTATCAGGTATTTTGCCAGCAATCACAGCGTCTAAATTAGATCCTGTTGAGGCAATTAGAACTGGAATGTAGTTTTGTAGAAAATGTGAAAGTGAAATGATATAAAATAAAAAATCCCGATATTATCGGGATTTTTATTTATCTAATACTATTGTTTTGAATTAAATCTATGTACAAGTTAATCTTGTCTTTCAATTCTTTTCTCGGTGTTATAAAGTCTAGGAAACCATGTTCTAGAAGAAACTCAGCAGTTTGAAAACCTTCTGGTAAATCTTTTCCTGTTGTATCTCTAACTACTCTTGGTCCAGCAAAACCGATTAAAGCACCTGGTTCAGAAATATTAATGTCACCAAGCATAGCGTATGATGCAGTCGTTCCTCCCGTTGTAGGGTCAGTACAAAGTGAAATATAAGGAAGTTTAGCTTCGGCTAGTTGCGCTAGCTTAACAGATGTTTTTGCTAGTTGCATTAATGAATTTGCAGCTTCCATCATACGAGCTCCTCCTGATTTTGAAATCATGATGAAAGGCATTCTGTTTTTGATAGCATGGTCAATTCCACGTACTATTTTTTCTCCAACAACACCTCCTATTGATCCACCGATAAAAGCAAAATCCATACAGCAGATTACAACATCTTTACCTTTTGATTTCCCCACTCCAGTACGCACAGCGTCTTTGAGTTTTGTTTTTTCCATCACGTCTTTTAAACGGTCAGAATATTTTTTGGTGTCAACAAAATGTAATGAATCTTTTGACGTCATATTTTTATCTAATTCAACAAATTCATTATTGTCGAATAAAATTTCAAAATAAGTATCACTTCCAATTCTTACGTGAAAATCGTCCTCAGGACTCACATATAAATTGCGAGCTAATTCTTCGGCATCAATAATTTTTCCAGTTGGAGACTTGTACCATAGTCCTTTTGGAACATCCATTTTGTCTTCGGTAGCAGTCGTAATTCCTTTTTCTTTTCTTTTAAACCAAGCCATTTTTTGAATTTTAGAATGTAGATTTAGATTTTAGATTAAAAAATAGATTTCAGAACGAGTCTAAAATCTATTTTTTTAATGGATTTAAAATTCAAATTTCAGATTCCATTAGAATCTAAAATATGAATTTTGAAATCTAAAATTATAGTGTATTTACGTTATTCAAGTCAGCAAAAGCTTGTTCAAGTCTTGCATTGAATGTAGCTTCACTTTCACGTAACCATTTTCTTGGATCGTAATATTTTTTGTTTGGAACATCAGAACCTTCTGGATTACCAATTTGAGTTTTTAAGTACTCAATGTTTTTAACCATATAATCACGGATACCTTCAGTAAATGCAAATTGTAAGTCAGTATCAATGTTCATTTTCACAACACCGTAACCAATAGCTTCTCTAATTTCTTCTAGAGTAGAACCTGATCCACCGTGGAAAACGAAATCAACTGGGTTATGACCTGTTTTGAATTTGTCTTGAACGTAATCTTGAGAATTTTTAAGAATTTTTGGAGTTAATTTTACGTTTCCTGGTTTGTAAACACCGTGAACGTTTCCAAAAGAAGCAGCGATAGTAAATTTAGGGCTTACTTTTGATAATTCTTCGTAAGCGTAAGAAACTTCAGAAGGTTGTGTGTATAATTTAGAGCTATCAACATCAGAGTTGTCAACACCATCTTCTTCTCCACCTGTAATACCAAGTTCGATTTCTAATGTCATTCCCATTTTGCTCATTCTAGCTAAATACTCTTTACAGATTTCGATGTTTTCTTCGATTGGCTCTTCAGATAAATCAATCATGTGAGATGAGAATAATGGTTTTCCTGTTTCAGCAAAATGTTTTTCTGAAGCATCTAATAAACCATCAATCCAAGGTAATAATTTTTTAGCACAGTGGTCAGTATGTAAAATTACTGTTGCACCGTAAGCTTCAGCTAAAGTATGAATATGTAAAGCTCCAGCTATTCCACCAGCGATTGCTGCTTTTTCACCTGCATTAGAAAGTCCTTTTCCTGCATTAAATTGCGCTCCACCATTTGAAAATTGAATGATAACTGGAGCATTTAATTTTGCTGCAGTTTCAAGAACTCCATTGATAGTATTTGATCCAGTTACGTTAACAGCTGGAAGTGCAAATCCTTTTTCTTTTGCATAGTTGAAAATCTCTTGTACCTGATCTCCTGTAGCAACGCCCGGTTTTATGTTATGTGCCATTGTAATTTTTTTAAATTGTTTTTTTAGTTTTTAGTTTGCAAAAATAAGAATTAATTAGCATTAGAATGGATAATTTATTCCAAAATTTAAAACGGAGTGCCCAAAATTATATTCTTTAAACCATCTTTCGCCTGTTTTTTCAGCTGGATTGTACGTTTTAAATCCTAAATCAAAACGAATTACAAAAAAACTTAAATCATATCGTAAGCCAAATCCACTACCCAAAGCAATGTCCTTTAAATCTCCTAATCCAGTAAAAGTTGATTTCTCATCCGTTACGTTATCAAGTACATTCCAAATGTTTCCTGCATCAGCAAATAGCGCTCCTTTAAGATTCCCAAAAATGTTGAATCTAAATTCGCTGCTGAGTGCAAGTTTCATATTTGCCTCATTAAAGTCGTTTACTGCTCCAGTACTTCCTGGTCCTAAACCATAAGGTTGCCAAGCTCTGTTATCATTTGAACCTCCTGCATAATAACTCCTAGAAAAAGGGATGTAATCAGAATTTCCAAAAGGAACTGCTATTCCAAAAAAGCTTCGTACAGCCAGAACTTTATCTTTTGACAAACTCCAATGTTTGATATACTCAAATTCTGTTTTGAAGTATTCAGAATATTCTAGGTTGAATAGTTCGTGGTTTCCGTTTTGATTTCTTGGCAAACTAGCTGCATTTGAAATCAAAGATAAAAGCGACCCTGCAGATTCTACTTTGGTTCTGAAAAGATAAAAAGTATTATCGGTTAAGTCCTTTTTAGTGGTTTTTGAAAAAGTAAAACTAGTGGCTAAAATAAAATCATTCTCAGTAAGTCTAATTCTTCTTTCTTCGATACTTTCTACGGATTTATAAAGTGCATCACTTGGATTCAAATCAGTATTTCCAGATAGTACATTTTTGGTGAAACCAATTGTGCCAGACTCGATGATTAAATTTTTATCCTCAATATTGTCAAAATAAAGTTCGTTTTGATTGTATGTTTTTCCAATAGCATTTAATGCTTTATAGGAAGAACTATATACATTGAAATAATTTTTTGGATTAAGATTTCTAACAAATTGCGCATTAAAAATGTCAAATCGTGCAGTGTTATTTTTCTTTGGAGTCCAATTATAGGATAATGCTCCCGTAAAATTTTCTTTGTCTAATCCAATGTTTCTTTGTTTAGCAAAACCAGTTGTTATAAGAGTAGAAGGAATCATACTTTTAGGAATGATTTTTTCGGTTTTGAAAGGCATGAAAATCCTTGGGAAACTTAGTTTTAAATCTACACCGTATTCCGAAACATTAAAAAAGTTGTTGTTTGGATTTGCTAAATCTTTTGATGAACCAATGTTTACTCGCGTTCCTATTTCTAGTGTTTCTGCACCGTTGAATACATTTCGAACCGTTTCCGAAACACTGGCTCCAATTCCAAAATCTTGGATATTAGAATGAGTTACGTCAAATGTCGTTCCAAAACTGTATTTTTTTCTTGGCGTTAAATATATTTTTGCAATCAAAGATTGGGCTGTAGTATCTTTTGGATCCACTTCATATTGTATGGATGGATAATTAAAAATTTTTAGATTATTTAAATAACGTGTGGTCAAAACCGTTTTGTTATCAGCAAATAAGCTTCCTTTAGTAATAAATATAGCGTCAGTTATTGCGTGAGGTTTATATTTTAGCTTCTTGTTGCTGTATAAATTGAAATTATTGAATGTTGTGCTATCCGTAATTTTAAGGTATTTTTCTGTTGGCGAATAATCGGTATAAATATTTACAGCACTTATTTTAAATATTTTAAAAGGTTCTGTTTTGCTTGAATCGTTTTCTTGATAGGAATAATTATTTACAATTAAATTGACATTAGCTTGATTTACTTTCTTAATGGTGTCAATATCAAAAGTTACATAATTAGGCTGAAAATAATACACCCCATTATTTCTAAAATGAGTTGTAATTCGGTTTTTTTCATTTTCAAAATCTTCTGTTTTATATTGATTTCCAGATTTTAAAAACGATGCAGATTTTGTAACTTCATACAGCGAATCCAAAACAGGAGTCAAAATAGATGTTTTTAGTGTGTCTAGGGTGTATGGTTTCCCGGTTATAATAATGTATTTTAATTTTGCTTTTTTTGTGCCTGCAGCATCTATTTTAGAATTAGCCGTAACATTAAAATAACCATTATTGAAATAATAATATTTCAGTCTTAATAATGATTTTTCTGTTTTTGTTGAATCAATAATTACAGGAGGCTCGCCAGTTTTTTTCAAAAAATCATGAATACCATGATACCAAAAAGATTTTCCTAATTGGTCTACTTGTTTGGCAGAAAGCCATTTTGCTTTTCTTTCGTATTTTCCAGGATGATTTGTAAATTTTGCTTGATAAGTTGAGTCAGGATTTAAGTTTGCCATGTTGTACATGTTCAATCTTAATCGGAAGCCTAATAAGGTTCCGTTAGGTTTTTGGTACAATTGATTAAAAACATTTTCGTCTTTAATTTTCTTATTATTTACAGAAATTTCATTTTTAGTAAGTAATAATTTTCCATTCGGAACCCTCTTTACGGCATTACATGCGCAAATTAATATTGCTATTAGAATAAATGCTGTTATTTTTGTGGAAATATTTTTCAAGTGTTCTAAAAATTTAATTCAAAAGTACATTATTTTATGGTTAGTAAAAACCAAATAAAGCTTATATCGAGTTTACATCAAAAAAAACAACGAATTGCTAATCAACTCTTTTTTGCAGAAGGGGTAAAAGTAATTCAAGAACTTTTGCAATCTAATTTTGAATTAGAACATTTGTATACTACACTTGATGATTTTAGCGAAGTTTCAAATGCTAAAAAAACAGTGATTAACGATAGTGATTTAAAAAAAATCAGTGCTTTAGCTACTCCAAATACTTGTTTAGCGGTTTTCAAAATACCCGCTGAGAAAAACAGCGATGAATCAGGTTTAATCCTAGCGTTAGATAGTATTCGTGATCCCGGTAATTTAGGAACTATATTGCGTCTATGTGATTGGTTTGGAATTCATCAATTGTTGTGTTCCAATGAAACGGTTGATATTTACAATCCTAAAGTGGTTCAGGCAACTATGGGTTCCATTGCTAGAGTAAATGTAAAGTATGTTGATTTGGATGCTTTTATTGCTAAAACGAAACTTCCTGTTTTTGGTACTTTTATGGATGGTAAAAATATCTATACTTCTAAACTCCCAAAAGAAGGAATTATTGTAATGGGAAATGAAGCGAATGGAATTTCAGAATCTATCGAAAAACTAATCTCGCAAAGGCTTACTATTCCTCGTTTTGGTGATCTACAAAAAACGGAAAGTTTAAATGTGGCAACAGCAACAGCAATTATTCTTAGTGAGTTCCGTAGGGGAGCTTTTTCTTTAGATTAATTTAATTTTTTAATGAAAAGTAAAATTAATAAAGACTGCTCTTGATTTCATAGATTCAATATTGCTGGTCCAAGGACTGTTTGGGTCTTTGTCTCGAATCAACTCGTCATTAATACCAAAAACACCTCTGATTGAAGGGGAAAATATAAAATATTCTGAAAATAAATCTATCCCAAGGCCTAATTCATAATTAGTAGTCCAAGATTTTACTCTAAAACGTTGTTCTAAATTATCATCCAATGATTTTGCATTACTGGATAAATTTAAAGTTGCAGATGCTCCTCCTAATAGATAAGGACGGACATTTCCAGTTCTTAAAGATGAAAATTTTAAAAGAAGTGGAAAATGAATATAAGTGCTATTTACTTCTCTTATCGCGTCATTTTCTGTAGCAAAATTAGGATAGTATAGGTCTCTCTTCGTATAGTAAAGTCCTGGTTCAAAACGTAAGTTTATGTATTCTTGAAGTTTTAAATCAGCAACTAATCCTAAATTGAATCCAGTTGTTTTTTTAGTTTGAATATCCGGTCCTACGGTTTTATAATCTATTTTGAAGTCAAAAGAATTGAAGCCTAAATAGAATCCAAAATATAGTTTTTGTTTCTGCCAATTTTCCAAATTAATGATGGGGTCTTTGCTGAACATGCCTTTTGAAAATTGAGCATGCCCTTTTGTCGTTATAGACAGTAGGACTAAGACTAAAAAAACTATTTTTTTCATATTTGGCTGAAAATTATCAGTATTATTTCTTTGAAGCGGAATAGATAGTAGCAACTCCAAATGTTTGTGGCATGGCAACTACATCTATAAACCCAGTTTTTCTCAAAATATTGTTTAACGCTTCGCCATAAGGAAATGCAGCAGCGGATTCTGATAAATATCCATAGGCTACATTATCTTTAGAAAATAATTTACCAATAACAGGCAGTATGTTTTTACTGTAAAAATTATAACCTTGTTTATAAGGAGTTTTGTCTGGAACTGAGGTTTCTAAAATTACAAATAAGCCATTTGGTTTTAAAACTCTAAGAATTTCAGTCAATCCTTTTTCTAAATTCTCAAAATTTCGAACACCAAAGGCAACTGTTATTGCATCAAAATAATTGTCTTCAAACGGCATATTCTCTGAATCAGCCAAAACCATTTCAATTGTGTTCGATAGGTTTTTTGAAGCTATTTTTTTCTTTCCTACTTCTAGCATTCCAGAAGAAATATCCAACCCAATAATTTTTTCAGCATTGGTTTCTGCCATTAATATGGCTAAATCTCCTGTTCCTGTAGCGATATCCAAAATAGTCTTAGGATTGGATTTAGAGACCATTTTTAAAACTTTCTTTCTCCATTTTACATCAATCCCAAAAGAAATAACTCTATTAAGATTGTCGTAATTTCCAGAAATAGTATCAAACATTTTGGCAACTTGTTCTTTCTTACCTAATGTGGAATTTTTGTAGGGTGTGATTTTTTCAGACATTTTTTTTCTTTGCACAAATATAATACAAACTATGCAAAGTATAAATGGCTTTCAGAATTAGAGAGAAATTTTATTTTTTGCTTTAAAATCAGGTTTAAATAGAGAAATGAGTAGAGAAATGTATGTTGTTTTTTGAAAAAATCACTAAAAGTGGGTATTGTGTTAAAGTTTTTTATTGATGATTTTTACATTTCAAAAGATTAATTTTTTTTCAATGATTATAAGGGATTTAATGACCCAAATCAAATGGATGGTTCTTGTGCTACTTATCACATTTGTTCTTGTAAGTTGTTTCGAAAATACTGCTTTTTTTAGCAGAGGATTCTTTAAAGCGCATAATACGTTCTTAGGATTAAATTTGTTTTTGGAAATTTTAATTTTTTTTGTCTTTAGTACCTTCGTGGTATTTGGTATTAGAGGCTTTTTTGAGATGTACTCTCAGAAATCTTCAAATATTATAATCTTCGCTTCTGGAGTATTATTAATATTTGTTATTTTTTTTTTATGTTATCAGATACTCTTTCAAGAGTAGGTCATTGCCCTTAATCATTGAACAAAAAAACATCCTAATTAGGATGTTTTTTTTATTTTCGAACGTAAGTTTGATAGGTATAATCAAATAGATGTTTCTCATCTTTTAGATTGAAATCAGATTCAATTATTTCCCATTCTAAAGGATTTATTTCAGGGAAAAAGGCATCCGCTTCAAAATTATCATGGACTCTTGTTATTTCAATTTTATCTGCAAAAGGAAGTCCTAGATTATAGATTTCACCACCTCCAATGATATATATGGTTTCGTTTTCTGGGCAAACTTCTATGGCGTTTTGTAAGCTATTGACAACAATGCAACCTTCGGGATTGTAATCTTCCTGTCGGGTTATTACAACATGAGTTCTATTAGGTAAAGGTTTTGGAAAACTTTCAAATGTTTTTCTTCCCATAATAATGTAATGGCCAGAAGTAAGTGTTTTAAATCTTTTGAAATCATTTGGTAAGTGCCAAACTAATTCATTGTTTTTGCCGAGAGCATTATTTTCGGCAACTGCTGCAATCATTACAATCATTGATCTAGTTTTTATTTTAAATTTCGTTTTTGATTTTTGTTTGTAGTTGGTCTATTTTTTTTTCCTGTTGGGAAACTAGACGATCAATTTGCTCTCTTTCCCAATTTTTATTCATAAAACGGTCTGTAATATATACTTTGATAAAGTGTAAAATGAAAATAAAAAACCAAAAAGTAATTAGCCAAATATGCCAATTTGTGTTGGGGTTAAAATCAAAAAAATTATGAGCTACAAATAAAAACAAACTTCCTATAAGTAGCAAAACAAAATGAAAATAGAGTCTTTTTTTTTGTTTGATTCTCCTTCTGGCGTATTCGTAAAGTTCATGTTGCTCTTTTTCCATGTATATTTATTTAGTTTATAAAGGTAAAATTTATTTTTTAAACATATTCTTTTGATTATTAAATATTTAGTCCGAAAAGGATTTCTTATTTGGGATACAAAAAATTAAGAGGCATAATATAAGAATACTTCTATAAATTAAGGAAGTTTTTGTCATTATCCTAAAAGTTCCTTAAGTTCTTTGTGGGTTCAAATGATTTTACTTCCTTTGCCTCATAAATCTAAAAATGAAATAGTTATGTCAATAAAGAAACAATTTATAAAAACAAAACCAGTTTGTAAGGTTACTTTCTCAGTAGATGCAAAAGATGCTTCAGCAGTATCTGTAGTTGGAGATTTTAATAATTGGGATCCTACAGTAGGAGCTTTGAGTAAGTTAAAAAACGGAACTTTCAAAGGAGCTTATGATTTGAATAAAGATGCTTCTTATGAGTTTAAATATGTAATTGATGGGGCGTTTGTTAATGAGCCTGAAGCAGATTCTTTCAAATGGAATGATTTTGCAGGAGCAGAAAACAGTGTTTTATCTGTATAAATAAATAATTAAAAATCCGCTGCAAAGCGGATTTTTTTATATTATCTAGTGACCTAATTTAAATTGAATAATCAATTTGGATTAAATGTTTTAGCTATTTATACGGCTACATTTCCTTTTATTAAGGCGTGTGGCTCATAACCTTCTAAAGTAAAGTCTTCGAAATCAAAATCGAAAATGTCTTTTATTTCTGGATTCAAAATCATTTTTGGTAATGCTTTTGGTTCACGAGATAATTGCAATTCGAGTTGTTCGAAATGATTGTTATAGATATGTGCGTCTCCAAAAGTGTGAATAAATTCTCCAGGGGCTAAATTGCAGACTTGAGCAATCATCATTGTTAGTAGGGCGTAAGAAGCTATATTGAAGGGAACACCTAAGAATATATCAGCACTACGTTGGTACAATTGACAAGAAAGTTTTCCGTCAGAAACATAAAATTGGAAAAAAGCATGACACGGAGGTAATGCAGCTTTGTTATTTGCTACATTTTCGTCGAATGATTTTGATGTGTCCGGAAGAACAGAAGGATTCCACGCAGAAACCAACATTCTTCGGCTGTTTGGATTTGATTTTAATTCTTTGATTAGCTCAGAGATTTGGTCAATTTCTTCACTGTTCCAATTGCGCCATTGATGCCCATAAACAGGTCCTAAATCTCCATTGGCATCAGCCCAAGCATCCCAAATTTTAACTCCGTTATCTTGAAGGTACTTAATGTTTGTGTCTCCTTTGAGGAACCAAAGCAATTCATAAATAATAGATTTTAGATGTAGTTTTTTAGTAGTGACCATCGGGAAACCTTCGCTGAGATCAAAACGCATTTGGTAACCAAATACACTTTTTGTTCCTGTTCCTGTTCGATCTCCTTTTTGACAACCGTTTTCCATGACATGTTGTACTAAATCTAAATATTGCTTCATTTTATATTGGATTAATGAGTCAATCGTTGTTTTGTTAAATCAAAAAATGATCTAATATTACGATTCTCTTTTTGAAATTTCGTCTCTAATTTTAGCCGCTTTTTCGTAGTCTTCATGTTCAACTGCTTGAGTAAGCAATTCATTTAACTCTTGTAGGCTGTGCTTTGAATAGGTTTGTCCTGATTGATTACTTTCAACTTCTTGACCAAAAGTTTCAGGGTTTGAAAGAACATCGTCTATTTCTTGGGAATCTTTATTGGCTTCCGTAAGATTTGATTTCAGATAAATTCCTGCTTTGTCTAAGATATTTTTGTATGTAAATATTGGAGCATTAAAACGCAATGCCAGAGCAATAGCATCTGATGTTCGAGCATCAATTATTTCTTCAATTTTATCTCTCTCACAAATGATACTAGAATAAAAAACACCATCAACCAGTTTGTGAATTATTACTTGTTTTACAACTATGTCAAAACGATCAGCAAAATTTTTAAATAAATCATGAGTCAAAGGGCGGGGAGGTTTTATTTCTTTTTCTAAAGCAATAGCAATAGATTGCGCCTCAAAAGCACCGATGACAATTGGCAGTTTTCTTTCGCCGTCAACTTCATTTAAAATCAAAGCATAGGCTCCGTTTTGAGTTTGACTATAAGAAATTCCTTTTATGGATAATTTGACTAAGCTCATGTTGGTTTAAAATGGGTAAGTACAATGGTACTTTTTTGATAAAAATCCAGTAGTTTCTTTTTGTTAAAAAAAGATGCTACTTAAAGCAAAGATACAAATATCTTGTTTTTAAGTAGCAAATAAATTTATTAATTAGTCTTATGAATGTTGTGCTTTGAATGCTTTTAGTTTTTCAATTAAGCGCGGTACAATGTCAAAGGCATCGCCAACTATTCCATAGTCAGCAACTTTGAAGAAAGGAGCTTCTGGATCACTGTTGATTACAACTTTAACTTTGGATGAGTTTATTCCTGCAATGTGTTGGATTGCTCCTGAGATTCCTATGGCGATGTACAAATTTGTTGCTACAGGTTTTCCAGTTTGTCCTACGTGTTCTCCGTGAGGTCTCCATCCTAAATCAGAAACTGGTTTTGAGCAAGCGGTTGCTGCTCCAAGAACACTAGCTAGTTCTTCAATCATTCCCCAGTTTTCAGGCCCTTTAAGACCACGTCCTCCGGATACTACAATATCAGCATCAGCTATAGAAACTTTTCCAGATCCTTTTTCTACTGATTCTACTTTTACGCCAAAATCATTTTCTCCAATGCTTGGATTGAAATCTTCTTGAGTTAATGCGGATGGGTTTTCAAAAATCCCGTAGGTGTTTTTTGAAAGACCTAGTATTTTTATATCAGTTGTTATTTCTGTAGTATTGAATGCTTTATTTGAAAATGCCGTTCTTTTTACTTGAAAAGGAGATGTGCTTACAGGTAGTCCAACTACATTCGAAGCAAAACCAGCTTCTAATGCAACTGCAACAAGAGATGATAAATAAATACTATCTGTAGTAGATGAAAGTAAAATTAATTTAGCATTTTCTTTTTGAGCAGCTTGTTTAATTACATCAGCATATGCTTTTGCTGTAAATCCAGATAATTTATCGTTGTTCACTTTTAAAACTTTGTCTACTCCGTATTTTGATAATTCCGAAACATCCCCAGCATTTACCGTTACGGCTGTAACAGTTGTTCCTAGTGATTCAGCTACTTTTTTTGCATATGAGGCCAATTCTAAAGCTACTTTTTTGAATTTTCCTTCTGCATATTCTGCATATATTAATATTGACATAATTTTTTATTTTAAATTTTGAATTATAAATTTTGAATTAATTTAAAATTCAGAATTTATAATTTATAATAATTTTTAGATAACTTTTGCTTCGTTGTGCAATAAATCGATAAGCTCATCTAAATTATCTGCAGATATTAACTTCACTGCCGATTTAGGAGTTGGTTTTTCAAATTTCACCGCTTTAGTATTTACATTTGAAGCAATTGGCTCTACAATTGTCAAAACTTTTGTTCTAGCAGTCATAATTCCTCTCATGTTTGGGATGCGTAAATCTTTTTCTTCAACAAGCCCTTTTTGAGCACCAATAATTACAGGAAGTGAAGTGCTTACGGTTTCTTTTCCACCATCCATTTCGCGAACTGCTTTTACATTTGTTCCTTCAACAGTAATTCCTACGCAAGAATTTACAAAGTTGTATCCTAAAAGACCAGCAATCATTCCTGGAACCATTCCGCCATTATAATCTAGCGATTCTTTTCCTGCAATAATGATATCATAGTTACCATTTTTGATTACTTCGGCTAGTTGTTTTGCAACGAAAAAACCATCTGTTGGGATAGCGTTTACACGAATTGCTTCATTAGCTCCTATCGCTAGTGCTTTTCTTAAAGTTGGTTCTGTTTCAGGTCCGCCAACATTTACTACAGTTACGGTAGCACCTTGTTGTTCTTGGAACCAAATGGCACGTGTCAAACCGAACTCGTCATTAGGATTTATTACATATTGAACGCCATTAGTATCAAATTCTGAATCGTTATTGACGAAATTAATTTTGGAAGTAGTATCAGGAACGTGACTGATGCAAACTAATATTTTCATAAGTTTTTATTTTGATTTTCTGAAATGCTTGACAAATTTAAAATATTATTCTGAATAATATACTATGCACGCATAATATTTTTTAAAACTATTACGTTTTCGTAAATGGAATAAAAATAACAACTTTTACTTACTTTGTTTAAACAAGTAAAGATAAAGGCTGTAGCCAGAATAGCTACTAATTAATTTAAAGAAATTTATGCTTTTAAATGGTATAAAATATTTATTTTTGCTTTTCGAAAATTAGACACACACAATATACAACTATGAGAACGATACAATTTAGAGAAGCCATTTGCGAAGCAATGAGTGAAGAAATGCGTCACGATGAATCCATTTACTTAATGGGTGAAGAAGTTGCAGAATATAATGGTGCTTATAAAGCGTCTAAAGGAATGCTAGCCGAATTTGGCGAAAAAAGAGTAATTGATACTCCTATTGCAGAACTTGGTTTTACAGGTATTGCTGTAGGATCGGCTATGAATGGTTGTAGACCAATTGTAGAATATATGACTTTCAATTTCTGTTTAGTAGGGATTGATCAAATTATAAATAATGCTGCCAAAATGCGTCAAATGACAGGTGGACAATTTAATGTGCCAATTGTTTTTAGAGGTCCAACTGCTTCTGCAGGACAATTAGGAGCAACGCATTCACAAGCTTTAGAGAACTGGTTTGCTAATACTCCGGGACTTAAAGTGGTGGTTCCATCAAATGTTTATGATGCTAAAGGGTTGTTGAAATCAGCAATTCGTGATAATGATCCTGTAATTTTTATGGAATCAGAGCAAATGTATGGTGATAAAGGCGAAGTTCCTGAAGGAGAATATACGATTCCTCTTGGTGTTGCAGATATCAAACGTGAAGGAACTGATGTAACAATTGTTTCTTTTGGTAAAATTATTAAAGAGGCTTATATTGCTGCAGATGAATTAGCTAAAGAAGGAATTTCATGTGAAATTGTGGATTTAAGAACGGTTCGTCCGATGGATCATGAAACAATTTTAACTTCTGTTAAAAAAACAAACAGATTAGTAATTCTTGAAGAAGCTTGGCCTTTTGCAAGTGTTTCTTCTGAGATTGCTTATATCGTTCAAGAACGTGCTTTTGATTTTCTTGATGCGCCTATACAACGTATTACAACTGCTGATACGCCAGCACCTTACTCTCCAGTATTGCTAAAAGAATGGTTGCCAAATGCTGGTGATGTTGTTAAAGCAGTAAAGAAGGTTATGAATAAATAATTAACATTTGCCAATTGCTAATTAACAATTGCCAATTGATAAAATACCTATATTTGAAACTTCATCATTTATTATATGATGAAGTTTTTTTTTGAATGATTATGAAAAAGCCCCTATTTTTTATCTTGTTTTTTTTGTTCGCAGCTGCAAATATTCTTTTGGCGCAAACCAAAGTGAGCGGAATTGTAACGGATAAAGCAAATCAACCAATTCCTTATGCTAATGTTGTTTTTAAAAATTCAAATATTGGAATAGTCACAAATGAAGATGGTCGTTTCTATATTGAATCTCCACAAACCTATTCTACATTAGTAATATCCTCTGTGGGGTTTTCTGAAAAAGAGATTGCATTAGACAAAGCAGTTAATTATAATTTTAAAATTCAGCTTAATGAAGCCGAAACATTAAAAGAAGTAGTTGTCTTTACTGGAAAAACATCTAAAAAAAATAATCCTGCTCTTGATATTCTTAGAAAAATTTGGGAACGAAAACGTAAAAATGGACTGAATCTTTTTGCTCAATACCAAATGGAAAAGTATGAGAAGGTTGAGTTTGATATGAACACGATTGATAGTGCTTTTATGAAAAATAAAATTTTCAAAGGCATGGAGTTTATTTTTGATAAGGTTGATACTTCTAGAATTACAGGTAAAACATATTTGCCTATTTTTATTAATGAAGCACTTTATGATGTTTATGGAGATACTAAACTCAAAAAAATAAAAGAGAAAATAAAAGCAAATAAAACTTCTGGTTTTCAGGGGAATCAACAAATTTTGGCTTTTGTAAAAGATTTATATTCTGAATATAATATTTACGATAACCACCTTACTTTTTTCGATAAAAGCTTCACCAGTCCTTTGTCAACAACAGGAATTGATGTGTATAATTACATATTAAGAGACAGTGCTTATGTTGATAAAAAATGGTGTTATAATATTGTATTTTATCCAAGACGCAAAAATGAATTAACTTTTAAAGGAGATTTTTGGGTGAATGATAGCACGTTTGCAATCAAAAAAATCAATATGGCTGTAACTAAAAGTGCCAACATTAACTGGATAAAAGACATCTATATTGAACAGGAATTTGACGTAATGAATGATTCTGTTTTTCTGTTAACACGGGATTATATGATGTCTGATTTTGCCTTAAATAAAAAAGAAAAATCAAAAGGAGTTTACGGTAAGCGAACAACTTTTTATAGAAATCATGAATTTAATAAAGAAAAACCGCTTGCTTTTTATAAAGATGAGGTTAATTATATTGATAATGAAGTTTATAACAAATCTGATGAGTATTGGGAAGAAAACCGTTTCGAGAATTTAACTAAGGATGAATTAGGGGTTTACAAAATGCTTGACACTTTGCAAACGGTCAAAAAATTTAAGCAATTATATAGTTTAGTTTCTATTTTAGGGAGCGGATATGTTGAGTTCAAGAATTTTGATTACGGACCTATATTTTCATCTTTCGGATTTAATGAAGTTGAAGGTGTTCGATTAAGAGCAGGAGGTAGAACTTATTTTGGGCCAAATGATCCTTGGCGATTACAAGGATTTACAGCATATGGTTTTGATGATAATAAATTTAAATATGGTGTTTCTGGCAAATGGATGGTCGATAAGAAAAACCGAATTATTTTATCCGGAGGAAATAGGCGAGACATAGAGCAAATAGGAGCTAGTTTGACGACTACAAATGATGTTATGGGTAGAAGTTTTGCTTCTTCAGCATTATTTACCACAGGAAGCAATGGGAAATTAACGAATATTAATTTGACAAATCTTGCTTTTGAAATGGAACCTATTAAGAATTTGACCTTTCAAACGGGACTTTCTTATCGAACATTACAGTCCGCTTCATCTGTTTTCAGTCTAGACTATTATACAACTTTACCTAGCACAACAAATCCTTCTGGAGTTGTTAAAAGTGATGTGAAACAATCTGAGGCAAATATTCAAATTGAATATACACCTAACAAAAAAACAATCGGTTTTGGTGTTGAACGCGATATAGTTGATAGTCCATACACTCGATTTTTTGTAAATTACAGCCACGGATTTAAAGGGGTTTTAAATTCTGATTTTCAATATGAAAAACTTCAATTATTTTATAAACAACCTATTATTATAGGGCCTTTAGGAAGAACAAATATTATTCTTGAAGCTGGAAAAACTTTTGGAACTATTCCGTTAGGATTAATGAGTGTGATTCCTGGAAATCAGACTTATTTCAGCATTGAAAACACGTTTAGTAACCTTAATTTTTATGAGTTTGTTACCGATCAATATGTCACTTTGCAGTGGAATCATAATTTTAATGGTAGGCTATTTTCAAGAATTCCGTTTATGCGCAAGCTTAATTGGAGAGAAATTATAGGGGTAAAAAGTGTTTATGGAACTATTTCGGATGCCAATAGAGCCATTAATGCATCGGGATTGCCATACAATGCTCCAGAGAATATCTATTGGGAATATAGCGCAGGAATTGGAAATATCTTCAAGGTTTTCCGAATCGATTTTGCTTGGCGAGGAAGTTACTTGAATACGCCTGACACGCAGAAATTTTCAGTAAAAGGATCGTTTGGGTTTTATTTTTAATTGAGTATTATTTAATCTGAACTAAAAGAATCAGCTTATGGAGGACGCAATTCAACATCTTACACAGAATGATATTGTTTTTAAAAACATCATCAATAAATATGGATTGCCAACTATACCTAAACGCTCAGAGGGTTTTGAAACCTTGGTTTTATTGATATTAGAACAACAAGTATCTATTGATTCAGCCAAAGCTACTTTTTTAAAATTAAAAGAAAAAGAACCCGATTTCAATCCCGAAAAATTACTTTCCCTATCAGATGAAAACTTTAGATTGCTTGGTGTAAGCCGACAAAAAACTTCCTATATAAAAGCTTTGTCAACGGCAATTTTAAATAATGATATTGAGTTGTGTACTCTGAAAAGCAAAACGGCTCAAGAAGTTCGAGAGGAATTAATCAAAATTAAAGGAATAGGGAATTGGACCATTGATATCTACTTGATGTTTTGTTTGCAAGAACCAGATTTACTGCCATTAGGCGATATTGCTGTTGTAAACACGATGAAAGAGTTGTTTGATATTCATGAAAAAGAAGCTATGGAAGTCTATGCTCAAAACTGGATTCCGTATCGCTCCATGGCTACTTTTTTGTTGTGGCATTATTATTTAAATAAAAGAAATAGAACCGTAATTTATTAATACAATTTAATGTAGAGATAACATTGATTTTTCATTGTAAAAACGTATACTTTGCTTATTTTTGCACACGAATTATAGAAAAAGATAAAATAAAAATGACTGCAGACAAATTAAAGACTTTCGATGTATTAATCGAAATACCAAGAGGAAGTAGAAATAAATACGAATATGATTTTGCCATAAAAAGAATGCGTTTTGATAGAATGTTATTCTCTTCTATGATGTATCCTGCTGATTACGGATTTATTCCAGAAACATTAGCATTGGACGGAGATCCACTAGATGTTTTGGTATTAGTTAACGAGCCTACTTTTCCTGGATGTGTAATGGAAGTTAAACCAATCGGGGTTTTCCATATGGCTGATGATAAAGGACCAGATGAAAAAGTGATTTGTGTTCCTGTTTCTGATCCAATTTGGAATTCATTAGAAAACCTATCAGATATTAACCCTCACTTATTAAAAGAAATTGAGCATTTCTTCCAAGTGTACAAAGATTTGGAAAACAAACAAGTTGATGTAGAAGGTTGGGGAGATGTAAATGAAGCGTATGCCATCATAAAAGAATGTACGGAGCGTTTTAATCAAATTGAGAATAAACCAGAGGGATTATTTAGTATAAAATAAAATACCCCCATAAATTTTGTAAAAAAAGCAATATTCTGTAATGAGTATTGCTTTTTTTGTTTAAATTCGTTACATAACATTGTAATATTACTAATCAAATAACCAATTTTTTTTATGAATACAATTATGATTTATTTGCCAATTGTAATGGCAATTATTGGGCTTTTGTTCATGTGGATTAAAAGAGCCTGGGTGCTCAAACAAGATGCTGGTGATGGTAAAATGAAAGAGATTTCAGATTATATTTACGAAGGTGCCTTAGCATTTCTTAAAGCAGAATACAGGTTGTTAGCTATCTTCGTTTTAGGAGCTAGTGTAGTTTTGGCAGGAATTACTTTTTTGCCAGGTGTTAAAACAAATATTTTAATTGTAGTTGCTTTTGTTTTCGGAGCTTTCTTTTCTGCTTTGGCTGGAAATATGGGGATGAAAATAGCTACTAAAACTAATGTTAGAACAACGCAGGCAGCTCGTACGAGTTTACCACAAGCCTTGAAAGTCTCTTTTGGTGGAGGAACCGTAATGGGATTAGGAGTTGCTGGTTTAGCTGTTTTAGGATTGACAACATTCTTCATTGTTTTCTTCCATTTATTCATGGGCGGAGTTTGGCAATGTGCCTCTTTTGATGGACAAATGAGAACACCTTCTGAATTAATGACAATTGTTCTTGAAACACTTGCAGGTTTCTCTCTTGGAGCTGAGTCTATTGCTTTATTTGCACGTGTTGGAGGTGGTATTTATACAAAAGCAGCTGATGTTGGAGCCGATTTAGTAGGTAAGGTTGAAGCTGGAATTCCAGAAGATGATCCACGTAATCCTGCAACTATTGCGGATAATGTTGGAGATAATGTAGGTGACGTAGCTGGAATGGGTGCTGATTTATTCGGTTCTTATGTTGCTACAGTTCTTGCAGCGATGGTTCTTGGTAACTATGTAATTAAAGATATGGGTGGAAATATTCAAGATGCTTTTGGAGGAATTGGACCTATTTTATTACCAATGGCAATTGCAGGTTTTGGAATTTTGTTTTCAATCATTGGAACTACTTTGGTAAAAATATCAGATGATAATGCTAAAGAAGCACAAGTTCAAAAAGCTTTAAATATAGGGAATTGGGCTTCTATTATTCTGACGCTAATTGCATGTTATTTTTTAGTACAATATATGTTGCCTGCTACTATGAAAATGGAATTCTACGGTGAAGGTTTAAAGGAAATTTCATCTATGAGAGTTTTCTATGCTACAATTGTAGGATTGATTGTTGGTGGTGCTATTTCATCAGTAACGGAATATTATACAGGTTTGGGGACAAATCCAGTTATGGCAATTGTTCAAAAATCAAGTACTGGTGCAGGAACAAATGTAATTGCAGGTTTAGCAACAGGAATGATTTCTACATTCCCAACAGTTTTATTGTTTGCAGCTGCAATCTGGTCTTCTTATGCTTTTGCAGGATTTTATGGTGTTGCTCTGGCAGCTTCAGCGATGATGGCAACAACTGCTATGCAATTAGCAATTGATGCTTTCGGGCCAATATCAGATAATGCAGGAGGTATTGCAGAAATGAGTGAATTACCAAAAGAAGTACGTACAAGAACGGATATTTTAGATTCAGTTGGAAATACTACAGCAGCAACAGGAAAAGGTTTTGCGATTGCTTCTGCAGCATTAACATCATTAGCTTTGTTTGCAGCCTATGTCACATTTACAGGAATTGACGGAATCAATATTTTCAAAGCACCAGTTTTGGCGATGTTGTTTGTGGGTGGAATGATACCAGTAGTTTTCTCTGCATTGGCAATGAATTCTGTTGGAAAAGCAGCTATGGATATGGTGTATGAAGTGCGTCGTCAGTTTAAGGAAATTCCAGGAATTATGGAAGGAACTGGAAAACCAGAATATGCTAAATGTGTTGATATTTCTACAAAAGCCGCTTTGCGTGAAATGATGTTGCCAGGAATCATGACTATTGGTTTTCCTATTGCAATTGTTCTTTTAGGAAAGTTAGTTTATGGAGATAACAACCAATTAATTGCCGAAATGTTAGGTGGTTATATGGCTGGAGTTACTGTTTCAGGTGTGCTTTGGGCTGTTTTTCAAAATAATGCTGGAGGTGCTTGGGATAATGCCAAAAAATCTTTTGAAGCTGGGGTTATGATTAATGGTGAAATGACATACAAAGGTTCTGATGCGCACAAAGCCGCGGTAACTGGAGATACTGTTGGAGATCCGTTCAAAGATACTTCTGGTCCATCAATGAATATTTTAATTAAATTGACTTGTTTGATTGGATTGGTTATTGCTCCTATTTTAGGAAGTGGAAGTAGCGATATGGTTACTAAAACTGTAAAAATGGAATGTGCAATGGGAGAAGGAGCAATGATGATGGGCAAATGCGACATGTCTAAATGTGCAACTATAACTAAAGAAGAGTGTGCTAAAATGTGTGACAGCTTAAAATGTACTCCAGAGCAAAAAGAAATGTGTTTGTCTCATTATGATAAAGACGGAAAATTTGTTGAACCAAAAGGAATGTCTTGCTGCGCTAAAAAAGGAGAACTTAAAAAAGAAGTTAAAGTTCAAATTATAAACAAAGACGGCAAAGCCAAAGCAACCGTTACTACTTCAGAAGGTGGAGGAAATGAAAACGTTCAGGTTTTTGAAGGTTCGCTGGAAGATGTTAAAGCAAAAGTTGAAGCTTTGAAATAGTTTTAAGCTTATAATATAAATGAAGATGCCCTGATAGTTCAGGGCATTTTTTATTTTTAAAATGAAATTGAAAAATTACAATCCTTCGCCAAGTCCAACATTGAAATCTTGAAGTTCAATAGCTACAATAACAATAAAAACAACTCCTAAGGAACCGATGACAATAAAGACATTTCCTAATGTTGAAGCTGATTTGTTTTTAATACGAATACTTTTGATATCATTTTCACTTAAAGGTATTTTTTCAATTCCTTTTTTCGTTTTAATTTCACCAAAATAATTTCCGTCAATTTTTTCGATTTTGATAAGTTTAAGTTTTTCATCATTGGTTTTTACCACTAAAACTTTAGCTTTTGAATCTACAGCTTCATTAATAGTTGAAGGTGTTTTTTTATAAACTACACAACTTTGTAAAAGAAGTGCAAAAGTAACGAGTAAACAAATAGATTTGTTTTTAAGACACATAACATTCATGGCTTTTAGATTTAAATTAATAATCAGAAAATCCAGTAATTTAGTATAATGTGGGTATGATAGATTTTAGGTTGTAAAAAAAATACTTTACAAAATAAATGTAAAGTATTGATTAGTAAAGGTATGTATTATTTTTATTCAAATTTGATTTACGGAATATATTTCTAAAATAATCCGTTTAGTTCTGCATCAATTCGGTTGAATATATTTCCTAAATCTTCTGGATTATCAACAAAATTAATATTGTCGACATCTATAATTAGTAATTTTCCTTTGTTGTAAGTGTGAATCCAAGCTTCGTAACGTTCATTCAAACGACTTAGATAATCAATTGAAATTGAATTTTCATATTCGCGACCACGTTTGTGAATTTGTCCCACTAGGTTAGGGATTGAGCTTCTTAAATAGATTAATAAATCAGGTGGCTGAACCAATGATTCCATTAATTCGAAAAGAGAAGAATAATTTTGAAAATCACGATTTGTCATTAAACCCATTGCATAAAGATTAGGAGCAAAAATATGTGCATCTTCATAAATGGTTCTATCTTGAATGATTTTTTTTCCGCTTTCGCGAATTTGCATCACTTGACGAAAACGGCTATTCAAGAAATAGATTTGTAAGTTAAAAGACCAACGTTCCATTTGATGGTAAAAGTCATCTAAATAAGGATTGTCTACTACGTCTTCAAAATGAGGTTCCCACTTAAAATGTTTAGCTAATAAACGAGTCAATGTAGTTTTTCCTGACCCAATGTTTCCTGCTACTGCTATGTGCATTACGGTTTTGTGATTTTATAATTTGTAATTCCTTCGGATGTAAAAATAGATAAAATTTGGTCTTTGTAAGAGAAATTTTGTAACGTTTTTTCTAAAATCTCAATTTTTATTAACATTTCCTGATTTGGTAATTTATAATCTCCAAAATAAAGGATGTTGTTTGTAGTAAAAATAAATTGATTCTCATTTAAGATTTGAATCATTTCAAAATTTGGAATTTTTCCTATTCGAGTTATTTTGCCATACATATCGCAAGAATACGAGTCGTTTTTATCGTCAATCCAATACAATTTATTAGAATCAGATTGATAATGTTTTATTTTATTTGGAATTGGCGTTGAGATACTTTTAGAAGTTTTTTTCAGGTAATCGTAAAGTTCAATTTGTTGATTTAAACTATTTAAAACCCACAATTTATTTTGTGATGCAATACCAATTGCTGAAACTAGTAATGGGGTTATGCTTTCTGAAAAGTTAATTTTCTGAGATTCATTTAATTGATTGTCTAATAGAATTGCAGTGTTGAAATCTTCATAAAACAAAACTATTTTCAGAGGGTTTTGAAAGTTTACTTTTGTGATTTTTCCTAAAGAAGGATTTTTATACTGAAACGATTCGTCTTCTTTTGTTTTTGATAAAGTATTATCTTTAATGGAATAGTAAAAACCAAATTGGTCATAACCTAAGAATTGATCAGTTTTGACAGGAATGTGATTTAATTTTGAAACCAGTAGTTTTTGGTTTTGTCCAAAAGTAATAGACAAAGTGCTTAAAAATAAAAGTACAATCAGGTTTTTCATAATTTCAGCAAATTACAAAAAAAAGTATCAAATTTTATTTTTTGAATTATTAAAAAAAAACCATTCGTACTTGCCGAATGGTTTTTTGTATAAAATAAGTTGAGATGATTACAATCCGAAAGCAGCCTTTACTTGCGCCACAAAATCTAATTTTTCCCAAGTGAACAATTCAACTTCAAGCGTTTTAGTTTCGCCTCCTGGAGCTGAAAAAGTCTTAGTTACGGTTTCTGGAGTACGCCCCATGTGTCCGTAAGCAGCAGTTTCACTATAAATAGGATTTCTTAATTTTAAGCGTTGCTCAATAAAGTAAGGACGCATATCAAAAATAGCTTCTACTTTTTTAGCAATTTCACCATTAGTTAAGTTTACTTTTGATGTTCCGTAAGTATCAATAAAAATACCCATTGGTTTTGCAACACCAATTGCATAAGAAACTTGAACTAAAATCTCATCTGCAATACCTGCAGCAACTAAGTTTTTAGCAATATGACGAGTAGCATAAGCAGCACTTCTATCTACTTTACTTGGATCTTTTCCAGAGAATGCACCACCACCGTGAGCACCTTTTCCTCCGTAAGTATCTACGATGATTTTTCTTCCTGTCAATCCAGTGTCTCCGTGAGGTCCTCCAATTACGAATTTTCCTGTTGGGTTGATATGGTATTGAATTTTATCATTGAATAAATGAGCGTGAGCTGGATTTTTTGCAATAATTCTAGGAATTAAAATTTCAACAATGTCTTTTTTGATTTTTGCAAGCATAGCTGCTTCTTCATCAAAATCATCGTGTTGAGTTGAGATAACAATCGCATCAATACGAGTTGGTTTATTATCATCACTATATTCTAAAGTTACTTGCGATTTAGCATCAGGGCGTAAATAAGTGATTTCATTGTTTTCGCGTCTTAAAATAGCTAATTCTTGCAATAATTTATGAGATAAATCAAGTGCCAATGGCATGTAATTTTCTGTTTCGTTAGTTGCGTAACCAAACATCATTCCTTGATCTCCAGCACCTTGTTCTTCTGGATTTGCTCTATCAACACCTTGATTGATATCAGCTGATTGTTCATGAATAGCAGAAAGAATACCACAAGAATTGGCTTCAAACATATATTCACTTTTAGTATAACCAATTTTGCGAATCACATCGCGTGCAATTTGTTGTACATCAAGATACGTGTTTGACTTTACCTCACCAGCTAATATTACTTGACCAGTAGTTACTAAAGTTTCGCATGCTACTTTTGAGTCAGCATCAAATGCTAAAAAGTTATCAATTAATGCATCCGAAATTTGATCTGCAATTTTGTCTGGATGTCCTTCACTTACAGATTCTGACGTAAATAAATAAGCCATAATAATTTATTATTTTAAAATTAAGCGAGGAAAAATAATTGCTGGAAAATACTAAAGAAGAGTTTCTGCTTTAGCATTTTTTTATACTGAAAATTTTCAGCATCCATAATGAATTTGTTTCATTATGAAGAGGTTGCAATCAGTTCAAATTTTTCCTCTTGTATTCGGGTGCAAATGTATGAAACCATTTTGAATTCCAAATTAATCTTAACTTTTTTTTTATCTTTAAATTAGGTTCTATATTCTTGATGTCTCAAATGAGTATTAATTAACGGCGAATTTTTTAATGTTATTTTTTTGAAAAATATTAGGATATATAAATAATTGTTTGCAAATTTGTTCAACAAAAATAGAGAAAATGAAATTTAATGTATGCAATATGTCTAAAGCCATTCAGGAAAATTCCTGCGTGTCGTCTATTGCTTAAATTAAAATAAAATAATATAGCAAAAGCCTCCCGCAAAACGGGAGGCTTTTTTTTTGAATCATATTTAATCACAAATTCTATATATCATGAACAACTTAAAACAAAAACAAATGAACTCATGCAATGTCAAATCAATGATTTGTGCAAAAGCCATGATGTGTGTTTGTGTCAGTTGATTCCGAAAGTATAAGTTTATAACACAACTTAAAACCCTTTTGGATATGTTTCTAAAAGGGTTTTTTATTTACTATTAAATCTTAAAAAATTAAAAATAACTAAAAAAAATAAAAAATTATGAGTACTCAAAAATTCGCAACAAATGCATTGTACAAAGGGCATGGCCTAACAAAGGCAAAAGGTATTATACGTCAACAACTATCAGATGCAGAACAGGTCACAACTAGATTTGCAAAATCGGTTGGGCTAGAAGATATTGAAGATTTGAAAGCGGATTTGCAAACAGTATTCGAAAAACTAACAAGCTAAACACATAGATTCTTAGGAAACTGAGTTTTATGTGTTGGAAATTTTAAAAGAGAGAAAAAATAAAATAACAACTAAAAATTAGTATCATGAACACCTCAAAATATATATCAAAAACGATTCAGTTTCTAAAAGATTCTATAACAAGAACGAACAAGGAAAGTCAATTAAAAAACGAATTGATTCATCCAAGGTTTGAATTGACAACCACTAATGCTTCAATAAAAAAAGAAGTTCCAGACACATTATTATTTTTAATGTATTCTAAAGAAAACGAAGCACTTTTTATTTAAGTAAAGTAACTTTTATCCAAATTGTTCTTCCGAGTGAAGAGGCAAACTATGTGAGCGGTTTGCCCTTCGCCGAGAGGAACAATTTATAAGATCATTTTGTGCAGTTTTTTAAAAAGTGAAATAAAATCAATTCTCCAAAAAATTTGTTTTTTCGAGAAATTAGTAGTTAATTTGTGCCTTTAAGTTCACAAACGTATTGAAATGTTATAAAGAAAGGCAGAGGGATTAGACCCGATGAAGCCTTAGCAACCCTTCGGTAAATCGAAGAAGGTGCTGCATTCTACCACGCTAAACGTGGAAAGATAACACAAAGAATTCTTCTAGTTTATTTCTAGCTTTCTTTCTAATATTTCCAGACACAAATCAAAAATTACAACAGATTTGAAATTGGAAAATAAACCAACTCATATTGCATTACAAAATTTCACTACCGAAAGGGGTGCTTTTTATGCTAGCATAAATTTAAGTTTTCAAGTTTTTGGCCAAGCATTGCATACAGCGCCAATCGTTTTAGTTAATCATGCCTTGACAGGGAATTCACAAGTTATTGGGAAAACCGGTTGGTGGAATGATTTAATTGGTGAAAACAAAACTATAGATACTCGTAAATATACCATTTTAGCGTTTAATGTTCCCGGAAATGGATTTGATGGTTTTCTACTAGAAAATTATTCAGATTTTACAACCAGAGATATTGCTCGAATTTTTATTGACGGAATCAAATGCCTTCGTATTAGACAATTGTATGCCATTATCGGAGGGTCAATTGGTGGAGGAATTGCATGGGAAATGGCAGCATTGGAACCAAGAGTTACCCAACATTTAATCCCAATTGCAACGGATTGGAAAGCGACAGACTGGTTAATTGCCAATTGTTTTTTGCAAGAGCAGATTCTGAATAATTCAAATAATCCTATTGAGGATGCGCGAATTCATGCCATGTTGTGCTACAGAACGCCAGAATCATTCAAGTTTAAATTTCAAAGAACGACTAATGAAGAACTGGCAGTTTTTAATGTAGAAAGCTGGCTGGGACATCACGGAAGTAAATTGCAGAAACGCTTTCAACTTTCATCATATCGATTGATGAATCAGTTGTTGAAAACGATAGATATTACAAGAAATAAAGGCTCTTTTGAAGAAGTAGCTTCTAAAATTGAAGCAGATATTCATATTATAGGAATCGATTCTGATTTGTTTTTTACAGCAGAAGAGAATAGAGCTACTTATGAAGAATTAAAAAAATATAAAGAAAATGTTTCTTATCAAGAAATTGTATCCATTCATGGACATGACGCTTTTTTGATAGAATATGAACAATTAGATAATTTGCTGGCGTCTATTTTTTAGACGTAACATAAAAAATTACAAAATGAAAATATTAAAATTTGGGGGTAAATCATTATCCAATGGTGAAGGGTTAAATAAAGTAGTTACTATTATTACTGATAAAGTAAATCAAGGCGAAAAAATAGCAGTTGTTGTTTCAGCCAGAGGAAATGCTACTGATGAATTAGAAGAAATTTTAGGAGTGGCTTCTAAAAATGGGCCATATAAACCCTTATTTGAAAAATTTAAAGAAGAACAACAATCGGATTATCCAGAAGTTGATTTATCAGTTGAGTTCAATGTATTGGATAAGCTTTTTGAAGGAGTTAGCTTGATAGGGGATTACAGCGGTAAAATAAAAGATCAAATTTTATCGAAAGGTGAATTGCTTTCGGCTAAATTGCTTACAGCTATTTTAGTAAAAAATGGAATTAATGCTCATTTTGCGGATTCTAGGGAGTTAATCAAAACGGATTCTAAATTTGGTGATGCACAACCATTGGAACAAGCTTCTAAGAAAAACGTGATTCAATTCTTTAAACAAAATAGTGAAACGGTAAATATTATTACAGGTTTTATTGGGTCAAACTCAAAAAATGACACCACAACTTTAGGAAGAAACGGAAGTAATTATACCGCTTCTTTGATTGCTAATTATCTAGATGCCGAAGAACTTCAGAATTATACGCATGTTGATGGAATTTATACGGCTAATCCTGATTTAGTTCCTGATGCTAAAAAAATTGATTATTTGACTTTTAATGAAGCAAATGAGTTGGCCAATTTTGGAGCTACTATATTACACGCAAAAACGATTATTCCTTTATTGGAAAAAAATATTCCGCTTCGTATTTTGAATACATTCAATCACGAAAATAAAGGAACATTAATTCGTTCTACTGCCAGCAAAGAAGGAATCAAAACACTATCTGTTTTAGAGAATGTTTCTTTGGTAAATTTAGAAGGAAGAGGATTACTTGGAAAGACAGGAGTTGATGCCCGAATTTTTAGAGTAATGGGTGATAATGACATCAGTGTAAGTATTATTTCGCAAGGATCTTCTGAAAGAGGAATCGGATTAGTGGTTGACGCGGATAAGGCTACAAAAGCAATGATTGAATTAGAGAAAGAATTTGAAAATGATTTTTACTCTAAAGATGTAAACAAAATTTCGGTAACGGATGATGTTTCTGTAATATCAATTATTGGTCAGGATTTAAGCACTTTTCATAAACCATACACTGCTTTAATTAAAAATAAAATTGTTCCAATTCTTTTCAATAATACTGTTACGGGTAAAAACGTGAGTTTAGTAGTGAAAAAATCACAATTAAACAGAGCGTTAAATGTTATTCATGGAGAGATTTTTGGGGTTTCTAAAAAAATAAACATTGCTATTTTTGGACACGGATTAGTTGGTGGAACATTGATTAATCAAATATTAGAGTCAGCTGCGACTATTGAAAAAAGAAAAGATGTTCGATTAAATGTTTTTGCAATTGCAAATTCTAAAAACGTATTGTTGAATAAAAATGGAGTAACTCCAAATTGGAGAAATGAAATTCAAAATAATGGATTCTCTTATAAAATTGAAGATATTATTGCTTATGCAAACGAGCATAATTTAGAGAACTTAATTGCTATTGACAATACTGCAAGTGCAGATTTTGTGGAGAATTATATTCCTTTGATTGAAAGTAGTTTTGATTTGATTTCATCTAATAAAGTGGCGAATACATTGAGTTATAGTTTTTATAAAAAACTACGTAAAGTATTAGCGGATAATCAAAAGAGTTATTTGTACGAAACAAATGTTGGAGCTGGATTACCATTGATTGATACCATAAAATTACTGCATCTTTCAGGTGAAAATATTACGAAGATTAAAGGCGTTTTTTCAGGAACATTGAGTTATTTATTCAATAATTTTTCTGCAAAAGACGTTCCGTTTAGCGAAATATTAAAAGAAGCTATTGATAACGGATATACGGAGCCAGATCCAAGAGAAGATTTATGCGGGAATGATGTTGGTAGAAAATTATTAATTTTGGCAAGAGAATTAGATTTGCAAAATGAATTTGAAGAAATTAAAATTCAAAATTTAATTCCAGAACATTTACGCGAAGGAAGTGCTTCAGAGTTCTTAACTAAATTGAAAGAATTTGATTCGGTTTATGCCAAAATAAAAAATGAACAAGAACCGAATCATGTTTTGAGATATATTGGAGAATTATCAGGAGATTTGCAAAGTGATAAAGGAAATTTAGAAGTTAAATTAGTTTCTGTTCCAGCAGATACCGCATTGGGTGGGTTGAAAGGTTCTGATTCTTTCTTCGAGATTTACACAGAATCATATGGTGACCGACCTATCGTAATTCAAGGTGCAGGTGCAGGATCAGCTGTTACCGCTAGAGGTGTTTTTGGAGATATCTTGAGATTGTCAGATAAAGGGTAAAAATAGTGTTCAGTGATCCGTTGCAAAGATTTGGGATTAGTATCAGATAAAAAATATAAAATCTGTTTTATCCGCGTCTGAACAAATATAATTAATTAAAAAAGGGACAGCCTCCAGTCATGATTCCTTCCTCTTCGAGGAGGTTTGGGAGGAGAAAAAATGAAAATAACATTAGATAGAGTAAACGAAAATTTTCACTTTCAATTAAAAAATGATCGTGGCCATATAGTAAATCTAGATGCTAGACCTGATTTTGGTGGAAATGATATGGGACCAAGTCCAATGGAGTTAGTATTAATGGGTGTTGCAGGCTGTAGTGGAATCGATATGATTTCGATATTAAAAAAGCAACGTCAGAACATTACCTCTTTCAAAGCTGAGGTTGAGGGCGAACGCGTTCAAGTTGGCGAAGCAAAACCATTTAAAGATATTTATGTGGTTTTCTATTTAGAAGGGCCAATCAATGAAGATAAAGCAGCAAGAGCAGCACAGCTTTCTTTTGAAAAATACTGTTCCGTTTCTAAAACATTAGAACCAACGGCAACTATACATTATAAAGTAGTTTTGAACGGAGTGGAATTACCAAAATAACAATTACACAACTTTAAACCTCAAACTTTAAACTTTTTTAATAAAAAATAATGAACGAACAAGAATTTGGTTTTGAAACTCAAGCCATACGCAATCAATTAGAACGCACTCAATATTTAGAGCATTCCGTGCCTTTGTACTTAACTTCTAGTTTTGTATTTGAAGATGCCGAAGATATGCGTGCTTCATTCGCTGAAGAGAAAGATCGAAATATTTATTCTCGTTACAGTAATCCAAATACGAACGAGTTTATCGATAAAGTTTGCCAAATGGAAGGTGCGGAATCTGGTTTTGCTTTCTCATCCGGAATGGCGGCGGTATATTCTACCTTGGCTGCTTTGTTAAACTCAGGAGATCATATCGTTTCTGCAGGAAGTGTTTTTGGTGCAACACACTCTTTGTTTATGAATTATTTTCTAAAATGGGGAATTGAAACCACTTATTTTGATATTAATAAACCCGAAACTATTGAAAGTTGTATCAAACCAAATACTAAAATTCTTTTTGCCGAATCACCTACGAATCCTGCAATTGATATTATCGATTTGGAATTGCTTGGTGATATTGCTAAAAAGCATAATCTAGTTTTGATTATCGACAACTGCTTTGCAACGCCATATTTGCAACAACCTATTAAATGGGGAGCGCATTTGGTGGTACATTCAGCAACAAAATTAATGGACGGTCAAGGTAGAGTTCTTGGTGGAATAACTGTAGGTGATGCTGAATTGATTCAAAAAATCTATTTGTTTTCTCGACTTACAGGGCCTTCTTTATCACCGTTTAATGCGTGGGTATTGTCAAAAAGTTTAGAAACTTTGGCAATTCGTTTAGACAGACACTGCGAAAATGCGATGAAAGTAGCTGAGTTTTTAGAACAGCATCCTAACGTAAATAAGGTAAAATATCCGTTCTTGAAATCGCATCCACAATATGAAATTGCTCAAAAACAAATGAAATTGGGTGGTAATATTGTTGCTTTCGAAATCAAAGGCGGTCTTGAAGCCGGAAGAGCTTTCTTAGATAAAATAAAATTATGTTCGTTGTCACCTAATTTAGGAGATAGTAGAACTATTGTTACACATCCTGCTTCTACAACACATAGTAAATTATCAGTCGAAGAGCGTTTGGCTGTAAGTATTACGGATGGTTTAGTAAGGGTTTCTGTTGGATTAGAAACGGTAAAAGATGTAATTGCTGATTTGGAGCAAGCACTTTCGTAAAATTACAGATTTCAAAACACCGATTTTCAATTGTAGATTTGACACCAATTGAAAATCGGTATTTTATATATCTTACTTAAATATTTTTTAAATGCTTTCAAAGAAAACAAAATACGGAATTAAAGCACTAACTTTTTTGGCACGCCAAGAAGATCAAACGCCTGTGCAAATTGCTGAAATAGCAAAAAGCGAAAATATTTCGATTAAGTTTTTAGAAAGTATTTTATTGCTTTTGCGTCACTCTGGTTTTTTGGGAGCTAAGAAGGGCAAAGGTGGAGGATATTACTTAATAAAAGATCCTAAAGATATTAATATGGCTCATGTCTATCGAATTCTCGAAGGGCCAATTGCTTTATTGCCATGTGTGAGTCATAATTTTTATGAAAAATGTGATGATTGTATTGATGAAGCTAGCTGTTCTGTACATAAATTAATGACAGAAGTGCGTGATAATACCTTGATGATTTTAGAGAATAACTCTCTTGCAGACATTTCTTTTTAGTTAATAAAAGTTAATTAAGTTTTGTAATTAGTAAAAAAATATTATTTTTGCACTTTAATCCACTATTCCGATAGGGTAATGGATTTAAAAAATAAATTAATAGTTGAATTTTTTTAAAATGAGTAAAGAATTGAAAGAAAATAATGTTGCAATTAAAACAGAAACTACTTTTGTAGAACGTTTATGGGTTTTGATACCGGTAATTTTATTGGTAGGGTTATTGTCGACATTAGTGTATAACCATTATAATGAGTTTTCTTGGAATGGCTTTATAGCAGGTTTTAATCAAGAATTTTTAATCTTTTTTGCTATTGGTGTTTTTGCACAATTAGTAGATGGTACTTTAGGAATGGGTTATGGTGCAACTTCAACTTCTTTTTTATTAGCATATGGAGTTCCTCCAGTTATTAGTAGTACAGGAGTTCACGTTGCTGAAATGTTTACTACTGGAGCTTCGGCTATTTCTCATCACAGATTTGGAAATATAAATAAAAAATTAGTAAAACATCTTTTGATTCCAGGCGTTTTAGGTTCTGCAACTGGAGCTTATTTATTGTCGGATGTAATTGATGGAGATGTAATTAAGCCATTTATTGCAGTGTATATGATTGTTTTGGCAATTATAATCATGAAAAAAGCATTGAAAAAGAATATTGTTAAAAAGAAAACAAAAAGTTTGGATCTTTTAGCTTCTTTCGGAGGATTTATGGATGCCGTTGGAGGAGGAGGATGGGGACCTATTGTTACGTCTACATTATTAGGACGTGGTAGAAATCCTCGTTATACAATTGGTTCTGTAAATGCGGCGGAATTTGCAGTTTCTTTTGCAAGTGGAATCACATTTATGCTTTTTGGAGGAATTCACGGATGGCAAGTAATTATTGGTTTGATTTTAGGTGGAGTTATTGCAGCGCCACTAGCAGCTTTTTTAGTAAATAAAATTCAAAGAAAGCCAATGATGATTGCAGTAGGCTTATTAATTATCGTTTTGAGTTTAAGAACATTATCTAAATTATTATAATGAGTGTAGCAATTGCAAATACTTTATTAGATAAAACGAAAGGGTTTAGTATTGAAGAGACACTTTCATTTTTAGCTAACGAATACAAAGACAAAGTAGTTTTTTCAACTTCTTTTGGTCAAGAAGATCAAGTGGTTACGGCTTTAATCGCCAAAAATGATTTGCCAATTACCATTTTTACTTTGGATACAGGAAGATTGTTTCAAGAAACCTATGATGTTTTTCATAAGACACTGAAAAAGTATAAAAAAGAAATCAAAACGTATTTTCCTGAAGCGTCTCAAGTAGAAGAATTGTTGAATAAAAAAGGACCTAACAGTTTCTATGAATCAGTTGAAAATAGAAAAGAATGTTGTTTTATTCGTAAAGTAGCACCTTTGACCAAAGCATTGAAAGGAAACACAATTTGGATTACTGGACTAAGAGCAGAGCAGTCTGAAAACAGAAGTGATTTAGATTTTTTTGAGTATGATGCCCATTTTGATATCATCAAATTCAATCCGCTATTGAAATGGACTTTAGAAGAAGTTCAGAAATATATAGACGAAAACAATGTGCCGCAAAACACATTACATAAACAAGGTTTTGTAAGCATAGGTTGTGCGCCATGTACCAGAGCAATTGCACCTGGAGAAGATATTAGAGCAGGAAGATGGTCTTGGGAATCAAGTCATAAAGAATGTGGTTTGCACCAGAAATAATTATAAATTATAAATGATTGTTGAAATTTTTCAATCATTTAAATCTTTAAATAAACACGATGAGTTCAATATTAAAAACAAATGCTTTAGAAAGCGAAGCGATATACATTTTCAGAGAAGTAATTTCTCAGTTTGATAAACCAGTTTTGCTTTTTTCAGGTGGGAAAGATTCAATTACATTGGTGCGTTTAGCGCAAAAAGCTTTTTTCCCTGCGAAAATTCCTTTTCCTCTTTTGCATGTTGATACAGGACATAACTTTCCTGAAACAATAGAATTTAGAGATAAATTAGTGGCGGAATTAGGATTAGAATTAATCGTTCGTAATGTGCAAGATGCTATTGACGAAGGAAAAGTTGTTGAAGAGTCAGGAAAATATTCTAGTAGAAATAGTTTGCAAACAACTACACTTTTGGATGCAATTGAAGAATTCAAATTTGATGCTTGTATAGGTGGAGCACGTAGAGACGAGGAAAAAGCAAGAGCTAAAGAACGTATTTTCTCTGTTCGTGATGACTTTGGTCAATGGGATGAGAAAAACCAACGTCCTGAGTTGTTTGATATTTTGAATGGAAAAATTGAAAATGGTCAAAATGTTCGTGTGTTTCCAATTTCTAACTGGACTGAATTAGATGTTTGGAGTTATATTGAACAAGAACAAATTGAAATTCCATCAATTTACTTTTCACACAAACGTAAAGTATTCTTAAGAGATGGATTAATTTGGTCACACTCTCCATTTGTTTACCAAGAAGAAGACGAAGAAGTTGAAGAAAGAATTGTTCGTTTTAGAACCGTTGGAGATATGAGCTGTACGGCAGCAGTTGAATCTTATGCAGCAACGATTCAAGAAGTAGTAGGTGAAATCAGATCTTCGACTATTTCAGAAAGAGGAGCCAGAATTGATGATAAGCGTTCTGAAGCCGCAATGGAAAAAAGAAAACAACAAGGATACTTTTAGAATTATTTTAAATGTTGAATTTTAAATTTTAAATGAATGAAAGTGACATTAAAATTTAAAATAATCAACAGCATTTAAAATTCAAAATTTATAATTTAAAATAATAAAAAACTGATGGAAGTTTTAAAAATAGCAACAGCAGGTAGTGTAGATGACGGAAAGAGCACATTAATCGGGAGATTATTATACGATACAAAATCGTTGACTACCGATAAAATTGAAGCAATAGAAAAAAGCAGTAAGCAAAAAGGATATGATTATTTAGATTTTTCATTGGCTACTGATGGTTTAGTTGCGGAGAGAGAACAAGGAATCACAATTGATGTGGCTCATATTTATTTTTCGACTGCAAAGAAAAGTTACATCATTGCAGATACTCCTGGTCACGTAGAATATACGCGTAATATGGTTACGGGTGCTTCTACTTCGCAAGTATCTATCATTTTGATTGATGCTCGTAAAGGAGTAATTGAGCAAACATACCGTCACTTTTTTATCAATAATTTATTGCGTGTAAAAGAGGTAATTGTTGCAATTAACAAAATGGATTTAGTGGATTACTCTGAAGAAGTATTCAACAAAATCAAAACTGATTTCCAAGAATTGAACAGCAAAAGTTCTTTCAAAGAGCAAAACGTAAGTTATATTCCGTTGAGCGCTATCAATGGAGGAAATGTTGCTGATAAATCGGAGAATATGCCTTGGTATACAGGACAAACTGTATTAGAGCATTTAGAAGCTTTAGAGCCAGAAGATGTTTTTGAAACAGGTAAAGCACGTTTCCCAGTTCAAACGGTTATCAGACCAAAAACAGAAGAGTATCATGACTTCAGAGGATATGCTGGAAAATTGTACGGAAACAATATTAAAGTGGGAGATGCAGTAACGGTTCTTCCATCTTTGACAGAGTCTAAAGTGACTAATATTCACTTTTTTGATCAACAATTTGACGAAGCAACTGCAGGTTCTTCTATCACTATTGAATTAGATAATGATATCAATGTGACTAGAGGGGATATGATTGTAAAATCAAATGAGTTGCCTAAAATTGAGAAAGATATCAATACAACTATTTGTTGGATGGACAGCAAAAAGTTAGTTGCGGGGACAAAATATTTAGTACAACACAACACCAACAGAGTTTTAGCAAAAATTGAAAGCGTTAAAAATGTAATTGCAACTGATTATTCAGGAGTGACACCAGCGACTCAATTGAGCATTAATGAAATAGGTGAAGTGACTATTAAATTAAGCAAAGCTTTGTATTTTGATGCCTATAATGACAACAAATCGAACGGCGCTTTTATTTTAATTGATGCTGCAACCAATACAACTGCTGGAGTTGGATTTATAAAATAAATCTAGCTTTTGCTAAAAAAATAACTACAGATGCAAAGTTTTAGAACCGAAATAGAAGATCCGATTGTCCAAAAAGACATTATCGATTTAGAAAGAAAAATTGCTTTATTCCGTGACGGAAAAATTGATGATGAGCGTTTTCGTAGCCTTCGTTTGGCTAGAGGTGTTTATGGTCAACGTCAGGAAGGTGTACAAATGATTCGTATCAAATTACCATTTGGTAAAGTGACTAGCGAACAATTGTTGCGTATTACTAAAGTTTCTGATGAATATTCAACAGGACGTTTGCACATAACAACACGTCAGGATATTCAAATCCACTATGTGAGTTTAGATAGAACACCACAACTTTGGGCAGAATTAGAGAAAGATGATGTTACGCTTCGTGAAGCTTGTGGAAATACCGTGAGAAATATTACGGCTAGTGAAACAGCAGGAATTGATTCAGAAGAGCCTTTTGATGTGTCGCCTTATGCACATGCTTTGTTTCAGTTTTTCTTGAGAAACCCAGTTTGTCAGGAAATGGGACGTAAATTTAAAATGTCATTTTCTTCTTCAGATAAAGATACAGGTTTGAGCTATTTACACGATTTAGGATTTATTCCAAAAATTGTAAATGGCGAAAGAGGTTTTAAAGTGATGTTAGGTGGTGGACTAGGTTCTCAACCAAGTCATGCCGAATTATTATCGGAATTTATTCCAGTAAACCAAATTATTCCTACTACGGAAGGAGTTTTGAGAATTTTTGACCGCTATGGCGAAAGAGCAAAACGTTTGAAAGCACGTATGAAATTCCTAATCAAAGAGTTGGGAAGAGACGAGTTCTTACGATTGGTTGAAGAAGAGAAAAAAGCGTTGTCTTACCAAACAGTTGAAATTGACACTACTGCTTTTGATGGTGAAATTCCAGCTCCTTTATTAGAAGCACCAAAAGTAGTTATCGAAGATACAGCTGCTTTCGAAGCTTGGAAAAAATCAAATGTAATTGCGCAAAAACAAGCGGGTTATGTTGCTATTGGAATCAAGGTTTTATTAGGAGATTTTTATACAGATAAAGCGAGAGCATTGGCTGAATTAATCAAAAATTATGCAGCTAATGAATTGCGTTTTTCTTTGAGACAAGATATTTTAATTCGTCACGTAAAAGAAGAAAACCTACCGTTTTTCTACCAAGAATTAGCCAAATTAGATTTTGTTGCATTGGGTTACAATACCATTGCAGATATTACAGCTTGTCCAGGAACAGATACTTGTAATTTAGGAATCGCAAGTAGTACTGGAATCGCAGTAGAACTAGAAAGAGTTTTAGAAACGGAATATCCACAATACAGCAACAATCAAGATATCACGATTAAAATCAGTGGTTGTATGAATGCTTGTGGACAACACAATATGGCTGAAATAGGATTTCAAGGAATGTCTATCAATGCTGGAAAATTAGTAGCTCCTGCGCTTCAAGTGTTATTAGGAGGAGGAAATTTAGGAAATGGAAACGGAAGATTTTCGGATAAAGTAATCAAAATTCCTAGTAGAAGAGGACCTGATGCTTTGCGTTTTATCTTAAATGATTTTGAAGCAAATGGAAACGGACAATCGTTCTTAGAATATTATGACGCTAAAGGCGAGAAATATTTCTATGAATTTTTAAAACCATTAGCTGATGTTACTAATTTAACCGAAGCAGATTTTGTAGATTGGGGTAATGCTGATAACTACGTAAAAGCGGTTGGTGTTGGAGAATGTGCAGGTGTAGTAATTGATTTAGTAGCTACTTTATTATTTGAAGCTAAAGATAAATTGACTTTTGCACAAGAAGCTTTTGAAGAAGGAAAATGGGCAGATGCTATTTATTTAGCTTACGCAGGATATGTAAATGGTGCAAAAGCATTATTACTTGCTGAAAAACAAAAAACAAACCACCACGCTGGAATTATCGATTTATTTGATACCGTTTTTGTTGAAAGCAATAAAATTAAGTTGAATGGAACTTTCAAAGCTTTGGTTTACCAAATCAAAGAAAATGAGCCTTCGGCTGAATTTGCAAAAAAATACATTCAAGAAGCAGTTTCATTTTTTGAAACTATCGAAGACTATAGAGCCAAAGATTTAGCTAATGCATAAAACAATACAACCCAAAGTAACTTTAGTTGGCGCTGGTCCTGGTGATCCAGATTTGCTTACTCTGAAAGGAGTAAAAGCACTTGCTGAAGCGAATGTGGTTTTGTATGATGCCTTGGCCAATGAAGAAATAATGACTTACACTCCTAAAAAAGCGATTCGGATATTTGTTGGAAAAAGAAAAGGCTGTCACGAATATACGCAAGATCAAATCAATCAGTTGATTGTAGATAATGCGCTTACCTATGGGCATGTCGTTCGATTGAAAGGTGGTGATCCGTTTATTTTTGGTCGTGGAAGTGAAGAAATTGAATATGCTGAAAGTTTTGGAATTCCTACCTTTGTTGTGCCTGGAATTTCATCATCGATTGCAGTTCCTGCTTATCAAGGAATTTCTTTGACAAAAAGAGGAACTTCTGAAAGTTTTTGGGTAATTACAGGAACAACTTCTGATAGGAATTTGTCTGATGATGTGGCGTTAGCAGCGCAATCTTCAGCAACTGTTGTGATTTTGATGGGAATGAGTAAATTAGCACAAATAGTTTCTTTGTTCCAAAAGGAATCCAAAGGAGAAACGCCCGTTGCAATTATTCAAAATGGAACTACTCCACAAGAAAAAATTGGAGTTGGAACTATAAATAGTATTCAAAAAGTTGTTGCCGAAAATAATTTGAGTTCTCCAGCCATTATTGTTATTGGTGAAGTAGTCAAACAAAGCAATAAATTAAAAGGGTTTTACGAAGAGTTTATTTTAAGTAGAATCGCATAAAAATTAAGTAATAAATTATTCCAGCCCTGGCTCCCTCTCTTTCGGAGAGGGTTGGGGAGAGGAAAATAAGATAACAATGGAAAGAAATGAATTATATCCTGTTTTTTTAAAACTACAAAACCTTAATGTGTTGATTGTAGGCGGAGGAAACGTGGGTTTAGAAAAATTGTCTTTCATGTTGAAATCGAGTCCAAATGCTAATGTTGAGGTTGTGGCACCAAAGTTTTTACCAGAACTAGAAGCTTTAGTACAAAAACATCCTTCGGTAAAATTGACCTATAAAAAGTTCAATCGCTGGATGCTTCGCAAACGCCACATGGTAATTGCTTGTACGGATGATTTGAAAGTAAATAAAAGAGTATTCGACTTGTGCCGAAAAAGGCATTTGATTTGCAACATAGCGGATACGCCAAATTTATGTGATTATTATTTGGGTGGTATTGTGACCAAAGGAAATGTGAAAATTGCTATTTCTACCAATGGAAAATCGCCAACTACAGCCAAAAGATTACGCGAGTTTTTTGAAGAAATCATTCCGGACGATATTAATAAAATGGTCGAAAACCTAAATGAATATCGCAAAACGCTAAAAGGAAATTTCGAGGATAAAGTTCAAAAGATGAACGAAATCACCGAAGCATTAAAAAATAAAGAATAAGTTGCAATTTTAAGCGAGTGATATTTATCACCTTATGAAATAAAAATCATTCGTTCTTTTGCATTTGAATATAAAGAAGCATAATTATAAAAGAGTAAAATTAAATATAATGGTTAAAACAGACATACTTATAATAGGAGCCGGACCAACAGGTTTATTTGCAGTTTTTGAAGCAGGATTGTTAAAATTAAAATGCCATATCCTTGATGCATTACCACAAGCTGGTGGGCAACTTTCGGAATTGTATCCAAAAAAACCTATCTATGATATTCCAGGTTTCCCGGAAGTATTAGCAGGTGATTTGGTTGATAATTTAATGGAACAAATCAAGCAATTCGAACCAGGATTTACTCTTGGAGAACGTGCTGAAACAATCGAAAAACAAGAAGATGGAACTTTTATAGTGACTTCAAATAAAGGAAAAAAATTCCATGCGCCAGTAATTGCTATTGCAGGTGGATTAGGAAGTTTTGAACCAAGAAAACCACTTATTGAAGATATCGAGTTTTATGAAGATAAAGGAATTAAATACTTTATCAAAAACCCAGAAAAATTCAGAGACAAAAGAGTCGTAATTGCAGGAGGTGGAGATTCCGCTTTAGACTGGAGTATTTTCTTGTCAAATGTTGCTTCTGAAGTAACGTTAATTCACAGAAGAAACGAATTTAGAGGAGCTTTAGATTCTGTTGAAAAAGTTCAAGAATTAAAATCAGCTGGAAAAATCAAAATGATTACTCCAGGTGAAGTTGTTGGATTGAATGGAGCAGAACATTTAGAATCTGTTGATGTGGATATTGACGGAGCACACAGAAATATTCCAACAGATTATTTCATCCCACTTTTTGGATTAACACCAAAATTAGGACCTATTGGAAACTGGGGATTAGAAATTGAGAAAAATGCAATCAAAGTAAACAACGCTTTAGATTATCAAACAAATATCCCTGGTATTTTTGCCATTGGTGACGTAAATACGTATCCAGGTAAATTAAAATTGATTCTTTGTGGATTCCACGAAGCAACAATAATGTGTCAGGCAGCCTACCAAATTATTAATCCAGGTAAAAAATATGTATTAAAATATACAACCGTTTCTGGAGTAGATGGATTTGACGGTACTCGTAAAGAAGCGCCAAAAGCAGTGGTAAAAGCCATCGTCTAATACAAATTAGCATACAAGCAAAAAGCGCTATTACTTCATAAGTTTTAGCGCTTTTTGGTTGTTAGGTATAGAACCAAGCCTTTTTTTTGCTCCGAAAATCTAATTTTTTTAAAGGATAGTATTTTATATTTTTTTAAAGCGAATGAATGGCGTATTTTTGCCAAGATTTTTTCCTGCTGTACGCTTTATCTTTTATGCCAAACACTGGCATAAAAGGATGTCGCTCCCATCAGGGCTAAAAGTAAAAATTTGTTATTTTTTGGTTGCATTTTAACCATCAAAACACAACAATTAAAACACACAAAATGTCAACAATTCAAGAAGCCATTAAAAAAAATATACTCGTACTCGATGGAGCTATGGGAACCATGTTGCAACGCTACAATTTTTCGGAAGAAGATTTTCGTGGCGAACGTTTCAAGGATTTTCCATATTCTCTAAAAGGGAATAACGATTTATTGTCAATCACTCAGCCTCACGCAATAAAAGCCGTGCATGCAGCTTATTTTGAAGCAGGAGCTGATATTGTAGAAACCAATACTTTTTCGGGAACTACAATCGGAATGGCGGATTATCATCTGGAAGATTTAGTGTATGAATTGAATTATGAATCTGCAAGATTAGCCAGAGAAGTAGCAGATGAATTTACGGCTAAAAACCCAGATAAACCCCGTTTTGTAGCAGGTTCAATAGGACCAACAAACCGTACAGCAAGTATGTCGCCAGATGTAAATGATCCGGGATACAGAGCGGTCACTTTTGATGATTTGCGTATTGCTTACAAACAACAAGTGGAAGCTTTGATGGATGGAGGTTGTGATTTGTTATTGGTGGAGACAATTTTTGATACTTTAAATGCAAAAGCAGCTCTTTTTGCTATCGAAGAAGTTAAAGACGAACGTAAAATTGATATTCCTGTAATGGTTTCAGGAACAATAACAGATGCATCAGGAAGAACGCTTTCTGGTCAAACAGTTGAAGCATTTTTGGTTTCGGTTTCACACATTCCATTGTTGAGCGTAGGTTTTAATTGTGCTCTTGGAGCTGATTTGTTGAAACCGTATTTGCAAACCTTGTCGCACAATACTTCTTTTAATGTTTCGGCGCATCCTAATGCAGGATTGCCCAATGCTTTTGGAGAATACGATGAAACACCAGAACAAATGCAAGCGCAAATACGCAGTTATTTAGAAGATAATTTAGTCAACATCATAGGTGGTTGTTGCGGAACAACACCAGAACATATTAAGTTGATTGCTGATATTGCAAAGGACTATAAGCCTAGAGTATCAACAGCAACAATGTAATCGTAAAGACGCGTTTATCGGGTCTAAATTATAGCAACGAATTCAGAAATTGATTTTCAAATTCGAGGCAAAACAAAATAAAAAAATGGCACAAGCAGAAACTAGAAGAAACCTTGTATTATCGGGATTAGAACCTTTAATCATTACGCCAGATAGCGTATTTGTAAACATTGGTGAACGTACGAATGTAACAGGTTCTAGAAAATTCCTTCGATTAATCAAGGAAGAAAAATATGACGAGGCACTTGATATTGCTAGACAACAAGTTGAAGGGGGCGCACAAATCATAGATATTAATATGGATGAGGGGATGCTTGATGGTGTTTATGCCATGACAAAATTCCTGAACTTGATTGCTGCCGAACCAGATATTTCTAGAGTGCCAATTATGATTGATAGCTCTAAATGGGAAATCATTGAAGCAGGTCTGAAAGTAGTTCAAGGGAAAAGTGTTGTGAATTCAATTTCTTTAAAAGAAGGCGAAGAACGATTTATTCATCATGCTAAATTAATCAAGCGTTATGGAGCTGCTGTAATTGTTATGGCTTTTGATGAAGTAGGTCAGGCTGATAATTACGAAAGACGTATCGAAATATGTAAACGTTCTTATGATATTTTGGTAAACAAAGTAGATTTTGCTCCACAGGATATTATTTTCGATTTGAATATATTTCCAGTGGCAACAGGTATGGAAGAACACCGTTTGAATGCGTTGGATTTCTTCAGAGGGACAAAATGGGTTCGTGAAAATTTACCACATGCGCATATCAGTGGCGGAGTAAGTAATGTTTCTTTCTCTTTTAGAGGAAATGATACGGTTCGTGAGGCGATGCATTCTGTTTTCTTATATCATGCCATCAAAAACGGAATGACAATGGGAATTGTTAATCCAGAAATGCTTTCTATTTATGACGAAATTCCAAAGGACTTATTAGAGCATGTTGAAGATGTAATTCTGAATCGTCGTGATGATGCAACCGAACGATTGTTGGACTTTGCCGAAAATGTAAAAGGGGATGTTAAAAACAATGAAAAAGCAGTTCAAGAATGGCGCTCAGGAACTATTCAAGAAAGATTAACACATTCCTTAGTAAAAGGAGTGGATGAGTTTATAGAAATTGATGTTGAAGAAGCTCGACAAGCAGCAGAAAGACCCATTGAAGTTATTGAAATTAACTTGATGGCCGGAATGAATGTTGTAGGAGATTTATTTGGTTCAGGAAAAATGTTTTTGCCTCAGGTAGTAAAATCAGCACGAGTAATGAAAAAAGCCGTAGCGTATTTATTGCCGTTTATTGAAGCAGAAAAAGATGGAGTTTCGAGTTTTGCAGGTCGTATATTAATGGCTACTGTAAAAGGAGATGTACACGATATTGGGAAAAACATTGTATCGGTAGTTTTGGCGTGTAACAATTATGAAATCATAGATTTAGGAGTAATGGTTCCGCCCGAAAAAATTATTGCTGCAGCTGTAGAACACAATGTTGACATTATTGGATTGAGCGGGTTGATTACACCTTCGCTTGACGAAATGGTTCATTTAGCTAAAGAGTTAGACAAGCGCAATATAAAAATCCCAATTATGATTGGTGGTGCTACAACTTCACGTGCGCACACAGCAGTGAAAATTGCACCACAATACAGAGAAACAGTAATTCACGTTAATGATGCTTCAAGAGCAGTTACGGTTGCTGGGAATTTATTGGACAGTAATAAAAAAATATACGCTAGTGATATTAGAGCTGAATATGATGCGTTTAGAGAAACATTTTTGAACCGTTCGCGAGACAAAAATTTCCTAACCATTGAGCAAGCTCGTGTGAATAAACTGAAATTAGATTGGGAAAATTATAACCCAACAAAACCTAATTTTATTGGAACAAAAACAATCGAAGTAGCTCTTGATGTTTTGGTTCCTTACATCGACTGGACACCGTTTTTTAGAACATGGGAATTGTTTGGAAAATATCCCGCTATTCTTACGGATGAGGTTGTTGGAGAACAAGCTACTTCTGTTTTTAGAGATGCACAAGCGATGCTGCAAGTCATTTTGGACGAAAAGAAATTGACAGCCAAAGGTATTTACGGAATTTTTCCGGCCAATCAAGTCAACGATGACGATATTGAATTGCGTGATGAAAGCGGGAAAGTGTTAGAGAAATTCTTAACCTTACGTCAACAATCACAAAAAACAAAAGGCGCTCCAAATATGGCTTTGTCGGATTTCATAATGCCAAAAGATTCAGGTAAAACGGATTATATGGGTGCGTTTTGTGTAACAACAGGTTTTGGAGTTGATGAATGGGCGGCTGAATTTGAAAAAGACTTAGACGATTATAATTCAATCATGGTCAAAGCATTAGCAGATCGTTTTGCGGAAGCTTTTGCTGAATATTTACATGAAAAAGTACGTAAAGAAATTTGGGGATATGCTTCGGATGAATCTTTAAGTGCAGAAGCAATGATTGCCGAAGATTACAAAGGAATTCGTCCTGCACCAGGTTATCCAGCTTGTCCAGACCATTTAGAAAAACCAACTATTTGGAAATTACTAAATGTAGCGGAAGAAATAGGAGTGACTTTGACGGAGAGTATGGCGATGTGGCCAGCTTCATCGGTTTCAGGATATTATTTTGGAAATCCAGAAAGCAAGTATTTTGGACTTGGAAAAATAAAAGAAGATCAGGTTATTGATTATGCTAAACGTAGAAACATTTCTACAGATATGGCAATGAAATGGCTAAATCCAAATATAGCAGATTAAAAAAAGTTTAATGTTTAAGGTTTAAAGTTGCTCGTGAGAACTTTAAACCTTAAACTTTCAACAAAAAAATAAGATGAAAGTAACACAACATATAGAAAATGCTAAAGGAGAAACATTATTCTCTTTTGAGATTGTTCCGCCTCAAAAAGGCAAAAATATTCAGGAATTATACGATAATATTGATCCGTTGATGGAGTTTAAACCTCCTTTTATTGATGTAACTACTTCTCGTGAAGAGTATATTTATGTGGATAAAGGCAATGGTTTATTGAATAAGCAATTAACTAGAATGCGCCCTGGAACATTGGGAATTTGTGCTTCTATCAAACATAAATATCAAGTAGATACTGTGCCGCATTTAATATGTGGTGGTTTCACTAGAGAAGAAACAGAGTACATGTTAGTAGATTGTAATTATTTAGGAATTAACAATGTGATGGCTCTTCGTGGTGATGCAATGAAAGACGAACAATCTTTTGTGCCTAAAGAAGGAGGGAATAAATATGCTGTTGATTTAGTAGATCAAATTTATCAATTGAATCAAGGTAAATATTTACATGAACTAATGGATATTGATAACAAGGCTGATTTTTGTATTGGTGTTGCGGGTTATCCTGAAAAGCATTTAGAATCTCCTTCCTTGATTTCAGATTTGAAAAGATTGAAAGAGAAAGTAGATGCAGGAGCGGATTATGTGGTAACTCAAATGTTTTTTGACAATACTAAATACTTTGAATTTGTAGCTAAAGCAAGAGAAATTGGTATCACGGTTCCAATTATTCCTGGAATTAAACCTATCGCTGTTCAAAGACATTTGCAAATATTACCTCAAATATTTAGAATTGATTTACCCGAAGATTTGATAAATGCGATTGATAAATGCAAAACACCTGCTGATATCAGACAAGTAGGAATAGAATGGGCAATTCAACAATCATTAGAATTGAAAGCAGCAGGAGTTCCTGTGCTGCATTATTATTCTATGGGAAAATCAGAAAACATCCGACAAATAGCAAGTAAAGTTTTTTAACTAAACTTTAAAAGATAAAAAAAGCTTCCAATGGAAGCTTTTTTTATTCGTACTATTATTTTGTTATCTCTCTAAAAACAGTTTCTAAATTCTTGTTTTTCTGATTGAGTTGTAAGGTTTTCAAACCATTTGAATTGGCAAAATCAAAAACTATTGGACGCATGTCTTTGTCGGTTTTGAATGTTAATTCCCAAATCATTTCGTTCGTGTTTTTATAAGAAGAAAGATTTTCAATTTTTGCAATAACTTGTTCGGCTACTTTTTTATCAAATTCAACTTCAATAATTTGTTCTGTAGCTTCGGTAATTAAGTTTTCTAGTTTTTTATCGGCTGCAATTTTTCCATTATTAATAATAATAACGCGGTCACAAATGGCTTCGACTTCTTGCATAATGTGTGTAGAAAGAAAAACAGTTTTGTCTTTCCCTACGTTTTTAATCAGATTCCTGATTTCGATTAATTGGTTGGGATCTAAACCTGTAGTTGGTTCATCAAGAATCAAAACATCTGGATTATGGAGTAAGGCATTGGCAAGACCTACACGTTGACGATATCCTTTGGATAATTGTCCTATTTTTTTATGACTTTCAGAAGATAAACCAGTTAATTGAATTACTTCTTCAATTCTAGATTTAGCAACTTTATAAACATCAGCATTAAAAGCTAAATATTCTCGTACATATAAATCCAGATATAGCGGGTTGTGTTCTGGTAAATATCCGATGGATTGTTGTACAGATTTGGCTTGTGTGTTGACATCAAATCCATTTACTGTAGCAGAGCCTTCATCAGCTGCAATATAAGTTGTCAATATTTTCATTAAAGTCGATTTTCCAGCGCCATTTGGCCCTAAGAAACCTACCACTTCGCCTTTTTTTACAGAAAAGGAAATGTTGTCCAATGCTTTTTGGGCACCGTAACTTTTAGAGATGTTATTTACTTCTATTGACATGATTTATTATTTGTTGCAAAAGTAAACAGAAAAACTATTGATTTATTGTTTTTATATACGACTGTTGTAAAGTTTTAATTTTTCTGTGGGCTACTAAGAATGTTAATTAGATTTATATATTTACAACATATAATTTCAAATGGGGTTTAAAACGAATTTAAAGAATATGAAAAATAAAAGTATTTGGTTGTTTTTGTTTTTAGGTTTTTTAGCGCATGCACAGGAAAAACCAGTAATTCTTCAAAAAGAAATTGTGAGAATTGAAACGGAGTTGGCTTCAGATAAAATGATGGGAAGAGCAATTTTTACAGAAGGAATAGGTTTAGCTTCTACGTTTATTGAAAATGAATTTAAAAAGACGGGTCTTGTTTATTTTAAGGATTTAAAAAATTACCGACAAGCGTTTGTTGTTGAAGAGAAAAACGCAAATAATGTCATTGGGATTCTTCCTGGAAGGTCAAAGCCAGAGGAATATGTTGTTTTTTCGGCGCATTACGACCATTTAGGTTTAGTTGATGCAGTTAATGCTGGTGATGATGTTGTTTATAATGGTGCAAATGATGATGCTTCAGGGACAACAGCTGTGATAGCTTTGGCAAAGTATTTCAAAGAATTAAATCAAAATGAACGCACTATAGTATTTGTAGCTTTTACTGGTGAAGAGGTTGGTGGTTTTGGTTCCGCTTTTTTCTCCAAAAATATAGATCCGAATAAAGTAGTTGCCATGTTTAATATTGAAATGATAGGCACGGAAAGTAAATGGGGCAAAAACTCCGCATATATTACTGGTTTTGAGAAATCAGATTTTGGAGCTATTTTACAGAAAAACTTGAAAGGAACTGCTTTTAATTTTAATCCAGATCCATATCCGCAAGAACAGCTTTTCTATAGATCTGATAATGCTAGACTGGCAGCTTTAGGAGTTCCTGCGCATACAATTTCAACTTCAAAAATGGATATTGAGCCTAATTATCATAAATTGAGTGATGCGGTTTCTACTTTGGATTTAGATAATATGACTGAGATTATAAAAGCAATCGCAATGAGTTCTTGGTCAATTGTGAACGGAGAAGAAGCTCCTTTGAGGGTTAAAAAGCTAAAAATGAATTGATTTTCTTTTCTTTAGATTTTGAAATCAATAAAAAAAGGGAATGTCAATCTATTTTTTTTCGATTTTATTTAATAAAAAGTGCTTTTAACAAAGAATTCTTTTTTTGTTACATAAAATCATATTTTTTTTTGTGTTGATTTGAAATATGTTCTACATTTGCAATGATATTATTTAAAAAATCAACGAACACAATGTCTAATAACCGTTTTTATTTTAGCAACACTTTTTATTTCTTCTTTAGGAAATAAAGGATTGTGCTATGGTTATTTGAAAAATAAGAAACAAATAAAACTAATATACAATCCTGATGAAAATCAGGATTTTTTTTTGATTAAATGAGAACAAAAATTGCGATACAAGGTATAAAAGGATCTTTCCATCATCAGGTGGCTCAAGAATACTATCAAAAGAATGTTGACGTAGATGAGTGCTTGTCGTTTGAAGAATTGGTTTCCAGTTTGATTTCAGGTAAATCAGATCAGGCGGTTATGGCAATTGAGAATTCTATTGCTGGTCCAATTATCCCTAATTATGCCTTAATTGATAAGAATAATTTACATATAATTGGAGAGCATTACATGGATATTCATCAAAATTTAATGGCTCTGAAAGGTCAAAAAATAGAGGATATTTTAGAAGTTCATTCTCATCCAATGGCATTATTGCAATGTATGGAGTTCTTGAAAAAATATCCAAATATTAAAATAGTTGAGGATAAAGACACTGCTGAAACAGCAAGAAGAATACATGAAAAGCAATTAAAGGGTATTGCTGCAATTGCTAGCAAAACGGCTTCGGAAATGTATGATTTAGAAATTTTGGCGCCAGAAATTCAGACGATTAATAATAATATGACACGATTTGTTATTATTAATAAAGAAGATAATTTTGTTTCAAAAGAAGAGATAAACAGAGCTTCTATCAAGTTTGAATTGGATCATAAACGCGGAAGTTTAGCAGCCGTATTAAATGTAATGAGTGATTGCAAATTGAATTTAACTAAGATTCAGTCCTTGCCGAAAATAGAAACGCCTTGGAAATATTCGTTTTTTGTGGATGTTACTTTCGATAAATATGAAGATTATGCTAAAGCAAAATCATTGTTAGAGATTATGGCAGAGTATTTTAAAGTATTAGGAGAATATAAAAATACAAAGCCGTAAGGAAATCAAAAGTTGGGAGATAAAAACCGCAAGAATTTTAAAATAAAAAAATGATTACAACAGCAAAACGTCTGGATATAATTGAAGAATACTATTTTTCATCAAAACTTAGAGAAGTGAGACAACTGGCTTCTGAGGGAAAACCAATCATTAATATGGGAATTGGTAGTCCAGATTTGAAGCCTTCTCAAGAGGTAATTGATGCGATAGTTTCGGCTATGCAAGATGAAAATGCACATCAATATCAGAGTTATCAAGGATTGCCAGAATTAAGAAAGGGAATGGCTGATTTTTATCAAAATAACTTTGATGTTCAGTTGAATCCGAATACTGAAATTTTGCCTTTGATGGGTTCTAAAGAAGGAATTATGCATATTTCATTGGCTTTCTTGAATGAAGGGGACCAAGTTTTGATTCCAAATCCAGGATATCCAACCTATACTTCGGTGACGAATTTAGTAGGAGCGGTGCCCGTTTATTACGATTTGAAAGAAGTTAATAATTGGGAGCCTGATTTTGAAGCTTTGGAAAAATTAGATTTATCTAAAGTTAAAATTATGTGGATTGGTTATCCACACATGCCAACAGGCGCAAGAGGAAGTTTACAATTGTTCGAAAAATTAGTGGCTTTCGCCAAAAAACATAACATTTTGTTAGTTAATGACAATCCATATAGTTTTGTTTTGAATGACAATCCGATGAGCTTGTTACAAGTTGAAGGAGCAAAAGAGGTAGCTTTAGAATTGAATTCTTTGTCTAAAACCTTCAATATGGCAGGTTGGAGAGTTGGAATGGTTTTAGGAAATGCAGCTTGTATTGATGCCGTTTTGAAAGTAAAAAGCAACATGGACAGCGGAATGTTTTATGGAATTCAAAAAGGAGCAATCGAAGCTTTAAAAAGTGAGCAATCTTGGTTTGATTCTATGAATGCCGTTTACCAAAAAAGAAGAATTTTAACGGAGCAATTGGCCGAGAAATTAGGTTGTGAAGTTTATAGAGAAGGAGTTGGATTATTTGTATGGGCGAAATTGCCAGAAGGAGTAACTTCAGCAGAAGATTTTATTGATAAAATATTATACGAAAAATCGATTTTTATCACGCCAGGTACAATTTTTGGTAGTAATGGAGAAGGATATATTCGATTTGCACTTTGTGTGAAAGAAGAAAAAGTTCAAGAAGCAATAGAAAGGTTTTAGATTATAATTGTCATTGATTTTTGCAATTGACATTGATATTGAATGAAATATGAATATACACGTAATAGGAATAGGATTGATAGGAGGTTCAATGGTATTGGACATAAAAGGTCTGTATCCTGAAGCTAAAATATATGGAATTGATAGTAATGAAAATCATTTACAACAAGCCATTGCTATAGGCGTGATTGATGCAGGAGCTACTTTTGAAAATTTGGCGGAAGCCGATTTTGTAATAGTTTCAGTTCCTGTAGATGTGGCTTTAACAGTTTTGCCAAAAGTGTTGGATGTAATCGGAGAAAAAACAATTGTTTTTGAAGTAGGTTCAACAAAAACACCTATTTGTGAAGCAGTTGCAAATCATCCTAGAAGAAGGAATTTTATTGCTACACATCCTATTGCAGGGACAGAGTTTTCAGGGCCTTCAGCAGCAATAAAAGGATTGTTTCAAGGTAAAACAAATATTATTTGTGAAGTAGAAAAAACGACTTTCAAATTACAAGAAAAAGCATTGCAGCTTTTTACAGCCATGGGAATGAGAATCCGATATATGGATCCAAAATCACATGACAAGCACATAGCTTATGTTTCACATTTGTCTCATATTAGTGCTTTCATGCTTGGGAAAACTGTAATTGATAAAGAAAAAGACGAGCAGGATATATTTGATATGGCAGGTTCTGGTTTTGAAAGTACGGTGCGTTTGGCCAAAAGTTCACCAGCTATGTGGACACCAATTTTTAAACAGAACAAAAAACAAGTTGTAAAAACATTAGAAGAATATATCTCTAATTTGTCCAAATTTAAAGAGTTATTAGAGAACGAAGATTACGATGCTATTTACAACGAAATGCAAAGTGTGAATAAAATAAAAGAAATATTAAACGGAATAAACATTAAAAAATAATTAGAAAAGATGGAAAACAAGAAAGAAATGAGAAATTGGTTGAATGAATTCAATTTGACTCATCCATTTGTGATTGCAGGACCTTGTAGTGCTGAAACAGAAGAACAAGTATTGAAAATAGCTCATGAGTTAAAAGATTCAGATGTAAGTGTATTTAGAGCAGGAATCTGGAAACCAAGAACACGTCCAGGAGGATTTGAAGGTGTAGGTGAAATTGGTTTGAAATGGTTGAAAAAAGCAAAAGCTGAAACAGGATTGCTAATGGGAACGGAAGTTGCTACAGCTGCACACTGTAAATTAGCTTTAGAAAATGATATTGATGTATTATGGGTTGGTGCTCGTACAACTGCAAATCCATTTGCGGTTCAAGAGATTGCTGATACGCTAAAAGGTACAGATAAAATTGTATTGATCAAAAACCCAGTAAATCCTGATATGGCTTTATGGTTAGGTGGTGTGGAACGTTTGTATGCTGCTGGAATCAAAAACTTAGGAGTGATTCACAGAGGTTTTTCTACTTATGAAAAAACTAAATACAGAAATATTCCAGAATGGCAAATTGCTATTGAGTTGCAAAATAAATTCCCTGATTTACCATTAATCATTGATCCATCTCACATTACAGGAAACCGTGATATGATTCTTGAAGTAACGCAAGAGGCATTAGATTTGAATTATGATGGTATGATTATCGAAACACATAATGATCCTGATAATGCATGGTCTGACGCTGCTCAACAAGTAACTCCAGATGCATTGAAACAAATTTTCAAAGATTTGAAAGTTAGAAAAGTAAGTGGTGATACAGCTGATTTTGATCAAAAAATGACAAAATTAAGAGCTAATATCGACGTGTTAGACGCTAATTTATTAGAGTTGCTAGGAAAACGTATGAAAGTAGCTGACGAAATTGGTCAAGTTAAAAAAGAAGCTAATGTTGCAGTTCTTCAAAACAACCGTTGGAATGAAATCCAAGAAAAAATGGTTATTGAAGGTGCTAAAAAAGGATTAACAGAAGAATTTATCGTAAAATTATTCAAAGGAATCCATCAAGAAAGTATTGAACACCAAGAGAAAATATTAAACTCTTAATTCTTATTTTTTATAAAATCAATCTCCACAGTTTTCTAATTGTGGGGATTTTTTTGTGTATTATTGCATCATAACAATAAAACAGTATTAATTTTTACACTAAACTTAATGAAAAAACAATTGTCATTTACTTCTAAAAATAATTTTAAAGGAATTTTAAGTGTGCTTTTTTTAATGTTTTTCTTTTTGGGAAAAGCTCAAGATAAGCAAATATTTGAATCTCCAAATTTGAAAGAAATTATTAAAACTCATAAAACAGTTGCGATATTACCTTTTAATGCAACCATAAGTTATAGAAAACAACCAAAAGACTTTGATGCTGCAGCAAATAAAGAAGCAGAACTGAAGTTAGGTACTGACATGCAAACTGGAATGTACACTTTTCTCCTAAGAAAATCTTCTGATTACTCAGTAGTGGTTCAAGATGTTGAAAAAACAAATGCACTTTTGAAAAAGAACGATTTAATAGATAAATTATCCGAAACTTCACCAGAAGAATTAGCTAAACTATTAGGGGTGGATGCGGTAATAAAATGTTCTTATTCTTACCAAAAAACTAAAAGTGAAGGAGGGGCAATAGTACTTACATTATTAGTAGGTTTTGGCACAGGCAGTGTTGCAACAGGTGCTTTAACTATGCAAATAAACGATGGGAAAGATGGTAGTTTGGTATGGAGGTTTTACAAACAAATGGCTGAAGATGTTATGAGTTCTCCTAGTGCGATGATGGAAAGAATGATGAGAAAAGTAGGTAGAAATTTTCCATATGAAAAAGAATAATTAGTCTGTTAGGAATTCAAAAACATTTTAGAATACATAGTGTTTTTTGATGTTTCTAAATTCTTTTTTTAAATAATAATCCTCAAGGCTTCTATCGTGAAGTCATGAGGATTTTTTTATTTAACAGTATTTTTAAAAAAATTAAACTTTATACCGAAGTGTCAGGATAAACTTAAAACAAAATTTTACCTTTGCAGTATGACAGGACTAGTTTACAAATCTACAGGGAGTTGGTACACCGTAAAATCTGAAAGTGGCGATTTTATAGAGTGTCGTATGAAAGGGAAGTTTAGGATGAAGGGCATTAAAAGCACAAATCCAATAGCTGTCGGCGATGTTGTGGATTATGAATTGGAGGAAACATCAGATGCTATTACTGGAACTATTAATAAAATTCATGATAGAAAGAATTATATTGTTCGAAAATCAGTGAATTTATCGCATCAGATGCACATTATTGCTTCAAATATTGATTGCGTTTTTTTGTTAGTTACCATTAATAATCCTCCAACAACTTTTAATTTTATTGATCGATTTCTGGTAACAGCAGAAGCATACGGCATAGAAACTATTTTGGTTTTTAATAAAATAGATACTTTTGATGATGCTACTTTAGATGAACAATTGTATATGCAGCATGTGTATCAAGAAATTGGATATAAATGTCTGCGCGTTTCATCAACTGAAATGAAAGGAGTTGATACCTTGAAAGAAATGATGGTTGGAAAAGTAAGTATGTTTTCTGGACATTCAGGTGTGGGAAAATCTACTTTGGTCAATGCGATGGAACCTACTTTGCATTTAAAAACAAAAACAATTTCTGAGGCCAGTAAGCAAGGGCAACATACTACAACTTTTGCAGAAATGTATGATTTGTCTTTTGACGCTAAAATTATTGATACTCCTGGAATTAAAGGTTTTGGAATTGTTGATATGGAAAAAGAAGAGATAAGTGGCTATTTTCCTGAATTTTTCAAGTTGAAAGGCCAATGTAAATTCAACAATTGTTTGCATAAAGATGAGCCACATTGTGCTATAAAAGCAGCATTGGAAAAAGACGAAATTGCTTGGTCGCGCTACAGAAGTTACCTTAAAATCCTAGAAGGTGATGATGAACATTACCGTACCGATATTCATAATGAAGACCGAATAATTAGCGATAAAACTAGGGAGTAATTTATAATTTATAATTATTTTGAAAACTGTAATTCAAAGAGTTTCTTCTGCCTCTGTAACTATTGATAATAAAATTGTAGCTAATATTCAAAAAGGATTACTAGTTTTAGTCGGAATTGAAGATGCTGATGATCAAGAAGATATTAATTGGCTTTGCCCCAAAATAGCAAATCTTCGTATTTTTGGCGATGAAAACGAGGTGATGAATCTTTCGGTAAAAGATATTGATGGCGAAATCATTGTTGTTTCACAATTTACACTTCAAGCTTCGACCAAAAAAGGCAATCGACCATCCTATATAAAGGCTTCTAAGCCTGAAGTTGCTATTCCACTTTATGAGAATTTTGTAAAAACATTAGAAAAGGAACTTGACATAAATGTTCAGACTGGTGTTTTTGGTGCTGACATGAAAGTTGCATTAGTCAATGATGGACCAGTAACTATACTAATTGATACTAAAAATAGAGATTAACTTTTATTTAGCAAAAATTTTCTTGTATTTTTACTTAAAAAAAGAAGGTTTTATGGGATTTAAATATGGTTATCTTATAATATTGTTATTCACAACTTTTGTTTTCTCACAAAAACTAGAATATTCAACTTTATCAATTCCAGACAGCTTAAAGCAAAATGCCAATTCTGTTGTCCGTTTGAACCAAATTGATATTGGTATTGTTTCACAAAGAAACATGACAGTCAAGACTAAAAGAGTTGTTACGGTCCTTAATGAAAAAGGACTCGGTGCTATAGATGCTGCCGAAAGTTATGACAAAAGAACAACTATTAAAGCTATTGAGGCAACGGTTTTTGACTCTGACGGAAAAGAAATTAAAAAAATTAAGCGAAAGGATTTTAAAGATCAAAGCGCTGCGGATGGTGCCACCATATTTTCGGATAATCGCTATCTGTATTTAGACTACACACCTATTCAGTATCCATTTACAATAGTTTATGATAGTGAAATTGAAACTTCTACAACTGCTTTTATACCACAATGGTTTCCTGTAACAGATTATTTTGTAACTGTTGAAAAAAGTGTTTTGAATGTCAATTATCCCGATAATTTGGGTTTTAGAAAAATGGAATTCAACTTTTCAAACTTTAAAATAAAAAAAACGACTGATACAGCTACACAACTATCTTACATAGCAACTAATATTCTAGCGCAGAAAAACGAAGACTACAGCCCTGCTTTTAGTACTATTTTTCCAAAAGTAATGATGGGACTTGAGCTTTTTCATCTAGAAGGAGTTGATGGAAAAGCAAAAACTTGGAAAGAATTTGGACAATGGTGGTTTGATGAAATTTTAGCAGGAACGGAAGTAATTCCTGAAGAAACTAAAGCCAAAATGAAACTTTTGGTAGGGGAAGAAAAAGATCCGATTAAAAAAGCAAAATTGATCTATGATTATGTTCAAAAGAAAGTTAGATATGTCAGTATTCAAGAAGGTATCGGAGGGTGGAAGCCAATGCCAGCAGCTGATGTAGATCGATTAGGGTATGGAGATTGCAAAGCTTTGACAAATTATACTAAGGCATTACTTACTGCTGTAGATGTGCCGTCTTATTATACTAAATTATACGGAAGTAATTATAAAACGGATATTATTTCTGATTTTGTTTCGCAACAAGGGAATCATATTATTTTGGCTATTCCTATAGGTAACGGATATACTTGGCTAGAATGTACGAGTCAAGATGACCCTTTTGGTTATCAAGGGACTTTTACAGACGACAGAACCGTTTTAGTAGTTAAGCCAAGCGGAGGAGAAATTGTTCGAACAAATGTATACCATGATGAAGGAAATACGCAACAAGATTGGGGTACCTATACTTTGTCTACAAATGGGGATTTGTCTGGAAAAATTACTATTGTTTCTCAAGGTTCACAATATAGCAGAAAAGCACCTATTCAAAATTGGAATCCAATAGAGAAAGAGTCTCATTATAAAGCTTATTGGGATAACATAAATAACTTGAAATTAGGAAAGATAATCTTTTCTGATGATAAGGAAAATATAAAATTAGCAGAAAATATTGAAATAAATGCGGTAAATTATGGAATAATTTCTAACGGAAAAATGATGTTTGCTGTAAATGTTTTTAATCAATATACAGGGAGTATAAAAAGAATTAGAAACCGTAAAAATCCTTTTGAAATACAAAGAGGTTATGTAGATACCGATGAGATAAATATTGTGCTTCCGCATGGATTTTCTATTGAATTTTTACCTGCTAATTTTGAACTTAACAGTAAATACGGAGCATATAAAACGGAGATTATAAAAAAAGACGCTTCCAATTTGATATACAAGAGGACTTTATTCGTAAAAAAGGGATTGTATTCAAACAAAGAATACGATGAATACCGCCTTTTTATGGAGCAAATTTCAAAAAACGACAATGCCAAAATTATTCTAACCTTAAATTAATTACAGATATGTCATTCAAAAAAACACTACTTTTTTTATTGCTATTCGTTACCTTTTTAAATAGTACAGCCCAAAATTTCGAATTGGGTAAAGTTTCAATTGATGAACTTCAACAAAAAGTGCATCCAACAGATACATCTGCTGTGGCTGCCATTTTATTTGAAAAAGGGAGGAATACTTATGAGTATTCTCAAGAAAATGGGTTTGTTATGATTACCGAAGTTAAAACTCGTATTAAAATATATAAAAAAGAAGGTTATGATTGGGCTAATAAAAAAGTGCAATACTACATAGGCGATAATTCAAAAGAGATTGTTTCTTATTCGGATGCGATAACCTATAATTTAGTGGGTGGGAAGATAGAAAAAACTAAATTGAAAAGTGATGGAGAATTCGATGAGAAGCTAAATAGATATTGGGGTCAAAAAAAGATAGTTATGCCAAATGTAAAAGAAGGATCGGTTATAGAGTTTAAATATGCAGTGCGATCCTTTAGCATAGGAAGTCCAAGAGGATGGAATTTTCAAACAAGTATTCCAGTAAATTATTCAGAATATAAAACTTTTGTTCCGGAGTATTTTGTTTATAATACAAATCAAAAAGGATATATTTTTCCTAAGATTACAGAAGAAAAAAAACAAAAAGTAGTTAGATTGTCAAGTTTAGAAAGGACTAATGGGACAGGGTTATCTGGTTCAACTAGTACATTTGTTCAAGATCAATTAGAGTATCAAGAAACGATAACTACATACATTGCTGAGAATTTGCCGGCAATGAAAGATGAATCTTATGTGAATAATGTTGATAATTATACTTGTAGTTTAGTACAGGAATTATCAATGACTAAATATCCGGGCAAACCTTATAAGACTTTCTCAACGGATTGGGGAGCAGTGGTGAAAACCATATATGACTATGATGATTTTGGACCTGAATTAAGCAAAACAGGCTATTTTGAAGAAGATTTAAAAGGAGTTCTTGCAGGACTTACTTCGCCAGAAGAAAAAATTAATGCAATATTTAATTTTGTTAAAACCAGAGTAAAATGGAACGATTATAATGGATACAGTTGTAATGACGGTGTAAAAAAAGCTTATAAAGATAAAACTGGAAATATTGCCGAAATTAATCTAATGCTTACCGCAATGTTGCGTTATGCAGGATTAACTGCGAACCCAGTTCTGGTAAGTACCCGATCTAACGGGGTAGCTATATTCCCTAATAGAAATGCATTTAATTATGTAATTGCAGCCGTTGAAAACGGAACCGATTTAACCTTATTAGATGCCTCAGATGCATACTCAACTCCAAATGTTTTGCCTTTTAGAGCCTTAAACTGGGTGGGAAGATTGATTCGAAAAGATGGCACTTCAATTGAAGTGGATTTAATGCCAAAAACATCTTCCAATGATTTGATTGCAATGAATTATGCGATTGATGGGACGGGATTGGTTTCTGGTAAATTGAGACGCCAAAGAACTGACCATAATGCTATGATTTTTAGAAAAAAAATTGAAGATATAAAAGAAGAATCGTACTTGGAAAAATTAGAAAATGATAATGATAAGATTGAAGTGAAAGAGTATTCCAGAACGAATGAGAAGGAGCTGAAATTACCAGCAATAGAAATATTTTCATTTATTGGTTCTAATTTAGTTGAGAATATCGGTGGAAAAATCTATGTGAATCCAATGTTGTTTTACACCGAAAAGCAAAATCCTTTTAAACAAGAAGTAAGAGAGTATCCAGTAGATTATGGATATCCGTTTATGGATAAATATTCTATAAATATTCAAATTCCTGAAGGATATAAGATAGAGACACTTCCTGAAACTACTATTTTATCGATGCAAGATAATTTGGGGATGTTTAAATATTTGACTAATACTTCAGGAAATGCAATACAAATATCGGCGGTTTACCAAATTAATGCGGCGATTATTTCATCGGAATATTATTCGATGCTAAAAGAGTTTTATCAAAAAATGATTGAAAAACAAAACGAGAAAATCATTTTAACGAAAATTTGATAACAGAATACAAATATTATATTTACAATCCTTGAAGGGTTAAATAAACAAAGAATAATGAACTTAAAAAATTCCCAGCTAGAAGTAGATACTTGGATTAAAGAACACGGTGTACGTTACTTTAATGAGTTGACTAACATGGCGCAACTTACAGAAGAAGTAGGTGAAGTGGCCCGAATTATAGCTCGCCGTTACGGAGAACAATCCGAAAAGGAAAGCGATAAAAACAAAGATTTAGGTGAAGAATTAGCAGATGTAGTTTTTGTGGTTTTATGCTTGGCTAACCAAACTGGAATTGATTTGCAAGCTGCTTTTGATAAAAAAATGGATCTGAAATCTGTTCGCGATAAAGACCGTCACAAAAACAACGAGAAACTTAAATAATTTATCAGTTATGAATTATGAATTGTGAAGGAGGAGTGGTAAATTGCGTCCCTAAATTATTTGAGTCAAAAGCCCAAGGCTATAACTCATAATTCATAACCGATATTTAAAAACATGAATTTACTGTTACAAACTTCCCAATCTAATTTACAAGCTCAAATTGCAGTTACTGGCTCTAAAAGCGAAACCAATAGGCTATTACTTTTGCAAGCTTTGTTTTCTAATATTACTCTTGCAAATACATCTAATTCTGATGATAGCGAAGTAATGCAAAAAGCTTTAAAAGGAAATGAAGAAGTTGTAGATATTCATCATGCAGGAACTGCAATGCGTTTTCTTACTGCCTATTTTGCGGTAAACGAAGGTAGAGAAGTTGTTTTGACGGGTTCGTCTAGAATGCAGGAACGTCCTATCAAAATTTTGGTAGAAGCCTTAGAACAATTAGGAGCAAAAATAACCTATGAAAAAGAAGTAGGCTATCCGCCAATTAGAATTAAAGGTCAAAAAATAACAGCTTCGAAAGTTACAATGGCTGCTAATGTGAGTAGCCAATATATTTCTGCATTGTTATTAGTGGCGCCAAAATTAGAGAATGGTTTAGAATTGACTTTAGAAGGAAGCATTACTTCTATTCCTTATATTAAAATGTCCTTGGCATTGCTAAATGATTTGAATATTCAAACTAGCTTTGAAGGCAATGTTATCAAAGTATATCCAAAGCCAGAAGTTGATTCAAAAGTAATGACGGTAGAGTCTGATTGGAGTTCGGCATCTTATTTTTTCAGTTTGGTAGCTTTAGCATCGCAAGCTTCAGTTTCTTTGACTAGTTACAAAGAGACAAGTTTGCAGGGTGATTCAGCCTTAGTCGAAATCTACGCAAAAATGGGAGTGGAAACTCATTTTGATGAAAATAAAATGACACTAACTAAAAAGGAAAATTTCAATTTTGAGGATGTGAAATTTGATCTAAATAACACACCAGATATTGCTCAAACTATTGTTGTAACTTGTTTTGGTTTAGGAATTGGTTGCCATCTGACAGGACTTCACACTTTAAAAATTAAAGAAACAGATAGATTGGAAGCTTTATATGTTGAAATGACTAAGTTAGGTGCTAATATTCAAGTGACTAACGATAGTTTAACGCTAGTTGCTTCAAATCAAATCAATTCTAATATTTCGATTGCTACTTACAACGATCACAGAATGGCGATGGCATTTGCACCATTAGCTTTAAGAGTTCCAATAATCATTGATAATGCGGAAGTGGTTTCTAAATCGTATCCTGATTTCTGGAAAGATTTAGAGCGCTTAGGGTTTAAAACTTTCGAGTTATAACATCATTAAAGAGCAGTGAATTAGCAGGTTTTGAAAATAATCATCAAAACACTTGACAACGCCTATCTCACAATCGTATATTTGCACCCTAAATAAATAGACTACATGAAATTATCTCATTTTCAATTCAATTTACCAAAAGAACTTCTTGCAGAATACCCAGCTGAAAACAGAGACGAATCTCGTCTTATGGTTATTGACCGTAAAAAACAAACAATAGAACATAAAATGTTCAAAGATGTTATCGATTATTTTGATGATGGAGATGTTTTAATTCTAAATAACACTAAGGTTTTCCCAGCTCGTTTGTACGGAAACAAAGAAAAGACTGGAGCAAGAATCGAGGTTTTTTTGCTTAGAGAATTAAACGCAGAACAAAGACTTTGGGATGTATTAGTTGATCCAGCTCGTAAAATCAGAATTGGTAACAAACTATATTTTGGTGATGACGATTCGTTAGTTGCTGAGGTAATTGATAATACAACTTCTCGTGGAAGAACATTGCGTTTCCTTTACGATGGTTCTTATGAAGAATTCAGAAACAAATTGACAGAACTTGGTGAAACACCAATTCCAAAATACATCAGTAGAGACGTGACTCCAGAAGATGCAGAACGTTACCAAACAATCTATGCAAAAGAAGAAGGGGCAGTAGCGGCACCAACAGCTGGTCTGCATTTCTCAAAACACTTGTTGAAAAAATTAGAAATTAAAGGAATTAAGTTTGCTGAAGTAACACTTCACGTAGGTTTAGGAACTTTTAATCCAGTTGAGGTTGAAGATTTATCGAAACACAAAATGGATTCTGAAGAACTAAAAATAACACAAGAAGCTTGTGATATTGTTAATGACGCAAAATTGAAAAAGAAACGTATTTGTGCAGTAGGAACAACTTCTATGCGTGCAATTGAAAGCTCAGTTTCTTCACAAAGAACTTTAAATCCGTTTGAAGGTTGGACTAATAAATTTGTTTTTCCACCTCACGATTTTAGTGTGGCTACATGTATGATTACAAATTTCCATACGCCAAAATCAACTTTATTAATGATGATTTCAGCTTTCTGTGGTCATGATTTAATGAAGAGAGCGTATGAAGAAGCAATCAAAGAACAATACAAATTCTATTCATATGGTGATGCTATGTTAATCATCTAATTATATTAGAATAAGCAAAAAAAATCTCGCTACTACTAGCGAGATTTTTTTTCGGTAATTATTAATGAATTATCTCATTTTGTTTCTCTTTATTTTAATGGATGGATCAACAACAAAACACAGTTTTGAGCAAAGACTAATTCAAAATTTTTGTGTTTCCTTAATAGCACTTAATATCTCAGATTTTACCACTATCATTACGAATTAAGTCTGTTAAGTTTTACTATGTTTTGTTGTTTACCAAATCTAAATTTAGGATTAATTTTATACCATTTGTAATTTTGGAACTTCAATTTCAGCTAATTCCATTTTATAAAGGTTTAAATAATTTTGTATTTCTTTTAATTTGTTTTCAAAATAGGAAGTTGATGAAAACAATGTTTGATAATATTCAATTCCTTCTAATAAATTATTTTTGAAAGCATTCAATTTTTTCATTTGTGGCGCTGTAATTTCATCTGCCACTTCTTTAATTTCATTTTTGAAATAATCCACATACATTTTCAATTCTTTTACAAACATATTAGGACGATCTGCAATGGTGAGTACCGAATAATTTCCGTAGATATGTTGCACCATTTCAGACAGTGAAACTTCTTGGTCAAAATAAGCCATATTAGGTCCTGGACAAATTACAACTCCTTGAGCTTGTCCTTTTATTTTAATGTCATTTTCTAAATAAGAGGCGTTCGCTAAACCAACACAAAGGCATGATTTTTCAGTAATGCTATCTTTTAACTTAGTGTAAGTCTCTGTTGAAACAGAGTCTTTTTTAGCTTCTAATTCTTCTAATTTTACATCTTGATATTTTTTAGAAGCTGTACAAATGGCATTACCATCAGCATCTTTATTCAAGGCAAGAAATTTCTTTGGACAAGAACTTCCAGCTTTGTTTTCATGAATTCTTCTTTGTTTCATAATCTCATTAGTCGTGCCTCTTAAGGTATTAAAAGGAACACCTAAAGGTGAAATATGGCTTAAGTACAAATCAGATTCTTTAGCGTTAGCTAATAATTTACGAGTAGCATGATCAACTGAAGTTGCTTCAGGAACTAAAAGAAATGGCGAACCCCAACCCACAGAATCCACTTTATATGATTCTAATAAAAAGTCGTGTTCTTCAGCAGTTCCAACACCACCTTGTACAGTGATTTTTAAATCTAAAGGTTTTTCTGGAACATGCATTCCTTTTTGCTCTAGTGCTTTTACCATTAAATTATGTGCTGACTCGATTAATTGGTCTTTTTTCTGTTTAAATTCTTCTAAAATAGGACCTAATAAAAAACCATCGGTAGCAAAAGCGTGTCCACCACAATTTAATCCAGATTCAATTCGGTATTCTGAAACCCAAAGTCCTTTTTTAGCTAGAAAATTTCCTTGAATCATTGCAGAACGGAAATCGCTTACTTTTAAAGTTATTTTCTTTTGTAATTTATTGGTTGTATCAGGATAAAAAACAGGAAAATTTTCGAAATAGCTGTACAATCTAGGATTCATTCCTGCCGAAAGTACCACTGAAGATTCTAATGTACTATTAGCAAATCCTCTAAGAGCTGCATGGGCATCATTGAACGCTACAGGTAATTGTTCTTCTTTTATGAAGTTATCCTTGTCTAATTTAGTCATGATATTGACGTCAATATCACCTGGAGTCAAATGACTTTCTAGATAATTTTTGATATTTTCTTTGAAAGCTATTCCATCTTCAACTAAACTTTGTAATCCTTTTTTAATTTCAGATTTATTAGGCAACATTGCAATATAGCTTTCTAATGCTAGTTTGCTTTCTGTTAATTCAGTTTTGAAACTTTCGAATTTTTCTTTTACAATTTTATCGACTAAATTTAAGTACGAAGTAATACGTTCAGCACGATAATCATGCATTTTTTGCGTTATTTCTTGATAAGGAATATCAAATTTTTGATGATAAAAAGTATTCATCTTTTCTATCAATTCATCATCGGCAATCGATATCACAGAAGATATGCCATATTTAGCCACACGAATTGGGCTATCTATCGTATACGCCAATCCCATAACCGGAATATGGAAAGTATGTATTGGTTTTGTGTTTGTTGTCATGTAAATGAATTCGTTTTTATAAGATGCAAAGGTTGAAATAAACATCCGTTTAAAACCTGATAAATGTCATGACCCATCTATCCTAAGGCAATTTTATTGAAGAATATGTAGTTTTATGCTTTTAGAAAAATGATTTAGTAGGAATTTCTTTTCTTGCATATTGAAAACGGTCCACTAATTTTGGTAAACAATATCCATCAAGGCCATTTAGTGCTATTACATTTCCTTTGTCAATTTGAAGCCAACCATCTTTGTGTTCTAAATCTTCATTAAAAAACAGATGCTCAATTGAGGCTATAATGTGGATGGTGTCGTTTTCTTTGATATAATATTCATTTATATGTTTACAGTATAATTGTACTGGACTCCCTTTTACAAAGGGCACGTCTATATTATTTTTATATTCTTCTTCAAGATTTGTTTTGTCAAATTCAGATACTCCAAGATCATAATTTGCAGAGGTATGATGGGCATCGGCTATCATATCAACGGTTATGTGATTCACTGTAAAATAACCTGTTTGTCTTATATTTTTATAGGTGTCTCTCGGAACAGTCGTTGGTCTCATAATAAATCCAATAAGAGCTGGATCACTACCTAAATGAGTAACACTACTAAAAATAGCAACATTGGATTTTCCATCAATTGATTTTGTGGCAATAAGGTTGGCTGATTTATAACCCGTACAAGAATTGATTAGGTTGAGTCTTTCCACTTTTTCCATTTGGGAAATTGCATCTTTTGAAATGTGTTTCATCTTTTTTAATTTTAAACAAAGGTATTTATTTTGTTTAATAAATTTATAAATTTATTAAACAAAATAGACGTATATTTCTCGGAAAGTTTTCTTCAGAAGTATTATCCAGAAAATGAATGATTTAAATAACTTCTAATTCTTATATATTTGTTAATCAAAATGTAATCAAAATGGGAAAAATCAAAAAAGTACTTCTAGTATTATTTTCAATAGTTATTCTTTTGTCTGTAGCATTAATTGCGTATGGTTTTTATTTAAAGCCAAAGTATGAAGGCGAAGTTGAACTTAAAAATATTCAGAATAAGACCACCGTTTATTTTGATGAATTTGGAGTTCCTCATATTTATGCAGATAATTCGAAAGATGCCATGGAAGCTTTGGGATATGTACATGCTCAGGATCGATTGTGGCAAATGGAATTAATGCGCCGAATAGCACCAGGAAGATTGTCAGAAATTTTTGGTTCGGTTGCTTTAAAAAACGACAAGTTTTTTGCGGGATTGGGTATCGAAGAAGCTTCGGAAAAAGCAATTGCAACTTTGGATAAAAATAGTCCCAGTTATCAATTGACTTTAGCATATTTAGACGGAATCAATCAATATATTGAAGAAGGGAAAACACCTGTCGAATTTCAATTAATTGGCATTAAGAAAGAGAAATTTACGATAAAAGATGTCTACAATATTTTTGGATACATGTCATTTAGTTTTGCGATGGCTCAGAAATCAGATCCCTTATTGACGGATATTCGGAATAAATATGGGATGGAGTATTTGAAAGATTTTGGAATTGACGGATCTTTTAATACGACCAGAATTAGAAATGCGAAACAACAACCGCAAGAATATGTAGCTATTGCTAAGTCTATAGCTTCACTTTTGGAGCAATCGCCAATTCCTCCATTTGTAGGAAGTAACAGTTGGGTAATTGCTCCTGAGAAAACTAAAAATGGCAAAGTGATTTTTGCAAACGACCCGCATATTGGATTTTCACAACCAGGAACATGGTATGAAGCTCATTTAGTAACACCTGATTTTGAGTTGTATGGTTCTTATTTGGCTGGAACTCCATTCCCTTTGTTAGGGCACAATAGGGAATATGCTTATGGTTTGACAATGTTCGAAAATGATGATATTGATTTGTATCAAGAGGAAAACGATCCTTCAAATGCTAAGAAATACAAAACCCCAACTGGTTTTAAAGAGTACCAGCAGATTCAAAAAATCATAAAGGTTAAAGATACTTCGGATGTAGTTTTAAATCTAAAAGTGAGTCGTCATGGTCCTATTATGAATGATTTGATAGAAGGATTAAATGTAGATAAACCAGTAGCACTTTCTTGGATATATACCCAACAACCAATTCAGATTTTGGATGCAGTTTATATTCTTTCTCACTCAAAAAAAATGGAAGATTTTCAGCGAGGAGTTTCCCTTATTGCTGCGCCAGGATTAAATGTTATGTATGGTGATGCTAATGGGAATGTAGCTTGGTGGGCAACAGGAAAATTGTATAAGCATAATACAGACGTGAATACTAATTTTATTTTGAATGGAGCGAGTGGGGAAGATGATATTAAAGAATATTTGGATTTCTCCAAAAATCCGTCGGCAGTAAATCCAAAATGGAATTATGTTTATTCTGCAAATAATCAACCGGAACCTATAGATGGGTATTTGTATCCAGGATATTATCTGCCAGAGGACAGAGCAAAAAGAATTGATCAATTATTGGCTCCAAAATCCAATTGGGATAAAGAAGCAGTTAGTAAAATGATTTTTGATAATAGGTCATCAGTTGCTACAGATGTAGTTAGAAATTTGCTTTCAGAAGTTGATTATAAAACATTTTCAAAAAACGAAAAAGAAGCTTTGACGGTTCTAAAATCTTGGAATGGTTCCAATAATATAGAAGATATAGGCCCGACAATTTATAATAAATGGATTTATTTGTATTTGAAAAACACTTTTGAAGATGAGATGGGAGAGGCTAATTTCAAGCAATTTCTAGGAACACATATCATGAAGCAAATAATAGCTAAACAAATGGCTAATAAAGAATCGCTTTGGTGGGATAATGTTGAAACTAAAAATAAAAAAGAAACTAGGAATCAAATTCTAACTATGTCTTTCAAACAAGCAATTCATAGTTTAGAAGATCAGCTTGGCAATTTGGTAACAGCGTGGACTTGGAGTAAAGTGCATACAGTAGAACATCAGCATCCTTTAGGAAAAATTGCGGTTTTAAAGCCATTTTTTAATTTAGGCCCTTTTGAAGTTTCAGGCTCAAATGAAGTGATTAACAACTTGTTTTTTGATTATACTAATGATCGAAGTTATATTGTAAAGGGAGGACCGTCAACAAGAAGAGTTATCGATTTTTCGGATATTGAAAACAGCTGGAGTGTTTTGCCAACAGGACAGTCAGGAAATCAAATGAGTGCACATTATAGTGATCAAGCGGTTCTTTATAATTCAGGAAAGTTTAGAAAGATGAAATTGAACAAACAAGAAATTATTAAAACATCAACAAAACTGATTTTTCTTCCGCATTAAATTTCTTGTTTTATAATTCGTCAAAACCCCTGTTAAACTTTCGGTTTTTAAATGCTTTTTTGTGATAATAACTAATTTTACATCGATTTCTTTAGAACAAATAAAAATATTTTATTTCTACTCTTTGTGTCGGTTTATTGTACTATTATTCTAATTAGAGTATAAAGTATGTGTTTTTTTCATTAAATAATTAATTTGTTTGTTTTTTTTTGAAACAAATGAGATGTAAAAAAAAAATGTTTTATTCCTTGAATAAAATTAACTATAATTAAATTAAAAAAAGTTTTTTTATTTGAACTAAAAATATAAATTTGCTCCACTACAAGTTTATTTAAACATAAAATTAAAATTATTTAAAACTATTAAAATTAAAAAAAATGGCAAACGTTAAAAAAGAAAGCAGTTCAAACGGAGGAGGAATGATTTCAGGAATCATCATTGTAGCATGTATTACAGTTGGATGGGTAATTTGGAATTTCATCATGGGTGCAGGGTCTAATTTTGAAGGCGGAGTAAATACAGGTCACCCACTACCAGGAAACTATTTAGCAATGGTATACAAAGGAGGACCAATCGTACCAATATTATTAGGATGTTTATTAATGGTAATTGTTTTTTCTTTCGAAAGATATTTTGTTATCTCTAAAGCTTCTGGAAAAGGAAATTTAGATGTTTTCATGAAAAAAGTACAAGGAAGTATCAATGGTGGTCATATTGACGAAGCTATTGAAGCTTGTGACAAACAACAAGGATCAGTTGCAAACGCAATTAAATCTGCTCTTGTAAAATACCAAGATGTGAAAAAAGAAGGTTTTGATAGCGAACAAGCTTCAGAAATGATTCACAAAGAAATCGAAGAGGCAACTTCATTAGAAATGCCAATGTTAGAAAAACACATGACTATTCTTTCTACTTTAGTTTCTTTAGGAACTCTTGCAGGATTATTAGGAACAGTAACAGGTATGATTAAAGCGTTTGGTGCATTAGCATCTTCTGGAACTCCAGATCAAGCGATGCTTGCAAATGGTATCTCTGAAGCACTTATTAATACAGCTACAGGTATCTCTACTTCTGCTTTAGCTATCATCATGTACAACTTATTTACTTCAAAAATCGATACTTTAACTTATTCTATCGACGAAGCTGGTACAGCAATTGTAAATACTTACAGAAGATACAGAGGAAGTTTAAAATAATTAATAATAGTTTGTTAGTCAATCAATACTCTTAAAGGGTATGATTGCTTAATGAATATTAAAAAAACAATAAATGGCTAAAATAAAAATGTCCAAAAAGGCAGCGTCAATTGATATGACTGCCATGTGTGATGTAGCTTTTCTATTGCTTACTTTCTTTATTTTGACTGCGACAGCTAAAATACCTGAAGCATTGCCGGTAGATACGCCGCAATCTACAAATAGTGCAAAATTGCCAACCTCAGATTTGGCTATTATCACTATTGGTAAAGGAAAAGGGGTAGTGTTTTATGATGTAAAAGGAAGAGAAGTTCGTAAAAGAGCTCTTGAATTGATGGGTCAAAAATATGGAGTTACTTTTTCAGAAGATGAGTCAACTAAATTTGCGTTAATGGATGATTTTGGTGTTCCTGTGGAAAGCCTAAAAATCATTATTGCAATGAAAGCTGCAGATAGAAGTAAAGCAAATCAACCTGGTATTCCAAAAGATTCATTAAATAATCAATTGGCAGACTGGATTCAGAATTCTCGTATTGCAAATATTGAGTTGAACGATAAAGAATTGCAAATTGCCATCAAAGGTGACGCTAAAGAAGAATATCCAGCAATCAAAAAAGTGATGGATATTTTGCAAAATCAAAAAATCAATAACTTTAATCTGGTTACTGGTTTAAGATCTAAGAATTTTTAATTAAAAAAAATACACTAAAATGGCTGAATTAAATACCGGCGACGGTGGTGGTGGCAAAGGTGGAAAAGTAAGAAGTAAAAAGCAAAATTCAAAAGTAGATTTAACTGCTATGGTGGATTTGGCATTCTTATTGATCACATTCTTTATGCTTACTACTACGTTGTCTAAACCTCAATCCATGGATTTAGCTTTACCAGATAAAGAAGATAATCCTACGGCTAAAAATGACGTTAAAGTTGATGAAAATCGTACGATGACTATTTTGATGGGTGCTAATAATAAATTGATTCGATACGTAGGTATATTGGCTACTCCTGTTGCAGGAGGAGCTCCTAAAGATTTTGCTTATGGTAAAGAAGGGATTCGTAAAGAATTAATTTCAAGAAAGAAATTAGTTTTGGAATACTCTGCTGCTAAAGGAAAACCAAAAAATGGAATCATTGTAATTATCAAACCAAGTAAGAAATCAAACTATCGTAACTTGGTAGATGTATTAGATGAAATGGCAATTGTTGGAGTTGATACTTATGCAATTGTTAATGAAATTACACCAGAAGAACAGAAATTGTTAGAAGGAAAATAAGAGCAATCTTATGACTCAATAACCTAATAACTAATAAAAATGAAATTAGATATATATAAAAAGCAGTGGCTTGATATCGTATTTGACGGACGTAATAAACTTTACGGAGCTTATGAGTTGCGAAAATCAAATCCAAAAACGATGTGGAGATCACTTGCATTAGGGTCTTTGGTTTTTGCTCTTTCTGTAAGTGCGCCAATGATTGCTAGTTTAATTCCAGATTCATCTGCTGATGATGAGGCTTTAAATGTAAAATTAACTGCAATCAAATTGCCACCTAAGAAAGAAAAACCGAAAGAAAACCTTCCACCACCTCCACCACCTCCACCAAAAGTGGATCAAGTGAAATTTGTTAAGCCAGTAGTGGCTAAAGCTGAAGAGGTAACAGAAGATCCACCAAAAATTACTGAAATAAAAGACAAGAAAATTGGTAGTGAAACTATAAAAGGTGACCCAGATGCTGAATTAACTGTTGAACCAGTAGGTACTGGAACTGCAGCTGTAGTTGAAGAAGTTGATAACACTATTTATAATACTGCAGGTATTGAAGTGAAACCTGAATTTCCAGGTGGAATGGAAAAATTCTACTCGTATGTAGGTAAAAATTATCAGGCTCCAGAAGAAGAAGGTTTGAAAGGTAAAGTTTATGTGACTTTTGTTGTTGAAAAAGACGGGTCTTTAACAGATATTAAAGTAATCAGAGATATTGGTTATGGAACTGGAAAAGAAGCAATTCGTGTTTTAAACAAATGTCCAAGATGGAATCCAGGAGAACAAAATGGTAAAAAAGTTAGGGTTCTTTACTCTCTTCCTATTACTATACAATCTGCGGAATAATGATTAAAAACTTAATTGATAGTTTTCAGAAGAAATCGCTTAAAGAGCGATTTCTTCTCGTTATAGGAATTTTGTTTTTTCTTGTTTATTTAGTTTTAGGTTTATTTATTATCTTTATGAAGAATTTCCCTATTCAAATGCAATCTAGCTATAGAATTGCTTTTGGCGTTGTTCTTATTGTATATTCATTTATTAGGTTTGTACGAATTATTAATGATAATAATAATTAGACTATGAAAAATTTTGCAAAACTTCCGTATTTTATTTTTATTTCTTTTATCGTTTTATTTTTTGCTTGTAACCAATCTAATGGACCAAAAAGCAATAAAGAAACAATACTTAAAGGATCAACAACAATTTTGGTAGATGAAACATTGAAGCCAATTGTTGAAGATCAGATAGAAGTGTTTGAAAGTCGTTACGAGGCTAAAATTAAACTAGATGCTAAATCTGAAAGCGAAGTTATTCGTGCTTTTGTTAAAGATACTGCTAGTATAGCTGTTTTGTCGAGAACGTTGACTAATGAAGAAATGAAAGTTTTTGATAATAAAAAGATTGCTCCAAAAGTAACTAAGTTTGCTATTGATGCTATTGCATTTATTACCACTAAAAACGATAATGATACTTTAATTGCTTTACAGGATGTAATTGCATTCATGAATGGTAATTATAAAGGAACAGCTATCAAAGGATTAGTTTTTGATAATCCAAATTCAAGTACTGTTCGTTATATGAATACTCTAGCGGGACTAAAATCAATCCCTCAAAAAGGAGTTTTTTCATTTAAAACAAACGACGAAGTAATTAAATTTGTTTCTCAAAACGAAGGAATGGTTGGTATTGTTGGAGTTAACTGGTTGTCGCAACCTAGTCCAGCGATGCAAGAATTTGTTGAAAAAGTTACTATTTTAAGTGTGAAAGGTCTTTCGGACTCAAAATACTATTCGCCTACTCAGAATAATATTGCTGAGGGTAAATATGCTTTGGCACGTGATTTGTATATAATCAATTGTCAAGGATATTCTGGTTTAGGAATGGGGTTTGCATCTTTCGTAGCGGGTGATATTGGTCAAAGAATAGTTTTGAAATCAGGATTATTACCAGTTAAAATTCCTCCTAGAAAACTTAATATCAGAAAACAAATCAACAAGGATAAAAAATAAATTAATTATATTAAAGATGAATAAATTTAAAATTTTTGGGATAGCTCTAATAGCATCGGTTTCAATTAGCCATGCTCAGGATATAAACCAAGCAAAAAAAGCAATTGATGCCGAAAAATTTGAAGAGGCAAAGTCGATCTTAAAATCGATTATTCAAACAAAACCATCTAATGGAACGGCTTCGTTTATTTTGGGAAATATATATCTTACACAAAGTGTTGAGGATTCAGCATCAATCTACTTTCAAAAAGGATTGACTGGTAATGAAGGAGCTAAGCTAAATTATATTGGTTTGGCGCAAATGGATTTAGAAAAGAGTGACCTTGTTGGTGCTCAAGCTAAATTTGCTTTGGCAACAAAAGATATGCGTAAAAAAGACGTTGAAGAATATGTTTATATTGCTAGAGCTTATATGAATGTTTCTAAACCAGATTATAAAAGTGCTATTGCAACTTTAAATCGTGCGGTTATAAACAATCCACTAGATGCTCAAGTGCAATTAGCTTTAGGAGATGCTTACTATGGTGATAGCAAACAAAATGAGGCTTATGTTGCTTATAGAAATGCATTTCAAGCAGACAATTCATTGTTAAGAGCAAAAATGCAATTAGGTGTTTTGTTAAAAGGTGCTAAATCTTATGACGAAGCTTTAAAAGCTTATAACGAAGTTATTGCTATTAATCCTAACTACGGTCCTGTTTACAGAGAACTAGCTGAAACATATTATAAAATAGCAAGAAATAAGCCTTCAAAAGGACCTGAGAATTTAAAAACAGCTATTGGATATTACGAAAAATACATGAGTTTGACAGATTATTCTATTCATTCTAGAATGCGTCGTGCGGATTTCTTAATACTTGTTAAAGATTATGCTGCTCTTGAAGTTGAAGCAAACAAGATGAAAGAATTGGATAAAGTAAATCCTAGAATTTTCCGTTATTTAGGATATTCTGCTTATGAGAATGGTAATATTGATGTTGCTATTAATTCTTTGGAAACTTTTACAAGTAATCCAGCAAATAAAATAATTGCAAAAGATTTCTTATATCTAGGTTTGGCAAAAATTAAAAAAGGAACAAGTGCTGATGGTTTGTCTATAGATCCTATTGCATTTAATGCAGGTTTTGCTGATATCAAAAAAGCTATTGACATGGAGCCTTTAGCAGTTGAAGACTTAAATGAAATTGGTAAAAAATTATTTACTCAAAAACTATACAAAGAGGCTGCTTCAATTTTTGAATTAGGTACTGCTAATGTAGATTCTAAAAATTATTTAGATGACAATGTATATTTAGGATTAGCACTTTATTATGCAAACAACAAAAAAGATGTAAAACCAGATCCTATTGCTTTACAAAAAGCAGATGATGCTTTTGCTAAAGTTTTGGTTGCTTCTCCAACATATTATGAAGCATATCTTTTTAGAGCAAGAACTAATAGTTTGCTTGATAACGATCCATTAACTATAAAATTCTATGATGCTTATGTGGCAGCCGTTACTGAAAAAGGTGCTGATGAATTAGCTAAACCAGCGGTAACTAAAAAAGTTATAGAAAGCTATAATACTATTGGAGCTAGTTATGCTAATACTGATAAAGTTAAAGCAATTGAGTATTTCAATAAAACATTAACTATTGATCCTACTAATGCGTATGCAACTGCATCGTTGAAAACGTTGAAATAGTAATATTCAAAATTTTTTAATAAACCGATAGTCTTATGGCTATCGGTTTTTTTTATAGAAATAATCAAGAGTTATTATTCATTAGAATTATGTTTATTCATATTCCATAAGCATTTTGTAATTGACTATCTTTGCGCTTTAAATTATTAGAATGTTATCAAAAGAAATACAATTAGAGGTTAATAAAGGAGCTATGCTTCCTTTGATGGAAGAATTTTATACCATTCAAGGTGAAGGATTTCATACAGGAACAGCGGCTTATTTTATTCGTATCGGTGGTTGTGATGTAGGTTGTCATTGGTGTGATGTTAAGGAAAGTTGGAATGCAGAATTGCATCCTCCAACAAGTGTTGAAATGATTGTTGCTAATGCAGATAAGTATGCAGATACTATAGTTGTTACTGGTGGAGAACCTTTGACTTGGGATATGACGTTGCTTACGCAAAAATTAAAAGATAAGAATTTAAAAGTTCATATTGAAACTTCAGGAGCCTATCCGCTTTCTGGTACTTGGGATTGGATTTGTCTTTCGCCAAAGAAAAACAAATTACCAACACCTACTGTTTACGAAAATGCAGATGAATTGAAAGTGATTATTTATAATAAACATGATTTTATTTTTGCTGAGGAGCAAGCTGAAAAAGTCAACAAAAATGCTATTCTATTTCTGCAACCAGAATGGAGTAAAAAGGATGAGATGACTCCGTTAATTGTTGATTATGTAATGAATAATCCGAAATGGAGAGTGTCCTTGCAAACTCATAAATATTTGAATATTCCCTAATAAAAAATCCCAAACATTTGTTTGGGATTTTTTATATAAATCAGGATTGATAATTACCAGCCTTTTCTATTTTTTAATTCTGTAATATGAGCTAAATGATGGTTACCATGCCAAGCATAAGTACCAATAATTTCTTTTAATTGATATTCTTTGTTGTTTTCAGGATGAATAAAAGATCTGTTTAAGTCTGACTCAGAAAAGCTTTTCATTAAATAAGCCAATCTAAAATGCAATCCCTCCAAAAAAGATAATGTAGGTTCAATAGGCATAGTTAAATTGTCATGTAACTCAGCCCATAGATCTTCGTGATAAAATTTTATTACAGGTTTGTTTTCTGTCAATGCCCATTTAATTCTAATGAAGCAATTCATGTGGCTATCTGCACAATGATGAATTACTTGTCGAATAGTCCATCCATCTTCACGATATGGTGTTTCAAGTTGTTTAGGTGTTAATTGAAATACTTCTTTTTTTAGTCTTTCTGGAAAAGACTCGATTTCTGCTATTCTTTCCGATAAATAAGCTGTGGAATAATTTTCAGGTGCTATAAATTTTCCAATTGGGTATTTAAGTTTTTCTAATGCGGAATTTTCCATATTGATTTTTCTTAGGGTGTATTTAATAATTTTTTATAATGATAATTTAGCTAAATAATCATAATGTTCTCCTTCAAGAATTAATTCGCATTGTAAACCATTTGCAAAAGCAGCATTTTGTAATGTATTATAATCAAGATAAAGCCATGGAAATTCATCCTCAGTTTCGTTTTTGTAGCGTATTTTAAAAGTTAATTCTCCATAGTAATTGTCGCCTGGAATCCATTTTCCACCATCTTCATCATTGTCGAACATATAAATTATATCTGATGAGTCAATTAGTATTTGGCCATTTGGGTTCAATAGACTTTTTAGCTTTTGTAAGTAGTTGGCAGTTTCTTTTAAGGTACCAAAGATGCCTGTGCCATTCATTAACAATAAAATGGTGTCAAATTTTTCGTTTTCTAATGAAAGAATATTTTGAACTTTTACTTTTTCTAAACCTCTAAGGGTACAAGCTTCTATTGCATTTTTTGAAATGTCTATCGCTGTGACATCAATGTTTCGCTCATTTTGTAAATACAAGCTATGGCTTCCTGCTCCACAACCTACATCTAATGTTCTCCCTTTTGCAAGTTGCAATGCTTTTTGTTCCAATTTTGGCATTTCATTATAGGAACGAAATAAATAGGCTACTGACATTTCATCTTCTTCCGAAATAGAGGTTTCAGTAATTAAGTCTTCAGGAGAATTATTAGTTTGATAATCGAGTATGGCTTTTCCAAAAAGGTCTTTCATAATCATTGCGAGGAACGAAGCAATCGCTCCATATTTTAGTTATTAATATAGAAGTTGTTTACTTTTGCATAATATTTTAAACCTGAAACTTGAAACAAATTTTAAACAATCTTCCTAAAGAGGCCAAAGATAAGCATATCGAAAACAAAAAGTATTTTGATAAGTTAAAAAAGAAGACGCCTAAAAATATTGATTACGTTATGCAAGAATTGCATGAAGCAGAATTCAAAAAAACGGATTGTTTGAAATGTGCCAATTGTTGTAAAACAACGGGGCCATTATTTACTTCTGCAGATATCGAACGTATATCAAAACATTTGAGACAAAAACCGCAACAGTTTATTGCGCAGTATCTGCGTATTGATGAAGATAAAGATTATGTTTTACAATCTGTGCCTTGTACTTTTCTAGATGCAGATAATACTTGTTTTATTTACGATGTTCGCCCGAAAGCTTGTCGAGAATTTCCACATACGGATCGAAAAAAGTTTCAACAGATTACGGATATAACTTTGAAAAACGTAGCAATTTGTCCAGCTGCTTTTAATATTGTAGAGAAAATGAAGAAAAAAATGCCATTATAAACAGTGTAATAGAACTAGTTTGCTACTATGATTTAATATATCAAATATTTCTTTCTGATTTCTTTAAACGTTTCAAGTCCTAGTTTCCAGCTTTTTCTTATTTTTCTTTCTGACATGCCTTCTTCGATTTGTTGTTGAAGTGTTTTTGTTCCGGCTAATTTTGTAAAAAAGGGATTAAAGAACTTTGTCTTGTCTTCGGTTGAGTTATATGCTTTTAACAACCATTTTAATTCTAATTCATGCAGTTTCGAATGTGAGGATAAATCTTCCCCAAAACATTCTATTCCATTATATACTGGATTTTTTGCACCTTGATTTGGACTTGGAGTAAAACTAAAGTTGCTTTTTGGTAAATAAGGCGAACCGTAAATCTGAAATTGTTTTTCTGTACCACGACCTACACTAACATTTGTCCCTTCAAAAAGGCATAAGCTAGCGTAAAGATTTATGGATTGATCATTTGGTAAATTTGGAGAAGGCTTGATTGGTAAGTGATAAAACATATTTCTATTGTAATATACACAAGGAATTATTGTTAGATTACATTGAATGCTGTTTTTTAGCCATTTTTCACCATTTATCATTTGGGCATATTCACCGATAGTCATTCCGTATAAAACGGGAACTGGATGCATTCCTACAAAACTTGTATATATAGGTTCTAGTATAGGTCCATCAATACTACTTCCGTTCGGATTAGGTCTATCAAGTATTAGTAAAGGAATGTTGTTTTCTGCACAAGCTTCCATTACATAATGTAAGGAGGAAATATAGGTGTAGAATCTGGCTCCTACGTCCTGAATGTCAAAAACCATGATGTCTATTCCTTCTAGTTGAGAAGGTTTTGGTTTTTTATTATCGCCATAAAGAGAAATAATTGGCAGGCCAGTTTTAGAATCTTTACCATCTGTTATTAATTCACCTGCATCAGCAGTTCCTCTAAATCCATGTTCAGGGGAAAAAATAGTTTGAATTTGTATTTTCTTTTCTAAGAGGAAGTCTACAAGGTGTATTTGAGTTTTTTTGTATGCAAAAGCATTCTTGTTGTTGTAGTCTGTTATTGTAATAATGCCTGTTTGATTTGTTACAACCCCAATTTTTTTGTCTTTCAACAGTGGGAGGTAAGCATTATAATTGTCAGCTCCAGTTTTGCTGCTTAAAGTAAAATTTGTTTCGCTTTTTAGTAATTCTTCTTTTGAATAAACAGTAGTGGCAATTGTGTCCGAAGTGGAGCTCCAGTTTGGTTTGGTTTTTTTATTCAAAGAACTGGAACAAGAAGTTGAGGCGATTATCAAAAAGGGGAATACTAATATTTTTTTTAAAAATGAGAACATATGGAGTTATTAATAAAATTAATGTTGATTAGTGTAATTCGTGTTTTAACTGTATTTTTGGAGCAAGCAATTAAACCCCAAATTAGAAAAGTAATAACTTGAATTTAGAATACTTCATAGCTAAAAGACTTATAACTGCTAAAGATTATAAAAGTAGTATATCTGCACCAATTATAAAAATTGCTATTTCGGCAATTGCTATTGGTATGATTATGATGATTGTCTCAGTTGCAACAGGTGTTGGATTGCAACAAAAAATCCGAGAGAAAGTTTCAGCGTTCAATGGTCATATCATTATTTCTAATTATGACAACAACCAATCTGAAGTTACATTAGTCCCAATAGCCAAGAATCAAGATTTTTATCCAAAGTTCAAATCAGTCTCTGGTATAAGTCATGTTCAGGTTATTGCTAGTAAAGCTGGAATTATTAGAACAGAAAATGCTTTTGAAGGAATCATATTCAAAGGAGTGGATAAGGATTATCAATGGGATAATATAAAAGAGTACCTGATTTCCGGAAAACTTCCTGATTTTTCTAAAGGAGTTAATTCTGATGTTCTAATTTCGCAGTTCCTTGCAGATAGACTTAATCTTAAAGTTGGGGATTCATTCAATACTTTTTTTATAAAAGAAGATCAAGGGCAATTGCCCAATATCAGAAGATTTAAAATAACGGGTATATTTAATTCCGGATTTCAGGAATTTGACGCAACCTATATAATAGGAGATATTCGTCATATTCAACGAATAAATAAATGGAGTCCTAACGAAGTAGGCGCATTTGAGGTTTTTGTTTCTGATTTTAATAACATCAAAGCTAAAGGGGAAGAAGTATACGAACAAACATCTTCGACTTTAGATACAAAAACGATAATCGAAAAGTATAGCTACATCTTTGAATGGCTTCAATTATTCGATTTTAATATTATTATCATATTAGTGGTGATGATTTTGGTAGCTACTATAAATATGGTAGTAGCATTATTAGTGCTGATTTTAGAACGAACCCAAATGATAGGGATACTCAAAGCATTAGGGGCTAATAATTGGTCAATAAGAAAAGTATTTTTATACAATGCGTTTTATTTAATCATAAAAGGACTATTTTGGGGAAATCTTATCGGAATCTCTTTACTGTTAATTCAGCAATATTTCGGATTAATTAAACTCAACCCCGAAAACTATTATGTCAATCAAGCGCCAGTTTACTTTAGCCTAGGATATATTCTGCTTCTTAATTTATTGACGGTTGCAGTTTGTTTCCTAGTATTATTGATTCCTTCCTATATAATTACAAAAATTTCTCCAGTCAAAGCAATACGCTACGATTAATTATTATTGCGTTCCTATATATAAGGTAAAGGCTAATCTTTAAAAAAGGATTAGCCTTTACCTTATATATAGGTCGGGCTATTTGCTACAAGTCCTCGTCAAGTTTCGTTTCTCTTCACTTTCCTGTGGGCTTTTCGCTGCTATCCCTAACGCGAATCGGTATTTATCTACAAATTTTGCTGCCAACGTTAGTTTTTTCGGGCTTTGGTATGAATTAAAAGCTTAAAACAGGTTTGGATTATCTCGTTTTGCAATGCGGTAAAGAGTTGTGTTTTCAATCCGAACAGGATTATAATTGGCTATAAGTAAGAAAGTCTTTACTGAAGCCGAAAAAAGATTACATTGCAAAAAACGAGTAATCAGGGAGTTAAGGATAAAGGATTAAAAAGGGCAAAAAAAAGGTTTTAAAAAGCTTGTAGAAGTGAATAAGTATTGTACTTTTGCACCCGCAAACAAGTTCACTGAACACTTATAACAATAAGAATATGGTGAAGTAATGACGCAGACGTTCTTCGATAAAATGACAAGATTGATTAAGAATTTAAATTTCGAAAGAAATAAAAAAAAGATTAAAAAAAGCTTGTGGAATTAGAAAAGAGGTTGTAGTTTTGCACCCCGCTAAAGTAGCGAAGTTCATTGAAATGCTGATAAGAAAAAGAGGAGAAACGAAAAATAAAATTTTTCTAAAAAAACTTCAAAAATTTCTTGCCAGTTAAAAAAGAATTTCTACTTTTGCACCCGCTTTGAGATACAAGCGAAACAATAAGAAGACACGTTCCTAGACATATTGAATTGACAGCCGTTTTGAAAGAGATTTCAAGACAAATAATAAGAGTAATAGAATCGTAAGATTAGAATTAACCACTAGAGATTTGAGTCGCATAATACTTAGCTTAATTTATTAAGCAAACAATATACGATGAAGAGTTTGATCCTGGCTCAGGATGAACGCTAGCGGCAGGCTTAACACATGCAAGTCGAGGGGTATAGTTCTTCGGAACTAGAGACCGGCGCACGGGTGCGTAACGCGTATGCAATCTACCTTTCACAAAGGGATAGCCCAGAGAAATTTGGATTAATACCTTATAGTATATATGAATGGCATCATTTATATATTAAAGATTTATCGGTGAAAGATGAGCATGCGTCCCATTAGCTTGTTGGTAAGGTAACGGCTTACCAAGGCTACGATGGGTAGGGGTCCTGAGAGGGAGATCCCCCACACTGGTACTGAGACACGGACCAGACTCCTACGGGAGGCAGCAGTGAGGAATATTGGACAATGGGCGCAAGCCTGATCCAGCCATGCCGCGTGCAGGATGACGGTCCTATGGATTGTAAACTGCTTTTGTACAGGAAGAAACAGTTCTACGTGTAGAACCTTGACGGTACTGTAAGAATAAGGATCGGCTAACTCCGTGCCAGCAGCCGCGGTAATACGGAGGATCCAAGCGTTATCCGGAATCATTGGGTTTAAAGGGTCCGTAGGCGGTTAGATAAGTCAGTGGTGAAAGCCCATCGCTCAACGGTGGAACGGCCATTGATACTGTCTGACTTGAATTATTAGGAAGTAACTAGAATATGTAGTGTAGCGGTGAAATGCTTAGAGATTACATGGAATACCAATTGCGAAGGCAGGTTACTACTAATGGATTGACGCTGATGGACGAAAGCGTGGGTAGCGAACAGGATTAGATACCCTGGTAGTCCACGCCGTAAACGATGGATACTAGCTGTTGGGCGCAAGTTCAGTGGCTAAGCGAAAGTGATAAGTATCCCACCTGGGGAGTACGTTCGCAAGAATGAAACTCAAAGGAATTGACGGGGGCCCGCACAAGCGGTGGAGCATGTGGTTTAATTCGATGATACGCGAGGAACCTTACCAAGGCTTAAATGTAGTTTGACCGTTTTGGAAACAGAACTTTCGCAAGACAAATTACAAGGTGCTGCATGGTTGTCGTCAGCTCGTGCCGTGAGGTGTCAGGTTAAGTCCTATAACGAGCGCAACCCCTGTTGTTAGTTGCCAGCGAGTCATGTCGGGAACTCTAACGAGACTGCCAGTGCAAACTGTGAGGAAGGTGGGGATGACGTCAAATCATCACGGCCCTTACGCCTTGGGCTACACACGTGCTACAATGGCCGGTACAGAGAGCAGCCACTGGGCGACCAGGAGCGAATCTACAAAACCGGTCACAGTTCGGATCGGAGTCTGCAACTCGACTCCGTGAAGCTGGAATCGCTAGTAATCGGATATCAGCCATGATCCGGTGAATACGTTCCCGGGCCTTGTACACACCGCCCGTCAAGCCATGGAAGCTGGGGGTGCCTGAAGTCGGTGACCGCAAGGAGCTGCCTAGGGTAAAACTGGTAACTAGGGCTAAGTCGTAACAAGGTAGCCGTACCGGAAGGTGCGGCTGGAACACCTCCTTTCTAGAGCTTGAATGTTAGTTACTCAAGTAACACTTTCAAGAAAGAAGACAAAAAATTGAAGTGCATTTAATAGTGCGTTATATTACTCTTGCTGTTAGTTCAAATAATACAAATTTTAAGTAAAACAGAGTCTCGTAGCTCAGCTGGTTAGAGTACTACACTGATAATGTAGGGGTCGGCAGTTCGAGTCTGCCCGGGACTACTATTTAACTTAAGATAAACGGAAATTTTAGAAGTATGAGTATGAATTACCATTAATTCAAAATTCAACATTCATAATTTAAAATTAGAAATGGGGGATTAGCTCAGCTGGCTAGAGCGCCTGCCTTGCACGCAGGAGGTCATCGGTTCGACTCCGATATTCTCCACGATTTTAGTCATAAAGCCTAAAGTCATAAAGTTCAAAGTGTTTCACTTGACGACTTTCGACTATTGACATTCGACTAAAAAAAGTTCATTGACATATTGAGATAAGAAAATATTAAAAAGTAGAAAGCAGATTTACTATTTAATAGTAAATCGAAACAAAACGGTCGTAATTGATTTTACGATTGGTACAATAAGCAAAATAAGGGCGTATGGGGGATGCCTTGGCTCTCAGAGGCGATGAAAGGCGTGATAAGCTGCGAAAAGTTACGGGGATTGGCACACACGATACGATCCGTAAATACCTGAATGGGGCAACCCACTATGTTGAAGACATAGTACACCGATAGGTGGGCAAACCCGCTGAACTGAAACATCTAAGTAGGCGGAGGAGAAGAAAACAAAAGTGATTCCGTAAGTAGTGGCGAGCGAACGCGGATTAGCCCAAACCAATGTTGTTACGGCAATGTTGGGGTTGTAGGACCACGACATTTCTTGCACAAAGAATTAGAATCTACTGGAAAGTAGAGCCAAAGAGAGTGATAGCCTCGTATAAGTAATAAGTGTAAAGGATAGTGGTATCCTGAGTAGGGCGGGGCACGTGAAACCCTGTCTGAATTTGGCGGGACCATCCGCTAAGGCTAAATACTCCTGAGAGACCGATAGTGAACCAGTACCGTGAGGGAAAGGTGAAAAGAACCGTGAATAACGGAGTGAAATAGATCCTGAAACCATACGCTTACAAGCGGTCGGAGCCCTTTCGTGGGGTGACGGCGTGCCTTTTGCATAATGAGCCTACGAGTTAACGTTGCTGGCAAGGATAAGTGGTTAAGCCACGGATCCGTAGCGAAAGCGAGTCTGAATAGGGCGCTTTAGTCAGTAGTGTTAGACGCGAAACCGTGTGATCTACCCATGGGCAGGATGAAGCTGTGGTAACACACAGTGGAGGTCCGAACCGGTTGACGTTGAAAAGTCTTCGGATGACCTGTGGGTAGGGGTGAAAGGCCAATCAAACTCGGAAATAGCTCGTACTCCCCGAAATGCATTTAGGTGCAGCGTTATGCGTAAAGTTATATAGAGGTAGAGCTACTGATTGGATGCGGGGGCTTCACCGCCTACCAATTCCTGACAAACTCCGAATGCTATATAATGTTTCATAACAGTGAGGGCTTGGGTGCTAAGGTCCAAGTCCGAGAGGGAAAGAACCCAGACCATCAGCTAAGGTCCCCAAATATATACTAAGTTGAAAGAACGAGGTTTGTCTGCCCAGACAGCTAGGATGTTGGCTTGGAAGCAGCCATTCATTTAAAGAGTGCGTAACAGCTCACTAGTCGAGCGGACGAGCATGGATAATAATCGGGCATAAGTATATTACCGAAGCTATGGATTTGTAATTTATTACAAGTGGTAGGGGAGCATTCTAACAGGGTAGAAGGTGTATCGTAAGGTATGCTGGACTGGTTAGAAAAGAAAATGTAGGCATAAGTAACGATAATGCGGGCGAGAAACCCGCACACCGAAAGACTAAGGTTTCCACAGCTATGCTAATCAGCTGTGGGTTAGTCGGGACCTAAGGCGAACCCGAAAGGGACAGTCGATGGACAACGGGTTAATATTCCCGTACTACTGTTAACTGTGATGGGGTGACGGAGTGATGAAAGTACCGCGAACTGACGGAATAGTTCGTTAAAGCACCTAGCTATAGGCTCTATAGGCAAATCCGTAGAGCTTGGTGAAATGCGATAGTACTCGGCGTCTTCGGACAAAGAGATAGTGTACCTAAGGGCTTCCAAGAAAAACCTCTAAACTTCAGGTTAATAGTACCCGTACCGCAAACCGACACAGGTAGTCGAGGAGAGAATCCTAAGGTGCTCGAGAGATTCATGGCTAAGGAATTAGGCAAAATAGACCTGTAACTTCGGGAGAAAGGTCGCCAGCGCAAGCTGGCCGCAGTGAAGAGGTCCAGGCGACTGTTTATCAAAAACACAGGGCTCTGCAAAATCGTAAGATGAAGTATAGGGCCTGACACCTGCCCGGTGCTGGAAGGTTAAGAGGAGATGTTATCTTCGGAGAAGCATTGAATTGAAGCCCCAGTAAACGGCGGCCGTAACTATAACGGTCCTAAGGTAGCGAAATTCCTTGTCGGGTAAGTTCCGACCTGCACGAATGGTGTAACGATCTGGACACTGTCTCAGCCATGAGCTCGGTGAAATTGTAGTAGCGGTGAAGATGCCGCTTACCCGCAGTGGGACGAAAAGACCCTGTGCACCTTTACTATAGCTTAGTATTGACCTTGGATAAATGATGTGTAGGATAGGTTGGAGACTGTGAAGTGGCGTCGCTAGGCGTTGTGGAGTCATTGTTGAAATACAACCCTTTGTTTATCTGAGGCCTAACCCCGTAATTCGGGGGACATTGCTTGGTGGGTAGTTTGACTGGGGTGGTCGCCTCCAAAAGAGTAACGGAGGCTTCTAAAGGTTCCCTCAGTACGCTTGGTAACCGTGCGTAGAGTGCAATGGCATAAGGGAGCTTGACTGAGAGACATACAGGTCGATCAGGTACGAAAGTAGAGCATAGTGATCCGGTGGTTCCGCATGGAAGGGCCATCGCTCAAAGGATAAAAGGTACGCCGGGGATAACAGGCTGATCTCCCCCAAGAGCTCATATCGACGGGGGGGTTTGGCACCTCGATGTCGGCTCGTCACATCCTGGGGCTGGAGAAGGTCCCAAGGGTTGGGCTGTTCGCCCATTAAAGTGGCACGCGAGCTGGGTTCAGAACGTCGTGAGACAGTTCGGTCTCTATCTACTGTGGGCGCAAGAAATTTGAGTGGATCTGATTCTAGTACGAGAGGACCGAATTGGACAAACCTCTAGTGTATCTGTTGTCCCGCCAGGGGCACCGCAGAGTAGCTACGTTTGGAAGGGATAAGCGCTGAAAGCATATAAGCGCGAAACCCACCACAAGATGAGATTTCTTTTAAGGATCGTGGGAGATGACCACGTTGATAGGCTATAGATGTAAAGGCAGTAATGTCATAGTCGAGTAGTACTAATAATCCGTAAGCTTATGTACGCTTTTCCCCGGGGTAACCCGGGGGAGAAACTTTCTAACTAATTTTTTTCTTTATCTCAGTATGTTAAGATATTATTTTAATTATGAATTATCAATTGTTAATTATTAATTAAAAAGTTACCTCAAGTAACAACGACCTTAAGGTGGTTATTGCGGCGGGGCTCACCTCTTCCCATCCCGAACAGAGTAGTTAAGCCCGCCTGCGCAGATGGTACTGCAATTTTGTGGGAGAGTATGTCGTCGCCTTTCTTTATCGAACCCCAACCTTTTCAGGTTGGGGTTCTTTTTTTTTATCAGTACGACCTGTTCGCAAGCTCGGTTCGTCGCCTTTCTTTAAAATCCCCTTCATCAAGCCATGAAGGGGGTTTTGTTTTAATGCTATTTATTCTCTTGAGAGGAGAAATAAATATATGTTTATTTTTATTCAATAATGTACTCACCTCTATTTCTGTTTTTCAAATATTACTTAGTATAATTTTTTGCTAGTAATTTATTACAATTTTGTATTGAATTTGAATAATTACATAGAAAAATAATAATTCTATTAAATTTTAGTAAGTTTTATCGGGATAAAGTTATATTTTTATTTTTTTTAAATTATCAGGCGTTTTTTTTAAATTATTAATCTTTAAATTCATTTTATGAAAAATAAATTACTTTTATTCTTGTTGTTTAATTTTTTAATAGGAAATAAATTAATTGCAAAAAATTTAGAGAATGATAAGAAAGTTATTGAAGTTGATATAAATAAAAACACACATCGTTTTATTTGGGATACAATAAAAAAGAGTACTAAAAAAAATAGAACATCAAGAACATCAAGAATATCGGCAATATTACCATCGCCTATAGTATTTGCTGGAAGTTCTTGTGGTGATGGAGTAACATCTGTACAAGTTAATCTTTATGCAAATGGTTTAAATAACACAGAAACTATAGAGTGGTTTACTAGCCAAACAACCATAAAACCAGTATTTACAGGTACTAATTTTAGCCCAAGTATTAGTAAAACGATTACTTATTATGTACAAAGTCGTTTAGGAAGTGATGTTAGTATTCGTGTCCCTGTAGTAGCATCCGTTTATGTGGCTCCTCCAGCGGTTACTTTGACATCTTCTCCTGCAAACAATGAGTCTACTCCATTATGTGTTGGTACGCCAGTTACTTTTACAGCAACAGGTGGCGGTGATTTATTTGAGTTCTCTGTTGATGGAGTTGTAATGCAATCAATGTCAACCAGCAAAGTATTTACAACAACTACATTGACAGATGGTCAAGTGGTTCGTGTTCGCTCAAGATATAAAGTAAATTTTGATGGTGCAATTTCAGAAAGTGCATGGGGAACAGCCGCTTTAGAGGACAATGTTCTATCCGCTCCATTATCTGTAAATGCTTTGGGCGGATATATAAATTCCATTAAAATAAGTCCGACAGAGGATAAATTAGTCTTTGGTATAGCTGGAAGAATAATTAATAATAGAAAAATTTTATTATTTCTGGACACAAAGTCTGGTGGTTTTAACATTTCAAATTATGGTGATGAAAATGGATCGCTTCCTTTTGTTAATGCCTTTAATTTCTTCAATGATAATCCAAGTACTTTTGATTCTTATTTTACTGCGGATTATTGTATTGCTATTTCGACAGATGTTGGTGAAACCACTTTTTCTGCAGATGTCATTGAACTAAAAACGGGTAATTCCATTAAGACCTTTTTAGGTAATGCAGTCACTGGTATACCAACTGCTGTAATGGGAGTAAATAAAAATAACACAGGGATTAATGATTATAATCTTGGCTTTGAAGTAGAAGTTTTGAAATCATTAATTGGTTATACTAATGGTGATATTAAATTTTTTGCCTTAACAATGCAAGATGATGATGGTAGTAATTATAATGTTACTAATTCTTTTTTAAGTCCAGAAAGAACATCTAATTTAGATTACGGAAGTGCTGCGATTGATTATAATACTAAGGACCCAAATCCAGTTGTTGTATCTTCATCTGCATTGACACCATGTTATTCTGAGTCAAGTATTACAATGAATTTTGTCGAAAAACCGACTGTAGCAACTGTTGGTACAAGCCAATTCAACTGTACATTGACTAGTAGCTCACTTGGTGGAAACACTCCAGTAATTGGTTCGGGGAAATGGACATTAAAATCTGGTTCTGGTACAGTACTATTTAGTGATGCTAATTCTGGATCTTCTATAGCAACAGTTAGTGCAGCAGGTTCTTATGTTTTTACTTGGACAATATCAAATGGTTTATGTGATCCCTCTTCAGCTGATATTAATGTAGATTATGCGGTAACACCACCACCAATTGTTGCTTCAGTCAAACAGCCAACATGTTCTGTTACTACTGGAAGTGTTTTGTTTTCAGGACTTCCTTCAATAGGAACTTGGACAATAACTCCCTCGGTAGGAACTGCTGTGACAGGATCAGGGACATCTTATGAATTTGAAAATTTGTTAGCAGCAACAAGTTATTCCTTTACTGTTACTACTGAAAACACATGTGTTTCGGTTCCCTCGGTTCAAGTAACTATTAATGAAGTACCGCTTCCTCCAGTTGTTCCAACTACAATTAGTGTCGTGCAGCCGACTTGTTTAGTGCCTTCTGGAACAATTTCGATAGCAACACAAACAGGGGTTGAATATAGTTTAAACGGTACTACTTATCAAAACTCAAATATATTTTCAGGATTAACTCCAAATTCATATACTTTATATGTTAGAAAGCTTGCTGATGCAACTTGTTTAGCACAATCTGTTTCTGTAACAACTATTAATCCATTGCCAGTGCCTCCAGTTGCGCCAACGACCTCAAGCATTGTACAACCAACTTGTGCTATACCATCAGGAACCATTATTATAAATACTCAATCAGGAGTTGAGTATAGTTTGAATGGTATAAACTATCAAAGCTCTAATACGTTTTCAGGATTAGCTCCTAATTCTTATACTTTATATATAAGAAACCTAGGTGATACTACTTGTGCTATACAATCAGCATCAACAATAACCATTAATGCTTTACCAATTCCACCTGTTGTTCCAACTAGTTCAAGTGTTGTACAACCAACTTGTTTAGTGCCATCTGGGACTATTGTTATAAATACACAAACAGGAGTTGAATATAGTTTAAATGGTACAATCTATCAAAGTTCAAATACTTTTTCAGGATTAACACCTAATACTTATACTCTTTATGTTAGAAATATTGCAGACGCAACTTGTGCTATGCAATCGATATCTGTAACAACTATTAATGCAGTCCCATTAGTTCCTAATATTCCAATGGCAATAAATGTTGTGCAGCCTAATTGTGCAACCCCATCTGGAACAATTACTATTGAAACTCAAACAGGAGTTGAATATAGTCTGAATGGAACTACTTACCAATCTTCAAATATTTTTTCAGGATTAGGGCCAAATGATTATACTTTGTATGTTAGAAACATTGGAGATGCAACTTGTATGGTTTCTTCGGCATCAACAACAAAAATTAATTTACTTCCATTAGTTCCAATAGTTACAACTACAAGTATTGTGCAGCCAACCTGCGCCATACAATCAGGTACAATCGTGGTCACGTTACAAAACGGAATGGAATATAGTTTAGATGGAGTGACCTATCAAGCCTCAAATGTTTTTTCTGGTTTGGTACCTAACGATTACTTATTGTATGTTAGAAATACGGCTGATTTTAGTTGTTTAGCCATATCTACATCAACAATAAAAATTAATCCAATACCGACGCCACCGCTTATTCCAACCTTGTTAAGTGTAGTTCAACCTATTTGCGAAAAGCCATCTGGAACAATTACAATCAATACGCAGGTTGGGGTTGAATATAGTTTGAATGGAATAAATTATCAAGCTTCAAATGTTTTTGCAGGATTATCACCTAACACATATACATTATATGTTAGAAATAGTGCCGATCATACATGTTCAGCTCAAAGTAGTTCAGTAATAATAGTTGATCCGCTACCTTTGTTGCCATTAACGCCTACTTTATTATCCGTAAATCAGCCAACATGCTTTGAGCCTTTCGGTAAAATAGTAATTAATGAGCAACCAAATGTTCAATATAGTATTGGAGGAGTCTATCAGGATAGCAATATATTTGAAAATGTAGCACCAGGAAATTATGTATTAAGTGTACGATTTAAAAGTAGCATAGCCTGTATATCTATAGGTGCAAGCCAAACAATCAATCCTATTCCAATTGAAATTCAGTTTGAAATCTCAGGTGATTGTGTGAATAAAGAATATATACTTACGGCTAATCCATTAGTGAATTCATATAATCCTAATGCTGTAAGTTACCAATGGAAAGATAAAGATGGGTTGACTGTAGGGACAAATAGTAATGTGCTTAATGTGTCTAATCTGATTTCATCAAATGTTGTTAACGATATTGTATTTCCGATTTCATATACCCTAAAAATTACTTCAACAGATACAGGATGTGAAACATCTAGTAGTGCTACTGTTGAATCTATTTATTGTAATATTCAAAAAGGAATTTCGCCAGATGGCAATGGATTAAATGAATATTTTGACCTAAGGTTAATGAAAGTTGAAAAACTTGAAATATTTAATAGATATGGAGTGAGGGTTTATGATCAAAGTAATTATACAAATCAGTGGAAAGGACAATCTAATAATGAAGAAGAACTTCCAGATGCAACATATTATTATGTTATAAAAATGGATAATGGGCAAACAAAAACAGGTTGGATTTATTTAATTAGAGAAAAATAATAAATACTATTTTATATATAGCCACAGGGTTTACTTGTAAAATGAATAAAACAAATAGATATGAATAAAATATTTTTAACTTCTCTTTTAGTTTTTATATGCTGTAGTGGTATAAAAGCGCAGCAAAATCCTCATTATACTCAATATATGTATAATATGAATCTTGTAAATCCAGCTTACGCAGGATCAAAAGAGAGTATTTCTTTTGGACTTCTATATAGAAAACAATGGGTAAATATAGAAGATGCTCCAACTTCTTTTACTTTTTCTGGTCATTCTCCAGTGGGAGATAATGTTGGGATTGGATTGTCTTTACTCTCAGATAAAATAGGACCTGTAACGGAACAAAATGTATTTGGAGATTTCTCTTATACCTTAAAATTAGGAGCCACTCAACGATTGGCCTTCGGAGTAAAAACTGGCGTGTCCTTTCATAAAGTTGGTTTGAGGGATATTCAATCTAGTTTACCAGACCCAACAGACGGTATTTTTGGAACCGATATAAATGATGCCTCATTTAATTTTGGAACAGGAGTTTTTTATTACGCCGATAAATATTATGTTTCTTTCTCGTTGCCTAATTTAATTAAAACGGCACATTTAGATTATAACGGAAGAGAATATGGTACTGATGTTTCTCATTATTTTTTAACCGCTGGATATATTTTTGATATTAATAGCGACTTAAAATTTAAACCTTCTTTTATGCTTAAATCCGCATTTAAAGTATCTCCATCATTAGATGCATCAGCCAATTTTTTATACAAAGAAAAATTTGAAATTGGAGCTACCTATAGATTAGGGGATAGTTTTGGAGGTATGATAAATTTTGCAATTGCTCCTGAATTGCGCATTGGATATGCATATGATCATGTCGTTTCTGATTTAAGATATACATCGTCATCATCTCATGAATTTATTCTTTTGTATGATTTGTTTTCTGCGAAAAAAGTATCACGTTCTCCAAGATTTTTCTAATATTTAACAATCAAGAATAATGAAAAAAAATACCATTTTATTGATTTTTGTTTTAGTAAGTATTTCGATTACTGCTCAAAATAAAAACACAAGTAAAGCAGATAAATTATTTGATAGTTATGAATACACGCAAGCTGTAAATGAATATCTCAAATTGGTTACAAAAGAGGATTCTGATGTGTATGTTAGTAAACAACTCGCGGAATGCTATTATAATATGTATAATACGGTAGAAGCAGAGAAGTGGTTTAGAAAAGTAATTCAATCTCAATCTAAGCAAAATCCAGATACTTATTATAAATATGCACAAGTGCTTAAATCTAATGCTAAATATGTAGAGTCTGATGAGCAAATGAAAATATTTTCAGGAATGACAGCTAATGATCAAAGAGCTATTAATTTTAATAAAAATCAAAATTATCTACAAGAGTTAAATAATAAACAAAGACTTTTTGATGTAACTGAAATTTCAATTAATTCTCCAAAATCCGATTTTGGAGCTGTTCTTTATGGTGATGCGCTTTATTTTGTTAGTTCTAGGAATGAAAGCAATAAATTATATGGATGGAATAATGAGCCCTTTTTAGATATTTATAAATCAACATATAATGCAAGTAAAGGTTCTTATTCGTCACCTACTTCTGTTGATGAATTAAATACAAAGTTTCATGAAGGGCCAGTTTCTATAACTAAAGATGGGAACGTAATCTATTTTTCAAGCGAAAGTTTTAATGAAAATCTATTCAACAAAGACAAAGTAAAAAAATAAAATTTGGGCAGGTAAATATTTATAAAGCTAGTAAAGAAAATGGCAAATGGGGATCCATGACTTCGTTGCCTTTTAATAGTAAAATGTTTTCTTCAGGAAATCCTTCAATAGACAGTGATGGTAAAACGCTTTATTTTGCTTCAAACATGCCCGGCTCAATTGGAGGAACTGATATTTGGAAAGTGACTATAAATAATGATGGGACTTATGGGAATCCAGAAAATTTAGGAAATAAAATCAATACAGTTGAGAACGAGAATTTTCCATTTATAGCGGATAATAATGTTCTTTATTTTTCTTCAAATGGTTTAACGGGTTTTGGTGGATTTGATATTTTTTCTGTGGACTTAAATAAAAACGGAATGCCTAATAATCTTGGAAAACCTGTCAATACGGAGAAAAATGATTTTGCATTTTCATATAATAAAGAAACTAATATTGCTTTCCTTTCTAGTAACCGTTCTGGCAAGGATCATATTTATAGTGCGGTTCCAATATGTAAAATGGAAATTTTAACGGTTGTAAAAAATGCCAAAACCAAAACTACATTATCAGATGCTAGAGTTGTAATTCTAGACGCTATGGGTGCTACTTTAGATACACAGATGTCAAATGCCAAAGGAGAAGTCTCCTATTTGGTTGATTGTAATAAAGCATATTCTGTAAAATTTTTTAAAGATGGGTTTGTTTCTAAAACAATTCCTGTAGCTAAAACTAATGAAGCAAAGGTTACTATAGAGGCTTCAATAGAACCAATTGAAGTTGTAGTTACTGAAACAGAAATTATCTTGAAACCAATTTATTTTGAGTTTAATAAAAGTAATATAACAAGTCAAGGAGCTGCAGAGCTTGATAAATTAGTATATGTAATGTCTCAAAATGATAAGCTTATTATCTTTGCTAAATCACATACGGATTCAAGAGGAACTGATGAATATAATTTGAAATTATCAGAAAGAAGAGCTGAGGCTACTGTTCAATATATTGTTTCTAAAGGTATTTCTGCGGATAGAATATCAGGAAAAGGATTTGGAGAATCTGAACCTAAAGTAAATTGCACAGCGGATTGTACTTTTGCAGAGCATGCAATTAATAGAAGATCAGAGTTCTTGATTATTAAAAAATAATCGATTTAATATTTTAGCAAAAAAGGATAGTAAATACTATCCTTTTTTTGTTTTTGGTAACCTTATGTTTTATTTTTTTGAAAAGAAGTTTAACCGTGAACCGTTTCTTTTTTTCCATAATTTATGATGATGGAGGTTTCGAATTCAATCCATTCTTGCCAACGTTTATCAACATCAATATTATCAGCATATTTTCTGGCAAAACCAAGAAAGGTCGTATAATGTCCCGCTTCGCTAATCATTAAATCACGATAGAATTTAGCTAATTCTGGATCAGTAATGTTTTCAGATAGTACTTTAAAACGTTCGCAACTACGGGCTTCAATCATAGCTGAGAATAATAATCGGTCGCAAAGAGCATCTTTTCTACTCCCATCTTTTTTCATGAATTTAAAAAGTTCATTTACGTAATGGTCCTTTCGTTCGCGTCCTAAGGTGAGTCCTTTCTTTTTTATTAATTCATGAACGAGTTGTAAATGATCAAGTTCTTCTTTTGCAATAATTAGCATTTCAGTTACTAATTCTTCTAATTCAGAGTTGTAGGTAACCAAACTAATAGCATTTGATGCTGCTTTTTGTTCACACCAAGCATGGTCAGTCAAAATTTCCTCTATATTCGATTCGACTATGTTTACCCAGCGTGGGTCAGTAGCTAATTTTAATCCTAACATGATTTTGCAATTTATAGAATCACAAAATTAGTGTTTTCTAATCTATTTTTTGCTTCAATGGTACAATTGCCATTAAAATACCATTATTTTGCAATTGAAATTATAATTTTTATGAATCAAATTAGAAAACTTCTTGTTATTGGTTTTGTTTGGCCAGAGCCTAACTCCTCAGCAGCTGGAGGAAGAATGATGCAATTAATATCTTTTTTTAATAATCAAGGATACCAAATTACATTTTCGAGTCCTGCTTTGGATAGTGATTTTATGGTTGATTTAAAAGATTATAATGTTGATAAAAAATCAATTGCCTTGAATTGCGCTAGTTTTGATTTGTTTATAAAAGATTTAAATCCTGATGTTGTTTTGTTTGACCGATTTATGATTGAAGAACAATTTGGATGGCGAGTAGCTGAAAACTGCCCAAATGCTCTCCGAATTATTGATACAGAAGATTTACATTGTTTACGATTAGCGCGCCAAAAAGCATTCAAGGAACATCGAAATTTTATTCCTGCTGATTTGCTTTCCGAAGAGGTTGCCAAAAGAGAAATAGCAAGTATTTTGCGTTGTGATTTAGCGTTGATGATTTCTGAATATGAGATGGAATTGCTTGAATCTGTTTTTAAAATTGATTCTGCTTTGTTGTTTTACTTGCCTTTTTTATTAGAACCGATTTCAGAAAGTATTTTAGAAGATTTGCCTTCATTTGAAGAAAGAGAAGATTTTGTTTTCATTGGTAATTTTCTTCATGAGCCCAATTGGAATGCGGTTCAGTATTTAAAAGAAACGATATGGCCTTTGGTTAAGAAAAAATTACCAAAAGCTAACATGTCTATATACGGAGCATATCCGTCTCAAAAAGTGTTGCAATTGCATAATCCAAAAGAAGGTTTTTTCATAAATGGAAGAGCTTTAAGCGCTTCAGAAGTAGTTTCAAAAGCGAAAGTGGTTCTAGCTCCGTTGCGTTTTGGAGCGGGTTTAAAAGGGAAATTAGTTGAAGCAATGCAATGTGGAACTCCAAGTGTGACGACCTCAATTGGTGCAGAGGCAATGTCAGGTGATTTAGTTTGGAATGGCTTTGTAAATGATGATGCTTTTGATTTTGCTGAATCAGCAATACAATTGTATCAAAACAAAATAATTTGGCTAAAGGCCCAGCAAAACGGAATAGTGATAATTAATGAACGTTATTCTAAAAAAAATCACGAAGAAAATTTTGCTAAACAACTAGAATTTTTATTGTCTAATTTGAAAGAACATCGATTGGCTAATTTCATGGGTGAATTATTACAGCATCATACTCTGAAAAGCACAAAATATATGTCGAAATGGATAGAGGAAAAAAATAAGAAATAAAAAAAGTCCCGTTTAATTCAAAACGGGACTTTTTAGTATGTATAAAACTATTGATTAAGCCAGCATAGTAACTGGGTTTTCAATATATTGTTTTAATGTTTGTAAAAATTGTGCTCCAGTTGCACCATCAATAGTTCTGTGGTCACAAGCTAAAGATAACATCATCGTATTTCCTACAACGATTTGGCCATTTTTCACTACTGGTTTTTCAACAATAGCACCTACTGAAAGGATAGCAGAGTTAGGTTGGTTGATGATAGAGTTAAATTCAGTAATACCAAACATTCCAAGGTTAGAGATAGTAAAAGTACTTCCTTCCATTTCTGATGGTAATAATTTTTTGTTTTTAGCTCTTCCGGCAAGATCTCTAACGCTACCGCCTATTTGAGATAAGCTCATGCCATCTGTAAATGGTAATACAGGTACAACAAGTCCATCTTCAACAGCTACTGCCACACCAATATTTACATGGTGGTTGATGATGATAGCATCTTCTCTCCATTGAGAGTTTATCTTTGGGTGTTTTTTTAATGCAATTGCACAAGCTTTAATCACCATATCATTGAATGAAACTTTAGTATCAGGAACACTATTAATAATAGCTCTTGATTTCATTGCTTCGTCCATAGTTACTTCAATTACTAAGTTGTAATGAGGTGCTGTGAATAAAGATTCAGCCAAACGTTTCGCAATGATTTTACGCATTTGCGAATTTTTGATTTCTTCTGTGAAAACTTCGCCAGCAGGAACGTAAGGTTTTGGAGCGACTACAGTTTCAGTTTTTGCAGGTGCAGCAGCTACGTTTTGTGCAGTAGCTTGTGGTGTAAAGTTTTCAATATCACTTTTCACGATACGTCCGTTTTCACCAGAACCTTTCACTTGATTTAATTGAATTCCTTTGTCGCTAGCAATTTTCTTAGCTAATGGTGATGCCAAAATGCGTTGACCATCAGTTGATGCTTCTTGAACAATTGGAGCAGCGGTAGTAGCAGTTGCTGCTTTTGCTTCTTCAACAGGAGCTGCAGCTTGTGGAGTTCCACCTGCAGTATAATTTTCTGCAATACCACTAATGTCTGTTCCTGCAGGTCCAATTATAGCTAAAAGGCTGTCAACTGGTGCAGTACTTTCTTCTTGAATTCCAATATATAATAAAGTTCCTTCGTTGAAAGACTCAAATTCCATTGTTGCTTTATCTGTTTCGATTTCAGCAAGAATATCACCTTCGGCAACTGAATCACCTACTTTTTTCAGCCAAGTTGCTACCGTTCCTTCTGTCATAGTATCACTCAAACGAGGCATTGTTACTACAACAACTCCTTTTGGTAATGCTGCTATAGCAGTTGGAGCAGGTGCTTCTTCTTTTTTAGCTTCTGTTTTTGCCGGAGCTTCAGCAGTGGCAGGAGCAGAACCTCCAGCTATTAAAGCTGAGATGTCTTCGCCTTCTGTACCAATAATTGCTAATAATGAATCAACTGGTGCAGTTTCTCCTTCCGGTATGCCTATGTATAAAAGTGTTCCTTCGTTGAAGGACTCAAATTCCATTGTTGCTTTGTCTGTTTCAATCTCTGCAAGGATGTCACCTTCGCTGATTTTGTCCCCTACTTTTTTTAGCCAAGTCGCTACCGTTCCTTCAGTCATTGTATCGCTCAAACGAGGCATTGTTATTATTGTCGCCATAATTGATTATAGTTTATGAGGTAAAAATGGATAGTTTTCTTGTGCGTATACTACGTCGTATAATTGTTGTACGTCTGGGTAAGGAGATTCTTCAGCGAATTTTACACATTCTTCTACTAAATCTTTTACTCTTTGCTCTATAGCTTCAATTTCTTCTTCTGTAGCGTATTTTTGATCTTTAATCACATCTAAAACTTGTGTAATTGGATCTATTTTTTTGTATTCCTCAACCTCGTCTTTTGAACGGTATAATTGAGCGTCAGACATAGAGTGTCCTCTGTAACGATAGGTTTTCATTTCAAGAAATGTTGGTCCATCTCCACGGCGTGCTCTTTCAATAGCTTCGGTCATAGCTTCGGCAACTTTTACAGGATTCATTCCGTCAACTGGTCCGCAAGGCATTTCATATCCTAGACCTAGTTTCCAAATATCAGTATGGTTTGCAGTTCTTTCTACAGAAGTTCCCATTGCATACCCGTTGTTTTCAACTATAAAAACTACTGGAAGTTTCCATAACATAGCCATATTGAAAGCTTCGTGCAAAGAACCTTGACGTGCTGCTCCATCACCAAAATAAGTCATAGTAACACCACCAGTTTCAAAATACTTGTCTGCAAAAGCTAATCCAGCTCCTACAGGAATTTGTCCACCTACAATACCGTGCCCACCATAAAAACGGTGTTCTTTAGAAAAAATATGCATAGAACCACCCATTCCTTTTGATGTTCCTGTTGCTTTTCCTAAAAGTTCTGCCATAACACGTCTTGGATCAACTCCCATGCCAATAGGTTGAACGTGATTTCTATAAGCAGTAATCATTTTGTCTTTTGTCAAATCCATAGCATGCAATGCACCTGCTAATACGGCTTCTTGACCATTGTATAAGTGTAGAAATCCTCTAACTTTTTGTTGTATGTATAATGCTGCAAGTTTGTCTTCAAACTTTCTCCAAAGTAGCATATCTTCATACCACTTTAAATAAACCTCTTTTGTAACTTCTTTCATCTGAATAATTCTTTTGCTAAAGTGTTATTGTGTTATCAATTGGTACCTATAACGCAAAATAGTTTCCTCCCACAAATTTGCGAAATGCAAAAATAAGACATTCCAAGTAAGAACTAAAATTTATAAGCTAATTTTTAGAACTTTTACAAGAAGTTTTTGTCAAACATAAAGGGAAGTAGGTTTTTTAGGGATGCAGATTTGTAAATAGCGCCTATTTCTCCCATAAAATAGATTTCTATAGGGGTGTTTTGTTTAATTTCGTATTCAGCTATAGATTGCCTGCAAGAACCGCAAGGAGGAATTGGAGCGCTAGTTTTATTATTGTCAGAAGCTGCTGTAATTGCCATTTTTAAGATTTTGGCATTTGGATAGATGGCTCCGGCTTGAAATATTGCGACACGTTCTGCGCAAAGGCCAGAGGGGAATGCTGCGTTTTCCTGGTTTGATCCCAGTACAATTTGGCCGTTATCTAATAAAATGGCGGTTCCTACTTTGAATTTTGAATAGGGTGCATAGGCGTTTTTTCTAACTATAACGGCTTGTTCCATTAAATCTTGTATTTCTGACGGTAAGTCTGATAGTAAGTCGAATACAGAAAATCGGGTTGTTATTGATATTTCTTTCATGTTTTTTTATGGAAAAAAATCCAAATTTCAATCTCGAAGTTTCGGGATTGAAATTTGGATTTTTAATTTTTAAATTAGGTAATACTAATATTCATCGTATTTGTCGCCAAAATTAAAGGTAAGCGAAAATCGAAGTGTGTTTTCTAAAGGGTTTCTTACTTTGGATGCCGAAAATAAATAGGAAACATCTACTTTGATAGTAGTGTATTTAAATCCTGCTCCAAGAGAGAAAAATTGTCTTGCTCCTTTTTCTGGACTTTCATGAAAATAGCCCATACGCATTGCAAATGAATCCTGATATAAGTATTCTGCGCCAATGGCATAGGTTACTTCTTTTATTTCTTCGCTAAAACCATTTGGAGCGTCGCTAAAAGATTTGAAAATACCAGGTGCCCATCCTATATTATTGTAAGCTGCATTATTTTGTGAGATTCCATTCTCTAATGCATCACTAGTATCTCCGTCATTATTTAAATCTACGGGAACTGGAATTTGTGGTGTAGGAACTAATAATTTGTTGAATTCAACATTTACAGCAATTTTATTGTAATCGTCAAAAATAAAATCAAATCCAGATCCGATTTTTAAATTTGAAGGTAGAAAATTTGAGCCGTTGTTTGATTGTGTCAGATCGTAATTTATTTTTGGACCAAGATTTTGGAAATTAAATCCCCATCGCCATCTTCCATTAAAATCATTATAGGCTATTTCTTCGGATTGGTAAAAACCAGATAAATCAAAGGCGAATGATGATGCTGATGAATTGCTTTGTCCTTCAGTGGTTATGCTTAAATTAGAATTAATATATCTTCCACCTACAGACATTGAGAATAATGGGCTTAATTTTAAGGAGTAAGACATGTCTATAGCAAATTCTGAAGGTTTGACTATTCGCGCTGGGTCTAAAGCATTATCTCTAAGCTCAATTTGTCCTAAACTAAAATAACGTATACTTCCGGCAAAAGCACTTCTTTCATTTATTTTATTGTAATAAGTAAGCTGTCCTAATGAAATATCGTTAACCAAGTCTGTTAAGTAAGGTGTATAGCTAATGGATAATCCTTGCTTATCAGTTGTAAAGGCATATTTTGCTGGGTTCCATTGTTGTGAAAAAGCATCTGGGGAAGTTGCAACACCTATATCTGCCATACCTGCTGCCCTAGCATCTGCGGCAACTAATAAAAAAGGAACACCTGTAGTTATGGCTCTATCTTGCGCTTTTGTTGATGAGATAATGAAAAGGCACGCAATAAATAACAGTATTTTTTTCATTTTAAATAATTATATTTCGTTAACAAATATACTATATTATTAAAGGATTACAAGTTTTTCAAACTTTTCGCTTTTTGTATTCGTCAGGCTTGATGTAACAGTAAGTTTATAAATGTAAACTCCTTTTCCAATTTTATCACCAAAATCATCCTTGCCATCCCAAGTGATTTCTTTTGATAGAAAACCTTCCGTTGTAATTATTTGATTTTTTGTCCAAACGACCTTGCCTGTTATGGTCATGACCTGTACTTGAACTTCTAAAGGTTCAAAAGGTCTGTTGTGATTAAACCAAAACTCGGTATAATTGACAAATGGATTGGGGTAATTTAGAACATGTGTCAATGTTAATGTTTCATTTCCTACAACAACAAATTGTATTTCTACAGTTATGGGATTGTTGTAAACATCCCAAGCTTTGAATGATAATGTGTGTAAACCAGCAGCTAAATTTCGTAATGGAAACCGAAGTGTTCCGTTAGTATAATCATCTAGTTTAGTTTGATAATAATCATTTAATACATATGTGTTATTACTATCTCCGTCTAAAATCGCTATAATATCATGTCCAATGCCACTAGCGGTATTGATGCCACTTTCATCTTCAAGAATAGCCAATAAATAAGGAGATGCATTCGTTGTTCCTCCAGAAACAAAATTTTCACTATTCATATATAACTTAACTCTTGGACTTATATTGTCCACAGTAGCATTTTCGTTTATTCCACCTATTTTTATCGAGTTATTATAGCCTGTTTGATTTTCTAATTGTTGGTTGTTTTTAGCATAAAAGCTAATTCGTCCGTTTGCTAAAGGAATCTGGATATCTCTAGGTACTACAAAACTAAATTCAAATTGTCCATTTGTGACAGAAGCATTTCCTCTGAAAATAGTTTCTCCTAAAACCGTAAATGGGATTGCAGGGCTATGTCCGTCGTTATTTAAGGTTATTCTCGAAACCGTTTTATCAAAAACTGTTGTGGCTATTTCGCCCGTATAATTCGATAATAAATTGTTGTTTTCATCAGTTACTTCGCCTGATAATTTCATTTTTGAAAGTGATTTGAAATCATCTATGGGTTGCGAAATTGGGATGTCATTTACTTTTGTCAGTATTACTTTTGGTTTTGGTATAGCTAACATCAATGCGGGATCGCCAATGTAAAAAATTACATTAGTAGAACTGTTTGGATTACTGTTTTTAGAAATACGTAATGCTTCGGCAATCGATGTGTATTGATTTGTGCCGTAGGATAATAAATTTTTTGCAAGCAAATCATTGAAATTTTCAGCGCTAAGTTGATTAATGGAACGAATGGTTGTAATCATTGCAATAGCACCTCCTTTTGGATTCCAATACGTGTATTCACCCGCAGTTGGTCTGGATGGATTATCAAAACGAGAGAATTCACAGGTGATTGTTATAAATAAAGGATATTTGTATTGGTTGGTTAAGTTTTTTCCGTCAGATTTTTCCCAGATTCGTTCTGCAGATAATCCGTCTTCGCCACCGTGTCCCAAATAATTAAAAATTAAGGCTCCTTTTTCGAAAGCATTAAAAAAATCAGTTCTAGCTTTTGGATATCTAAATCCACCTGCCGAAGCTTCTTGAATATAAGAGTCTAGTATTATTTTGTTGGTGTTTAAAAAAGGTTTTTCAGCGGTAATAACATCAGCGAGATTATTTTGTCTGCTTTGCAAAGTGGCATCGGAGCTGATATCAGAATCATCGCTAATTAATGTAATGTTGTTTCTCCAACTTCCGTAAGATTTTGAATCATTATATTCAATTACTTTATTGACCATTTCATCAGCTTGAAGGTTGTTGTTCACAAGCATTCGCCCAACAGCAATGTCAATTCCTCCAAAAAACGAATTAATATTTCCTTCGTTGTCATCCATTAGTCCGAAAAAGTCATCTGAGGCAAAAGAAGCTTCGCCAGAGGTGTTGCTTATCAAAGAATGGTATATAGGAACGATGTTAGTGTTGTTAGGAATTCGGTTTTTGAAATCATAAGAACTGTCTCCAAAGAGATTGATATATTTAATTCTTTTTTCTTGCGAAGATGCATTGTCATAAATGTACTTGATGCAGTTTCGAATGGCGGAAATATCTTGTTTTCCAGAAGCAAATTCTTGATAAATAGATTCAAGACTAATGACTTTTACATTCAAATTAGAATGTGTTCGATGAAAATTCGCTAATTTCTCGGCTTGATTTGTAAGTATAGCTGGCGAAATAATAACATAATCAATATCTTGAAATTCTCCTTGTTCATTTTTGAAAAGTGTGCCTTTTAAATTTTGATTGCTGATTTTAGTTTTACTTTCTTTTAATGGTGTGTAATAATCTGATTTGTCAATGGCAATGTATTTTCGTACTTCGCCGAGATTTGCTTTGAAAGAAAATGAATTTTGATCTGCATTTTCAATTTTTGTGGCATTATAAATATCTGTCACATCCCATATTTCAGAAATTCCGGATGCGTTGGCTATTTTATAATCTACAATTCCTGAGCTTGAGCTAGATAAATCATATTGAAAATGAAATTGTTTGCCATAACCTTGAAGTTTGCTTTTTGCAAGGAGTTTGATATAGTCAAGATATCCTTTTGAGCCAGGAACTCCATTGTTGTCATAACTTAGTTTTATTTTAATGTTTTCGGTTCCTGTAAATGAAATGTTGTTTGGCAATGAGCCTAAAAAAAAGGCAACATCTGAATTTGGATTCATTGCTTGAAATGGAATTGTTCCTACTTGCTGTCCATTGGCACTTATTTTAAATGCGGTAGGCGTATATGCTGCGGATGCTGTTGTTAGGCTTAATCTAACAGGTGTTGTTGGGTCTAAATTTGGAAAATTAAACTCAAATTCTTGCTCTTGATTTATATCGAATGTTTCTCCAAACCATTGACGGCCTAAATGTGCTATGTTTTCAAGATCTAATTCATGATATTGAGAGGTGTCAAAAGAAGTTAAGCTTAAAGAAGCATTTCCTGAAGGTTGAGTAGCTTCGAGAATTCTTTTTCCATCTTCGCCTTGAATGGTTATATAATAATAGGATTTAGTGTCGTATAAGTTGTTGACGGTTTGGCTTTCGTCATTCCATGTGTCAACGCCTTCTCCGTAGAAAAGGATAAAGTCTTCGTTGTTGAATACGCCGTCACTTTCTCCAGCTATTTCGATAGCATTTTCTACTAAATCAGAAGGGTAGAAATTGCTGTTCGTTAGCGGTAACATTCGGCCACCGTTTCCGAAAATTTTTATTTTTCGAGGGTCAATGTTAGTTGGATTAATACCTAATTGTTGTAAAAAATCTCGCGATATTTTATAAACACCTGATTTTTCAATGTAAAAACGATACCATTCACCACTTGCTAAAACAGAATTTGATAAGCTGCTTTTGTTTCTGTTGGATTCAGAAGTCTTAGCAGTATTTTCTTTTATAGTATAAGAAAAGGATTTTATTCGTTGGTATCCAAAATCAGTTTTGATTATTGGAGAAACAGTTAGAAAGGATTGTTGAATATCCCTTGAGAGGATTGTTCGCAATAACGGATTTGGGGTTTTGGGAATATTTTGGATGTTTAAATCGCCTAGTTCGGATGCTTGAATTGGTTCATAAACTATGTTGCTAATTTGAATGTTATTCTCGTTAACTGATTTCGATCCTTTTATTTCAAGAGTGTAAAAAAGAGTTTTTTCGGCAGAGTCAAAGTGATAATTATTCCCTGAAAACTGAGGGATGTTTATGGAGTAATTGCCAAAAGAGATCTCTTTTTTTTCAAGCCATTCAATAGTGATGCTGCCATTAATTTGAGCAAAAGAAACAAAAGGGAATAAGATTAAATAAACCAGCAGTGTTTTTTTCATTGTTTTTTAAAACGCTATTGAAGTCAAATTAGTATGGATGGTAAAAATAAATTATTTAGTGTAATAGTAAATAATAAATATTATAAATTTGCGTTTGTGTTATATAATTATGGGTTAAACCAAGGAATGAAAATTTATTAAAAAAAATGTCGCTACGGTTAATTGTTAATTATTATATTGCGACACCAATTTCACCTACCAAAAAAGTATGAAAGTAAACAAGATTATGACCTTACGATTGATGTTATCAATGATGTTGATTGTAGGTTTAGCAAGTTGTAGCAAAAAATCCAGTTCGAAAAATGCCTCAAGAGCAACTGGATGGAATGTAGATAGCAAGAAAGCTGGAGCAAATAAAAAGCAAGAAGCTGGCCCAGGTTTAGTCTTTGTAGAGGGAGGGACTTTTACTATGGGTAAAGTTCAAGACGATGTTATGCATGATTGGAATAATACTCCAACTCAACAACACGTTCAGTCTTTTTATATGGATGAAACTGAAGTTACTAATTTTATGTATCTTGAATACTTAGATTGGTTGAAAAAAGTATATCCACCTACAGATGATAATTACAAGAAAATTTATGAAGGAGCTTCGCCAGATACTTTAGTTTGGAGAAACAGATTAGGATACAATGAAACTATGACAAATAATTACTTGAGACACCCGTCTTATGCTGATTATCCTGTTGTAGGTGTTAATTGGATTCAAGCAGTTGAATTTAGCAATTGGAGAACACAACGTGTTAATGAAGCGCTTTTAGAGAAAAACGGTTACCTTAAAAAGAATGCTAAAACACTAGATGTTACAGCAGAAAGTAACTTTGATACTGAGACCTATTTGAATTCACCAACATTAGCTTATGGTGGAAATGAAGAAATTGTTCTTAAAGGTAAAAAAGGAGGTAAAAAAGCGCCTAAAGCTGGTAAAGACGGAAAAGTGATTGAGCAAAAAAATATTTATGCACAACGTTCTTCTGGAATTATCTTACCTGAATATAGATTGCCTACTGAAGCAGAATGGGAATATGCAGCTGCAGCAGACGTTGGTCAAAGAGAATATAACATCTATAAAGGACAGAAAAAATATCCTTGGTCTGGTAGTTATACTCGTTCTGGTAAAAGACAAAACAGAGGAGATCAATTGGCTAATTTCAAACAAGGAAATGGTGATTATGGTGGAATAGCTGGATGGTCTGATGACGGTGCAGATATCACTAATGCTGTGAAAAAATATCCAGCAAATGATTTTGGATTATATGATATGGCTGGTAACGTAGCGGAATGGGTTGCGGATGTTTACAGACCTATCATCGATAATGAAGCTAATGATTTCAATTATTTCAGAGGAAATTTATACACTAAAAATAAAATTGGCGAGGATGGTAAAATCGAAATTGTTACTAAAGACAACATGAAATATGATACCCTAAGTAATGGTAAAATTGTTGCTAGAAACTTTCCAGGTCAAATTGCTAAAGTTCCTGTTGATGAACAAGAAACTTATTTAAGACAAAATTTCGATAAGAGTAATAACATCAATTACAGAGATGGTGATAAACAATCTACAAGATATTTTGATTTTGGATCTTCTGAATCTGAAACAGAGAAGCAAAAACAAGAAAAAATCATGTATAACTCTCCTAAACATAACGTAACAACTGATAGTTTAGGAAGAATGGTTAGAAAATACGATAAGTCAAACAAAAGAACTACTTTGATTAATGACGAAGTAAGAGTTTACAAAGGTGGATCTTGGAGAGATAGAGCGTATTGGTTGGATCCAGCGCAAAGAAGATACTTCCCGCAAGATATGGCTACTGATTATATTGGATTTAGATGTGCAATGTCTAGATTAGGAGCTAAATCTGATAAAAGAAAATCAGCAAGAAATTAAATTTTTTATATAACTTATATAGAAGCCCTTTCATTAGTTAGGGCTTTTATTTTTTTAAACCGTTTCTTATGGATATTTCACACATTCATAGTTTATTTTTAAAATGTAAATCAATTTCTATTGATACTCGGAAAATAGAATCAGAATCATTATTTGTTGCCATAAAAGGGGAAAATTTTGATGCGAATACTTTTGCTAATGAAGCACTGCAAAAAGGCGCTTCCTATGTTATAATTGACAATGATGAGTATTATATTGATCAAAGAACTATACTTGTTGAGAATAGTTTAATTGCTTTGCAGGAGTTGGCTAAATTCCATAGAGCGTATTTAAAAATACCGATAATTGCGTTAACGGGTAGTAATGGTAAAACAACAACTAAAGAGTTGATTCATGTTGTACTCTCCAAAAAATATAAAACAAAAGCAACGAAAGGGAATCTGAACAACCATATTGGAGTTCCATTGACCTTACTTTCGTTTGGTTCAGATACCGAAATCGGGATTGTAGAAATGGGTGCCAATCATAAAAAAGAAATCGAATTTCTATGTGGATTAGCTACACCTGATTTTGGATACATAACTAATTTTGGTAAAGCTCATTTAGAAGGTTTTGGTGGTGTTGAAGGAGTTATTGAAGGGAAAAGTGAAATGTATAATTACCTTTCGGAAAAGGACAACTTAGCTTTTATAAATTTAGAAGATCCAATACAAGTTGAAAAATCCAAGAAGTTAAAATCGTTTACATTTGGCGTAAATAAAGCCGATGCAAACGTAAATATTACTGCAGTGAAAGCAAATCCTTTTGTGAGTATCGAATATAATAATCTAAATATTTCAACCCATTTAATTGGCTTATATAACTCAAATAATATAAACGCAGCACTTACAATTGGTAAATATTTTAATGTAGCCGATTTAGATATTAAAGATGCTTTAGAGAGCTATATACCTGAAAATAATAGATCCCAGCTTTTGACAAGAGGAACAAACGAAATTATTTTAGATGCTTATAATGCAAACCCAAGTAGTATGGCGGTGGCAATAGCGAACTTTATTCAACTTGAAAACCCGAATAAAGTCATGATTTTAGGCGATATGTTTGAGTTAGGTGAAGAAAGTGATTTTGAGCATAAAGCATTAATCTCCTCTCTCCTAAAAGAAGAAACAATTTGTTACTTTATTGGGGCTGCTTTTTTTGCAAATAAAATGGACAAAAATAACTTCTTTTTTTATAAAACCTTTGACGATTTTTCTAATTATCTCAAAGAAAATAAAATGGATAATAGTATTATTTTGATAAAAGGCTCAAGGGGAATGGCATTAGAAAGAACCTTAGAGTTTCTTTAAAAACACTAAATTGTTATTATAAAAAAGGCATGAATTTATTCATGCCTTTTTTGTTTTTTATATACTCATCAAAAAGCCAATTAGATTTTCTTTCTTATTAAGGCCTAATTTTTTTCGAAGTCGGTAGCGCGCTAACTCAACTCCACCGCCAGATATATTCATAATTTCTGCGATTTCTTTTGTAGACATATTCATTAATAAGTAAGTCGATAAATCTAATTCGCGGGGAGAAATTGTAGGATGTTTTTCTTTCAATCGCTTTAAAAATTCAAAGTGAACATTCTTAATGTGTTTCTCTAAATCTTTCCAACTTTTGTCTGTATTAACCTCTTTTACAATGCTTTTGTTTAATTTGTTAAATTGAAATTTTGTTGATTCGTCTAATGAATCTACATTAATATCTTTTAGTTTATGGATAATTCCATTTAAGATTTTATTTTTCTTAACTACTTGTAAAGTATTGTTAACTAGCTCTTTGTCTTTTGATAAAATTTTTATTTGAAGCTTGTCATTTTTTAATCGTTCGATTTCTTTTTCTAAATCATATTGCTCTTGTCTGATTTTTGATTCTTTTTCAAGATAAAGCCTTCTTTGTTCTATGGTTTCGTAATACTTATTTTTTCTTATTTTGGTTTTTATTCTATTTCTAATAAAATGAGTTGTGGCAATAATTAATATGATATAGAAAAAATAAGCAATAAAATGTCTGTACCAAGGAGGCGAAATTGTAAATGGGACTTGCGTGATTTCAGATTGAATTCCGTAGCTGTTTCTTACTTTTAAATTCATTTTGTAATCACCTTCACGTAAGTTAGTATATTCTTTAATTGAGATTGGAGACCAGTTACTCCACTTGTCATCAAATCCTTCTAATTGATATGAAAATTCAATATTGTCTAAGTTTTCATAACTTGGAGAAGAAAAAGTGAACTTTACTCGGTTTGATTTGTATGGGATTTTTGGTATTTCAAGTGTATTTTTGCTATTACCAAACATCAATGTTTCTCCTGGATATGAAAAACTTCGGATAAATGCAACGGGCTTTGTAGCAGAATTATTCGAAAGCTGAGAATCATAATGGGCTAATCCATCGGTTAATCCAATAAAAATGTTCTTTGGACCGATAGTATTAACAGACATGTAATTATTGACTAAATTGCCAGTTAAGCTTGAAAAAGGAGCAATGCTATTTGTATATTTTCCATTGCTAGTTTTTAATAAGACTCCTAGTGATTCCTTGAAGATATACCATATGTTGCCTGTAGAATCTTGTGATAAAGCAAATACTTTCGGGATATTTTTAAATAATTCAGTCATTTTTTTGTCTTCAAAAAACAAATCCTGTTCTTGAGAGTATCTATAGAAATGGTTTTGCGATTGAAAATAAACAACATTGTTTAAAGTTTGAATGCTACCAATACCTTTGATTGAATTGGATAGATTTGGGTATGTTTTGATTATTTGGAATTTTTTTAAATCATCTGAAATAGTCATTTGGTAAATCAAATCATCTTTTTTTAACCATAAATAGGATTTGTCAATCTCAAAAGAGCTCGACGGTTTGTCAAAACCACTTATTTGATTTAGAAATTTTAAACCATTTGCTGATTTTTCAAAAATGGCAAAACCATTATAATTAGAACCAATGATGTGATTGGGGTGGTTTGGTATTTTTTTGAATCCAAAGTAGCCTCTCGTGTCTAGCGTTTTAACGGAACGATTGCCTTCAATTATTAAAGCTCCGTTATTATTTCCGCAAATCAATTGTCCGTCAATTACCTGTATGTTCCATGCTTGCCCTGTTGTTCCTTCGACTAAAGAAAAATTATCTTCTCTAAAAGGAGTCTTCCATGTGTGATAAAAAACGCCTTGATTAGTGGCTACATATAAATTGCCATTATGTATAACTGATGCGTAAACAGTGCTTAAATCATAACTAAAACCAAAGTAAGTAAAAGGCGAATTTTCATTTATAAAAGCAATCCCGTTATCAAGACCTAACCAGAGATTGTTTTTGTTGTCCAAGAAAGAGGTAAGAACAGTATTGTTCTGAAGGCCTTTTTTATGATTGATATGTTGGATTATTTTTCCATTGTTGTCACAAATAATGATTCCATTCAGTACAGAGTTTAATACGATGAATTTGTTTTTGATTGTTACACCTCCTAATGAACTGTTCTTTTTGATAAAAGTATTTGCCTCAGTATCCCAAGGGATTGCCTTTTCAGTAGTGTAAACAAAAAGCCCTTTGTTTAATGTAGCTATAAGTAGCTTGTTTTCAGGTAAAGGAAACATTCCCCAAATTTCAGTATTGTTAAATATTTCGGTGCCTTTTAATGGATATAGTTTACCATTTTTATATTCTACAATTCCAGCAGAAATATCCTGAAGATAGAGACGGTTTTTTACCTGAAAAGAAAATTGGAATCGATTAGGAGCCTCAACTATCTTTAGTTTGTTGTTTTTGTATATGTAAATTCTAGCAAATGATTGAAAAATAACTTCGTTTTTAAAAAGGTGTATTTTCCATATAAAATCAATTATTTTTTTCTTGTTTACCAGTTTTGATAACGAAACATATTCTAGTTTGCCTTTTGAATTTGTTTTATAGTATCCAAATTCGCTATATCCACCAATAAAAATTTTCCCTGAGGGGTCAATTTTTAAACATCGCGTATCAGGGGAGTTTGGTAAAGGAAATTTCCGCCATGTTGCTCCATCAAATTGGAATAAGCCATTGTTGTTGGCAAAATATAAATTCCCATTTTTATCTTGGTCAATATTCCAGTTTTGAGTGCCTCCTTTATAATCAGTTCTTTTGAAATTTCTGATTTCAGGAAGTCCAATGTTTTTGACTTGACCCAAAAGGGATGTTACAAATAATAGAAATAAGAGAGTGTTTAATTTTATTTGACTCATAATTTAATTCAAAGTAGAATAGTCTGATTTATAAGTGAAAAACAGCTTCTTTTCAAATGAAAGTTGGCTAATTTCTTACTTTTTTTGATTGAAAATTTATTTCAAAAGCTAAATTAATTGTTTTTTAGAAATGTAGTGTTTCTTTTTTTATAAAACGTTTTCGTTTATAACATAATTTAATTTTTAAAATATTGTAAATCAATATTATAAAAATTATTTGATAAGTTTTTGTTGTGCTTTAAAATAAAGTTTGATGTGTTTTTGTAGTGAGTTTTTAATCACAAAAATCAAAATATAATTATATTATTGCGTCAAATTACTAAATAGTTAACCAAAATTTTAGAAAAATGAAATTATCAAAATTACTTATTTTTTGTTTTTTATCTGTTCTATTCTCCGTTTATGGGCAAGCACAAGATGTTTCCATAAAAGGAAAAGTAATAGACGAGAGCGGATTACCCATTCCTGGTGTAACCATTTCAATTAGAGGGACTACCAAAGCAACGTCTTCGGATAGCGATGGAAATTATGTGATAAAGGCTGCTTCAAGCGGTACTTTAGTATTTAGTTATGTGGGATATACTTCGATTCAGGAGTCTATTAATGGAAGAACTGATATTAATGTTAGACTTCATACCGAAACGCAATCCTTGCAAGAGGTTGTGGTCAATGTAGGGTATGGAACTCAGAAGAGGAAAAATTTAACAAATGCAGTTTCTACCGTTAAGTCGGATGTGTTTGAAAATCGCCCAATTTCATCCGTTGCTCAAGCTATACAAGGTAATGCTACAGGTGTAAATGTTGTTCAAACTTCAGGGAAACCAGGAGCAAGTTTTGATGTAAGGATTAGAGGACTTAGTTCCATAAATTCTGAAAACTCACCTTTATATGTTGTTGATGGAATTCAGACCAAAGACATTTCTGGTTTAAATACAGAAGATATTGTGGATTTATCAATTCTAAAAGATGCCACTGCCACTGCTATTTATGGTGTTAATGGTTCAACAGGTGTTGTAATCATTACTACTAAAAAAGGGAAATCATATAAAAATGATTTTCAATTTAGTTCTTATTTAGGTTTATCAAAAGCAGTTAGCAATGTAGATGTTTTAAATCTAACAGATTATAAAACTTTGATAAACGAAATTAATCCAAGTTACTTAACAACTGCAAATGATCCTAAATATGCAGGAATAAATACGAATTGGCAAGATAAAATTTTGAGAACTGGTATTGATCAAAATTATAATTTTTCATATGCAGGAGGTACAGATAAAATAAAATTTTATGGAGCATTAGGATACCAAGTAACCGAGGGTATAATAAATCCATCAAAATATAATAGATTTTCTGGAAAAATAAATATGAATGCCAATCTTTATTCTTGGTTGAAAGCTGATGTAAGTTTGAATGTTATTCAATCGGATGGTTCTTATATTAGTGATAATAATAGTGTAGGACAAGGTGGTGCAGTAATGAGTGCATTAGTAACGCCTTCATTTTTGCCTATTTGGGGTTCTCAATTAAATGTTAGAGAAACAAATACGGATGGGTCTTATAAAGATGGATATAAAGATGGTCAATATGCTGAAAATCCATATCAATCAGGCTGGGAAAATCCAGTTTCATTATTATCAAGAAAAAACACAACGGAGGTAAATAGATATTTGAGTAGTATTAGTTTTGATGTCAATATTTTGAAAAATTTGGTTTGGAAGCCAATGGCATCTTTTGATTTGACACGATCAGATAACGTTCAGTTTGTTGACCCATTTAGTAATGTTTGGGGACGAAATGGTGATAACAATCCTGATTCTGACAAAGGGAGAGGAAGTAATACTGTAGTGAACAATAACAATTGGAATTTTGAAAACACTTTAAACTATTCATTGAAATTTGATGATTCAGAATTAAGCGTATTAGGCGGTGTGTCAATGCAGAAAAATAAATATACAAGAGATTCAAATTCTGGAAATGGGTTTTCTGTTGACCAAACCAATTATGATTTTGATGCTGCCAAAAATCAATCTTTCGAAAATAGAGAAAACGAGGTAAGAAGTTTATCTTATTTTGGAAGAGCAACTTATACTCTTAAAAATAAATACATTTTGAATGGTGTATTTAGAGAAAGCGGTGCCTCTCAATTAGCTGCGAATCATAAATGGGGATTTTTTCCAGCAGTTTCTGCAGCTTGGATTATTTCTAATGAAAATTTCTTGAAAGATTCAAGTACGATTAGTGAATTAAAACTTAGAGGTGGTTGGGGTAAAACAGGTAATTTATCAGGATTGCCAGCATATTCAAGTTTTGATTTGAATTATACTAATCCTTTGACAAATGCTACAACCTTAGATCAAATTGGGAATCCTGATTTGAAATGGGAAACAACGACTGATATTAACTTAGGGTTAGATTTTGGAATTTTTGATAATAGAATAAAATTTGTAGCGGACGTTTATAAAAAAAACACAAAGGACTTGCTTCAGATAGTTAATTTCCCAGGTTTCACAGTGCCATATTATTATAATGCTGGAGAAATTGAAAACAAAGGATTGGAATTAGGTTTGAATACAAGAAATTTAACAGGTGACTTTAAATGGAATTCTAGTTTTAATATTTCCTTTAATGAGAACAAAGTAGTTAAACTAGGTTTACTTAAAAAATTACCATTTCAAAATTTAACTTCTGTTGGAGAAAGTGTAATTCTATTAACTGAGGGAAGTTCTTTAGGAACATTTTACGGTTATAAAGTGGACAAAGTAGATCCTACCACAGGTACATTATTATATAAAGATATTAATGGAGATGGAAAAGTTACTACTGATGATAGAACGAACATAGGAAATCCTAATCCAAAATACACATTTGGTTTCAGCAATGATTTTAGCTACAAAGGATTTAGTTTAGATGCTTTAATTACGGGTTCACAAGGAGGAGATATTTTCAATGCTTCAAGAATGGATTTAACGTTGATGAATAATTATAACAATCAATCTACAGAAGTTTTAAACAGATGGACTACTTCAGGTCAAATTACAGATGTTCCAAAAGCTAATGACTCAAATGCTTTACATGTTTCTGACCGTTTTGTAGAAGATGGTTCATACATACGATTGAAAGCTGTTACACTAGGATATCAATTTAAATTGGAAAAATTGAAATTAAACACAATAAAAGTATATGTAACTGGGCAAAACCTATACACTATAACTAATTATAAAGGTTTTGATCCAGAAGTTGGAGCTTTTAATAATGCTACAGGAATTGGTCAAGGAATTGATTTAGGAACATATCCTCAAGTTAAAACATTTATTTTTGGAGTAAAAGCCAATTTTTAATACTAAAATATAAATACGATATAATTATGAAATTAGTTAAAAATTATTTAAAAATATTCACGGCATTGATGATGTTATTTTTAACATCCTGTTCGGATTATTTAGATACAGAACCTATAACGGAAGAAGCTACTTCCCTAAATAGTGATATTGTAATAAAAGATGCCGCTGCTGCTGAATCTAGAATGAATGCAGTGTATGGAACTTTTGGTTCTGGTTATTGGCAATTGGATTTCTTCTTGGTTGGTGACGGTCAATCTGATAACGCATATATGGGTGCAGATAATCCTGCTATTTTTCAATATGAAACCTATGAAATGTTGTCTACTAATTCGCAAATGAAAGGCGATTGGAATGATATTTACAACAACATAAACACTTGTAATATTGTGATTAATTATGTTGATCAAGCTACAGATTTAAGTGCAACTCGTAAAAACGAAATGATTGGTGAGGCTTCATTAATTAGAGCTCTGAATCATTTTCAAGCAGTTCAATTATGGGGTGATTGCCCAATTGCAAAAGAAGCAATCTTTTCAATTTCGAGCGCCAATTTTGACGCAGCATTCGATGCATTATTCCCAGCAAGAAAACCAGTCGCTGAAGTTTATGCGCAAATTATTGCTGATTGTTTAGTTGCAATCGACAAAGCGCCAGATGCTTCTAATAAATTTAAAGCAAATAAAATGGCGGCCAATGCACTTCTTGCAAAAGTATATGCTACGATGCCAAATCCTGATTGGGCAAAAGTAAATCAATACTGCGATGTGGTTATAGGCGGTGGTTATACACTTTTGCCAACTTTTGATCATCTTTTTGATAGTGCTCATGAAGGAAATGCGGAATCAATTTGGGAAGTAAATGGTGACGGATGGGGTAGCCCAATTGGAGCTTGGGATACTTTTATGTTTTTAGGAACAGATTGGAAAAAATTCAATGCTCCTTCTCATACTTTAATTCAAGCTTTTGCGAACAATGGCGATACACAACGATTAGCATCTACTGTAACAAGAGAAAATGTGGGTTGGGCTGACGCTTATTGGTCTTCAACAGGCTATCCATTTGCTTATAAAATGAGAGATACTAATGGTAACCAAAACTACTATATTGCTCGTTTAGCAGATATTTTATTATTGAAAGCAGAAGCTTTGGCAAGTACTGGTGACGTTTCTGGAGCCATGTCTTTAGTAAATCAAGTTAGAACTAGAGCAGGAATTGCTACAATTAGTGCTTCAAGTCAATCTGATGCAATAGATAAAGTTCTTGAAGAAAGATTAATGGAATTAGCTTTCGAAGGGGATCGTTGGTTTGATTTAAAAAGAATGGGAAAAGCTATTCAATTATTATCTCAACAAAAAGATGGTAATGGAAACGTTCTACCTTTTGCATCCAATATTAATCAAAATAGACTTTTGTGGCCTATTCCTCAAGATAAATTAGATGCGAATACGCTATTAACTCAAAATCCTGGATATTAATTTTAAAGCAAGCATTTTAATTTAAGATGTTAAAATAAGCTCGGGACTATCCAAAAGTCCTGAGCTTAATTTTATAATTACAACTTTTATAAACTCTTAACAAAGAAATTAAAAAGATAAAATGAAAATGTTACTTATACATATACAGCATCAGTTAGAATAACTTATGTTATATATGTATTTGCATATAATTCAGACCAGATTATCTCTTCAATATTTTAAATGGATAGATTTTAAATTAGTTAGTAGTGCGTTTGTTTAGTTAGTTCTTCATTAGGAGCTTCTATTTGTAGTTGGTTAGAAGCTTTAATGAAGAAAATTAATTGTAATTTTAAAGAATGAAAAAATCAAAAAACAGAATTGTTTCTATCGTTTTTGTCCTAATGGGTTTGTTTTCGTATGGTCAAAATTTAAAATTAATGACCTACAATATTCGACTTGATGTTGCTAGCGATGGGGAAAATGATTGGACGCATCGTAAAGATTTTTGGGCTTCACAAGTTCAATTTTATGATCCAGATATTTTTGGAGTTCAAGAAGCAAAACCCAATCAGGTAATTGACATTGCAACGGCTCTTTCTAAATATAACAATGTAGGTATTGGAAGAGAAGGAATTGGTAAAGGTGAATCTTCAAATATTTTTTACAAAAAAGAACAATTTGAGATTAAAGAAACAAATACTTTTTGGCTTTCTGAAACGCCAAATGAAATTTCAAAAGGTTGGGATGCTGCCTTTAATAGAGTGTGTACGTATGCGCTTTTTAAAGATTTGAAAACAAAAAAAATGTTTTGGGTTTTCAATACGCATTTAGATCACATGGGGGAAGAAGCAAGAACCAAAGGAATACAACTTATTCTTTCTAAAATAACAGAATTAAATTCAAAAAAATATCCCGTAGTTTTTATGGGAGATTTTAATTCTGAACCTAACGAAGAAAGAATAGTATCACTAAAAAAAGTAATGGATGATACCAGAGAAATATCCGAAGAAAAACCTTTTGGTCCCTCTGGAACATTCAATAATTTCAATCATAATGAACCTGTAAATAAATTAATCGATTATATTTTTATTTCTAAAAATAGCTTTTTTAAAGTAAAGAAATATGCTGTTTTGAGTGATTCAAAAGAGCTACGATATCCATCTGATCATTTGCCGGTTTATGTTGAAATAAATTTTAAATAAAAACATGAAAAATAAAAACAACAATATAAAGGCTTTTCTTCTGGCTGGATTATCAATCATTTTGATTCAATGTTCGCCAATTACAGATTCTGTAAAACAGAAGCCTACACCTCCAATCGTTACAAGTCAAGTTGATTTTTGGCTGACCAAAGCAGATCAATCGGTTCGTCTTGAAAAACAATCTTCCATTTTAGCATTTGGTTCGGATCATAATGTATATCCTAATATTGAAGTAGATGATGCCCAAACATTTCAAAGTATTGATGGCTTTGGGTATACTTTAACAGGTGGAAGTGCTGAAGTTATCAATCAATTAAATTCTCAAAAAAGACAAGAATTGTTGCAAGAATTATTTGGCAACAATGCAAATTCAATAAGCATAAGTTATTTGAGAATTAGTATTGGTGCTTCTGATTTGAATGCAACACCATTCACGTATGATGATTTGCCAAGCGGACAAACGGATGTGAATCTCGATAATTTTAGTTTGTCTCCCGATAAGGATGATTTGATTCCAATGTTGAAAGAAATTGTAGCCATCAACCCAAATATTAAAATCATGGCTACCCCATGGTCTCCACCAGTTTGGATGAAAGACAATGCTGGTTTTGTTGGCGGAAGCTTAAAGCCTCAATATTATGGTGTTTATGCACAGTATTTTGTGAAGTATATTCAGAAAATGAAAGAAGAAGGAATTACAATTGATGCAATTACACCACAAAATGAACCGTTGCATCCTGGAAATAATCCAAGCATGTTAATGACTGCATTGCAACAAGCTGATTTCATCAAAAATCATTTAGGTCCTGCTTTTCAGGCTGTAAATAGTACCGTTAAAATTGTTGTTTACGATCACAATTGCAACAAACCTGAGTATCCTATAACGGTATTAAGTGATGCCGCTGCTTATCCTTTTATAAGTGGTTCAGCCTTTCATTTGTATGAAGGAGATATCAGTGCATTATCAACAGTGCATAATGCTTTTCCAGACAAAAGCGTATATTTTACAGAGCAATATACTTCAAATTCAGGCAGTTTTGATGGAGACTTAAAATGGCATGTAAAAAATGTAGTTATAGGTTCAATGCGCAATTGGAGTAAAACTGCTTTAGAATGGAATTTGGCAAATAATGCTGCTTTTGGACCGCATACTGATGGAGGATGTGATACCTGTAAAGGCGCATTGACAATTAATGGAAGTGATAGTTTTTCTAGAAATGTTGGGTTTTATATCATTTCTCATGCTTCTAAATTTGTTCCAACGGGTTCGGTTAGAATTGCAAGTAATATAATTGGTAATTTGAACAATGTGGCTTTTAAAACGCCAACGGGTAAAAAAGTACTAATCGTAGAGAACGACGGAAATACTACCGAAAATTTTAATATTAAACACAATGGTGTTTGGGTAACAACTTCGCTAGAAGCGGGTGCTGTCGGAACTTATATTTGGTAAATAAAGCACATATTATAATATACTACATATCATGAAAAAAATAACAATATTGACATTTTTAGCGGTATCTTTTATCGCATTTTCTCAGCAAAAAAGTAAAATACCCACTAAATTTTTTTCTACAAAAGATAAAATAGTTACGGTTTATACCACAGCTGATAGTACAAAATTAAGGCTAACACAAACCGATAAGCTCGTTTTTGTGGCTTCTAAACAACCTTTGGAAACAGAGATTTCTGTTTTTGTGGAACCAACTAAAACTTTTCAAACTTTATTAGGAATTGGAGGTGCAATCACGGATGCCAGTGCTGAGGTTTTTGCTAAATTATCCAAAGAAAAACAGCAAGAATTTTTGAATGCCTATTATGATAAAGAAAAAGGAATTGGCTATTCTTTATTAAGAACTACCATTCATAGCTCTGATTTTAGTAGCGGAAGCTATACATATATAAAAGAAGGAGACGCGTCTTTGTCTACATTTACTATTGATCATGACAGACAATATAGGTTGCCTTTGCTTAAAGAAGCGATTAAAACGGCTGGCGGAAAAATAGTACTTTATGTTTCTCCTTGGAGTCCACCCGCTTTTATGAAAAGTAATGGAAGCATGTTAAAAGGAGGTACTTTAATGCCACAATACTATCAAGCTTGGGCGAATTATTATGCAAAATTTATCAAAGCATACGAAAAAGAAGGAATCCCAATTTGGGGACTTACAATCCAAAACGAACCTATGGCAACCCAAACTTGGGAATCATGTGTTTATAGCGCAGAAGCAGAACGCGATTTCTTGAAAAATTATCTTGGACCAACAATTAAAAGAGAAGGTTTAGGAGATAAGAAAATTATAGTTTGGGATCACAATCGTGATTTAATGAATCAAAGAGCCAATACCATTTTCTCAGATCCAGAAGCGTCAAAGTATGCTTGGGGAATGGGATTCCATTGGTATGAAACTTGGGCTGGCGGAATGCCAATGTTTGATAATGTTCGTAAAGTTCACGAAGCTTATCCGACTAAAAATCTATTATTTACAGAAGGTTGTGTAGAACGATTTGACGCTAAAAAATACCAATTCTGGGCTAACGGAGAACGTTACGGAACTTCAATGATTAATGATTTTAATAACGGTACTGTAGGTTGGACAGATTGGAATATTCTTTTAGATCAAAATGGTGGTCCAAATCATGTGGGGAATTTTTGCTTTGCTCCAATTCATATGGATACTAATTCGGGAGAATTAATTTATACTCCTAGCTATTATTATATTGGACATTTCTCAAAATTTATTCGTCCTGATGCCAAAAGAGTAAGTACAGCAGTAAGTAGAAGTAGCTTGATAAGCACTTCTTTTCTTAACAAAGATGGGAAAATGGTAACGGTAGTTATGAATCAAAGCAACAAAAGTGTTACCTATAATTTGATGATAGCTTCAGAGAAAACGGTTGTAACAATTCCAGCTCATGGAATTCAGACATTAGTGTATTAAATTTAAATTGATAAAGGAAAAATTATCTTTTTATAATGCGGCATTACAGTGGGTTTCAGTGCCGGGTGAATTTGAAGTAATGATTGGTTCATCTTCCGCTGATATTTGATTGAAAGCCTCTTTTGAATTAAGAAAATTAATATAAAAATTATACTATGAAATCTATTTTAATAGTTCTTATAATGCCCTTTTTTATTTTGGCACAGCCAAAAAAAGATACAATAAGAGTGTTTTATTTGGGAGGGCAATCAAACATGGAAGGGTTTGGATTTGTAAAAAACCTGCCGGATTCTTTAAATAAAAAAAATAAAAATGTTTTTATTTATCATGGAAATTCTGTTGAAGATAATAATGAAACAGGAGGTTTAGGAAAATGGGACTTTTTAGAGCCAGGTCATGGTACTGGATTTTCATCTGATGGAAAAGTGAATAAACTTTCGGACAGATTCGGTGTCGAGTTGTCAATGGCTAAAAAGTTGCAAGAATTATATCCAAATCAAAAACTCGCTTTTATAAAATATGCCAGAAATGGATCTTCAATTGATAGTGTAGGAACTACTGGTTTTGGTGCTTGGGAGCCTGATTTTAGAGGAGGGAAAGGAATCAATCAATATGATTTTTTTCTAAAAACCGTTAATAATGCAATGGCTGTAAATGATATAAATGGCGATGGAGTGGAGGATATTTTGATTCCAACTGGGATTATTTGGATGCAAGGAGAAAGTGATTCTGATAAAACAGAGCAAATTGCAAATCAATATTATGCAAATTTGAAACGATTGATGGAACTAATGAAAGCAGCTTTTAGAAATGCTGATTTACCTATTGTGATTGGAAAAATATCTGATTCAGGTGATGATACTGATGGGAAAGTATGGCGTTTTGGTGAATTAGTACAATACGGACAAGAAAAATTTGCATTAGTAGAACCTAATGTAGCTATTGTAAGAACTACAAATAGTTATAAATATTCAGATAGATATCATTATGATAACAACGGATTTATTGACTTAGGGAAACAATTTGCAAATTCAATTTTTCTTTTAAATGCTAAAAAGAAACATTAATTAGTTCTCAAAAGTGTATTGGATAAAACAAAAAGAGTAATGTTTTATCGCGAGAGAACTTTTATATATGCAAAATTAATATATTTGATGCGGTATTTTTTTGTTGTGCTAATGGGAAGTATGGGGATTTAGCAAAAAAATAAAAAAGTATTGACTCTAATCCGTTTTCCTAAAGAACTTGTAGTTATGTATAAATTAGGAAAATTAAGGGCGATGTAGAGGAAATCAAAAATAGAGGTTGTCTTGTTTAAGGCAACCTCTTTTTTTTAAATTCTGTTTCAATACTTTTTTTAACAACAATTTTTAACAACAATTTTTTTAATTCTGGTTTACTGCTTTTAAGATAGCATCCAGATTTTCTTCTGTGAATTTTCCTCCAGACAATAACAAGAATTTGTTTATTGGCATATCAGCTAACATAGCCTCAAGGAAAGCAGCTGCTTTTTTCTCGTCTTCTGTTTCTGCTTTTTTAGTAGCTCCAGTAAAACTTTGTACGATTTGTGCATAAATAGCTTCGCTGTTAGGTGCTTTTTTGAATTCTTTAAATAAAGATTCACGAGTAAGAACCACTTTAGCTGGTCTTGTAGATTGAATATCTATTGTTTGTTTTAAAGATAAGTTACGAGAAGAACTTCCAACTAGAACATCAAATTTTCCTGATTTTACAACCCAATCATGAGATTTTGCATTGTAATAAGCAAAGTCACGAGAAGTCAATTTGAAACTAACTGTTTTCTCTTCACCAGGAAGTAAACTTACTTTTTCAAAGTGTTTCAATTCGTTTTCTGGTCTTGCGATTTCAGTTTCTTGTTCATGAACATACAATTGAACAACTTCTTTACCTGCAATTTTTCCAGTATTTTTTACTTTCACTGAGATTGTAATGTCATCAGAATCTTTTGCAGAAGTAGTATTTGTATTTATGTCAGAATATCCAAAAGTGGTATAGCTTAATCCGTATCCAAAAGGGAAGATTGGTTCTATTTTCTTTTTGTCATAATAACGGTATCCAATGAAAATACCTTCACCATAATTAGCATTCCCATCTCTTGAAGGGAAATCTATTGCAGCAGGCGTATCCTCAACACGTGCTGGGAATGTTTCAGATAATTTTCCAGAAGGATTTACTTTTCCAGTTAATATGTCAGCAATAGCACCACCACCAGCTTGACCACCTAGATATGCCTCAACAATAGCAGAAACATCATTTTTCCATGGCATAGAAACTGCAGCTCCATTCATCAATACTACCACAACATTTTTATTCACTTTTGCTACTTCAGCAATCAATTTATTGTGACCAGCAGGCATGTCTAAATTTGCTCTGTCATATCCTTCTGATTCGTATGAGTCTGGTAATCCAGCAAAAAGAATAACTAATTCAGCATTTTTTGCGTTTTGAACAGCTTCGGCAATTTTAGCCTCGTCAGTTTCTCCAGCTGTATTGTAACCACTTGAGAAACTAAATTCAGTTCCTTTAGCTAGTTTTTGTAATTCAGTCAATGCATTTAAGATTTGAGTAGGACGTACTTGTGAACTACCAGCACCTTGATAACGTGGGTTTTTAGCAAAATCTCCAACAATTGCAATTTTTTTCAAAGAAGATTTCAATGGTAATATAGCATTGTCATTTTTCAATAATACAATACATTCGCCACTTACTTGTCTTGCTAATTCGTTGTTTTTTACTTTGTCAACAACGATTCCTTTTTTATGACTGTCTTTTGCTTTTAATGTTACAGCAAGTAATTCGGTTACAATTTGGTCTAATCTTGCTTCTGACAAAGTACCTTTTTTAACTGCTTCAACAATTTTTTTGTCGTTGAAACCACCACTTGCAGGCATTTCTAAATTCAATCCAGCATCTACGCCAGCTACTCTTTCATTAACCGCACCCCAGTCAGAAACTACAAAGCCTTTTAAACCCCATTTGTCTTTTAAAGTTTGAGTTAATAAATATCCATTTTCTGAAGCATAAACTCCATTTAATTTATTGTAAGAACACATAACAGTCCATGGTTGTGCATTTTTTACAGCCATTTCAAATGCAGGAAAATAGATTTCATTCAAAGTACGCTCGTCTACATTTGAACTGTTTGACATACGTTCAGTTTCTTGACTATTTGCTGCAAAATGTTTTATAGATGTACCCACACCTTGACTTTGAACTCCGTTTATATATCCAGTCGCAATAGTTCCTGCTAAGATTGGATCTTCAGAAAAATATTCAAAATTTCTTCCTCCAAGTGGAGAACGTTTCATATTTACTCCTGGACCTAATAATATTTGAACATCGTTTGCTTGAGATTCAATTCCTAATGCTTCACCCATTTTTTGAGCTAAAGCTGGATTCCAAGAAGAGGCAACTGCAGAAGCTGTTGGGAAACAAGTTGCAGGAACACTATTTGTGAAATCAAAACCTACTGCTTTACGTAAACCGTGAGGTCCATCTGTCATAAAAATAGAAGGTATGCCTAGTCTAGCGATTGCTTTTGTTGACCATGCAGTTTCTCCAGAACACAAAGAAGCTTTTTCTTCAAGTGTCATTTTTGCAACTAATTTTGTTGCTTTTTCTCTATAATCTACACTTTGAGCATAGGATTGTGATGACAATGCTACACCAATAAGTAGTAAAATAATTTTTTTCATAAAATTTTATTTGGTTGTTTTTAGGCGTTATCTAGCACATAATAAAACTATGTGTTATTTTGACGCAATGTACACTTTTTTTTAATTCGATGCGCATTTACTATGAAATTTATATAATTTTTTTACTATTCATTTTTTTAAGAAGTTTTTTAATACGAATTCATTGTTTTTTATGTAAAATGTCACTTCTTTTATTTTATATCTTATATAAAAAGCAAGTGAGATGAAAGCTTTATTGTGTAGATTGAGTTTCTCCTTTTATTTTTTTAGAAAAAATAAACTAAATTGCGCATCAATAGTTACATTTATAAAGACAAAGAATACTTATAGTATGTTAAATTCCACTTTGAAAGACTCTGAAAGATACCAGCCAGGTTTATCTATAGATTGCGTTATTTTTGGCTTTAGTGATAATCAATTGAAAGTTTTATTGATAAAAACAATTTATGGTGAAAAATGGGGATTGCCCGGAGGTTTTGTTTCTAAGGATGAAGATTTAGATCTTGCAGCCAATAGTGTTTTGTATAAAAGAACGGGTTTAGAAGGTATTTTTCTGAGACAATTTGCCACTTTTGGTGCTGTAAAAAGAAACGAAGGTCATTTTGACGATGCTCTTTTTGCTAAGTTAGGCACTCCTTTTGAAGATAGGGGATGGTTTTTGCAACGTTTTATAACAGTAGGTTATTATGCCTTGGTCGATATTTTAAAAGCGGTACCGCAACGCAAAGTAGATACAGAATTAGTAGAGTGGATAGATCATAATGCGGTTCCAGATTTAATTTTGGATCACAAGGAAATCATTGATAGAGCTTTAGAGACGCTACGTATGGAGTTGAATTTAATGCCTATTGGGTATAACTTACTTCCTGAAAAATTTACTATTCCTGAATTACAAAGACTTTATGAAACGATATTAGGAAAAAAACTAGATCGTAGAAATTTTCTTCGTAAGATAACTTCAATAGGAATATTGACTAAATTAGATGAAAAGAAAAGTAATGTTGCTCATAAAGCACCTAACTTATATAGTTTCGATAAAGAGCGATATGATGCCGTTTTGAAAAGCGGACTGAATCAAGGTTGGTAAAATTTTCTAAAATTTAATCTCATGAAAATAAGAACTAATTTCATAGCTATGACCATTTTAACTGCTAGTGCCATTATGTCTTCCTGCAAAAGTGATTCGCCAATTCTGTATAAAGCTCAGAATTTTACAGTATATAAAGATAAAGTAGTTCAAGGTCAAAATATCGCTGAGGTGTTGTCACCTGTGATAATGAAATCCAATTATAAAAGTACGGAGAACGAAACCTACTCTAATTTGATTTCTTTCAAATTTAGTATTAATGAAAAAGACAATGATTTAGCTCAAGGAGTGAATCGTCAAATTCTTATAACCAATCAAAAAGAATCTCCTATATATGTTTTTGGACAACAACAGACAGAGCCTGTAGATGGGCCAAAAGGAATTCTGCCTGCAGATACTGATTTTACTTTTAGATTAGATATGCGTGCTGTTTTTCAACAGTTCAAGGATAAAGGATTTTACCAATGTCAAGATGGGACTAAAATTGCCCAATCTGATTTCAAAGGAGTTTATATAGCGGGTGGTGCCCTACCATTAACCTGGGATTTTGTGAATTTGTCTTCCCGTGGTCTTAAAATGACCGATACAGATGCAGATGGGATTTTTGAAATAACTCTTAAACTAAATCCGTTAATACCTGTTGAAGACAAGACATGGAAACTAACGCAGGATATAACTTCTAAAGCGAGCTACAAATCGGATCAACCTATTGTAGATGCATTATACAATTTGTCTTTGGAGGAAGCTAAATTAGCTATTGAACCAGACAATACTTTTAGAACTGGTGCTAAATGGGCAGGTGTTTGGACTAGAGATATTAGCTATAGTATTCTTTTAGCCTTTTCTTATTTGGAGCCTGAGGTTGCTAAAATTAGTTTACTGAAAAAAGTAAAAAGAGACCGTATAATTCAAGATACGGGTTCTGGTGGAGCATGGCCAGTTTCTTCTGATAGAACAACATGGGCACTTGCAGCATGGGAAGTTTATAAAACAACAGGCGATAAGGATTGGTTGAAAAAAGCTTATACTATCATTAAGAATACTACCGAGGATGATTACAAAACAATACGTAACAATCAAACAGGAATGTATTCTGGAGAATCTTCTTTCTTGGATTGGAGAGAGCAAACCTATCCAAAATGGATGTCTAATATGGATATTTATGTATCTCAAAATTTAGGAACAAATATGGTGCATTATCAAACGCATCAGATTTTATCTAAAATGGCGACAATTTTAGGAGAATCTCACGAACAATATGATGCGATAGCTGCGCAAATAAAAAAAGGAATCAATGCAAACTTATGGATGGAGGATAAAGGGTATTATGCGCAATATCTATACGGAAAAAACTACATGATTCCATCGAAACGTTTTGAAGCATTAGGAGAAGCTTTGGCAGTGTTGTTTGATGTTGCTGATGCAGAACAAAGCAAATCGATTATTTCTAAAAGTCCTTTGACGGATTATGGAGTTACATGTATTTATCCTCAAATTCCAGGTATTCCACCGTATCATAATAATGCAATTTGGCCTTTTGTTCAATCCTATTGGAATTTGGCCGCAGCCAAAGTTGGAAACGAAAAAGTATTAAATCAAGGATTGGCATCGATTTATAGAGCAGCAGGTTTGTTTTTGACAAACTACGAAAATATGGTTGCCGATAATGGAGATTTTAAAGGCACCGAAATCAATTCACATCGAATGCTTTGGAGTATGGCTGGGAATTTATCAATGGTGTACCGCGTTTTTATAGGAATGCATTTTGAAGAAGATCAATTGGTTTTTGAACCCGTAATTCCAAAAAATTATGGGGGAACAAGAAGTCTAACTAATTTTAAATACCGAAACGCCAATTTGAATATTACAATTGAAGGTTATGGAAATAAAATTGCATCGGTTAGTATTGATGGGAAAAAAGCTGATAAAGCGATTATTTCAGCAACATTTATCGGGAATCATTCGGTGAAAATTACAATGAGTAATAATGATTTTTCAAGTGATGCAATTAATTTAGTGGAAAATAAATTCACTTTGGCTAACCCAAATACGACACTTAACGGCAATACCTTGACTTGGAAAAACAATTCAGAAGCAGTAGCGTATCAGGTGTATAAAAACGGAAAGCTTGTAGATAAAACTACCGCTGCAAGCTATCAAATTTTAGAGGATAACTATGCGGAATATGCTGTAAGTGCAATTGATGTGTTAGGGCAGGAGTCTTTTATGAGTGAGCCTTTGATATATAGTAAAGCACAACCGCTCGTTATTGAATCGGAAGATTTTATTACTAAATCTGATTTGAATTATGTAAATTATTCTGGTAAAGGTTTTGTCGAAGTTTCAACTGAAAAGAATACAAAAGTGAGTATTCCAATAGTTGTTGCTGAAAGCGGAGAATATTTCGTCGACATAAAATATTCAAACGGAAGCGGTCCATGGAATACAGATAACAAATGTGCGATTCGCTCTTTATACCTTAATCAAGATTATGTAGGCGTAATGGTTTTGCCGCAACGAGGAACAAATGAATGGTCAGATTGGGGTTTTTCTAATTCTCATAAAATTAATTTGGTAAAAGGTGAAAATCAATTAGAGTTGGTTATGGAAGCCTGGAATAACAATATGAATGTAGATGTTAATCGTGCTATGATTGATTATATTAGGCTGTATAAAGTCCAGTAGCAAGAAACTACTTTTAGATTTAAAACATAAAGACTGTCTACTCTAGGCAGTCTTTATGTTTTAAATTAATATTTTTCTGGAAACCATTTTTTTTATTATATTTCAAAATATTTTATGCTTGGAGAAATTCCAAAATACTATTTATCCTTTTTTAAAGTACAACAAGTAAAAATTACAACATATGCAACAGGCTGAAAAGTTATCAAGATTGAAAATTTTCTTGGAAAATCTAAAAGTAAAAGACAAAGATTTTCACTTACGATTAGGAGCTAATTTTCCAATCATCAGCGATTTGTTTAAAAAAATATACGCAGGAACTTCTTATGAAGAGGAAGCTTTTGAGTTATTAATGAGCTCATTGGTTAAAAATTTTGAGGAGCGTTCGGCTTTGCAAAAGAAGCGCGATTTATTGCGTATGTCTAATCCAAATTGGTATTCCAGCGAAGAAATTGTAGGAATGATGCTGTATGTGGATCTCTTCAATGTTGATTTCAATGGGCTGAAAGAAAAGATTCCTTATTTCAAAGATTTAGGAATTAACACAGTGCATTTGATGCCTTTTTTAGATGTTCCAGAATTTGAAAATGACGGAGGATACGCGGTTCGTAATTATCGTGAAGTAAGTGCTAGATTTGGTACAATGGCTGATTTTGAATCTTTGGTAAAAGAGTTTCAAAAAAACGATATGAATTTAGTTATGGATTTTGTCCTTAATCATTGTGCGGATCAACATGAATGGGCTGTTCAAGGTCGTAAAGGACATCCTAAATACAAGGATTTCTTCTACTTTTTCCCAGATAGAACCTTGCCTAACGAATACGAAAAAACAATGATTGATATTTTTCCGGATACATCGCCGGGAAATTTTACTTTTTTGCCAGAAAGCAATCAGTGGGTTATGACATTATTTTATGGTTACCAATGGGATTTGAATTATAGAAATCCGATGGTTCTGGTTGAAATGATTGATACAATGTTGTTCTGGTCTAATAAAGGAATTGATATTTTCCGTTTTGATGCTGTGGCATTTATGTGGAAAGAAATAGGGAAATTCAATCAAAATCTACCAGAAGTTCATGTCTTGTTACAACTATTCAAATTGTGTGGGCAAATTGTAGCTCCTGGTGTAGCTTATATAGCGGAGGCTATTGTGGCTCCAGTTGAAATTATAAAATATTTTGGAGAAGGCTTGGCACAAGGAGACGAATGTGATATTGCTTATAATGCTAATTTTATGGCATTGAGTTGGGAGTCAATGGCTACCAGAAATACAGATTTATTGAAAAAATCTATGCGTGCTGTCCCTACAAAACCTCGAAATACTACTTGGATCAACTATGCGCGTTGTCATGATGATATAGGTTTGGGTTTTGATGATAACTTAGTAACGGAACTTGGTTTAGATAGTTTGCAACATCGATTGTACTTATTGAAACATTATTGTGATGGTTTTCAAGGGAGTTTTGCTCTTGGACAACGTTTTATGACTGAGCCTGAAACGGGTAAGGCTAGGATTTCAGGATCAATGGCGGCTTTATGTGGACTTGAAAAAGCATTAAAGGAAAATAATGAAAGAGAAATTAAGTTAGCAATTAAACGTATTAATTTACAACATGCTGTTATTTTATCTCTAGGAGGTTTGCCAATGATTTATAGTGGTGATGAGGTGGCTTTACCAAACAATTATGAGTACTTAAATGATGAAAGTAAAAAGTACGATAACCGTTGGTTACATCGTTCTAAAATGAATTGGGATTTAGTTGAAAATATTGACACTTCAGCTTCAGCACAAGCGCAAGTATATCAGCAATTAAAAAAATTAATTGCAGTTCGTAAGCAAACACCAGCTTTTGCGGATAATAATGATTTAGAATATGTTGATTATGTAAATACGCATTTGTTAGTTTTTACAAAAACAGATAACGATGGGAATAAAATTTATGTGATTGCAAATTTCTCTGAATTTGATACCGTTTTTGAAAACAGTTTATTTGTAGGATTGAACGATTCTAAAATATATAATTTGATTACGGATAGTTATATTGAAATCAATGAAAAGAACTTTATTAGTGCTTACGATGTCTTATGGCTTAAAATTAAATAAATGGTTGGAGCAACTAGTTTGTTTTTAAAGATTTACTAGAGATTACTTCTGATTTTATTTTAGGTTTTTGTAAAATATAAAGCATAAAAAAACTCCATTATTTCTAACGGAGTTTTTTGTGGGCGATGAGGGGTTCGAACCCCCGACCCCCTCGGTGTAAACGAGGTGCTCTGAACCAGCTGAGCTAATCGCCCTTATTGCGAGTGCAAATATAGGCTAGTTTTTCGCTTATCCAAAATATTTTGATAAAAATTTCAATTTTTTTTTTTAATTAATTTATATTTAGTTGGAGGCTAATTTATTAGCAGAATCAATTTCTACCAAATTAACCCTGCTATTGTATTAATGGCAGGGTTGATTTGATGATTTGAAATTTATTTTGATAGGGAAGGTACATTATGATAAATAAAATCGCCATGTATTCCTGTGAAAGCATTATTTAGTCCGTCAAAGAATGCTTTTCGATCTTCCTCTTTTGGCCAAGCTACTTTTATTAATTCATCGTCTTTATCTTGAGATTTTTCTAAATCAGATAAAGAGTTGAAGTAATATGCTTCCAAGAAATCTCTACTGTCAGCACCCCATGCATGGCGGTGTGGGTAATACCCTTTTATGTATGGATTGTTCATGGTTATTTTTTCGATAAACTCTTTCATGCCTTTTCCTTTCCCATTTAATGACATTTGAGATTTTCTGACATAGACAATCATGGGTTCTTTTGAATCTGGTTTGAATTCTTTTGTGCTTAAAACAGAAGTGTAAATTTCGTCTGAATGCATTGGAGAATAATAGCTGTTGTATTTTTCAAAAAAAGCATTTCTGGCTTTTTCATCAGGCCATCCCTTTTTGATTAATTCCGATGTAACATCGTTTGATTTTTCTATATCTTCCCATGTTTTGTAAGCGGAAACATGGAGTATTTCGGAACTATTTTCGGTGTAATAATGATTTAGAATTTCCGATCCTATTATCAAATCATTCTTGCTCGTGACCTTGTCAAAATATTCCTGTTCGGTTTTTTTCCAATCTTTTCCATCTGAATCTAAATTTCGATGTAAGGTGGTAACTGTAATAAATACAGGTTTTGGATCTTCCTGAGCATATGAAATACCGCTCAATAGGAATGTTAAAATTAACAATCCGTACACTAAATTGCTTTTCTTTTTCATAATAGTTTAAGAATTTAATGATTAATTAATAAAATCGAATGTTAAATTTAACTTATTTATTATCAATCAATTAGAATAAATAAAAATATTTTTTTTCAAAAAAAATGCAATTTTTTCTACAACCCTTTGTTTAAGGGTAATTCAGCAACAACAAAAGTGCTACCGCCTACAAAAATGAAATCATTTTTTGTGGCATTATTCCTAGATTCGTTGTAAGCTTCTGATACAGAGTTGTATGTATTGCCTGTTAGTCCAAATTTTAAGGCTTGTTTTTGTAGTGTTGGTGCGTCTAAACCACGAGGAATATTTGGCTTGCAAAAATAATAAATAGCCTTTTTAGGGAATAATGGCAAGATTTCCTCTAAATCTTTATCATTTACTACGCCCAATACTATATGAAGGGTATTGAAGGTTTCTTTTTTAATTTGAGAAATGACAATTTCTAGTCCGTTTTTGTTGTGTGCAGTGTCACAAATAATTTTTGGTAATTCACCTAATTGTTGCCATCTGCCTAGAAGTCCGGTGTTTTTTACAACTTGTAGCAAACCAGATTTGATGTCTTCATGGAAAATCTTAAATTCTTTTTGTGAATTTAATACGGTTATAGTTTGAAGCACCGTTTTTTTGTTGTGGATTTGATAATTACCAATTAAATCGGAAGCATAGGTTTCTTGAGGCAAATCGGAAGCAAAATAGATATCTGAATTACATTCTTTGGCTTTAGCCAAAAAAACAGTTTTTGTTTCAGGTGTATATTCTCCAATGACTACAGGAATTCCGGGTTTTATAATCCCCGCTTTTTCATATGCAACTTCGGCTAATGTATTGCCTAGAAATTGTGTGTGGTCTAAACCAATATTTGTGATTACAGATACTAATGGTGTAATGATATTCGTGGCATCTAATCGTCCGCCCATTCCAACTTCTATGATGGCAATATCTACTTTTTCTTTTGCAAAATAATCGAAGGCTAGCCCAACGGTCATTTCGAAAAAACTCAAGTCATTTGCTTCAAAAAAAGGTTTGTGTTTGCTAACAAAATCACATACAAAATGTTCTGAAATTTCTGTTCCATTAATCTTGATGCGTTCTCTGAAATCTTTTAAATGCGGCGAAGTATAAAGGCCTACTTTGTATCCAGCTTCCTGAAGTATTGAGGCTAGCATATGAGAAGTTGATCCTTTACCATTCGTTCCAGCTACATGAATGCATTTTAATTTTTGATGCGGTTGATCAAGATAATCTATAAGTAGGTGCGTATTAGTTAAATCTTTTTTGTAAGCCGAAGCACCCTGAAGTTGGTACATTGGGAGTTGATTAAATAACCAGTTTATAGTTTCTTGATAGTTCATTTCTTTTGATAAAAAAGTCAGTATTTAAAATATTTTTCGATTTTTTTAGTTTAATATTGGAGCGAAAAGTATCTTTATTGCAAAATTGAAATATTTTTTAGAATTAATGAGTTAAAATCAATAATAATATATGTTTAGTTTCATACAATTACAAGCCGACACGATTACCAATGCTGCTTCAAATGTAGTTATCGAAAAAATTGCTCCCAATACTGAAATTTCTGTTTTGGAGTTTATTTTTAAAGGAGGGTTCTTCTTAATCCCAATTTCTATCTTGTTATTATACACTTTTTATGTAATTATAGAACGTTATTTATACATTACTAAAGTATCAAAAATTGATAATCATTTGATGGTTGATGTAAGAGATAATCTTCATTCGGGTAATTTAGATTTGGCTCGAGCTATTGCAGAAAGAAGTAATTCTGCTTCGGGGAACATTATCAAAGAAGGAATTTTGGTTATAGGTAGACCAATAGCAGAGATTGAATCAAATATGGATCGCGCTGCAGATATTGAAATTGGAGAAATGGAAAAGAGATTGGGACATTTAGGGCTTATTGCTGGTATCGCACCAACATTAGGATTTATTGGAACCATTTCTGGAGTAATCAAGATATTTTACAGTATTTCGGTTACTGAAAATATCAGTATTGGTAATATTTCTGAAGGTTTATACGAAAAAATGATTAGTAGTGGTTCAGGATTAATTGTTGGGATTGTTGCCTATAGCGCCTACCATTTATTAAATGGAAAAATTGATAATTTTGCTTTAAAAATTCAGAAACAAATATTAGAGTTTGTGAATATTATCCAAAGATCATAGTTATGTCTATTAAACGAAAAAGAAGATTTCATGCTGAAGTAGCTACTTCGTCATTGAGTGATATTATGTTTTTCTTGTTGTTGTTTTTCTTAATTATATCAACACTTGCTAATCCTAATGTTATAAAAATGACATTGCCAAAAGCAAAATCAAATGAGAAAACCAATAAGCAATACATAAGCTTATCTGTAACGGAAGATAAAAAATTCTATATTGACAAGCAGGCTGTTCCTTTTGAAGAACTGGAAACAGCATTAATGTCTAAAATGAATACTGAAAAAGACCAAACAGTTATTGTCCGCATTCCATTTAACTTGCAAGTACAAGATTTAGTTGATGTACTGCAAATAGGGGTAAGGAATAATTTGAAGTTTGTTATTGCTACCAGTCCTAAATAATAAGTAGAATAATCATAAAAAAATGCCTCGATATTCGAGGCGTTTTTTATTTATTTAAATTGGATTTAATTCAAATTGAAATTATAAACAATTTTGCCCACTTGTTTTTCAGGGGCATCACTACTGGCATCCCACCTAGTGTTCATTGCTGCTATTTTGGCTTGATCTAATAAGCATTTTGCTGTATTAGTTGTTCCTTTTACTCCAGGAATAGCGTTTACGGTTCTACCATTCCTATCTACGGATACTTCCACAACTATTCTTCCTTCTTCATTGCAGGCATATTTTGGTGCGGGTTTAGAAAGTGCTTTTCTGTTTCCAAGCGAATATCCGCTACCACTTCCATTGCCGCTTCCGCCACCGCTTCCAGCGCCATAACCACTTCCGGTTCCTATTCCGTTGCCTGTTCCGTTACCGCCACCAGTTCCTCCTCCAGAACCACCAGTGCCATAATAACCGTTAGAATTTAAATTTCCGTTTGCTTTTCCTTTATTTCCAGCTGTTTTATCATCCCCATCTCCACCTTTATTAGAACCTTTTAGAATACTTGATAAAGCATCATTGGTTTTGCTAGAAACCTTTGGTTTTTCAACAACAGGTTTTATTTCTTCTTTTATGGCTACTGTTGGTTTCTTTGTTTTTTCTTTTTGAGGAATAACCACGCTTTCTTCAGTAGTGTTTTCCTGAGATAAAATAGCTTCGTCAGGTGTTGATTTTGCCGTGACTTGTGTGGTTTGTTTTTTTACTTCTAAGACTTCACTTTTGTAATTTGCTCCAGAACCTAAATCACTGTCGCCAAAATTTACGGTAACGCCACCGCCACCACCGCCACCAGTTAGTTCGTTTAAATTAGAAGGAGGCCAAAATCGGATGAAAAATAGAATCAATAATAGGGTAGCATATAGAAGAATCGATAATGCTAATGATTTCTTTTTATCTGAAGAAATGGTGAAACTCATTTGTAGTTTTAAATTTTAAAAAGTGTATTTATAAAAACGTTGAAATGTACTAAAAATTGTCAATAGTGAAAAGGGAATAAATAGATATTCTTGTGTGGTTTGTCTAATACTATTTATGAGGTGTAAATATATCCAGAACTGTGGTCTGATTTTGCTCCAGTTACACTACTTAAAGTGTTTATTTCTCCCCGAAGTTTTAAAACACCTAATAACGCAAAAATCAAGGCTTCTTTGAATTCCAAAATTTTGTTAGTAGGAATTATAATTTTTATTTCGGGCAAATAGAATTGAATGCGTTCCAATAAAAAACTATTATAGGCTCCACCGCCAGTTATGAGTAAGCTTCCTTTTTTATTGGGCAAAGCCAAAGCAATTTGAGTAGCTACATGTTCCGTAAAAGTATGTAATTTGTCTTCTATAGGAATGTTGAAATTTTCAATCAGTGGCAAAACAGTTTCTTTGACAAACTCAAAGCCCAATGATTTAGGAGGTGTTTTTTTGTAAAAATCTAAACTATTTAATGTGTTTAATAATGCAATATTAGTTTTTCCGGTTTTTGAGATTTCCCCCTTATCATCATAATCCAATCCTAATAGATTAGCATAGAAATTCAAAACGGTATTTACAGGAGAAATATCAAAGGCTATTCGTTTTTTGTTTTGTTCAAAAGAAACATTCGAGAAACCACCTAAATTCATGCAATAATCATATTCTGCAAATAGAATTCTATCGCCAATAGGAACTAAAGGAGCGCCTTGTCCTCCCATTTGTACATCTTGAACTCTAAAATCACAAACGACGGTTTGCTGAATTAAAGTAGCCAATTTGGGTAAATTCCCAATTTGTAATGTAAATCTGTTTTGTGGTTGATGAAGAATTGTGTGTCCATGTGAGCAAACGGCATCTAAATTCTCTATTGTATGTTTTTTGATAAAATCAGAAATTATGGTCGCCAGTAATTGTGTGTATTCTTCGTTCAGATTTTTTAGTTCTTCTTCGGAGAAATCAACAGCTTGTTTTAATTTAGTAATCCAATTTGGGTGGTATCCGATAGTTTCGCTTTCAAGAATTTTGAAAGTCCACTTATGATTGCTAATTTTAAATTGTATATGCGCTAAATCAACTCCGTCAAGCGAAGTTCCTGACATGAGTCCGATAACGTTATAGTAATCTTCTTTCATTGATAAAAAATTTAAATCTAAATTGATAATTTCATAATTTAAAAGTATCTTTGACTGATTTTTTTAAATAAAATTACATTTAATTGGTTTAAAACAATATAATATTCAATTTTGAGGTAAAATTTAAAAGTGTGAAATAAACTTTTTAAGTTGTAAATTTAAGAATTGTAATTGAGGAATTTTACTTTTATTTGTAGAGTTGGAATTTTAATACTAAAAAACAGACCATTATGGATTTTAATCTAACAGAAGAGCATTTAATGATTCAACAAGCTGCTAGAGATTTTGCTCAAATCGAATTGTTGCCAGGAGTAATTGAAAGAGATGAATATTCAAAATTTCCAACAGAGCAAGTGAAAAAAATGGCAGAACTTGGATTCTTGGGAATGATGGTTGATCCTAAATATGGAGGGTCAGGTCTAGATAGCGTGTCCTATGTTTTAGCGATGACTGAAATTGCTAAAGTTGATGCTTCTGCGGCGGTAATTATGTCGGTCAATAACTCGTTAGTTTGTGCTGGATTAGAAAAATATTGCAATGAAGAGCAAAAGATAAAGTATTTAACGCCCTTGGCAAAAGGGGATGTTATAGGTGCTTTTTGTTTATCAGAACCAGAAGCAGGATCTGACGCGACTTCGCAAAAAACAACTGCAATCGATAAAGGCGATTATTATTTATTGAACGGAACAAAAAACTGGATTACTAATGGTTCGTCAGCATCAATTTATATTGTTATTGCTCAAACTGATGTTGAAAAAGGGCATAAAGGAATCAATGCTTTTATAGTCGAGAAAGCTTGGGCTGGTTTTGATATTGGTCCAAAAGAGAAAAAAATGGGAATTCGTGGCTCAGATACACATTCTTTGATGTTTACTGATGTAAAGGTTCCAAAGGAAAATAGAATTGGTGCGGATGGATTCGGGTTTAATTTTGCAATGGCGGTATTAAACGGTGGTAGGATAGGAATTGCTTCTCAGGCTCTAGGAATTGCAACAGGAGCATATGAGTTAGCATTGAAATATTCGCAGGAGCGTAAAGCTTTTGGTAAAGAAATTTTCAAACATCAAGCAATCGCTTTTAAGCTTGCGGATATGGCTACTCAAATTATGGCTGCTAAAATGCTATGTTTGAAAGCAGCTTCAGAAAAAGATGAAGGAAAAGACATTTCGCAATCTGGTGCGATGGCTAAATTATTTGCTTCGCAAACGGCTATGGACACTACTATTGAAGCGGTACAAATACATGGAGGGAATGGATATGTTGCTGAATATCATGTAGAACGAATGATGCGAGATGCGAAAATCACACAGATTTATGAAGGAACATCTGAGATTCAAAGAATTGTTATTTCAAGAACTTTGATTTCATAATTAAAAAGGTTTATTATCTTTAAAAAGTCCAATCTAATTATTTTTAGATTGGACTTTTTAAATTATTCTAATATTTTATGGATACTTAAAATTGATTTTCTTTTTTATGTAATTTTGGTTTTCATGATTATAAAGCGAGAATCTGAATTTGTTAAAGTCTAAATGTATACTATGCTAACCTCTTCTATAAATAAAAGTCTGAACGAATTGATTCATTTGCTGGGTCAATTGTCAAATGAGGATTACGCTGAATCTTGTCCTGAATTGAGTGGCGCTAGTATCGGAGAGCATACAAGACATATTATTGAAATGTTTCAATGTTTAGAAAATCAATACGATTCGGGAATTATAAATTATGATAAAAGAGAACGAAATGTATTGATTCAAACAAACACTAATTTTGCTCAGAATCAAATTGTATCCATTCAAGACAATCTCGAAAAAGAAAATAAAAACCTCATATTGCAACAAATTATTGATGATGAGGAAATCAGAATTCAAAGTAATTATCTGAGAGAACTCTTGTATAATTTGGAACATTGTATTCATCATCAAGCACTTATTAAAGTGGCAGTTTTGAAACGTTCTGCTGTTTTTGTTGATGAAAATTTCGGGGTTGCTCGTTCTACAATTGAATATAGAAAAAGATGTGTACAGTAAGTTTTGTTTCTTCTCAAGATAAGATTATCATTACTTCGAATCGAGATGAAAAAGTAATTAGACCAACCGCAATTCCTCCAAAAGAGCATACAATAAACGGGAAATCTATTTTTTTTCCAAAAGATCCAAAAGCAGGAGGAACTTGGTTCGCTGTAGATGTTTACGGGACTGTTTTAGTATTGCTAAATGGTGCTGAAGAAAAACACGAAGTAAAACTACCATATCGGAAAAGTCGGGGATTGATTGTTTTGGATATTATTTCAAGTGAATCGCCAAAGGATTTTTGGAGCCAAATTGATTTAGAAAACATAGAGCCTTTTACTCTTATTTTATACCAAAATAGCAAGCTTTTTCAATTGAGATGGAATGGAAATCAAAAAGAAAGTATTTCGTTGCCTTTAGATAAAAAGCATATTTGGTCTTCGGTAACTTTATACCCAAAGGAAATTAGAGCGAAACGTTCGGATTGGTTTTACACTTTTTTGGATCAAAATCCTGCTATTTCAGAAACGGAATTACTTACTTTTCATAGATACACAGAAGAAGGAAATCAAGAAAACGGATTGGTTATTAACAGACAGGAAGCTATGAAAACCTTAAGCATAACGCAATGTGCCATTGAAAATAATAAAGTAGTTATCTTGCATAGCGATTTAATTGCCAAGGAAGATTTTAATACTTCATTTATCACCGTTTAAAAAATTAAAATGAGACTTTTTTTTCATAAGCTTACACATTGGGAATATTGGCCTTTCCAGATTGTCTACATCCCGATTTATTTTCTTTGGGCATACTATTCGTTGAAGGCAAAATCAATTTTTTTCTTTAATGCTTCAAATCCGTCAATTAAAAATGGTGGTTTTATGATGGAATCAAAAAAGAAGATTTATGATTTGATTCCGAAGCAGTATTATCCAAAAACGATTTTGATACCAGAAGCGACTTCATTCGAGATTGTACTAGAAACAATTAAAGATTCTAAAATTGCCTATCCTTTTATTGCAAAGCCAGATATAGGTTTGCGGGGTTCAGGAGTAAAAAAGATTAATTCTCAGGATGATTTGCTACTATATTCACAAAAAGCAGATTTTGATTATATTATACAAAATCTGATTCCATACGAAAACGAGGTTGGGATTTTTTATGTTCGATATCCAAATGAAAATAAAGGGAGAATCACAGGAATAGTTTCAAAAGAATTTATGATTGTTACAGGTGATGGCGTTTCTAGTATTGAAACGTTGATTAATAAGAATCCAAGGTATGAACTGCAATTAAAAGCGTTGCAAAAAGAATATGGTAAGCAATTATTGGATGTTTTGCCAAAAGGAGAAAAACGAAATCTTGTGCCGTATGGCAATCATGCTAGAGGAGCAAAGTTTATAGATGTAAGTCATTGGGTGACGACGGAATTATCAGCTGCGATTGATGGAATGTGTGTGCAAATTTCAGGTTTCTATTTTGGAAGATTAGATGTGATGTATCATACTTTTGAAGAGTTAGAACGTGGAATTAATTTTTCGGTTGTGGAATTAAATGGTGCTGCTAGCGAGCCTACACATATTTATGATCCCAAGCATTCGATTTGGTTTGCTTGGAAAGAACTAGCAAGACATATTACTTATATGTATGAAATAAGTGTTGAAAATCATAAAAAAGGATTTTCTTATTTAGGATATAAAGAAGGAATTAGTGAGTATAAATTGCATTTAGGCCAAAGTAAAAAAATTGTGAAATTCTAACAAAATGAAAATAGTTAAAAATATTCTGGTGGGTTTTGTAGTAAGCTTTTTGGGCTCAATTCCTTTGGGATATTTGAATATCATTGGTTTTGAAATCTATTATAAATTAAATCAAAGTAGTTTTGTTTTTTATTTGTTAGGGGTTGTTTTTGTTGAAATTTTTATAGTTTTTTTTACGCTTAAATTTGTAAATCAATTGGTTCGTAATGATAAATTGATGCGAGTAATTGAAATTTTAACGATTGCGTTCCTTTTATTTTTAGCCTATTTTTTTCATTCTTATTCTACTCCTAAGGCTGGAGATACTAATTATTTAGAGCGATACAATATGTATTCTCCTTTTCTAATTGGCGTGTTTTTAAATTGTATAAACTTTATGCAGCTGCCATTTTGGTCAGGTTGGAATTTGTACTTGATAAATGGGAATTATATTTCAGTTGAAAATAAATACAAATACTTTTTTATTATTGGAACTTCAATTGGAACCTTTTTCGGAATGTTTTTATTTGTTTTGTTTTTAGGCTCTTTATCTCAAAGTGGCATGTACTTTTCGAGTTACATAATACCTGTGATAGTCCCATTAATTTTTGTTGCCTTGACCTGTATCCAAGTGTATAAAGTTTTTAAAAAAAGAGTGTTTAAATGATACTTTGGCAAACAAATTTGTTTGAATAGATTGTATAAACATAAATTATATTTGCTGTTTTTTTAGCGCTTTTGCTTATTTTTGTTTCATGAAAAATATTATTGTCACAGGAACAAGTAGGGGTATAGGATTAGAATTGGTTTTGCAGTTTGCTAATGCAGGGCATCAAGTATTAGCTCTTTCTAGAAAAATTCCACAAGCTTTATTAGGAAATGAAAACATTACCTGTCTTTCTGTTGATTTATTTAAAGAATCTGAATTACAAAAAGTAGAAAATTTTCTTTCTACATCATGGAAACATATTGATGCGGTTGTGCATAATGCAGGGAGTTTATTGTTTAAACCATTTGTAGAAACTACTCAAGAAGATTTTGAAAGCATTTATAGAGTTAATGTTTTTGGCGTCGCTAATTTAACTCGTATTTGTGTGCCTTATTTACAAAAAGGGAGTCATGTTGTGACAATAAGTTCTATGGGAGGAATTCAGGGGAGTCTTAAATTCCCAGGACTTGCAGCCTATAGTTCTAGTAAAGGAGCTGTTATTACGCTGTCTGAATTATTAGCCGAAGAATACAAACAGAAAGGAATAGCTTTCAATGTTCTAGCTCTTGGGGCTGTGCAAACCGAAATGCTAGAAGAGGCTTTTCCGGGGTACCAAGCACCTATTAAGGCAGATGAAATGGCAGAATATATTTTTAATTTTACTTTGACAGGAAATAAATATTTCAATGGGAAAGTATTACAAGTTTCTTCAACAAATCCTTAACTCGTAATTCTAAACAATTGAGCGAAACCTTAGCTAGATATTTACCTGAACATGCTGTAAAGCCAGTCTTTGAGCTTATAGTGGTGAATCAAGTGCATCTCAAAATTGTGAATGAGCGCGTAACGCGTCATGGAGATTATCGAAAAGGGCTGAATGGTAAACACGAAATTACGGTTAATTCAAGTTTAAATAAATATAAGTTTTTAATCACTTTGATTCATGAGATTTCTCATTTGGTAGCATTTGAAAAATTTGGTCGAAACATCAAACCTCATGGTGACGAATGGAAATATTCTTTTCAGCGTTTAATGATTCCGTTTATTAGACCTGAAATTTTTCCCAATCATTTGTTGCCATTATTGGCTAGGCATTTTAAAAATCCAACAGCAAGTAGCGATACTGATACAACTTTATCTCTGGCACTAAAGCAGTTTGATCTGCAGAATGATAAAAATTATATTTTTGAAATTCCTTACGGAAGCGTTTTTAGAATTCAAAATGGCAAGATTTTCAAGAAGATTGCTGTAAGGACAAAACGTTTTGAGTGCATGGAATTAAATTCTGGTAAGACCTATCTTTTTAATCCAAATGCAGAAGTTGAGTTGTTAAACTCTTAGTTACTTTAGCCTTTTAAATAGGCTTCTCTTACTTTTTTAAATAATTCAGAAGAATAAACAAAGTCTACAACAGCTTCATTGTTAGTTCTGAAAATTTCTTCTTTTGTTCCTTCCCAAGCTTTTACTCCGTTTTTAAGGAACAAAATTTTATCCCCAATTTCCATAACGGAGTTCATATCATGTGTGTTGATAACCGTAGTGATATTATATTCTTCGGTGATTTCTTGGATAAGATTATCAATCAAAATAGCTGTATTTGGATCTAAACCTGAATTGGGCTCATCGCAGAATAGGTACTTTGGGTTGTTTACAATAGCACGTGCTATAGCAACACGTTTTTGCATACCTCCAGAAATTTGTGAAGGTAATTTTTTATGTGCATTTACTAAATTGACTCTTTCTAAAACAAAATCAACTCTTTCTTTAATTTTAGCTTTGCTTTCGTGTGTGAACATTTGTAATGGAAACCCAACATTTTCCTCCACGGTCATAGAATCGAATAAGGCGCTTCCTTGAAAAACCATTCCAATTTCGGTACGCAATTCTCGTTTTTCTTCCGCATCTAGTTCGGAGTAAATTCTCCCATCAAATGAGATTGTTCCAAGATCAGGCGAGTATATTCCTAAAAGACTTTTTAGTAAAACCGTTTTTCCAGAACCACTTTGTCCAATGATTAAGTTAGTTTTTCCAGCTTCAAAAACAGCAGATATACCTTTAAGTACTTTGCTATCGCCAAATGATTTTTCTATGTTTTTTATTTCTATCATGAGCCTAATAACAATTGCGTTAATATATAATTGAAAAGAATTATAGAAACTGATGTCCAAACAAATGACACTGTACTTGCTTTTCCTACTTCAAGAGCGCCACCTTTCATATAATATCCATGAAACGATGGGATTGTAGCCAATAAAAATGCAAATATTAATGTTTTTATAAAAGCATATGTTATGTGGAAAGGAATAAATTCTAACTGTGCTCCATTTATAAATTGATCACTTGAAGTAAATCCGCCATATACCGCTGCCATCCATCCGCCAAATACGCCCAGAAACATACTAATTCCAATTACAAAAGGGTAAAGCAATAAAGCAATAATTTTAGGAAAAACTAAGTAGTTTAATGCATTTACTCCCATTACTTCTAATGCATCAATTTGCTCGGTAACTCTCATAGTTCCAATGCTTGATGTGATATAAGAACCTATTTTCCCCGCCATAATTATGGATACAAAAGTAGGAGCAAACTCTAATATTACGGATTGTCTGGTTGCAAAACCGATAAGGTATTTCGGAATAAGTGGATTTGTTAAGTTTAATGCGGTTTGGATAGCTACAACTCCTCCTACGAAGAATGAAATAAAACAAACAATCCCAAGGGAATCAATGATTAAATCATCAATTTCTTTGAAGATGAGCTTTCTCATTACGGACCATTTTGTTTGTTTGCTGAAAATTTCCTTTAGCATCAAGAAATATCTTCCTATCTGCGTTGTATAGCGAATGAGCATCATAATTTTTACAAATAAGGGCTAAATTAAGGATTAGTTTGCAGTTTGTAGTTTTTTAAAAGAAGAAACTAAAAAATTTTCTCTTTCATTTTTTGTAAGCGGTAATTTCTAATGAATTTTGCTTGCTCTTTTGTTACTAATAAAGGCATGTTTGCTGATTTTGCTTTCCAGAATCCTTTGATGTAATCTAAAAACAGTAAAGGTTTCTTTTTCATCATTGCTAATTTAGCAGATGAAATGGTTGTTATCAGAAAACCGTATCCTAAGGTGTAAAAAGATTCTCCTTGTTTGTAACGTGCCGCTTTATTGTAATTAGCACCAGTAGGTTTTAAGTGTTTTACTATAAGTGATGCATCAGTCACTACTTTCCATCCGTAAAATTTAGACAGTAATTCATCTACAGTATCCCAACCCATAGCGGGTTTTAAATTGCCAATTTGCAAAAAACATTCTTTTCGATATGCTTTGAATGCTCCGCGAATATGATCTTTATCGGTAAGGTTCTCTAAAATCCATTCTCCGTTTTTTTCTACATAAGCAAAACCACCAGCCATTCCTACTTGCGAATCTTTTTTGAAAATGTCTAGAATAGTTTCAAAGTAATTATTTGGTAAAATTAAATCTCCGTCTAATTTCACTATAATATCGTACTGATCGTCAATAGTTTCAAAACCTTTATGAAAAGCCTGAATTACTTTGCTTCCAGGTAAATGAACAGCACTAGAAGATTTGTTTACTAGAGTGATAAATGGATTATTCTTAGCATAATCTAACACAATTTTGGCCGTATTATCTGTTGAATTGTCATTAACGACTACAACTTTTTTAGGCAAAACGGTTTGTGAAACTAAGGATTGCAATGTTAAGCCAATAAAGGCTTCTTCATTGTATGCAGGTATAATAATGTAGTAGTTCATTATTTGATTCTTTCAGCGTAAACAATGTAATATCTCGGAGTTAAGTACCTCAATAATGGGCGAAATCCGATTTTTTTTACAGGATGCGTAAATTTTTTACTATCGATAATTTTCCAACCAGTTTTTTCTAAAAGCCAGTCTAATTGCCAATCTTCAAATTCATGATAATGTCTGTCCCACATGTCCGTTTTGCTTCTGTAAGCAGAAGAAAACCATAGGCGTAGAGGAATTGATATAAAAAGTTTATCTGATTTTATTTCCTTCAAAATGGTGAAAGGATTCAATAAATGTTCAAAGATTTCAAAAGCAGTAACTACGTCTTGATTGTCTGTTGAAAGCCCTGTTTGATTCAAATCTAAATCTTCGCCAGTTGTGTTTTTTACTGAAAAACCTTCGGCTTTCATTATTTTAGAAAAAGGATTTTCAACACCTAAATCTAAAATAGTCTCAGAAGTTGAGATGTGTTTTTTTAAAAATTCTAAAGTATGTTTGAATCTTTTATTCGGAAACGTTTTTTCGTACATTATTTTATTGTTTAAAGCTTAAAGTTTGAGGTTTTGTATTCTGTCAAGGAACTTTAAACTTTAAACTTTAAACTTTTTATTTAATATCTATAAACAAAGGCGTTGACATTCATTCCTGCGCCAACGGATGCAAAGATAAGAACATCTCCTTTATGTAGTTCTTGATTTTCGATTTTTCCTTGAATTAATAAGTCAAAAAGTGTTGGTACAGTTGCCACACTGCTATTTCCTAATTCGTGGATGCTCATTGGCATTACATCTTTTGGAGGTGTTTTGCCATATAATTTATAAAAACGATGAATAATGGCTTCGTCCATTTTTTCATTAGCTTGATGAATCAGGATTTTTTTGACATGCTCAATAGCAATTCCGCTTTTGTCTAAACAGCTTTTCATTGCAGCTGGAACTTGGCTTAATGCAAACTCGTAAATTTTACGACCATACATTTTTATATAACGTACATCTGAATCTAAATCAGGGTTGTATGATTTTCCAAAAAACAAATAATGAGCTTCGTCAATTGCAAAGGTGGCGTTTTCGTAAGATAACATTCCAGATTCATCGTCAGAAGCTTGAATTATAGAAGCGCCAGCTCCATCAGAATATATCATTGAATCTCTGTCATGTGGATCTGTTACTCTAGACAAAGTTTCTGAACCTATTACCAAGCATGTTTTTGCCATTCCTGATTTTATGTAGGCATTGGCTTGAAGTACGCCTTCAATCCATCCTGGGCATCCAAAAAGGATGTCAAAAGCAACGCATTTTGGATTTTTTATTTGTAGTTTGTTTTTAACACGTGTCGCTAAACTTGGCAACATATCCGACTGAATTGTACCGTGTTTTACATCCCCAAAATTATGGGCAAAAATAATGTAATCAATAGTTTCAGGATCAATATTAGCATTTTTTATCGCTTTTTGTGAAGCAAAAAAAGCTAAGTCTGATGAATTTAGATGGTCTTCTGCATAACGCCTGTGTTCAATTCCTGTGATTCCTTTAAACTTGTTTATTACAACTTCATTTGGGTAACCAAAAGGGGTTCCATCTTCATTTAGAAATACATGTTTATCAAAATCTGTATTGCTTACTTTTACTTCGGGAATATAACTTCCTATTCCGGTTATTTTTATTTTCATCGAGCAGTTTTCCAAAATTTTAAGCTAATTTACGCATTAAAAAATAATAACAGTAACAAAACTTGTTATGCATGCATATATTGTTAGATAATCACTTTTATTTGTAAAAATGATTATTTTTTAACAAAAAATGTTGCTTTTCTAGTTGCAAGATTGTTAATGCTTGTGTTTTTTTACATTAAAGTAAAGATAATCAGAATTTGAAACTGACAAAAAAAATGTCCCGATTTCTCGAGACATTTTTTTTAAGAATATTAGCTTTCCATATAGGCTTCTATAGGAGCGCAAGAGCAAACTAAATTGCGATCGCCATAAGCATCATCCGCTCTACGAACTGTAGGCCAGAATTTGTTTTCGGCAATATAATCTAATGGAAAAGCTGCTTGTTCTCTTGTATATGGGAAATCCCAAGAATCAGAAGTTAACATAGTTAAGGTATGAGGTGAATTTTTCAAAACATTATTTTTATCTTCTAATGTTGAAGCTTCTATTTCTTTTCTGATTGAAATCATTGCATCACAAAAACGATCAAGTTCTTCTAAGTTTTCACTTTCAGTAGGTTCAATCATCAATGTTCCAGCTACAGGAAATGAAACGGTTGGTGCGTGAAAACCATAATCCATTAAACGTTTCGCAATATCTGTAACTTCAATTCCTTTTTGTTTAAAAGGGCGACATTCTAAAATCATTTCGTGAGCAGCACGTCCCATCTCACCAGAATATAGCGTGTCGTAATGCCCGTTTAATTTTTCTTTGATATAGTTTGCATTTAAAATGGCATGTTCAGTTGCTTCTTTTAAACCTTCGGCACCTAACATTGAAATGTAACCATAAGAAATTAAGCAAACTAAAGCTGATCCCCATGGAGCAGATGAAATTGCTGTAATAGCATTTGAACCTCCAGTTGGTATTACAGGATTTGTTGGTAAAAATGGTACTAATTGTGGTGCTACACAAATAGGGCCAACTCCAGGTCCACCACCACCGTGAGGAATTGCAAACGTTTTGTGTAAGTTTAAGTGACAAACATCAGCGCCAATAGTTGCAGGATTTGTTAATCCTACTTGTGCGTTCATATTTGCACCATCCATATATACTTGGCCACCATTATCGTGGATTAACTGCGTAATTTCTTTAATAGCACTTTCAAAAACGCCATGAGTTGAAGGATAAGTTACCATCAAACAAGATAAATTGTCTTTGTGAAGGATTGCTTTTTCACGTAAATCTTCAACATCTATATTTCCATTTTCAAGAGTTTTAGTAACAATTACTTTCATTCCTGCCATAGCTGCTGATGCTGGATTTGTTCCGTGGGCTGATGATGGTATTAAAGCAATGTTTCTGTGATGATCACCTCTTGATTGGTGGTACGCACGAATAACCATAAGTCCTGCGTATTCTCCTTGAGCACCTGAATTAGGCTGTAAAGTTGTTCCTGCAAAACCAGTAATAACATTTAATTGTTGTTCCAGTTTGGTTAACATTTCTTGATAACCTTGTGCTTGGTCAAGTGGTACGAATGGATGAATGTTGTTCCATTGTGGCATACTTAATGGAAGCATTTCTGAAGCAGCATTCAATTTCATTGTGCATGAACCTAATGAAATCATAGAGTGATTCAATGATAAATCTTTACGTTCTAACATTTTGATGTAACGCATCATTGCAGACTCAGAATGGTATTTGTTGAATACATCATGTTGTAAAAACAATGATGTTCTGTTTAGATTTTCAGAAAAATGATTCGTTGCTGTTAGTTCTTCAATTGTTGCTGCCTTTGTCCCTTTTGCGGAAGCAAAAACACCAATAATTTTATTTAAATCAGAAATACTAGTTGTTTCGTTTAAAGAAATTGAAACCGTATTTTCGTCGATATAGTGAAAGTTAATTTCGTTTTGTAAAGCTATTGTAGCTACTTTATTAGCATCTGCTTTTACAACGATAGTGTCGAAAAAAGCGGTGTTGTTTTGTTCAAAACCTAATTTACCTAATTCATTTGCTAAAGTAGCCGCTGATGCATGAACCTTGTCAGCAATATATTTCAAGCCTTTTGGACCATGATATACCGCATACATTCCAGCCATAACGGATAATAAAACTTGTGCTGTACAAATGTTTGAAGTTGCTTTATCACGTTTGATATGTTGTTCACGTGTTTGCAAAGCCATACGTAAGGCACGGTTTCCATTTGTATCTACAGTAACACCGATAATTCTTCCAGGCATACTTCTTTTGTACTCGTCTTTAGTAGCAAAATAAGCTGCGTGTGGACCACCGTAACCTAATGGAATTCCAAAACGTTGCGTAGTTCCAAAGACAACATCAGTTCCCATTTCACCTGGAGGAGTCAGTTTAGCCAAACTTAAAATATCAGCAGCAACAGCTACTTTTATTTCTTTAGCTGCAGCGGTAGCAATGAAGTTTGCATAATCATGAACCTGACCAAATTTTCCGGGATATTGAAGTATAGCTCCAAAAAACTCATTTGAAAAATCAAAAGTCTCATGGTTTCCTACTACTAATTCTACTCCAATTGGTGTAGAACGTGTAAGTAAAACAGATAATGTTTGTGGTAGTATTTCTTCAGAAACGAAGAATTTATTAACATTGTTTTTCTTTTGGTCGCGTGATCTTACATCAAATAATAAAGCCATCGCTTCGGCAGCTGCAGTTCCCTCATCTAATAAAGAAGCATTTGCAATTTCCATTCCTGTTAATTCAATAACCATTGTTTGGAAATTCAATATTGCTTCTAATCTACCTTGGGCAATTTCAGCTTGATAAGGTGTGTAAGCCGTGTACCATCCTGGATTTTCAAAGATATTTCTTTGGATTACAGCAGGAACAATAGCTTGGTTGTACCCTAAACCAATGTACGATTGAAACATTTTATTTTTATTGCCTAATTGCTGGATATGATTGGTAAATTCATACTCGGTCATGGCCGGGTCTAAATCAAGAGGGGTTTTTAAACGAATGTCATTTGGAATAGTTTCGTTTACAAGTTGTTCAATAGATTCAACTCCAATTGTTTTTAACATATATTGAAGGTCATTCTCTCTTGGGCCAATGTGTCTTAAAGCAAAAGCATCTGTTTTCATATAGAAATAAAAGTGTTGTTTTTTTGTGGTGCAAAATTAAGTATTATTAATAATTTAAAAGGTATTTATCCCCTCATTTTTTATGAACTTTTCAACTAAATGATGGTTTTGTTCATAAATGATTAATTTTGTCTAATGAGAATTTTCAAACAAATATTGAATTTTTATATCAATAGCAGTATTCACGTGGGATTATCGTGCTATGCGTTAGTGCGGATGACACAATACATGTTCCACATTCCATCAGATGAATCGGTAGCAAATTTTGCTTTTTTTGGAACTATTATGGGGTATAATTTTGTTAAATATGATGCCTTGACAAGAACTCATAAATTAGAACTCAGGAAAGAGTTGAAGTTGATTATTTTATTTAGTTTTTGTTCTTTTCTTTTGGCAGGTTATTATTTTTTTCAACTTCAAAGAATTGTGCAAGTAATATCGGTTGCCTTTTTGGGAATACTTTTATTGTATACACTTCCTTTTTTTCCAAATAAGAAAAATGCAAGAAACTGGGCTGGTGTAAAAATTTACATTGTGGCTTTGTGTTGGGTTGGAGTCACTATAATACTGCCTTTGTTAAATGCAAATGTGTCAGTTGGTTCTGATTTCTATTTTAAATGTGTACAGCGATTTATCTTAATATTCGTTTTGGTGCTTGTGTTTGAAATTATTGATTTAAAAAATGACGATCCTCATTTGCAAACTGTTCCGCAACAAATAGGGGTGAAACACACTAAAATACTAGGATATATTTTATTAATTGTTTTTTGTGGATTAGAATTTTTAAATAGTCATATAAATGGCAATTTTCAATCCGTGCCCTTGCAATTGGTATTGATTTTTGTTGTTGCAATTGTTGTTGCTTTATTTTTGGCTTTTGCCAATGAAAATAGGTCTAAATATTATACTTCTTTTTGGGTCGAAAGTATCCCTATTTTTTGGTGGTTATTTTTGATTTCACTGCAATAAAAAAGCCAAAGCAGGCATGCTTTGGCTCATAATAATAATTTAAAATCTAAAATTATATCAATCCCGCACGTTTTAATAATGCATCTGGTTTTGGTTCTTGACCTCTAAATCGTTTGTACAAAATCATTGGTTGTTCTGTACCTCCTTTAGAAAGTATGTTTTCCTTGAATTTTGTGGCAACTTCTTTGTTGAAAATGCCTTTTTCTTGAAAATAAGCAAAAGCATCTGCGTCTAACACTTCAGCCCATTTGTAGCTGTAATATCCAGAAGAGTAGCCTCCTTGAAAAATGTGTGAAAAGGAAACGCTCATACAGTTTTCGGCTACATCTGGATATAGATTAGTTTTTTCAAAAGCGGCTTTTTCAAAAGCTTTAATATCTGTAATAGCAGATGGATTGTTACTATGGAAAGCCATATCTAATAATCCAAAACTGATTTGTCTCAAGGTTGCCATTCCTTCTTGAAAACTAGCGCTTTCTTTTATTTTTTCTACATATTCTTGAGGAATAACTTCTCCAGTTTGGTAATGTTTAGCAAACAAAGCTAATGCTTCAGGCTCATAACACCAGTTTTCCATGATTTGACTTGGTAATTCAACAAAATCCCAATATACAGAAGTTCCTGATAAACTTGGATAGGTTGTATTAGCCAACATACCGTGTAATCCGTGTCCAAATTCGTGAAACAAAGTAGTTACTTCATTGAATGTCAACAAAGATGGTTTTGTTTCGGTTGGTTTTGTGAAATTACAAACATTTGATATGTGTGGTCTTTCGTTGATTCCGTCTTTTATAAATTGTGACTTGTAGCTTGTCATCCAAGCGCCATTTCGCTTTCCTTTTCTTGGAAAAAAATCAGCGTAAAAAATAGCAACTAAGTCGTTTTTCTCATCTTTTACCTCATAAGTTGTAACTTCTTCATGGTATTTATCAATGTCAAAAATCTCTGTGAATGTTAATCCGTAAAGTTTTCCGGCAATGGTAAAAGCTCCATTCAGAACGTTTTCTAACTGAAAGTATGGTTTCAGTTTTTCATCGTCTAAGTTGAATAACTTTTGTTTTAATTTTTCTGAATAATAAGCGCCATCCCATTTTTCTAAGTGGTCAATTCTGTCTAATTCTTTAGCAAAAGCAGTTAGCTCTGCAAATTCTCGTTCAGCTGCAGGCTTAGCTTTATCTAATAAATCATTCAAAAATGACTTAACTTTATCTGGATTTTGAGCCATGCGTTCTTCTAAAACAAAATGAGCATGTGTTTCGTATCCTAATAAGTTAGCTCTTTCGTAGCGTAACTTAGCAATTTTTAAGGTAATTTCTTTGTTGTCAAATTCATTTCCTTGAAATGCTTTTTTACCAGCAGCAATTGCAATTTCTTTTCGTAATTCGCGATTATCAGCATAAGTTACAAACGGAATGTAACTCGGGAAATCTAAAGTAAAAATCCAACCTTCTAATTCTTTTGATTTGGCTAATGATTTTGCCGCTTCAATAGTGCCTTCTGGCAAACCTTTTAGGTCACTTTCGTTTGTGATGTGTAATTGGTAATTATTAGTTTCCGCTAAAACATTTTCGCCAAAAGTCAATTTTAGTTTGGCTAATTCAGTGTCTATTTCTCTTAGTTTTATTTTTTTATCCTCAGCTAATAAGGCGCCATTTCTAGAGAAATTTTTGAATTTTTTGTCTAATAAAGTAGCTTGTTCTGCAGTTAGATTCAAACTGTCTTTTTGTTCGTAAACGGCTTTTACTTTATTGAATAAATCTTCGTTTAAAGTAATGTCATTGCTAAATTCAGTTAAAAGTGGTGATACCTTTTGCGCAATTTTTTGCATTTCGTCACAAGTTTCGGCTGAATTCAGGTTGAAGAAAATAGATGATAATCGCTCTAAAAGATTTCCTGAGAAATCCAAAGCAACAATTGTGTTTTCAAAAGTTGGTGCTTCTGTGTTTTTGATAATAGCATCAATTTCTGCTTTGGCAGTAGCTATGTTTACAATGAAATCAGGTTCGTAATCCTCCAATTTTATTTGTGAAAATGGAGCAGTATCGTATTTTGTATTGAAATGTTGTGTTAGAATGCTCATGGTGTTTTTTTTAGCCCCGATGGAAGTGGCATCCTTTTTTGAGGTTTTTACCGAAAAAAAGATATAACGTACAGCGGGAAATAGCTCCTGAAAAAAATCAGGAAGGGTTTGGTATTATTTTTTTAAACCTTCGGCTGCTTTGTTGACTGCATCTTTCAAACCTTCTTTGTATAAGATGATTTTGTCTAAAACACATTTGTCGTGGCTTCCGATGATTTGAGCAGCTAGAATTCCGGCATTTTTAGAACCATTTAGCGCTACAGTTGCAACAGGAACGCCGCCAGGCATTTGTAAAATTGACAAAACGCTGTCCCAACCATCAATAGAATTGCTTGATTTTACAGGGACTCCAATTACGGGAAGCGGCGACATAGAAGCGACCATTCCGGGTAAGTGTGCAGCGCCACCAGCTCCAGCAATAATTACGGAAATGCCGCGTTTATGTGCGTTTTTGCTGAAATCAAAAAGTTTTTCGGGAGTTCTGTGTGCTGATACAATATCAACTTCTATTTCTATATCAAATCCTTGTAAAATGTCTATGGCGTCTTGCATTACTGGCATGTCAGAGATGCTTCCCATTATTACGGCTACTTTGCTCATTTGTTTTTATTTAAAGATTGAAAAATTTAAAGATTGAATTATTTACGCAATAATTTTCGAATTTTTAAATCATTGAATTTTTTAATTTTCACTTATTACTCGTATTGTATTTTTGACATCTTCGGCTATTTTTCGAGCTTCTTTGATGTCTTGGTTTGTAATGGTTACATGTCCCATTTTTCGGAAAGGACGGGTTTGTTTCTTTCCGTAAATGTGTGGTGTAACGCCATTCCAACCTAATATTTTTTCGATATTTTGATAAACTACATTTCCAGAAAAACCTTCTTCGCCAACTAAATTCACCATAATTCCAGCTACTTTACTGTCAGTATTTCCTAATGGTAAATCTAGAATAGCACGTAAATGGTTTTCGAATTGAGAAGTGTAACTCGCCTCGATAGAATAATGACCGGAATTGTGTGGGCGAGGTGCAACTTCATTCACGAGTATTTCGTCCTCATTAGTTTGAAACATTTCAACTGCCAAAAGACCAACATGATTGAATTTTTCAGAAACATTCAAAGCAATTGCTCTGGCTTTATCAGCTATTTTGTTATCAATTCGTGCAGGGCAAATAACATATTCTACTTGGTTTGCTTCTGGATGAAATTCCATTTCTACCACTGGATAAGTTTTTATTTCTCCAGATGGATTGCGGCATACAATAACGGCTAATTCGTTTTTGAACGGAATCATTTTTTCCGCAATGCATTCTACATTTGGTAAAGTATCTAAATCAGTTATTTGTCGAATGACTTTTACGCCGTTTCCATCGTAACCAAATTCAGTACATTTCCATACAAAAGGCATCTCGACTGCGCTCAATGTGACAGCTGATTTTAGATTCTGAAGATTTTCAAATCGCTCAAAAGATGCTGTCGGAATATTGTTTTTTACATAAAAATCTTTCTGAATTCCTTTGTTTTGAATTAGTTTCAAGGTTTTTGGCGAAGGATATACTTTTAGACCTTCTTCTTCAAGTTTTACTAAGGCCTCTAAATTAACCAATTCAATTTCGAAGGTTAAAACATCCACTTGTTTTCCGAAATTATAAACGGTTTCAAAATCCATTAAATCGCCTTTGAAGAACTTATTACAGGCAATTTTGCAAGGTGCTTCATCACTTGGGTCAAGAATATAGGTTTGAATGTCAAATTTTCTAGTGTCAAACAAGAGCATTTTGCCCAATTGCCCGCCGCCGAGAATTCCTAATTTAAAATCGGAAGAAAAATAATTCATTATGATAGTGTTTGTTGTTCGCAAAGATACTTTATAATGATTGAATTGAAAAGTGCTATTTTATTTTCTTCGAAATATCCTGATTTTAACTTTTTCGTTATAACAATCTACTTATTTTGAATTTTATGTAATATCGAAAGCATTTTTTCGAAATTTCATTTAAAAATACAAATTAATGAGCAATTACCGTTTGTCAAATACGAATTCTGTATCTTTGTACATTATTTTAAAAGCAAAAATAATGATACAACTTCACGATAAACAATTTGTTCCGTTTATTTCTGCTAAAGAAATAGACTTTGCTATTGCTAAAATGGTTGCGCTAATCGAAGATGATTTTGCGGATGAAACGCCAGTTTTTATTGGGGTTTTGAATGGGTCTTTTATGGTTGTTTCGGATTTTATGAAGAAATATAAAAAGCCATGTGAATTAAGTTTTATAAAAATGGCTTCATACGAAGGAACTTCAACAACAAATGATGTAAAACAGTTGATTGGTTTAAATCAAGATTTATCTGGACGTACTGTTGTTGTAATTGAAGACATCGTTGATACAGGAAACACATTAGTAGAACTAAAAGAATTGTTTAAAAAACAAAATGTGAAGCGTTTCAAAATTGCCACTTTGTTTTTTAAACCCGAAGCTTATAAAAAAGAAGTTAAAATAGATTATGTGGGAATTAGAATCCCTAATAAATTTATTGTAGGTTATGGTTTAGACTATGATGGTCTAGGTCGAAATTTACCAGAAGTATATCAATTAAAAGAATAACTATATTATAACTATGACTAACATTGTTTTATTTGGGAAACCAGGAGCAGGAAAAGGAACTCAAGCTGAGTTTTTAAAAGAAAAATACAAATTAACACATATTTCAACAGGTGACGTTTTTCGTTATAACTTAAAAAACGACACTGAATTAGGAAAACAAGCTAGAGTTTTTATGGACGCTGGAGATTTAGTTCCTGATGAATTGACAACCAAAATGCTTATTGATGAGGTGAATAAACATCCAGATACAAATGGAATTTTGTTTGATGGATATCCTAGAACTATTTCACAAGCAGAAGCTTTGGATGCTTTTTTAGAATCAATTGGATCAAATGTAGCAGGAACAATTGCACTTGAAGCGGATGATGAAATCTTAATTGCAAGATTGTTAGAAAGAGGAAAAACAAGTGGGAGAATTGACGATCAAGATGAAGATAAAATCAGAAATCGTTACCAAGAATATAATGAAAAAACAGCTCCTTTAATGGATTATTATAAAGGACAAGGTAAGTTTTATGCAGTGAACGGAATAGGTTCAATCGCTGAGATTACCGAAAGAGTTAGTAATGTAATTGATAATTTGAAGTAGTTATCCAGCTGTACGTTCAGAACCGTATTTAATTTTTTCAAAATAGTAGAATGTCTTGGGATATTTGCTGTTTGAAAAACTAGTTTTCTAGATTTCGGTTACAGTCAACGGAGCTAAAAAATCAGATTGCAAATTGCAAAGAGATTTAACGAATAAACTAAAAATTGGAAATACTAATAATATTTTTTCTAATACTGTTAAATGGGGTTTTCTCAATGTCAGAAATCGCTCTGATTTCGGCAAGGAAAAATAGATTAGAAACCGCAGCAAAAAAAGGAAATAAGAACGCTCAAACCGCATTGGATTTAGCTAATTCTCCAAATAAATTTTTGTCTACGGTTCAAATCGGAATTACACTTATAGGGATTTTAACCGGTATTTATAGTGGTGATAAAATCACCAAAGATGTTGAGGTTTTTGTCAGTTCATACGAAGTGATAAAACCTTTTGCACATTCGTTTTCTGTTGGGATTGTAGTAATGATTTTAACCTTTTTTTCTTTGGTTTTAGGCGAATTATTGCCAAAAAGAATTGGATTAAATCATCCCGAATCAATTGCAAAAGCAGTTGCGTTCCCAATGAAAATAATATCTGTAATTACAGCTCCTTTTATATGGTTGTTAACCACATCAACAGAATTTTTGTTAGATATTCTTCAGATTAAGCCAACAGCTGATGGAAAAGTTACTGAAGAAGAAATAAAAGCGATTATAAAAGAAGGTACAGAAGTAGGTGAAGTTCAAGAGATTGAGCAAGATATTGTAGAGCGTGTTTTTCATATTGGAGATAGAAAAGTGAACTCTTTGATGACTCATAGAAAATCAGTTGTATTTTTGCCTTTGCATTCTAATAAAGAACAAGTAAAGGAGTTTATGCTCAAAGAATTGCATTCGATTTATCCTGTTTTTGGAGAAAATTATGATGATATTGTTGGGGTAGTTAATTTGAAAAATATATTTGCTCATTTTGAAAACGGGGATTTTGATTTAGCAGATATTATGACGGAGGCGCCATTTATGATGGAGCAAACCACAGCTTATAAAGCATTAGAAGAATTTAAAAAAACAGGAATACATTACGCTTTTGTTTCGGATGAATATGGTGTTTTTCAAGGTGTGATTACGTTGAATGATATTTTGGAAGCTTTAGTTGGTAATGCTTCTGATTTCTATAAAGATGATTTTCAATTAATAGAGCGTGAAGATGGAACTTGGTTAGTTGATGGACATTATTCATTGCATGATTTTTTGACTTACTTTGAGTTAGATGAATTGATAAATGATTATGAAGTAACTACGGTAAGTGGATTGATTATGACTGAACTTTCGCATATTCCAAAACAAGGAGAAAAATTGATTTGGCAAAAGTTCGAATTAGAAGTCATTGATATGGATGGCGTGAAAATTGATAAAGTGATGGTGAAAGCCTTAAAATAATAGTGTTCAGTATTCAGATTTTAGTATTCAGTAAGCACACTGACCACTAATAGCCGAATATTGACCACTGAATACTAAAAAAAATGACAGAAGGGAATTTTGTAGACTACGTAAAAATTTATGTTTCTTCCGGAAAAGGAGGGAAAGGATCTACGCATTTACATAGAGAAAAATTTATTGAAAAAGGAGGGCCAGATGGTGGAGATGGTGGTCGTGGAGGACATGTTTATTTAGTTGGAAACAGAGGACTTTGGACTTTGTTTCACCTGAAATTTGCCCGTCATATAAAAGCAGGTCATGGTGGTGACGGTGGCGGAGATAGAAGTACTGGTGCTGATGGAGAAGATAAATTTATTGAAGTTCCTTTAGGGACAGTAGTAAAAGATAAAGAAACAGGTGAAGTCTTATTTGAAATTACTGAAGATGGAGAAAAGCAAATACTTTCTCGTGGAGGTAAAGGAGGATTAGGAAACTGGCATTTTAGAAGTTCAACCAATCAAACGCCAAGATACTCTCAGCCAGGTTTGCCAGGAGTAGAAATGGATGTGATTTTAGAATTGAAAGTTTTGGCTGATGTAGGTTTGGTAGGTTTTCCTAATGCGGGTAAATCAACCTTATTATCGGTGCTTACTTCTGCAAAACCAAAAATTGCAGATTATCCGTTTACAACATTAAAGCCAAATCTTGGAATTGTAGCCTATAGAGATTTTCAATCTTTTGTAATTGCGGATATTCCTGGAATTATTGAAGGAGCAGCAGAAGGAAAAGGACTTGGTCACTATTTCTTGCGTCATATTGAACGAAACTCAACTTTATTGTTTTTAGTTCCTGTAGATACTCCAGATATCAAGGCGGAGTATGATATTCTAGTAAATGAATTGACAAAATACAATCCAGAAATGCTTGATAAAGAGCGTTTATTAGTGATTTCAAAATGTGATATGCTTGATGATGAGCTAAAAGCAGAATTGAAAACAGAATTAGATGTTTCTTTTAAAGATGTTCCTTACATGTTTATTTCATCTGTTGCGCAACAAGGGTTGACGGAATTAAAAGATAAATTGTGGAAAATGTTAAATGATTAATTTTGTGTTTTCTTAAATTATAAAAAATCTCGTAAGTATTACGAGATTTTTTTTTGTAAAACAGTTAAACCTTTCCTAATCCTTGTCGGCTTAGAATTATAAATTTTCCTATTTTTGAAGAATGAAACAATTAGTAATTTCTTTTTTATTATTTCCTCTTTTGATTTGGTCCCAAACCAATTTCGAAAAAGCTGAAAAGTTTTTCAAAGAAGAGAAATTCAATCAAGCTAAGCCAATCTTCGAATCTATTTTAAAAAATAATCCATCTGATTTCAAGACAATTGAATATTTGGGTGATATCGCAGGATTAGAAAAATCATGGGATAAAGCTATTTTTTATTATAAAAAACTAAAACAATTAAAACCTACTGAAGCTGATTATTTCTACAAATATGGTGGAGCAATGGGTATGAAAGCAAAGGAAGTTAATAAGTTTAGAGCTCTTGGAATGATTGATGAAGTTAGAGAGAGTTTTGAAAAAGCGATTGTTTTAAATTCTGGTCATGTCGACGCAAGGTGGGCCTTGATAGAATTGAATTTACAACTTCCAGCTATAGTTGGCGGAAGTGAGTCAGAGGCTATAAAATATTCGAATGAACTTTTAAAATTATCTCCCGTTGATGGATATCTGTCCAGAGGAAGAATAGAGGAGCATTTTAAAAGGTATAAAGCATCTGAACTACAATATAAAAAAGCAATTTCAATAGCAGGATCAAAAATGTGCTATCAAGTACTAGCTAATTTGTATAAGAATAAAATGAATGAGCCAGAGAAGGCTAAAAATGTTTTAGAGGAATTAAGAAAAAAAGAACTGTCAGAGAATCTTTAAATTTAGATTACTGATTCAAAATAATAAAAGCATAAATATAATGAAAACACATTTCATCGCTATTGGCGGAAGCGCTATGCATAATTTAGCATTAGCATTACATAATAAAGGATATCAGGTTACAGGAAGTGACGATGCTATTTTTGAGCCATCAAAATCAAGATTAGATAAAAAAGGAATTTTGCCAGCAGAATTAGGATGGTTTCCAGAGAAAATTACCGCTGATATTGAAGCTGTAATTCTAGGAATGCACGCCAAAGCTGATAATCCAGAGTTGTTAAAAGCGCAGGAATTAGGATTGAAAATCTATTCCTATCCTGAGTTTCTATATGAACAATCTAAAAATAAAACGCGAGTTGTTATTGGAGGTTCACACGGAAAAACAACTATTACATCAATGATTCTTCATGTGATGCATTACCATAATATTGAAGTGGATTATATGGTAGGTGCACAATTAGAAGGTTTTGATACCATGGTTCATCTAACCGAAGAGAATGATTTTATGGTTCTAGAAGGCGATGAATATTTATCATCACCTATTGATAGACGACCAAAATTCCATTTGTACCAACCTAATATTGCATTGATTTCAGGAATTGCTTGGGATCATATTAATGTTTTTCCAACTTATGAAAACTACGTTGAACAGTTTGAAATTTTTATTGATAAAATTACAAACGGTGGAATCTTAGTTTATAATGAGGATGATTCAGAGGTAAAACGAGTAGCTGAAGCCGCTACAAATCCAATACGAAAATTAGCGTATCATACTCCAAAATACTCCGTTAGTAATGGCGTTACCTTGCTTGAAACTCCAGAAGGAGATATGCCAATTGAAGTTTTTGGTGCACATAATCTTAATAATTTGGCTGGTGCAAAATGGGTTTGCCAAAACATGGGAGTAGACGAAGCAGATTTTTATGAGGCAATTGCTAGTTTTAAAGGCGCTTCAAAACGATTAGAAAAAATTGCTGAAGGTAAAAATAAAGTAGCTTATAAAGATTTTGCTCATTCACCTAGCAAAGTATCCGCAACGACTAAGGCTGTTAAGGAACAATATCCGGAACGTACTTTGGTGGCTTGTTTAGAATTGCATACGTATAGTAGTTTGAATGCGGAGTTTTTAAAAGAATACGAAGGAGCTTTGGAGTATGCAGATGTTGCAGTTGTTTTTTATTCGCCTGATGCAGTTAAAATCAAACAACTTGAAGAAGTTACTTATGAGCAAATTGCAAAAGCTTTTAATAGAGAAGATTTAATTATTTATACCAATCCCAAAGATTTCAAAGACTATTTATTTAATTTAAATCTTGAGAATTCAGCTTTATTATTGATGAGTTCCGGTAATTACGGAGGATTGAATTTTGATGAAGTTAAAGGATTGATAGAGTAAATAAAATTTATCTAATTTATAAAAGAGAAATCTTAGCGATGTAAAAGCTGTGATTTCTCTTTTTTCATTTCATTAATTTTTATGAGCGAATTTTCTTAATTTTGTAAATTATTTAATTCTTATAGCAAATGAATAATTTTCCTATTACAAACTGGTCAGAAGAAGACAAACCACGTGAGAAACTGATGCTTAAAGGCAAAAGTGTTTTGAGTGATGCAGAGCTCATTGCTATACTTATTGGTTCTGGAAATAGGAATGAATCTGCTGTTGATTTGAGTAAGCGAATTTTGGGTGGTATTGATAATAATTTGAATGCTTTAGGTAAATTGACTATTCAACAACTAATGAAGTTTAAAGGCATTGGAGAAGCAAAAGCAATTTCAATTATAGCTGCTATGGAACTTGGTAGACGAAGAAGAACTGAAGATGTTGTTGATTTAACAAAAATAACGTCTAGTCAAACTATTTTTCAAATTATGCAACCTATTATTGGAGAATTGCCACATGAAGAATTTTGGATTATTTATTTGAATAATTCCAATAAAGTAATTTCGAAATCTCAGCTTAGCAAAGGCGGAATTACTGGGACTTTAGTTGATACACGTTTGGTTTTTAAAGTAGCATTAGAAATGGGAGCTACAAGTTTGATTTTATGTCATAATCATCCTTCGGGGACAATAATGCCAAGTGATGCGGATAAATTAATTACTAAAAAACTAAAATTAGCTGGTGATAGTTTAGATGTTAAAGTTTTAGACCATTTAATCATTACTGAAACAAAATATTATAGTTTTGTAGATGAAGGAATTTTTTAATTTATGAAAACTACTATTACCGACATTTTTTTTGATTTAGATCATACGCTTTGGGATTTTGATACGAATTCAGCGTTGACTTTTGAGTCTATTTTCAAAAAGAGTCACCCAACTATTGAAATAGATAAATTTATTGAGCAGTATGTGCCAATAAATCAAGCGTGCTGGAAGTTGTATCAGTATGATAAAATTACTCATGATGAACTTCGTTACAACCGATTAAAGTTTTCTTTTGACGCATTGAATTATGATATTTCAGATGAACAAATAGATAGTATCGCTCACGAATACATTCAAGGTTTGCCAGAAAACAATAATCTTTTTGAGGGAACTTACGAAATTTTAGAGTATTTAAGCATCAATTATAGACTTCATATCATTACAAATGGTTTTGCTGATGTTCAATATAAAAAAATTAATAATTCTAATTTGGGAGGTTATTTTCAGACCATTACTAATTCAGAAATGGCAGGAGTAAAGAAACCCAATCCTATTATTTTTGAACACGCATTAGATTTGGCCAAAGCCAAAAAGGAAAGTAGTGTAATGATAGGGGATTGTTTAGAAGCTGATGTTCAAGGGGCTTTAGATGCCGGTTTAGGAGCTATTTTTTTTAATGCAAACAAAATTGAAGTCCCAGAAAATATTGTTTATATTAACCATTTATTAGAACTAAAAAAATATTTATAGATTATGAAAACACGATTTCTATTTTTAGCATTATTAATTTCAAGTTACTGTTTCTCGCAATCCGTAAATGACTATAAAGCGGTACTTATCCCTTTGAAGTTTGACTTTATGAAGAGTGATAATCAGTATCGACTAGCAACTTTATCTAAGTTTAATTTAAGTAAAGCTGGTTTTCAAGCCTTTTATGCAAATGAGCCTATGCCTAAAGAAAATAATGATAGATGTAATTTGATTTATTTTGATGTTGTAAAACCAAATTCATTTTTAATTACTAAGCTTTATATCACTTTTAAGGATTGTAATGGAAAGATTATTTTTCAATCTGAAATAGGAGCGAGTAAAGAAAAAGATTCACAGTTAGCCTATACGGAATCATTGAACAAAGCTTTCATTTCGGTTAATGCACTAAATTATAAATATAATAATACAGTTTCGAGTAATTCAAATACTAATTTAAATCCAGATGTTAGTCCATTGCCAATTGTACAAGACGCATCGAAAGCTACTGTTAAGCAAGAGACTTTAAAAACAGAGAATAGTAGTGATGATAAATCAAAAATACTTTACGCACAACCAACAGCAAATGGCTTTCAGTTAATTGATAGTACTCCAAAAGTAATTTTTAAGATATTTAATTCCTCTAGAAACGATTGTTTTATTGCAACAAAAGCGAATATTCAAGGTGTTTTAATCGAAAAAAATAATCAGTGGTTCTTTGAATATTATCAAAATGATACTTTGGTTTCAGAAAAAGTAGCAGTTAAGTTTTAGAGCTAATATCCATATTTGTCTTTCCAACGATTTTTAAGAAATTCTCTAGTTGTGTTTTCTCTAGAATTATTACCAGGAATATATAAAGGAGTATTGCTAATCGCATCAGGAAGGAACTCCTGTTCTGCAAAGTTATTTGTGTAATCGTGTGAATATTTATAATCTTCACCATAACCAAGCTCTTTCATCAATTTAGTTGGCGCATTTCGTAAATGAATAGGAACGGGCAAATCTCCGGTTTGTTTAACTAATTGTTGTGCAGTTCCAATGGCTAAATATGACGCATTGCTTTTTGGTGAAGTTGCTAAGTAAATAGCACATTGACTCAATAAAATTCTACTTTCTGGATAACCTATAGTTGAAACAGCTTGAAAAGTATTATTAGCCATTATAAAAGCAGTAGGATTTGCGTTACCAATATCCTCACTAGATAAAATTAACATACGTCGAGCAATAAATTTCACATCCTCACCACCTTCAATCATTCTAGCCAACCAATAAACGGCTCCGTTAGGATCACTTCCGCGAATTGATTTTATAAATGCAGAAACAATATCATAGTGTTGTTCTCCCGTTTTGTCATATAAAACAGTGTTTTGTTGCACAAGTTCAAAAACACGATCATTAGTGATTGTTATTTCGTTATCATTAGACGCGTTTACAACAAGTTCAAAAATATTTAATAGCTTACGTCCATCACCACCAGAAAGACGGAGCAAAGCTTCTGTTTCTTTAAGATTGATTTTTTTTTCTTTCAAAATAACATCTGTAGCTATGGCTCGCTCTAGTAAAGCCTCTAAATCTTGCTTGGCAAAAGCATTCAAAATATAGACCTGACAACGAGACAATAAAGCAGGAATCACTTCAAAACTTGGATTTTCAGTCGTAGCGCCTATAAGTGTAATCCAGCCTTTTTCTACTGCGGCCAAAAGTGAATCTTGCTGTGATTTGCTAAAACGATGAATTTCATCTATAAAAAGAATTGGATTTTTTGAAGTAAAAAGACCACCACTTTGCTTAGCTTTTTCAATAACATCACGAATGTCTTTAACACCAGAGTTTATAGCACTTAATATATAAAAAGGGCGTTTTGATTCTTGCGCTATAATTTGTGCAAGCGTAGTTTTTCCCGTGCCAGGAGGCCCCCAGAATAGGAGTGAAGGGATTATTCCCTTGGTTATTTGCTGTGTTAATGAGCCATTTGGCCCAACTAAATGGGATTGACTAATATAATCCTCTAATTTTTGTGGGCGAATACGTTCTGCTAAAGGTGCTTCCATTTTGTAAAATTACTATTTTTCAAACGGACTTTTTTCAGATTCTAATTTTTTTTCAGAAGCTATTTCCAGCTGTCCACTATATCTTTTTAACTCGTCAACAAAACGAGATAAAAAGGATGCCCCCCGAAACTTCTGGATCATCTGGGCTAGGGATTTATTTTTTAGAAGAACTTTTAGTTTAATATGACAAAATAGCATTAAATTGGTTGTGGTTAAGTTTTTGACTTTGATTAAAAAAACAATACGAAATCAAAACTAATGGATAATCATTTCAAATTTACTAATGCTGTTATTGGACTTCCACTATTTTTTGTAGTATGCCTATGGTTTGTTTTTTGGCTTGAAATCCGATTTGATTATGATTTTGTTACTAATGGAATATATCCAAGAACTTTTTCTGGTTTACAAGGAGTTTTATTTAGCCCTTTTATTCACGCCGATATTGAGCATCTTTATAATAATTCAATTCCACTATTGATTTTGTTAGCAGCTTTACAATTTTTTTATGCGAATCAATCAATTAAAGTTATTGGATTTGGAATTTTAATTTCTGGATTAATTACTTGGGTTATTGGTAGGGATAATTATCATATCGGTGCCAGTGGTTTGATATATGTGTTGGTGAGTTTTATTTTCTTTAAAGGTTTGCAAACTCAATATTATCGTTTAGTTGCGCTGTCACTAGCTGTAATTATTATTTATGGTGGTTTAGTTTGGTATGTTTTTCCAAACCCAGAAACATTGGGAGAAAAGTCAATTTCTTGGGAAGGTCATTTGGCTGGACTCATAACGGGTTTTGTTTTGTCATTAATTTACAAAACACCTGAATATAAAAAGCTAATTAAATACGATTGGGAAAAGCCAGAATACAATCCAGAAGAGGATAAATTTATGCAGCGTTTTGATGCAAAAGGAAATTTTGTAAATCTATCACCTGAAGAAAAAGAGCAGATTTTTTTATCCTATTATACATCTAATCTTCCTATTGAGTATGAAATTGTTTTAGATAAAAAAAATGAACCAAAACCGGAGTCTTAATTCATTCTTTATTATTGTATTGATAGTATCTTGCCCTAATAAGCTTGGGAAAGATATTAACTTCTTTGTCTTACCGCTTCGTATAAAAAAGCACCACAAGCTACAGATACATTTAAAGAGCCTATTGTGCCAAACATAGGAAGTTTTGCTTTTTCGTCAACGATTTTAAGTACAGAAGGATTTATTCCGCGATCTTCTGACCCCATTATTATTGCAACAGGTTCATTAAGGGATATATCGTAGATGTTTTGTTCTGTTTTTTCAGTTGCAGCTACCGTTTTTATACCTGAACCTTGCAAATAAAATATAGCGTCTTTAATATGTTCTACTTTACAAATAGGCACATTAAATACTGCTCCTGCTGATGTTTTAACGGTGTCACCGTTTACGGGTGCTGAACCAGCTTTTTGAACTATAATTCCATTTACACCAGTACATTCAGCAGTTCTAATGATGGCGCCGAAGTTTCGTGCATCTGAAATTTGGTCTAAAATTAAAAATAAAGGTACTTTACCTGAAGACACAGTCGCTTCAACTAAATGTTCTAAATCGATAAAACCAATAGGCGATATACTTGCAACAGCACCTTGATGATTGTTAGGTGTTAATCGATTTAATTTTTCTACAGGAACATAAGAGAAATTAATATTACCTCGTTTCAGTACTTTCATTAAGTCTTTCATCAGTTCGCCAGAAATCTCTTTTTGTATAAATACTTTGTCAACTTCTGCACCTGATTGTATTGCCTCAATAATAGCTCTTATCCCGAATATTAAATTTTCTTTTTCCATGTCGCAAAGCTAAGTAAAATCAGTGTAAAAAAAAAACCACCAGCCTAAGCTGATGGTTTTTAAATTTATTTTAAGAGATAATTAAAATTTATCCCAGAAAAGTTTAGTAGATAATTTATCTCCACCAATTGCTGTTGAAGCAGCAGTAACGTTTGTAGCGTTAATTTGTTGTTCTCTTGAAGGATAAGTATATCTTACAGGAACAGTTGTTTGGCTATTATAAGTCACGGCAGGAGCAGACAATACAGGGAAATCTAATCTTCTGTATGAAGTCCAAGCTTCAAAACCTCTATTGAAAAGAGCAATCCAAGCTTGTTCACCTATTTTTTGTTTATCAGTACCAGTTGCAGTTGCATAAGCAACGCTTGGTAGTGCTAAATAAGTTGTAATATCTGCTGAGTCTACACCCCAATTTTCCATTGAAGCAGTGATAGCAGCGTTGTAGTGACTTTCAACAGTTCCACCTACAGCAACACCTTTTGATACAGCTTCAGCTAATAAAAATTCTACTTCAGAATAATCAAATATAGTTCCAGGGAATTTTTGATCATTTAATGTTCCTGAAATGTGAGAAAAACTAGCAAAACTGTTTGAACTACCATAAATACCACCTACATAAGCATTGTTTTTAAGCGTGAAATATTTAGCTCTTCTTGGGTCAGTTAATGCATTCATTTTGTCTACTAAAGTGTTAGCTGGAACAAAATCATTTCTTTGACTAACAACTAAATCAGCGTATAATGGATTTGAATTTCCAACTGAAGTATCTAAGTAGTGTAGATTAGTGTTGTCATCATTGCTTGAAATAGTTCCAGAAGCAACTGCAGCAGTAATGTGAGTAGCAGCATATGTAGGATCAACATCATGCATGTTAACAGCTAATCTTAATCTCAATGAATTGGCAAATTTTTTCCATTTCATTGCATCACCACCATAAATTAAATCAGCATCTCCAAAATTATCATTACTTGAGATAAGAGATACGTCAGTAGCTAATCTTGCAAGTAAATCTTTGTAGATTGTTTGTGCATCATCATATTTTGGTAATGGATGAGCCTCAAGATCTAATGCCTCAGAATAAGGTACATCTCCAAAAGTATCTACTAATACATTGTAAGCATAAACCATCATGATATCTACAATTGCTTTTTTGTTATTCAAAATAGCAATATCTGTAGTTGCAATAGGTGCTTCTGCATTTAATAAAGATTGTGCTTCTTTCAAATCTTTCAATCCATCTCTATATAATGCACCATAAGTATTAGCTGGAATACTTCTTGTTGTGATATCATATTGGCTTTCATCTGGATAAGTTGTCTCAGTCCAATGTTGTACAAATAATCTATACACATTTATGTTTACAGAAGTACTCACCATTTGGTCTACAATAGCTTTTTGAGCGTTTGTAAATAAAAACTCAGCTTTTGTAGTAGTTGGGTTCTTCGTGTCTTGATTTAAGCCTGTTATATCATCAGTACATGATACGCTCAGCGCTATAAATGCTATTGTTAATATTATTTTTTTCATGATTTAAAATTTAAATGTTACGTTACATCCAATATTTCTTGTTGTAGGTAAAGAACCGGTTGAATATCCAGATGAAGCAAGACTAGATCCCAATCCACTTTCAGGATCTGCATATGGAAGGCTTTTGTCTATTATCCAAAGATTTGATCCAACAAGACTGAATTTCATTTCAGTAAGGTGCATTTTAGATACAACACTTGTAGGTAATACGTAAGTAATATTAACTTCTCTTAATTTGATGAAACCTGCATCATAGATAAATGCTTTGTTTGGCATTCTTCTGTATCCTTGCATGTTTCCGTATTGATTAGGTGAAGGAGTTCTTACTGTATTTGGAGTTCCGTCAGCTTGTACACCTGGTAAAATAATACCACCACCGTTAGCAATTGTATTTCTGATTGGGTTTCCTAATTCATTTATTCCAGCTGATTCAGCATACAAACCTGTTGCTTGACCATATGATTGATCTAATGACCATATGTCTCCACCTTTTTTCATATCAATTAAGAATCCAAAAGAGAAATTTTTGTATGTGAATTTATTTCTAATACCACCAATCCAATCAGCATTGATATCACCAATGATATTATTAGTTGAAGTATTAAGTTTGTATCTACCGTTAGCAGCTACAACTTTTTGCTCATCTAAATAAGTGAAATCAGTACCTTTAATAATACCTAATGGTTGACCAACAACTGCATTTAGAGAAACACCACCTTGAAAGCTATTTAATTGTAAGTTTTCAATTCCAGGAGCTAAAGCTACAACTTCACTGTTGTTTTTAGACCAGTTTACAAATACATCCCATGCAAAATCATTTGTTTTGATTGGTGTAACATTAAATTGAACCTCAATACCTTTATTAACGATATCTGCAGCATTGATATATTTACTAGAATAACCTGTAGAAGTTGAGAATGGTACATTTACAGCTTCACCTGAGTTTTCATTTTTGTAAACAGAAACATCAAAACCTAATCTTCTGTTGAAGAATTGCATTTCCAAACCAATCTCTTGAGCAACAGTTTTAATTGGTGCTAAATTTGGGTTGTTTTTGATACTGTTTACAGAATATAATTGTTGACCATTAAATGGATCGTATTTAGTATACGTATCAACTAATGATAAACTTGGAGTTCCCAATGGGCTTTCAGAATAACCTGCTCTTAATTTACCAAATGATAACCAGTCTTTGTTAACTAGTTTTGTGAATAAGAAACTTCCAGATACTGAGTTACTGAATAATGAGTTGTTTCCTTTAGGTAATACTGAGAAAGCATCTCTTCTAGAAGTAGCATCTAAGAAGAACATATCTTTGTATCCAAGAGAAACAGAAGCATAATAACTGTTTACACCATCTTTAGTAGCTCCTTCTAATGGGAAAGGAACTGTACTTTTTGAATTTGTTAAACTGTAAATTCCAGGAACAATAAGTCCTCCTTCAGTTGAAGCTAATATTGAGTTTACAGAACTTCTTTTAGCACTTCCTCCTAATATTCCATTGAAACTGAAATCTTCTGAGATGTTCTTTTTGAATGTCAAGATGAAGTCATAGTTTTGCTCAGAAAAGTTTCTGTTATATCTTTGGTATCCAGAACCTTCGTCGTTTCTGTTGATTCCGAATTCTGCTGGTACTGAACCATCAGCTCTTCTTTCTTCACGAATTTCTGCATAAGAATCAGAAGATACTTTACCTGTAGCAGTTAACCAATCAGTAAGTATGTAATCTAATTTAGCATAACCTGTAAAACGATTTCTTGTATCGTTTTGATAGTTTTGGTATCTTGTGAAATAAGGGTTATCCCAATAGATTGGTCTTAAATCTGTTGGATCTGACCAGTTCCAAGTTACGTTTTGACCACCTGATCTTTCGTAAACTTGTTTCAATTCTTGGATATCAACGTTAGTTTGAAACCATTGACGGAACATACCAGCAATGTTATCATTGTAACCAGTTGAGTTTCTACCGATAGTGTTTTGTTGAGAGTAGTTAGCAAATGTGCTTAAAGATAATTTATCAGTAAATTGGTGGTTCAATTTTAAACTGAAACTATTTTTTTTCAATTCACTATTTGGCATAATACCATTTTGTTTGGTATTGTTATAGTTGAAAACTACACTTGTTTTTTCATTTCCATCTTCAAAAGACACTGAGTTAGAGATTGATAATGGAGATGTAAAAAATGTAATTGGTCCGTTTTTAGCTGCTTGCCAAGGAGTTGCTTTACCGTAACTATCAGAGTAAGGTGTAAAAGCATTCCAGTTGTAAACTAATTTGTTTGGATCAAATGCAGCTCCAAAAGAAGCATCTTCTGATGTAGGAACAACTAAATCGTCATTTCCATCACCATCGATGTCTCTGTATAAAAACAATCCGCTTGGATCTTCATAGTAAGGTCCATAACCAGCTCCGTATTTGTTTTGGTATTTTGGGAAAGTAGATTTGTCTATTCCACCAGTTACCACTTCAGACGAAACAGTAATACCCATTCCAGTTTTAGCTTTACCTTTTTTGGTAGTAATCATTATTACCCCATTACCAGCTAAATAACCATATAAAGCAGAAGCTGCAGCACCTTTAAGTACGTTGATAGACTCAATGTCGTCAGGATTGATATCCATACCATTGTTACCATAATCGTAAGTTGTACCTCTACCAGCTGTTTGGTTACCTTGGTTTGAGTTAGTGTTAGCGTTGTTTATTGGCATACCATCAACAACAATAAGCATTTCATTTGTTTGTCCAAGAGCTTTAACCCCTCTAGAGATAGCACTAGTAGAACCACCAAAGTTATTGTTTCTTTTGATGTTAACACCGGCAACTTTACCAGATAATTCATTAAGGAAGTTTCCGCTTCCTGCTCCTGCAGTTAAATCAGCTGCTTTTACTTCTTGTGTAGCATAACCAAGAGATTTTTTTTCTCTTTTAATACCTAAAGCAGTTGTTACTACAACTTCTCCTAATTCAACTGAATCATCTTTCAGTTTTACATTAATTGATGTTGCACTTGCTTTAACTTCTTGAGTTTTCATCCCAATGTAGCTAAATACCAAGGTTTGACTTGATGTTGCTTTGATAGAATATTTTCCGTCAAAATCAGTTTGTGCTCCAGTTTTAGTTCCTTTAACTAATACAGAAACGCCTGGTAAAGGCAATCCCGCATTATCAGAAACAGTACCTGAAACAGCTCTCTCTTGCGCAAAAGTTAGTTGCGCCATAAGTACTACTAGTAGTACTAAGAATCCATTGAACTTTAGTTTCATTTTTAAAAATTTTGAATTAGTGAGACAAAAATCTTAATAATTTGTTAACTTTCCTAACATTTGAAATGATTTTTTATGCACGCATTCAAAATTTAACATTATAACATATATTAATGATAGTGTTATAAAACTTTAATTCTTGTTTTTTTGAGCTTCCATTAGCAAGGATTAATTTGAATAATCCTCCCTTTGACACTATTCCCATTCCTATTCCTATCGTTGTTAAAACGTCTATGTTCGTTTCTTTTTCAAAATTAAACGGATCCTTATAAATACAGTAGTCTAAGACTGTATGGAGATAGATTTGAGGTGAAATTATGTAGCGATATTCTGTAATTATAGAGGAGAAATATTGTGCCTCTAGGCTGTTTTCTTCAAAACCTCTTATGGAATTAATCCCTCCAAAGCGATATAATTCATTTGTGATATAAGTATTGCTTTCTAAGAAATAATTTTGAGTTTTAATATTTATATAATTTTTTTTATTTAGATAGAAATTATACATGGCCTCAAGTTTTATTTGGAATTGTTTCGATGTTCCTGCGGTTTCTGGCGAATTTTTTGTTCTTCGGCTCCCTAGGCCAAAAACAAACTCGATATTTGATTTAGTGTTAAAAAAGTTATTGTCGGAATCTAGTTTCGAATATTTAAAACTTGTGTTTGTGTAGGAATTCTTATAATCACTGATTGAATTGTTGTTAGTGTTCTGGATATCGGTTGATTCTGTTGATTGATATCCTAGATAGATTCGCGTGTTATGGTTTATGATGTATCCTAAATCAATTGTTGTCTTGGTGTTTTGAAAAGTGCTATCTTGTTTAAATATCTGAATTTGGCTTTTAAGATTTAGCGGGCTTTTGAATATATAGGGTAAATCGATTCCAGCTTTAAATGTCTTTTGTTTATTTTGGTCACTTTTCCAGTATATCGATATTTCTTCTCCTGTTTTTAAGATGTTCTCTAAATTTAGGTCTACATATCCGTTAAGTTTAATTTTTTTGTTTTCGTTATTTGAAAAGCCAATAAATCCTTCAAAAGTGTTTGACTTTCTTTTTTCAAGATAGACATATACTTTAGTGGAATCTTTTGTTAATAATAATTCAGGGTATTTGATTTGATTTGCAAAGGTGAATTTTTCAAAATCATTGTGAATTTCAGTTATAATTTTTTTGTTGAAAATTTTGTTTTTGTATTTGCGATTAATTTGTTTTAGCGGGCCTTCTGGAAAGTGTTCTTTGTTTTTCTTTTCTACATAGTTAATAATTATTGAACTTAATGCTCTAGGTTTATTCGTATCTATTTTTAATTCAGCATATAATACTTCTTTTTTTCTTTTAAAATTGGTGAGTTTTAATTGGGCTAATGCATATCCGTTTTCTTCTAGTTTTTGTAATGTTTGGTTTAAAAAGCTTTCTGTTTGGTTGTAAGGAATAGCTATGGTATCTTTTTTTATGATTGATAAAACTAGGTCATCTTCTAAATTATTTATACCTATATATATATGTATTGTTTTGATTCTTTCTCCAAGACTTAATTTTGAATAATAGGTGCTGTCGTTTTTTTTTGTTTTTTCTGTTACTTGACTGTCAATGTATCCTAGTTTAGAAAGTTTTTTAGTTAATGTAATTATTTCGTCATCAACCGATTTTGTGTTTTTGTGTCCCGAAATATACTTTAAGGAATCGATTATTTGATTTTCTGTATTATAACTCCCCTTTATTTCTAAATGAAAGTTTTGAGCATAGCAGTTCAGGCTTGAGATTATGCATAGCAGAAAAAGTATAATTGGTTTCAAATGTTTTTAATTTATTTATATACAACGCAAATATCAATTTTTTGATATTAAAAACATAGGGTAAAATAATGTTGTTGAAAATTAATGAATTAACGTTTGTATGTTGAGAAATATTTTATACATTTGCAACCCCGTAAAAAGCGGGAATTTAATATAATAAGAAATTTTTAGTATTAATTATGCCAACAATTCAACAATTAGTAAGAACAGGAAGAACTCAGATAACTAAGAAGAGTAAATCGGTTGCTTTAGATTCTTGTCCTCAAAGAAGAGGGGTTTGTACGCGTGTTTACACTACTACACCAAAAAAACCAAACTCTGCAATGCGTAAAGTTGCGCGTGTACGTTTGACAAATGGTAATGAGGTAAATGCCTATATCCCTGGAGAAGGACACAATTTACAAGAGCACTCGATAGTATTAGTTAGGGGTGGAAGGGTAAAAGATTTACCAGGAGTTAGATATCACATCGTTCGTGGTGCACTTGATACGTCAGGAGTAGCAGGAAGAACGCAAAGAAGATCTAAGTACGGAGCAAAACGCCCAAAAGAAGCAAAAAAGTAATTTAAAAAGTTGTTCTGATAAAGTCGCGATTCGTCGTGGTTATATTGGTATGACATTTAATTAAAAAAAAGACATGAGAAAAAGAGCGGCAAAGAAAAGACCACTTTTACCAGATCCAAGGTTTAACGACCAGTTGGTGACACGTTTTGTGAATAACTTAATGTGGGATGGTAAGAAATCGACAGCTTTTAAAGTTTTTTATGATGCAATTGACATTATAGAAACAAAAAAGCAAGATGCAGAAAAATCATCATTAGAAATTTGGAAAGATGCTTTAACTAATGTTATGCCTCACGTAGAAGTACGTAGTCGTAGAGTAGGTGGAGCTACATTTCAAATTCCAATGCAAATCAGACCAGACAGAAAAATTTCTATGGCAATGAAGTGGTTAATACTTTATTCTAGAAGAAGAAATGAAAAATCTATGGCTCAAAGGCTAGCTTCTGAATGTTTAGCTGCTGCTAAAGAAGAAGGTGCTGCTGTTAAAAAGAGAATGGATACTCATAAAATGGCTGAAGCAAACAAAGCGTTCTCACATTTTAGATTTTAATTAACAAGAAATGGCTAGAGAACTTAAATATACAAGAAATATTGGAATTGCTGCTCATATTGATGCTGGTAAAACAACAACAACAGAGCGTATATTATTCTATACTGGAAAATCACACAAAATTGGTGAAGTACACGATGGTGCTGCAACAATGGACTGGATGGCACAAGAGCAAGAAAGAGGTATTACAATTACATCTGCTGCTACTACTTGTGAATGGAATTTTCCAACTGAACAAGGTAAAATTTTACCTGAAACATTACCGTATCATTTTAATATTATTGATACCCCAGGACACGTTGATTTTACTGTAGAGGTAAATCGTTCTTTACGTGTACTTGATGGTTTGGTTTTCTTATTTAGTGCTGTTGATGGTGTTGAGCCACAATCAGAAACGAACTGGAGACTTGCAGATCAATATAGAGTGCCACGTATTGGATTCGTAAACAAAATGGACCGTCAGGGTTCTAACTTTTTGATGGTTTGTCAGCAAGTTAGAGATATGTTAAAATCAAACGCAGTTGCGATTACTTTGCCAATTGGTGAAGAAAATGATTTTAAAGGGGTGGTTGATTTAGTAAAAAACCAAGCTATTGTATGGCATGAAGAAGGTTTAGGAGCAACTTATGATATTGTGCCTATTCCTGATGATATGCTTGCGGAAGTTAAAGAATACAGATCTATTCTTATAGAAGCGGTTGCTGATTATGATGAAAACTTGTTAGAGAAATTCATGGAAGATGAAGAATCTATTACAGAAGAAGAAATCAATATCGCATTAAGAGCTGCTGTTATGGATATGGCTATCATTCCTATGATTGCTGGTTCTTCTTTCAAAAACAAAGGAGTTCAATTCATGTTAGATGCAGTATGTAAATACTTGCCATCTCCAATGGATAAAGAAGGTATTACAGGTATTCATCCTGATGATGCTGAATTATTAGAAGAAGATCAAACTAAAATTTTACGTAAGCCTGATGTAAAAGAGCCTTTTGCTGCATTAGCGTTTAAGATTGCAACTGACCCATTCGTAGGTCGTTTAGCTTTCTTCCGTGCTTATTCAGGAAGACTTGATGCAGGTTCTTATGTTTTGAATACTCGTTCTGGTAACAAAGAAAGAATTTCTCGTATCTACCAAATGCATGCTAACAAACAAAATCCAATCGAATATATCGAAGCTGGAGATATTGGAGCAGCAGTTGGATTTAAGGATATTAAAACTGGAGATACATTGTGTGATGAAAAACACCCAATTATTCTTGAGTCAATGAAATTCCCTGCGCCAGTAATTGGTATTGCAATTGAGCCTAAAACAAAAGCTGACGTTGATAAAATGGGTATGGCTTTAGCTAAATTAGCTGAAGAAGATCCAACATTTACTGTTAGAACTGATGAAGCTTCAGGTCAAACTATTATTTCAGGAATGGGTGAGTTACACTTAGATATTCTTGTTGATAGAATGAAACGTGAGTTTAAAGTTGAAGTTAATCAAGGTGAGCCTCAAGTTGAATACAAAGAAGCTTTTACAAAATCAGCTCAACACAGAGAAACTTACAAAAAACAATCAGGAGGTCGTGGTAAATTCGGTGATATCGTATTTTTACTTGAGCCTGCAGATGAAGTTGATGGTAAAGTTCCTGTAGGGTTGCAGTTTATAAATGCGGTAAAAGGTGGTAACGTTCCTAAAGAATATATTCCATCTGTTGAGAAAGGATTTAGAGAAGCTATGAAAACAGGTCCTTTAGCAGGATACCAAGTTGATAGTTTGAAAGTAACTTTATTAGACGGATCTTTTCACCCTGTCGATTCAGACGCACTCTCTTTTGAGTTAGCTGCTAGAATGGGGTATAGAGAAGTTGCTAAAGCTGCTGGTGCTGTTATTCTTGAACCTATCATGAAAATGGAAGTTATTACACCAGAAGAAAACATGGGAGATATCGTAGGAGATATTAACCGTCGTAGAGGTCAGGTTAATGACATGGGTGATAGAGCAGGTGCTAAAACAATTAAAGCAGATGTGCCATTGTCAGAAATGTTTGGTTATGTAACAACATTAAGAACATTGTCTTCAGGTCGTGCAACTTCAACTATGGAATTTTCACACTACGCTGAAACACCTTCTAATATTTCAGAAGCAGTTATCAAAAAAGCAAAAGGAAACGCTTAATCTTTAAGAAAATGAGTCAAAAAATCAGAATAAAACTAAAATCTTACGATCACATGTTGGTAGACAAGTCTGCTGAAAAGATTGTAAAAACGGTTAAGAGTACCGGAGCAGTAGTAACAGGACCAATTCCGTTACCAACTCACAAAAAACTTTTTACTGTATTACGTTCTCCACACGTTAACAAAAAAGCGAGAGAACAATTCGAAGTAATGTCATACAAGAGATTGATCGACATTTATTCTTCTTCATCTAAAACAATTGATGCTTTAATGAAATTAGAATTGCCTAGTGGAGTTGAAGTAGAAATCAAAGTTTAAGTAGCTTACTAGTAAGAAAAGGACGCTGTTTTTAAACGAAAAATATTTTTTTGGTTTGTGTGTAAATAAAGTTTACTTTTGCACCACTTAAAAAAATAGGATTCGCTTAAAAGCTGCGTTCTATATTTATATTTAATAATTAATAATTAATATTTATGTCTGGGTTAATTGGTAGAAAAATCGGCATGACTAGCATTTTCGACGAAAACGGGAAGAATATTCCTTGTACAGTAATCGAAGCTGGACCATGTGTTGTTACCCAAGTCAGAACCAAAGGTGTTGACGGGTACGAAGCGTTGCAACTTGGTTTCGATGACAAAAACGAGAAACATTCCACAAAAGCGGCTGTAGGTCACTTTAAAAAAGCGGGAACTGTAGCTAAGAAAAAAGTCGTTGAATTCCAAAATTTTGCAACTGAACAAAAATTAGGAGATCTTATTGATGTTTCTATTTTTGAAGAAGGAGAGTTTGTAGATGTACAAGGTGTATCTAAAGGTAAAGGTTTTCAAGGGGTTGTAAAACGTCACGGTTTTGGTGGTGTTGGTCAAGCAACTCATGGTCAACATAACCGTTTAAGAGCGCCAGGTTCTGTAGGAGCTTCTTCTTATCCATCTAGAGTATTCAAAGGAATGCGTATGGCTGGAAGAATGGGAGGAGAAAATGTAAAAGTTCAAAACCTTAGAGTTTTAAAAGTAGTGACTGATAAGAACCTACTTGTTATTAAAGGATGTGTTCCTGGTCATAACAACTCTTATGTAATCATTCAGAAGTAATGGAAGCAAAAGTATTAGATTTCAACGGAAAAGATACTGGAAGAAAAGTTCAACTTTCTGATTCAGTATTTGGTATAGAACCAAACAATCATGCAGTATACCTTGATGTTAAGCAATATCTTGCTAATCAAAGACAAGGAACGCACAAAGCTAAAGAAAGAGCTGAAGTAGCGGGAAGTACTCGTAAGATAAAAAAACAAAAAGGAACTGGTACTGCTCGTGCGGGTAGTGCAAAGAATCCATTGTTTAAAGGTGGTGGAACAGTTTTCGGACCAAGACCAAGAAGTTATTCATTCAAATTGAATAAAAGCTTGAAACGTTTGGCTAGAAAATCTGCTTTCTCAATCAAAGCAAAAGAGTCAAATATTATCGTTCTTGAGGACTTTAATTTTGAAACTCCAAACACTAAAAATTTCATTAATGTTTTGAAAGCTTTAGGGTTAGAGAATAAAAAATCTTTGTTTGTGTTGGGTGATTCAAATAAAAATGTATATTTGTCGTCACGCAATTTAAAGGCTTCTAACGTAGTAAGTAGCTCAGAATTAAGTACTTACGCCATTTTAAACGCTAATAATTTAGTGCTTTTAGAAGGTTCTTTAGAAGGAATTGAAGAAAATTTAAGCAAATAATAGGATATGAGCATCATAATTAAACCTATAGTAACGGAAAAAGTAACCAAAGAAAGTGAAGTATTAAACCGCTTCGGATTCGTTGTTAACAAAAAAGCAAACAAAGTTGAAATTAAGAAAGCTATTGAGGCTGCTTATGGAGTAACTATTGTTAGTGTTAACACTATGAATGTGAGACCGGACAGAACTACTAAATACACTAAAAGTGGTTTAATCAGTGGAAAGACAAATGCTATTAAAAAAGCAATTGTACAAGTACAAGAAGGAGAATCAATTGATTTTTACAACAATATCTAAGATAGAAAAATGTCAGTAAGAAAATTAAAACCTATTACCCCAGGTCAGCGATTTAGAGTTGTGAATGGTTATGACGCCATTACAACTGATAAGCCGGAACGCTCTTTGATAGCGCCGATAAAAAACTCTGGAGGTAGAAATAGTCAAGGAAAGATGACCATGCGTTATACGGGTGGTGGTCACAAGCAGAGATATCGTATTATTGATTTCAAAAGAACTAAAACAGGAATTCCTGCTACAGTGAAATCAATCGAATATGATCCAAATCGTACTGCGTTTATCGCTTTATTAGCTTATGCTGATGGAGAGAAAACATATGTTATTGCTCAAAACGGATTGAAAGTTGGTCAGAAATTAGTTTCTGGTCCAGAATCTCAACCAGAAATAGGTAATGCATTACCATTAAGCAGAATTCCTTTAGGAACTGTTATTTCTTGTATCGAATTGAGACCAGGTCAAGGAGCTGTAATAGCTCGTTCAGCTGGAACGTTTGCTCAATTAATGGCAAGAGATGGGAAATACGCAACAATTAAAATGCCTTCTGGAGAAACAAGATTAATCTTGTTGACATGTTCGGCTACAATTGGAGCTGTTTCAAATTCTGATCATCAATTAGTTGTGTCTGGAAAAGCAGGTAGAACAAGATGGTTAGGAAGAAGACCTAGAACAAGACCTGTTGCAATGAACCCTGTCGATCACCCAATGGGTGGTGGTGAAGGTCGTTCTTCTGGTGGACATCCACGTTCAAGAAATGGAATACCAGCTAAAGGTTATAGAACTCGTTCTAAGAAAAACCCGAGTAACAAGTATATCGTAGAACGTAGAAAGAAATAATAAGATATGGCACGTTCATTAAAAAAAGGACCTTTTGTTCATTATAAGTTAGACAAGAAAGTTCAAGAAAACATTGAAAATGGAAACAAAGGAGTAGTAAAGACTTGGTCTAGAGCTTCTATGATTACTCCAGACTTTGTTGGACAAACAATCGCAGTTCATAACGGTCGTCAGTTTGTACCAGTTTACGTTACAGAAAACATGGTAGGACATAAATTAGGAGAATTTTCACCAACTCGATCTTTTAGAGGTCATGCTGGAGCAAAAAATAAAGGTAAAAAATAAGAAGCAATGGGAGTTCGTAAAAGAGAAACAGCAGACGCAAGAAAAGAGGCTAATAAGTCTCTAGCTTTTGCAAAGTTAAATAACTGCCCTACTTCACCTAGAAAAATGCGCTTAGTAGCAGATCTAGTAAGAGGTCAGAAGGTAGAAAGAGCACTTAACATATTAAGATTTAGTTCTAAAGAAGCTTCAAGAAAATTAGAAAAATTGGTTTTATCTGTTATTGCCAACTGGCAAGCAAAAAACCCTGAAGCTAATATGGAAGAAGCAGGTTTATTTGTTAAGGAAATTCGTGTAGATGGTGGAATGATGTTAAAAAGACTTCGTCCAGCTCCACAAGGAAGAGCACACAGAATAAGAAAACGTTCTAATCACGTAACAATCGTGCTTGGAGCTATCAATAACACACAAAGCAATTCTTAAGCAGCATGGGACAAAAGACAAATCCAATTGGAAATAGACTTGGTATCATCAGAGGATGGGACTCAAACTGGTATGGTGGAAATGATTACGGTGATAAACTTGCCGAAGATCACAAAATCAGAAAGTATATCCACGCTCGTTTATCAAAAGCTAGTGTATCAAAAGTAATCATCGAGAGAACTTTAAAACTTGTAACCGTTACTATCACTACTGCTAGACCTGGTATCATTATCGGAAAAGGTGGACAAGAGGTAGACAAGTTGAAAGAAGAACTTAAGAAAGTTACTGACAAAGAGGTTCAAATCAACATTTTTGAAATCAAAAGACCTGAACTTGATGCTTATTTAGTTGCTACAAGTATCTGTCGTCAAATCGAAAGCAGAATTTCTTACAGACGTGCAATCAAAATGGCTATTGCTGCTTCTATGCGTATGAACGCAGAAGGTATCAAAGTTTTGATTTCTGGTCGTTTGAATGGAGCTGAAATGGCACGTTCAGAAGGTTTCAAAGAAGGTAGAATTCCTCTATCAACTTTCAGAGCTGATATTGATTATGCTTTGGCTGAAGCGCATACTACTTACGGTAGAATGGGTATCAAAGTATGGATCATGAAAGGTGAAGTTTATGGAAAGAGAGATCTTTCTCCACTTGCCGGAATGGACAAAAAACAATCTGGTGCTGGTGGTAAAGGTGGTGATTCTCCTAGAGGAGACAGAAAACCTTTTAATAAAGGTGGAAAACCAGACGCTCGTAAAAGAAAGTAAATTTTTAAACTAAAGAAAAATGTTACAGCCTAAAAGAACAAAATACCGTAAGGTACAGAAAGGTAAAATGAAAGGAAACTCTCAAAGAGGGCATGAACTTTCAAATGGAATGTTTGGTATTAAATCTGTACATGAAGATGGAATGTTCTTAACTTCTCGTCAAATTGAAGCTGCGCGTATTGCTGCAACTCGTTACATGAAGAGAGAAGGACAATTATGGATCAAAATATTTCCAGACAAACCAATCACAAAGAAACCTCTTGAAGTACGTATGGGTAAAGGTAAAGGTGCAGTTGAATACTGGGCTGCCGTTGTTAAACCCGGAAGAATTATGTTTGAAGTTGGAGGAGTACCTTTGTCAGTTGCAAAAGAGGCGTTACGTCTTGCAGCTCAAAAGCTTCCAGTAAAAACTAAGTTCGTCGTTGCTAGAGATTTCGAAGCATAATCTATATTATATTATGAAACAATCAGAAATAAAAGATCTTTCTGCAGCGGAGTTGCAAGAAAAACTTAGCCAGACTAAGAAAACATATGCTGACCTAAAAATGGCTCATGCTATTTCTCCAATTGAAAATCCTCTACAAATTAGAATTGTAAGAAGAACAGTTGCAAGATTAGCTACAGAGCTTACAAAAAGAGAGTTACAATAATTGTATTCTGCTGAAAGATGGAAGAAAAAAGAAATTTAAGAAAAGAGAGAATTGGGGTTGTTACTTCAAACAAAATGGATAAATCCATTGTAGTTGCGCAAGTAACTAAAGTAAAACACCCATTATACGGTAAGTTCGTGTTGAAAACAAAGAAATTTGTTGCACATGACGAAACAAACGACTGTAACATTGGAGATACTGTAAGAATTAGCGAAACGCGTCCTTTAAGTAAATCAAAATGTTGGAGATTAGTTGAAATCCTAGAAAGAGCTAAATAATTATGGTACAACAAGAATCAAGACTAAAAGTAGCAGATAACACAGGAGCTAAAGAAGTTTTAACTATCCGTGTTTTAGGAGGTACCAAAAGAAGGTATGCCTCTGTTGGAGACAAGATTGTAGTATCTATTAAGGACGCAACACCAAACGGAAACGTTAAAAAAGGTGCTGTTTCAACTGCAGTTGTTGTACGTACCAAAAAAGAAGTGAGAAGAGCTGATGGTTCTTATATCCGTTTCGATGATAATGCATGTGTTCTTTTGAACGCTGCAGGTGAAATGAGAGGAACTCGTGTTTTTGGTCCGGTAGCAAGAGAACTTCGTGAAAAACAATTCATGAAAATTGTATCATTAGCACCAGAAGTGCTTTAATTCGTTTTAAGATGATAAAGCTAAAAATAAAATCAGGTGACATTGTAAGAGTTATCGCTGGAGACCATAAAGGTTCAGAAGGTAAAGTTTTACGTGTCTACCGTGAGAAAAATAAAGCGATAGTTGAAGGTGTGAACATGGTTTCGAAACATACAAAACCAAGTGCAAAAAGCCCTCAAGGTGGTATCGTTAAAAAAGAAGCTTCTATACAAATATCTAATATTGCTCTAATTGATCCTAAAACTAAGGAAACAACAAGAGTAGGTATCAGAGTAGAAGGAGATAAGAAAGTAAGATTTTCAAAAAAATCTAATCAAGTACTATAGTGATGGCATATACACCTAGACTAAAAGAAGAATACAAGAACAGAGTAATCTCTGCTCTTAAAGAAGAATACGGATATATAAACGTAATGCAAGTTCCTAAATTGGAAAAAATCGTTTTGAGCCGTGGAGTTGGTGCAGCTGTATCTGATAAAAAATTAATCGACTATGCAGTTGATGAATTAACAAAGATCACTGGACAAAAAGCAGTATCTACAATTTCAAAGAAAGACGTTGCGTCATTCAAATTGAGAAAAGGGATGCCTATTGGTGCAAAAGTAACCTTACGTGGAGAAAGAATGTATGAGTTTTTAGATAGACTTATTACTTCAGCTTTACCACGAGTTAGAGATTTCAGTGGTATCAAAGCTACTGGTTTTGACGGAAGAGGTAATTACAATCTTGGTATTTTAGAACAAATCATTTTCCCAGAAATTGATATTGATAAAGTAAATAAAATTTCAGGTATGGATATCTCTTTTGTTACTACAGCTAAAACAGATAAGGAAGCGAAGTCATTATTGGCAGAATTAGGATTACCTTTTAAAAAGAATTAAGACATGGCTAAAGAATCAATGAAAGCCCGTGAGGTGAAAAGAGAAAAAACGGTAGCTAAGTATGCTGAGAAAAGAAAAGCTTTGTTAGAGGCTGGAGATTTCGTAGGTTTGCAAAAATTACCTAAAAATGCTTCACCTGTTCGTTTACACAATCGTTGTAAATTAACTGGAAGACCAAGAGGATATATTCGTCAATTTGGTATTTCTCGTGTAACATTCCGTGAAATGGCTAACAACGGGTTAATACCTGGTGTTAAGAAAGCTAGCTGGTAATTAAATAAGTTTATCAATTGATTAAAGGTTCAGGAAGTGGAGTGCTTCCTGAAAACCATAATCGCAATTTAATACATATGTATACAGATCCTATTGCAGATTATTTGACGAGAGTTAGAAACGCTGTGGCTGCAAACCACAAAGTTGTCGAAATTCCAGCATCTAATCTAAAAAAAGAAATAACAAAGATCTTATTTGATCAAGGTTATATCTTAAGTTACAAATTTGAAGACAACGCTGTTCAGGGTTCAATCAAAATCGCTTTGAAGTATGATAAAGATACTAAAGAGTCAGTAATTAAAGATATCCAAAGAATTAGTAAACCAGGTTTGCGTAAATATGCAGGTGCTTCTAATTTACCTAGAATCCTTAACGGATTAGGAATTGCTATTGTTTCTACATCAAAAGGTTTGATGACTGGAAAACAAGCTAAGCAATTAAATGTAGGTGGTGAAGTAATTTGTTACGTATACTAATATAAAGACTATATAAGATGTCAAGAATAGGTAAAAATCCAATTGTAATCCCTGCTGGAGTAACTGTAGAAGTTAAAGATGGTATTATTACAGTAAAAGGAAAAAATGGTCAACTTACTCAGGAGTTTTCGGACGTAACTGTAACAGTTGAAGACGGTCAAGTTCAAGTTGATAGATCGTCTGATCACAAAGACCAAAGAGCAAAACATGGTTTATACAGATCTTTAATCAATAACATGATTATTGGTGTAAATGAAGGTTTTACTAAATCATTAGAATTGGTTGGAGTAGGTTATAGAGCTTCAAATCAAGGTCAAAAATTAGATTTAGCTCTTGGATATTCTCACAATATTATTTTAGAAATTGCTCCAGAAGTAACTTTGGAAACAATCTCTGAAAAAGGTAAAAACCCAATTGTGAAATTAACATCATTTGACAAACAACTTTTAGGTCAAGTTGCTGCGAAAATCAGAGGTTTCCGTAAGCCAGAACCATACAAAGGAAAAGGTGTTAAATTTGTAGGTGAAGTATTAAGAAGAAAAGCAGGTAAATCAGCTTAAAAAATAAGATTATGTCATTAACAAAATCTGATAGAAGACAGAGAATTAAATTCAGAATTAGAAAGATCATTAGTGGTACTGCTACTAAACCAAGACTTTCTGTATTTAGAAGTAATAAAGAAATTTACGCACAACTTATTGATGATGTAAATGGAGTTACTTTATTAGCTGCCTCTTCAAGAGAAAAAGAAATAGGAAAAGGTACAAACGTAGAAATTGCAACTGCTGTTGGAAAACTTGTTGCAGAAAAAGCGTTAAAAGCCGGTATTGATGCAGTAACTTTCGATAGAGGAGGTTATTTATATCACGGTCGTATTAAATCATTAGCAGAAGGCGCAAGAGCGGCTGGACTTAAATTCTAATATAGTATGTCTAATAAATACAAGAATATAGAGTTAGTAAAACCAAGTGGTCTTGAATTAAAAGATCGTTTGGTGAGTGTAAATCGTGTTACTAAAGTTACAAAGGGTGGTAGAGCTTTTGGTTTTTCTGCTATTGTAGTTGTAGGTGATGAAAACGGAGTAGTTGGTCATGGATTAGGAAAATCTAAAGACGTTTCTGAAGCAATTGCGAAAGCAGTAGAAGATGCTAAGAAAAATTTAGTAAAAATTCCTTTGAATGGTCAATCAGTTCCTCACGAACAAAAAGGTAAATTTGGTGGTGCACGTGTATTCTTAATTCCTGCCTCTCATGGTACAGGAGTTATTGCTGGTGGAGCTGTTCGTTCAGTTCTTGAATCAGTAGGAATTCATGATGTATTATCTAAATCTCAAGGATCTTCAAATCCTCACAACGTAGTAAAAGCAACTTTTGATGCTTTATTACAAATGAGAAGTGCTTATACTGTTGCAAAACAAAGAGGTGTTTCTTTAGAAAAAGTTTTTAAAGGTTAATTCAAGGAAATTATGGCTAAATTATTAGTAAAACAAGTTAGAAGCAAAATCAATTGCCCTCTAACTCAGAAAAGAGGTTTAGAAGCTTTAGGTCTACGTAAAATGGGACAAGTTGTAGAGCATGATTCAAACCCTACAATCCTTGGGATGATAAATAAAGTTAAACACTTAGTTTCTGTAGAAGAAGCTAAATAACAAATACTGTTATGAATTTAAGTAACTTACAACCTGCTGAAGGTGCTACGCACAATCAAAATAAAAGATTAGGTAGAGGAGAAGGTTCTGGTAAAGGTGGTACTTCTGCAAGAGGTCACAAAGGGGCTAAATCTCGTTCTGGTTATTCTAAAAAGATTGGTTTTGAAGGGGGTCAAATGCCACTTCAACGTCGTGTACCTAAGTTTGGTTTCACAAACATCAATCGTAAAGAATACGAAGGTGTTAATCTTGATACGCTTCAATTATTAGTTGATAATGGTGTAATTACAGATACTGTTGATATGACAGTTTATGTTGCAAATCGTTTAGCTACAAAGAATGAAATCGTTAAGATTTTAGGAAGAGGTGAACTGAAAGCAAAATTAAAAGTAACTGCACACAAATTTACTGCTACTGCAAAAGCGGCTATCGAAGCTGCTGGTGGAGAAGCTGTAACACTATAATTTTTCAATTAAGATGAAGAAATTTATTGAATCATTAAGTAATGTTTGGAAAATCGAGGAACTAAAAAATAGAATCCTAATTACATTAGGACTTCTTTTAGTTTATCGTTTTGGAGCACACGTTACGCTTCCAGGTATTGACGCAACTCAATTAAACAGCTTAGCAGGTCAAACCAAAAATGGTATTGGATCTATATTAGACATGTTTACTGGTGGTGCTTTCTCTAAAGCTTCAGTTTTTGCTTTAGGTATTATGCCTTACATTTCTGCATCCATTGTTGTTCAGTTGATGGGAATTGCTATTCCTTATTTACAAAAACTTCAAAGTGATGGAGAAAGTGGTAGAAAGAAGATTAATCAAATTACTCGTTGGTTGACAATAGGTATCACTTTAGTTCAAGGGCCTACTTATATCTACAATTTATACAGAACATTACCTAGTAATGCATTCTTATTAGGATTCAATTCATTTGAATTCTTATTTTCTTCAGTTGTTATTTTAGTTACAGGTACAATTTTTGCTATGTGGTTAGGAGAAAAAATTACTGATAAAGGAATCGGAAATGGTATTTCATTGTTGATTATGGTTGGTATTTTGGCTAGATTACCTCAGGCTTTTATACAAGAGTTTACTACAAGAGTTACTAATAATAATGGTGGACCAATGTTATTGGTTATTGAAATCATTGTATGGTTATTAGTTATCATCTCTTGTGTACTATTAGTAATGGCTGTACGTAAAATACCAGTTCAATATGCACGTCGTACTTCATCTGGAGACTACGAACAAGATTTAGCTGGTGGTAATAGACAATGGATTCCATTAAAGCTTAATGCTTCTGGAGTTATGCCTATTATTTTTGCGCAAGCGATTATGTTTATACCTGCTGCTGTCGCAGGATTGTCAAAATCAGATGCTTCACAATCAATTGTTGGTGCTTTTAGTAATATGTTCGGTTTTTGGTATAATTTTGTTTTTGCAACATTAATTGTTGTATTTACGTTCTTTTATACTGCTATTACTGTTCCTACTAATAAAATGTCCGATGATTTGAAAAGAAGTGGTGGATTTATTCCAGGTGTTAGACCAGGAGTAGAGACTTCTGATTTTCTTGACAAAGTGATGTCTTTAATAACGTTTCCAGGTTCTTTATTTCTTGCTTTAATAGCTGTGTTCCCAGCAATTGTTGTAAGTATTATGGATGTTCAACAATCTTGGGCAATGTTTTTTGGAGGTACTTCATTAATTATTATGGTTGGAGTTGCCATTGACACGATACAGCAAATCAATTCATATTTGTTGAATAAACATTATGATGGTTTAATGAAGACTGGTAAAAATAGAAAAGCAGTAGCTTAACTTATGGCAAAACAATCAGCAATAGAACAAGACGGATCAATCATTGAAGCATTGTCAAATGCAATGTTTCGTGTAGAGTTAGAAAATGGACATATTGTAATCGCTCATATTTCTGGAAAAATGCGTATGCATTACATCAAATTATTACCTGGTGATAAAGTGAAACTAGAAATGAGTCCTTACGATTTGTCAAAAGCAAGAATTACTTATAGATATTAAAGATATTCACAATGAAAGTAAGAGCATCAGTAAAAAAGAGAAGTGCCGAGTGCATTATCGTACGTAGAAAAGGAAGATTATACGTAATCAACAAAAAGAATCCTAGATTTAAACAAAGACAAGGATAATTATGGCAAGAATAGCAGGGGTAGATATCCCAAAAAACAAGAGAGGTGTTATTGCACTTACCTACATCTTCGGATTAGGAAAAAGTAGAGCTATTGAGATTTTAGAAAAAGCTCAAGTAAGCCAAGATAAAAAAGTTCAAGATTGGAATGATGATGAGATCGGAGCAATTCGTGAAGCTGTATCAGCATTTAAAATTGAAGGAGAATTACGTTCAGAAGTTTCTTTGAACATCAAACGTTTAATGGATATTGGATGTTATAGAGGTATTCGTCATAGATCTGGTCTTCCATTAAGAGGACAAAGAACTAAAAACAACTCTAGAACAAGAAAAGGTAAAAGAAAAACTGTTGCTAACAAGAAAAAAGCAACTAAATAATAAGTAATATGGCTAAAGCAACTGCAAAAAAACGTAAAGTTATCGTTGAATCAACGGGTGAAGCTCATATTTCTGCTACCTTCAACAATATCATTATTTCTTTGACTAACAAAAAAGGTGAAGTTATTTCTTGGTCTTCAGCTGGTAAAATGGGTTTTAGAGGTTCTAAAAAGAACACTCCATACGCGGCTCAAATGGCAGCAGAAGATTGTAGTAAAGTAGCTCTTGAAGCTGGACTTAAAAAAGTGAAAGTATATGTTAAAGGACCAGGAAACGGACGTGAGTCTGCTATCCGTTCTTTGCATAATGGTGGAATTGAAGTTACAGAGATTATCGATGTTACTCCAATGCCCCACAATGGATGTCGTCCTCCTAAAAGACGTAGAGTTTAATACTCAAAAATATTTATAGTATAACCTAGATAGAATATAGATTATCGAAGGATAAGACCTGAATTCATAATCTCTATCTTAAACAATTTAAAATGGCAAGATATACTGGTCCAAGTACAAGAATCGCTCGTAAATTCGGCGAGGCAATTTTCGGAGACGATAAAGCTTTCGAAAAAAGAAATTACCCACCTGGTCAACACGGGATGGCTAAAAAAAGAGGAAAAAAATCTGAATATGCTGTTCAATTAATGGAAAAGCAAAAAGCTAAATATTCTTACGGAATTTTAGAAAAACAATTCAGAAATTTATTCGAAAAAGCATCAGCTACTAAAGGTGTTACTGGTGAAGTTTTATTACAATTGTGTGAAGCAAGATTAGATAACGTAGTTTTCAGAATGGGTATTGCTCCTTCTAGAAGAGGTGCTCGTCAAATCGTTTCTCACAGACACGTTACCGTAAATGGTGAAGTTGTTAATATTCCTTCTTACCACCTTAAACCTGGTGATAAAGTTGCTGTTCGTGAAAAATCTAAATCTTTAGAAGCAATCGAACGTTCTTTATCAAATTCAAGTCATGTTTATGAATGGATTACATGGAATAACGATCTTAAAGAAGGAACTTTTGTTTCTGTACCTGCAAGACTTCAAATTCCAGAAAACATTAAAGAACAATTAATCGTAGAGTTGTACAACAAATAATAATTGACTTAGTCGAAATTTATGGCAATATTTAATTTTCAGAAGCCCGATAAAGTTATCATGATCGATTCAACCGATTTTGAAGGTAAATTTGAATTTAGACCTTTAGAACCTGGTTATGGATTGACTGTTGGTAATGCACTTAGAAGAGTTTTGCTTTCAGCATTAGAAGGTTATGCAATTACATCTGTTCGAATAGAAGGTGTAGATCATGAGTTTTCTACTATTTCAGGAGTTGTTGAGGATGTTACCGAAATCATTCTTAATCTAAAACAAGTACGTTTTAAACGTCAAATTGAAGATATAGATAATGAATCAGTTACTATTTCTGTTTCAGGTAAAGATCAATTAACAGCTGGTGATTTTCAAAAATTTATTTCAGGTTTCCAAGTTTTGAATCCAGAACTTGTTATCTGTAATTTAGATAGCAAAATCAAACTGAATTTCGATTTAACTATCGAAAAAGGTAGAGGTTATGTTCCTGCTGAAGAGAACAAAAAACAAAATGCTGCTATTGGAACCATTTTTACAGATTCAATTTTTACTCCGGTAAAAAATGTAAAATATGCTATTGAAAACTTCCGTGTTGAGCAAAAAACAGATTATGAAAAATTAGTTTTTGAAATAAAAACTGACGGTTCTATTAATCCAAAAGATGCTCTAACTGAAGCTGCAAAAGTTTTAATTCACCATTTCATGTTATTTTCTGACGAAAGAATTACACTTGAGGCTGATGAGATTGCGCAAACAGAATCATATGATGAAGAGTCATTACACATGAGACAATTGCTTAAAACTAAGCTTGTTGATATGGATCTTTCTGTTAGAGCATTAAATTGCTTGAAAGCGGCTGAAGTTGATACACTTGGTGATTTAGTATCGTTCAATAAAAATGACCTAATGAAATTCCGTAATTTTGGTAAAAAATCTTTAACTGAACTTGATGAACTTGTTGCAGTTAAAAATTTGAACTTCGGTATGGATTTAGCAAAATACAAACTAGATAAAGAATAATCTAATCCGCTTTGGCGGATTAAATTTCATAAAGCAATGAGACACGGAAAAAAATTCAATCACTTAGGCAGACAGACTGCGCATAGAAAATCTATGTTAGCTAATATGGCTTGTTCTCTTATTGAGCACAAACGTATTAACACTACTGTTGCTAAAGCAAAAGCGCTTAAACAATTCGTTGAGCCTTTAATAACAAAATCTAAAGCAGATACGACTCACAATCGTCGTATTGTTTTTTCATACTTACGTAGCAAATATGCAGTAACTGATTTGTTCAGAGATGTAGCTGCTAAAGTTGGTGACCGTCCAGGTGGATACACACGTATCATTAAAGTTGGAAATCGTTTAGGAGATAATGCTGATATGGCAATGATCGAATTAGTAGATTTCAATGAACTTTACAATGGAGGTAAAAAAGAAGTTAAAAAAGCAAAAAGCCGTCGTGGTGGTAAAGCTAAGAAAGCTGATGAAGCTACTGATGCTCCAGTTGCTGAAACTGAAACAACTACTGACATTGCTGAATAATTATGAAAATAATCATTCTATAAAAATTAAGGATAAGCTATTACTAGTTTATCCTTTTTTTTTGATTTTTTGGAGCAAAAACCTTGGAATTTAATTGTGTATTGTCCTGCTGTCCACTGTATCTTTTGCTTTTAAAGAAAAGCAAAAGGATGCCGTTTCCATCAGGGCTAGATTAGAATGTTTTTATTTTACAATAAATTTCAAAAACTTGCATTCATTGCTTTAAAGGATTAAATTTGCAAAATATTTAACTACACATGAAACTGGTTTTTCAAGTTACATGAGACTATTTAAAAATAATAGAAATCAAAGAATGAAATATACAACACGACAAAAAGCAATACTTTTATTAAGTGACGGAACCATATTCCATGGCAAATCTATTGGAATCAGCGGAACTACTTTTGGAGAGGTTTGTTTTAACACAGGAATGACAGGTTACCAAGAAATATTTACTGACCCTTCTTATTTTGGTCAATTGATGGTAGCTACTAATGCCCATATTGGGAACTACGGAGTAAATGATTCAGAAGTTGAATCGCAAAGTATTAAAATTGCTGGTTTAGTTTGTAAAAATTTTAGTTTTAATTACTCACGTGAAGATGCTTCAGGGAGTTTAGAAGATTATTTTACAAAACAAAACCTTATCTGTATATCTGATGTAGATACACGTGCCTTGGTTAGTTACATACGTGACAACGGAGCTATGAATGCGGTTATTTGTACTGATGGAACGCCAATTGAAGAATTAAAAGCGTCTTTAGCAAATGTTCCAGATATGAAAGGTTTAGAATTAGCTTCTAAAGTTTCTACTAAAGAACCTTATTTTTTTGGTGATGAGAATGCTACCTATAAAATTTCTGCTCTTGATTTAGGAATTAAAACAAATATCCTTCGAAACCTTGCTAAAAGAGATTGTTACATAAAAGTATTCCCTTTTGATTCTTCTTATCAAGACTTGTCTGCATTTAATCCAGATGGCTATTTTTTATCTAATGGACCTGGTGATCCAGAACCTCTTTCTAGTGCTATTCAAGTTGCAAAAGAAATTCTTGAGAACAACAAACCTTTATTTGGAATATGTCTTGGACATCAAGTAATAGGTTTAGCTAACGGAATTTCGACTTATAAAATGTTTAATGGTCACAGAGGAATAAATCACCCTGTAAAAAATATTATTACAGGAAAAGGTGAAATCACTTCCCAAAATCATGGTTTTGCTGTTAATAAAGAAGAATTAGACAATCATCCTAATCTTGAAATTACACATCTTCATCTGAATGATGGAACAGTAGCTGGTATGCGTATGAAAAACAAAAATTGTTTTTCTGTACAATATCACCCAGAAGCTAGTCCAGGACCACATGATTCATCGTATTTATTCGATCAATTTATTGAAAATATAAAAGGATAACAATCTCTTTATTCAATATACAAATTAAAGGGTTTCATTTAAAATGAAACCCTTTTTTATTAGTCATGTAAGGTGCTTGGTTGTTGTAAATTTAAGTTTTAAAAGATGTGCTTGTAAGTTCGTTTGATCTTTTCAACGTATAATAATTTATTTCGAATTAGTAAGAGTGCTTATGTTTTATGTTCCTTAATTCTAATTGTCTTAAATTAAGAGCTAATTGTTTAAATTGCTATAGTTTTGTTTAATATTAAAAAAGAGAATTAAATTTATTTAATTTATTGAAAATCAGCAATTTTGTATTGTATTTGTTTAACATTTAATATTCATAAATCATTGTGTATCTTGTGGATTTATGATTATGTATTAAAGCGCTTCTTGGCGTATTTTTTTTCTAAATAAACACCAGAAATTTAACAAACTAGGCTCAATTAATTATAAAAAAAAACAGACATTTGTAGCTCGAATAATTACATCGTTTTCGTTAATAAGATTCACAAAATTTTGTGTTTTCATTAGAAAAGATATAATATATTTGTAATTATAAAATAAAAAGTTCAACATTTTAAATAGATTGATATGAGTATTATTGTTAAAATTCACGCAAGACAAATTTTTGATTCTAGAGGTAACCCTACAATAGAAGTTGATGTAATAACTGAAAACGGAGTTCTAGGAAGAGCTGCTGTTCCATCTGGAGCTTCAACTGGAGAACATGAGGCTGTAGAATTACGTGATGGAGGAAAAGCTTTTTTAGGAAAAGGAGTTTTGAATGCAGTGAAAAATGTAAATACTCTTATCGCTGATGAGTTAGTAGGTACTTCTGTTTTTGAACAAAATGTACTTGATCAAATGATGATTGATTTAGACGGTACGCCAAATAAATCTAAATTAGGAGCTAATGCTATTCTTGGTGTTTCTCTTGCGGCTGCAAAAGCAGCAGCAAATGAATTAGGTTTGCCTTTGTATAGATACGTAGGTGGTGTTTCTGCAAATACATTGCCAGTTCCAATGATGAATATCATCAACGGTGGTTCACATTCTGATGCACCTATTGCATTTCAAGAATTTATGATTTTCCCTGTAAAAGCAACTTCTTTTTCACAATCTATGCAAATGGGAACAGAAATTTTCCACAGCTTGAAAAAAGTTTTGCATGACAGAGGTCTTTCTACGGCTGTAGGTGATGAAGGTGGTTTTGCACCTAATTTAGCTGGAGGAACTGAAGATGCTTTGGATACTATCAAAAAAGCAGTTGAAAATGCTGGATATACTTTTGGTGATGAAATTATGATTGCTTTAGACTGTGCTGCTTCAGAATTTTATGTAAACGGAAAATACGATTATACTAAATTTGAAGGAGAAACTGGAAAAATCAGAACTTCAGAAGAGCAAGCTACTTATTTAGCTGAATTAGCTGCTAAATATCCTATTATTTCTATTGAAGATGGAATGTATGAAAATGATTGGGATGGATGGAAATTGCTTACTGAAAAAATTGGAGATAAAGTACAATTAGTTGGAGATGATTTGTTCGTTACTAATGTAGAGCGTTTGTCAACAGGTATTGAAAAAGGAATCGCTAATTCAATTCTTGTAAAAGTAAACCAAATTGGTACTTTGACAGAAACTATTGCTGCTGTAAATATGGCCAAAAATGCTGGTTATACTTCAGTAATGTCTCACCGTTCTGGAGAAACAGAGGATAATACAATTGCTGATTTAGCTGTAGCTTTAAACTGTGGTCAAATAAAAACTGGTTCAGCTTCTCGTTCTGATCGTATGGCAAAATACAATCAATTATTGAGAATTGAAGAGGAACTTGGTAACACAGCTTATTTTCCAGGTAAAAATGCATTTAAAATAAAATAATTATACGAAAAGGTATTTTTTTAAGCCATTCACGTTCTGTGAGTGGCTTTTTTTTTGAATTTTAACAATTTCATTTCCATATTAACTTTTTAATTAATGTGAAATTCCTTAGATTTGGTAATTATTATTTAATAAGTTTTATTTCCTATTTATATTATGTCAAAAATAGCAACATTAGAAATAGATGGCAATAAATTTGAACTTCCAGTTATAGTTGGGAGCGAAAATGAAGCAGCTGTCGATATTAGCAAATTACGTGATTTCTCGGGTTTAATTACTCTTGATCCAGGTTACAAAAATTCAGGTTCGTGTAAAAGTGAAATTACTTTCCTTGATGGGGAATTAGGTATTTTACGTTACAGAGGATATTCAATTGAAGAATTGGCTCAAAAGTCTCATTTCCTAGAAGTATCTTATTTAGTTATTTTCGGAGACTTGCCTTCATCTAAAACATTGGAGCAATTTGAAACAGATATTAGAAAGTATACTTTGGTTAACGAAGAAATGAAAAATATCATTGATGGTTTTCCAAAGACAGCACATCCTATGGGAGTTTTGTCTGCTTTGACAAGTGCTTTAACAGCATTTAATCCAAAGTCGGTAAATGTTGAAAATGAAAAAGAAATGTATGAAGCTGTTTGTAAAACCATGGGTAAATTCTTAGTGATTGCTACTTGGACTTACAGAAAAAGCATGGGCTACCCTTTAAATTATTATGACAATACAGTTGGGTACGTTGAGAATTTCATGCGTTTGATGTTTGAGTTACCTACAGGTCCATATACAGCAGATCCAGTTGTGGTAAATGCATTGGATAAATTATTTATTCTTCACGCAGATCATGAGCAAAACTGTTCTACATCTACTGTAAGAATGGTAGGTTCATCTCATGCAGGATTATTTGCTTCTATCTCTGCGGGAGTTTCTGCATTATGGGGACCATTACACGGTGGTGCTAATCAAGCAGTACTTGAAATGTTGGAAGAAATTCATGCTACTGGTGGTGATGCAGATAAGTATTTGGCTAAAGCCAAAGATAAAAATGATCCGTTCCGTTTAATGGGATTCGGACATAGAGTTTATAAAAATTTCGATCCAAGAGCTAAAATTATTAAAAAAGCTGCTGACGAAGTTTTAGGAACTTTAGGAGTTAATGACCCAATTTTGGACATTGCTAAAAAATTAGAAGCTGCTGCTTTAGAGGATGAATACTTTAAATCAAGAAACTTATATCCAAACGTAGATTTTTACTCTGGAATCATTTACAGAGCTTTAGGAATTCCAACAGATATGTTTACAGTTATGTTTGCTATCGGTAGATTACCAGGTTGGATTGCACAATGGAAAGAAATGCGTGAAAATAAAGAACCAATTGGAAGGCCTAGACAAATTTATATTGGATATCCTTTGAGAGACTTTAAAAGAACATAAGAAAAAATAAATTGACTTAAAAGCTTCACGAATCGTGGAGCTTTTTTTATTTTTTTATCTTTACAAAAAAAAATCAATATATGCTGAAGTTAAATATAAAGAATGAAACATCACGATTGCGAGCAGTTGTTTTAGGTTCTGCAGTTAGCAATGGGCCTACTCCTAATGTTGAAGATGCTTATGATCCAAAATCTTTAGAGCATATACTTGCCGGTACATATCCTATTGAAGCAGATATGGTAGTAGAGATGGAAGCATTTAATAAAGTGCTTCAGAAATATGATGTTACGGTTTTTCGTCCTGAACTAATTGAAAACTACAATCAGATTTTCACTAGAGATATTGGCTTTGTTATAGATGATATTTTTATTAAGTCGAATATTTTACCAGATAGGGAACGAGAGTTAGATGCTATCCAATATATAATTGACCAAATTAATCCTAAAAAAGTAGTGCGCCCTCCTGAAGAAGTTCATATAGAAGGAGGTGACGTGATGTTGTGGAATAACTATATTTTAGTGGGAACGTATAAAGGGAGTGACTATAAAGATTATATTACAGCAAGAACAAATTGGCAAGGTGTTGAATACCTTAGAAAATTATTTCCAAATAAAATTGTCAAAGAATTTGACTTGGTTAAATCAAAAATAGAGGCTCGTGATAATGCGCTACATTTAGATTGTTGTTTTCAGCCAGTAGGTGAGAATAAAGGAATTATTTATAAAAGAGGATTTCGAGAAGAAGCTGATTATTTGTTTCTAGTAGATCTTTTTGGTAAAGAAAATCTGTTTCATATCCGAAGAAAAGAAATGTATCACATGAATTCAAATGTTTTTTCGATAGCGCCTAATGTAGTAGTTTCGGAGAAGAATTTTACTCGACTAAACAATTGGCTTCGTGAAAATGGTTTTACAGTTGAAGAAATTCCATACGCAGAAATAGCTAAACAAGAAGGTTTATTGCGTTGTTCTACATTACCATTAATAAGAGATTAAAAACTTGTTTAAGGTTTAAAGTTTAATGTTTTCAAAATATTAAACTTTGAATTTTTAAGCTTTAAACTAAAAATTATATGAAACAAACTACTAATTCCATATTGATGATTCGCCCTGTAGCGTTTCGTATGAATGAGCAAACGGCTGTAAATAATTATTATCAAAAAGTTCTTGATGGTCTTTCGCCGTCAACGGTAAATGATAAGGCGCAACAGGAATTTGATGCCTTTGTTCAAAAATTAAGACTTGTTGGGGTTGATGTAACAGTTGTTGATGATATTCTAAATCCAGATACGCCAGATAGTATTTTTCCAAATAATTGGATTTCTTTTCATGAAAATGGAGATGTAGCTTTATATCCTATGTTTGCTGAAAATCGTCGTTTAGAACGTAGAGAAGATATTTTGGATATCCTGGAAGAAAAAGGATTCGTAATCAATAATATAATGGATTATACATCGGCTGAGGAAGACGGCTTTTTCTTGGAAGGTACAGGAAGTTTAGTTTTAGACCGTGAAAATGGGAAAGCGTATTGTGCTTTGTCTCCAAGAGCGGATGAGGAATTATTTATAGAGTTTTGTGAAGATTTTGAATTTACACCAGTTATTTTCGAAGCATTTCAAACGGTTGGTAAAGAGCGAAAGCTGATTTATCATACTAATGTAATGATGTGTCTTGCAGAAACTTTTGCTGTGATTTGTGCGGATTGTATTGACGATAAAAAAGAACGCAAAATGGTACTGGAAAGTTTGAGAGGAGATGAAAAGGAAGTAATTCTGATTACGGAGGACCAAGTGAATAATTTTGCAGGAAATATGCTTGAAGTTAAGGGAACTGATGATAGACGATATTTAGTCATGAGCGCATCAGCTCACCAAAGCTTAACTAAAAAACAAATAGCACAACTTGAAGAACATGTAACAATTTTGAGTTCTAGTTTAGATACTATTGAAGCATGTGGCGGAGGAAGTGCCAGGTGTATGATGGCAGAAATTTTCTTGCCAAGAGAATAAAAAAATAGCCCTGATATTTTCAGGGCTATTTTTTTTGCCTAAAATTAAAGTAAATTTCCTTTGATAATATTTATCATTGCACTCACGATATATTGAATTCCAATTGCAATTACAATGAAACCAATAATTCTTGAAATGGCTACAATTCCGGATGCACCAAGTATTTTAGCGAGATAATGAGCACTTTTTAAAATAGCAAAAATAGCAAGTGCAATAGAAAAAATTGCTAAAGAAGAAATGATGATTTCAGAAGTAGAATGGTGTTCTTGATAAAATGCTATTAATAATGAAATAGATCCTGGTCCTGCAAGCATAGGAATCGCCAAAGGAGTTAAGGCAATGTCATTCCTTTTTTGAGCATCAGTTTCAATTTTCTTGTTGATACCTCTTTTTTTGTTAAACTTACCCGAAAGTAATGAAAATCCTGAGCTTACAATTATAATTCCTCCTGCAATTCGTAATGCATCAATGCTGATTCCAAAAAAAGTCAAAACATATTGTCCAATAAAAAAAGAAACAATTAGAATAATAAAAACATTGACAGCTGTCCATAATGAAATTCTAGAGCGCTCTTTTTTAGAGTCCTCATGCGTTAATCCTACAAAAATAGGAACGGTTCCAATAGGATTTAGTACTGAAAATAAAGCAGCAAATAAATAGATAAAAAGATCCATGTTCTCTTGTTTTGGGTGTAAAAGTACTCTTTTTTTAAAACTAAAAAGGCTTTTATTGTTAGGATACTGTTTTGTTTAGCACAAGAACTAAAAGGTAAAATAGCGAAACTTTTCTCTCTTTTTGATTACTTTTGCAAAATATAATTTAGAATATGAAAAATAAAAAGACCTTAGTTCTTGGAGCATCCACAAAACCAGATAGATATGCTTTTAAAGCAATTAATATGTTGGTAGAGAAAGGACATTCGGTTCTTGCCTTAGGACAAAATGCTGGCGAAGTAGCTGGTATAAAAATTCAAACTAAAGCCATTCCGTTAAAAAACATTGATACTGTTACACTTTACTTAAACCCTGCACGCCAGCGTGACTATTACAATTACATCGTTGAAGCAAGACCAAAACGTGTAATTTTTAATCCAGGAACCGAAAATCCTGAGTTTTATCAATTGTTGGATTTAAATAATATCAAAGCAGAAATAGCTTGTACATTAGTTTTATTGGCTACAAACCAATATTAATTTTTGTGCATAGGTAATTCTAAGTTTCTTTTTCTTGTTTAAAAAGAGAAGAAAAAGGGATTGTTTTAATCTGCTTAATTTAAAATCGTGTTTCCTTTATGGCAGGTTTACTAATTAATAGTAATCCTAAAAATGTGATAAAGGCATTTACGATAATCAATTCGTTGTCAAACACATATCCGAAGAAAAGTGTTTTTGAATTTTCGCTTACAAAGTAAGTCAGCGCTGGAGCTATAAAGCAAATTATAGGGACTAATTTGTCTTTAACGGTTTTGGTTTTTACAAATAGGCCAAAACAATACAAGCCTAAAAGTGGTCCGTAGGTGTATGATGCAACTCTAAAAATCATTCCAACGACAGAGCTGTCATTTATTGAATTAAAAAAAACAATCACGAGAAACATTAAAAATGAAAATCCAATATGAACAAGATGTCTCGTTCTTATTACATTTGGTTTATTTAGATTTTCAGCTTTATCCATACCTAGAAAGTCAACGCAAAACGATGTTGTAAGTGCCGTTAAAGCGGAATCTGTTGTAGCAAAAGTTGCCGCTGTTAGTCCTAATAGAAAAACGATAGAAGGAATAATAGTCAAATGATGAAAGGCTATTTCAGGGAAAAGCAAATCGGTTCTTGGCTTTCCAGAAACTAAATCTAGCGGAACTTCAATACCGTTTTGATTCGCATAAATATAAAGCAAAGCACCAACACTTAGAAAAAAGATGTTGATAAAAACAAATATACCTGTAAAGGTGAACATGTTTTTTTGGGCTTCGCCAATAGTTGCACAGCTTAGGTTTTTTTGCATTAAATCTTGATCTAATCCTACCATAGCTATAGTCACGAAAATTCCACCCAGAATTTGCTTAACAAAATGAAATTTGCTAGAAACGAAATCTTCAAAGAAAAATACTTTAGAATAATTGCTGGTTTTTACTTTTTCAAAAGCCTCAAAAATATTTAAATGTAGACTATCACAAATGAAATAAATAGTCAAAAAAACGGAAGAAACTAAGAAGAAAGTTTGTAATGTGTCTGTAATGATGATGGTTTTTAAACCACCTTTATACGTATAGGCAAATATCAAAGCTAATGATATTAAAACAGTAACTGCAAACGGAATTCCGTAATGATCAAATACAAAGCGTTGTAAAACTATCACCACTAGGTAGAGCCTGAATGAGGAACCGATAGTTCTGCTTATTAAGAAAATGGTTGCGGCAGTTTTATAGGAATACATTCCTAATCGGTGTTCGATATATCCGTATATTGAGGTTAGGTTCATTCTGTAATAGAGGGGCAATAATTTTTTAGCAATAATTATAAACCCAATCGCATTTCCTAATACAAATTGAAAATACTTGAATTGTTCTCCTGTTGGTGCTCCTACTTCTCCTGGGACAGATATGAAAGTTACGCCAGAAAGTGCTGTTCCAATCATTCCAAAAGCAACTAAATACCATTTGGAATTTTTATTCGCTTTAAAAAAGGCATCGTTTCCACTGTTTTTGTTACTTACAAAATGAGAAATGAGAAATAAAATTCCAAAGTAAATTATGATGAGTGATAGAATAGCAAATGGAGTCATTTTTTATAAAAATTATTTTCGCCAAATTACATAAATAATCTTCAATTTTTCAAATTATCTATCCCGAACGTTCGGGACAAATTGACTACTTTTGCAACTATGGAATTTTCTTCAAAATTAATTGAAAAAGCAGTAAACGAAATGTCACAGCTACCAGGGATTGGTAAGCGAACGGCTTTGCGTTTAGTTTTGCATTTATTGAAACAGCCAAAAGAACAAACTGGTTTTCTTTCGCAAGCATTAGTAAGTATGCGTGAAGATATTAAATATTGTAACAGTTGTCATAATATTTCGGATAGTATTTTGTGTGAAATTTGTGCCAATGCAAGTAGGAATCATCAGATTGTTTGTGTTGTTGAGGATATACGTGACGTAATGGCTATTGAAAACACGGGTCAGTTTAGGGGTATTTATCATGTTTTGGGAGGGAAAATTTCTCCTATTGACGGCGTTGGCCCAAGTCAATTAAATATTGTTTCCTTAGTTGAGAAAGTAAAGTTAGGTAATGTGAGTGAAATAATATTTGCTTTGAGTTCTACTATGGAAGGAGATACCACAAATTTTTATATTTACAAACAGATTGCAGATTGCAAGGTTGTAATATCTACAATTGCTAGAGGAATATCTGTGGGTGATGAACTTGAGTATGCAGATGAAGTCACCTTAGGAAGAAGTATTTTACATAGGGTTCCTTTTGAAAAGTCTTTTAAAAATAATTAAATCATTTAATGAATAGCGATGCTTTTTAAATCGTAAATGAAAAGCTATATTTGTTTCTAAAAATTATATAATGAGCAAATCTATACTCTGTTTGTCCCTAATTATCAGTTTGTTATTCTCCTCTTGTATTCCTACTCAAGATTTAATTTATCTTCAGAATAAGAACGGTAGTGCAGAAGTTGCAATTGCCGAAGTAGAATCTAAACCATACAGACTTCAAACTAATGATGTTTTGAGCATTACCTTGAAGGCAATTGACCCTAAATTAGTGGCTATTTTTAATCCATCTACTAAAATTGATGGGGTGTCAAAATCAGAAACAGACTTGTATTTTGATGGATTTACAGTAGATGATCATGGAAATATACGAATCCCAATTTTAGGAGAAATTAACGTTATAGGATATACACTTGAAGAAGTGAGGGTTAGAATTGAAAAACAATTATTAGCAGAATATTTTAACAAAGAAGCTAATATTTTTGTTACAGTTAAATTGGCCGGATTTAGATATACAATCAATGGTGAAGTAGGAAGCCCAGGAACAAAAACATTGTTTCAAGAGCGTATAAATGTCATGGAAGCTATTGCTAATTCTGGGGATATTACTATAACGGGAAATAGAAAAGCAGTGACGATTATGAGAAAATCTCCAACAGGAATTCAAATGCATGATTTAGATCTTACTGATATTAATGTGATGCAATCTCCATATTATTATTTGCAGCCTAATGATTTTATCTATGTAAAGCCACTGAAACAAAAAACGTGGGGAACAGGGAAAACAGGATTAGAGTCTTTAGGGACTATTATTACACTTCTGTCTTTGGCTACAACTACTTTTCTATTGTTGAAAAATTAAAATAGAGTTCGAAATGTTAGATATAAAAGATTTTTCGGTTTTTGAAAACCAAGCTAGTTTCGACTTTAAAGGATTTTTAATTAAAATTGGAAGCTATTGGAAATGGTTTTTGGTGAGTTTAATTATAACATTCACAATTGCCTATCAAGTAAATATTAGGAAAGAAAAAATCTATTCCGTAGAAACTGTTGTTGCTGTAAAAGAAGAAACAAATCCATTATTTACATCAAATACTAGTTTGACTTTTAATTGGGGAGGTACTTCAGATCAGGTCCAGACTATTTCAACTACATTACAATCTAGGTCGCACAATGAACTTGTTGTCGATAAATTGCAGTATTACATTAGTTATTTAGCACAAGGTGAATATAATCTTGTAGATGCTTATGGAGTAGTTCCGTTTTATGTAAATATTGATAAAACTAAAGGCCAATTATCTGGAAATCTCATAGGAATTAAATTTTTGAGTGAAAACGAATATGAAATTAGAATCCCATTTGAGAATAATGCGGCTTCCCTGATTACTTATTCCACAAATTCATATAGTACAACTGCCGTTGAAAAGGGTGATTTTGTAAAGAGATACAAAGTAGGAGAGCAGGTTTCGTTACCCTTTTTGAATTGGAAATTACAAATAAAAGACAATCCTGGATTATATAAAGGCAACGAATATTTTGTACAATTCAACGATTTTGATGGAACCGTATCTGCTTACAAAGGAGTCGATATTAAAACAGATGATAAAGGAGGTTCAATTATTACCTTAAGTATGCAGGGCACAAATAAAGCTCGAATGGTTGAATATTTAAATTCGACTGTGAAAATGCTTATAAAAAGACAATTGGACAGTAAAAACCAATTTGCCACCAATACTATTTCTTTTATAGATAGTACATTGGTTTCAATGGAATCTCAATTGAAGGAAACTGGGAATGAGTTGAAGTCTTTTAGAAAAGATAAAAACATTTATGATATAGAGGAAGGTGGCGCTAAGTTTTCGGAGAAAATACTTGATTTTGATGTTGCAAGAGATGAAATAACCCGAAAAATCACCTATTATAATTCCTTAAAAGCCTACTTAAAAAACAGTGTTGATTATGCTAAACTTCCAGCTCCATCAGTTGCGGGAATTGAAGATCCAAATATTGTTGTTAATGTTTCTAAATTAATTTCTCTTTCTACGCAAAGATCAGAAATGGCTTATGCTGTTAAAAGTGAAAAGTTGTTTAAAGATTTTGACAATCAAATGATGGCTGTTAAGAATGTATTGCTAGAGAATATTTCGGCAGCCAAGTCTTCTTTGCAATATGATTTAGCAAAAATAAATAGTAAAATTAGTGAAACTGAAAGTACGATAAAACAACTCCCAGAAGATCAACAAGAGTTGATTAAAATCAAAAGGAAGTATGATTTAAGTGATAATATTTATAGCACATTTCTTCAAAAAAGAAGTGAGGCAGATATTGTAAAAGCGGCAAATTTATCGGATGTTCATTTTATAGATCCAGCCAAAGATGTTGGCGGAGGATTAATAGGACCAAAAACTTCGGTGAATTATGTATTGGCGCTTTTTATGGGAATTTTAATTCCACTATTATTTGTTTTTGGAATTTTCTTCGTGAATAATGCAATTCAAAACACAGATGATATTGGTAAATTAACTCAGATTCCTTTGATTGGAGTAGTTGGGATTAGTAAGGATCACACAAATTTGGCGGTGTTTGATAAACCTAAATCTGCTTTATCAGAATCCTTTAGAGCGATTCGTTCTTCCTTACAGTTTTTATACAAAAAACAATCGGGAGCAGGATCTAAAACACTTATGATAACTTCTTCAGTCAGTGGAGAAGGTAAAACATTTTGTTCTATAAATATTGCAACCATATTTGCTTTAAGCGAAAAAAAGACAGTTATTGTTGGTTTGGATTTACGAAAACCAAGATTGTTTGATGAATTTAATTTAGTTAATGAAGTTGGTGTTGTGAACTATTTAATCAAACAAAAAACAGTTGATGAAATTGTAAATCATACTCAAGTGCCTTATTTAGACGTTATTCTTTCAGGTCCAATACCACCAAATCCAGCCGAAATGATTCTGAGTGATGGAATGAAGGAGTTGATTGAAGAACTTAAATTGAAATATGATTATATTATTTTAGATACTCCGCCAGTAGGTTTGGTCTCTGATGCTTTAGAATTAGCTCAATATTGTGATGTTACCTTATACGTTGTAAGGCAGAATTTTACAAAAAAGGATATGATTACACTATTAAATAATAGAGTGAAACGTGGAGAGCTTGACAATACGAGTATTATTTTGAATGGTTTTGAAAACAAAGCTAAGTATGGTACTGGCTACGGTTATGGCTACGGTTACGGTTATGGAAGCGGAACTTATTCAAATGGATATCATGATGAAGAACGAAAAAAAAATAGTATCAAGAATAGAATTCAAAAGTGGTTCAAAAAGTAAATCCTTTGCTGGATTTTTTAAAATTAAATAATGGGAGAAAACATAAATAGTACAATATTAATTACAGGAGGAGCAGGATTTATCGGTTCTAATCTTTGCGAATATTTCTTGTCTAAAAAGTATAAAGTAGTCTGTTTAGATAATTTTGCAACAGGGCACAGGCATAATGTAAAGTTGTTTATGAATGATCCTAATTTTACTTTAATAGAAGGAGATATTCGTAATTTAGTTGATTGTCAAAATGCCGTAAAAGGAGTTGATTATGTATTGCATGAAGCAGCACTAGGTTCGGTACCAAGATCAATTATAGATCCAGTTACAACAAATGATGTAAATGTTTCGGGTTTTTTGAATATGTTAGTAGCCTCAAGAGATGCTAAAGTGAAACGATTTATTTATGCCGCAAGCTCTTCTACTTATGGAGATTCGGTAGGTTTGCCAAAGGTTGAAGACGTAATTGGGAAACCACTTTCGCCTTATGCTATTACAAAATATGTGAACGAATTATATGCTGAAATTTTTAGCAGAACATATGGTTTAGAAACAATAGGATTGCGTTATTTTAATGTTTTTGGACGAAAACAAGATCCTAACGGAGCTTATGCGGCAGTTATTCCAAAGTTTGTGATGCAATTGATGCAATTAGAAAGCCCGATAATAAACGGGGACGGAAATTATTCAAGAGATTTTACCTATATTGATAATGTAATTCAAATGAATGAATTGGCTATGATCACTACTAATACAGAAGCTGTAAATACAGTTTATAATACCGCTTTTGGTGATAGAACCACATTAAATGATTTGCTAAAATATCTAAAAGAATATTTGTCAAAATACGATTCAAGAATAGCAAATGTTGAGATAATTCATGGCCCTAATAGGGCAGGTGATATCCCACATTCATTAGCAAGTATTGATAAAGCAAAATCATTGTTGCATTACAATCCTAAATATTCTATGCAGGAAGGATTGAAAGAAGCGGTGGAATGGTATTGGAATAATCTGAAATAAAGGAGTTCATTTTAAACGAACTTAACTCAAAAATAGAATTATAAATTACAATTGGAATACATGAAAATTACAAAAATTTGTTGCATTGGAGCAGGGTATGTTGGAGGGCCAACTATGGCTGTTATTGCACAAAAATGTCCCCAAATTAAAGTTACTGTTGTCGATTTAAATGAAGAGCGCATCTTAGCTTGGAATGACCCAAATGTAGATAATATTCCCATTTATGAACCGGGATTGAGTGCTATTGTAGGAGAAGCTAGAGGAAGAAATTTGTTTTTTTCAACAGAAGTAGACAAGGCAATTGATGAGGCACAAATTATTTTTATATCTGTGAACACTCCTACTAAAACCTATGGAAAAGGGAAAGGTATGGCTGCAGATTTAAAATATATTGAATTGTGCGCTAGACAAATAGCAAAAGTCGCTAAGCAAAATAAAATTGTAGTTGAAAAATCTACGCTTCCGGTTAGAACAGCTGAAGCGATAAAAAGTATTCTTGATAATACAGGTAATGGAGTACAGTTTCAGATTTTATCTAATCCAGAGTTTCTTGCTGAAGGAACTGCAGTGTCAGATTTATTAAATCCAGACAGGATTTTGATTGGTGGTGATACTAGTGAAGAAGGTCAAAAAGCAATTCAGGCCTTGGTTGATGTATATTCGAATTGGGTGCCAAATGACAAGATTTTGACAACAAATGTATGGTCTTCAGAGTTGTCGAAGTTGACTGCTAATGCTTTTTTAGCACAAAGAATTTCTTCTATAAATGCATTGTCTGAGCTTTGTGAAAAAACGGGAGCTGATGTGAATGAAGTGGCAAGAGCTATAGGAATGGACAGTAGAATTGGTCCTAAATTTTTAAAAGCATCTGTTGGATTTGGTGGTTCTTGTTTTCAAAAAGACATTTTGAATTTAGTTTATATCGCTAAGTCGTATGGACTTAATGAAGTAGCGGATTATTGGGAACAAGTGATCATAATGAATGACCATCAAAAGAAACGTTTTTCTAACCGAATTGTACAAACGCTTTATAATACGGTTGCTGATAAAAAAATAACATTTTTAGGTTGGGCTTTCAAAAAAGATACGAATGATACCAGAGAATCTGCGGCTATTTATGTTGCGGACGATTTAATAAATGAGCATGCAAACATTGCCGTTTATGATCCTAAAGTTTCTGAGAAAAAGATTTTAGCAGATTTAGATTATTTAGAGACGAGAGCATCAGAAAAAAATGCTAAAAGTATAAGCTCTTTCGATAACCCTTATAGCGCATGTGCTGATGCTCATGCAATAGCGGTGCTAACGGAGTGGGATGAATTTGTAGGGTATGATTGGAAAAAAATATATGATGGAATGCAAAAACCAGCATTTATTTTTGATGGTAGAAATTTATTAAACAAATCAGAATTAGAGGCGATAGGATTTGTATATCAGGCGATAGGATCCTAGTTTAAGAGGTTTTTTCGGCTTGTTTAAAGGCAAATAAAGTTTTATTTAGAAATTAAATCAGAAAAGTAAGCATATAAATTCTGTTTTTCAATACAATATAAGTGCATGATGAATTGGTATGTAGTATATACAAAACCCAAATGGGAGAAAAAAGTTGCGGAGCAATTGCATAAATTAGGTATTGAATGTTATTGTCCATTAACAATTCAAGTGCGCCAATGGTCTGATAGGAAAAAAAAGGTTGAGGTTCCGCTTTTTAATTCCTATGTTTTTGTTCAATTAGAAGAATCAGATCGGAATTTAGTATTTGATTCCCCTGGAGTTGTTCGGTATTTATTCTGGTTAGGCAAACCTGCTATTGTTCGAGATGAAGAAATTAATACTATAAAAAAATGGATGTCTGGTTCAAAACCATTCGATCTTACAGTTTCGCCATATCAGAAAGGAGATGTTATTGCTCTGGAGTCAGGACCTTTTTCTAATCAAAAAGCAATTGTTCAAGAGATAACAAATACGCATTACGTTTTGGTTTTAGAATCGATTGGATGTGTTTTGAAAATGAAATATAAATAATGTCTAGGAGGGTTTCAATTGTTTATTGAGACCTTTTTCTTTTAACAACGATTTTTTAGGTCTAAATCACAAATTATAAGTTAATAATTTTAAATTATAAGTTATTATGCATGTGAAATATCTACTCTTTGAGTCACTAAATTAGGTGATTTGTAATGTAAATAGTTGTATTTTATTTCATTTTGGTTGATTGAAAATGAAAGTATTAGGTTTTTTTGTTTTAAATTATCAGTATTTTTTAATTTATTGAAGATTTAAAAATTCAAGAAAAATGGTTTATTATAAGTATATTTGTGCAAAATTTTATAATCGTTTTTCGACCCCAGATATGGGAGTTTGAATAGCGTAGCTGTGCAAACAACTGCGAATATTGGTTATAATTAATTTGAAAAATGGGTTTAAGTAAAAAAATTGCAATAGTTGGTTTAGGGTATGTTGGATTGCCTTTGGCACGTTTATTTGCAACAAAGCATTCTGTTATTGGCTTTGATATTAATACATCGAGAATTGCTTCATTAAAATCGGGTACAGATACTACTTTTGAAGTTGATGATGAAACTTTGCAGAAAGTCTTGTTAGATAGTCCTAGTGATAGTAATGGGTTGTATTGCACTTCTGATTTGAATGATATAGCCACATGTAATTATTATATTATTACGGTTCCCACTCCAGTTGATAAAAATAATCGTCCTGATTTGACGCCTTTGTATAAATCAAGTGAAACTGTTGGTTCTGTTTTGAAGAAAGGGGATATTGTCATTTATGAATCGACAGTATATCCTGGAGTTACAGAAGAAGAATGTGTGCCTGTTTTGGAGCGTATTTCGGGATTGAAATTTAACGTTGATTTTTTTGCAGGCTATTCTCCTGAAAGAATCAATCCGGGGGATAAAGAACATACTGTCGAAAAGATATTAAAAGTTACTTCAGGTTCTACTCCAGAAATTGGACAAAAAGTAGATGACTTATATCAATCGGTTATTACTGCAGGAACACATCTAGCACCTACCATAAAAGTGGCGGAGGCGGCTAAAGTTATTGAAAATTCTCAACGGGATATTAATATTGCTTTTGTAAACGAATTGGCAAAAATATTCAACTTAATGAATATAGATACGCAAGCGGTTCTTAAAGCAGCGGGTACAAAATGGAACTTTCTACCTTTCAAACCAGGATTAGTAGGTGGACATTGTATAGGGGTTGATCCGTATTATTTGGCACAAAGAGCACAAGAATTTGGATACCATCCTGAAATTATTTTAGCTGGAAGACGTTTGAATGATAGCATGGGAGACTATGTAGCTTCGCAAATCGTTAAGTTAATGATTAAAAAAGGAATATCTGTAAATGGAGCTTCTCTTTTGATGCTGGGAATTACTTTTAAAGAGAACTGTCCAGATGTACGCAATACAAAAATTGTAGATGTGATTGCTGCCTTGAAAGATTATGGAATTACAGTAACCATATACGATCCTTTAGCAAATCCAAACGAAGTTAAACACGAGTATGGATTAGAGACCACTACTTCAATGCCAAATGTGAAATTTGATGCTGTAGTCTTGGGAGTTTCTCATTCAGCCTTTTTGAAAATGGATTTATCTCAATTACAAAACTCAAATAGTATCATTTATGATGTAAAAGGTGTTTTGGGAGATAAGGTTGATGGCAGGTTATAGGTTGATTGACCATTAAATAAAACAAAACATTCATAATAAGAATAAAATTCTTTTTTATACAGATTCCAAAACTAAAATTACTCAATATTAAATCAAATATGAAAATAGGAATTACCTTTAGTGCTTTTGATTTACTCCATGCTGGGCATATTACCATGCTAGAGGAAGCAAAAAGACAATGTGATTATTTGATAGCAGCATTACAAACGGATCCTACAATCGATCGTCCTGAAAAAAACAGACCCACCCAATCTGTAGTAGAGCGCTATATACAACTTAAAGGTTGTAAATTTGTAGATGAAATTATTCCTTATGCTACCGAACAAGATTTAGAAGATATCTTACGTTCTTTTAAAATTGACGTTCGTATTATTGGTGATGAGTATAAAGATAAAAATTTTACTGGTAGAACTTATTGTGAAGACAAAGGAATTCAGCTTTATTTTAATGTTCGGGATCATCGCTTTTCTAGTAGTAGTCTGCGAAAAGAAGTAACAGAAAAAGAATTATTGAAAGAAAATAAGGTGAAGTAAGTTTTTTTTAGAAACGTTTGTCGTCATTCGATTAACGATTTTGCAAAAAACTAACAATCAATAAAAAATATGGAATCTAATTTAGAAGTATGGAAAGTAGCACACCAATTAACATTGGCGGTATATAAAATTACTTCTGATTTTCCAAAATCAGAACAATTTGGTCTGATTAGTCAAGTAAGAAGAAGTGCTTCTAGTGTCCCTACTAAAATATTATTGAAGGACAGGCAAGACAATATAAAAAAGAATTCGTTCCGTTTTTATATATTTCAAAAGGATCATTAGAAGAAACGAATTATCATTTATTTTTGTCCAAAGAGTTGGGATATATTAAAGAAGAAGATTATACCATTCTATTTAATTTATGTTCCAGAATAAAAATGATGTTATACAAACTAATTAAATCTCTAGCTGCTTAATTGCTTTATCGTTTAAAGATTTTACGAGCAACGAGCAACGAAAAACGATACTATGAATCAAAAACATTCAATCATACACGTTATCCTTACAGGAGGAGTAGGCAGTAGGTTATGGCCATTGTCTCGCAAAAGTCAACCCAAACAGTATCTTGATTTATTTGAAGGTAAATCTTTATTTGAAATGACGGTGGAACGTAATCGTGATTTGGTAGATCAGGTAATGGTTGTAGGCAATGTAGATAATTGCCATTTGAGTAAGGCGGTTATGGAAAAATCGAATACCCCTTATATTGATATTGTTGAATCAACTCCCAGAAATACAGCTGCTGCAATTGCTTTTGCTGCTTTTGCCGCTGATCCAGAAGATATTTTAATTGTTACTCCCTCGGATCATATTATTGATGAAATGCAACACTATAATCAAGCTTTAACAGAAGCAATAGAAAAAGCATCAAGAGGATTTATTGTTACTTTCGGAATTATTCCAACAAAACCAGAAACGGGCTATGGATACATAGAACGCAAGGGAGATAATGTAGTTTCTTTTCGGGAGAAACCCAATAAAGTAACGGCTACAGATTTTATTGCCAAAGGTAATTTTCTTTGGAATAGTGGTATGTTTTGCTTTAAAGCTGGCGTTTTATTAGAAGAACTGAAAGCATTTAACCCAGAAGTATATGAGAAATCAAAAATAGCTTGGGAAAATAATACTAACGGAAATATAGACCTAAACTTATCTATGGAAATCCCTTCCATTAGTATTGATTATGCAGTGATGGAAAGAAGTAAAAAAATAAAAGTGGTTTCGTCAACTTTCGTTTGGTCTGATTTAGGATCTTTTGAATCTGTTTATGATTATTTAGTTTCTAAAGGACATCCAGTTGACAAGAACGGAAATATGGTTATTGGAACAAATCTTTTTACTGCTTTTATTGGATTAAAGAATACTATTTTTGTGGCTACAGAAACAGCAAATTTAATTTTGCAAAAAGAACAATCTCAAGATGTTAAGAATATTTACAATGAGTTGGAAAGAAAAAAATCCAACTTATTAAATTAAAATTATTCGACTTAGAAATTATAAATTACCTATGAAAAAAATACTTATTGTTACGTTTTTAGTTTTTGCACTTTTTCAAGTGTCAACAATGAAGGCACAAGATTTATTGAAAGGGAATGATTTGAGCACTTTAAAAGTAGATTACTTATCAGATAGTGATGTAGCAAAGATAAGAACTCAGCTAGAAGCAAATAAAGTAACCATTGAACAAGCAGAACCAATGGCTTTAGCCAAAGGAATGTCAGCAAATGAATTTGCGAAACTAAAAGCGAGACTTGGCATGAATTCAGATGTGAAAAATGCTGCTTTGTTAAACAATAAGAACACTGATGAAACTACGAGTGGAGATTCTGAAGAATACACTAGAACTCAAGAAAAAATTGTCAATAAAAAAGTTAAAGACAGTTTAAATTCTTTAGTTTTTGGTTCCGAACTTTTTGATAATCCAACATTAAATTTTGAACCAAATTTAAAATTAGCTACTCCAGTAAATTATGTTTTAGGCCCTGGTGATGAATTGCAAGTAAGTGTTTATGGGGTACAGGAATTTAATGCGAGCGTGCCGGTAACAGTGGAGGGTAAAGTTAACATTCAGTACGTAGGCCAAATCCCTGTTTCAGGAATGACAATTGAAGCTGCTACTCAAAAAATAAAAAACGCTATTGCCAGAGTATATAGCACTGTTAATTCAGGACAGTCTCAAGTTGGGGTAAGTCTAAGTCATATACGTACTATTAAAGTAACTATTATAGGAAGTAAACAACCAGGGAATTATTCTATTTCTTCTTTGGCTACCGTTTATAATGCTTTGTTTTTAGGAGGTGGTCCAGGTAAGAATGGCAGTTATAGAAATATTGAATTAATACGAAATAACAAAGTATTTAAAAACATAGATATTTACAGGTTTTTAGTAAATGGGAATCAGTCCGATAATGTAGGATTGAAAGACAATGATGTGATTCGGATTCCAGCCTATTCTCAACGAGTAACTGTTGAAGGGAATGTAAAACGTCCCGGAATTTTTGAAATGAAAAAGGGAGAAACTTTTTCGGATTTATTATCATTTGCGTCTGGATTTAATGAGTTTGCTTATACTGCCTCGGTAAATGTATTGCAAAAAACAGCCAAAGAGTTTAAGGTCAAAGACATAAAAGCAGCTGAATTTGCAACGTATAAGCCAATTTCTGGAGATGTGTTTACAGTAACAAAAATTTTAAATCGTTTCGAAAATCGTATTAAAATTGAAGGTGCTGTTTTTAGACCAGACACCTATTCTTTCTATGAAGGAATGCGCATTTTGGATTTGATTAAGCAAGCGGATGGACTTAAGGAAGATGCCTATGCTACTAGGGCTACTATTGTAAGATTGAAAGAGGACATGACTACAGAGGCCGTTTCTGTAAATTTAGTACGTGCTTTAGAAGGAAATGCAGAAGCTAATATTTTGCTAAAAAAAGAAGATATAGTTACCGTGTATTCTATTTTAGATTTTGTTGAAGAATATAAAGTCACTATTGATGGCGAAATAAAAAAACCAGGTGCCTATTCCTTTTATGAAAATTTATCGCTAAATGATTTATTAGTGCAGGCAGGAGGATTGACAGGTTCTGCTTCAAAAAGAGTCGAGATTGCTAGAATGATTCCATCTGAAGAAATTGATAATGCGAATCCTAACAAGGTGCAATTATTTAATTTAGAGATTAATGCAGGAAACAACGAACAAATAAAAAACTTTACTCTAATGCCTTTTGATGTTGTGAACATTCGCAAAATGGCTGCTTATGAAAAGCCAGAGATGGTGGTAGTAAGTGGAGCCGTAAATTACACTGGAAAATATGTTTTAGTCGATAAAAAAGAAAAAGTATATGCTGTCATACAAAGAGCAGGTGGTTTGACTGCAACAGCTAATCTAGATGGTGTAAAGATTAAGCGTCCTATTAAAGCAGAACAAATTGAAGTTTTAGAAAATGTAAATTTAAATCTAGGAAAGAAAGACAGCATTCAGAACAAAATCACAAAAAAACTAAAAGAAGATTTAAAATTTGCAACTATTCCAGTGGATTGGAAGGCAATTGTTAAAAACCCGAACAACAGTACAAATGTTACTTTAATGCCCGGAGATGAAATTGAAGTAGCAACTTTTAATGAAAGTGTTAAAATTACTGGAAATGTATTATTGACCTCTGAAATTCCTTATAATAAAGGACGAGGATTTGGCTATTATTTAGGCGCAGTTGGAGGAACCGACGCTAAAGGTTGGAGAAAAAAAGCCTATATTATTTATCCAAATGGGAAAGCCGCTGTATCTAGTTCTTTTTTGTTTATCCGCACATTTCCTAAAGTTTTGCCAGGATCTCAAATTGTAGTGCCTGAAAAGCCAGAAACGAAGAAGATGAGTACGGGTGAGTGGGTGAGTATAGGAAGTGTGATAACAAGTTTATCTTTATTAATTTTAAATGCGTTTAAATAATCAGTATAGTTTCTTCAATTAGAACGAACATATAACGGACTTACAATATAAATATGAGTGAACAAATTTCGAACGACGAAATATCTTTAAAAGAATTAATAGACAAAGCAAAGGAATGGTTTGACTACTTGTTTTCACAGTGGAAGAGTATCGTATTAGCTGGAATAATTGGGGCAGCTTTGGGATTGACTTATTCTATTGTTAAGAAGCCGGTGTATACGGCCACTCTATCTTTTGCATTGGAAGATGAAAAATCGGGAGGTGGTTTAGGGAGCGCTTTGGGACTAGCTAGTTCTTTAGGTTTAGATTTAGGTGGTAGCGCAGGAGGAATGTTTACAGGATCTAATTTGACTGAATTATTCAAATCCCGTTCGATGGTAGAACAAACCTTACTAACTCCAGTTCTAGTGGGAACAGACACTATTTCTTTGGCAGAAATGTATATCCGTAACCAAGAATGGCGAGAAAAGTGGAATAAAAAACCAAAATTACAGCACATTCAATTTTTGCCAAATGTAAAAAGGAAATATTTTACCAGAGTTCATGATAGTATCTTAGGTGTAATTTATGAAGATTTATCCAAAACAGGATTGACTGTGGCTCAAAAAGATAAAAAAGTATCTATTATAAGTATTGATGTAGCTTCTACGAATGAATTATTTGCTAAATATTTTACCGAAGCCTTAGCGAAACAAGTATCTGATTTCTATGTAAACACTAAGAGTAAGAAAGCCAGACTAAATATGGAAATTCTAGAACGTCAAACGGACTCTATTCGTCGGGAACTGAATGGAGCGATTACGGGTGTGGCTGTTGCTAATGACAATACCTTTAATTTAAATCCAGCTTTGAATGTTCGTCGTACGCCTTCAGCAAGGCGACAAGTGGATGTACAGGCCAATACTGCTATTTTAACCGAGTTGGTAAAGCAAACGGAATTGGCCAAAGTCACTTTGCGTAAAGAGACCCCTTTAATTCAGGTAATTGACAAACCCATTCTGCCTTTGCCTAAGGAAAAATTTGGAAAGGCCAAAGGGCTTGTGTTGGGGAGTATTTTAGCAGGTTTTTTAGTAATGATAAGTTTGATTATTAGAAAATTTTTTAAAGATAATAATTAGTATATTTATATGGTTTCAAATATTTATTATGCATTAATACATTCTTGTTTTTTAGTTAATTAAGAATATTTTTCGCGAAATTTTAATTAATTGGTATAAATGCATTAAATAAAAAATTTCTTTGGTTAACACATCAAGTCATTGTACATTTATAATTAGAATCTATTGTTTTCGTGTAAGATTTTGAAATAAAAAGTAGAGTTTAGCAATTTAAATTTAAAAAATGAGACCGAGAATTATAGATTTTCCTAAAATTCAAGACCCAAGAGGGAATTTAACTTTTTTGCAATATCCTAGCCAAATTCCTTTTGAGGTTAGAAGAACTTTTTGGACTTATGATGTGCCTGGAGGAGAAATCAGAGGAGGACATGCCTATTATGAGCAAAAAGAAATAATTGTTGCTTTAAGCGGTAGTTTTGATGTTGTTATTACAAATGCAAATGGCATTATTGAAAAATTTTCTCTAAATCGTAGTTATTACGGTTTATATTTACCAGCCAAAACATGGAGGCATATTGAAAATTTTTCCACCAACTCTTTGGCAATGCATGTTTCAAGCGAGGCTTTTTTGAAGGAAGACTATATTAGAGATTTTCAAGAATTTAAATTGCTTGCAGATGAAAAATAAAATTAGTGTTTTCGGGTGCAATCTCTTGCATTTAAATAAGATTGGAGATAGAAACGGGCATATTACAGCCATTAATAATGAGATAGAAATCCCTTTTGGAGTAAAAAGAATCTTTTATTTATATGATATTCCTGGTGGAGAGTCCAGAGGAGCTCATGCTCATAAAGAATGTCATCAATTTTTAGTTGCTGCAAGCGGTAGTTTTGAAGTCTTATTAGATGATGGAATTACAAAAAGACAAGTTTTATTGAATCGCCCTGATTTGGGCCTACATATACCGCCAGGAATATGGGCCTCTGAAGTTAATTTTTCAAGTGGATCTATTTGTTTGGTTTTGGCCTCACATTTATATAGTGAAGATGATTATTTAAGATCTTATGATGAATATTTAAAATATATATTATGATACATTCTTTAGCAGAAGTACAAACAAATAAAATTGGAAAAAATACTTATGTGTGGCAATATTCAATTATTTTATCAGAAGCCGTAATAGGTGATAATTGTAATATTAATTGTCATACGTTTATTGAAAATGATGTGAAAATTGGTAATAATGTTACAATTAAAAGTGGGGTATATTTATGGGACGGAATCCAAATTGCTGATAATGTTTTTGTAGGTCCAAATGTAACTTTTACAAATGATGAAAGGCCACGATCAAAGCAGTACCCTTCAGAATTTAAAAAAATAAAAATTGAAAATAATGCTTCAATAGGAGCAGGAGCTATCGTTTTAGGCGGGGTAGTTATAGGAGCTTTTTCGATGATAGGGGCAGGTGCTTTAGTCACAAAAAATGTTCCTTGTAGAGCGTTAGTAGTAGGGACTCCAGCTAAAATTACCGGATGGCTTAATGAAGATGGAACTAAAATGGAAAAAAAGAATGAATATTTTGTTGATAATTTTGAAAATAAATGGATTGTTGAAGATAATGTATTAAGAAAAGCAAAAATTTAGATGATGATCTTGATATAAAATATAAAATATTATACAAGTTAGACTATGATTAAATTTTTAGACTTACAAAAAATAAACGCTCAGTATGCAAACGAGTTAAAGCAAGTTGCAGCCGATGTAATTGATAGCGGTTGGTATCTGTTGGGGGAGCGAGTAAAACTGTTCGAAAACAATTTAGAAGCTTTTCAAGAAGGAGGAAATGCAATAGCCGTTGCTAATGGATTGGATGCTTTGCGACTTATTTTTAAAGCCTATATCGAGTTAGGATTTATGCAGGAAGGTGACGAGGTAATTGTCCCTGCAAATACTTATATCGCTTCTGTATTGGCGATTACAGATAATAAATTAGTGCCAGTTTTAGTAGAACCCGATTTGGGTACTTTTAATTTAGATTTGAGTTTGATAGAAAGTAAGATCACTGCAAAGACCAAAGCCATTATGGTAGTCCATCTTTATGGTCGTGTTTGTTGGAGTACAGAATTGGAGACTTTAGCCAAAAAGCACAATTTGAAAATTATTGAAGATAATGCTCAATCAATAGGAGCTCGTTGGAATGGCATTCGTACGGGTAATCTAGGAGACGCTGCAGGTTTTAGTTTTTACCCAGGTAAAAACTTAGGGGCATTGGGAGATTCAGGTGCGGTAACGACTAAAGATGCTGAGTTAGCTAAAGCGATTCGTACTTTGGCAAATTATGGCTCTGCTCAAAAATATGTAAATCAATACCAGGGTTTAAATAGCCGTATGGATGAAATGCAAGCCGCTTTCTTAGACGTGAAATTGCGTTTTGTTGATGCTGAAACTTCTCGCCGTCAAGAAATTGCTAATTATTATATTGAGAATATCAAGAATGATAAAATAATCTTGCCTTCTGTTGGTAAAGTTGGAGAACATGTTTGGCATCTTTTTGTTATTCGTACTGCCAATCGTGATGAATTACAAGCCTATTTACAAGAAAATGGGGTTCAGACGTTGATTCATTATCCAATTCCTCCTCATAAACAGGAATGTTATGCTAATCTAAATAGGGTTAATTTGCCTATCACAGACAAAATTCATGCGGAAGTGTTGAGTTTGCCAATTAGTCCTGTGATGACAGATGAAGAAGTTGAAAAAGTGTGTAATGTTATTAATGTTTTTTGTAAAGAAATTGCTGTATAATGGAGATGCCCATTAAATCAAAAATAAAAGAATTATTTAGTCACGGTATTGTTTATGGGCTTACCTCTTCTTTGCAAAATGTACTTGGTTTTGTATTATTACCAATATTAACTGTTTATTATACTCCTGCGGAGTTTGGCGTTTATAGTATTATTTTGTTGGCAAGTGCTTTGGCAAGTGCGATTTTTTATTTTGGAGCTTCCTCTGCTTTAGGACGATTTTATTTTGATGAAGACTCAGATAATTACAGAAAAGAAATAGTTTCTACAGCATTATTTATAACAATTGCAGGGGCATTACTTTTGGTACTGTTATCTTTTTTGTTTGGAGATTACTTATCTGTTTTGCTTTTCGATTCTCCTATTTATCGAGTACCTATAATTTTAGCTTTTTCTGGAGCAGCTTTTGGTTTTTTATTAAATACGATGACCCTTTTATTGCGTTATGAAAAACGTTCTGTTTTATTCATGGTCGTAACTTTAGTAGGGGTATGCTTAAATTTTGTTATTACTTATATATTGCTGACAATTTTTCATTACGGAATTTTAGCACCGCTTTGGGGCTCATTTTTGAGTATAGGTTCATGCTTTGTTTTTTTGTTTGTAATTAAATTTTCGGGTTTAACTCTAAAAGTTAATTCTTCTTATTATAAAAAGATATTATTTTTTGGGATACAATTTAGTATAAGTGGTTTGTTATTTTATTTATTAGATTATGTAGATCGCATCATTATTAAAGAATTGCTGCCAATGGCAGATGTTGGTATCTATTCTTTAGGTTGTAGAATTGCGGCGGTTATTAATGTAATTTTGATTATGCCTTTTAGCCTTATTTGGGCTCCTATTCGTATGCAATATGCTTCTAGTGATAATAACCAGGAATTTACGTCAAAAATATTTTCTTATCTAGCGATTTCGGGTTTTGTTTTAGTTTTACTGGCAATGTTGTTTGGGAACGATTTAATGTCATTAGTATTTGTGAATGATAAATATGCTGGATCTGCCAAAGTTTTTCCTTTAATTATGCTGTCTTTATTGTTTTATGGTTTTCAAAACATACTTGATTTTGGAATTTATTTACACAAGAAAGTTTATTTTTATATCATAATTTCTTTAATTGGCATTACTTTTAATGTCGTGATGAATTATTGGTTAATTCCCCATTTTGGGTATATGGCGTCTGCTTACATTACTTTTTTCACCTATTTTATTACTACAGGTTTAATTTATTTAGTTTCATCAAAATATCATACATTAAAGTTAGAATGGAATAGAATATGGATTCCATTTGTTGTTTTAATTACGTTATATTATTTGGTTAATTTTACTGCAATTTTTAATTATTATAGTTTATTAATTAGAATTTTAGTTACAATTGTTTTGGTTTTAGGTATTGTTTTTTGTTGGTTAAGCAAGAAAGAACAAGAAATAATTCGTAAATTTTTGAATGTTTAATTTTTGAAACAAAAAAATATATAATGAAAATACTAGACTGCACATTAAGAGATGGAGGATATTATACAAATTGGAATTTTGATAAAAAACTAACAGATTTATACTTTAAATCTTTAAATGATTTACCAGTAGATTATCTTGAAGTAGGATATCGATGTAATCCAGGAACGGATTATTATGGGGAGTATTATTATTGTCCACCCTATGTTCTTGAAAGAATTAAAAGTATTTCAAATAAAAAACTTGTAATTATATTAGATGAAAAAAACATCAAGAAAGAAGATATAAAAGAGCTTTTGAAACCTTGTATTGGAGTCGTTGCAATGATTCGTTTTGCAATTGATCCTAAAAACTTTAAAAGAGCACTAGTCTTAGCCGAAGAAGTGAAAAAACTTGGGTTTGAAGTTGGGTTTAATGTTATGTATATGTCAACATGGAAAGACGAATCAGATTTTTTAGAATCAATTAAGTATGTAGACGGAATTGCTGATTATTTTTATATGGTTGATTCTTTTGGAGGTATTTTCCCCAAAGATGTAAAAGACACGATTGATATAGTTCGATCTAAGACAAACGTTGCATTAGGATTTCATGGACATAATAATTTAGAATTGGCACTAGTTAATTCTTTGACGGCTATTGAAAATGGTGTTGAAATTATTGATGCTACAATAACTGGAATGGGAAGAGGAGCAGGTAATTTGAAAACGGAATTATTATTAACAGTTTTAAATAGTGTTAATGGTTTAGAGGTTGATTTTAATGCTTTAAGTCAAGTGACAGGAGCATTTGAATTGTTACAAAAAGAGTATGAATGGGGAACAAATATTCCTTATATGGTTTCTGGGGCAAATTCATTACCACAAAAAGAGGTTATGGAATGGGTAAGTAAAAGATATTATTCTTACAATAGTATAATAAGAGCTTTACATAATAAAAAAGAAGGAGTTAAGGATAATTTAAAATTTGATATACTTAAGCATAAAAATTCTTCTAAAGAGGTATTAATAATTGGTGGGGGGGATTCTGTTTTGACTCATATTGAAGCATTACTCGTTTATTTAGAAGCAAAACAAGAGATAACAATTATTCATGCGAGTTCAAAAAATGCTAAGCCCTTTAAAAATCTAAAGAATAAACAAATATTTTGTTTGGTTGGAAATGAGGGGCATAGACTTGAAGATGTTTTTCATGAATATAAAGATTTTCAAGGAATTTGTGTGTTGCCTCCCTATCCAAGAGAAATGGGAACTTATGTTCCTCTTTCTGTTGAAAGCCGAACTTTCGAGTTAGAAAATGTGAATTTTACAAAATTAAATGTTTTTTCTCACACTTCATTAGCTATTCAGACGGCATTAAACCTTGGAGTGTCCAGCGTATTGGTAAGTGGATATGACGGTTATTCTGGAGATAAAATTGCAGAGAAGGAACAAGAATTATTTATTGAAAATGAGAGTTTGTTTCAAGAAGGAATAGTTAAAGGGGTTGAATTTTATTCTTTAACGCCAAGTAAATATAAATCTTTAATAGCCAAATCAATTTATGGCTTGTTAATATAGTTTTTTATGCAAGATTATTTAATAGTTATACCAGCGAGATATGAATCGTCTCGATTGCCAGGTAAACCCTTAATTGATTTAATGGGGAAAAGCATGATTCTGCGGACCTATGAAAAGTGTATAGAAGTAATGCCAAAAGAGAACGTTATTGTTGCGACTGATGATGTCAGGATTTATAATCATTGTTTAAGTCATTCTATAGCTGTCTTGATGACATCAGATTCATGTTTAACAGGTACAGATCGTGTAGCTGAAGTTGCACGAGTTATTAAAGCGGAATATTATATTAACGTGCAAGGTGATGAACCTTTATTTAATTCTAATGATATTTTAAAAGTATTAGAATCTATAAAAAATAATAATGGAAAAATTATTAATGGATATTGTTCTATAAAAAGCAGTGAGGAGTTTTTTAGTACATCAATCCCTAAAGTAGTATTCAGACCAGACGGTAGATTACTGTACATGTCAAGAAGTCCAATACCAGGAAATAAAAATGGTGATTTTGTGAAGGCTAATAGACAAGTTTGTGTTTATGCTTTCCCTCAAGAAGCACTGGAAAATTTCAGTGGGCAAAAAATAAAAACAGCTTTAGAAAAAGAAGAGGATATTGAAATTATTAGATTCCTAGAGATGGGTTATGAGGTCTTTATGATTGAGCTTTCTGATGATTCAATTGCAGTGGATAATCCAAGCGATGTTGAAAAAGTTTTAAATAGACTGCGTAATGAAAACTAAACCAGATCAATATAAAGTAATACTTTGGGATTTTGACGGTGTAATTGTAGAATCAAATAAAGTAAGAGAAAGCGGTTTTAGAAAAGTATTAGAACAGTTTCCTGAAGAGCAAATAGAAGAGTTAATAAAATTTCATAATTTAAATGGTGGATTATCTAGATATGTTAAGTTTAGGTATTTTTATGAAGTTATATGTAAGTCGAGTATATCAGAAGAAAAAGTTCAACATTTAGCAGATTCATTTTCGGAAATAATGCTAAAAAAATTAGGCTCCAAAGAGTATTTAATCAATGATACAGTAAAATTTATTGAATCAAACTCTAATTCTATTGAAATGAATATTGTATCTGGTTCGGATCAAAATGAATTAAGAATACTCTGTTCAAGATTAGATATTGATAAAAATTTCAAATCTATTTGCGGATCTCCAACACCTAAAAACACTTTAGTTGCAGATTACCTGAAAAATTCAAAATTTAAGAATGAAGAGATTTGTTTAATTGGAGATTCTATGAATGATTATGAAGCTGCAGCTGTAAATGAGATCGATTTTTATGGTTATAATAATGTAGAATTAGAGTATCTAGGTAGATATATTAAATCATTTTATAATTAGGTATGAAAAAAATAGTTGATGTTTCGGGTTATGGTCATTCAGGTAAAACGGCTATTTCTGAATTCTTAAAAGACTATGAAAATGTATTTACCTTTCCTAGTCATGTAGAGTTCGAATTGTTTAGAGTTCAAGGAGGACTTTTAGATTTATATCTGTCAATTTATTTTAGTTGGAACCTTATTCGTACTAGAGTAAGGATTATTGAATTTAAAAAATTAATACGCAGAATCGGAATTGTGCAAAATAAGTTTAATCCAAGTACTTTATGGAATGCTTCGGGGCATGGATATAATCAATATTTTAATGGCAAATTCATAGAAATATCAAATGAATTTATAGAGGGATTAATACAAGTTAAGCAAAGATCTTTTTGGCCTTATGATAGTTTGAGTGATTCAAAATTGAAATTGTTTTTAGGTAAAATACGTGCTAAATTATTCAAAAAATTAATTTTAACTGAAATTTATTACACCGATAAGAGCCAATTTCTAAAACATACTTCAAAATATATTCATAAATTATTTAATGAAGTAGGTGCCCCAAACCAGACACATGTAGTGTTGAATAATACTTTTGAACCCTATAGTCCAACTAGATGTATTGAAATGGTTGAAAATTCTTTTTCAATCATTGTTGATAGGGATCCAAGGGATATATATGCTAGTATGATCAATTCTCAAGATGTATTTGTTCCTAGTTTTGAAGATTATAAAAATGCAGATGAATTAAAAAAAAAAATGGTAGGTTTTGATGATATTAATCAATTTATCTCGAGATATAGGATTCTGAAAAATAATGTTATTGATGATAATAATCCCTCCGTTTTAAGAATTCGATATGAAGATTTTATTTTGGATCATTATGAAGTTGCAAATAAAATACATAAGCATATTGGTCTTGATAATTTAAAAAAGAATAAAAGTACAGTGTTTAATGTGAATGATTCCAAAAAAAATGTAGGTATCTGGAAAAAATATAAAAATTTGCCTGAGATTATTCAAATTGAAAAGGATTTGGCTGAATATTGTTATCAAGATTAATATGGAGAATTCAATTTGTTTTTATTTTCCTTATCATGAAGATTCGGGAGTGCCTGTATTATTTTACAGAATGGCAAATGCTGTAGCACAAAAAAAACCGGACATATCCGTTTCGATAATCGATTTTGAGGATGGAGCGATGGCACGTAATCTTTTGCCATTGCCCAATATTCATTTGATTGTTTTTGAGAAAAATAAAAAAGTGTCTCCGCCGAAAGATAGTGTACTTGTTATGCAAACATTTGTACCCTATTATTGGCCTGATGAATTAGATTTAGATGTTAATCAAAAAATATTTTTTTGGAATTTGCATCCGCAAAATTTAATACCATCCCTTTTGCCGATTCCTTTTTTGAGGGAATTACCAATGAATAATTTTGGAGTTTATCGATTTTGTTCTAATTTTTATAAAACTCTTTTTAGTAATTTAAGAGCTTATGTTCAGTTATTACAAGATAAAGAGGCGCTTTATTTTATGGATAAATCTAATTTAGATTTTTCATCAAAATATTTATTCACAAATATTGAAATGAAGCAATATCTTCCAGTTCCAGCGGTATCATCATCGGTTGAATTGAATTTTAACGAACCAAAATCACTGAAAGATACTATAAACGTGGGTTGGATAGGAAGACTGTGTGATTTTAAGAGTTATATTTTAGTATATACCATCAACAAACTTTCTGATATTTCGCACCGATTTGATAATAAAAAATTTGTTTATCATATTGTTGGAAATGGACCATTTTTAGATTATATAAAAAATAATATTATATTAAATAAAAATGTTTCTGTAGTTTTTCATGGATCTATACCACACGATAAATTAGACAATTTTATAAATGGCAACTTTGATGTTATGACAGCAATGGGCACTTCCGCACTTGAAGGAGCCAAACTGGCTAAGCCTACTATTTTATTGGATTTTACATTTAAAAAAATTGAAAAAGATTATTTATTTAGAGAAATTTACGATACAGTAGGATTTGATTTAGCGCATTTTATTACAGACAAGGATTATGATAGAGGGAATGACTCACTGTTTGAAATAGTAAATGGAATTATTTTAGATTACACTTTGCACGCACAAAAAGCTTTTGAATATTATGAGAATAATCATAGTATCGAAAAAGTGCAGGAATTGTTTTTACAGAAAGCCTTAAATACTAAACTTTCTTTTTCAATGATTGACCCTTCGGTTTTGAGGAAAAGTAAGTTATTGAGGTTCTATAATAAATTAAGGAAATTAGAAAATTAAAGATATGATAAGACTTTCAAAATCTGTAATTGGAGAAAAAGAATCTGAAGCAGTTACACGAATATTATTAGAAGACGGGTATTTAGGAATGGGGTCTGAAGTAGGTAAATTTGAAGCAGATATTGCAAGTTATTTAGGTGTTTCTTCAGATACAGTTGTTTGTGTAAATACGGGAACATCAGCCTTGCATCTAGCAGTGGAGGCCATAGTAGCTATAGGCGAAGAAGTTTTGGTACCCTCATTTACTTTTTTATCTTCTTATCAAGCTATAAGTGCTGCTGGTGCGGTTCCAATTTCTTGTGACGTATATGAAGATACTTTGTCAATTGATTTGGAAGACGCGGCAAGTAGGATTACTGATAAAACGAAAGCAATTATGCCAGTGCATTATGCAAGTAATCCGGTAAATGTGGATAAACTCTATGAATTTGCAAAAAAATATAATCTTAGGGTGATAGAAGATGCTGCGCATGCATTTGGCTGTACTTACAAAAGTAAAAAAATTGGATCTTTTGGCGATGTGGTTTGTTTTTCATTTGATGGTATAAAAAATATAACATCAGGAGAAGGAGGAGCAATAGTAACGAATGATTTTGAAGTACTGTCAATTGTGAAAGATGCCCGTTTATTAGCAATAGAAAAGGACTCTGATAAACGATATTCAGGACAAAGGAGTTGGGATTTTGATGTAAAAAGACAAGGGTATCGCTATCACATGAGTAATATATTTGCTGCAATTGGAAGGGTTCAGCTAAGTAGATTAGATAATGAGTTTGCTCCTAAAAGAATTGAACTATTAAAATTATATCAAAAATTGCTCGGATCCAATTTGAAAGTGTTATTTCAAAAATATGAAATCGAAGCTTATATTATACCCCATATAGTATCAATTCGAATATTGGATAACCAAAGAGACGGTCTCAAAGAGGAATTAGAAAAACAAAAAATTCCAACGGGTATCCATTATAAGCCTAATCATTTATTAACTTATTATAAGACCCACTATAATTTGCCAGTTACTGAGAAAGTGTACAGTGAAATATTAACATTACCATTGCATCCTGAAGTTAAAATTTCAGATGTAGAATTTATCTGTAAAATTATTAATAATTATCTAAACTAATGAAAACAGTTCTATTAGCAGGAGGATTAGGTACTCGCCTAAGTGAAGAAACTACTCTGAAACCAAAACCAATGGTCGAAATTGGTGGCATGCCAGTTTTGTGGCATATAATGAAAATTTATGCAACGTATGGTTATACTGATTTTGCAGTTGCTTTAGGCTATAAAGGAGATGTGATTAAAGAATTTTTTTTAAACTACAAGTTGCATAAAAGTGACATGATAGTGAGTTTGCGTTCAGGTGATGTAAAATTTGAAAATGACTTATCCGAAGATTGGACTGTTGGATTACATGAAACTGGGGCTAATAGTATGACCGGCGGACGTCTTTATAATTTGAAAAAAATATTTAAACCAGGGGATACTTTTATGTTAACTTACGGGGATGGTGTTGCGGACATAGATGTTGAAAAATTAGTAGCTTTTCATAAAGAGCATGGGAAAATTGCAACATTAACAGCCGTTAGGCCTTCGGCTCGATTTGGTTCAATTTTGATGGAAGACGATGGACATATTCTTGAATTTAAAGAAAAGCCACAAACAGGTGAGGGCTGGATTAATGGTGGGTATTTTGTTTTTGATTATAAAATTTTTGATTATTTAACAGATGAGTCAACAATTTTAGAAAGAGAACCCCTTGAAAACCTTGCAAAAGACAATCAATTGGTGGCCTATAAGCATGAAGGTTTTTGGCACTGTATGGACACAATACGAGATAGAGATAATTTAAATGAAATTTGGGCTCATGGAAATGCGCCTTGGAAAAAATGGTAAGCTATGTTTAATGATATTTATAAAAATAAAAGAGTACTTGTAACAGGACATACTGGTTTCAAAGGAACATGGTTAACAACATGGTTGTTGAATTTAGGTGCAGAGGTTGCAGGGTATTCGATTAGCGTTCCAACAACACCGTCACATTTTGACGTGCTGCAATTGGAAGACAAAATTCAGCATCATTTTGGGGATATTCGAGATTACAAACATCTTTTGAAAGTATGTCAAGATTTTAAACCTGAATTTATTTTTCATCTTGCTGCCCAGCCTTTGGTTAGAGATTCTTATGAAAATCCAAGAGAGACATTTGATGTAAATATGATAGGGACTTTAAATGTTTTGGAGGTTATAAGACAATTAAAAGAGGTTGTCAAAGTGGGTGTAATCATTACAAGTGACAAATGCTATGATAACGTTGAATGGGTATATGGTTACAGAGAGGATGATAGATTGGGAGGAGAAGATCCTTATAGTGGCTCTAAAGGTGCAGCAGAGATAATAACGAAGTCATATATGCATTCTTTCTTTAAGCAAGGATTTCCTAATGTTTGTTCAACTCGAGCTGGAAACGTAATAGGAGGGGGGGATTGGGCTAAAGACAGAATTGTTCCAGATATTGTTCGTTCTTGGTCAGAAAACAATCCAGTTGAAATTAGAAGCCCATATAGTACTCGACCATGGCAACATGTTTTGGAACCATTAGGCGGTTATTTATGTGTTGGGGCTAAATTATATGAAGAGAATTCAGAGCATAGAAATCAAGCCTATAATTTTGGACCAGACGCAAAGGTTAATAAAAATGTTGGTGAATTGATTGACGAGATGGAACAGCGTTGGGATAATTCTCCGGGATGGATTAATAAATATATAGATGATGGAAAAAAAGAAGCGAATTTATTAAAATTGTGTTGTGATAAGGCAAATATTAATTTAGAATGGCATCCTGTTATGGGATTTGAGGAAACGATGGATTTTACAATGTCTTGGTATACCAATTTTTATTTTGATAAAAAATCTGTATTTGAATTTACTAACAATCAAATTAATCTTTATACATCCAAGGCTAAAGAGCGTGGTATAAAATGGTCATTAAATGAGTGATTTAATAACAAAAATTCATGATTTGCAATTAACTATTTTGAAGCAAATTAAGGATGAAAGAGGAGCGGTGTATCATTATTTTAAATCAACTAATATAACTTATAAAGGGTTTGGTGAAGCATATTATTCAAAAATAAACCCAAACGTAATTAAAGGTTGGAAATTACATTATAGAATTCATCAACATTTTTGCGTTCCTTTTGGAGCGGTAAAAATAGTGATTTTTGATGATAGAGATGATTCTCCTTCAAAAGGGCAGGTTGATGAAATTATATTAAATGATACAACAAATTATCATTTATTAAGTATGCCTCCAGGATTGTGGTATAGTTTTAAATGTATTTCAGATGATTTTGCTTTGCTGGCAAATATAATAGATCAAGAACATGATGTTTTGGAGTCGATTAATTTGCCATTAATTAATAATAATATTCCTTATGAGTGGAAATAATTCTACGATAATGCCTTTAGTATCCATTATAATGAATTGTTATAACGGAGAGAAATACTTAAGAGAGGCAATCGATTCTGTTTTAACACAAAGTTACACCAATTGGGAATTGGTATTTTGGGATAATCAATCAACAGATGAAAGTTCAATGATTGTAAAATCGTATGATGATAAAAGAATATGTTATTACTATGCAGAGAGTAATAAACCATTAAGTGCAGCTAGAAATCTTGCTGTCCAAAAAGCAAATGGAGAATATATTGCATTTTTGGATAGTGATGATATTTGGTTACCTGAAAAACTAGAAAAGCAATTGGACGGCTTGATTGAACAAAAAGATGCGGTTATATCCTACTGCGGTTTTGAAACCCTTTTAACTTCTGATGCAGAAAGTGCAATTAGACAAGCTGATTTTTATTCAAAGTTCTTGTATAAATCTCATAATTCTAAATCGATTTATAATAAACTTTTGAGAGGAAATTTTATAATTTTTTCAACTGTTATCATAAAAAAAAATGTTTTTGATTTAACTGGTGGATTTAGTGAGCATTTGGAGCAAAACGAAGATTTTGAGATTTTGTTGAAGGCATCGTTGCATACAAATGCTATATGTATTAGCGATGTTATGGTTAAATACAGAATACATTCTTCAAATAATTCATACTTGAATGCTAGAAAAAATTTTATTGAAAGTGAACATATATTCTCAAACTTGCCGAAGTCATTTCAGATTTCAATGGCAAAAGACAGAAATAGGACAAGAGAAAAAATTTATTTTATTTTCTTTGAGAAAAAGTGGAAGCAATTAATTAGTTTGTTAAATCCTAGATATTGGCCACATATAGGCTATTTGATTTTAAAAAAAATTATCAAATAAAGTAATGATTATAAAAAAAAGTATAGGGAATAAGTTTATTTGTATTTTCTTTTTTTTAATGCTCATACTTCCTGCTTCTTTTCAGATGCCAAGAGGTATTTTATTACTTTTAATTTTGTTCTTTATTATAAAGAGCAATACTTTTTCTTTATTTAGATATGATAGGACCTTACTAGTTATTGGTCTGATAAATATTTTTTTCTCTTTTATATTTACACTAAATGGGATAGTAAGATCTACTCCTGGTGCTATTGCCGTGAGTACTGTTTATCTTATTTGGCCCGTTTTGTATTTGTATTTTATTGGATTATCGGATAGTAAATCGAATCTTGTGTCGATTTTAAATACAATTATCTATGGAGGGCTTGGTTCAGTAGGGCTAATTTTAGTTTTTATATATAATAATTTTTTCGGATTTCCATTAGATATAACTTATCTAACTAAATCTCAAGATTTTGGTATTTTTTGGGGAGGTGGTGCAGTTGAATTAAATTCTATGAATCTTGCAACGGTATTGTATACTTTTATATTTGTCTTAACTTTACTCTTGATGCCGACGGAATTAAATCACTTTAGTAAAAAAAAGAATTTAATTAGATTTACTTTGTTAGTTTCTTTAGCTTTAATATTTATTTCTGCGAGGAGAGCATTCTGGTTGGTTTGTGCTATAAGTCCCTTTATTATTTTACTATTATTGAAAATAGCGGGAGTCAATTTGAGACTTAAAAGGTTTATTATTCCTTGTTTAGTTTTCTGTTCTGTCGTTTTTACCTTTGTGGGATATCTAGCACTTGATAATGATAAGTTGTTTTCTGAATTTAACTCTTCATTTGAATTTGATAATCCAGCGGCGGAGTCCAATTATTTGAGAAAGGAGCAATTTGATGCCTTGATAAGTGGTTGGGAAGATAATTGGTTAATAGGTGCAGGATTAGGTGCCCATGCACAGGGAAGTACAAGGGATGATAAAGCTCCATGGGCCTATGAATTGTCATATATTGCTTTGTTGTTTCATACAGGAATAGTAGGTATTCTTGTTTATGGAAGTTCTATTTTTTGGATAATATATGAGTCCATAATTATTTGCAGAAAAAACAAATATTACGTATCCTTCTTATTACCACAAATTACTGGATTAATTTGTTTTTTATTAGTAAATGCATCAAATCCGTATTTAGGTAAATTTGATTATTTATGGACGATTTTTTTGCCGTTAGCAACTATTAATGCAATAAAGCTTGATGTAAGTAGTGACTATTCAGATTCATATATGTAAATAGAAATTGAGTGTTTGTTTGGTTAAAATGTTTTAATTGACACGATATGACCTAAGACTATATTAGTTATTCCAGTTTTTTTAATCGAGATTATGTTGCCTTTTTAATTTTTTTAATTTTATGAAAATATTATTTCTTTCTAAATATAATCGTGATGGTGCATCATCACGATACAGATTTTATAACTACAAGCCTTATTTTGATAAAAATGATATTCAGTATCATATTAAGCCTCTGCTTGATGATAGTTATGTGTTAAATTTATATAAAAAAAGAAAAATAAAAGTCTTTATCCAGAGGCTATTTTCTATATTGAAGAGGTTTTGTTTTGTTTTATTTAAAACGTCTAATTATGATTTAATTGTAATTGAAAAAGAATTATTTCCAAATGTTCCGTACATAGTAGAGAAACTATTGATGAAAGGTAAGGTGTATGCTTTAGATTTTGACGATTATATAGCAACGGGTTATAAAACGAATTCATTTAAACGCTTTTTCTTTGAAAACAAAATTGATAAATTAGCAAGGAACGCTAAGTTTGTAACTGTAGGTAATCATTGGTATTTTAAAGAGATTAAGGGTGGTAATTTAATTTATTTGCCAACAGTTATTAATTTAGAGAGTTACCCCGCAATCAAAGAGAATTATCAAACCAATGTGGTTACAATAGTTTGGATAGGATCTCTTTCTACTGGGAAGTATCTCCAGATTATAGTACCTGTATTAAGGAAATTAGCTAAAAAGTATTTAATTAAATTAAAAATAGTAGGGGTAGATGTTGTTCTTGAAGGTGTAGATTATGAGATAATTGATTGGAAGGAAGATACAGAAGTAAATGAGTTGCTTTCTGCGGATATTGGAATTATGCCTTTGGATAATACGATTTGGGAAAAGGGGAAATGTGGTTTTAAATTAATTCAATATATGGCTTGTGGTCTTCCAGTTGTTGCTTCTGATGCACCTGCAAATGAAGAAATAATTGAAAATGGAGTTAATGGATTTATTGCTCATACCGAAAACGAATGGTATTTCTCACTCGAAAAACTTATTTTAAATACTTCTATAAGAGAAAAATTTGGAAAATCAGGAAGAAGAAATATTGAATTAAATTATTCATACCAAGTTTGGGGTGATTATTATTGTGACATTTTAAATAATAAAAATTAAAACACCTCATTTTTATTGATTTACATCATGAAAAAAAATATGTATAGAGTTTTTTTTACAAAATTTAAAGATTTATGAAAATCCTTTTAGTGATTACCGATTATGGTAGTTTTAATAATTTTTTGGCAGAGCTTGCAGTAAGTTTGTGCCAAGAAAATGAAATACATGTTGTTTGTTCAGGTTCTAATGTTATTAATATTGTGGATAAATTTGATTATGCTAAGTATAATTTGACCTTCCATACAGTAGATATACCAAGATCAACTTCAATAAATAAGCTAATAAAAAGTGCTTTAGAGATTAGTAAAATTGTTAAAGTGATAAAACCAAATTTGGTTTATGTACATTTTACGACTGGAATTTTTCCGGCGATTTTCTTTAGAAAAAGGAATATTGAATATTGGGGAACGTTTCATGGATTAGGAATGAATGCTAGTAATGGTATTAGAAAAATAATGTTTTCCATTGTTGAATTATTTTGTTTTTTCAGACTTGACAAAAGATTTCTTATTAATGATAAGGATTATGAATTGGTAAGCAATATGTTAAAAAAAAATACATTTAAGTATAATTCTTGTGGAGTTGGCTGCGATATAAATAAATTTGATAAAAATATATTTACAGAGGGTGATAAATCAGATTTAAAACAAGATTTAAATGTTGAAGGCAAGTTTGTAATTACTTATACGGGGAGGTTTGTTGAATTCAAAGGATTTGATTTGGTTTATCATAGTTTTGTAAAATTGGTTGAAGAATTTCCTGATGAAGTAGTCTTGCTTTTAATTGGAGGTAGGGACCCGATACATCAAACAGGACTTACAGAACAGGAAGAGATTAATTTGTTTAAAAATGAAAGTATAGTTAATGTAGGCTATACATCAGAAGTAGAAAAGTATTTGGCTATTACAGACGTATTTTTGTTTCCAAGCAAGAAAGAAGGATTGCCAGTTTGTATAGTTGAAGCTTTGGCTATGGGAGTTCCTGTGGTTACGTTAGATGAAAGAGGGAATTCGGATATAGTGAAAAATGATTATAATGGGTATTTAGTTAAGTCTGTTTCAAAATTAAATGATATTGATAAAATTGTTGAAAAATTAAAATATTTGGATGCGAATAGAAATATTCTTGATATGTTATCTTCAAATTGTTTAAAAAATCGTCAGACTTATTCTCGTTCTTTTTTTGTTGAAGAGCAACTAAAACTTATAAATGATTTTAAATTGAAAGTGAAAAAGTAAAGAAATATAAGTTGTATAAAAATTCGAATTTTGAATAAACTAATATTTGAAATCTGACAGCTAAAAAGCGGAAGTTAAATGAAAATAACAATAACAGGAGCGTCAGGATTTGTAGGTACGAATCTTGAAGACTATTTAAATCCTGCGCACGAAATAGAACCTATGTGCGTGCGCTATATATCCAATCAGCAATTTGAAATAAAGACAAATGTCCTAATTCACCTTGCAGGCAAAGCACACGATTTAAAAAAGGTGTCTAAACCAATTGACTATTATGAAGCTAATTGTGAATTAACCAAGCAGTTGTTTGATGCTTTTTTACTGTCAGAAGCCAAAGTATTTATTTTCATGAGTACAGTTAAAGCTGCAGCTGATACTGTAACTAAAATATTAACTGAAGATGTAGTGCCTAATCCCAAAACCCACTACGGGATAGCTAAGCAGCAAGCTGAGCAGTATATTCTATCCAAGGAATTATTATCAGGGAAGCGAGTGTATATACTAAGACCTTGTATGATTCACGGACCTGGAAACAAAGGAAATTTGAATTTGATATACCAATTGGTTTCAAAAGGATTGCCTTGGCCATTAGGGGCTTTTGAAAACCAGCGTTCGTTTTTGAGTATCAACAATCTTTGTTTTGTTATTAAGGAATTATTAGAAAACGAGTCAATTCCTTCGGGGGTATATCAAGTAGCTGATGATAAACCCTTATCTACAAACGAATTAATTCAATTGTTAGGAACAACTTTAGTGAAAAAATGCTACATTTTTTATATTCCATCTTCCTGGATTAGAAAGATTGCGAAATTTGGAGATTATCTACACTTTCCTCTTAATTCAGAACGCTTGCAAAAACTAACTGAAAATTATGTAGTGAGTAATCAAAAGATAGTATTGGCTATAGGAAAACCTTTGCCTATAGATACTAAGACAGGATTATTACAAACCTTTGAATCATTTAAAATAAAAAAATAAAAAATGACTATTGAAAAAACAGCAATAGAGGATTTGGTAATCATTAACCCCATCGTATTCGAAGACTCTCGCGGGTATTTTTTTGAAGCCTATAATCAAGCGAAATTTCAGGAGAATGGAATGGAGTATCAATTTATACAAGACAACCAGTCTTTCTCTAAACGAGGAGTAATTCGTGGTTTACATTTACAAATTAATCCTTTTGCACAAGCAAAATTGGTACGAGTGTTAGAAGGAGAAATTTTAGATGTGGCTGTCGATTTGCGTAAAGACTCCCCTACTTATGGACAACATTTTAGTGTGTTATTAAGTGCGGAAAATAAAAAACAATTGATGGTACCTCACGGATTTGCTCATGGGTTTTCTGTGTTGAGTGAAACAGCTTCAGTGATGTATAAAGTGGATCAATTGTATCACAAAGATAGTGAACGAGGAATCCGTTTTGATGATCCAACTCTAGCTATTGATTGGCAGTTGAATGCAGATGAGGTTATTGTTTCGGACAAAGATTTAATATTGCCAAGTTTTAATGATATAGATTGGGAGTTTTAAAAAGAGTTTAAAGTTCAAAGTTTAAGGTTAAAAGTTATCAGTTAGATAATGCGTTAGTTTAGAGCAAGTGTTTTTTAAAATATTTTACTGAAAACAGCATTAGTTTGTGAAGTGACACGGTGAATTATATAAGCAAAGCACAATCGATATTTTTAAGTTTTGAATTAGAGTTTTGTCAAAATAAATACATCATAATTAAGACTTCGCTATGAATAATAATAATACGATTGTTACGTATAAATCTGAAATTTTATCGCGCCAAATTGAAGTTAAAATAGAAGCAGAAACGGTATGGTTGAATAGACAACAAATTTCTATTTTGTTTGATAGAGATATTAAAACTATTGGAAAGCATATCAATAATGCTAAAAAGAAGAGTTGGCAGGTTTTGCAGTTGTCGCAAATTTTGCGACAACTGCAAAAGATGGTAAAGTATATCAAGTAGAATATTATAATTTAGATATGATATTGTCTATTGGTTATCGAGTAAAATCATCAAGAGGAATTGAATTTCGGATATGGGCAAATAGTATTTTAAAATCGTATCTATTGAAGGGGTATGCTCTTCAAAATAGAGTTGAAAATATTGAGAAAAAATTATTTGAGCAAGAACATAAAATAGAACATTTACTAAGCACTAACCTTCCTGTAAAGCAAGGAATTTTTTTTGACGGAGAAATTTTTGATGCACATGTATTTGTTTCCGGTCTAATTAAATCAGCTAAACAATCAATAGTTCTTATTGATAATTATCTGGATGAGAGTGTTTTAGTTTTGCTTTCTAAAAGAGACGAGGCGGTGGAAGCAAGTATTTATACCGAAAAAATAGATAGTCGTTTTCAATTAGATATAGAAAAACACAATACACAATACACACCAGTAGGTATCAAAATACTAAAAAAGACTCATGACCGGTTTTTCATAATAGATCAAACTATAGTTTATCATATTGGAGCTTCTATTAAAGATCTTGGAAAGAAATGGTTTGCTTTTTCAAAACTGAATATAGATCCCAATACCATTTTGGGTAAATTATAAATTAGAGGTATACAAAGAAAATTTAAGGGATGGAGTAGAGTAATATAGTTACTTAAAAATATTCAGCCTAAAAAAATAAAATGAAACAAGATCAATAGATGAAGAAAATTTTAGTAACCGGTTCAAAAGGACAATTAGGGTCGGAATTAGAGGTTTTATCAAAAATATATACCCAATTTCAATGGGTTTTTACGGATAGAGAAGAATTAGATTTATGTAATCTGGAAAAATTAGAAACAGAACTAAATTCGATTAATCCTCAAATTATTATCAACTGTGCGGCGCATACTGCCGTTGATAAAGCCGAATCAGAGTTTGAATTGTCGGAGGTGTTGAATCACCAATCGGTAGCAATACTAGCTAAGTGGAGTTTTGCAAATGATTGCAAATTTATACATGTTTCTACGGATTATGTTTTTGATGGTACTGCAGCTACTGCTTTAACAGAAACAGCACAAACAAATCCAATCAACGTTTATGGTCAAACTAAATTAGCAGGAGAGAAAGCCTGTTTGCAAGAAAACCCAAACGCAATTATAATCAGAACCTCTTGGGTTTATTCTAGTTTTGGGAATAATTTTGTGAAGACAATGTCTCGATTGATGCAAGAAAGAGATAGTCTAAATGTTGTAAACGATCAAATAGGAAGTCCTACTTATGCTGCTGATTTAGCTCAGGCTATTATGACAATACTAACCCATAATAATTGGCAAGCCGGGATTTATAATTTTTCGAATGAAGGAGAGATTAGTTGGTACGAATTTGCATTAGCTATTAAAGAATTAGGCAGTTTTAATTGCGAAATTAGTGGAATCCCATCGTCGGCTTATCCTACACCAGCAAAACGTCCGCAATATTCTTTATTGGATAAAACCAAGATAAAAAATACTTTTGGTGTTGTTGTTCCAGATTATAAAGTGAGTTTAGAAAAATGCATGAAAATTAAATAAAATGAAAAAAATATTAATTACTGGAGGAGCAGGTTTTATAGGATCTCATGTTGTTAGAAGGTTTGTTAACAAATATCCTGATTACCAAATTTTTAATTTGGATGCATTAACCTATGCAGGAAATTTAGAGAACATTGCTGATATTGAAAAGGCAGCTAACTATACGTTTATTAAAGGAGATATTGTGGACGCTTCTTTTATTGATGCTTTGTTTGTAGAGCACCAATTTGATGGAGTATTGCATTTAGCGGCTGAGTCGCATGTAGATCGTTCTATAACGGATCCATTGGCTTTTGTTAAAACAAATGTTATTGGTACTGTGAATTTGTTAAATGCTGCAAAAGCAATTTGGAAAGGGAACTATGAAGGAAAACGATTTTATCATATCAGTACTGATGAAGTATATGGTAGCTTAGGAGCTGAAGGCTTATTTACAGAAACTACAGCATATGATCCAAATTCGCCTTATTCAGCTTCTAAAGCAAGTTCAGATCATTTTGTTCGTGCGTATGGAGAGACTTATGGATTTCCTTATGTTTTGACCAACTGCTCTAATAATTATGGACCTTTTCATTTTCCTGAAAAGTTGATTCCGCTATTTATTAATAATATTATTCAAAACAAACCACTACCTGTTTATGGTGATGGTAAATATACCCGCGATTGGCTTTTTGTTGAAGACCATGCCGTTGCAATAGATTTGGTATTTCACGAAGGAGTAAATCACGACACTTATAATATTGGAGGTTTTAACGAATGGCAAAATATTGATTTAGTAAAATTATTATGCCAAATTATGGATGAAAAATTAGGAAGAGCTATTGGTACATCAGCACAACTAATCACTTATGTAAAAGATCGTCCTGGTCATGATTTGCGTTATGCAATTGATGCCACTAAAATAAATAAAGAATTAGGATGGAAACCTTCGGTTACTTTTGAGCAGGGATTAGAAAGAACTGTAAATTGGTATTTAGAAAATCAAGAATGGTTGAATAATATCACTTCAGGGGCTTATGCCTCTTATTATGAAAAACAATATAATTAGTCAAAAGTAAAAAGATGAAAGGAATTATATTAGCAGGAGGTTCTGGTACACGTTTGCATCCTTTGACACTCGCCATGAGTAAGCAAATGATGCCAGTTTATGATAAACCTATGATTTATTACCCATTATCTACTTTGATGATGGCTGGGATTAATGAAATACTAATAATCTCAACACCACATGATTTACCTAATTTCAAAAAATTATTAGGTGATGGTTCAGCAATTGGATGTCAATTTAGTTATGCGGAACAGGCCATTCCTAATGGTTTAGCACAAGCTTTTGTTATTGGTGAAGAATTTATAGGGAAAGATAGTGTAGCATTAGTTTTAGGAGATAATATTTTCTTTGGAGCTAATATGCATGAGTTGTTGCAATCAAATACTAATCCGAAAGGAGGAGTCGTTTTTGCTTACCATGTTTCAGATCCGGAGCGCTATGGAGTTGTTGAGTTTGATGCCTCACATAAAGCGCTTTCTATTGAAGAAAAGCCATTGAAACCCAAATCAAATTATGCAGTTCCAGGACTTTATTTTTATGATAATTCGGTGGTTGAAATTGCAAAGAACATCAAGCCAAGTCCTCGTGGAGAATATGAAATTACAGATGTTAATAAAGTATATTTAGAAAGAGAGGCCCTGAAAGTAGGGATTTTGAGTAGAGGTACTGCTTGGTTGGATACAGGAACTTTTAACAGTTTAATGCAGGCTGGGCAATTTGTTCAAGTGATTGAAGAACGTCAAGGACTAAAAGTAGGCTGTATTGAGGAAATTGCTTGGCGACAAGGATTTATTTCAGATAAACAATTAAAAGAACTAGCGGAACCATTAAAAAAGTCAGGATATGGCGAATATCTTTTAGGTCTTTTAAAACATAAATTATAAATTATTTAGCGCGTGATTTTTTAGGAATTATTTCTTTAAAAATCATGAGTTATGCTCTAAAATCAATACTAATTCCAATATGCAATATATTATAGTAGCTATATTATTTGTTATTCTTGAACTTGTTTATTTCAAAATAGCAGATTTCTTTAATATTATAGATAAACCCAATCATCGTTCTTCTCATACTACAGTTACGTTGCGAGGAGGAGGGATTATTTTTCCTGTTGCGGTAGTAGTCGCTTTTATTATGGGATATGTTTCTGTTCCTGTTTTAACAGCTGTTGTATTAGTTTCAATTGTGAGTTTTATTGATGATATATATCCTTTGCCAACTTTACCAAGGTTTTTGTCTCATCTTATAGCAGTATTATTATTGCTGTTTGATTTAAATTTGTTTGGAATTGAATTTTGGATTATTCCTATAAGTATTGTTTTGCTTATCGGTTGGATTAATGCCTTTAATTTCATGGATGGGATAAACGGAATAACTGTTTTATATGCGATGGTTAGTCTCCTTACTTTTGGGTATTTGTACCAAAATGAAGATCAATTTCCGGTATTTATTCTAATGGGAATTTCCTGTTTAGTTTTTGGTTTTTTCAATATTAGAAAGAAAGCCAAAACATTTGCTGGCGATGTAGGGAGTATTTCTATGGCTGTGTTTTTGGCGTATTTCATGTTGAAACTGATTTTTGAAAAACAACAAATAGGATATCTGCTATTCTTTTCAGTATATGGAATTGATGCTATTGTCACTATTTTATATCGTATAAAAAATAAAGAAAATATTTTGCAACCTCATAGAAGCCATTTGTATCAATATTTATCGAATGAAATGCAATGGTCTCATGTTAGCGTTTCCTTACTTTATGCTGTAATACAATTAGCTATAAATTGTTGCGTAATACTATTTATAAATAAAGGTTATATGTCACCCATGATTTTCTTACTGACTGGATTGGTATTAATGGCGGTTTATTGGAGAATCAGAATCAAAGTGCTTTCCATCATGAGGCTCAAATCAGTCTAAATTTTTTAAATTAGAATTTATATGAGTAAAAGAATTTTTGACATTCTTTTTGCAATAATAGGATTGCTATTCATTGGTTGGATAATACTTCTTTTTTTTATTTTGGCAACAATTGATACGAAGCAAAATGGTTTTTTTATTCAGGAAAGAATTGGTCGTCATGGCAAAAAGTTTAAAATATATAAACTACGAACAATCAAATCAGATCGTTTCGGAACGCCAATCATTTCCTTTTTAGGGAATTTTCTCAGAAAGTCAAAAATAGATGAGTTTCCACAACTTTATAATGTTTTGATAAATGACATGAGTTTTGTGGGACCAAGACCTGATGTTGCAGGATACTATGATGTATTAGAAGGGGAGAATAGAAAACTGCTGGAATTAAAACCAGGAATTACCGGGCCTGCAAGTCTTATTTACAGCAATGAAGATTCCTTATTGTTAGAAAATGAAAATCCAAAGGAGTACAACGATGAAGTTATTTTTCCGAATAAGATAAAGTTGAATTTGGAGTATTATCACAATCATTCTTTTTTTGGAGATAGTGTTATAATTATAAAAACTGTTTTAGGAATTAAAGGTCCTATATTATAAAAACAGATACATTTATTTTAAAGTATTATTAAATGAGTAATCCAAAAATTAGTCTTTCTTCTCCTCATATGGGAGGTGATGAACAAAAGTTTATTCAAGAGGCTTTTGATAATAATTGGATTGCACCTAATGGACCAGGAATTTTTTCGTTTGAAAATGATATTGAAAATTACTTAGAAAATGTAAATGTTACCGCTTTAAATTCAGGGACAGCCGCCATTCATTTAGGGCTAGTATTGTTGGGGGTGAAAAAAGGAGATGAAGTACTAGTTCAAACCCATACCCATGTTGCTTCGGTAAATCCAATTATTTATCAGGGAGCAACTCCTGTTTTTATAGATAGTGAAGTTGATACTTGGAATTTATGCCCTGTATTTTTAGAAAAAGCAATTACAGACAGAATAAGTAAAGGACAAAAACCAAAAGCAATTATAGCGGTTCATATCTATGGAATTCCGTATAAAATAGAAGCAATAAGAACTGTAGCAGATAAATATAATATTCCCATTTTAGAAGATTCTGCTGAAGCTTTAGGAAGCAGTTATAAAGGACAAAAGTGTGGCACTTTTGGAGATATTGGGATACTATCATTTAATGGCAATAAAATAATAACTACTTCAGGAGGCGGTGCACTTATTACCAAAACTAAAGCAGAAAAAGAAAAAGCAATTTTCTTTGCAACTCAATCAAAAGATCCTGCGCCCTATTATCAACATAGTGAGATAGGGTATAATTATAGAATGAGTACTATTTGTGCTAGCATTGGAAGAGGACAAATGAAAGTTCTAAATAATCATGTAGTTTCAAGAAGAGCCATGCATGATTTTTATTTAGATTTATTTGAGAATGTTGAAGGTATAACTGTTTTTTCTGTTCCCAATGAAGATTATTATTCGAATTATTGGTTGACGACTATTTTAATAGATTCAGAAAAAAACAATACTATAAATCGAGAAACAATAAGGCTTGCACTCGAACAGGAAAATATCGAATCTAGGCCATTATGGAAACCGATGCATTTGCAGCCTATTTTTAAAGAGTATCCATACTATGGTAGTAATATAGCTCAATCACTTTTTGAGAATGGGCTTTGTCTTCCGTCAGGTTCTAATCTAACAGCTATGGAACGAGCTAAAATTAGAAGAGTTGTTTTGAAGTTATATCAGAGATAATTTCATCATTTATTTTAATAATGCATATATAATTTAAGTCATAAAAAGTGCAGTTTCTTCTTCTAAAAAGAGTATTAATTCGTTATATTTGATTTACATTTATGGCTCTTTAGAAATTAGAAATTATAAAAACCAAATCATTTTGAATAAAAGTACCCCAGATACTGAAAAATCTTTTTTTCATCAATATTTTACCAGAGACAATTTAAGATTCAATATTCATAATTTGAATTATTTGCCAAGATGGGTTGTAGTAACAATTGATACTATGATTTTGTTAATTTCTTTCCTTTTTACTTTTATGTTATTTAAAGGAACTGGATTAAACTATCTTATTACTGCTTATGAAATTGAGTTTGTTACTTTCTTCTTCGGTGTAAATATCTTTTTCTTCTGGCTTTTCAGAACGTATTCAGGAATTATTAGACATTCCTCTTTTATTGATGCCATAAAACTGCTTTTTTCTCAAATATCAGTTTTAGTTTTCTTTCTTTTATTCAATTTTTTCTTTGAATTTTTTACAAAAGAGAAAGCTTTTTTGAATACGGCACTTTTTATAAACATCGTTTTTTCTTTCTGCGCTTTGTTTTTGTATCGGGTTTTGGTTAAAAGGAGTTTTGAACTTTATTTCTCAGAAAAGGCAGATACAAAATTAATACGTACTGTTATTTATGGAGCTGATGCTAATGCAATATCAGTTTCTAATGCATTGAAATTTGAAACACCATCCCGTTTTAAAATTGTGGGGTTTGTAGATCGAAACAATCAAAATTCATCTAAACGAATGTTAGATTTACCTATATTGGTCCAAAAGAAAAAGTTGCCTGCTTTAATGCGTTCTGTTGGTGCAGAGGCAGTTATAATTGCAGATAAGAGCTTGTCTAAAGAAGAACAATTAATTATTGTTGATCAATGTTTGGAATTTAATTATAGAGTTTATACTGTTCCATTGATAACGGATTGGGAAAATCAAAAAGAGATTTCTCAAAAAGTAAAAAATATACAAATTGAAGATTTATTAGAGAGAAAGCCAATTGTTTTGGATAGCAAATCCATTTCAAAACAGTTAAAGGAAAAAACCATTTTAATTTCAGGTGCAGCGGGATCCATTGGGAGTGAAATAGTGCGTCAGGTTATAATTTTCAAACCTAATACAATAATTATGTTGGATCAGGCAGAAACTCCTTTACATCATTTAGCTTTGGAGATTCAGAAAATAGACACAAATACTAAAATCTATAGTGTAATTGCTGATGTAAGAAATAAAGAGGCAATGGAAAATATTTTTAAAAAATATCAGCCAGAAGTCGTTTATCATGCTGCTGCATACAAACATGTTCCTTTGATGGAAGAAAATCCTTCTCAAGCCATTATTACAAATGTTGAGGGAACAATGAATTTAGCTAATTTGTCTTGTAGGTATCAAGTCAAAAAATTTGTGATGGTTTCGACAGATAAAGCGGTGAATCCAAGTAATGTAATGGGAGCCAGTAAAAGAATAGCGGAGAAATATGTTCAACTTCTTCAATTGCAAAATCAAAACGGAAATCAAACACATACAACAAAGTTTATTACAACTCGTTTCGGAAATGTTTTGGGTTCAAATGGTTCTGTTGTTCCACTTTTTACAAAGCAAATAGCAAATGGTGGTCCGGTTACCATTACGCACAAAGATATTATTCGGTATTTTATGACCATACCAGAAGCTTGTCAACTAGTTCTTGAAGCAGGAGCAATGGGGAATGGAGGAGAAATTTATATTTTTGATATGGGTAAACCAGTTAAAATTATCGATCTAGCCAAAAAAATGATTAAACTCGCTGGTTTTATTCCAGATAGAGATATTAAAATAGAGATTGTGGGTTTAAGACCAGGAGAAAAATTGTATGAAGAACTACTTAACGAAACTTCAAAAACAGTACCTACTTATCACGAAAAAATAATGATTGCTTTAGAGGTTAATGATGAAGTTGAAACATTATGTTCTGATATTAAAGATCTGATAAACAGTGCGAATCTTTATGATAATGATGATATTGTATCCAAAATGAAAAAAATTGTACCAGAATTTAAAAGCATGAATTCCACTTTTGAAGTTTTAGATAAATAGAACTAATATCTTGTGTTTCTTGAATTTTATTCGAATAAACATTAGCCAAGCTTTTAAAAGGGTTTATAAAGGAATATGCTTTGTAAACCTTTTTTTATTGCAAGAGTTATTTGGAGAATTTGATGAATATACTCTTTAGTTTATTACATGATTGAATACTAAATCATTAAGAAGATTTCGCTTTGATACTTCTGTCAAATCATTATATTTGCAATTAACAATAATTTTTACTGTAAATTTAAAATGATTTAGTTCATTTAATAAAAGCAAATGAGTGAAATAGAAAATACAGATAATACTTGGTTGTTCGAAATAAGCCCGAAAAACAAATTCTTTTCACTAAACTTAAAAGAAGTATGGCAGTATAGGGATCTGCTTATGCTTTTTGTAAAAAGAGATGTGGTTACGGTTTACAAGCAAACAGTTTTAGGACCACTTTGGTATTTAATACAGCCTTTATTTACTTCGGTTACTTTTACGTTGATTTTTAATACTGTTGCAGGCATCAATACCGGAAGTGTTCCTCCGTTTTTGTTTAATTTGGCAGGAATCACAATTTGGAATTATTTTACAGCCTGCCTAAATGATACTTCAGATACATTTAAGAAAAATGCTGCTATTTTTGGGAAAGTCTATTTTCCAAGAATCATTATGCCAATTTCTATCGTTATTTCTAATTTGTTGAAATTCGGAATTCAATTTCTGATTTTTATTATTTTTTATGCTTTTTATTACTTTCAAGGAGCGGTAATAAGTCTTAACCCCACCATTATTTTTTTTCCTTTACTAGTAGCTTTAATGGGAATACTGGGTTTGGGATTAGGAATGTTTATTTCGTCATTAGTAACTAAATATAGAGATTTGAGCTACCTTATTAGTTTTGGAGTGCAGTTACTGATGTATATATCTGCAGTGATGTATCCGATGGCATTAATTCACGAAAAAATGCCTAATTACGGATGGCTTATTGCTTATAATCCCTTGGCATATGTTATTGAAACTACACGATATATGTTGTTGAATGCGGGGCAAATTTCTGTTTTGGGATTAGTATATACAGTGTTGTTAACAGTAATCGTATTTTTTACGGGACTTTTAGTTTTTAATAAGACCGAGAAAAGTTTCATTGATACGGTTTAGTGGTGAGAAGTGAGTCGTGAAATGTGAAAATAAAAAATAGGGATCATAAAGATTTGGATGTTTGGAAGAAAAGTATGGATTTGGTAGTCAATGTCTATCAAATTACACAGTCGTTTCCAGATACTGAAAATATGGTTTAACAAGTCAAATGAGAAGGTCTGCAGTTTCGATTCCATCAAACATAGCAGAGGGAGCTTCACGAAAAGGAGATAAAGAATTAATACAGTTTTTGTATATTTCTATAGGGTCACTGTCAGAGTTAGAAACTCAATATCTAATTGCAATACGATTAGGATTTATTACAAAAACGAATGATTTTGAATTACAACTAGTGGAAGTTAAAAAACTCTTGATTGGATTTAAGAATTATATAAATAAAAAAATATAAGTAAGTCGTTAGAAGGGAATAGTTAGTTTATTAACAGCTTTTTATTCGCGTTTCACTACTCACCATTCACGATTCACTAAAAATGAAAGAAATTATACTTAAGGCCGAAAATATCTCCAAGCAATACCGCCTCGGGCAAGTAGGGACAGGTACACTTAGTCATGACCTAAACCGATGGTGGCATGAATTACGTGGAAAAGAGAATCCTTATTTAAAAATAGGAGATACAAACGACAGAAGTACCAAAGGTGAAAGTGATTACGTTTGGGCCTTGCAAGATATTAATTTTGAAGTGGAAAGAGGAGAGGTTCTTGGTATTATTGGCAAAAACGGCGCAGGGAAATCTACTTTACTCAAAATATTATCAAAAGTAACAGCACCTACAACGGGAAACATAAAATCTAGAGGCCGAATAGCTTCCTTATTAGAAGTAGGGACAGGATTCAATGGAGAAATGACCGGAAGGGAAAACATATTTCTGAATGGGGCTATTTTGGGTATGACCAAAAAAGAAATCACATCAAAACTTGAAGAAATAATTGAGTTTTCAGGTTGTGAGCGATATATTGATACACCCGTAAAACGCTATAGTAGCGGAATGACGGTGCGATTGGCTTTTGCCGTAGCGGCATTTCTAGAACCCGAAATATTAGTTATTGATGAGGTTCTTGCTGTAGGTGATGCTGAGTTCCAGAAAAAAGCCATTGGTAAAATGCAGGATATTTCTAGAATGGGTGGTAGAACGGTTTTGTTTGTGAGCCATAATATGGCAGCAGTGAAGAGTTTGTGTACGAGAGGTATAGTTTTAGAAAATGGGAAGGTGGTTTTTGAGGGAGGTATTGACGACGCTATTGATAAATATTTAAATGATTCAACAAACAATGCAGAAAAAAAATGGTCTATTGAACAAGCGCCTTGTTCGAGTTTTATAAGGTTATTGTATGCTAAAGTACTCAATAAAAAAAATGAAGTTTCTGTTAATCATTTTATTACTGATAATATACAAATAGAATTTACTTATGAGATTCTTAAAGAAAATGAATTATTTACCCACGGGTTTAATTTGTTTAATAATCATAATGTTCATATTCTTAGTTCACACGATAAAGATTCAAACACCTTAAAAAAATCGTTACCTTTAGGAATACATTCAACAAAAATCATTATCCCTGGTAATTTTTTAGCTGAAAGTGGTTATTCCTGTAGTTTCGCAATCATGCGTTATAATCCATTTTATGTAGAATTTCACGAAATGGACATTGTAGGATTTAATGTAATAGATGAAATAGGAGAACACACAGTTAGAGGAAATTATTCAGGAAGATTTCCAGGTATTGTACGTCCTTTATTAAATTGGAAATAAATTATTATGATTAAGAAATCAACAGGAGAAAGGCTTGAGTTTTATGAGTTTTCTGATGTTACAATTGAACATTTTCATAGGTATTCAGTTGTATTAGATATTGTTAAAGGTAGAAGGGTTTTGGATATTGCTTCGGGTGAGGGTTATGGTTCTTCTTTGTTGTCTAAATCTGCATTGTCAGTTATTGGTGTTGATATTGATAATGATTCAATTGAAAATGCAAAAATAAAATATACCTGTCCTAATTTAGAATTTCGACAAGGTTCAACATCGAATGTTCCAGTTCCTGATAACTCAGTTGATGTTGTAGTTAGTTTTGAAACAATTGAACATCATGATAAACATGAAGAAATGATGCTTGAAATAAAAAGAGTTTTAACAGCAACTGGAACTTTAATTATGTCATCCCCTGACAAAGAATTTTATTCGGATAAAATAGAACAAAACAATATTTATCATATTAAAGAATTATATTTTAAAGAGTTTAAAGCTTTAATTAATAGTTATTTTAAACAAGCTTCGTTTTATTTTCAAAAGTCTTATAATTTCAATTCGATTATTTCTAATGAAAATTCTTATAAAGAGATAGAAATTTTTTCTGGAGATAACTTAAATGTTATTAAAAATAAAATTGAACCTTTGTATAATATTGTTATTGCATCAGATGTAGAGATTTTCGAATTGAAGACTTCGATATTTGAAGGGTCAAAAATTAAAAATCTACAAATGGAAAAAAATATTAAAAGAATACATGACACGTTGACTTTTAAAATAGGTAAATTTATTTGCTATCCTTTTTTCTATTTAAAAAGTAAAAAGTAAAAATGGTTAAAGAATATAATCCCTTAGTCTCAATTTGTATACCTACTTACAATGGAGCTAAATATATTGAGGAAGCAATACATTCGGCTTTAAATCAAACATATTCTAATATTGAGATAATAATTTCAGACGATAATTCGCAAGATTCTACTTTGGAAATATTTAGAAGGATAATGTCTAATACTCAAATTCCATTTTATATTTATAATCACATACCTAGTGGTATTGGTGCTAACTGGAACAATTGTGTCAAAAAAGCTAACGGAAAATTTATTAAATTTTTATTTCAAGACGACATACTGTTTGATAATTGTATCGAAATGATGATAACATTGGCATTAAAAGGCCAAAATGTTGGTCTTGTTTACTGCAAAAGAAAAATTTTGTATGATTCAACAGATTTAGAACATCATAAATGGATAAAGGATTGTGGAATATTACATAAAAGCTGGATTGACTTTGAAGTTAAATCGGGTATAGAAAAAGGAAGGAAATATTTAAAAAATTATAGTTTATTGAATGAGCCTCCAAATAAAATAGGTGAGCCTCCAGCTGTTTTATTAAATAAAAGTTGTTTTGAAAAAGTAGGTTATTTCGATGAAGAGTTAAAACAGACTCTTGATTTTGAATATTGGTACCGTGTTATGAAATATTATGATATAGGTTTTATTGATGAAGAGTTAGTAGCTTTTAGGTTACATAAAGATCAAGCAACTTATGTAAACAATAAAAATATGACAAATGAATATAGTAGGTTAATGAATAATTTATACAGGACAATTTTTTGGCAATTGAATTTAAATAGACAATGGAAGTTATTTAAAAGTCAGAGTAAAACAGGAACTATTTTTAGATATTTAAAAAGGAAATTGGTATGAAGCGAATTTATACCATTATTGTAACATATAATGGGATGAAGTGGATAGAAGAATGTTTAAATAGTATTTTAAATAGTTCCATTCCTGTATTTATTATAGTTGTTGATAATTATAGCACAGACGGCACTATTAAATTTATCAAAGAAAACTTCTCAAAAATAATTTTGTTACAACAAAATGAGAATTTAGGTTTTGGTAAAGCTAATAATATTGGAATATCTTATGCATTAAAGCATAATGCTGATTTTGTTTTTTTATTAAATCAAGATGCTTTTGTTGATAAAAATACGATTGAAAAGTTAATAAAAGTGTCATTTAATAAACCAGAATTTGGAATTTTAAGTCCTATTCAATTGGATTATTCTGGAAAACTACTCGAAAATTATTTTTTCAAATTTATGGCTGATGATAGTTCAAGAACTTTTTATTCTGATTTTGTTATAAATAATGAGTTAAAAGAGATTTATGATATTAATTTTATTCAGGCAGCTGCTTGGCTTTTGCCAACAAGCACTATTAAGAAAATAGGTGGGTTTGATCCATTATTTTATCATTATGGAGAAGATGATAATTATTGTCAAAGAGCCAGATTTCATCAAATAAAAATTGGAGTTGTTCCTAAAGCATTTATAAGGCATGATAGTCATAAACCAAAAATAATGGAAATTGATTTGTTTTCTGAAAATTATTTTTCTACATTTTTGCGAGAAATTTATCATAAATACGGAGATATTAATAGACAATTTGGTCAAGTTGAAGTAAAAAAAGAGCTTGAGAAATACTATAAATTATTTTTTTTATGTGTTTTAAAATTTAATTTTAAAAAAGCCTCTGGCTATCTTAAACAAATTTATTTATTTAAAAATAAAATAAATAATATCAATCTTAGCAGAACAAAAAATAAAAGTAGAAACTTAAATTATTTAGATGTTTAATAATAAAGTATCTATAATCATTCCCACTTATAATCGCGCTCACTTAATTGGTGAAACGCTCGATAGCGTTTTGGCACAAATCTATACTAATTGGGAATGCATTATCGTTGATGATGGGAGTATAGACGACACGGAAGAGATTATTGCCAGTTACATAAAAAAAGACATGCGTTTTCAATATTATCATAGACCTATTGATAGACAAAAAGGAGCAAATGCTTGTAGAAACATAGGTTATGAGTTGAGTAATGGAGAGTATATAAAATGGTTTGACAGTGATGATATCATGCATCCTGATTTTCTCGCAAAACAAGTACAAGCTTTAGAACAGAATAAGGATTTGGATTTTTGTGCTAGCTTTTCAAAAAAATTCATAAAAACTATAGATGATTTAAATGAAGATTTTTACCCAGAAATCACTTTTGATAAAAATGCAATATATAATTTTATAATAGGGAAGCTTTATTTTTTGACACCATCTTCACTTTGGAGAAAAAGAATATTAGAAGATATAGAGCTATTTGATGAAACTCTATATAATGCACATGAAACAGATTTTAATTTTAAAAGATTAATTGAAGGAGGTAAATTTTGTTATCTCGAAGAAGTATTGTTTTATGTTCGTAGAGGGCATCAAAGTATAGATAAAGAATCTATTAATGACCCTCTGTGTTTGCAATCCCAATTTGATTATTTTCAAAAAGTGTATCAGTTTTTAAATTCCAGTAATGAAGTTTTAGAAGATGCTAAAATTAATAAGCTTAAAAAATATGTTATTTATAGGGAAGTGAATTTTTATTATGAAATTAGAAACTTGTCGTGTTTTAAGGAGAGTATAAATAATTTTAAATTAATTTTGAAAGACATAGCAAATGTAAATCTTCGTTTTTTAGAAATTCTCAGACTTTTTTTTGGAATAATAGTGATTCTTTTTTTTAAGAAAGGGTATTGGTTGATTCATTTAAAAAAATTTGACATTAGAAGATAAATTATATTGTTTGTTTACCAAATTAATTTTGAATGAAATAATGTTACGTTTTTAATTTGAAAGAAATTGAGTAAATAATATTTAAAAAACAAAATGTTTATGATTACAATTCTTTACCCTTATCGTGACCGTGAATTAAGTCGTGTCAAACGTTCATTGGATTCATTATCTGGGCAAAGTTGTATGGATTTCAAAGTCTTATTTGTAGATTACGGTTCTGAATTTAAGATGGCAAAAAGTGTTGAAGAGTTATTGACGAAATATCATTTTGCCGAATATTTTTATTCATACCATATTAACCGTCCATGGTCACGTGCTAAAGCGGTAAATATTGGTTTGCAGATGATTACAACCACTTATGTTTTTGTTGCTGATGTTGACATAATTTTTAGACATGATTTTGTGGAGAAATTATACCAATTAAAAAATCCCAAACAAGCTGTTTATTTTAAAGTGGGCTTTTTGGAAGAGAATGAATCAAAAGAACTTAAGTCATTTAGTGATTATAAAATAGCTTTCACTAGTGGACAAGGAGCTCAAGGTTTATCTTTATTTTCATTGAAGGAATTAAAAGCAATTCACGGATTTGATGAATTTTTACATTTTTGGGGTGCCGAAGATGAGGATGTACATATTCGGGTGCAGCTCAATGGGATAGAGGTTTTTTTTTATGATTCTGATGTAATGCTTTTACATCAATGGCATCAATCGTATAGAAAATTAGATCAAAAAAAAATAACGCAGAATTTAAAATTGTCCAATATTACGAGAATTAATGCGCAGCATTTATTATATAATAAATCGAACAAAAGAATTATAGTAAATCAAAAGGATTGGGGATGTAGTTTTTCAAAAATCGAATTTGACCAGTTAGAAATACAAAAAAAATCAATTGAAGTGCTAAATAACAAAGAGGCTATTGATCATTTTTTATTTTTTGAATTACCCAATTTTTCAGCGGGTATTTTAAATGTTAATTTCTTAGAAGATAAATTTCAAACTACAATTAAGTATAAAGTCAAAAAAATAATTGGTAAAACGGTTCCTGAATATTATTCGTTAAAAGAAATTAACGACAAATTATTACTACACTTAATTTCATTTTATAACGGATGTAATTATTCCTATAGGATTAGCGATGATTTAAAGACAATTAATCTTAAAATACAAAAGTGTAATTAGCTTTTTTTATATTTACTAATCCAATTTCAAGTGCGATGTCCAAAGTAATTCTCATTTCCCAAGTTTCCTTACCCTTTTCTGAAATTGGTAGTTGGACTACATTATATAAAAATTACTTGAACGATGAACACCAAATAGATTATATTGTATGCGGGTTACCTACTAAACCTTTCGAAAAGGTCCAATATAGTATAGTAGCAAATGATTTTTATACAAAGGCAAAAAAGAAGTGGAAAAAGAATATTTATATTGGTTATCTTGATGCTTTGGAGAAATTAATTAATCCAAATGAAAAGTTTATTATCCAGATTGTAGATAATTTTGGCATCATAAAACCACTTTTGGACTTGTTAGAAACAAAAAAGTTGCGTTCTAATTGTTATATTCAGTTTTTTTATCATGGTTTTGCCCCCTTTTTTGAAAATTTTGATGGCAGATGGTTTTTTGAATCCATTGATGAAATGGTTTTGTTGACCAATGATTCTTATTTGGCTCATAAAAATTATTACACCATTTTACCAACCCGTTTTTCTGTATTGCACAATGGTATTGATACAACAAAATTCTTTCCGCTTTTACCGCAAGAAAAACTAATCCTGAAAAAGAGTATGGGTGTTGATGGAAAAAAAGTATTTGTCTGGTGTTCGCAAGATCGACCCAAAAAAGGACTACATATACTATTAGATGCTTGGAAAAGAGTTTATGAAGATAAATACAATATGGTATTATGGGTTATCGGTTGTGAACCCAAAACACCTCTTGAAGGAGTGCGTTTTTTAGGAAGAATTCCTAACGATGAATTAGCATTATATTTTCAAGCATCAGATTGTTATTTGTATCCAACACTCTGTCATGAAGGATTTGGTATGAGTTTGATAGAAGCATTACACTGTGGTAATTATTGTATTGCTTCGGCAATTGGAGGCGTGCCCGAAGTCTTGCAATATGGTAAGTTGGGCCAGTTAATAGATAAACCTCATTTTGTAAGTGAATGGCAAAAGGCTATAATGGATTTTATTAAAAACCCGCAACAGGGTTTAAGTATTAAGTCAGAATTGTATTCCTCTAGATCCTGGTCAAACGGTATGAATGAAATTATTATGGAAGCTAAAAAATCTTTAGAGTAGTGGATACAAAAACAATTGTAATAATTCCAGCCCGTGGCGGTTCAAAACGATTGCCTAACAAGAATATTCTTGAATTAGGTTCAATTCCGTTATTGGTACATAGTATTATATATGCTAAAGCAAATGCAAATTATATTGATGCAATCTATGTTTCGACAGACGATGAAACAATCAAGAATATTGCCATGCAATATGGAGCTAAAGTAATTGATAGACCAGAAGAATTGTCTGGTGAGTTTGAGCCAACTATTACAGCCATTCAACATGTATTAGAAACAATAGATTTTGAAGTTGAAAATGTAATTGTGTTACAGCCCACAAACCCACTACGACCAATTAATCTGATTAAAGATTGTATAGAAAAATTTCATTCCGAAGGGGTTGATAGCTTATTTACTGTTTCAAGAAATCATCATAAATTAGGAAAAATTATAAAGGATCAATTCCTTCCTTTTAATTATGAGATTGGACAACGTAGCCAAGATTTAGAACCTTTGTATTTTGAAAACGGATTGTTATACATCACAAAAGCGAAATGCATAAAAGAAGGTACTATTATTTCAGAAAACGCCTTTCCTTATGAAGTGAATCATATTTTTGCAACGATTGATATTGATACTCAAGAGGATTTTGATTATGCTGAATATTTATATAAAAAATACTTGATTCCAAATTTATAATTAATTTCATGAAACCATACATAGAAATTGCAGGTAGAAAAATAGGCCCCGATTTTCCACCATTAGTTATTGCTGAAATAGGGATTAATCATGAAGGTTCTTTGGTTGTTGCCAAAGAAATGGTTGATGCTGCTTACAGAGCAGGTGTTGAGGTAATAAAACATCAAACGCATATTGTAGAAGATGAAATGAGCGGAGCCGCTAAAAAAGTAATTCCAGGAAATGCGGATGTTTCTATCTATGAAATTATGGAGCGTTGTTCTCTGAATGAGGCTGACGAATTGGAACTCAAAAATTATGTAGAAAGAAAAGGAATGATCTTTATATCTACTCCTTTTTCTCGTGCTGCAGCTGAACGATTGCAAAAATTTGACGTACCAGCTTATAAAATAGGTTCGGGCGAATGCAATAATTATCCGCTTTTAGAACATATAGCTTCTTTTGGTAAACCTGTTATCTTGAGTACAGGCATGAATACAATTGAAAGCATTGCAAAAGCAGTTGCAATATTTGATTCTCACAATATCCCTTTGGCATTATTACATACTACTAATTTATATCCTACACCCATACATTTGGTTCGTTTGGGTGCTATGATTGAAATGCATAACGCTTTTCCAGATAAAGTTTTTGGTTTGTCAGATCATACCTTAAACAACAATGCCTGTTTCGGAGCTGTAGCTTTGGGTGCAAGTATTCTAGAGCGTCATTTTACGGATAATATGAATAGGACAGGTCCAGATATTATTTGCAGTATGGATGAGCAAAATGCTGCCATGTTGATTGAAAGTTCCAATGAAATTTGGCAAATGCGAGGTGGAACTAAAGCGCCAGCCAAAGAGGAACAAGTAACCATTGATTTTGCTTTTGCAACAGTATGTACTATTGCTAATATCAAGCAAGGGGAAGTATTTACCAAAGAAAATATCTGGGTAAAACGTCCCGGAACGGGAGAAATATTGGCGGAGCAATTTCACGCCATACTAGGAAAAATTGCAGTTAGAGATATTGAAAATGATGAACAATTAGATTGGGCGGATTTTGTTTAATAAAGTGTCTCGACTGCGCTCGACAAGACATATTAAATAAATAAAATAGACGTGTCAAATCGAGCGCAGTCGAGATTCAACATGATACGCTAAAGCGTGTTGACTTAATATTTGGCATTAAGATAAGCAATTTAGTTGTCAAATCGAGCCCTTCGGCTTCGCTCAGGACAGGCTAAGTCGAGATTCAAAATAATAAAATATATAAAAAGTGAAATTCTATTATGTTTATATTCTCAAATGTAATGATGATTCTCTATATGTCGGAATTACATCGGATATAGAAAGAAGAGTGATGGAACATAATGTAGGTAAATATCCAGCTGCTTATACTCATTCAAGACGACCTGTGTCATTAGCTTTTTATCAGGATTTTATGGATCCTAATCAAGCAATTGAATTCGAGAAGAAAATAAAAAAATGGAGTCGAGCTAAAAAGCAGTGCTTAATAGATGAAAATTTTGATAAATTGCAGGATCTGTCTGAGTGTAGAAATGCAACACATCATAAGTACAACACAAATAATGAGATTGATTTATAGAGATTTTTTGGGAAGTGTCTCTACTTAATATTAGGCATTAATATAAGCAATTTGGTTGTCAAATCGAGCCCTTCGGCTTCGCTCAGGACAGGCTAAGTCGAGATTCAAAATAATACGCTAAAGTGTCTCGACTGCGCTCGACGTGACAGATTGAATTGATGAAATAAACGATCTAAACTGCGCTCAACGTGATAGATAAAAAATAATATTATATTTTTAAATGAAAAAAATCCTATTCCTTACAGGAACTCGTGCTGATTTTAGTAAAATAAAATCCCTGATTCAAATTCTTGAAAAACAGCAAGGATTTGAAGTTTTTGTTTTTGTTACAGGCATGCACTTGCAAAAAGAGTATGGATATACACTTATTGAAATCGAAAGATGCCATTTCGAGAACGTTCATGCTTTCGAAAATCATACCCACGAAACTACTATGGATTTGACTTTGGCTAAAACCATCGAAGGACTTTCTGCTTATAGTAAAACAATTAATCCAGATATGATTATTGTTCATGGAGATCGAGTAGAAACACTAGCTGGAGCTATTGTAGGGTCTTTGAATAATATTTTAGTGGCTCATATTGAGGGAGGAGAAATCTCGGGGACAGTTGATGAGTTAATTCGTCATAGTGTTAGTAAATTGAGCCATATTCATTTTGTTTCCAATGAAAATGCAGCCAATCGATTGAAACAAATGGGTGAAATCAATTCTTCCATACACGCAATAGGTTCACCAGATATTGATATTATGTTTTCAAATACATTGCCTAACTTGGATGTTGCTAAGACCTATTATCAAATTACTTTTGATAGTTATGCCATTGCTATGTTTCATCCAGTAACAACTGAAGCAAAAGAAATGGAACGATATGCAAATGATTTTGTTCAAGCCTTATTGAACGACACGCATAATTATGTTGTTGTTTTTCCTAATAATGATTTGGGTACAAATACTATTTTAGAAGCATATAAAAAATTGGTCAACCATAGTCGATTCAGAATTTTTCCTTCCTTACGATTTGAGTATTTTTTGACTTTACTTAAAAATGCACAATTTATAATAGGGAATAGCAGCGCAGGAATACGTGAAGCTCCTTATTATGGAATTCCTATCATCAATATTGGGACACGTCAACAAAATAGAGCTGTGCATGCAGAAATTATTAATGTCGATTATAACTTAAATAGTATTAGTGAAGCTTTGAAAATTATCTATAATCACCAAGTTGAAAAGACAAAATCTGATTTTGGTCAAGGAAATAGTACCGTATTATTCCTTGAGGCTTTACAAAATAAAGATACTTGGGCCATTAATCATCAAAAACAATTTAGAGATATATAATGAATAAATTAGGTGTTGTAATAACAGATGGAGTTGGGTTTAGAAACTTTATTATGAGTGATTTCATAGTTGAAGCAATCCAACAATTTGATTCGGTAACTATTTATTCCGGCTTACCTATTGATGCATATCATTCCATTTCACATTCTAAAGTTACAATAAGAGAATTGGATGTTTTTATTGAAGGAAAACCAACTTGGGTTTTTAGAAAATGGAAAGAATTAGCACATTTGCAAAAGTATAAATCTTTTTATGGGATGAAAGATAATTTGGATTCAGGCTATCCCAAGACTAATTCGATTCGTTCCTTACTAATTAAAAGTATTTATTTTTTTACCCGTTTCATTCATTCTGATTCGAGTATTGCATTAGCCGAAAAATTACAATTTATTTCTTTTTCGAAAAATAAAATTACTCAATCCTATTTAAAATTACTCAAAGAAGACAAGCCTTCCCATGTTTTTTTTACGCACCAAAGGCCTCCTTATTTAGCCCCTTTTTTATATGCTACAATAAAATTACAAATACCAGTAAGTACTTTTATTTTCAGTTGGGATAATCTAGCATCAAAAGGGAGAATGTTAGGTGCTTTTGATTATTTTTTGGTTTGGAGCGATTTAATGAAAAAAGAACTGCTTCATTTTTATCCAAAAGTGAAAGCGGAAAGTGTAAAAGTGGTAGGGACGCCCCAGTTTGAACCTTATGTAATGGAAAAATACAAAACAGAACAGGAGGATTTCTATTTGAAATTTGATTTAAATACGGAGTTAAAAACTATTTGTTTCAGCTGTGCAGATGCTAGTATTGGCAAAAATGACCCGCTAATTATTAAAACTATTGCTACTGCTCTTCGGGATAAAAAAATTACCTCTTCATGTCAATTTTTGGTGCGAACCTCACCGGCAGAAGGGGCTGAACGTTTTGCAAATATAAAAGAAGAATTCCCTGAAATCATTTGGAATAATCCAAAATGGATTTTAACTCGTGAAAATCATTCTGAAAGCTGGTCGCAGCGTGTTCCATCAGAGGAAGATATTAAAGATTTGAGAGCTGTTTTAGAATATGTAGATCTGAATATTAATATGTGTTCTACAATGAGCTTAGATTTTATGCTTTTTGATAAACCGGTAATTAATACTGTTTTTGGTAATAAAGAGAACGGTTTGTATGATGACCAACGATTTTTAGGTTATAATCATTTAAAAAAAGTAATTGACAGCGGATCAGTGACTGTTGCAAAAAATGAAGAAGAACTAATAGCTCAAATCAATCAATCGCTACTTTATCCAAAAGAAAGGACTGCTCAAAGAAAAACAATGATTGATTTACAAATAGGTAAAAAGTTAGAAGATACTTGTAAGCAGATAGCTAATACATTATATCGATTTAATAATTGAATCAACCGAAATTTTTTACGACTAATTTTTAACCTTAAACAGGAAATAAATTTTCTTTAGATAATTATTTAGTGTCATTTTTCATTAGAAAAAATGGTTGAAAATCACTTCGCTTTAGTATTGGATAATAAATCTTAATTTTACATTTTTAAATCAGTTAAATTATTTATGTTTTTTAATTCTTTATCCTTTGCTCTTTTTTTACCAATTGTATTTTTGTTCTATTGGTTTGTTTTCAATAAAACAAAAAGCACACAAAATGCATTACTTATACTAGCAAGCTATTATTTCTATTCTTGTTGGGATTGGCGCTTTCTGTTTTTATTGGTTTTTTCTACTCTTTTAGATTATTATACGGGTATTAGAATTGAAAAAAGCAAATCGGAGTCGGGGCGAAAATTTTGGTTTTGGTTGAGTATAATCGTTAATTTAGGATTTTTAGGAATTTTTAAATACTATAACTTTTTTGCCAACTCATTTTCAGATTTGTTAAATGGTTTTGGTTTAAAAACAAGTCCGTTATTGCTTCATGTAATTCTTCCCGTGGGAATTTCGTTCTATACTTTTCATGGCTTATCTTATGTAATTGATATCTACTACAAACGGATTAAGGCCGAATATAATTTTGTAGATTATTCACTTTTTGTGAGTTATTTTCCATTATTGGTGGCTGGTCCGATTGAAAGAGCCACGCACTTATTGCCACAAGTTAAGGTAAAAAGAACTTTTGATTTTGAAAAAGCAAAAGAAGGCATTTACCAATTTATCTGGGGATTAGTCAAAAAAGTAGTTATAGCAGATACTTGTGCTACCTATGCAAATGCCATTTTTGATCATTATCAATCTATGAATTCGTTATCCTTATTACTAGGAGCTTTTTATTTTGCATTCCAGATTTATGGAGATTTTTCGGGTTATTCCGATATGGCTTTAGGAATGTCAAAATTATTTGGAATTGATTTGTTGCGAAATTTTAATTATCCTTATTTCTCGAGGGATATTGCTGAATTTTGGCGTCGTTGGCATATTTCACTTTCGTCATGGTTCCGAGATTATTTATATATTCCTTTAGGAGGAAGTAGTGGAGGGATGGCAATGAAGATTCGGAATACCTTCGTGATTTTTTTGGTAAGTGGATTTTGGCATGGAGCTAATTGGACTTTTATTGCTTGGGGATTTATTAATGCTCTATATTTTTTGCCATTATTACTTTTAAAAAGGAATAGAACCAATATGGAAATAGTTCAATTGCATTGGAATATTGATTCATTCAAAGTGTTCTTTAGTATGATTAGCACTTTTGCATTAACCTGTTTAGCTTGGATTTTTTTTAGAGCGAACTCTATTGGAGAAGCCTTTAATTATATAGCTCGTATTTTTACAAATCAAGTTTTTCAGTCACAATATTTAGAAAACGAACGGTATAATTATGAGATTATACTTTTGATTATTCCATTTATTTTAGTTGAATGGAACAGTCGAACTCAAGTTGAACCTATTTCAGGAAGGTACAGTAGTCTAAAATTAGCATTATGTATTGCTGCTATTATAGCCCTTGGAACCTTTTCAGATTATAAAGAATTTATTTATTTTCAATTTTAATGAAAAAATTTTTAAGACTAATAGGTCTAGTTTTACTGTTAATAGTTTTGTTATCAGTTGCATTGGACCTAATCTATACAGCAGTTTATTTGCAATCTTCTCATAGAGGAAAGGTTAATTATATATATAATTCAAAGGATAGAAAGTATGATGTAATTATTCTTGGTTCTTCTAGGGCAAACAATCATTTTGTGGCGCCAATGTTCGAAGAAAAAGGATTGAAGACCTTTAACTTTGGAATGAGTGGTTCTCATTTATTTGAAGCTTCATTGATGTTAAAATTAATGATAGAGCGAAACTACAAGATTAAAAATCTTATTATTGAAACAGATTTAAATATTTCCAACGAACATAGGGCGGATGGTATTTCTGCACAGTTTCTTCCATATATTCATCAGTCCAAGACAATTTCGGATCATTTTTCTAAAGAAGAAGATTTTTATCAATTGTATTACATTCCCTTTTATAGATATGTAGCATTTGATACTAGAATTGGATTTAGAGAGATGTATAAAACAATTAAAAAAGAACCTACAAGTTATTTAGAAAAATTAGGATATCATGCTTTAGGAAACAAAAAAGGCAATATGAAAAATAATATTGCTAATCTAAAGCCGCTGCATAATAAATATTATGAAGAGATAAAGCAAATTTGTAAAGACAACAATATCAATATGATTGCTGTTATGACACCAATGTGTTCTAATGTGGTAGGTATGGATTATTTTGATAAAGTGAGGAAAATTTATCCTGAAATTCACAATTATGAGGGCGTAGTTCAAGGAGATCAATATTTCTCTTCTTGTGGTCATATGAATGATACAGGAGCTAGAAAATTTACGGCCATAATAGTACGAGATTTTTTTAAGAAATAAGTTGTGCAGTAATACTGAAATTGATATATCTTTCAATTTCAATAATTTAATTGTTTTTCATGAAAATTGCTTTTCTAACACCAGAATACCCGCATTATAAAACAGGAAACTCTGGAGGGATAGGCACGAGTATTAAAAACTTAGCTTTAGGACTTATAAAGCAAGGCTGTTCTGTTCGGATATTGGTATATGGGCAAAAAGAAGATGCCGTTTTTGAAGACAATGGTATTTGTGTTCAACAAATACAAAATGTAAAACGGAAAGGAATTTCGTGGTATCTTACCAGAAAAAAACTTCAAAGAATACTAAATACTTTATATGAAAATCAAGAAATTGATATAGTAGAAGCGCCAGATTGGACAGGTATTACTTCTTTTATGAAACTTAAAATCCCATTAGTCATTCGTTTTCATGGTAGTGATACCTACTTTTGTCATCTTGAAAATCGCCACCAAAAACTAAAGAATTTTTGGTTTGAAAAATTAGCTGTTCAAAAAGCGAAAGCTTTTATTGCTCCAACAACTTTTGCAGGAGAGGTTTCTCGAAAATTGTTTGGAATTAAAAATAAAATTATAAAAACTATTCATTACGGACTCGAACTAAATAAATTTGAGAATTTAAATCCTGGAGTTTATGAGAAAGGTTTGATTTTATACATTGGAACAATTATCCGAAAAAAAGGAGTTTACGAATTATCTGAAATTTTTAATTTAGTTAGAAAGCAGCATCCTGAGGCTAAACTAATCTTGATTGGAGAAGATTCGTCTGATATTGCTACGCAATCACAATCTACTTGGCATCTTTTACAGCAACAATTTCAGTCTGAAGACTTGGAAAAAGTAAGCTATCTTGGTAAAATTCCTTATCATGAAGTACAGTCATATATAAAAAAAGCTCAAGTCTGTGTTTTTCCTACTTTTGCAGAAACGTTAGGGATGGTAACTATTGAGTCGATGGCGATGCAAAAGCCTATTGTAAATAGTAATTTTGATTGGGCAAAAGAACTAATTATAGATGGTGAAAGTGGTTTCTTAGTGTATCCTAAAAATCATATTGAATATGCAGCAAAAATTAATGCTATTTTAGAAGATAATTTATTAGCAAAACAATTAGGGGAAAATGCTAGAAAACGGGTAGAAAATCTTTTTGATATTGAAAAAATCTCCAGAGAAAATCTCCGTTTTTATGAAACTTTAATAAAATAAGCTTTGATTGTAGTATATCATAAAAATAATCGAATTTCTAAAATTGTTTCAGATGGAAATTACTTATCTCCCTTTGATTATAATGTTTCAATTTCTAAAGGTATATGCTTGTTAGCTACTCTATTTCCAGAATCAAAAATTGTTTGGTGCAAAGAAGAGTTTCAAGATTTTCTTAATTTAAAAGATATAAACTCTATTTTTCATCATAATAAAATGATGCTCTCTTATCTGCCTAACGGAATGAACTTTTTAGGGAGGAAAATTGGTTATGTTGAGCAATCTCTATTTATTAAAATGAATAAGAATGTCTCCTATCCTACTTGGCAGATGAGTAGTATCGTCGGTGTAGTTCATGCTTCATTACTTATTAAAATAAAAGGTAAAATAAAACAAGATTTAGATTTTGATTATTACCTAAATTCTGTTGCTAAAGTGTGTATGCCTTTAGGATTATTATGTTATTCGGAACCTAAATTATTGAGTTCTTATGAAGGTGTAATTGTTTATAAAGAAGCATCCATTTATACTCTATTCAAGTTTGTAAAACAACATTATAAAAAGCGCTGGTTAGTATTACTCATATTGAATTTAATGGTATTCGAGAAACAATTTCCGCTACTTCCTTTTGGCGTTTCAATATTTTATAAAACCCGAAAAAACAATAAGCTACAGTTAAATACTATTCCCGTACAATCTACTTTGAAGACAACAATAGATAACACTATTGATGTAATTATCCCTACAATAGGTCGGAAAAAGTTTTTGTATGCTATTTTGCAAGATTTATCTAAGCAAACTCATTTGCCTATAAATGTTATAATAGTAGAACAAAATCCATTACCCAATAGTATATCAGAATTAGATTATTTGACTACAGAAATATGGCCTTTTAAAATTAAACATACTTTTATACATCAAGCAGGTGCTTGTAATGCTCGAAATTTAGCTTTATCTCAGGTTGAAAGTGAATGGGTTTTTTTTGCTGATGATGATATTAGAATTGAAAGAGAATTCGTTGAAAAAGCTTTTATAAATATTAAAAGTATTGGAGCCGAAGTAGTCTCGATTTGTTGTTTACAAAAAGGGCAGCGCCAAATATTTAATGACATTTTTCAATGGGGTAGCTTTGGTTCTGGATGTAGTTTTGTGAATTCAGAAAGTTTGAAAGATACTTTTTTTTCAAAACAATATGAGTTTGGATATGGTGAGGATAGTGACTTTGGAATGATGCTAAGAAATAATGGGCACGATGTAATTTACTTACCAGAGCCTAAAATACTGCATTTAAAAGCCCCAATAGGAGGATTTAGAACTGAGTCAGTATTGTTATGGCAAAAAGAAAGCATACAGCCTAAGCCATCACCAACAGTTATGTTGTATAGAAAGACTTACAATTCTAGGGAACAACTCCGAGCTTATAAAACCACTTTGTTCTTTAAATATTATAAATATCAAGACATTAAAAATCCATATAGTTATTTTAAAATGTTTCAAAAACAATGGAATCAGAGTGTATTATGGGCAAATAAATTAAATATGCTATCATGAAATTTTCTCTGATTATTTGTACTTACATGCGTCCTAAGCCGTTGCTCAAATTATTGCAATCGGTTCAGGAACAAACAGTATATCCGGACGAGATTTTAATTATAGACGGCTCGACAAATAATGAAACAAAAAGTATTTTGGAAGAAAATGTATTTCAAAATTTAAATTATTTTAAAGTTTCTCCAGAAAATCGAGGGCTCACAAAACAAAGAAATTTTGGAATTGAAAGAGTTGAAGATGAAATGGACGTAGTTTGTTTTTTAGATGATGATACGGTTTTAGAAAATGATTATTTTGAACAACTTCTGAATACCTATGCAATTTATCCAGAAGCTTTAGGTGTTGGAGGTTTTATAATTGATGATGTAATTGCTTTCGAATTTGTAGGCAATAATTATCAACCAAAAATAAGTGAGTATTTTTTTGATGGATGGAAAAGAAAAGATAGTAGTCGTTTCGTTCTTAGAAAAAAAATGGGATTAGACAGTGATTGTCCTCCAGGATATTCCTCTTTATATTCACATGGACGAAGTATCGGTTTTTTACCTCCAAGTGGGAAAATATATCAGGTTGAAATGCTAATGGGAGGTGTTTCTTCTTTTAGAAAATTAGTTTTTAATAAGTTACAATTCTCCACTTATTTTGAAGGATATGGATTATATGAAGATGCAGATTTTACATTACGACTTGCTAAAACAGGAAATTTATATGTAAATACCGCTGCAAAACTGAATCATTATCATGCAGTTTCAGGAAGACCTAACCAATACCAATATGGAAAAATGGTAGTTCGGAATGGTTGGTATGTTTGGCGGATTAAGAATCCAAAACCACAGCTGAATGCTAAAATAAAATGGCATTCAATCACTATTCTTTTAACAATGATTCGATACAGTAATGCACTGACTACAAATAAAAAAGCAGCAGCATTGACAGAAGCAATTGGAAGAACTATTGGGTGGTGGAGTTTGTTGTTTAATAAACCAAAATTAGAAAAGTAATGAAATTTGCTATTATAACTTTTGTTCCTCATATTTTAAAGGATAGCAAATATTATGCTTATTCTCCGTATGTGCGAGAAATGAATGTTTGGTCAAAATATGCTGAAGAAATTATTTTAGTAGCACCTCAAGAGGAAGGGAAACTAAGTCCAATAGAAAGCTCTTACAATCATAAAAATATTAATTTTATAAAGATTGACAGTTTTGATGTTTTAAATCTCAAATCAATTGCGCTTTCTATTTATAAAATACCAAGAATTAGTTGGCATATTTTTTCTGCGATGCAAAAAGCAGATCACATTCATTTGCGTTGTCCTGGAAATGTAGGATTGTTGGGTTGTTTTATCCAAATTTTGTTTCCTAATAAACCAAAAACAGCTAAATATGCAGGCAATTGGGATTCTAAATCAAAACAACCTTGGACTTATAAATTGCAACAATGGATTTTAAATAATGCGTTCTTAACTCGGAATATGCAGGTTTTGGTTTATGGAAGTTGGGAGGGAGTTTCTAAGCATGTAGTCCCTTTTTTTACGGCAACCTATTCAGAATCAGAGAAAGTTCCTTTGCGAAATTTAATGCTATATTCAACTGTTGATTTTATTTTTGTGGGGACTTTAGTTTCTGGTAAAAGACCATTATATGCTATTCAATTAGTTGAGGATTTATATAGAAAAGGATTTGATGTTCGACTCAAATTATTTGGCGAAGGTGTTGAAAGAGGAAAATTAATGTCTTATATAAAAGAGCATCAATTGCAAAACATCATTAGTTTACAAGGAAATGAAAATTTTGAAACAGTAAAATCAGCATATCAAAACAGTCATTTTGTGGTGTTACCATCTGAGAGTGAAGGTTGGCCCAAGGTTATTGCAGAAGGAATGTTCTGGGGATGTGTTCCTATTTCGTCCTCAGTATCTTGTACTCCGTATATGTTAAATTATGGAGAGAGAGGTGTTCTGTTGACAATGGATTTAGAAAAAGATGTAAGGCAGATACAAACTCTTTTGAGTAATGCAACAGATTTTGACAAGAAACGAATTGAAGCTTCAAATTGGTCAAGAAAGTATACCTTAGATTTTTTTGAAAAAGAGATTTTAGAAATATTGAATTCGAAATAATTCAAACTTCTGTATAGTATTTTAGCTAATTCAAACTAAAATTTACAATCAGAATAGATAAAACAAAGATGCGTATAGTTCAAATTATAGATTCTCTTGAGGCCGGTGGTGCTGAGCGTATGGCTGTTAATTATGCTAATGCACTTGCTGATAGGATTGAGTTCTCAGGTTTGGTAGTGACCAGAAAGGAAGGAGCTCTTTTTGATCAGATTGATACTGGTGTTTCTTATTTTTATTTGGATAGAAAAAAGACCTTTGACTATAAGGCATTGGTCAAATTACGCAAATACATAGTTGAGAATAAGGTAACTCATATACAAGCTCATAGCACTTCCTTTTTTTTAGCTTTTTTATTAAAAATTGGGTGTCCTTCGATAGTATTAATTTGGCATGACCATTATGGAGGTAGTGAATTTTTAAATAAAAGGCCAGCTCTTGTATTACAATTTGTTATACCTTTTTTTAGAGGTATTATTTCTGTAAATAAAAAACTTATGGATTGGTCAGAAAGTAAACTCCATTTTAAGAACACTATTTATTTGCCTAATTTTCCAGCAGAAAAATATGAATGTTCTGATGAAACTTTGTTGAAAGGTACTCCAGAAAAGCAAATTGTTTGTATGGCTAATTTAAGGGAACAAAAAGATCATTTTTTACTTTTAGCAGTTGCAAAAAAAATACAAACAATATATCCTGACTGGACATTTCATTTAGTAGGAAAAGATTTTTATGATGATTATTCGATTAATATAAAAAGCAAAATCCTTGAGTTAGGTTTAGAAAAAAATGTTTTTCTTTACGGTACAAAACAAGATGTTAAAAATATTTTAGACCAAGCTACTATAGCTATTTTAACTTCAAAATCTGAAGGATTGCCCATGGCCTTATTAGAATATGCTCAACAAAAAAAGCCAGTTGTGGTTACTGATGTTGGGGAAATTTCTTCTTTGGTCATTCATGGAAAAAATGGATTTTTAGTTTCTTCTTTACAAGATCAATTGTTTAGTGAGGCATTAATCGAGTTAATAGAAAATGAATCATTAAGAAAGAAATTTGGACAGGAATTATTCCATACAATAAATGATAATTTTACTTCGGAAATAATACTTAAACAGTATTTGAATTGGTTGCAATATAATTGTCAATGAAAAAAGAAGATTTAAACTATTTATACCTTATAGGACTCCATGTTATTATTGGGATACTAATTTTTATGATGCCATTTTTATCAAAGATTTATGGGTATGGAATCTATATCTTTTGGTTATGGTATATTATTAAAAGTCAGAATAAAAATGATGAGGTACTTATAGCAGCAGCATATATTGTTGGTAGTGAGGTTTTTTTAAGAATGACAGGGGGAAATCCATTGTATGAAATCACAAAATATGGAGTGATTTTATTTTTGTTTGTAGGGATGTATTTCAGTGGTTTTTCTAAAGGGGCTTTGCCCTATTGGATATTTCTTATTTTGTTAGTACCAGGAGTTATTATTTCAACTTTTGTCCTTGATTTTGATACAAATATCAGGAAAGCTATTGCCTTTAATATCTCTGGTCCGGTTTGTCTTGCTATTGCATCGTTGTATACTTTTCGAAAAAAAATAGCATTAGTGCAGATGAATACTATTCTTTTGAGCTTAGGGCTTCCTATTATTACTTGTATGGTATACCTAACTTTATTTACTCCAAATGTAAGAGAAGTAATTACTGGAACCGATTCTAATTTCATAACATCTGGTGGATACGGTCCAAACCAAGTAGCTACTATTTTGGGATTAGGAATGTTTATTTTCTTTTCTAGAATTGTTTTGGAATCTAAGTCTACTTTTCAAGTAATACTTAATCTTTTTATTGCGGTTAATATTACCTACAGAGGTATGCTTACCTTTTCTAGAGGAGGCATGATAACCGGATTTTTAATGATTCTATTGCTATTATTATTTTTATATGTAAAGTCTAATGGAAATGGAAAAGTAAAATTGAACTACATTTTTGTCATGATAGGATTAGCTATGCTATGTGTATGGGGATATACTTCATTTCAGACAGGAGGATTAATTAATAAGCGTTATGCAAATCAAGATGCAGCAGGTAGAGTAAAAGAAAGTAGTTTTACGGGTAGAGAAGAAGTTGCAGCAAACGAAATTGATATATTTTTGAAAAATCCAATTTTTGGGGTTGGTGTCGGAAAAGGAGCTGAGGTTCGTAAAGAAGAAACAGGTATTGAAGTATTGTCACATGATGAAATTACTAGAATGCTTGCAGAACATGGTTCTTTAGGAATTTTAGGTTTGATGATATTGTTCTTTACTCCTTTGTTTTTGTATTTTGAAAACAAATTCAATATGTTCTTATTATGTTTTGTTTGTTTTTGGTTTCTGACTGTTAATCATGCGGCTATGAGAACTGCTGCGCCAGCTTTTGTTTATTCACTTTCGTTACTTAATGTTCAATTAGTACTGCCTAAAAAAAGAGTTTCTCCTTGATTTAGGTAATTAGTTATTTCTGTACTATTTTATTAAAGTATTTTGGAATTTAACCTTCTTAATTTCTTCGTTCTGATGAAATTCCCCTTCATTTTTTTAATAATTAGTTTTGATAAAATGCTTTCAGTATAAATATTTTTATAGGTGTTTGCAATACATTAAAAGGAGTAAATTTTATTTTATAGTAAGTAACTTAAAAATATCAACTTGTTTTAATAGAGATGTCTGCATTTTAACAGATATTTTAGCATTTAGACCTATTTTTTTTCCACTTTCTTAGTAGTTTTTAACTTTGCAATTATAAGATTGTTATGCTAAATAATTAGTTCAAATATCTTAATGGGTAATTGAAATATTACATAATTAAATTAAATAATTCAAATGTTCTTTAAAAACAAAATACATTTTGAAATTTCAGAAAGGAAGGTCATTCTGCGTTTTTTTGATTTTGGTTTTGTTTTAGTAGCATTATATTCAGCAGGTTATTTTTTTGATTTTAATTACTTCATTGTTTCAAAATTTAATCCTCGTTGGATTATAGTTCTTGGGGTTTATATTAGTTTTTTTGCAACTATTTTTGAGATGTATAATCTTCAAGTGGCTAGCAACCAATTTCAAATTATAAGAAGTACTATACTTACCGCATCTACAACAGTTTTAGTTTATTTATTAACGCCAATTTTCACGCCACAACTACCTACAAATAGAATTCAAATGTTGGTTTTTTATTTGACAGTGTTTAGTTCTTTGTTTTTATGGAGGATGATTTATGTTCATTTTTTGGCTTCCAATAGATTTGCTCAAAATGCAATATTAATCTGTGATAAAGAGCAATTAGAAGAATTGATTTTTGGTTTAGAAAGCATTGATCCGCATTATAAAATTGTGGCATATATAAGCTCAGATTGTAATGAAAAAGAAGACAACGCTTATCATTATGTGAGGAATATTAAAAAAAATGATTTGGTTTCATTTGTCAAAGAAAATTCTATTTCAGAAATTGTTATTGCATCTCAAAAAACAGAAGGGATAACAATTGATTTATACCACCAACTGATTAGTTTATTAGAATCTGGAAATAGTATTAGGGAATACACGCAAGTGTACGAAAGTAAAACACACCGTATTCCAGTTCAATATATTTCTAGAGATTTTTATCGTTTTTTTCCATTCAGTCGAAGTAATAACAATAAGCTCTACATATTAGGTGTACGGATTTTTGAAATAATAATTTCGTGTGTTGGCTTAGCTATTGGGCTTCTGTTTATTCCTTTTATTCTTCTTGGGAATGCTATTGGCAACAGGGGTAAATTGTTTTATACCCAAGAGCGAGTAGGGAAAGATGCTAAAATATTCAAAATATTCAAATTTAGAACTATGGTTAAAAATGCGGAGTCTAATGGCGCCGTTTTTACAACTAGTAATGATACTAGAGTTACCTCTTTCGGGAAGTTTTTGAGAAAAACGAGAATAGATGAGTTTCCTCAGTTTATAAATATCCTAAAAGGGGAAATGGCAGTTATTGGACCTCGTCCAGAACGAGCTGTTTTTGTGGATGAGATTGCTGAACTTATGCCGTTTTATGAAACCCGACATGTAATCAAGCCAGGACTTACGGGCTGGGCACAAGTAAATTATTCCTATGGAGAGACAATTGATGACAGTCTAATAAAGCTACAATATGATTTGTATTATATAAAACATCGTAGTATTTACCTAGATTTAAATATCATTTTCAAAACAATTACCACAGTTTTGTTTTATAGAGGCCAATAAAAAAGGATTAAGAATTTTTTTGAATTCGTTTGTTAGCCAATACTAATTTTACTAAAACGACAAGGCTAGTTATTAGTATAGGTAATACAATTAATAGATGGGCTTTGTTAATTAAAACAGTAAGGTAAATAGCTAAGCAAGAAAGATTTACCAAGGCTAGATTATAAATCCATTTGTTGTTTTTTGTAAAATAAAAATAAACCAATACTAATAGAGTAGGGTTGAATAAAAGGATGTTGTAATTGTATTCTAATTCTTTGTGTAAAGAATAAAAGCCAACAAATACAAACAATATTCCTAATATAGCAAGTAGGCCAAGATAAAATATATCAATTCCTTTTTTGTTGATTACAATTACAAATCCAAGGATAAGTATATAACTGTAAAAATTATTCCACCAAGATTGAGGTATTTCTTTTTCAAATTCAATTATAGTTTTGTTCTCTTTGGCAAGAAGATGATTTTGAAAAGAAGCCGTTTTTAAACTTTTTTGTAATTCGAAAGGCAAAAATATCTGTGTTCCTAAATTGTCTACTTTTTTTCCGAAAATGATACTTGTTCCGAGTTTCTCATAAAAATGATTGTCAAAATAAGGATAAAGTATGGTTCTATAAGTTATATCAGTATCGGAGCTTTTTACTATAGCTTTTGTGTTTAATGATTTGTTGATGACATCAACCACCATCGAAGTACAGTTTTTGTCAATGAATTTATAAGTGTAATTTCGTTTTTCTAACTGTAAACTAGCATTTAAATTTTCAAATAATTTTTGTTTTAACTCTTTTGGGATTTGAAGTTCCTGTTGGTAAACAGATCTCTTTTCATAAATATAATCATTTATAAAATCAGTGTAAGAGTGCGCGATTGCAAAATATTGTAAGTCGCCTTTAATGAATTTCAGCACAAAATTTGGAGTGCCAAAATCAAAAGCGCCATAGTTGTATACCACATCTATGAAGTTTTCAGGATCGCTTACTCGAACTGCAGTATGGCCAAATAGAGAATAAGATTCGTTGCCAGTTCCACAAGTCAAAACACTAACTTGAGCTTGATTTGATAATATGATATTTTGACTGAAACTATAGTTAATAGTTAAAAATAAAAGTACTATAAATGAAATTTTTTTAAGAAAAGAGGAATTCATTATTTTGCTATTAAAAGTAAATGTTCTTTCGCAAAGATACTCAAAGATAATAAAGAGTTTTAAAGTTTTTTATTCTTCCAAAAGTCTAAATCGAATGTTTTACTATTAATTTCGAAACATTCCTAAATCTACTTTTACAGAAAATATATTGGAGTATAATGTGGTGCTTTGGTTTCCTAAATCGGTTAAAGCATAATCAATTTGAATCCCTTTGTACTTAAAACCTAGTCCTATATTGGGTTGAAAACTCACCTTTTTGGAATTGTCAAATTGTTGTACATTTTGAAAATTTCCTAAGCCTCCACGTAGAAAAACTAAATCAGTATAGCCAAATTCAAATCCAAGGGCGGGATCAATACTAATGAAGTCGGTAGTTATCAAATCATTAGTTTTGGCAAAACGCATATTCATATTGGCTGCAGCCATAACACTGTAATCATAATGTATGGTGAATTTTTTAGACAATCCTAATTGTATTTTGGGAGCTGTAATTTCAGTGCTTTCAGGCAATTCTTGGTTTTGTTCAGGAATGGCATTTGCAATTTTTTGATATTCTACTTCATCAATACGCCATACATTATAAGTGGTAGTGATATCTCGAATCATTAAGCCAAATTGCCAATCATTTTTTTCGTACTGAAGTCCAATATCAAAACCAAATCCCCAAGAATTCGCAAAATTCCCTATAATGCGTCGAATTACTTTAGCATTTACCCCGTATTGAAATCCTGAAACGGGAAACTTTCGGGCATACGAAAAAGTAAAGCCATAATCAGCTGTCGAAAAAAGACTAATTCTATTGTAATCGATATTCCCTTCTGAATCAATTAATTCAGTAGTATTCAAGATGTCATCTACGCCAAAACGAATTAAAGAAATTCCCCATGCACTTTGATCGTCTATAGGACTGGCATACGCTAGGTAATCGTATTGCGCAATATTAGCAAAATAATTGGCATGCATTACAGCTACTTGATGGTCGCTTAAATGGGTTAAACCTGCAGGATTCCAGTAGACTGAATTAACATCCATAGTCGATGCTACAACAGTATTTGCCATACCTAATGCCGCCGCATCCACACCAATATTCATGAATTCATTCGAGTATTTTCGTACCGCCTGAGCATAAATTCCAGCATGTATTAAAACCAGTAAAAAAGGAAAAATTTTTCTCAATAGGATAATTTTCAAGCCGAAAGGGCATTTAAATTTCTTCAAAAATATAATTTTTTATTCAGCTTATTTCTTCCTTTGGGTAAATTGTGCAAAAGTAACTAGGCAGATAAAAATCTCTAATAAAAACGTACTTCTCTTGAACTTATTATATTAAATTTGTCCCGGACTTACACTGATATAAATTATGATGAATATTAAAAAGCATATTCCGAACTTGATTACTTTATTAAATCTATTTTCGGGTTGTATAGCGCTAGTTTTTGCTTTGAATAAAGATTTTGATCTTGCTTTTTATTTTGTTTGTCTTGGTATTTTCCTAGATTTTTTTGATGGATTTTTTGCTCGATTATTCAAAGTTTCAAGTCCGCTAGGACTACAATTAGATTCCTTAGCGGATATGGTTACCAGTGGCGTTGTGCCTGGTGTTGTTATGTATCAGATGATTGCAAACTCAAGTGCGTTTCCAACAATGAATTCGGATATTGTTTTTTATCCTTTTTTAGGATTTATAATCACATTAGGATCGTGCTACCGTTTGGCTAATTTTAATATTGACACCCGTCAAACAGATTCTTTCATTGGATTGCCAACCCCTGCAAATGCTCTTTTTATATTGAGTTTACCTTTGGTCTTACAATATTCTGACTCTATTATTATTCTTGAATTATTGACAAATCATTGGTTGTTGATGGGAATTACATTATTTAGTGCTTATATTTTGAATGCTGAAATACCTTTGTTTTCGTTAAAAATAAAGAAATTCAATATAACAGATAATGTTCTACAAATTGTATTTCTATCCTTGTCCCTTGTATTCTTGTTGTTTTTTGAATATCTAGGAATCCCAATGGTTATTATTTTTTATGTATTACTTTCAGTGCTAAATAATACATTTCTGAAAAAGTAATTTTTTTGAATGAGAAAAAAAACAGTCAGAAGAAGAACTACGGTAACTCGTAAATCCAAAAAAAAATCTGTATTTGTAACAAAGGTTATCCGTTATTTAAGTTGGGTTCTTGTTGGAATTTTTCTTGTTGGAATTGTATATCACTACCGAGAGGGTTTAGCATATTATTTTAGTTTCAAATCGAATAAAGTACTTTCTGAAGCGGAAGAATCCAAGCATTTTTCAGATGTTAGAAATTTTCAGGTTCTTGAAAAAAGTGAAGGTAAAACTATTGGTCTTGATGTTTCTGAATACCAGGAAAAAATTAGTTGGTCCTATGTTGATACTTTAGAACAAAAATATCCATTAGATTTCGTTTTTATTCGAGCAACGGTTGGAAATGACCGAGTTGATAGTGAATTTAAAAGAAATTGGCTTGGCGCCAAAGAGAATAAAATGATTCGTGGTGCCTATCATTATTACCGTCCTAATGAAAACTCAATCGAGCAAGCAGAACTTTTTATCCAAACGGTAACTCTTAAAAAAGGGGATTTGCCTCCAGTTTTGGACATAGAAAGACTTCCTAAAAATCAATCTATTGATAGCCTTAAAATAGGTCTGAAAAGATGGCTTACTAAAGTAGAATCACATTATAAAGTGAGACCTATCATTTATACGGGGGAAAAATATTATGATGATTTTCTAAAAGAGGAATTCAGCGATTATCTTTTTTGGATTGCCAATTATAATTTTTATCGAGAGGAAATACAAGACGAATGGTTGTTTTGGCAGTTTACAGAAAAAGCAAAGGTGCCTGGAATAAAAACTAATGTAGACATTAATATTTATAATGGTGATCTACAACAATTGCGTTTTATTACTGTGGATTAATTAATGTTTTCTTAGAATCATTGAAATAATAAACGCAAAAAACAAGATTAATAGAATAAAAAACAAAACGGAGTTTCTATTTGCAAAGTTTGTTGTCCATCCCATCCATGACGTTCTTTTTGGTGGAAGTATTCGGGTATCTTCTGGATTATAATAGAACATTCCCATTTTCCAGTTATTTGGGTCTTTACGCCATCTCTCTAATGTTTCTTTGCTGGGTTTTTGATTTTTCATTATGATTTGGGAGGTTTAAAACTCTAGTTTCTTTTTTCTTAACTCAAAATTTTGACCTAAGTACACGCGGCGAACCATTTCATCTTCTACTAATTCTTCGGGGATTCCTGCCTTTAGAATTCCTCCTTCAAACATAAGGTAGGTTTTGTCAGTGATGGCTAATGTTTCTTGAACATTATGATCCGTAATTAGGATTCCGATATTCTTGTTTTTTAATTGTGCTACAATACGCTGAATGTCTTCTACAGCTACAGGATCTACTCCGGCAAAAGGTTCGTCAAGTAATATGAATTTAGGATCAGTAGCTAAACAACGTGCAATTTCAGTACGACGACGTTCTCCTCCAGATAATAAATCTCCACGGTTGGTTCTAATGTGTTCTAAGCTAAATTCAGCAATTAGACTTTCCATTTTTGCCTCTTGTTCTGCTTTTGTATGATTTGTTAATTGAAGCACGCTCAGTATGTTGTCTTCAATACTTAATTTTCTAAAAACAGATGCTTCTTGTGCTAAATAACCAATACCTTGTTGTGCTCTTTTATACATTGGATAATCGGTGATATTTAAATCATCCAAATAAATATTTCCAGCATTGGGCTTTACTAATCCAACAATCATATAAAAAGAGGTTGTTTTTCCGGCACCGTTCGGCCCCAAAAGACCTACGATTTCTCCTTGGTTTACTTCTACCGAAATACCTTTTACAACGCTACGACCTTTATACGTTTTAATAAGATTATCTGCCCTTAATTTCATATTTTTAGCTTAACTGTTTACTTGTTTCTAAAATTTAAACGTCACAAATAAACGAATAAACGAATCAACAAATAAACCTATTAACAATTATTTAGTTTCTTCCTCTAAAGCTTCCCAAAATTCGTAAGCTCTACGCAAATGTGGAACAACGATTGTACCGCCAACTAAAGTGGCAATTCCCATCGCTTCCATCATTTCTTCTTTAGTAACACCTTCTTTGTAACTAGTTTCTAGATGATATTTCACGCAGTCATCACATCGTAAAACCGCTGAAGCTACTAATCCTAGAAGTTCTTTAGTTTTTACGTCAAGTGCTCCAGCAGCATAAGCGTTAGTATCTAAATTGAAAATTCGCTTTACAATTTTATTGTTGTCTGCTAGTAATTTTTCGTTCATTTTGGAACGATATTCATTGAATTCTTGAACTATATCAGCCATTTTCTTTCTTTTGATTACGGACTACAATTTTTGAAATTAAGATACTCGCTTCATAAATTAATAACATAGGAATAGCAACAATTGTCTGACTTACCACATCTGGAGGAGTTACAATTGCAGCAACTATAAGAATTATTATCACGGCATATTTCCAATATTTTCTCAAAAAGACTGGAGTAACCAAGCCTAATTTTGTTAAGAAATAAATGATAATAGGCAATTCAAAAAATAATCCACTAGCAACAACACTAGTTTTAACCATCCCGATATAAGAATCAATGCTAAATTGATTTTTTACAACATCACTTACTTTGAATGTAGCAAAGAAGTTAACTGACATTGGAACTACCACAAAGTATCCAAAAAGAACTCCTAAAAAGAATAATAATGAGGATACAAATATGAAAAGTTTGGCATGTTTTCTTTCTTTTTCATATAAAGCAGGGCTGATGAATTTCCATAATTCCCATAGTATGTATGGGAATCCAAGAATAAATCCTGCTAAAATACAGGTCCAAACTAATATATTTACCTGTCCTTCCATATCTGTGTTTTGGATAATAAAAGGCATATCTGTTACACAAATGCTATCAGCAAAACCAAGCGAATGTGATAAATCACAGAAAAAACGGTAGGTTACAAAATCAGCGCGAGTAGGGCCAAAAATGATTACATCAAAAATATAATCACTTATAAAAAAAGTAACTGTGGCAAGAATTAATATTGCAATTGTACTTCGAACTAATAGCCATCTTAATTCTTCAAGATGGTCTAAAAATGACATTTCGTTTAGGTTTTTCTTGCTCATTATATAATACCTTCTTTAAGAATGTCATGCAAGTGCAATACGCCTTTATATTCCATGTCATCAACAACCACTAATTGGGTTATTGAATAATCTTCCATAATATTGAATGCATCAACAACCATAGCGTTTGAAGATGTCATTTTTGGGTTTTTTGTCATAATATCTTTTGCAGTTAAATCAGTAAAGCTGTCTCTGTCATTCAGCATTCTTCTAATATCTCCATCGGTAATAATCCCGATGACTTTCTTGTTTTCTACTACTGCCGTAACTCCTAATCGTTTTTCGGAAATTTCGAAAATTACTTTTTTGATTGATGCATTTGGATCAACCATAGGTTTTAAGGAGTTTTCTAACATGTCTTTTACGCGTAGTAATAATTTTTTGCCCAAAGCACCACCTGGATGATATATAGCAAAATCTTCTGCTTTAAAATCACGCATTTCCATTAGGCAAATAGCTATTGCATCTCCCATTACCAGTTGAGCAGTTGTGCTATTTGTTGGAGCAAGGTTGTTTGGACAGGCTTCCGCATCTACAGTAGTGTTCAAAATAAAGTCAGAACCCTTAGCTAAGAAAGAAGTCATGTTTCCAGTTATTCCTATCAAGGTATTGCCAAAACGTTTCAAAAGAGGAACTAAAACTTTTATTTCTGGGCTATTCCCGCTTTTTGAAATGCAAATAATCACATCATCATTTTGAATCATTCCTAAATCACCGTGAATAGCTTCAGCTGCATGTAGGAATAAAGATGGTGTTCCAGTTGAGTTAAAAGTAGCAACCATTTTCTGAGCAATAATGGCACTTTTTCCTATTCCGGTAACAACTAATCTGCCTTTTGAGTTATAGATGCTTTGTGTAGCGTTGATGAAATTTTCATCTAAAAAATCAGTTAGTTTAGCTATTGCCTGACTTTCTGATAGAATAGTTTTTTTGGCACTAGCCAATATATTTTCTTTAGTTATCAAAACAGAATGGTTAAAATTTGTATGTGTAAAAGAAATTTGTATCTTTATGTGATGCAAATTTATACAAAATACCACATAATAAAGAATGAATTCAAACGAAATTGATATACACAAAGAATTAAAGAAGTATTTTGGTTTCAGCCAATTTAAGGGTTTGCAAGAGCAAGTTATAAAAAGCATTCTTAATAAACAGAATACTTTTGTTATTATGCCAACAGGAGGTGGAAAATCGCTCTGTTATCAGCTGCCCGCTTTAATTCAAGAAGGAACTGCTATTGTTGTTTCTCCTTTGATAGCCTTGATGAAAAATCAAGTAGATGCTATTCGAAGTTTGTCTTCGGAAAATGGTATAGCTCATGTATTAAATTCGTCTCTTACTAAAACCGAAATCGCACAAGTAAAAAAAGATATTACTTCTGGATTGACTAAATTATTATACGTTGCCCCTGAATCTTTAACAAAAGATGAATATGTTCAATTTCTTCAATCCGTGCCTATTTCCTTTGTAGCGATAGATGAAGCCCACTGTATCTCAGAATGGGGACATGATTTTAGACCTGAATACCGAAACTTAAAACATATTATTAAGCAGTTAGGCGATGTTCCCATTATTGGGCTAACCGCAACCGCAACTCCAAAAGTGCAAGAAGATATTCTGAAAAATTTAGATATGTCTGACGCAACTACTTTTAAAGCTTCTTTCAATAGACCTAATTTGTATTATGAAGTACGAACTAAAACTAAGAATATCGAATCAGATATTATTCGTTTTATAAAACAACATAAAGGCAAATCAGGAATTATATATTGTTTGAGCCGTAAGAAAGTAGAAGCTATTGCCGAAGTTTTACAGGTTAATGGCATTAGTGCTGTTCCATATCATGCCGGTTTAGATGCAAAAACACGTGCAAAACATCAAGATATGTTTCTTATGGAAGATGTTGATGTGGTAGTAGCAACAATTGCTTTTGGAATGGGTATTGATAAACCGGATGTTCGCTTTGTTATACACCATGATATTCCTAAATCATTAGAAAGTTATTATCAAGAAACGGGTCGTGCCGGTCGAGATGGAGGTGAAGGACATTGTCTGGCGTACTATTCATATAAAGATGTTGAAAAATTAGAAAAATTTATGTCAGGGAAGCCAGTTGCTGAACAAGAAATTGGTTTTGCTTTGTTACAAGAAGTTGTAGCTTATGCTGAAACTTCAATGTCTAGGCGAAAATTTTTACTGCATTATTTCGGAGAAGAATTTGATAGTGAAACTGGAGAAGGTGCTGATATGGATGATAATGTTCGTAATCCAAAAACCAAAGTGGAAGCCAAAGATCAAGTGGTTCAACTTTTGGAAGTTGTTAGGGATACGAAACATTTATATAAATCAAAAGAAGTTGTCTTTACGCTAATTGGTAGAGTCAATGCAGTTATAAAAGCACATAGAACTGATTCTCAATCCTTTTTTGGATGCGGTTCAGATCATGATGAAAAATATTGGATGGCATTACTCCGCCAAGTATTAGTTGCTGGATTTTTGACAAAAGATATTGAAACCTATGGAATTGTAAAAATCACGAAAAAAGGATTGGATTTTATCAAAAAACCAAGTTCTTTTATGATGTCTGAAGATCATGAATATAATGAATCAGAAGATGAAGCTATAGTAACCGCATCAAAATCATCAGGAACTGCCGATGAGGTTTTGATGGGAATGTTACGTGAATTGCGTAAAAAAGTAGCTAAAAAATTAGGGGTTCCTCCATTTGTTGTTTTTCAGGATCCGTCACTTGAGGATATGGCTTTGAAATATCCTATTTCTCAAGAGGAATTGATTAATATACATGGTGTTGGCGAAGGAAAGGCAAAAAAATATGGTACTGAATTTGTCGCGCTTATTAGTCGTTATGTCGAAGATAATGACATCATTCGCCCAGATGATTTAGTTGTGAAATCTACGGGGGTAAATTCCGCTAATAAATTATATATTATTCAAAATATTGATAGAAAATTGTCCTTGGATGATATTGCTTCCGCAAAAGGAATGAAGATGGATGATTTGATTAAGGAAATGGAACAAATTGTTTATTCGGGAACAAAATTAAACATCAAATATTGGATAGATGAACTTTTAGATGATGACCAACAGGAAGAAATTCATGATTATTTTATGGAATCTGAATCGGATAAAATTGAAGATGCGCTCAAGGAGTTTGATGGGGAATATGATATTGATGAATTGCGCTTGATGCGAATAAAATTTATTAGTGAAGTAGCAAATTAAGACTGTTTTAAAATCTAGAAACAATTAAATAAGAAGGTTTAAAAGTGATTTATGTGCTTTTAAACCTTTTTTATGATTCAAATAATTCACCACGATGCGGTTTTAAAGCATCTCGTACGGCAATCATATTTTCATCCGCTACAACCATAAAAGCTATTGCCTGCATTTCTCCTTGTATTTCAAAACCGGTAATGTTCAAAGGTAATTTTTCAATAGCAATATATTCTTTTAGATGGATTTCATGATGTTCTGCAGTTTTTGCGGCAGCTGGTCCTCTAAAATCCCATATTAGTTTTATTTTTCTAGACATTTTTTTAGCTTTTCAATTTAAAGGACAAAGGTACAAAGTCTAATTAGAAAACAGGTTCTTTGAAAAAATCAAAATCGATTTTATGTTGTGTAACTAATTCCGCTTCAAAAATGTTATTTTTGCATCATGATTTTGTTTTTTGAATTAACGATTGACTAAATCTGCCTATAAAAATCATACAATGCCAAAAGAACTCCTATTACAAGTTACTCCTGAAATAGCTGCAAATGAGCAATTATTAAAGGAATATTTATCCAAACAAATCAAAGTCAGCACGAAAGAAATTCAACATGTTTCTGTCTTGAAACGTTCTATTGATGCGCGTCAAAAAGCGATTAAAATCAATTTGAAAGTGATGATTTATTTGGTAGGAGAAAAAGTTCAGGAGCATGAAATTCAACTTCCACATTATAAAAATGTGTCGTCTGCCCAAGAAGTACTAGTTATTGGTGCTGGACCAGCGGGACTTTTTGCAGCTTTGCAATTAATTGAATTGGGATTGAAACCCATAGTTTTGGAGCGTGGAAAAGATGTTCGTGGACGTCGACGTGATTTGAAAGCTATTAATGTTGATCATATTGTCAATGAAGATTCTAATTACTGTTTTGGTGAAGGAGGAGCAGGGACTTATTCAGATGGGAAGTTATATACTCGATCAAAAAAGCGTGGTGATGTAACTAGAATTTTAGAACTTTTGGTGGCTTATGGTGCCTCTTCAGATATTTTGGTAGATGCACATCCACACATTGGAACTAATAAATTACCCCAAATTATTCAAGATATTAGAGAGAAAATAATTGAATGTGGTGGTCAGGTTTTGTTTGAAAAAAGGGTAACCGATATTTTGATAAAAAATAATGAAGTACAAGGTATTGTAACTCAAAGTGGGGACAGAATTCTGGCTAACAAGCTTATTTTAGCTACAGGACATTCTGCTCGTGACATTTTTGAATTATTAGATAGAAAAAAAGTTTTTATAGAACCTAAGCCTTTTGCTTTGGGAGTTAGAGCTGAACATCCACAATCGTTGATTGATAGTATTCAATACAGTTGTGACTATCGAGGCGATTATTTGCCACCAGCTCCATATTCGATTGTAAAACAAGTAGGAGGACGAGGAATGTATTCTTTTTGTATGTGTCCTGGAGGTGTTATTGCTCCATGTGCTACTAGTCCCGGAGAAGTGGTAACTAATGGTTGGTCGCCTTCAAAAAGAGATCAAGCTACGGCTAATTCTGGAATTGTAGTGGAATTAAAACTGGAAGATTTCAAACCTTTTGCTAAATACGGAGCTTTGGCCGGAATGGAGTTTCAAAGAAGTATAGAGCAAAAATCTTGGCATTTAGCCGGAGAATCTCAAAAAGTACCGGCACAGCGAATGGTTGATTTTACACAAAATAAAGTGTCTTCCGAAATTCCAAAAACTTCCTATGTTCCTGGCACTACATCTGTGGAAATGGGGCAAGTTTTTCCGGGTTTTTTAACTCAAATATTACGAGAAGGTTTTTCTGAATTTGGTAAATCAATGAAGGGATATTTGATAAATGAGGCGGTCCTTCATGCACCAGAAAGTAGAACTTCATCCCCTGTAAGAATTCCAAGAGATAGCGAAACTTTAGAACACCTACAAATAAAAGGATTGTATCCTTGTGGTGAAGGAGCCGGTTATGCTGGTGGAATTATTTCTGCGGCAATTGATGGCGAAAAATGTGCTTTGAAAATTTCAGAAAGTTTACATCATTTATAGACTATTGCTTTCTTACTGCTACTGCAATTTTTGAATCAGCTGTTCCGTAATATAAAAACCATTTATTTTTAAAGAAAACCAACCCTTCTACAAAACAAACTTCATTTACCTCGCCCATTTTTTCATACGGTTTGTCTGGATAGATAAAGTGATTTTGGGTACGATCAATTAATTTATAAGGTTGGTCTTTGTTAAATAAGGCTTGGCCAGCGGCATAAGTAAATTTAGGTAATTTAGTATCATTGTAGTTGGTAGCATTACTTCCATTATAAATCAAAACAATTCCTTCTTTTTGTAAAAGTGCAAAAGGGCCAGGTTCTACTAATCTACTATCAAAATATCCCATTCTTGGATGAAGAACGGTAATTATTTTTTGGCTTTCTTCATTGATTGCTGCTTGCCAATGAATTAAATCTTCTGAATATGCCATAAATAAATCGGTATCACCAAAATACATCCAATATTTGTTATTAATTTTTGTGGCAATAATTTTATTTCCTTTTCTTTCTCCTACAATAGCTCCTGATTTTGCCCAAAGATCTTTGTATTTTTCATCTTTTAGAACTAATCCTTGTTTTGTCCAATGTTTCAAATCTTTGGAAGTAGCAAAACAAAGGCGTGCAATTTTTCCATCATACGAAGTGTAGGTCATAATATAAGTTCCGTCAGGAGATTCAATGACTCTAGGATCTTCTACTCCTCCTTTCCATTCATACGAATTCATAGCGTCATTATCAGGAAAAAATATAGGTTCTGCCTCTTTTTTAAAATGTAAACCGTCATTGCTGACAGCTAATCCTAAGCGGGATGTCATTTGGTTGTCTTGAGCTCGGTAAATTAAATAGACTTTACCATCTTTTACAATAGCAGATGGGTTTAGTACATTTCGCTCTTCCCATTGCACTTCTTTTTTGCTAACAGGACATAAAAATGTTTGTTTTTTATCTGGTGATAATATGGGATTAATACTGTCAACTTTTACAAAATTCAGAAGCGCCCATGAAGGTTTTGATTCCTGAGCTTTAATAAAATTGAAATTTAGTACAAAAAGGAATAAAGCAAAGCGAATGAGTTTCATCTGGAATTTATTTATTGAAATTAATATAGAGTAAATATAGTATTATTCTCTTTTTAAACGGCTTTTAAATAGTTTCTCAAATTTTTTTATTTTTGGTTGAATTACCATTTCGCAATAAGGTTGGTTTTTATTGTTTTCATAATAATTTTGATGATAAGTTTCCGCTTTGTAGAATTGTGTTAGTGGTTCTAATGTTGTGACAATAGGGCTGTTGTATATTTTTGCTTTGTTTAAAGCATTTATAATGTTTTGAGCTGCTTTCTTTTGTTCTTCATTTTTATAAAAAATAGCGGAACGATATTGAGTTCCTTCATCTGCGCCCTGACGGTTTAGAGTTGTTGGGTCGTGAACGGTAAAAAATACTTTGAAAATTTCATCTAGATTAGTTACCGTTTTGTCATAGGTAATTTGAACGGATTCAGCATATCCTGTTCTTCCAGTAGAAACGGCTTCGTAAGTGGGATTTGGAATTTTACCACCTGCATAACCTGATATTGCTGATTTCACCCCTATTAAATTTTCGTAAACAGCTTCTACACACCAATAACAGCCTCCTGCAAGTGTAATTGTTTCGAGCTTCGATTTTTTATCGTTTTTTGTGTTACTGCTGTTCTGTCCAAAAACGCTAAGGGATAACAACAGGCAAATGGCTAATAAAGTTTTCATGTTATTTAGTGTCAGGGATAAAGTCAAGCGCAATTGAATTCATGCAGTATCTTTTGCCAGTTGGTGCGGGTCCGTCATCAAATAAATGTCCTAAATGTCCGTTACATCTGCCGCAAAGTGCTTCAATTCGTTCCATTCCTAGCGAATAATCGTTTTTATAAATCACACTATTTTTATTGTCTTGTTCAAAAAAACTAGGCCAACCGCAACTACTCGCAAATTTAGCTCCAGAACGGAATAGTTTATTTCCACAGGCTGCGCAATAGTATGTTCCTTTTTCGTCTGTGTTCCAATATTTTCCTGTAAAAGGTCTTTCGGTGTCAGCATGTCGTGTTACTTCATAAACATCTTCGGGTAATACTTTTTTCCATTCGGCATCAGTTAAATGGAGTTTGGTAGTATCAGTATTAGAATAATAAGGATTTCCAGGTTTACTTATAGTATTTTTCATAATAGGAATGTTTTGCATGCTAGTAGTTTGTCCACAACTTGTAAAAATGAATACTGATAGTAGAAATATAATACTCAGAAATTGCTTTTTTGTTTTCATGGTTTCGTTATTTGAATTTTAAAAACATGTTTTAAAAATAATATTCTCAGGCTTGTTTAAGCTAAATTATAAGGTTAATTACCAAAACATAAAATTATAACATTCGCTTATTCAACACTCGTTAAACTTTTCACAAATTCAAAAATGCTATTTATACCATTTCTTTTTTCGTATTTTTGACGTGTAATAAAGGAATATGTTAGAAGAAAACGTAATATTAGTTGATACAAATGATGAGCAGATTGGCTTAATGCCAAAGCTCGAAGCACATGAAAAAGCGGTTTTGCATCGTGCATTTTCGGTTTTTATTTTGAATAATAAAAATGAAATTATGCTGCAGCAACGTGCCCATCAAAAATACCATTCTCCTTTATTGTGGACCAATACTTGTTGTAGTCATCAAAGAGAAGGCGAGTCTAATATTCAGGCTGGAAGCAGAAGATTATTTGAGGAGATGGGTTTTAAAACTGAACTCAAAGAATTGTTTCATTTTATTTATAAAGCGCCTTTTGATAATGGATTGACAGAACATGAACTAGATCACGTTATGATTGGGTATTATGATGAAGCTCCAGTTATAAATAGTGAAGAAGTTGAAGATTGGAAATGGATGTTAATTGAGGATGTTAAAACGGACATAGAGATTCATCCTGAAATATACACCGTTTGGTTTAAAATTATTTTTGACGAATTTTATCATTACTTGGAAGACCATAAAATTTAATAATTAGTATGAAAGTTACAATATCTAGAAAAGCTCATTTTAATGCTGCGCACCGGTTGTATCGAAAAGATTGGACTTTTGAAAAAAATGATGCGGTTTTTGGCAAGTGCAATAATCCCAATTTTCATGGTCATAATTATGAATTAACAGTAAGTGTTACTGGCGAAATCGATCCTGAAACTGGATATGTTATGGATGTAAAGTTTTTGACAGATATCATCAAAGAAGAAGTTGAAAACCCTTTTGATCATAAAAATCTTAATCTAGATGTAATTGAATTTCAGGATTTGAATCCAACAGCGGAGAATATTGTTGTTGTGATTTGGAATAAAATCAGAAAAAGAATCAAGCCAGAATTAGAACTTGAAGTGGTTCTTTATGAAACTCCACGTAATTTTGTAACCTATAAAGGACAATAATGGCACTGAAAGTAGGAGATAAACTTCCCGTTTTTAAAGCTAAAGATGCAGATGGGAATGATTTTGATAGCCTCAAATTTGTAGGCAAAAAGCCCTTGGTTATTTATTTTTACCCTAAAGATAATACACCAGGCTGTACAGCAGAAGCTTGTGGTTTTAGAGATCGATTTGAAGACTTTAAGGATTTAGGTGCTGAAATTATAGGAATAAGCAGTGATAGTGTTGTTTCACATCAAAAATTTGCAAAACAATATAAACTTCCTTTTATTCTGTTGTCAGATACGGATAAAAAAATTACAAATCTTTTTGGAGTTCCTTCAGGTTTGTTTGGTTTGCTGCCAGGAAGAGTAACTTATGTAGTTGATAAAAATGGAATTATTAAGTTAATTTTTAATAGTAGTTTGATGGCTACTAAACATATTTCTAAGGCACTTGAAGTAATAAAAGAATTAGCTAAATAAGAACCTTGATTTTTAGTTTCTAAAAAACGTAAGGATTAGGCAATTAAGAAATTTTTTTAATGGAAAAGCTTCAATTTTAGAAATTTAGATTTCATAGCTAGTAATAGAAAGATTATGTGTACTTTTGCAAACGCAAATTAAAATTAAAAAAAAATGGCAAACGTTAAGAATTTAAAAAAAGACATCAACTACGTTTTAGGAGATATTATTGAAGCAGTTTACTTGTTTGAAATTTCAACTTCAGGAAAACCAACTACAGAAACTAACGCTTTGATTGACGAAGCTATTGCAGCTTTTGATGCTTTAATTACAAAAGTAAACACAAAAAATGTTGAAAATAAAAAAGCACACTTCAAACAAATCAATGTTGAATTGGAACAAACTGCAAATCAATTGATTGCTAAAATCAACGAATTGTAAGCAAAAAAATAGCAAAAAAAGTTTGATTTTATTTTGGAAAATTAAAATTCAGGCTTATATTTGCACCCGTAATACGTCGCCAGCGTAGCTCAGTTGGCTAGAGCAGCTGATTTGTAATCAGCAGGTCGTGGGTTCGAGTCCCTCCGCCGGCTCTTTAATAAAACCACCTAATTTATTAGGTGGTTTTTTGTTTTTATTCAGAATCCAATTCATTAAATAGTTTATCCAGTTTTTAACAGCGACAATTAAATGGAATAATTAGTTGCTTTTTTGCAAGCATAAAAAAAACCGTATTTTAGCAATACGGTTTTCTCGGGTTTAATAATGGTTTGGTTTATTTCTGGTTTTTAATATCGGTAACGTATTGAGTTAATTTCTTTCCATACAACGATTTTGCAACTTTTGGAGACATTGATTTCTGGATTGTATCTAGAAATTTGATGTTGATATCATAAATATCAGACAGCGCAATATAAGGAGAAACTTCATAATTTCTATTATTGATAGCAAAATTAGTTGCATATAAATACTTTCTCTTTGTATTCGTTTCTTGTTTAAGATTTATACTATCAATCGCCTTTTGATTTTCACTCTTAATTGCTTTGAATTGTTGCTCTATCAAAGTTAGATTTTCATCTTTAAAACGAGAATTGATTTTTTTGTATTCTTCATATAAATCTTGATTTTTAGAGCCTGTAATTTTAGCATCTCCAATATATGAATCTAAACTAGTTTCGATGTTAATGTCACCTGGTTCAGCAAAAAACAATATGTTGTTGTCAAGAGAATTACTTACACCTCTATCTAAAAATAAATAAAGCATTTCAGGAGATTTTAATTCTAAATCACTTTGAAATTTTGAGCTTCCATCAATAAGTATAGTATCTAAAGCAACTAACGAAGTGTCAACGACTCTTTGAATATATAATGTTCCTTTTTTTAATCCTTTTATATTTCCAGTAATATGCAAATTTGTTTTTGAATCTTTATCGTTGCATGATGCCAAAAGGGCAACAGCAGCGAATGCAATAATTGTTTTTTTCATTTGTGTTTTATATTTTGTTGCAAAATAAAGAAAATTGTTCAAATGATTGGATTTCATTTAATGGAATTTTAAAAAAAAATCCCAATCTATTTCTAAATTGGGATTTTCTAAATTGGTTTGAAAGTCTTATCCTTTTAACCAAGAATTTTTCAAGGTGTTTTTAGATTTGTCTGTTGCTTCAAGACTATCTTTTTCTTCGTAAGGTAGTTTTACTTTTCCTTTTAAAGTCATTTCTTTACCATCTCGTTTTATTTTGACAGAAATAGCATCATTTTCTTTCCAATTCTGACTATCGGAAATCATATCGTAAATGTTGTCCAGAGAATATAGTTTTTCATTTATTGCAATGATAATGTCACCACCTCTTAAATCGATGTTTTTATAAAAATCTATTAACGTTATATTAGGCAGTACAATGATTTCTTTAGTTTGATGATTCACTGATATATAAGGGGATTTCCCTTTTAAGAAAACATTACCAGCTACTTTTTCAGTTGACTTAGTTACACCTACTTTGGCTAGATATTCATTATAAGGAATAGGAGTTGAGCCAGAAACATATTTGGTCAAAAATTCGCCAACTTCAGGATAGGTTAAAGAGGTGATTTTTGCAAAAAGTTCGTTGTCATTGAAAGCTTTTGATACACCATATTCGGCAGATAATTTGTGCATTAAATCTAGAATACCTCTTTCCCCATTGCTTTTTTCTCTAATAATGATGTCAATACACATACCGATAAGAGCTCCTTTTTCATAAACATTTAGATATTGATCTTTATAAGGTTCCGTCAATACATTTGCGCTCATGGTTGTGAACGGCATAGTATCATTCATTTTGTTAGCATGATCAATTTTTTCTGAAATACGACTGTAGAATTCCTTTTCGTCAATTAATCCTTGATTAATTTGAAAAAGATTGGCAAAATATTCTGTTACACCTTCATACATCCATAAATGTTCAGACATTTTTGGAGCATTGTAATCAAAATTTTGAATTTCTTGTGAATGAATTGTTAGCGGTGTTACAATATGGAAAAACTCATGCGAAACTACATCTTTCATTGATTTTACTAATTCATCTTTAGGTAACATTTCTGGCAAAACTACGGTTGTTACAGTAGGATGTTCTAGCGCTCCAAATCCTTTGGCGTCAGTATCTTTCATAGTAGATAGATACAATAAAACACTGTATTTTTTTGTAGAATTGATTTTGCCTAAAAAAGTTTTTTGAGCCGTCATCATTGTTTTCATATCTGGCGTGATACTTTCAGCAGTGACTTTACCAGTTGGGGAATAAACACCAATTAAAATGTCCATTCCGTCAACCGTGAATGTAGTGTAGTCTGGTTTTGAATACATAACTGGATTTTCAACTAATTCGGCATATCTAGGAGTTATAAAAACATCACTTGTGTTAGTTGCGTCTTGATCAATCATTGAAGTAGCACCCCAAAGAGTTTCTGGATGTGCTATGGTAACTTTATATGGTAGGTCTTTTTTATCTTGAAAATACCCCACAAATCCATGCATGTTTATCATGAAATTAGTTCCTGCATCAATATTAGTTCCTGCAGGTGAAAAGATATCTTCTTTACCAAAACCTTTTCCTTTTTCAGTATCGTAAGTGTCGTTAACTAAATAAGTAATTGTTTTTAAGTTTTTAGCATTTGTTATAGACCAAGAGTTTGTGTCTAATTTTTTTACAATTAAAAGATTTCCTTTTGAGTCAAATGCTTTTAAATCATCAATATATCTTCCGTAATCATCATCAGAATAGGTTCCTGGAACCATTTTAGGAATGCTATAAGTAATTTCTTCAGTGCTGAATTTAGGAGCGTTTATTGTAACCAAAACTTTATCATCTTTGACATCATTAAGGTTGATATTAACTTTTACTTCTTGTTTTAATGCAGTAGAAGAGGATGGCGCTATGGTTTTACAACTCCATAAAATAGAGGTAACTGCAAGGGTGAAAAATATTCTTTTCATGTTTATTTATTTTTTGCTATTTGTCGCTAAATGTATAAAAATGTTACATTTAGATTGGTTGGTAAAGGTTCGTCTTTATATTTAAATTTAATATAAATGTAAGGAATAAAAAAAACTCCTGGTATTCAGGAGTTTATTATGTTAATCTAGTTTGTTTTTTATATAATATTTACCATCTAAATCTTCATCAAAATCGTCAATTTTAAGAGGTTTTGGTTTTGGTTTATTTGCTGTAGCTTTCTTTTTCCACATTTCAAATTTTTCTGCTGGCATCTTCTTTTTCATTATTTCTAAAACTTCTTTTTCGGCTAAACCAAATTCTTTTTTGATAATTTCAAAAGGATTTCTTTCTTCTAGGGCCAATGTAACGAGTTTCTCTGTCTCTTCCCAGTTTAATTCTTTGCGGTTACTCTTTTTCATCACGTGAAAATTAATTCAAATAAGGTGTTAACAATTAGTAAATTTGGTTTTTTAATATATACCAATATTAATAAAAAAAATTATTACTTTTTCTCAAAAGAGAATTTTTTTTATTGATTTTTAGTTGTTTGAGTTGAGACACTATTTTTGAAATGGTATTTTTAATAAGTTTTTTAATTGATTGTGTTCTTCAGGTTTCATGTGGGTGTCTATTCCGTAAATTATTTCTTCTCTTGGCATCGTCCTAAAAGTTCCAAATAAACGATCCCAAACAGAAAAAATGTTTCCATAATTACTATCTGTATATGGTAAAACATAATGATGATGCACTTTATGCATATCAGGGGAAACTATAAAATAGCTTAAAAAAACATCTAATTTTTTTGGAATCGATAGGTTTGCATGATTAAATTGAGTGGCAATAACGGACAGAGTCTGATACAAAAAAACCATCCACATAGGACTTCCTACTATTAAAACTCCCAAAGATGTAAATACAAATCGGATTACACTTTCGCCAGGATGATGTCTGTTTGCAGTTGTAGTATCGATCCAAGTATCACTATGGTGAATCAAGTGAAAAGACCATAAAAATTTTATTTTGTGTTCTATTAAATGAACTAAATAAGCGCCTATTAAGTCTAATAGTGCTAATCCAATAATCAAATAAAGCCAATTTGGCATTTTTGGGAGCCATTGTAAAACGCCAAAATGATTTGTAGTACACCAATTAGCTGTTTTTAATAAAATAAAAGCCAGACAGAAGTTGACTATTATAGTTGTAAAAGTGAGAAAAAAGTTAATTCCTGCATGATGCCATTTTTTATAATTAAATTTAAAAAGAGGAAAGGCATTTTCTATAAGCCAAAAAATAGTAATGCCAGCCACTAAAATTAAACTTCTATGAGAGGAAGGAATTGACGAAAAATAAGAAATAATTTCATTCATATATGATGTATTTATTCCAAATTTAATGATTTTTAGGTTCGTAAAACTTATTTGATAATACGAAAGGTGAGATTAATTCTCGGGCCTATTGGTTTAGCTGTTTTTGGAATTTGATGTTTCCAATACTGTTGTGTAGTTCCCTTCATTATTAATAAACTACCGTGTTCTAAAAGAATATTTTTTTTAATTCCTGTATTCGAATTGTGTTTTAATTGAAAATTTCTTGTGGCGCCAAAGCTCATTGAGGCTATAATTGGATTTATGCCTAATTCTTTTTCATCATCAGCGTGCCAGCCATTACTGTCTTTTCCATCTCGATAATAGTTTAGTAAGACCGTCGTAAATTCTGTTGGACAAACTTTTTCGATTTCAAGTTTAATTTTTTCTAAAATTGGAATCCAAGGATTAGGTGACATTGTAATATTAGAATAGGAATATGTTTTGTTTTTATTTCCATACAAAGCAGTTAATCTGGGTTGTTGATGGATCTTACCGAAAACTCTAATTTCATCTTGTTGCCACGGAATAGTGTTTTTCAATTCAGAAAAAATAGCATCTGCTTCAATTGTATCCATAAAATGTGGATAGTAAATGATTTCTGCGTCAGGCAAATCGAGTACAATTGGTTCTTGTTGGAAGAGTAGATTCATTGTGTAAAAATAAAGAGAAAAATAAAACTTTTAAATTCTATTTTTCTCTTTAAGATAAATTAAATACGGATTAGTTACGCATTAGAATGGTCTTGCAATAAATTTTTATAAATAAATCCAGCAACAATTGCTCCTAAAATAGGTGCAACCCAAAACAACCATACCTGAGATAAAGGTTCTCCACCTACAAATAAAGCTTGTGATAATGATCGAGCTGGATTTACAGATGTGTTAGTAATAGGAATGCTGATTAAGTGGATTAAAGTTAACGCTAAGCCAATTGCAACTCCTGCAAATTTTCCATTTGCAAATTTGTCTGTTGCCCCAAGGATTACTAATAAAAAGAATAATGTCAAAACAAATTCAGCAAGGAAGGCGGCTTGTATAGAGTATCCATTTGGTGAAAAAGCACCAAAGCCATTAGACGCAAATGCTCCAGCTTTTGTAGCATCAATAATAAAACCTGCTTTTCCAGAAGCAATTGTATATAAAGTTCCTGCTGCTGCAATCGCTCCGATACATTGAGCAATAATGTAGGGAAGTAATTCTTTGGCTGAAAATCTTCCTCCTGCCCATAATCCAAAAGAAACTGCAGGATTGAAATGTCCTCCAGAAATATGCCCGACGGCATACGCCATAGTTAGCACGGTTAGACCAAATGCAAGTGAAACTCCAGCGAAACCAATTCCTAAATCAGGAATTCCAGCAGCAAAAATAGCACTGCCACAACCGCCAAATACAAGCCAATACGTTCCGAAAAATTCTGCTAATAATTTTTTCATAATTGAGATTTTTTAGATTAGAAGTTCAAGATTACATATTTAAAAGTGTATAATGAAATGACCAGTAAATGAGCACAAATTGTAATGCCATTCGTAAAATTAAAATCCATTTTGGCAAACCAAGACTTGCTTTTTTATCTCTATACATATGGATGTGAGCTGGAAAAACCGCAATCAAAAGCGCTATAATTCCCCAAGCGGCATATTTTGTATAAAAAGGAATGCATAATAAAACAGCTAAACTAATTTCAGCAAGTCCGCTTATGATATTTAATAGTTTTGGATTTGGAAAGTAAGGAGGAATGATTTTTTTGTATAGGCGAGGGCTTCTGAAATGGTTTATTCCAGCTAAAAAATAAAGCGAAGCCATCACATATAAATCGAAAGGTAAACTCATAGTAAATGTATTTACTACGAATTTATGAAAAATAGTACAAAAAAGGGAATTGTAAATTAAAAATATTGATTTACAGCGTATTACTGTTTTTTAACATTAAAATTCATAATTACAATAGCTGTTATTATTAAGGATATTCCGAACCATTGAAGTAAATTGACGGTTTCATTTAAAAGAAAATACGCCATTAATACAGATACTGGAAGCTCAAGTGCCGAAACAATACTGCCTAATCCAATTCCTGTATGTGGAAATCCAGCATTCATTAAAAGCGGCGGAATTATAGTTCCGAAAAGCGAAAGAATTATTCCCCATTTCATGAAAATTGTAAAGTTGAAAGGGGTAGTTTGTGTAACAAAAGCAAAAACAAAAACTATGATTGCTCCGCCAAGTAACATAAATAAACTACGTTGAGCAGATGAAATGTGAATTGCTACTCGATTTGCTGTAAACATAGTTATAGTAAATGAAGTAGCGGACAGAAGTCCTAATACAATACCTCGCCAATCTAATGAAATACTAGTTTTTAGAATGTTTGTAGCTAATAAGGTTCCAATTAAAACGATTAAAACAGCTAATAATTTTTTTGTTGAAGGAATTCTTTTGTCTAAAATCATTTCTAATAAAACCCCAATCCAAACCGTTTGCATCAATAAAACAATCGCGATTGAAACCGGAATATACCTTACGGTTAAATAATAAAAAACACTAGTTAATCCTAAAGAAGTTCCTGCAAGCAGCAGCTGAAATATATTTTTACCGGAAGCTTTTACTACGGTATTTTGTTTTTTTAGTTTTTGAAAAGCATTAATGAGACTAATTCCAAGGATTCCCAATACAAATTGAGAAACGGTTATTTCGGCGGTTGAAAACCCTTCATTATAAGCCATTTTTACAAATGTGGCTAACATACCATAGCTTGTTGCGCCAAGTCCTACTAGAAAAACGCCCTTTAATATATTGTTTTTTCCCATTTTAAACTTTGGTCTCTTTTTCAACAATATCACTTAAATGTAATCTCAGAGCATCAACCGATATGTTGATTTCCCAAAAGGACAATCCTAATGAAATTAATAGTGATAATAGGCTAAAACCAAAGAGATAAATGCCAAATAATTGTTGATCTAAAAACAATAAAAGCATTGTAAAAACAGATAAAAATAAACTCATTACACCAGCCATTTGCATGTAGCGAATAAGCGTTAATCGGAGGTTTAGGTTTTTGATTTCTAATAAAATCATTTTATTTTCTTTCTCTTTATATGTTTTTTTTAGCCCTCTAACAATAGTAGCAACAGTCAAAAATCGATTGGTGTAGGCTAACAAAATTAACGAGGTAGCCGAGAAAAGTAATGCGGGAGTTTCAATATGCAGCGTCATGGTAGTTTTTTAAATTATCAGTTCAAAGTTCGGCATTCTTTGCTCATTTTTTTATTTTTTTAAACAAAAAAACCTGCAAGTTTTTACTCGCAGGTCTTTTTGGGTTAAGCGTTTAATCGATTAAACTATTTGATCATCTCAAAACTTCTTTTTACAAAAGCAGTTAATGCTTCTCCTTTTAATAAGTTCTGTGACAATTTTGCTAAGTCTAAGGCTTGTTTTACTAAGCTTTCTTGAGCTGTTTTGTCTTCTGTAGCAAGAATAGTTGTTGCTAAATCTGAATTAGTATTTACTACTAAATTATACATTTCAGGCATATTTCCCATTCCGAACATTCCGCCGCCGCCAGATTGACTCATTTCTTTCATTCTACGCATAAATTCAGGTTGCGTTATAATGAAAGGAGCAGCTTGGCTATCCATAGCTTCAAGTTGTACAGAGTAGTTCTGTTTTGGCACAATAGTTTCTAAAACGGTTTTTAAGCTTGTTTTTTCTTCTTCAGATAATTTTGAAATCGTAGCTTCTTCTTTTTTGATTAAATTATCAATATGGTCAGAATCTACACGAACAAAAGTCAGTCCGCTATTATCGCTTTCAATTTTTTGAATTAAGTGCGAAATTATTGGAGAATCAAGTAATAATACTTCGTATCCTTTGTCTTTTGCAATTTCAATATAAGAATGCTGTGCTTCTTTGTTTCCAGCATATAAAACGACTAATTTGCCATCTTTATCCGTTTGCTTTTCTTTCAGATTTTCTTTTAATTCTTCAAGAGTAAAGTATTTGTCATCAACGGTTGGATATAAAACAAAAGCACCTGCTTTTTCATAGAATTTATCTTCTGAAAGCATTCCGTATTCAAGAACAATTTTAATATCGTTCCATTTTTTCTCAAAATCCTCACGATTTTCGTTGAATAATGCTTTAAGTTTGTCAGCAACTTTACGGGTGATATAATTTGAAATTTTCTTAACCGCACCGTCTGCTTGTAAGCCAGAACGAGATACATTCAAAGGAATGTCTGGTGAATCAATCACCCCTTTTAACATTGTTAAAAATTCAGGTACAATTCCTTCAACATTATCTGTTACATATACCTGATTTTGGTACAATTGGATTTTATCTTTTTGGATTTGCATATCAGAACCCAATTTTGGGAAGTACAGAATTCCAGTTAAATTAAATGGATAATCAACATTTAAATGAATGTGGAATAAAGGCTCCTCAAATTGCATTGGATACAATTCGTGATAAAACTTTTTGTAATCTTCGTCAGATAATTCTGTTGGCTGTTTCGTCCACGCAGGATTAGGATTATTAATGATATTGTCTACTTCAATTTCTGTAGTTTTTGTATCTTCTGGTGCATCTTCTCCAGAAACTTCAGGATTAGGAAGCATTTCTTTTTTGGTTCCAAATTTAATTGGAATCGGCATGAACTTATTGTATTTATTTAACAGTTCTCTGATTTTGAATTCTTCCAAAAACTCTAAAGAATCTTCTGCAATATGTAAAATGATTTCTGTTCCACGAGAAGTTTTGTCAGCAGGTTCCAAAGTAAACTCCGGGCTACCATCACAAGTCCAGTGTGCAGCAGGTTCGTCTTTAAATGATTTAGTAATAATTTCTACTTTTTCGGCAACCATAAAAGCAGAATAGAAACCGAGACCAAAATGACCTATAATTCCTGAATCTTTGGCTGAATCTTTGTATTTATCCAAAAATTCTTCTGCACCTGAAAAAGCGACTTGGTTGATGTATTTTTCCACTTCATCCGCAGTCATCCCTAAACCTTGATCGATGATGTGTAATTTTTTACCATCCTTATCGATTTTTACTTCAATAATTGGGCTGCCATATTCTACTTTGGCTTCGCCGATACTCGTTAAATGTTTTAATTTTAGTGTTGCATCTGTTCCATTTGAAATCAACTCACGTAAGAAAATTTCGTGATCGCTGTACAAGAATTTCTTGATTAAAGGAAAGATGTTTTCTACTGAAACATTAATTTTACCAGTTGTCATAGGTTGTAAAAATTTAAGTTTAATTTGATGTTTTCAGGTTATTCAAATAGAATACCAATTCTGTTAAAAGTGACAAATTGTCGCGACTGTTAATTTTAAAATAAAAAATCATAATTTTAAAACAATTTCCTTTTTATGTGTAGTACATTTGTAAGATTATAATTCTAAATCTATTTAAAAATGAAAAAAATCATTTTATTAATCGCATTATCTGTGATGCTTTTTGCTTGTAAAACGACCTCCATTACAGGCACTAATACAGATAGACAGGCTCAAGTAGCCATGAAGGGTAATTGGGTAATAAGCGCTGTGACTTATCCAGGCTCACAGTACATCAAAGTAAATTCATTTCAAATTGCTGATTCTGGTTGTTTTGAAGGGAGTACTTGGAATTTCATTTCAAATAATAACAAAGGAAATATGGCGTTGACAAAACCGAGTTGTGCAGCATTTAGCTCACCAATTACTTGGTTTATTAACAAAGAAGGACAATTTGTACTGAAAGTTCTTGACGCTGATATTAAAGCTAAAAAAGTTAGAGAAGGTTATGTGCTTGCAGTTGCGAATCAAACAGCTACTTCTTTTCAGCTGATTGATAGAATTGATGTGGGAGGAAAAATGACCGATGTGGTGTATCAGTTTCAAAAAGTTAATTAATAAAATAAAAAGACATGAAAAATATTTCAATAATTGCAATAGCATTATTAATGCTTATTGGATCAATATTCACAGGTTGTGAATCTATGAAAAATGCTAATAATACTCAAAAAGGCGCAGGAATAGGCGCGGTAAGTGGTGCGCTTATAGGTGGAATTCTAGGAAATAATCTTGGAAAAGGCGGAAAAGGAGCTCTTGGTGCAGTTTTAGGTGGTGCCGTAGGTGGTGTTGTTGGAGGTGTTATTGGGAACAAAATGGACAAACAAGCCCGAGAAATTGACGCTGTTCTTCCGGGTGCTGAAGTAGTGCGTGTAGGTGAAGGAATTAAACTAGTTTTGAATGAAAATGCAGTACGTTTCGATACTAATAAATCAACTTTGACTGCAACAGCCAAAGCGAATTTAGATAAACTAATTCCTGTTTTTCAAGAATATCCAGATACAAATATTACTATTTATGGATATACTGATAGCACTGGTTCTGCTGAATATAATTTGAAACTTTCAGGCGAACGTGCCGCATCCGTTCGAAATTATTTAGTTAAGAAAGGATTGGTTTCTTCTAGATTTAGCGAAACAGGTTTAGGTATTGCAGATCCAATTGCAACGAATGATACTGCTGAAGGCAGAAGTCAAAATCGTCGTGTGGAATTTGCTATTACTGCAAATGAAAAAATGATACAAGATGCAAAAAGTGAGGTCAAAAACTAATTTTGCCATTAGAATTAAAAAAAGCTGCTCAAATGAAGCAGCTTTTTTTTGTTCTCTAAATTCAATTAAACATTGTAAATTTGATTTCTCAAATATTAGAAATGCTTGAATTAAAAAATATTTCCTTCACATACATAGATAATGTCGTTATTGAAGATGTTAGTTTTGTTATTAAAAAAGGTGAAAACATTGCTTTAATTGGCGAAAGCGGATGTGGAAAAAGTACTCTTTTGAAATTAATTTATGGATTATATGATCTTGATAAAGGAGTCATTAGTTATAAGGATAAGATTATTTTAGGGCCTAAATACAATTTAATTCCCGGAGAAGATTACATAAAATATTTAGCTCAGGATTTTGATTTGATGCCGTACATTTCTGTGGAAGAAAATGTAGGTAAATTTTTGTCGAATATTTATAGAGATAAAAAAAAGGCACGAGTTCAGGAACTTTTGGAAATGGTTGAAATGACTGAATTTGCAAAAGTAAAAGCTAAATATTTGAGTGGTGGACAACAACAGCGAGTTGCATTAGCAAGAGTTTTAGCTTTAGAACCAGAAATACTGTTGTTAGACGAACCGTTTAGCCAGATTGATACTTTTCGTAAGAATGCTTTGCGCAGAAATTTATTTCGATATTTAAAAGAAAAACAAATAACCTGTATTATAGCCACACATGATAGTACGGATGCTTTGTCCTTTTCGGACGAAACAATTGTTATGAAAGACGGAAAAATTTTGGCTAAAAATGCTCCAAAAGAATTATTTAAAAATCCTTCTGATAGATATGTTGCTTCCCTTTTTGGCGAAATAAATGAATTGAAATTGTCACAATTGAATAGTGCTGAACAAGAAGACAAAACCATTTTAGTTTATCCGCATCAATTGAAAGCAAATGAAAATGGAGTTTTAAACGTAATAGTAAAGCAATCCTATTTTAAAGGAACGCATTATTTAATAGAATCTGTTTTTGAAAACACGGTTTTATTTTTCGAAAATGCTTCTGATTTGGAGCCTGAAACCAAAATTAGTTTGTCCTTACAAATCTAATTATCTTGGTCAAAATATGAAGTTATCGAAAAAATTATTAAATTAGAAACTTAATTTTTAGCATAAGTTTATAATTACACCCCAAACTTTAAAAAATAAGTAGTATTATGTACCATTCAAAAATCTCAGGATTAGGGTTTTATGTTCCTTCAAATGTTGTTACTAATGATGATTTATCTAAAATCATTGACACTAATGATGCTTGGATTCAAGAACGAACTGGAATTCAAGAACGTAGGCATATTATTAGAGGCGAAGACACCACAACTACAATGGGAGTTAAAGCAGCTAAAATTGCGATAGAACGTTCCGGAATTGCTAAAGAAGATATTGATTTTGTTGTTTTTGCTACATTAAGTCCTGATTATTATTTTCCAGGACCAGGAGTTTTAGTACAACGGGATTTAGGTCTGAAAACTGTTGGGGCTTTAGATGTCAGAAATCAATGTTCTGGGTTTGTTTATGCCTTATCGGTTGCAGATCAATATATCAAAACAGGTATGTATAAGAATGTTTTGGTAATTGGATCTGAATTACAATCAACAGGATTAGATATGACAACTCGTGGTAGAGGTGTTTCAGTGATTTTTGGTGATGGAGCAGGAGCTGCAGTATTAAGTAGAGAAACGGATCTGACCAAAGGAATTTTGTCTACACATTTGCATTCTGAAGGGCAACATGCCGAAGAATTAATTGTGAAAGCACCTGGAATGGGAGGACGTTGGGTTACTGATATTTTAGCGGATAATGACCCAGATGACGAAAGTTATTTTCCTTATATGAATGGACAATTTGTGTTTAAGAACGCAGTAGTCCGTTTTACAGAAGTAATTAATGAAGGATTAAATGCTAATAATTTACAGGTTTCAGATATTGATATGTTGATTCCACACCAAGCGAATTTGAGAATTTCACAATTCATTCAGAAAAAATTCGGATTAACTGATGACCAAGTGTATAACAATGTGCAGAAATATGGAAATACAACTGCTGCGTCTATTCCAATTGCTTTAACAGAAGCCTGGGAGCAAGGTAAAATTAAGTCTGGCGACACGGTTGTTTTAGCAGCATTTGGTAGCGGATTTACTTGGGGTAGTGTTGTTATAAAATGGTAAATTAAGACATGAAATATTTAATATAAAAAAAACCGAAGTTTTATGCTTCGGTTTTTTTATTGCTTAAAAAGTAGCGGTATTATCGAATCAAAGAAAAGTGAGATTTATACTCTTTACTAACACCATTTTCTTGATAAGTTAAGGTAAACCAATAATCAGACGCAGGCAATGGTTGGCCATTATATATTCCGTCCCAACCTGGTCCATCTGGTTGAAGTTGTTTTAAAAATTTGCCATACCGATCAAAAATATATAATTTAGGATTATCCTGAACTCCAAGACCCATTATATTCCATGTTTCATTAAACCCATCACCATTTGGACTAAAATACTTTGGAGCATATATAGTTTTTAGTGTTATTTTCAGAACAGAACTACAACCATTAGCATCACTAATTGTTATTTCGTGAGTTCCAGCGCTAACATTGGTAAACGTATTGCTAGTTTGAGGTGTATTTGAATCCAATGAATAAAGGAAATTATTTCCGTTGCCAAAATTTGGTACTGCATTAACTACAATAGTTTGACTATCAGTAAACCAGCCACTGGTTGTAAAACTTACTGAATCAGGTTTAGAAGATTGAATAACTGTAAAAGGTATTGGATCAGAAACACATCCCGATATTAATAAATCAGTAACGGTTAAGGTGTAATTTCCAGCCTCATTTGTAGATAAATAATCTAAAGTACTTACAATTGTTCCGTCTTCTTTTTTCCACTCAACTGCATATCGAGGAAGGCTATAACCGCTAATAATTACTGAATTTGTAATTTCACCTGTTATGAAATCAGTACAAATAGGAGGTACATCAAATATTGGAGCTAGTTTTGGAAGAATTGTTATATTTATTGGTTTTTCATCTGTACATATTTTAGTTGTTGAGGTTCCTGTTTCGGCATAGGCATAAATAGTTGTTGAAGATGTTATTATATCTCCAGGGAATTTTTCAACATTACCATTTCCAGGACCACCAGATTTTGTGAAATAACGACTTATCGGTGAAGTGTATGGCGGTAATTCATAACCAGTACAGGTGGTTATTGGTGTAATGGATGCTATGTTTGGGGAATTATATATAGTTATATTAAAAGTGTCTTCATCACTGCAGCTAACTCTGCTACTGTCTTCGGCATAAACATATAGTGTTGTAGATGTAGTTATTGGGGTTGTATAAGGAGGGGTTATTTTAGTGCCAGTGCCATGTGGTCCACCTGAGGCTGTATAATAATCACCTTGACCTATTATTGGAGGTAAAGTATAACTGTCGCAACTATAGATGTCACTTATTTTATTGACAAGAGTGATGTTTATACCTATGCTGTATTCTGATACGCAGTAGTTAGGAAGAGTAGGAGCTGCATATACATAGATTGTTTTTGATGATGTCAAAACTGTCCCTGGTCGAAGGATTGGATTAGTAGGAGATGGGCCCCCTGGAAACTCATAATACTCTCCTTTTTTTAAATCATCTAATATATAACTTGAGCCACATTTAATAACTTCTCTTGGTTTAGCATCAACAGGAGCGGATTTATAAATGGTAATTACAAATTTCGCTTGAACGTAACAGGGACCAGAAGTGGCTTTGTCATAAAAATAAAGAGTTTGTGTTTTGGTTATTGGATATCCAACTTTTCGTATTATGCCAGTTCCTAAAGGACCAGTGTAATAATTACCAGTGTGTGCTACAGTTGGTAAATAATAAATATCGCAATGAGTTGAGTTTTCAAATACAGGAAGTGGTTTGATTTTTATAGTTATGGTAAACGATATGTCATTGGTGCAAATCTGTCCTGGGATATAAAACCAAAGTTGAGTTGTTTCATTAAGTACTGTCCCTTCAGGAACTAAAGATCCTCCACCAGCAGGAGCTGTTCTGTATTCTCCAAAAGCTAAATCAGGAAGAATATAAGATGAACACGATTCTGTATCTACAGGAGGATTAATGCTTGCAAGTCCAATAAAAACTGTGAATTGTTTTTCAGAAGTACAATTTAGTGGACTAGTTCCACTTTGTTTGTAAACGTAGATTGTTTGTGTTGCTGAAATTATTGTTCCGGGTGGTATTTTATCACCACCACGTGAAGCTGCGTTTCTGTATTCTCCAGAAGTTAGGCTAGGTAGAATATATGAATTACAATCAAATTGATCTTCAAAGTTAGTTAAGGGTTCAAAAGGGATTATAGTGATTTTTAATTCCTTTTGAGTTTCGCAGGCAGGAGTTTTTGTAGTATCTACATACAAAATGTAAAATGTTTGTGTATTTGTTATTAAAGTTCCAGGAGCTATTTCTATTAGAGTATTAGTTCCACCACTTTTTGTGAAATATTTTCCATAAGATAATATGGGAAGCTTATATTCCGTACAATATGTTTCTGATTTAGGTGTGAGACTATCTAAATCATTAACAATAGTAACCTTGAAAGAATCTTCATTTGAACATCCACCATTTGTTGATTGATTAAAAACATATATAGTAGTTGAAGTGTCGATTTTATCTCCAGCATAATGTTGGATTCCTGTGCCATTTGGTCCAGTCCAATATTCAGCTCCCGCTTTTGATAATGGAGGCAGGATATAATAATCGCACACAAAAACATCTTCTAAAATATCAACTTCGGGTATAGGAATAACCGTAAGGGTAAAAGATACCGTCGCAAAACAGCTGCTATCGGAACTATTTGCTAATCGTACCCATATTGTTCTAGTAGAAGATAGTAGAATATTACTTGAATTTGGAAATAATTTATTGGTGTTATTATTTGCATCCGTTTGTGAGGGATGAAAACTAATTAAATTATAGGAAGGATCTTGATTTCCTAAAATTTGATTGATGTTATCTGTTAAGTCAAAATTTGCTTTTGGAGGTGATTCCGTCGTATTTCTAGCGCACGCATTTAAATCGTTAGGCGTTGTCATTATTGTAGGTGGTGGAACAATAAACAATTGAAATGATCTTGTTTCATAACATGGTGAAGCGGGACTTTGAATGCGTATCCAAATAGTCTTACTGGAATCAGAACTTGAAATAATGTACGGATTACTTAAAGGATTACTGTTGTTTTTTGCATCTATTTCGGATGAATAATACGTAATTGTAGTGCCTTGAGGTAAATCATCTAAAAGTCCAGCTGTATTAGTTGCTGGATTGGCCCCTGCCATTATAATGGAGGTGTTTTTTGTTAAATCAAAACTATAAGTTGGTAAACCAATGTCGCAGGTGTAAATATCAGGTACAGTTGTAATGGCGCCAATTTTAGGATAAATTTCTATTGTAATTTCATCCGTAATTCCTGAACAACCTGGAAGAATATAAGTGACGCTAAAAGTGTGTATTCCTGGACCAATTGAAGCAGCTACGCGGTTTAAGTCTAATGTTGAACTAGTTTCGGCTGGAGAAAAAGCTACTCCGTTTTTTTTCCATACAAAAGTAGTTGTCAAAGGATCTAAACCTGCTGTTGTTAATATGGGTAATGGATCTCCAGGGCAGATAGCTGTATTATTTTCAATAGAATAGTCAGGTCCAAGAACATTTTGGCCTAAATTAAAACTATTAGCTTTTAAGAATATAGCGGAGTCGTATTCAACATTGTCATTTCCGTCCGCAATAACTATTTTTATATGGTAGGTGTGACTGGTGTCTAATCCAGTTGCAGAGGCCACCATTTCAACAGTTTGCCCATTAAAATTGATTGCAGGACCAAAACCAGTACCGTTAAATGATCCAAAAAGTTTTGGATTTGCTGAAGGGCAGTCTGAATTGTAAGCACTATCTCTAATGGTTTCTACAGAGATGGGTAAGTTTGTAGCGGGAATGACGGCTAAGTTTTGAGTTGGACTTCCCGTTGTAACATCTTTCAAAAGGAATGCAAATGCGTCTGAAAAATTGCATTGCGCAGTACCATATTCTTCGGAGGCGAACAAAAAAGAGAAGTTGAAATTTGATGTTTTTGGTTGGAAATCAAATTCTATAAAACTTGCATTTATAGAGTTAATTGCTATTCCAGATTGAGAAAGTAAATTAGTTTCTAAATCAGTATCACCACCCCATGCGGTATTTCCATCACTTAATATTGTGGAATTTGGGCTGGGAGTTTTTGTTGCGTCACCAGTTGTCAAAACTACCCCACTTGAAAAAGGAAAGGTATCATTAGTATTTTCAAAATAACCAATTCCATTTGTAGAGCCAAATTGTGCTCCTGTTTTATAATTTACATTACTAATTGTTACACAAGGAGAGTTAATCAATATGTTATTTATCAATTGATCTACTGTATATGTAGTATTTACTGTTATTCCTTGCGAATAGTTTTTAACTGTAAATGCTAATAATAAAACAATTAGGATTTTTTTCATCATAAATGAAATTAATATTCAAATTTACATTAAATATGGCAATAATTCAAGACCAAAAGCTTTAATATCAGTCAAGATGCTAGCCTTTGTTAAAACCTGTAAGGCATGATTTTTAATGTTTTTTTTATTCTAGATTTTTGGACTTAAAAAAACATTTTAGTGGCAACACTTGAATTGTATTTATAAATAAAAAAATTCTAATTAAATACTATCTTTGCCGTCTCAATAAATAAAAAAATGAATCTTCAAGAAATTCTTATTCCTAATATAAAAAAAGCGGTTCTCGAATTATTCGATGTAACAATAGATAAAGTTGAATTCCAAGTTACACGCAAGGAATTTGAGGGAGATACTACGATGGTAATTTTCCCTTTACTTAAAATTATCAAAAGTAATCCAGTAGAATTAGGAAATAAAATTGGAAATTATTTAGTTGAAAATGTAGCTGAAGTAGCTCGTTTTAATGTTGTTTCTGGTTTTCTTAATATTGTTATTTCGGATACCTATTATTTTAATTTTTTTAGCAAAATTAAAGATGATACCCGTTTTGGATTTGTTACGCCTAACCCAAATGATAAGGCAGTTATGGTTGAATATTCTTCTCCAAACACAAATAAGCCGTTGCATTTAGGTCACGTTCGTAATAATTTGTTAGGATATTCAGTTGCTGAAATTATTAAAGCTTCTGGTAAGAAAGTATATAAAACCCAAATTATAAACGACCGAGGAATCCATATTTGCAAGTCAATGTTAGCTTGGCAAAAATTTGGTAACGGACAAACTCCAGAATCAACAGGTCAAAAAGGGGATAAACTAGTTGGGAATTATTATGTAGCTTTTGACAAAGCCTATAAAGAGGAAATAAATCAATTAGTTTCTGAAGGAAAATCAGAAGAAGAGGCTAAAAAACAAGCACCAATTATTTTAGAAGCTCAAGAAATGCTGTTAAAATGGGAAGCGGGTGATGAAGCCGTTATTGCTCTTTGGAAAATGATGAACCAATGGGTTTATGATGGTTTTGCAATAACCTATAAAAATTTAGGAGTTGATTTTGACTGTTTTTATTATGAAAGCAACACTTATTTGTTAGGTAAAGATGTAGTTCAAATTGGATTAGAAAAAGGTATTTTTGAAAAAGATCCTGATGGTTCTGTTTGGATTGATTTGACGGACGAGGGCTTAGATCGTAAAATTGTATTGCGTTCAGATGGAACTGCAGTTTATATGACTCAGGATATTGGAACTGCAATTCAGCGTGTAAAAGATTATCCTGATGTAGGAGGAATGGTTTATACAGTTGGGAATGAGCAAGATTACCACTTTAAAGTATTGTTTTTAATTCTGAAAAAATTAGGTTTTGACTGGGCTTCTAGCTTATATCATTTATCATACGGAATGGTTGATTTGCCTTCTGGGAAAATGAAAAGCCGTGAAGGAACTGTTGTTGATGCCGATGATTTAATGCAAGAAATGACAGATACTGCTCAAAAAATTGCTGAAGATTTAGGTAAATTAGATAGTTATTCTGCCGAAGAAAAAGAAACTTTGTACAACACTATAGGTCTCGGTGCTTTGAAATATTATATTCTTAAAGTAGATCCAAAAAAACGAATTCTTTTTAATCCTGAGGAATCTGTTGATTTTGCTGGAAATACAGGGCCTTTTATTCAGTATACTTATGCCAGAATTCAATCCATTATTCGTAAAGCTAATTTTGATTATGCGCTATTATTGAACTATGATGAGATGACACTTCACGAAAAAGAAAAAGAGTTATTGAAACAAATTGAATTGTTCCCTGAAGTTATACAAAATGCAGCTCAAAATCATAGTCCTGCTCTATTGGCAAATTTTACCTATGATTTGGTTAAAGAATACAACTCGTTTTATCAAGCTGTACCTATCCTTGGAGAAGAAAATTTAAACAAAAAAATATTTAGAGTTCAACTGTCTAAAAAAGTTGCAGATACTATTGCTGCTTCATTTGGATTATTAGGGATTAATGTTCCAGAGAGAATGTAATAAAAATTAATGTTGTTCGTTACTACAATATTAACCCCCTTAAATTTACCTAAAAATGAAGAAAATCACAATTTTAGTCGTATTGGCCATGATGATAGTTTCTTGCACACAAGATTCTAATTCAAGTGGCAATGTTACATTGAAAGCATCGGCTGTAGCCACAACTGGAAAAACATCATTGACAGCGCGTTCAGCAACACCAACACCAATTGTTGTTATTACTGATTTTAAAGTGAATATTGGCAAAATTAAATTTGAAACGGATGAAGAAGATGACAGACATGAACAGGACTCTATTCATGAAGATTTAAAACTTGTAGGGCCATTTTTATTGGACTTATTGAATGACAATACTACGTTAAGCCAAACAATTGCTTCGGTAGAAATTCCAAATGCGAAATATGAAGAAATTAAATTCAAATTTGAACCAAGTACTGTAGCTGGCGAAATGTTAGGAAAGAGTTTCTTAATTAAAGGAACTATTAATGGAACTGAATTTGTTGTTTCTAGTAGTGAAGAAGCAGATTTGAAAATGGATTTTTTAGATGCATCAAAGGATTTTACAGTTAATGGAACCGATTTGACTCTAAATATAAAAATTCAATTAGATGCTGTTATTGCCAGAATAACTGCTCTTGCAGGTCAAGGACTACTGACTGATACAGATGGAGATGGCGTTATAGAAATTAGTACGCTACTTGGTGATGATGAACATCATGATTTTGGTGAAGAAATAAAGCATTTGTTAGAAAATGAAACCCATTTAGACGACAAAGACTAATTAAAAAATTAGTTTGATTATAAAAAAAGAGGCTATCTCAAAAGGATAGCCTCTTTTTATTTCTATTCCTATTTAAACTTCAAAATCAAATGCTTAAATTTGCACCTTAATTTAAGAAAAATACAAGATGTTTGATAATTTAAGCGATAAATTAGATAAAGCCTTTCATATATTAAAAGGACACGGAAAAATCACCGAAGTAAACGTTGCTGAAACTTTGAAAGAAGTTAGAAGAGCCTTACTTGATGCCGATGTTAACTTTAAAATAGCTAAAGATTTTACTACCAAAGTAAAAGAAAAAGCGATTGGTCAAGATGTATTAACAACACTTCAACCAGGACAATTATTGGTAAAGTTAGTTAAAGATGAATTGACGGAATTAATGGGTGGTGATGTTGCTGGAATTAATCTTTCAGGAACACCGACGGTTATTTTGATGTCAGGTTTACAAGGGTCTGGTAAGACTACTTTTTCTGGAAAATTAGCTAATTATTTACAAACAAAAAAGAACAAAAAACCACTTTTGGTTGCTTGTGATATATACCGTCCTGCTGCGATACAACAGTTATATGTAGTTGGAGATTCAATAGGAGTTGAGGTTTACTCAGAACCTGAAAATAAAAATCCAGTAGAAATTGCTCAAAATGCAATCAAACATGCAAAAGCAAATGGATTCAATGTAGTGATTGTCGATACTGCAGGTCGTTTAGCAGTTGACGAAGAAATGATGAACGAAATTGAACGTGTTCATAAAGCTATTCAACCTCAAGAGACTTTATTTGTGGTTGATGCCATGACGGGTCAAGATGCTGTAAATACTGCTAAAACATTCAATGATAGACTAAATTTTGATGGAGTTATCCTTACTAAATTAGATGGTGATACTCGAGGTGGAGCAGCTATTTCTATTAAATCAGTAGTTAATAAGCCTATTAAATTTGTTGGAACAGGTGAAAAAATGGAAGCTATTGATGTGTTCTATCCTGTTCGTATGGCGGAACGTATACTTGGTATGGGTGACGTTGTGTCTTTGGTAGAAAGAGCACAAGAACAATTTGATGAAGAAGAAGCAAGAAAAATCCAAAAAAAAATCGCTAAAAATGAATTTGGTTTTGATGATTTCTTGTCTCAAATTCAACAAGTTAAAAAAATGGGTAATATGAAGGATTTGGTAGGAATGATACCAGGTGCTTCAAAAGCCATGAAAGATGTACAAATTGAAGATGATGCTTTCAAACATATAGAAGCTATTATTCATTCTATGACTCCTGTAGAAAGAAGTAAACCAGCCATTATTGATGTAAAAAGAAAGGCTAGAATTGCAAAAGGTTCTGGTACTAAAATTGAGCAAGTAAATCAATTGATGAAACAGTTTGATCAAATGAGCAAAATGATGAAGATGATGCAAGGGCCAGGGGGAAAAAATCTTATGAAAATGATGGGTGGAATGAAAGGAATGCCTGGTGGTATGCCTGGAGGAATGAGATAAAAAAAATAGTGTTCAGTAAATCAGTTTTGAAACACATTATACTATCAATATTTAAGAGTTTTTGTTTAAGTTTATAAAACTTAAACTTTAAACTTTAAACATTTTAAACAAGAAGAAATGCAACTACTAGACGGTAAAAAAACATCAGAAGACATTAAAAATGAAATCGCAGCCGAAGTGCTACAGATGAAAAAAAACGGGGAAAAAGTACCTCATTTAGCAGCTGTAATAGTAGGTAATAATGGAGCTAGCTTGACTTATGTAGGAAGTAAGGTTCGTTCTTGTCAACAAATTGGCTTCGAATCAACATTAGTAAGCTTGCCTGAAACTATTACCGAAGCGGAATTGCTAGAAAAGATTGCGGAGTTAAACCAAGATGATAACTTAGATGGCTACATCGTACAGTTGCCATTACCGAAGCATATTGATGAACAAAAAATCCTTATGGCTGTTGATCCTGACAAAGATGTAGATGGTTTTCATCCTACAAATTTTGGGAAAATGGCTTTGGAAATGGAAACATTTTTACCAGCTACACCGTTTGGAATTATGCAATTATTGGAGCGTTACAAAGTAGAAACTGCGGGTAAACATACTGTAGTTATTGGACGTAGTCATATTGTAGGTCGTCCTATGAGTATCTTGATGAGTCGTAAAGGATATCCTGGTGATTCAACGGTAACATTAACTCATAGTAGAACCAAAAATATTGAAGAGTTTACAAAAAATGCAGATATTATCATTACGGCACTAGGGGTTCCAAATTATCTTAAAGCGGATATGGTAAAAGATGGTGTTGTTGTAATTGATGTAGGTATCACTAGAGTTGAAGACGCTTCACATCCAAAAGGATATGTAATTACTGGAGATGTTGATTTTGATGGTGTAAGTAAAAAATCTTCTTTTATAACACCAGTTCCTGGAGGTGTTGGTCCAATGACTATTGCCATGTTATTACAAAATACGCTTTTAGCACGAAAAATGCGAAGCGCTAGAAAATAAAAATAAAAAAATCCCATCGTATGATGGGATTTTTTTTATTTAATAATCGCCTCTTTTCTTAAATCGAGGGTCATCTCTTTTGATGAATTCGGTTCTTCTTTTTGGATTTTCTGCTTTAGGTAAACTGGCTTCTTCTGTTTTACTCGAAGGTTCAATCAATTGATTCAGCTCTTTGATTTCAGCATCGGTTAAATCGCGATAACGCCCTACAGGAACATCAAGAGAAATATTGATAATTCGGATGCGTTTCAAAGCGGTAACTTCATATCCTAAATATTCACACATTCTACGAATTTGGCGGTTTAAACCTTGAGTCAAAATTATCTTAAAAATATATTTGCTAATTTGTTCGACTTTACATTTTCGAGTAACAGTATCTAAAATGGGAACACCATTTCCCATTCTTTCAATAAAACGATCCGTTATAGGTTTGTTTACCGTAACGGTATATTCTTTTTCGTGATTGTTTCTGGCTCTAAGTATTTTGTTTACAATATCACCATCATTAGTCATGAAGATTAACCCTTCACTGGCTTTGTCTAATCGCCCAATTGGAAAGATACGTTTTGGGTAGTTGATATAATCTACAATATTATTACGTACCTCTAGGTTAGTGGTACATTCAATTCCTACAGGTTTATTGAAGGCTAGATAGACAGGTTTTTCTGTTTTTTCACGAATTAACTTCCCATCAATGCGTACTTCGTCATCAGGAGAAACTTTTGTTCCTAATTCTGGAACAACTCCATTTATAGTTACACGACCTTCTTCAATAATTTTATCGGCTTCACGACGCGAACAATACCCTGTTTCACCAATGAATTTATTGAGACGTTTTAGATTTTCTTCCATGTTGCAAAAGTAGTACTAAATTGTTTAATCGGGTATGTGCTTATTTGAAAAAATAATGAATAGTCGTAGATTTTCAATGTTTGATAGTTCTATTTCGATTCAAATAAAAAGAATGAAATTTTTTTGTACAAGTCATCATCATGCATACTATGCCCGAGGCCTTTAGTTTCAATGAAATCAGCATTTTTCCAGCTGCTAGCTATTTTTTTTGCTTCGTCAAACAAAACGACTGTGTCTTCGATATCATGGGCTATGAGCCCTTTTGTATTAATTTTTGAGGCAAATAATTTTCCCGTAAAATGGTCTAAATTGAGTTTGAAACTTTTTAAATAATGGGCTTCTAATTCTTTAGATATTTTTTGATTTAAACTTAATAACGAAATATAATTATTTAAAATAATATTGAAATCACTCGGTGCTCCTAAAATCACCATTTTTTTTACAGCGTCATTTTGATAAATGGATTGGTAATATAAAATGGTTTTTCCTCCAATTGAATGTCCTACTAGAAATTGAGGTTTGAACTTTTCGACAGCAATATGGATGAATTCTGCGTATTTTGGAATGCTAAATTCTTTACCGCTAGACAATCCATGAGCTGGCCCGTCAATGGCAATAATTGTAACGCCAGATTTTTTTAAATAAGGGATAAAATTTTCCCAACGTGAAGCATTACTTTCCCATCCATGAACTAATAAAACAGTTGTTTCACTTCCTTTCCAGGTATAGGTTTGAAAAGTATGGTCTTCATGAACGAAGGTATTTGTTTCTGCTTCTTGTAGAATTTTTGGAAGCTTATTTTTTGACAATCGTCCTACTCTAGGTTCGCTAAAAAAAGCATAGGCAAGTCGTGAGGCTTTTTTAGGAAATACAAAACTTAATGAGTTGATGTATAATCCTAAAGATTTCGTGAATATAAAAAAGAGTATGTTTTTCATAATAAAAAAGCCTCCGATTAGGGAGGCTTAAATATACTTAAAATTTAGAAAACAAATTTTCCATTTTTTCTTTTTCTTCGTCGGCCAGTGCGCTGTCGACTAATATTCTTCCTGAATGTTCATCAGTAATGATTTTCTTTCTTGAAGCAATTTCTACTTGTGTTTGTGGAGGAATTGTAAAGAAAGAACCAGCCGAAGCGCCTCTTTCAATTGATACAACTGCTAAACCATTACGAACACTGCTTCTGATTCTTTTGTAAGCTGCTAATAATCTTTCTTCGATTTGAGCTTCAAATTCTGCTGATTTTTCAGACAAGAATAATTCTTCTTTCTGAGTTTCAGCCATGATAGCATCTAATTCAGATTTTTTATGTTTCAAGTGTGAAGATTTTGCTTCTAATTTTTCTTTAGAGTTAGCAATAATCTCTTTCTTGTGTTCCATAGAAGCTTTCATTTCTTTGATTTGCTTTTCAGCCAATTGAATTTCTAATTCTTGAAATTCAACTTCTTTAGTCAAAGAATTAAATTCTCTATTGTTACGAACACTTTCTTGTTGTTTGGTGTATTTTTTGATGGCCTCTTTGTGCTCATCAATAGCATTTTTCTTTACCTTGATAAGGTCTTCGATTACTTCGAGATCACTTTTTAATTTTTCTGAACGGGTGCTTAAGCCAGCAACTTCATCTTCTAAATCTTCCACTTCTAAAGGAAGTTCTCCTCTTACGTTTCTGATTTCGTCAATTCTAGAGTCAATAAGTTGTAAATCGTAAATTGCTCTTAACTTGTCCTCAACACTTAATTCTTTCGTATTCGCCATATTCTATAAGTACTTAACTGGATTTGTATTTTCTTCTGATAAAATGAATGCAAAATTAAGGATTTTTTTCCGAAGAAAGTCAACAATATAATTTTTTGTATAGCGTTCGCTTTCAAAATGTCCAATATCTGCCAAAAGTAACTTGTTTTCGGCTTCATAAAACTGATGATATTTCAAATCGGCAGTCAAAAAAGCATCTGCACCAGCTTGAATTGCGTTTTTTATAGCAAAACTTCCAGCTCCACCAAGCACAGCTACTTTTTTTATTTTTTTTCCTGTAAAGGCAGAATGACGAATTCCATCGGATAGCATTTTGTCTTTGACATTCAATAAAAAATCTTTTTCATCAACTGGTGTTTCGAGTTCTCCTATCATTCCAAGACCAATATTTTGATGAGAATTTTGTAATTCGTAAATTTCATAGGCTACTTCCTCATAAGCATGGCTCTTAAAAAGTGATTGTAAGATTTTGCTTTCTAAATGTTTTTCAAAAGTAACTTCAATTTTTATTTCATCGCCTTGAACAAATTCAAATCGTTCTCCAACTTGAGGATTGCTATGCTCATTTCCCATGTAGGTTCCAATTCCCTTTGAATTGAAGCTGCAATTTTCATAATTTCCAATCATTCCAGCACCGGCATCAAAAAGTGCATTTCGAACTTCTTCGGCATTTTCAGGAATGGTATAAGTGACTAATTTTCTGATGAAGTTTTGCTTTGGAATCAAAATCTTAGTGTTTTTTAATCCTAAAGCGTCACAGAATATTTTATTGACACCTTCTTGATGATTATCTAAAGCGGTATGAACGGAGTAAATAGCGATGTCATTTTTTATGGCTTTAATAATGGAACGTTCCACATAATTTTTACCCGTGATTTTCTTTAAGCCTGAAAATAATATAGGGTGGAAGCAAACAACCAAATTGCAATTTTTGCTAATTGCCTCTTCAATAACGCTTTCTAATGCGTCATGACAAACTAAAACACCAGTTGCTTCTGTTTCCTGATCTCCTACGAGTAACCCTACATTATCAAAATCTTCAGCATAGGCAAGAGGAGCCATTTCTTCGAGTACAGAAATTATTTCTTTAATTTTCATTGATTTTAGTTTAAAGTTTAAGGTTTAAAGTTCAAGGTTGAGCAACTTTCAACATTAAACAAATGAAACAAAAAATTATATTTCAAAGATAAAATATTCTACTTTCGTAAAATGAATTTACTGCGAAAAATACTGTTTCCATTTGCCATTTTATATGGTTTGGTTACTAGTATTCGTAATTTTCTTTTTGATATAGGGATTTTAAAATCCTATTCTTTTGATTTACCTATTATAGCGGTTGGGAATCTAAGCGTTGGTGGTACAGGAAAAACGCCTCAAATTGAATATTTAATTCGGTTACTTTCTGGTAAATATAAAATTGCAACACTAAGCCGTGGATATAAAAGGCAGTCGGAAGGGTTTGTTTTAGCCGATTCAACATCAAATGCTATGGTTCTTGGGGATGAACCTTTTCAGTTTTACCAAAAATTTCCGGGAATACAAGTTGCCGTTGATGCTGATAGAAAAAATGGTATTGAACACTTGCTTTCGCAAAAAGAAAAACCCGAAATTATCCTGTTAGATGATGCCTTTCAACATCGAAAAGTTAAGGCTGGTTTTTATATTTTGTTGACTTCTTATGGTGATTTGTATTCAGATGACTATATATTGCCAACAGGGAATTTGCGCGAAAGCCGAACTGGGGCAAAAAGAGCGAATGTTGTGGTTGTTACAAAATGTCCTGCTAATCTTTCGCTTGACGAGCAAAATGAAATTAAAGCAAAACTTAAACTAACTCCAAGCCAAGAATTGTATTTTTCGTTTATCGATTATGATGATTCCATTTTTTCGGAAGACAAAACGATGAAGGTTGAAGAAATAAGGAATAATGATAAATTACTTTTAGCTGGAATTGCTAAGCCGGAACCTTTTTTTGAATTTTTGAAATCAGAAGTTAACAATCAAGAAATTTTGACTTATCCAGATCATTATCATTTTACCGAAAAAGATATTTTAGAAATAAAAGAAAAGGCGAAGCATAAAATTATTATTACTACTGAGAAGGATTATGTTCGGTTAAAAGATTCTGTTTTAGCAGCACAATTATATTATTTGCCCATACGAAGTAGCTTTGTTTCTGGCGGAAATAGTTTTGATGAAAGCATTCAGAATTTTGTAGAAAGACTTAAGTAGTTATTATAATAATTATTTATTGTTGGTTTAAATCATTTATCTTATTCTTATAATTGATTGTATGAATACTTTAAAAAAAGTATTCATTTTTTGTTTAGAGAAAATCTGGAAAATGGGTTTCCATGATGTTGCTAATTGTTTCTAGCGATAAAGGTTTGTTCTTAAAATCGGAAACATCGTCAATTCCTTGCGCTCGTTTTTTGTCGTCAGGATTAAGCGAAGTGGTTAACATTACGATAATTATTTTTCCTTTTTGGTGTTCTTCTAATTGGTGGTAAACCTCCAGAAATTCCCAACCATCCATAACAGGCATATTGATGTCCAATAAAGTTAGCATAGGTTGTGGATACACATCGTCATCTTTTTCAAATTTACCTTTATTGGTTATAAAATCAATAGCTTCTTTACCATTTAGAACAGTTTGAATATGATCTGTTATTCCCGCTTTTTTGATAATCATTTGATTGATAAAGTTGGTTCCTTTATCATCGTCAATTAATAAAACACAGTTTAATTTTTTTTTCATAAAGTTTTATAATTTAGGAATAGTGAAATTGAACACGCTTTTTTTGCCTAGTTCTGAATCAGCCCATATTGTACCACCATGCAATGTTACAATTTTTTTGCAATGTGCCAAACCTATTCCGGTTCCGTCATATTCGTCACGGTCATGAAGTCTTTTAAAGATAACAAATAATTTATGCATGTCTTTTTGATCAATACCGATACCATTGTCTTGTACTGAAAAAGTCCAATTTTTTTCATCTTCGATAGCCGATATTTTGATTTCAGGGATGCTGTCTTTTTTTCTGAATTTGATGGCATTGCTGATGAGATTTTGAAACAATTGTCGTATCTCTGTAGGATAACACTTTAAAGTAGGTAATTTATCTAGGTTAATTTTAGCACCGCTTTCTTTGATAACGATGGTCATATCAGTAAGTACATCATTCAGGATTTGATTACAATCCGTTTCGATCAATTCTTTGTTATTGCCTATTCGGGAGTAATCAAGCAATCCTTTGACTAAGGTTTGCATCCGTTTTGACGATTTAGATATAAAATCGATATATATAGAACCATTACCTTCAAGTTCGCTTGAGAATTCTTTTTCAAGAAGTTCTGAAAAACTGACTAAAGAGCGCAAGGGTTCTTGAAGATCATGTGAGGTTATATAAGTAAATTGTTCGAGTTCTTTATTTTGATTTTGTAATTTTCTGTTTTGCTCGGCTAATGTGATTTCTCTTTTTAAGAGTGTTTCCGTTCTTTCTTTAACCTTTTTTTCTAATTCAAAATTTAGTTTTTGTATTTCTTTCGAACGCTGGATGATTTCAACTTCCATATCGTTTACTTTTTTCTGTAAACCGGCAGTTAATATCTCACTTATTTCTTGTTCATTTTTTAATGACATGTAACTGGTTACATCTTGAACGCGATGAATGATATACTCAATTTCATTTTTTGAATTTAATACAGGAATATTTAAGGGGCTCCAGTAGCGAGCTTCAAAGTTTCCTTCGGGTGTTTGAATGTCATATTTTTGAACAGCCATAGTATGTGGCTCTTTTTGTGTCAAAACATAATTTAGGGATTGGGACAAATTAGAAACGCCAGTAGCCGTTTCGTCCTCAGGATTATCTGGAAAAACATCAAATAATTTACAACCAACGATTTCTTCCTTTTTTTTCAAAGAAGCTTTTTCGTAGGAATGATTGACATCTAAGATTATTAAATCTGTAGATAAAATGAGATATAAATCTGGAATTAGTTCAAATATTTTTTGATAACTAATTGGATTATGGTAGGCCATTATTTTTCGTTTAGATAGCAATTGTTTTATTGGGGGGGCAAAACATTTGGCATTGTTTATAGATTCAATTTCAATATTAAATTTAATAATTATAATTAAAAATACCTAATTTATTCTTGTTTTATAGGCAAATAACTCCTGTAAATAGATATGCAGTTTGGCAATTATATTTAAGTTTAAATAATCGAAAGCTATATAAACATGTCGAACTAGTACGACAAATATGTATATAAATAATTCATTTTTAGTTTTTTAATTGGGTGTATTTCTCTAATTATTTTTAATAACCTAATTAAAATTAGCTTGTGGTTTTTAATAATATACAACTAAAGGAAATGAGTTAACAAAAACCTAAAAATGATTTACAAAAAGTAAATTTTTAGTAAATTTACGATTAGCCCCAAAGTTATAAATAAACTGTGGTATTGGCATTTATTTAACTACTAATCAATTGTGAATATGACCGAGCAATCAAGATTAAAAGAATTATACCGCTACCATATACTTGATACCAAACCTGAAGTAGCGTTAGATGAATTGGCAGAAATTGCATCTGTAATTTGTAATACTCCTATGTCATTAATCACAATGGTTGACAAAGAACGTACTTGGCACAAATCAAAATATGGTTTTGATATAGAAGAAGTTGTCAGGCAGAATTCTTTCTGTCAACATGCATTGAATAATCCAAAAGAAGTTTTTGTGGTTGAGGATGCGCAATTAGATAGGAAGTTTATTGATAATCCTTTTACGAAAGGAGATAATGCAATTCGTTTTTATGCTGGAGCACCGCTAGTCACTCCAAAAGGGTATGTTTTAGGAACTATTTGTGTAGTTGATACCCAACCAAAAAAAATTACTGAGGTTCAAAAAAGAGCCTTGCAAATTCTATCCAAAAAAGCAATGGACTATCTTAATTCAAGAAAGTTGATTCTTCTGCAAAATGACAATATAGAATTAAACGCACTCAAATTAAAAAAACTAACAGACTCAGCTCCTTGTGTAATCTTCCAGTTAAAAATGTCGAAAAAAGGAAAGATGAAATTTGATTTTTTGAGCAAAGGAATTAATAGTAGACTTCCAAATTTTAAATCAGATCTTTTAAAAGAATCTCCAGAATTGTTTTTTGATTTTATTCATCCTGATGATTTGTCTCACGTAAAACAAAGTATTGACGATTCATTCACCAATCTTACGGAATCGCATATCGCCTATAAAGTCATGGTTTCTGAAAATAAAACGGAATGGCATTTGGGTAGAGCTTTACCTGAAAAAGCAAAAGACGGATCTGTTATTTGGTATGGCACCATTCAAAATGTAACGAGTCTTATAGAATATGAAAAAGCTATGGAGCAGGTTATGTATGACCTTTCGCATGTTGTGAGAAAACCTGTGGCTAATCTTTTAGGGTTAACTAACATAATTGAAAATGAGAAATATAATGAGATTAATTTCAAAGAATATATAGGTTATATTAAAACGGTATCAGATGAACTTGACAACTTTATAAAAACGCTAAACCAAACATACTGGCAAAAGAATAAAAAAATAACAGGACTTAATAAAACCTTACCTAAGGCTGGAAAAAATACTACATAATTTTCATATTAACGACCAAGCGAAGGCTGATAACTCAAAAAAAGCATATAAATACTAAATACAGACTTTTTTTAAATCTCTAAAAATCAATTTTAAGTGATTGAGATTACTTTTTTAAAATTACTATTTAAATAAAAAGCTATGGAAATAGATTGGACAATATTGAGCATTATCTTAATTGGTTTAATTGTTTTGATTGTATTGGTTATCAAGAAAAATCAAAAGGATAAAAAAGACTACACTCATTTCTTAAATAATGATTTCAAAAAAGCAAAGGAAGAAGAAGTAAATCCTGACAATGACGATGATTTTTAATTGTAATTATTCTTAAAGGACTTATCAGTAATAGCTTTTTTTAGTGTTTGCTGGATGTAGTAGTTCTTTCTGAGGTTGAATCTAAAATATATCTTTTCTTTTTTGTAAAAATTATCTTAACTCCTATAATTTTTCTACATTTGATAGGAAAAGTAGTAAATTGTGACTAGACATATCTCTGATTTATAAGCGATATGCAGTCTGAATTTGATAGTTAATTAAATAAATAATTAAAAATGTGGGATAAAGTTCAAGAAACTGTTAGTTATATAAAAAGTAAAATTAATTCTGATCCAGAATACGGAGTTATTTTAGGTTCTGGTTTAGGTAGTTTTACAGAGGAAATGAAAGTTGAATTTACTTTACCTTACAACGAAATTCCAAATTTTCCTGTTTCAACAGTTCAAGGTCATAAAGGGGCTTTGGTTTTTGGAACAATCAAAGACAAGAAAGTTGTCGCTATGCAAGGAAGGTTTCATTTTTATGAAGGATATTCCATGAAAGAAGTTACTTTTCCAGTTCGTGTTATGAAGTATTTAGGCGTCACAAAACTAATTGTATCAAATGCTTCTGGGGGCGTAAACCCTAATTATAGAGTAGGTTCTGTAGTTATTATCAAAGATCATATTAATATGGCACCAGAGCATCCTTTGCGTGGAAAAAACGATGAACGTTTTGGTCCTCGTTTTGTAAATATGAGTGAGCCATATTCTAGAAAAATGATTGCCAGAGCTAAAGAAATTGCAGTTGATTTAAATATAGAAGTTCACGAAGGAATTTATTTAGGATTGCAAGGTCCAACCTTTGAAACTTTGGCAGAATACCGAATGGTTAAAATTTTAGGTGCTGATTGTGTTGGTATGTCCACAGTGCCTGAAGTAATTGTGGCGCGTCATATGGATATAGAAACTTTTGGAATTTCAGTAATTACAGATATGGGTGATGAACACAATATAGATACTGTTTCTCATGACGAGGTTTTAGATGCTGCTAAAAAAGCAGAACCTGAAGTTAGAAAACTAATTAAGGAACTGATTTTAAGAAATTAAATCGTTAGATATATTTTGAAATTGTGGTATAGAAATCGTTCGGTACAAAAGGTTTTGTAATAACATCATTCATACCAAAAGATAATAGCATTTCTCTGTTTTCGTGTAATGAAATGGCAGTAAGCGCAATTATAGGAGTTTCAGTGTCAAATTCTCTGATTTGTTTAGTGGCTACTGTTCCGTTAATTCCTGGTAAATGCACATCCATGAGGATTAAGTCATATTTGTTGTTTCTTGCAGCCTCAATTGCATCTTCACCATTGTCGATTATTTCACAAAAAATATCTTTATTTTCAAGCATCTTCTTTGTAATCATTTGATTGATTTTGTTGTCTTCAATCAAAAGAATTTTTTTATTCGCTAACAAATCGGGATTAAATTTTTCTACTTTCTTTTGTAGGACTACTGGAGCAGAACCAATTTTGAAGTGTAATTTGAATGAAAAAGTAGAGCCTTTCCCAACGGTGCTTTCTAGTTTTATATCCCCACCCAAAAGGGTAACTAACTTTTTGACGATAGTTAATCCAAGCCCAGTTCCTCCATATTTTCGATTGACTTCGATTGAACCTTGTGAAAAACTATCAAAAACAGTTTCTAATTTGTCTGCTGCTATTCCAATTCCGGTATCTACAATTTCAAAATAAATTAAAACATTCTTTCCTTCAGAGGATTCTAATTTAGTACGTACTGTTACGGTTCCGTTTTTTGTAAACTTCAACGCATTGTTTATTAAATTCATGAATATTTGGGACAACCTAGTGGGGTCACCTATCAAATAATTAGGAATAGCATTATCAATTTCAAGATTGAAATGGTTGTTGTTTATATGGGCTAGTTCTTTCAGAGAATTTTGAATGTTCTCTAATAATTCTTTTAAATTAAAAGGGATGTTTTCTATCTCAATTTTATTAGAATCCATCTTGTTTATTTCCAGAATTTCATTGATGAATTTGGTTAAATAATTTCCAGAAAATTCTAATGATTGCAAATAATTCAGTTGGGATTTTTTGGGTTTTTCTTCTAATAATAAGTGTGTAATTCCATTAATAGCATTCAATGGAGTACGGAGTTCGTGACTTACTGTTGATAGAAATTCAGATCTAGCTTTAGAGGCTTTCTCAGCCTTGTTTTTAGCAATAATCAATTCATTATTTTTTTCTTTCAATAATAAATTGGATTCGTTTCGGATGATGTTGTTTTTATAAAGGGATAAACTCAATAAAGACAAGATAGTAATTAAGGCTATTGCCAAAATGTTAATCAGTTTGGAGTATTTATAGGTTTTTTGTTCCTCGCTTTTTTCTTTTTGTTTTTCAAGAGTTGTATTTAAAATTTGCTTTTGTTTGAATTTAGTAAAATCGTCTAAATTCGCTTTTGCACTATTCATTTTATAAATATGGTCTTTCAATTGATAGTGCTCATCCAAGTAGGAATAAGCTCTGTCGAAATCTTTCTTTTCTTTATAGCTTTGGCTAAAGGCTAAAATGATTTTTGATTTTTGCTCTAAATTAGTATTCTTTTCATTCATTTTTAGAGCGTTCTCTAAATAGTATAAAGCAGAATCGCTTATTTTTTGAATGTTTTTTATAGTTCCTAATTGATAAAACGCTTCGGCTTTAATTTTAAGATTTTTCGAATTGTCTTGATTTTTTATTATCTTTTTGAAAGCATTAGCAGCCAAATCGTATTTTTCATTGGTCTTGTATGCAATTCCTTTTTTTAGATTTAAAGACTCGGAGTTGTCCTTAATTTTTAATTTATAATAGATAAACTCAGAGGTGTCAAAATAAATTTTGGCAAGAGTATAATTTTCTTTTTTGATATTGATTAACCCTAGATAGTAATAAGTAGCCGCCAAGGTTGAAGTAGGAGGTACGTTTTTAAGAAGGAAAGCACTTTTATGGAAGTATTTGTCTGCATTTACAAAGGAATTTTTGTCAAAATAAATTCTTCCTAACTTATAAAAAAGAGCAGATTGAGCGCCTATAGAACTGTTTTTTCGGCTAAAAGTTATCGCTTTTTGAATGTAAAACTCCGCATTTTTTGGATTGCTAACTTTGATGTTATATCCTGCTAAATTAGAATAAAAGGCTATACTATCTGTTTTCTTTTCAGTTTGAGAATACAGATGAGAATTTAAAAAAACTATAAAAATGAAAAAGTATTTCATTTACAATTAATTTTTTTCAATTTTGTTTGCACTAGTCAGTAGTATTAAATCGATAAGACGTGATGAATATCCAATTTCATTATCATACCAGCCAACTACTTTTACCATTTTATCAATTACTGAGGTAAGCTGAGCATCAAATATACAAGAATTTCTGTTACCAATCACATCTACGGACACGATAGGATCTTCAGTATAATCTAATATTTGTTTTAAATTTGTTTGTGATGCTAATTTGAATGCAGCATTTATCTCTTCAATAGTAACCACCCGTTTTACATTGAATGTAATGTCAGTCAAAGACCCATCAGGAACGGGAACACGAATACCACAACCGCCTATTTTATTTTGTAATTTAGGAAATATTTTTGTCAAAGCTTTAGCTGCTCCAGTTGTTGTTGGAACAATTGATTGACTAGCTCCTCTTGCTCTACGCAAATCTTTATGCGGTTGGTCATGAAGACTTTGGTCTGTTGTAAAAGAGTGAATAGTAGTAATATAGGCTTGTTCAATACCGCAAAGCTCATCGATTATTTTTATCATTGGAGCGGCATTATTTGTGGTGCAACTTGCATTTGACAGTATCGTTTCTGTTCCGTCAAGAATATTCTCATTTACACCTAAAACAACAGTTTTTATGCTGTCAACTTCTGATGGAGCAGAAAGGATTACTTTTTTGGCTCCAGCCAAAATATGACCATTTAACTCTTCAAAGGTTTTGTATTTCCCTGTAGATTCAATTACATAATCAATCGAATTACTTTTCCAGTCTAAGTTTGAAATGTTTTTTTCGTGAAAAAACAAAAACGGTTTTCCATCTACATTAATTCCTGTTTCATCATGACTGACTACATACGGTAAAACACCATGTATGCTGTCATATTTTACAAGATGAGCCATGGTTTTATTGTCCGCAATATCATTTATGGCAATTACTTCGATGCTGGGATGGTTTAAAAGTAATCGAAACAGATTTCGTCCAATTCTTCCAAAACCATTTATGGCAATTCTTGTTTTCAATTTTTTGTGTTTAAAGTTTTAGGTCTAAAGTTTCAAGTTGAGTAACCTTAAACTTGAAACAGTTTTTAAAGAATATGTTTTTGTGCTTTATAAGAAGAGCGAACAAGCGGTCCGCTTTCAACATGTCTAAAGCCTAATTCTAAACCGAATTTTTCGTATTTAGCAAATTGTTCAGGTGTTATAAATTCTTTTACTGGCAAATGTTTTTTACTAGGTTGTAAATATTGACCAATGGTTACAATATCTACATTCGCTTCGTATAAATCCCGCATGGTTTGAAAAACTTCTTCTTCTTCTTCACCTAAACCAAGCATAATTCCAGATTTTGTTCTATTAATTCCTTTTTCTTTTAGGTATCTTAAAACTTCTAAACTACGATCATATTTTGCTTGTATACGAACTTCACGTGTCAACCTGCGCACTGTTTCAACATTATGCGAAACAACTTCAGGATTAGCTTCAACAATACGGTCTATATTTCTTTCGATTCCTTGAAAATCAGGAATCAAAGTTTCAAGAGTTGTGTTAGGATTCATTCTTCTGATGGCTTTTACGGTTTCTATCCAAATGATAGAACCACCATCTTTAAGATCATCTCTGTCAACACTTGTAATTACAGCATGTTTGATATTCATTATTTTTATAGAACGCGCCACTTTTTCGGGTTCATCCCAATCTACAGTTTCTGGTCTTCCAGTTTTTACCCCACAAAAACCACAAGATCGGGTACATACATTTCCTAAAATCATAAATGTGGCTGTTCCTTCTCCCCAACATTCACCCATGTTCGGGCAACTTCCAGAAGTACAAATAGTATTTAAGCTATATTTATCAACTAAGCCACGAAGCTCAGTATATTTTTGACCAATCGGGAGTTTCACTTTTAGCCATTTTGGTTTTCCTACGGCTAATGTAGTATCTAAAACAGTTTCCATAAAATCATTTTTTTTCGAATGGCAAAGATAATGAAAGTTGATTTAAGAAAGCAGAAATTAGGGTGTAGGATTTTGTTTTTAAGAAATGATTTGTTGTAATAATTAACTGTATCCCATAAAGTCAAAAATGTAAAAAGTCTTAAATTTGGTCAATAAAATTAAAAAAGATGAAAAATAAATCGTTACTGTTCAGTATAGCTTTTGTTACTATTGGTTTTTTAAATGCTAATGCCCAAATTAATTTTGGCGAAAAAGCACTTGGTGCAGTTCAAAAAGGAGTTGCTGGATTTACTTTTAGCAATGCTGATGCAGCAGCTTTATCTAAAGCAGCTGTAGATAAAATGGATGCAGAGCATACTATTGCCGGTCCAAAAGATCCGTATGCTATTAGGCTTAATAAAGTTTTTGGGAAACACACTCAAGGAGACGGATTTATATTAAACTATAAAGTTTATATCTTAAAAGAAGTTAATGCATTTGCAACAGCGGATGGAAGTGTTCGCGTTTATTCTGGATTGATGGATATTATGGATGATAACGAATTATTAGCTGTTATTGGTCATGAAATAGGGCATGTTGCAAATCATGATTCGCAGGATGCTATGAAAGCAGCTTACAAAAAAGAAGCGTTAATCGATGCGGTTGCTTCACAATCTAATAAAGTGGCAGCACTTACGGATAGTCAATTAGCAAAGTTGGGAAGTACAATGCTTGATAGTAAACATAGTAGAAAGCAAGAATCTGAAGCAGATGAGTACTCTTATAATTTTATGAAAAAAAACGGATACGATGTAAATGCTGTTTCTTCCGCTTTTTCTATTCTAGCTAAGATGAGTGAAGGAAGTGAGGCTTCCTTTTTAGATAAAATGATGAGTTCTCATCCCGATTCAAAAGAGAGAGCTGAATTAGCCAAAGAGAGAGCTGAAAAAGATGGTTTGTATAAACCTTATGTGAAACAAAAGAAAATAACTCCAGTACTTAAAACTTCTAAAAAAAGCACTAAAAAGAAAAAGTAATACCACTAAATGTAACAAAAAAGCAGAACCTTAGAGTTCTGCTTTTTTTATTTACTTGTAATTCATTATTATCTTCTGTTTTGAATAATTTCAGCTAATAATTTTTTTGCCCGAAGAAGTTTAATCTTCACATTACTTAAAGGCTCATCAATTTTAGTCGCAATTTCTTGATAACTTAATTCTTGAAAATACCGCATCTGAATTACTTCTTGGTAATGCGGTTTCAACTCTTTTATAAATTGAAGTAGCTGTGAAAGGTTTTGCTCCGTAATTAATTCGTCTTCGGCAGATGGAGTAGTGTCAGCAATATTATAGGCTTGCTGGTCTTCTTGATCCGTAATTTCGATAAAAAGATTTGTTTTTCTTTTTCGCAATAAATCAATATGAACATTTTTTGCAATAGCAATAAGCCAGGTATTAAACTGAAATTCTGGATTATAGGTTGCTATTTTGTCAAAGGCTTTAGAGAATGTTTCAATAGTAATATCCTCAGCATTGGTTTCATTTTCGGTGCGTTGCAGCATGAAGCCATACACTTCATTCCAATAATAATCTAATAGAAAAGTAAAGGCAACTTGGTCTCCTTGTTTTGCTTTTTCTATTTGTTTTTTTATTTCCAATGTACTGGTTTTGAGAAGATATTAGTTATAAAGATATTAATTTGTGTGAATATCAATACTATTTCAACTATTGGAAACCAAAATTTAATGTCATTCTCTTTTAATTTGCCTGCTGAAAACCCTACAACAACCCAAGCTACAATATATCTAGTCAATAGTAAGCTTAATACTAAAATCCATTGAAATTGGAATGCTAACAATAAAGCAGCTAGTAAAATGAATAATAATTGGGAACAATAAAATAATCCCAATTGTAATTTATCAAAGGGTTTGTAATAATTTGCAGTAGCAACATGCCTTCTTTTTTGAGTAAAAAATTCTTTGAAAGATGTTTTTGGTTTCGAAAGAGTAAAGCTCTCTGGAGTATATGCAATGGTTACGTTTTTGGCATTAGCAGCTTGATTGATGAATAAATCATCATCGCCAGAACGAACTTGAATATGTTCTATAAAACCATTTACGTTAAAAAATTCTTCTTTTTTATACCCCATGTTTCTTCCTACACCCATATAAGGATGTCCGGCTTTTGCCCAAGAAAAATATTGTATTGCGGTTAAAAGAGTTTCAAAACGGATTATTTTGTTCAAAAATGAGTTAGCAATTTTCTCATATTTTCCGTATCCTAAAACTATAGTTTTTTGCATTGTAAACTGCGAACTCATAGCTGTTATCCAATCTTTAGAAGTAGGATAACAATCAGCATCAGTAAACAAAAGATATTCTTTTTTTGCCGCTTTTATTCCAAGGGTTAAAGCATATTTTTTATTTCCCCAAAAAGCTTCGTTGTTTTCAACTTTTACCAGACGAATGTTCGGGTATTGTTTTTCAAATTCTTCGAAAACTGCCAATGTACCATCACTTGATGCATCATCAATTAGTACAATTTCAAAATCAGGATAATTCTGTTCCGCAAGAATCGGAATAAAATTAGCTACATTTTCTTCTTCATTTTTCGCGCATACAATAACGGATATCGGAATTCTTTTTGGTGTTATCTTTTGCGCTTTGGCGAAAGCAAATTTCCCAAAAATTCCCAGATAATAAGCTAGTTGTATGATAACTATTAAAACAAAAAAGTATAAAGTAATTGTAAGCATTTGAGTTTTATGTCTTTTAAATCGAGTGCAAAGGTAATTATGAATTGTTAAATTTCAATACGCAATGAGAATTACTTTTATGATTTTGCTATTTCATTGATTGAGGAACTATCATGAATGTTTTTTATATTTAAATTATATTCACTTCGGCTTCAATATCAATTCCAAAGGTTTTTAAAACGGTTTCTTGAACATGTTTTGAAATGTCAAGAATTTCTTTTCCAGTTGCACCACCATAATTAACTAGAACTAAGGCTTGGTTTTTATGTATACCTGCATTTCCAAAACGTTTTCCTTTTAGACCAGCTTGTTCTATCAACCAACCTGCAGGAACTTTTACTTCTGTTTCGGAAACTTCATAATACTTCATTTCTGGAAATTTCTGATGAATTTTTTCGAAATCAGATTTCAAAATTATAGGATTTTTAAAGAAACTGCCGCTGTTTCCAAGTTCTTTTGGGTCTGGTAATTTGCTTTTTCTGATAGCAATTACAGCATTACTAACGTCTTTTAATGTTGGGTTGATAATGTTGTTATTAGTCAATTCACCCATAATATCTCCGTATGAAGTGTTGATTTTATGGTTTCGTTTAGTCAGTTTAAAAACTACTGATGTAATGATATATTGATCTTTAGCGTCATTTTTGAAAACACTTTCTCGGTAACCAAAATGGCATTCTTGATTTGTAAAAGTTTTTGTTTCTTGATTTTCAATTGTAATTGCCTCACATGAAACAAAGGTGTCTTTTATTTCAGTACCGTAAGCGCCAATATTTTGAACAGGAGTTGTGCCTACGTTTCCAGGAATAAGGGACATGTTTTCTAATCCACCAAAATTTTGGTCAATTGTCCAAAGTACAAATTCATGCCAATTTTCACCAGCCTGACTTTCTACCCAAACAAAATCTTCGTCTTCTTTTACTACTTTTTTACCTTTCAAATCGACATGAATCACTAAGGCTTCAATATCTTTTGTTAATAGCATATTGCTACCTCCACCTAAAATAAATTTTTTATTAGATTTATTTTCTTCTAAAATAGCCCTTAAGTCTTGAATTGATTGTACTGCTACAAATTGTTTTGCTTTGGCTTCAATGCCAAATGTATTGAAGTTTTTTAAAGAAAAATTATTTAGTAGTTCCATAAAAGAAAGTGCTTTTTTTAGGTTTTTATTTCGGAATCAAAAGTAAGGATTAAAATTTATTTGCGTAGGATTTTATCCAAATATGCATCATGAATAATGGCATGATATAAGGAATCATTCGCGTATCTCCTTTTTGTAGAGTAGTGATTAGTTTTTGAATTCGGATATTTTCAAAATAAGGCATTTCAAATAAATCACTTTTTGAAAAAGAGGATAATTCTTCTCTAAACGCAGGACTTTTAGTTAAATAATCTCCCCAAGGAGCGCTTAATCCAATTTTTTTGAAATTAAGAATAGAGGCAGGAAGACGATCTTGCATAGCTGATTTTAATATAAATTTACCTTTTTTGCCAGTAAATAGCCATTTGTCTTCTAATGAGCCTAATCCTGTGATTAATCTTGGGTCTAAAAAAGGTTCTCTACATTCTATTGATGCTCCCATTGTGCAACGATCATTTCGGTCTAGTAGAGAACATAAATAAGTATGCTGGTCAAAATAAAGTGCCTGCCGCCTCAAGTTATTCGGATATAGATCTTTTGCTTCTTGATAAATGGTTTTTCTATATTCATTTCTTGGAAGAGAATGTATGCCAAAAGTCTTTTCAATATCGTTTGGAAATATATTTGAGCTATTAAATAGAACCAAGTCTGATTTTTTACTTATTTGTGCATAGCGAACTAATTTTTCATAACGTGGTTTTTTTGAAAAAAGATCCAAATTTCCAATAGTTGCTATTGAACTTAATAAAGAAGGATATTGTAAAGCTTTGTATCTCACGTAACCACCCATTAACTCATCAGCACCTTCGCCAGAAAGAAGCACTTTTACAGAAGTATTAGCTTTCTGAGAAAGCGCTAAAAGATGTGGTTCACTTAAGTGCATGATAGGTTCATCTTGGAAATAAGTAGAACTCAACAGTGAATTATAAAGGTTTTCTCCTTCTAACTTCATAGTCTGAAAACTATAATCTAGTTTTTCGGACAGCATTTTTGCTAAATGAGATTCATTGTGTTCTTCTTCTTTGAATCCAACATTAAAACTCTCAATATTTTTATAATTCTGACGATATAATGAAGCTAATATTGAGGAGGAGTCGATTCCACCGCTCAATAAAACTCCCACAGGAACATCACTTACCATTCTTAATTTAACGGAATCATCAAAAGTTTCTCTAAACCATTTGACAGGGTCATTAATTTGGGGATGTTTTTGTATTTCAGATTTTAAGTCCCACCATTTTTCCTGAATGACTTTTCCGTTCTGTTGAACGGTCATAACATAGCCAGGCAAAACTTTTTTTATGTTTTGATATAAAGTGTTTTCGCCAGCAACAAATCGGTTGAAAATATATTCTTCTAAACCATCATCTGCAATTTTTAATGGAACTCCTGCGGTAAAAAGGGCTTTTTGCTCTGATGCAAAATATAAACTTTCGTTATAGAAAGAATAATATAAAGGTTTTACACCCATTCTGTCACGAACTAGTGTAAGTTTTTTTTCTTGGTTATCCCAAATTGCAAAAGCAAACATTCCGTTAAGTCGGTGGAGCATGGTTGTTCCGTAAAGCTGAAATAATTTTAGCAAAACTTCGGTGTCGGATTTTGTTTTTATATCAAAACCATTGCGAATTAGTTCGGGATAAAATTCTTTGAAATTGTATATTTCGCCATTATAAACGAGAACATAACGTTTGTCATCCGAAAAAAAAGGTTGGTGTCCAGCCAATGAAGTGTCTAGGACAGAAAGTCTTCGATGCCCTAATCCAATTGTGTTTGCTATATAAATTCCTTTATCGTCAGGGCCACGATGCGCTAAAGCATCTCGCATTTTGATAATAATATGCTCCTCTACTTTTTTTGAGGACTGTAAATTTAAGATTCCATTAATTCCACACATGAGGGCTATTTGTTTTTGAATGTGTTGATTAATTGGTGGTATTTTTCGGCAATAATCTTCATATTGCAACTATAATTGGCGTTTTCTTCTACAAATTTTCTGTTTTTTGAAACCGCTTCATTTCTATATTCTATATTTTCAAAAGACCATATTAATTCATCGGCTAACATTTTAGCATTGTCAATTGCAATTAATTGTCCATTCTCACGATGACTTATCCAGCTTTGATTTCCTTCAATATCACTTAAAATAGGGTAACAACCACAAGCCATTGCTTCGAATAAAGAAGCAGAAACCCCTTCGGTTATGGGCATACTGATATAAAAATTTGATTCTTGTAACAATTTTGGCAATTGAGTATTGGGTATTTTTCCAGTGAAGATAACGTTGTCTTCAATTTGTAACTCTTTTGACAAATCTTTCAAAGCAGAAAGCAGTGTTCCATCGCCAACAATAGTAAGTTCAAAATCAATATTGTTTTGTTTTAATAAAGCAAAAGCGTTTAAAATTACTGCATGTCTGTATTCTGGGAGTAACGATCGAGTTACAACTGCTTTTATTTTTGAATTCCCACTAAGGTTATTGTTTTGAAAAAGGTTTAGATTAATTCCTTTTGGCAGCACCAGAATTTTTTTTTCATCAACCTTCGCCTGTTTCATTGATATAGTCATTACGGGACCCCAAGCGTGAATTAAATTAGCTTTTTTGAATGCGTAATGTTGAATCTGTTTTTTGAGCGGTAATGAAATAGAATTTTCAGGCCATAAATCCGTTTTTCCTTGTTGTGCAATTGCTACAGGATGAACCCCCGTTAGTGCTGCAAGAAATCCATAACTGGTCGTTCTTTCGGCAATTACCATATCGGGTTTATGCTGTTTTATTATTTTTCTAATTTTAAAAATACAAAATACATATTCAAGAATCCTTTTGATACGGTTTTTGATACCATTATTTTGAGTTTTTAATTCCCATGTAATGATTTCGAAATCGCCAAACTCTTTGAGACCATTCATCCAAGTAATGGCATCAGCGCGGTAGGATTCTCCAAGAAAAAGTATTTTTCTTTTTTTCATTTGGTCAAATTAGAATTCCTCTGAAGTTAATGCCCGATTGATAAAATCATTTAACGGTTTTAGTGTAATGAGTTTTTTACTCATAATTGAAACAAAATCTTTATGTGTAACCTCTGAAATATCAAATTTTTGACTGCATTCAAAACTTTTTAATTTTAATAGTTCAACGGCAGGATGGTCTTTTTCATATCCTTTTGGAGGATTTTTTAAAACATTCGCTTCGTTTCTGTCAAAATTTTCAAATTCTTTTTTAAATTTTTCTTCAGAAAGAATTTCTTCTAAATCGTCATAGAAAAACGCAATTTCTTTCCTCATTTTCTTCAAATCAGCTGGTTCTGGACAGTATAATCCACCAGCAATGAAGCTGCCGCCATCTTGAATGTGAATGTAATAACCAGAGCGATTTTGACCTTTTGCTCCTGAAGAAAGCCAAATGCCTACATGTGATTTATAAGGAGTTTTGTCTTTTGAAAATCTAATGTCTCGATTGATTCTGAAAGTACAGTTTTTAACTTCGAGCATTTCAAGAGAAGCATCCATAGGTTTCATAGCATCAAGCAAATCTGAGACTAGATTTTGATAGTCTTTTTTGAAGGCTTCATATCTTTTTTTATTGTCCAAAAACCAATCTCGATTGTTGTTCGCTTTTAAATCATGAAGGAATTGTAAGGTGTCTTTTGAAAGCATAATGAGAAGCTATTGTAGTTGTTTTTTTAAATCATTTTCACTGATATAACCCGTATGGCTCCATTTTATTTTTTTGTTTTCGTACAATAATAAAGCTGGAAGTTCACTTATTTTTAATTCAGAAATAATACTCTTGTTTTTGTCAGCATCTAATCGGATAATTACTAATTCACCAGCTAATTCCTTCTGCATTTTCAAGAGATAAGGTGTCATTTTTTTACAAGGAGCACACCATTCTGCATAAAAATCAATCAATACTTTTTTGTCTGAATTTAATAATTCTGCATATTCTTGATTTGTGATTCCAATAGTTTTGTTAATTGGTTTTGCAAATCCTGCGGCATTCCATTTTAGTATTCCGCCTTCTAATTCGTAAATGTTTGTAAAGCCTAATTCAGCTAGTTTAGCAGCTGCTTTTTGGCTTCTTCCTCCGCTTTTGCAATACACAAAAACAGGTTTTGACTTGTTATATTTCTCAGCCGAAACAACAAAACTGTCTCCTAACCAATTCACATTTTCGGCTTTATCGATATGTTCGGAAGCATATTCTTCAGGAGTTCTGACATCTAAAATTTGTGGACTTTCTGTCTCTTGTATTTTTTTCGAAAAAGAAACAGCGTCAATAGTTTTTACTCCTTTAGTAGTTTGACCAGTACATGATAAAATGACAAAAGATAAAATTGCGAGATATAAAGTATGTAGTTTCATTAGTTTTGAATTTAAAATTGTAAGAAGCTAAAGTACTTCTTTTTTTAGCTTCATTGATATTACAATTTATTAAATAAAAGTTATAAGTTGAAAATTTTATACGTCTGATGTGTCGATTTTACGATGCTTTCCGTACGTTCAGGATGTGTATCCGAAATAAAAAGTTGTCCAAAAGTATCACTGTTAACCATCTCGATAATTTTGGCTACCCGACTTTCGTCTAATTTGTCAAAAATATCATCAAAAAGCAAAATAGGTTTTACACCACTTTGTTTCTTTAAAAACTCAAATTGAGCAAGTTTTAGTGCAATCAAAAACGATTTTTGTTGCCCTTGAGAACCAAATTTCTTTATTGGATGATGATCGATTTCAAATGATAAATCATCTTTATGGATTCCTACGCTAGTATATTGTAAAGCTCTGTCTTTATTGATATTTTCTTGCAAAAGAGTTAATAAATCATTCTCGAATAAATGACTTTCATAATTCAGTTGTACGGTCTCTTGAGAACCAGTTATAGCTTGATGATGCGTATTGAAAATGGGAACAAAGGCTTCGATGAATACTTTTCTTTTTTCAAAAATATAATTTGCAAAGCCATTTAGTTGCTCATTATATATAGATAAGGTGTCTTTTTCAAAAACATGATTTAGAGCAAAGTATTTCAATAATGCATTGCGCTGACTCATTACTTTTTGGTATTGAATGAGCTGTTGTAAATAAGGAGTGTCTAATTGCGAAATGACACTATCCATGAATTTTCGTCTGGTTTCGCTTCCTTCGACAATTAAATCTCTGTCGGCAGGCGAAATAATCACCAAAGGCACAAAACCAATGTGATCTGAAAACTTTTCGTAAGGTTTGCCATTACGCTTTAGTATTTTCTTTTGCCCTTTTTTAAGACTACAAACAATTTGCTCGTTTCTTTCATTTTTTTCAAATTCGGCATCGATTACAAAAAACTCTTCACCGTGTTTGATATTTTGAACCGCTAATGGATTGAAATAACTTTTGCCATACGACAAATGGTATATTGCATCTAAGACATTTGTTTTACCAATGCCGTTTCTGCCCACAAAACAATTTATTTTACCGTCAAACTCGAAATTAGCCTCGGAAAAGTTCTTATAATTGAATAACGATATTTTTTTTAAATACATTTAAAAGGTATAGTGAAAATGGGGTTTTTATTGCCAGTTTTAAAGCCGGTGCAAATTATTGAAAATTATTGATAAATAAGACTTTTAGCAGTTTTCAATAGTAAATATTTTGTCTTTTTGCACAAAGAAAAGGCAATGCAGAAAAATATTTTTCTTATTTGAATATAAAATCAATTTTTTTTACGTCGGTTTCAATAAAAATTTTATTTTTGCCACTCACTAAATTAAATATAAATGGCTACTTATAGTAAAAGAGGATATAAAGCACCAAAAGAAAAAGAAGTAAAAGAAGTTTTTGAAGACGTAAAAATTGACGAAAAAGACAGTACAACTGCTGGTGTTTTTTCGAAATTAGATGAAACTGCATCTAAAACGGAAGATTTTGTAGCTAAAAATCAAAAAATAATTATTGGATTAGTTGCTGCGGTTGCATTAGTTACTATTGGATACTTGGCATACCAAAAATTTATTGCTTCTCCAAAAGAAGATGAAGCTGCAAATGAAATGTTTGTTGCACAACAGGATTTTCAAAAAGCTACTGACGGAGTTGCAAGTGATTCTTTGTATAAATTAGCATTGAATGGTTCTGAAGGTAAATTTGGATTTGTTAAAATTGCAGATGAATATTCAGGAACAGCTGCTGGAAATTTAGCTAATTATTATGCAGGTATCGCTTATTTGAACACAGGTAAATATACTGAAGCTATTGATTATTTAAACAAATTCACTTCAGAAGATATTATTTTAAGCGCTTTGGCAAAAGGAGCAATTGGAGATGCATATTCTCAAAAAAACCAACAAAAAGAAGCTTTAGAGAGTTATGTAAAAGCGGCTGAAATTAGCAAAAATGATTTCACAACACCACGTTTTTTATTGAAAGCTGGAAAAGCAGCTTTAGCTCTAGGTAATAAAGAAGAAGCACTTAAGTATTTTACTGATATAAAAGAAAACTACGATACAACACCAGAAGCTTCTTCTGTTGATGTTTTGATAGGATTGGCACAGTAATACTAGATTAAATTTTGTAAATTAGGGGTTAGATTTTGTAAGAGATTGGATTTGGTCTGATAGCTTGTAAATTCTAACCTTTAATTTTTAACTAATAACCTCTAAAATCTAATTTTTAAGATGGCTACCGAAAACAAGAATTTATCCGAATATGACAAAAATAAAGTTCCAGATGCGAAAGATTTTCGCTTTGGAATCGTTGTCTCCGAATGGAATGAAACCATAACCGAAGGTCTTTATAGCGGTGCTTTTACAGCGCTTTTAGAAAATCATGTTCCACCACAACAAATTATTCGTTGGAACGTACCAGGAAGTTTTGAACTTATTTATGGTGCTAAGAAAATGTTGCAAACACAAAATGTAGATGCAGTAATTGTTATTGGATGTGTTATTCAAGGTCAAACGAAACATTTTGATTTTGTTTGCGAAGGTGTAACACAAGGAATAAAAGACTTAAATGTTCAAACAGATATTCCTGTTATATTTTGTGTCCTTACCGATAATACGATTCAACAATCCATAGATAGAAGTGGAGGAATACATGGTAATAAAGGAACTGAGGCGGCCATTGCAGCTATAAAAATGGCTTATATTCGTCAACAGGCGTCGTTAAGCCACCAGATTGATAATCAGCATTTGTTGTCATCAGGAGCGTTACGAATTGAAAATTTGCCTCTAGAATTAGAAGAGTAATAAAAATAAAATAAACTTATAAAACCTATACTGTTCATTAAATAGTATAGGTTTTTTGTTTTTTTTATGATTAACTAAACTACAAAACCCAATAGAAATTCCTTAAATTTGTAATCTTTGGGTTTGAAACCTTTCAAACCTTAAACGCTAAACCAATTTTTTTTTAATGTCGAGTATTATTCAATTACTTCCTGATCATGTTGCCAATCAAATTGCCGCTGGAGAAGTCGTACAAAGACCTGCTTCAGTTGTAAAAGAATTACTGGAAAATGCTGTTGATGCTAGAGCAACTGATATCAAGTTAATTATAAAAGATGCAGGAAAATCTTTGATACAGGTTATTGATAATGGATTAGGGATGAGTGTTACGGATGCACGTTTGTGTTTTGAACGTCATGCCACTTCCAAAATTCGTCAAGCGGAAGATTTATTCTCTTTGCATACCAAAGGATTTCGTGGGGAAGCGTTGGCATCTATAGCCGCAATTGCGCATATCGAAATGAAAACCAAACAAGATCAAGAAGAACTTGGTACGCATATCATTATTGAAGGAAGTAAGTTTGTTTCTCAAGAAGTTGCCGTTTTGCCAAAAGGAACTTCTTTTGCAGTTAAGAATTTGTTTTTTAATATTCCTGCTCGCCGTAACTTTTTGAAATCAGATATTGTAGAATATAAACATGTTATTGATGAGTTTCAACGGGTCGCTTTGGCTCACCCAAAAATTCATTTTACATTTTACCACAACGGCAGCGATATGTTTAATTTGCCACCTTCTACTTTGCGTCAACGAATTGTCAATATTTTTTCGGGTAAAACCAATGAAAAATTAGTTCCTGTTCAGGAAGAAACAGAAATAGTTGCTATTCAAGGATTTGTTAGTAAACCTGAATTCGCGAAGAAGAACCGTGGGGAGCAATTTTTCTTTGTAAACGACCGTTTTATAAAAAGTGGTTATTTGCATCATGCCGTTATGGCGGCTTATGATGGGATTTTGAAAGATGGGGCACAACCTAGTTATTTTTTATATTTAACGGTACCACCTAATACTATTGATATCAATATCCATCCTACTAAAACCGAAATTAAGTTTGATGATGAGCAGGCGTTATATGCAATTTTGAGAGCATCAATTAAACATAGTTTGGGTCAGTTTAATGTAGCGCCAGTTTTAGATTTTGATAGAGATGCTAATTTAGATACGCCTTACCATTATAAAGATTTAGAAGGTGAAACGCCTACTATTCAGGTTAATAGGGATTTTAATCCATTTTCGGAGGAAAAACCTAGTAAACAATTTTCTAGTTATAAAAAACCAGAACCAACTGCTAGTTGGGAAAGTTTGTACGTGGGTTTAAAGCACGATACTGAAACCTTCTCTGCAAAAAGCGATTTTACCTTTACAAATGAAGAAATAACATCTTCTTTATTTAACGATGAAGAAGTTGAACAAGTGGTACACAAAACATATCAAATTCATAAAAAATATATTGTTTCTCCTATAAAATCAGGAATGGTTATTGTAGACCAACAACGGGCACATCAGCGCGTTTTGTATGAACAGTTTTTAGTGAGTATGACCGTTCATCAAGCTTCAAGCCAACAGTTATTGTTTCCGTTGAATTTGTTTTTTTCGACTAATGAAATGGAATTAATTGCTGAATTACAGCTTTCGTTAATGAATACTGGATTTGTATTTGAAGAAAGTATGGCTGATCATGTTGTTATTTCAGGCATTCCAGTAAATGTAACTGAAAGCGAAGTTTCTATAGTTTTAGAACAATTGTTAAGCGATTTGCAAGATGGAATACCAGAAAGTAGTTTCAGCCAAAACGACACAATTGCTAAATCAATGGCAAAAAGTTTGGCGGTTAAAACAGGTACTTATTTAACAGAAAAAGAACAGGAGAATTTGGTAAATGGGCTTTTTGCTTGTAAAGATCCAAATGTTTCCCCATTTCAAAAACCAACTTTCATAACGATGCGTGTGGAAGATTTAGATAAAAAATTTGCAATATGAGAAATGTAACCGAAACGGTAAAACAATTAATTATTATTAATATTTTGTTTTTTGTAGGGACACTAGCTATAGGAGATTCAGCCTATAGAATATTAGCTTTATATTTTCCTGAAAGCCCTGATTTTAAATTTTGGCAACCTATAACTCACATGTTTATGCATGGGGGATTTATGCATATTTTCTTTAATATGTTTGCACTATATTCTTTTGGGTCTGCTTTGGAACATTTTTGGGGAGCTAAAAAATTCTTATTTTTCTATATTTCTTGTGGTTTAGGTGCTGCTTTGGTGAATACAGCTATAAACTATTATTATTTTCAAGAAGGGTTGAATACATTGATGGCAAATGGATTTCCTAGAGCAGAAATTTTACAAGTTTTAAGCGAAGGAAAAATCAATACCAAATGGCAAGAACTTTTATCAGTTTCTGACTTTCAAAATTTCACCTCGGCTTATCTTGGTTCGGTAGTAGGAGCTTCAGGAGCCATTTACGGTGTGATAGTAGCATTTGCTTTTATGTTTCCAAATGCTGAATTAGCATTAATGTTTGTGCCAATTCCTATAAAAGCGAAGTATTTTGTCCCAGGATTAGTTCTTATCGATTTGTATTTAGGAGTGTCGGGAGGTGAATCTATTTTTGGAGGTGGGGGAATTGCCCATTTCGCTCATGTTGGAGGCGCTTTATTTGGGTTTATTATTATGTGGTATTGGAAGAAAAATCAATTCAATAGAAATCGTTGGAATTAATCAGAAGTTCTAAATATTAAATTAGATTATGGGTATTATTGATGATTTAAAATTGCAATATAAATTAGGAGGAATAGCTTTTAGGTTAATCTTCTGGAATGTAATATGCTTCTTAGTTTCATTGGTGTTTTTTTATCAATTTAAGAGTGGTGTTTTTGATTTTCCCAATTGGATTGCTTTATCATCTGAACCAGCTATTTTTATTACTAAACCATGGACTTTATTGACCTATGCTTTTTTTCATTACGGTTTTGGCCATTTGTTTTTTAATATGTTGGTTCTGAATTTTTCAAGTACTTTGTTTTTGACTTTTTTTACACCGAAACAATATTTAGGTTTGTATTTGCTAAGTGCTTTTTTTTCTGGAATATGCTTCGTGTTAGGATTTTATTTTTTTAATCTAAGTGCTTCCATTATAGGGGCTTCGGCGGCAATTATGGCTATTTTAGTTGCTACAACCACATATAGCCCACTTATGAATGTCCGACTTTTGATTATTGGGAATGTAAAATTGTGGCACATAACACTTGTTATTCTTGTCATTGATTTAATGCAATTTAGATTAGAAAATACAGGAGGACATATTTCTCATATATCGGGTGCTTTTTTTGGTTTTATTTTTATTAAATTGCTACAAAATGGAATTGATTTAAGTAATATAGTGACGAATATAATTAGTTTTGGTTCTAATTTGTTCAAAAAATCACCATCAACACCATTTAAAAAAGTTCATAAAAATTACCATAAACCTGTAGAAAAAACAGTTTCACGAATTGTTACTAAAGATAAAACGCAGCAGCAAATTGATGAGATTCTAGATAAAATTAGTCAATCAGGATATGATTGTTTGACAAAAGAAGAGAAAGAATTTTTATTTAAAGCAGGCAAATAATCAGCGAATGCTGAATTAAAAAAGAAAAGATGAAAAACCTCTCATGGTTTAATAAAGGAATGTTTTTTTTGAATATAGTTTTGACTGTATTGACTTTCAGTGCCTATCTTTTACCTTTTCTTGCTCCCAAAGCTTTTCCTTTATTGTCAGTTCTAACCTTGTTTATGCCGTTGTTTTTTATATTTAATGGCTTGTTTTTTATCTATTGGGCATTTCAATTCAAAAAGAGAATGATTTTGTCTGGATTAGTTCTTTTGATGGGGATTACTTTCATTAATAAATTCTACAAGTTTTCTGCCAAAGATTTCCCGCAAAGCGAAAAAGATTTTACCGTAATGAGCTATAATGTGCGCTTATTTAACGTGTTTAAATGGTTAGATAGAGATAATGTACCATCAGAAATTTTGACTTTTATAAATGATAAAAATCCTGATATACTTTGTATACAAGAATATTCTTCGTCAGCCAATATCGATTTGAAAGTTTACAGTCATAAATATATATTTATGGGAGGTAACCAAATTAAAACTGGGCAGGCAATTTTTTCTAAATTCCCCATTATAAATGAGGGAAATATTGTTTTTCCAAACTCTAATAATAATGTAATCTTTGCTGATATTAAGCGTGGTAAAGAAATTATTAGAGTCTATAATATGCATTTGCAATCTATAAAGATTTCGCCTGATGTCAATGAAATCAATGATAATATTGATGCTATTAATCAGCAAAAATCTCAAATGTTGTTTAATAGAATTAGTAAAGCGTTTAAGCAACAACAGCAACAGGCAGAAATTTTTAAAGAACACAAAAAAGGTTGCACGTATCCCTTAATTATTTGTGGAGATATGAATAATAGTGCCTTTTCGTATGTGTATAGAAATATTAAAGGAAAATTAAAAGATTGTTTTGAAGAAGCTGGAAAGGGCTTTGGCGCAACGTATAAGTTTAAGTATTATCCTGCTAGAATTGATTACATTTTTGCTGATGAAAAAATGAAGGTTAAATCATTTGAGAGTTTTCCAGAATTTGTCAATTCAGATCATTATCCTATTATGACTAAATTAGCCTTTGAATAGAAGTAGTAATACTTTTTTTAGCTTATTTTTTGACTTTTTAAATAATCCAAAGCAAACTTTCCTTCATTGAAAAGTAAGTCCAAAACGCTAAGATTATTGATGAATCCATATTTGTCATCAAAAACTTGAGTATAGCTTTCAAATACGGAAGTGTCTTTTTTTCCATTTGCCAAAAACCTAAAATCTGTAACTTTATTAGCATCTACTTCATGAAAGTATTCTACAGTAGTTTTATAATCCAATTTAAGCCTCATGGATTTTGTAATAAAGTCTAAAGTTTCAAAATTCAGATCCAATAAAAAATTATGTTTTTTTTCGAAAATTGGACGAATGTCGTCTTCAAAATATTCAAAAAATGGAGAGCTTCTATAGGCTGCTTCTAATGATTTAAAATGTTGTTTTTGCCAATCAAAATCATTTTCTATTTGAATGTCTTTTGTTTTCTGATGGCTTAATTTGGAATGCTTTACAGGTATATTTAATAACTGAATTCCATTTGGACTATAAATATAAGTACGATTTCGATTGGTTTGTTTCTGAAAATTATCTTCAATTTCAAAGGTAATTTCTTCAGATTGTGCCATCGCAACAAAATGACTAATGGAAGGAAAATAGGTAGGGTGGAGTAGTGTATTCATTTTTTAATTGGTTTAAAGTTTAAGGTTGTTGAAACCTTAAACTTTAAACATTTTCATTTAAATTTTTCTCTCTTTTCTTTTTTTCCAAAAAAACTCGCCAACAAAAAACGCAACTAATCCAAGTAAAAATAATTTGAAATAGGATTGTGGCTGTCCTTCTCCGCTAACAGTTGTAAATAATCTTTCCCAACGAATTTTATCTAATCCTTTTGCATTTGAATCAATGCTTAACCAAATAAAAATAGGTTTTCCTACGATGTGATTTTCTGGAACATAACCCCAATAACGACTGTCTTCAGAGTTGTGACGGTTGTCACCCATCATCCAATAGTAGTCTTGTTTGAAAGTATATGTAGTAGCTACTTTATCATTAATTACTATTTCAGAACCATTTACATTCAATTTGTTATCCTCGTAATCTGTAATTATAGTTTTATAGAACGGTAAAGTTTCCATTGTTAAAGCTACAGTTTTACCTTTTTGTGGGATGTAAATTGGACCGAAATTATCACGATTCCATTTGTTTATATGAGGAAAAATACCATTTTCAACATCCTTAGAAATGATTCTTTTAACTCCAGTAATTCCAGGAACATTTTTTAATCTTTCCGCACCAGCTGCAGTTAATGCCGCAATAAATAGGGTGTCTTTTTTTTGATCGTCAATAAATCCTGCACCGTCAGTTATATCCATATCTTTAAATAGATATTCAAAATCTATAGGTGTTTTTCCGTCTAAAGCAACTTTGTATGAAAATTGAGGTTTTGCTCTTTCAGGCAAAATCAATTCTTTACCATTGATATAGACAATACCATCTTTTATTGACAAGCTATCTCCTGGAATACCCACGCAACGTTTTACATAATTTGATTTTTTATCGATAGGTTTATCAACTCTTCTTCCAGTATCATCTCTGAATTTGTAAACTGTATCCGCTGGCCAGTTAAAAACGACAATGTCGGTTCTATTTATACTTTGCATAGCAGGAAGTCTTAAATAAGGTAATTCAGGCCATGTAAGATATGATTTGCGTTTCAAAAAAGGAATAGTGTCGTGTACCATAGGTAATGCTACGGTAGTCATAGGAACTCTCGCGCCGTAATTCATTTTACTTACAAATAGAAAATCACCTACTAATAATGACTTTTCTAAAGAAGAGGTAGGAATGGTGTAAGGCTGAATAAAATAGGTGTGTACTAAAGTGGCTACTATAACAGCAAATAGTAGTGAGCTTACTGTATCTGCTGTTCTGTTCTCTGGCTGTAAACTCCTATCTGTTATATAGTTTAGCGGTTGGGTATAATTTATATAAAAAATATAAAACCCAAAAGTGAATATCCCTAATAGTGTATCAGTAGTGGTTTTTTTACCAAAACTTCTCAAAGTTTCTACCCAAATAACTGGAAACATAATCAAGTTGATAATCGGTATAAAAAGGAGTACAGTCCACCAAGTAGGGCGGCCTATTATTTTCATTAAAATAATAGCATTGTAAACAGGAATTGCTGCTTCCCAACGCTTTCTTCCTGCGCTTTCATATAATTTCCAAGTTCCTAAAAAGTGAATTACTTGTACTATCAGAAAAAATACAAACCATTGATACAGTGTCATAATCTTTTGTTTAAGGTTTAAAGTTTAAGGTTTTGGGGGATTCACCTCAAACGAAAAATAAATTTATTTTAAATTTAATACATCTTTCATGCTGTAAATTCCGTGTTTTCCAGCTAACCATTCTGCGGCAATAACGGCACCAAGAGCAAATCCTTCTCTGTTGTGAGCAGTATGTTTAATTTCAATAGAGTCTACAACAGATTCGTATGTTACAGTATGTGTACCAGGAACATCTCCAATTCTTTTGGCTTCAATATGAATTTGATTTGGCTCCGCATTTTCAAGTGTCCAACTGCTGTAATTACTATTTTCAATTACTCCTTTTGCCAATGATATTGCAGTTCCACTAGGCGCATCAAGTTTTTGTGTATGGTGAATTTCTTCCATCTCCACTTTATACGAATCAAATTGTGCCATAATTTTGGCCAAATACTCATTCAGTTCAAAGAAAATATTTACACCTAAGCTGAAATTTGAACTAGAAATGAATCCGCCTTTTTTCTCCTTGCAAAGCGCTACCATTTCATCGTAATGTTCTAACCATCCCGTTGTTCCTGAAACTACAGGTACATTTGCATGGAAACAGCTTGAAATATTATCAACGGCAGCCATCGGTACACTAAAATCAATCGCTACATCAGCATTTGAAAGTCCTTCGTAAGTGTTGAATTCGTCTTTTCTTAAAACAATTTCATGTCCTCTTTCGGTTGCAATTCGTTCAATTACTTGACCCATTTTTCCGTATCCTAAAAGCGCAATTTTCATTTGTTTTTTATTTTGAATTAAAAAGTATTAGCTATTAAATGAATGGAGTTCATCGAGTAGCTAAAAGTTATAATTAAGTGTTAGTCCTAAATTTGTTTTTAATGTTACATCATTTGGATAAATAACTGGCTTTACGGACAAATTTTCATTTACATTGAATTGTATTAAAGCTGCATCTACATTAGCATCTAATATATTTAACGCATAAAAAGCCAATGTCATTAAAGCGGATAAATCCCTATTACGTTGGTAAAATTTCTGTCCAGCAATTAATCGGGTTTTATCTAGATAGCTAAATTTATCATCGGTATAACCTTCTAATCTTCGTTTATAGGCATCGCGATATTGATTGTATTTTTTGTTATTGTCAATATAAAAATAAAGACTGGTTCCAATGGCTCCATAAACAAGAGGAATTTTCCAGTATTTCTTATTGTAAGCTTGACCTAAACCCGGCAAGACAGCGGAATAAAAAGCTGCTTTGGCTGGAGTTAAGGGATCAATATCATTTGATTTTAAGGTGTCTTTTGCTACTAGGGCTACCTCTGTTTTTTCTTGTGCAAAAACAGGGATTTTTCCCAAAATGAACAGCATTATACCTATGAAAATTATTTTATTCACTATTCTTTAATAAGTTTTATAATTCTATTAAAGTCTTCCTCAGAATGAAAAGGAATTGTGATTTTACCTTTACCGTTGCCAGCTACTTTTACGTCAACTTTTGTCCCAAAATAATTTGTAAATGCACTCTTTTGGGTTTCTGCTATTTCAAAAGAAGTTGCTTTAGGTTTTCCAGCAGGCTTTGGTTTAAGACTGTCTTGATAATTTTTTACCAAAGCTTCTGTGTCACGAACCGAAAGGTTTTGACTTACAATTTTTTGGTAAATATCTGTTTGAATATCTTGATCTTCGATGTTTATAATGGCGCGACCATGTCCCATAGAAATAAAACCATCACGAATTCCTGTTTGAATAATCGGGTCTAATTTTAAAAGACGCAAATAATTAGCAATTGTAGAACGTTTTTTTCCCACTCGTTCACTCATTTGTTCTTGAGTCAATTGAATTTCATCTATTAATCGCTGGTACGAAAGAGCAATTTCAATAGGGTCTAAATCATGACGCTGAATATTTTCAACCAAAGCCATAACTAAGGATTCATTGTCATTTGCAATTCGAATATAAGCAGGAACTGTAGTCAAGCCTACTAAAGTAGAAGCACGAAGACGTCGTTCTCCAGATATTAATTGGTATTTATTAAAGTCTAGTTTTCGAACTGTAATAGGTTGAATAACGCCTAATTCTTTTATAGAAGTTGCTAGTTCTCTCAATGATTCTTCATTGAAATTACTTCTGGGTTGGAAAGGGTTAATTTCTATGGCATCAATTTCAAGCTCTATAATGTTGCCAACAACTTTATCGGCATTTTTATCGTTAACCGATTTGATGTCGTTTTCCGGATCTTTTAATAATGCAGATAATCCTCTTCCTAAGGCTTGTTTTTTTAGTGCTTTTGCCATAAAACTATTTACTGTTTTTCTTTATGATTTCTTGTGCTAAATGTAAATAATTAGTAGCTCCTTTGCTTGTTGCGTCATAGTTTATGATGCTTTCGCCAAAACTAGGTGCCTCACTTAATTTTACATTTCTTTGAATAATCGTTTCAAATACCATATCGTTAAAGTGTTTTTGAACCTCTTCAACCACTTGGTTTGATAAACGTAATCTGGAATCATACATCGTTAATAGTAATCCTTCAATATCTAATTCTGGATTATGTATTTTTTGGATACTTTTTATAGTGTTCAATAATTTACCCAATCCTTCAAGAGCAAAATACTCACATTGAATAGGTATAATTACTGAATCAGCCGCTGTCAAAGCATTTAATGTAAGTAAACCAAGAGATGGTGCGCAATCTATAATGATATAATCGTATTCCTTTTTGATGTTTTCCAATGCTTTTTTGAGCATGTATTCTCTATTTTCCTTGTCTACCAGTTCAATTTCGATAGCAACAAGATCAATATGGGATGGAATTACATCCACATTAGGAGCTGTACATTTTATAATTGCTTCTTCTGGAGTATTACTGTGTTCCAAAATTTGATACGTTCCTATTTCAACACCTTCAACATCAATACCTAAGCCTGATGTGGCATTCGCTTGGGGGTCAGCGTCAATAAGTAATACTTTCTTCTCTAAAACACCCAAAGAAGCTGCAAGATTAACAGATGTGGTAGTTTTTCCAACGCCTCCTTTTTGATTAGCAATCGCAATGATTTTGCCCATTTATTTTTGAATTTTGAACGGTAAAAATACAATTAATTATTGTTTCTAAAAATCTATTTTGTTAACATTTGTTAATGTCTGATTAGTTGTAGTTTGTAGGATTATAATTTATAGCATTTAAGCCGTTTTTTAGATTCTTCTAGCGTTTCGTCTCCCGTCTTGACTCCTTCCCAATTTTTCATGAACCTATTAGATAATTTTTTTTGTATTTGATTTTATTGTTTGTAAAAAGAAGAAGATGTTTCTGTTAAATTTCTGCTTTTTTAATTTAGAAATAAAGGAGTTTTGTTTTGCCTTTTCAGGGATTTAAAAAAATAATTCTTATTTTGGAAATAGTTTTGTGTAAGTGAAAAATAGTTATATATTTGCCGACGCTTTCGGGGTGTAGCGTAGCTCGGTTATCGCGCCTGCTTTGGGAGCAGGAGGCCGCAGGTTCGAATCCTGCCACCCCGACAATAAAGTTTAAAAATAAAAAAAAGCCTGTAAATAAATTTACAGGCTTTTGTCTTTTATACTATTTAATGCGAATTAAATTTTAGTTGATAGAAGTTTGTTTTTCTTCAAAAAATCAAAAGAAGAGGCTTTGTCTTCGTTTCCCATTTTTAAGTAATCACTAGGGGTAATTCCCATTTCAGTTTTAAATATACTATAGAAATTTGAACGGGATGTAAATCCTGATTTTTGTGCTATGGCTTCAATGGTAAGATTAGAATATTCTGGATTAACTAATAATTCTATTGCATGTGCAATTCTTAATTGATTTTTAAGTGTTATAAATTTAATTTTTAAGATTGAATTAAAACAATAAGAAATGTGATTTTGATGAACCTGAAGTGCTATAGCCATATCTCCAACCGAAAAACTAGGTGCTAAATATGGTTTTTCTTTTTCTAAATAAATTTGTATTCTCTCTGCTAATTCATTAAAAGGGTTTTCAGATTCATCTACTGTTTCTTTAGTTAAATTAGTTGAATTTGCATTCCCTAATTTAATATCCGTTTCTGATGTTTTAGTTTTTGATTCATTCTTTTTTTCTGAATTATAATTCGGCATTCCATAAAGAACCTTAGGGAATAGCAACATACTGATTCCTAAAAATGAAAAAGCTATTCCGCAATTAAGATATACAATTGTTGAACTTGTGATTGTATGGCTTGGAGTGTCACTCAGAAAATTGTAAGTCAGTATAAAAAAATTAATTAATAAAAACGCAACCATAGCTAATAATGCAACCAACCATCGGTATGAAATAAGGTACTGCTCGACTGGAATATTGTTTTTTGGATTTTTATTTGGAGAAAATTTCCATAAAATATAAATACAAAAGAATAAGTACATTAGTAGCATACCTGTTCTGAAAAAAAAGTTAAACTCAACTGGGAATAAAAAATTGAGATTTAATGTTTTCATCGAATCTATATTATTTATAATCTCTTTTGCAATAGCTTTTTTATAGCTAAAAGGAGTAAGATAATAAGGTGTAATTCCTATGGCTTGTATGATTGCTGGCAAAAAATGAAAAATATCTTTGCGCTTTAACCCTTGGCTATCGTTAAGAGTACCTCTCACATAGAAATACAAAAAAGGCCCAGCCATTAGTAAGAAGGGAGTGAAATTATTATAAAAAATAGCTAATAAAAAGACAGATTTTCCAGAAATAACATAATAGTGGGTTATTGCATAAACAGAAATCGCTGCAAAGAAAAGAGCCAAAAACATAGTGTTACGATTAATTTGCCAATTGTATATGACCAAAATAATCGATAGTAATATCATTAATATCGCTATGAAAAGTATCATAATTTGTTTAATTCGAAGTTGATTAAAAATTTTATAGAAACTCCCTTGTTAAGAAAGCTTAACTTTTTTGTCTAAACTAAGTTTCTTGTCCTTTTTTTTAAAAATCAGGACATATCAAAGCCATAAGCAAAACAAAAATGGGGGTAGGCCTATTATTTTTGTTTCTCGAATTATATGAATGTATAATTAATATCTGGGGGTATCAATTATAAATTACATAAATTTTTTGCAAAGTAACTTAATCTTATTGTAAAGACAATGAATTTTAGTGCTTAATTAAGAATGAACCCCAAAAAAACAAGATACTCATAATTTAAAAAAATAGTTTTTTTCATTTTACTGAAAATAGAGTCGATTAACTTATAGTTGAATATGTTTTCGATTAATTCAAAATGCATAATAAAAGCATTATAATATGATTTTAAAAAATAAACTTGATAATATTGATTTAACCGATGGGAAGTTAGTTCTGACTCTTCAGAGAGGAAAAAAGCAAATAGTTTCTTTTTCAGATTTAGAAGATATTAATGTCATTCTGTATGATTCTTCTCCAGTTCAAGAAGTTTTATTCATATTATTATCCATTGGAATTATGATGCTTTCCTTATTATATCTTCAATTTGATTTACTTCTTTTAATTCCATTACTATTTGTAATTTGTATTGCTGTAATGGTTGATAATTATAAATGTTGTTACTTAAGAATAGATTTTAAAGACGGAACCCTTTTTAGAAAGCAAATTTCAGACAAATTGAAAGTTGAGATTTTGCCCGTAGTAAAAAATATTACGGAAGAGATTGATAAGTTCAGAAATGAAAATAATCAAGAAAGTACTTTTTAAATCATGTTCTATAATAAGGTATTACTCAACAAAAAACATTAGAATTAAATAAACTGTAGTAGTTAAAACCTTTCTTGTAGAAGAAGGGTTTTTTTATTGTTCAATAATAAAAACTGATTGTGTAGGTCTAATTGTCCCGTATTAATTACTTATTTTTGTACTCTTTAAAATTATAATCAAATCTTATTATGTCTGATACAATCGAAAAAATTAAATGCCTTATTATAGGTTCTGGCCCTGCAGGTTACACTGCTGCAATCTATGCTGCTAGGGCAAATATGAACCCTGTTTTATACCAAGGAATGCAACCAGGAGGACAATTGACAACTACTAATGAAGTTGAAAATTTCCCAGGTTATGTTGATGGAGTAACTGGTCCAGAAATGATGATGCAATTACAAGCACAAGCGCAACGTTTTGGAGCAGATATACGTGATGGATGGGCAACTAAAGTTGATTTTTCAGGAGATGTTCATAAGGTTTGGATTAATGATAGTATAGAATTACATTGTGAAACGGTAATCATTTCTACAGGTGCTTCTGCTAAATATTTAGGATTGCCTTCAGAACAACATTATTTAAAAATGGGCGGTGGAGTTTCTGCTTGTGCTGTTTGTGATGGTTTTTTCTATAGAAATCAAGAAGTTGTAATTGTAGGAGCGGGAGATTCAGCTTGTGAAGAAGCACATTATTTATCTAAGCTTTGTAAAAAAGTAACTATGTTAGTGCGTAGTGAAAAATTTAGAGCTTCTAAAATTATGGAAGAACGTGTTCGTAAAACCGAAAACATTACCATATTAATGAATCATGATACAGTAGAAGTTTTAGGCGATGAGCAAGTGGTAACTGCAGTGAAAGCTAAAAATAAAACTACTGGCGAAATTTTTGATATTGAAGCTACAGGTTTCTTCGTGGCGATAGGGCATAAACCGAATACAGATATTTTTGCATCGTATTTAACATTAGATGAAACAGGATATATAGTTAATACTCCTGGTACTTCAAAAACTAATGTTGCTGGTGTATTCGTTGCTGGTGATGCTGCGGATCATGTGTACCGTCAAGCAATTACTGCTGCAGGTACAGGTTGTATGGCTGCATTAGATGCTGAAAGGTATATTGCTGCTAAAGAATAATAGCCTCATGCATATTATAAAAAAGTCCCAAGTAATTGGGACTTTTTTATTGGATACAAGTTATTTTAGTTTCTTTAATAATTTAGCTTCTCCTTCAAATTTTCGTATTTCAATTTTTGGAGCTCCTAAGATTTCAATTTCAGATTTATCAACGGCTTCAACAATTATGTTTGTTTCTACAAAAAGACTACAATTAGAATTGCCTTCAGTTGTTACATCTGCATTTTTTACAGTTAATTTATTTCCTTTTAAAGTCGAACTATTATCCAATCGAATGTTTGCATTTGTAACATCTCCTTCTATAGTTGTATTTGACTTTTCGTATAAATCACATTTCAAATCAACAGCATTGACTAAAGCTTTAAGAGAGGAGTTTTTGCTTAATTCGATAGTTGCATTTTCGGATTTTAAATTAAGCTCAGTTTTTGATTTATCATCAGCTTGTAATATGAAATTTTTTGAATTGACATTTAAATAAAGCTGTGAGTTGTCGTTAGTTTTAAATGTAATGTTGTCTAATAAAATTTGTTGTATTGCATTTACAGAAGATTGGTTTTTTGTTGAAACCATATCTAAAGTATTTGTGTAAGTAACCCTAACGATTAGTTTTTTGTAATTTATAGCTTCTTTTGAAGTGTAAATACGAAGAATATTATCTTTTAAATTAAATTCAATTATTTCATGAAGATTGTCGTCGGCTTCAATTTTTATTTCATTTTTTTCCCCTCTTTCTAAAAAAACTTCTAGATTATCTTCTATTTCAATTTGATTAAAAGAACTAATTTCCTTTGGTTCAAGCGTTACAATTTTCGAACCTTTTATTTTTTCTTTATGCTGTGCAAATGACAACGAAGTGAATAAAAGTAATAGGAGTAAAGGAATGTATTTTTTCATCTTCATTTGAATTAACGTGTGTATACAAATATAAAAAAATCATCCACTTTTGATGGATGATTTTTTTTTAATTTTCACTAAAAGGATATGCTTATTCTTGACTGATATTTCCTCCAGAATTTGAGTTTTTCTGAATGGATTTTGGGGTTGAATTATAATTAATGTTTCCTCCGCTCGAAGCTTCCGCAATTAAGCTCACAATAGGATGAATTGCTATTGTTGCTCCGCTTGATGCATTTGCAATAATATCATTAGCCTCTAGTCTTTTTGCATCAATATTACTTCCACTTGAAGCGCTGATGGTAAGTTTAAGCGCCATTCCATTTACGACAATTGTGCTACCACTACTTGAATCACAATTGATATCATCAGCTTCAATAGTAAGATGCATAGCTGATGCACTAGAAGAATTTAACTGAATGTGTTGCCCTTTCAAGGTGTTAGCACTGTTTACATTTGATGCGCTTGATGCTTCTATTTCTTCAATAACAGGCATTTTTACAGTAACTTTTTTTGAAGAAACATCTAAGAATGAATTATAATCACAAGCAATAATCAGTTTCCCATTTTCTACTTTCGTTGTTATCTCATTTTGAAGATTATCATCAGCTTCTACAATAATTTCTGTTTTATCAGATTGTTCAATAACTAAATCTATTGCATTACTAACTTCTACACTTTTAAAATCACCCTCTACAATTCTTTTTTCGGTGGTAACATGTCCGCTTCCTTCTATTGATTTATGGTTTATTAGATGTCCGCATGAACCAAATAGTAAGGTCATTAAAGCAATAACAATAAGTTTTGTTATTAATGTGATTAGTTTTATCATAGCTATTCGTTTTTAATGATTACACCATTTTTATCTTTGCTCAGACCTTTTTTAATACCTGTTTGATTTACAATTACAGTTTCTCCATTTACTTTTACAGTAGTGGTTACAACACTATCATTTGCAGTAACATTCTCGGTTTCATTTATATCGATGTCATTGTATTCATTTTCATCAGTAGGGCAAGTCAGACATTTTATTTGAGAATTCTCCACTTTGTAAAGATAATTACCACTATAATGTAAATTAAAGAATGAATCATCTGACTGGTCGTAATTTTGAATTGTAGCATCTGGTTTTAGCAACATGCCTTCTGGTACGTATAAAAACAAGGCTACTTCTTGATCACGAAATTTGTTTGTTACTTCAGTTAGTAAGTAATTATCTAAGATTAATTTATTCCCTTCAATTTTGACTGCATATTTTATTTTTTCTGCTCTTTGTTTGGCATCTTGAAATGATTTTCCTCTTGCCATTCTTTCAATTTGAACATAAGGCATTTTTTCATCAGTATGTAAAATTTCTAATCGAACGTTGTTAGAATAAATCATTTCATTGCTTGATGAATCTTGAACAAACTTAAAGTTTTCATTATCATCAATGTTTTTGGTATAGTAATCATTATACTTGAATTTTACATATAAAGTGTCATTTGGCATCAGATTGATAGTTTCTTTTTGAACCGTTTTACCTTCGTATGCTACTTCTGAAGCTTGTTTTACACCAATTGATATTAGTATTGCAATAGCAATAATCCAAAGTGCTAATAAAGTGTATTTTGCAATGTTTCCAATTGATTTTAAGTTAGGAGTCAACAGTTTGAAACCTAATAATACTAAGAAAAAGAACGGAATTCCTACTGCAAAAAACATTAGTAAACCAAAAGACCAAATAGGATAATCAGTGAAATTTCCAGCCTCAACAAAACTTTGCCACGGCACATTGATAAAATCAGATGATCCTAAAGTGAAGACTGCGATTAGTAAAGATATTAGTACTGCAAATCCAGTAATAATTAGAATTACTCCAAGAAATTTAGCGAAAATCTTGAAAACAGTCATAATGAAATCTCCAAAAGAGCTGCCTATTTTACCCGCACCAGATTTGATTTGGTTTCCGTATTTATCATAATCAACATTTTTGATTTTATCAGAAACATTCTCAAATTCCTCACGGACCTTTTTTTCGATATTCGAAATATTTACAGGTTCACCAGTCATTTCTAGTTTTTCAGAAGTTGTTACGGCTTCTGGGGTTACAATCCAAAGAATGATATACGCTAGGATTCCAGTTCCAAATCCGGCAAAAACTAAAAGGATAAGTACAATTCGAATCCAGACAGCATCAATCCCAAAATAGTGACCTAATCCTGAGGCAACACCACCAATCATTCCTTTTTCTTTATCTCGGTATAGTTTTTTTGATTTTCTAACCGTGTAGTCTGTATAGTTTTTTGAACTATTCAATTCGTCTTCAATAATGTAATCTTCAGGTTGTCCCATTACGGCAATTACCTCGTCAACATCTTTTAAGCCTATGACATGTTTATCGCTTTTTTGTTTCTCGTTCAATAATTCCGAAACACGCATTTCAATATCTTTTATGATTTCGTCTTGTCCAGATGAATTAGACAAAGAGCGTTTTATAGCATCGAAATAACGAGTTAATTTTTGGTATGCATCTTCATCAATATGAAAGAACATTCCGCCTAAGTTTATATTTACAGTTTTGTTCATGACTATTATTTTTGGTTGGTGATTAGATTTACAGCATTTGATAATTCAGCCCAAGTGCCATTAAGTTCGTTTAAAAAAGTTTGTCCTATTTCAGTTAATCCGTAATATTTTCTTGGAGGTCCTGATGTTGATTCTTCCCAGCGATAGTTCAATAATCCGTCGTTTTTTAGTCGGGTAAGAAGTGGATAAATTGTTCCTTCCACAACTAATAATTTCGCGTTTTTCAAAGTGTCTAATATTTCTGAAGTGTACGCATCTTTCTCTTTTAAAACGGATAGGATGCAAAACTCGAGAACACCCTTACGCATCTGTGCTTTTGTGTTTTCAATGTTCATAATGCTGATTTTTGATTTTTTTGTTGATTAAACAATTCATTTTTTGATTGATGATTTTTTATTTGAAGTTAGTTATTTCAATAAGTAACTTCGTTTGTTCCTGTTTTTTTTATTTTATAAAAGGAATCGTTAAAGGATAATTATATTTTTCGCCGTTTGATGCTTTTATTGATGCATAAATAATTAAAAAAAATTCAACCACTTTCATACTACAGAATAAAAATACGGCTATTAGTCCTATTGTTATCATACCTAAATTATCACCAAATGAAAAATCATTCCAAACAAATTCATGGTGTCTGTTCCACTCCTGAAAAGGAATATTTTTTATTACAGTGAAAATAAAAATAGGAATAGCAATAAGCGCAAGTACTAGAGTATATACTAAAAGACTCAATTGGAAATTTAGAGTTTGTTTTCCATGATGGTCAACAAATTCGGATTTATCTTTATTTGTTGTCCAAATAATTATTGGAATTATATAGTTCCCAAATGGAATTACATATTGGCTTAACGTACTTAAATGAGTAAATGTCGCGATGTTTTTTTCAGTAGTTGCTTCCATGATTAAAAGTATATAGTAATTTCTTATGCAAATATATATCTAAAAGAAGGTATCTTGTTTTGCATAGTAGTAAATATTAACAAAATATTAACAAATATAAAAAACATAAAATGAAGAATTAAGAATGTTTTTGTTTGTAAAACCTATTGTTTATTAGGGCTTTATAAAATTAAGAGTGGATTAAATTGCAAAGAGTGTTTTTTTGTTATTTTTACAAAAAAATCAATTTTAATGAAAATTACAGCCTCGAAACTCAATCAATTTTTATTTTTCAAATTACCATCTGCATTTATATGTGGGGTTCGGGTGCAAGAAATTAATCCAGAAAAGTGTATTGTAACTGTCAAACACCGTTGGATTAATCAAAACCCTTTTAATTCCATGTATTTTGCTGTTCAGGCTATGGCAGCTGAACTTTCGACAGGTGCCTTAGTAATGTATCAAATTCAAAAAAGCGGTAAGAAAATCTCAATGTTAGTTGCTAATAATAAAGCTAATTTTACCAAAAAAGCTACAGGAAGGATTACTTTTGTTTGTAATGATGGACATCTAATTGAAGAAGCTATTCAAAAAACAATAGCCACTGGTGAAGGGCAAACTTTCTGGATGAAATCAATAGGAACTGATGAAAAAGGAGTACAAGTATCCGAAATGGATTTTGAGTGGAGTGTCAGAGTAAAGTAAAAACCAGACTATATAAATACGAAGAAGCCTCTAATTATTTAGAGGCTTCTTCGTATTTAATGATTTTTTTTGGATACATTTAAGCACCACATTTTTTTCCACTAGCTTTTGAATCCATACTACATTTTTTTTCTTCCCCACTCTTTTTTTTAGCTTTAGCTTCTTTTTTTGAGCAACATTTTTCTTTTTTGTTTTTTTCTTGTGCTACTTGGGTAGCTTCTTGAGCACTAATATTGATAGTAAATAATGCTAAAGTTAGTAGGGCAAGTATTTTTTTCATGTTATGATATTAAAAGTATTTTTTTAGAAAGAATGAAATATTGTGTTTGCCAAATATAAAATAATAATTAATTGCAATTTAAAAATTTGAGTTAATATTTACTGAATTCAGCCTTGGTTTTGTAATTAGAGTATTCATAATTTGTAATTGTATATGAATGATGAATTTATATTTTGTTTTTAATCTTGCTTTTTTTTATATATTTAATAAAATTTTAAAAAAACGTATTATGAAAATTTCTAAAATAGTATTATTTGTTTTGTTGACATCGGTTAGTTTTAGCTATGCACAAAATAAATTAATGGGTAAAGTTACAGACTACAAAAATAAACCTGTAGTTGGGGCGAAAATTTATTTGGATTCTATTTATTCAAATGTTGAAACGAATAAGGAAGGAAGTTTTGAAGTTCAAATTCCCGAAAAGGTAGGTACAATTAATGTATACTCTTATGATTATGGTTTGTTGTCTTCTAAATTTAACAATGAAAACATTATGGATTTCATGTTTTTAGAACCTGAAAAATCTGCAAAAGCACGAATCAAAAAAAACGACAAAATTTCGATTGGATATTCTGAAGTAGAGCAAAAATACCAAGTTAGCGCTCAACAAGGTACAACAGCGGCAACAAATGATGTAAGTAATAGTAAATACAATACTATTTTTGATATGATTAGAGGAAAATTAGCTGGAGTTTCCGTATCAAAAAATAATAGTATAACTATAAGAGGAGTAAGTTCAATTAATAATATTAGTGAACCCTTATTTGTTGTTGACGGAATGATAGTTTCTACTATTGATTTTATTTCTCCCGTTAATGTGAAAAGTATAAAAGTACTAAAAGGCGCCGAAGCTTCTATTTATGGATCGCAAGCATCTAGTGGTGTGATTTTAATAAAGACTAAATAGTTTTTAAAAATTTTGTATTGTTTAAATGTAGTTAGAATACTGTTTTTACTTAATGTATCATATTTTATAAAAGCAGGTAATGGTTTACTATCATTACCTGCTTTTATAAATTTTATTTTAAGATAAGCATTCAATCTAGAATTATAAATTAACGGTGTTTGTTAAGTTGATGCTAATCATTAGAACGTTTAAAAGTCATTCGCATATTTTTGAAATTATATTATTATGAAAAAATTCAAAGCTGTTTCAGTCCTGTTTATAGTACTACTTATACCTTATTTTATTTATTCTCAAACTAAGAAAGTTACTATACCGGATTATGGTAATAATTCTAAAGTCGGAAAATATATAACCACACGTGGCATAAAAATATATTACGAAACCTACGGTAAAGGAGAACCTTTATTAATGATTCACGGCAATGGGGGTTCAATATCAAATTTTAAGCATCAAATTGCCTATTTCGAGAAAAATTATAAAGTAATCATAGCGGATAGTAGATCGCAGGGTAAAACAATTGACACTAGTAAAACGCTTACATACGAAATGATGGCGGACGATTTGAATGCCTTGTTGGATTCTTTACACATTCGTTCAGCAAATGTTTTAGGATGGAGTGATGGTGGAATTAATGGCTTGTTGCTTGCCATTCGCCATCCTGATAAAGTAAAAAAAATGGCTATTACAGGAGCAAATCTTATTCCCGATTCTTCAGTATTGCATCCAGAAGGTGTAGCAATGGTTAAGGAAGGTATTGAGTTTTTGAAAAAGGCGAAGCAAGATGAATCAACGATAAATACGCTGAAATTATTTAAGATGATGGATACTGAACCACATATTACATTTAACGACTTGCAAAAAATTAAATGTCCTGTTTTAGTGATAGGAGGTGATAATGATATCATAAAACCATCGCATACGGTACAAATTTTTGAGGGTATTCCTCAAGCAAATCTTTGGATAATTCCTAGAGCAGGACACGCAACTTTACAGCGTCATAAAGAAGAATTCAATCTTAAAGTTAAAAATTTCTTTGTTCAGCCTTTTCAAAGAGCAAAATGGAATGATTGGGATTAATAGTAATCTAAGATTAAGCGCTTAATATATTAATTCACTTTGGTTGAATCCTTTGTAAGCCAAAATAGGTTTTATTTTCTAAGATGAAGTTGGGCTGTCTATCGGTGTTCTATAGCAAACTGTCGATTTTCATTTCAGCGCTTATTTTATTGCTTATATTTATTTTTAATTTGTACCAAATGAAACCATTTTCAGTTAAAGATATTTCGATTTTTTCAAAAGCATTGCTGTTTTTTGGGCTGCTTATCGTTCAAAGTATGCCGCTATATATGAACATTAGCTTTCCAATAGAATTCTGGATAAAGCAAAGTCTTATGTATGTTTTATGGATTGCAATGTTTTTTCTAACCTACAAAATAGTAGTGCCAACTCTTTTATTTCAAGGGAAAAACGCATTTTTCTTTATTGCAATATGTCTTATAATAGTATCGGTTTTGTACATTAGTAATACTTTCAGTACACTCTTAGATCTTGATGCTGTATTAAGAAAGCATTTTAAAATATCGGGAAAAGATAACTCACACGGTGCTTTGATTTCTAATTTAAGTGAAATTATTATAACCTTGTTAATGGTAGGAGCCAGTACAGTTATAAGTGTTGCCAAAAAACTTCAATTGGAAACCCAAATGCGACAAAATCTTGAAAAAGAAAAAGTCAGTTCAGAATTATCATTTCTTAAATCTCAAATTAACCCTCACTTTTTTTTCAATATCTTAAATAGTATTTATGCGCTAGCTGGGACTGAAAATCACCCAGCCCGAGAAGCCATTTATACCTTATCGCACATGATGCGCTATGTACTTTATGATACAAAAAACAATCTGACAACGCTGAGTAAAGAAATAGGTTTTGTAGAAGATTATCTTAAATTGATGGAACTCAGAATAACGGATAAAGTACAGGTAATATTTGAAAAACCTACTGTTATTTCGGATGTAGAGGTCGCACCTATGCTATTTTTGCCTTTTATCGAAAATGCATATAAACATGGAATTAGTGGAATTTATCCAAGCTATATTTACATTGGGATTGAGCAGTCTGGAAAAACAATACAAATTGAAGTACGCAATTCTATTTTTGAAAATCAAACTATAAACAAAGAAGAAAGCAACGGAATAGGTTTAATGAATACCCGCCGAAGACTTGATTTGATTTATCCTGGCAAGTATGAGTTGTCTACTAATGAAGATACGCTTCAAATGGAATATACAGTAATCCTAAAATTACAAATCTCATGATATTAAAATGTATTGCGGTTGATGACGAACCGTTGGCACTACAAATTATAGTTTCTTATATTGAGCAAACGCCTTCTTTATCATTAGTAGGGCAGTTTTCGAATGCCATCGAAGCTTTAAAAGCAATTCATGAGCAGGATATTGATTTGCTGTTTTTGGATATCAGAATGCCAGATATAAATGGAATTGAACTTGCAAAGATTGTAGAACAATATCGTGTAAAAGGAAATTTAAGAATCATATTTACCACAGCTTTTGACCAATATGCACTTGATGGTTATAAGGTAGATGCCTTAGATTATCTCTTAAAACCGTTTAGTTTTGTTGATTTCAGTAAATCGGTAGCAAAGGCTCTTGGTTATTTTGAGCTCATCCGAAACCCAAAACAGGAAGTGCAAAAAATTAATCCTCCAATTCCTGAAACAGAAGTATCTTATATCTATCTAAAATTTGAATATCAACTGGTTCGAATAGCTGTTGATGATATTATTTACGTAGAAAGTATGAAAGACTACGTAAAAGTATTCAGGCTCAGCGAAGACAAACCCTTACTTTCCTTGACAAGTATGAAATCGCTGGAAGAAAAGCTTCCTGAAAATAAATTTATGCGAATTCACAGGTCTTTTATTGTGTCATTGGATAAAATAAAGTCAGCTACAAAAAACGCTGTCCAAATTGATAAAGTAACCATTGCTGTTACGGACCAATACAAAGATAATTTCATGAAATTTTTCCAAGACTGGGCATAAAATTTCGAGTTGTTGAAATTCCGTCGACGTTTTCCACCTCTCTGTCGAATGTGTTGGTTTATGTTCTTATTAAGATGTTGCTTTGTACGGTAATCCAAACGAATTTGTATGTATGATTCGAATGGATTTCAAACTTAAAATATCTTAAAATGAAAAAAATTATCCTTCTTGCTGTATTGTTTTTTGCTGGTTTTTCGGTAAAATCTCAAACCTTTCCTGGAGCGAATGCTCTTAAAGGAAAAATTTCAGGTGTTGTAATTGATTCTATAACTAAAGCACCTATCGATTATGCATCGGTGAGTTTGTATAAAATCAATTCCACGAAACCCTTAACGGGCGTTTTGACTGACGCTACTGGAAGTTTTAAATTGAATGAAATTCAAGCTGGAACTTATAATGTTGTAATCTCTTTTATTGGTTACAATAATAAGACTGTTAAATCCGTAACGACAACTGATGCAAAGTTGGATAAAGAAATTGGGAAAGTAACTTTAAGCCCTGAAACAAACGCATTGAAAGAAGTTGTAGTTGTTGGAAATACGCAACAAGTAACCAATAAGATTGATAAAATTGTTTACAATGTCGAAAAAGATATGACAGCTACCGGAGGTAATGTTACGGATGTATTGCAGAAAGTTCCTATGGTAAATGTAGACATTAACGGGAATGTGTCTATTCGTGGCGATGGTAATGTACGTGTTCTTATCAATGGAAAACCATCGGGAGCAACTTCTGCAAACCTTTCGGATGTTTTGAAAACAATACCTGCGGATCAAATCAAAAACGTCGAAGTAGTTACTTCACCATCTGCAAAATATGATGCTGAAGGATCTGCTGGAATAATAAATATTATCACCAAACAGAAAAATGTTTCTGGTGTAAGTGGTTCTGTAAGTGGCGGTATTGGTACAAGACAAAACAACTTAAACGCTAATATTAATTATAATAAAAACCGTTTTAGCCTTTCGGCAAATGTTGGATTCAATAATGGTTGGCCGCAAGAATCAGCTTCTGAATCCAATCAAAAATTTGACAACAGTACTGCTAACAGTTTGCAAACATCCAAAGGAACTAATGAAGTACAACGTAAAGGTATTGTTGCTTCTGTAACTGCAGGATACGATTTTAATAATTTTAATAGTTTCAGTACTACATTCAGATATAATGATGGGGGATTTGAAAGAAAAGGGACAAATGACAATCAATTTACAGATTATTTGAATAGTGCAAACAACCTAATTTACACAGGGCAAAGTAGCGCAAAAAATTCTTTTGGAGGATTTGACTGGAATGCTAATTATACCCATAAATTTACAAAAGCAGGACACGAACTTACGCTTTCATCACAATGGAGTCACAGTTTAGTTGAAACGAATTACCAAAATATTTATTCTGATTTTTATACCAATCAAAAAGCAAATAATGACGGGGTAAATAATGAATACACGCTTCAATTAGATTATACGCTACCAGTAACCGAAAAATTTAAATTGGAAACTGGCGGTAAAACTATCATAAGAAGAATTGCAAGTGATTTTCAAAATTATGTTCCTGATGCTCAAAATGCATTTGTTTTGGATCCTATTAGTTCTAATTTATACAATTACGATCAAGATGTGGCATCACTTTATACAGTAGGAACACTTACTTTACCGAAAGGTTTTACAGTGATGGCAGGTGCTCGTTTTGAAAATACAGCTATCAAAGGAGATCCTACGAATGCGTTGCAAACAGATCTAAGTCCGTTTAAAATTGATTATGGAACATTTATTCCAAGCTTTACATTGCAAAAAGCATTGTCGCAATCTTCTTCTTTAAAATTGACTTACAGCAAACGTATTTCAAGACCAAGTTTAACGTATTTGAATCCATTTATTAATAAATCAAATATAAATGCTCAAACACAAGGAAATCCAAATCTTGACCCAGAAGTTTCTCAAACAGTAGAATTTGGATATTCGACATTTTCACAAAAACGTAGTTTGAATATTTCAGCATATTATAAGTATACATCAGATTTGATTGAAGGTATTGCTACGCCATTGTCAGGAGAAACAGGAACGATTACGAATTATCAAAATATTGGAAATAATAAATCCTTCGGAATGAGCTTTTTTGGTTCGGTAAATCCGTTCAAGGCATTAAGCATCCGTGGTAATTTCAATGCTTTTACTTACAAGCCAGATCCAACAGGAATTTATAATCTGGAGCAATCAACTAATGGAACTTCCATTCAGTATTCAGCTTTCATAAGCGGTACGCTTCAATTGAATAAAAATATTTCTGCGGAAGCTTTTGTTATCCAAAACTCTTCTAAGAAAACACTACAAGGAACTAATCCTGCTTTTAACTTAATGGTTTTTGGAGTTAAAAAACAATTCTGGAACAAGGCAGCATCTTTGGGGCTTAATATAGTATCGCCATTCAAAGAAAATTTAGAGTTTAAACAAAATTTGACTGGACAAGGATTTGCTCAAAGCAGTACATTTAAATTTCCAATCCGTTCTTTTGGTCTTACATTCAGTTATAATTTTGGTTCAATGAATTTTAGTGGACCTAAAAAGAAAGGAATTAATAATGATGACCTTAAAGAAGGGGAACAAAACAACCAAGGTGGTGTTCCCGCAATGCGATAAACCCAACTCAAAGAGTGAACTTCACTTAAAGTTATTGAAAACCCCAACATGCTATGTTGGGGTTTTTTGCGTAAACGACATTTTTGTAAGTGCAAAAACTGTGTTTTTCAGAATTTTTTTAGTATAAATTCAATCGTGTTTTCACAAAAAACAAATGGTTTAAAAATAGTAATATAGGCGAAACATTCTCGTAACATTGAGTGATTAATTTCGTAAAAACTAATTATGAAAAAGAAGCGAGAAATCCCTTTGGTAGTATTAAGTGATATTCACTTAGGGACTTATGGTTGTCACGCCAAAGAATTACTACACTATTTAAAATCTATTAATCCTAAAACATTAGTGCTGAATGGCGATATCATAGATATTTGGAGTTTTACCAAAAGCTATTTTCCAGCAGCCCACATGAATGTATTGCGACAAATCTTAAAAATGTCAAATCAAGGAACTCGGGTGATATACATTACAGGAAATCACGATGAGGCATTGCGAAAATATTCGGATTTAATTCTAGGAAATTTTGAGTTGGTTGATAAGTTGATTTTAGAATTAGACGGAAAAAAAACATGGATTTTTCACGGAGATGTTTTTGATTCTTCGACCAAAGGATATGCTAAAATCATAGCTAAACTAGGAGGGAAGGGCTATGATTTATTGATTTTAATCAATAGTTTGATCAATTGGTTTTTGGTGCTTTTGGGAAAAGAAAAAAGAAGCTATTCTAAAATGATTAAGGATAGTGTTAAAAAAGCGGTTTCATTCGTGTCTAATTTTGAAACTACAGCTGCAGAAATTGCCATCCAAAAAAACTATAGTTATGTAGTATGTGGACATATTCACAAACCTCAGATGAAAGAAATTGCTAATGAAAATGGTAAGGTTTTGTATTTGAATAGTGGGGATTGGATTGAGAATTTAACGGCATTAGAATACAAGAAAAAGAAATGGAGTATTTATCAATACAAAAAAGAGGAATACATTGGTAATGACAACAAAGACGAGGATATTATTAATGATATTGTAACCAAAATCCTTTCGGAAGATTAAAAAAACAATCATTTTATCGAAATATTTTTTGAGTTTTAAATCAATTTCGATAAAACCTATACTATTAAAATGAAAATATTTTACGCTATACAAGCCACAGGAAACGGTCATATCAGCAGAGCTGTTCAGTTGTATCCTTATTTACAAAAGTTTGGCTCAGTTGATTTTTTTATGAGTGGGAATAATGCCAGTCTTGAGGTTGACTTGCCGGTTAAGTATAAAAGTAAAGGATGTAGTTTGCATTACAGCAAATGTGGTGGCTTGGATTATTGGGACATTGCTAAAAACATCGAACCTATCCAGATGTATAAGGATGCGAAGTCTTTGCCGCTAAAAGAGTATGATGTTGTTATTAATGATTTTGATTCAATAACATCATTAGCTTGTAAGTTACAGAAAGTTCATTCTGTTCAGTTTGGTCATCAAGCCAGCTTTATTTCAAAATTAACACCAAGACCAGAACGAAAAAGCATTTTAGGAGAGACTATTTTTAAACATTATGCGCCTTCTCCTAAGCATATTGGATTGCACTTCGAATCCTATGATTCTTTTATTCTTCCTCCAATTATAAAAGACGAAATTCTACAAGCTACCCCAAAAGATTTAAAACACATTACGGTTTATCTTCCTTCTTTTGATAAAGAGTGTTTAGAAAAAGCATTTCATAAACTTCAAGAGCAAGAATTTCATTGGTTTTTGAAAGAAGTAAAGTTCAAATATAAATCAGGAAATATTACCTATTATCCAGTCAATCAAGAAGACTTTAACGAAAGTATGATTAATTGTCATGGAATTATAACAGGTGGAGGATTTGAAACTCCAGCCGAAGCCTTATATCTCAAAAAGAAGGTGTTGAGTATTCCGATATTAAATCATTATGAGCAGGAATGTAATGCAGCAGCACTAAAACAGTTAGGGGTTTCTGTGATTTATGAAGTAGGAAAAGAGTTTGAATTAATTATTGAAAATTGGTTAAACTCAGACGATAAAGTTCCAGTAATACAAGCTAATAATGTTACTGAAACCTTGCAGTTTCTATTTGATACGTATCATGAAACTAATTAATCTTCAATAACCAGAATTTCTTCCAGTTTTTAATTGATTTAGAAGCGTTTTTTTACAATAAAAAAGCATATTTTTTTATTGTTGAAAGTAAAAATTAATGCTGTATCTCCACATTAAAAATTTCAGATAAAAACTATTAAAAAATATCTAGTATTCTTTCTAACAGAATAAAATCTTAAGATTAATTATTTGGTATTATAATTTTAGCTGCAGGTTCTAGCAGCCGAATGGGCAAACCAAAACAATTATTAGCATTTGAAGGAACAACACTTTTAAGTAGGGTTGTATCGTTGGCTTGCCAGTCGAGAGATAATCCCGTAATAGTAGTTTTGGGTGCCAATGCTGATGTAATAAAAGAAAATCTTACTGTTTCTCGAGCTGAAGTTATAGTTAATGAAGGTTGGGAAGAAGGCATGGCTAGTTCTTTACGAAAAGGACCTGCTGTAATGAATGAAAAGCATCCAGAAGTTGACGGTGTATTGATATTAGTTGGAGATCAACCGTACTTGAATAACCAACATATTGAACAATTACTTGAAGCTCAAAATAAATCAGGACTTCCTATAGCGGCTTGTTCTTACGCAGGAATTATTGGTACTCCGGTACTTTTTCATAAAAGTGTTTTTTCAGAATTAATGGCACTTCAAGGTGATGTTGGCGCCAAACGAATTATACAAAATAGAAAGCAAGATGTTGTTACTGTTCTATTTGATAAGGGTATTGTGGATATTGATACTCCTGATGATTATGATAAGTTGCTAAATGAGAATTTAAATCTGTAAAATGATTTCTTGAAACATTATAAAATTAAGAGTTCAAAAGACCTCAAGTTAATTCTTGAGGTCTTTTTTATTTAATTGGTTTCTAAGGAGTATTTTATCTATAAAAAAAATGAAACAGAATATTTATTTCACATAAATCCATAAAAAAACCCTAACATATTGATGTTAGGGTTTTTACTTTGGTAGCGAGACCGAGATTTGAACTCGGGACCTCAGGGTTATGAATCCTGCGCTCTAACCAACTGAGCTATCTCGCCTTCTTAGGAGCTAAACCTCCTCTTTAATTCGGGTGCAAATATAGAAATAATATTAGAGGTTGCAAGTATATTTTTAAGAAAAAAAAATATTTTTGAAAATGCTTTTTTTTCGGACTTATATTCTATATATTTCCAAAAAATTTAATGTAGCCCATGGATCAAAAAGTACGTTACGAAATCGAATTTCCTATAAATTCTTCCCCCCAGTTGTTGTATCAGTATATATCAACTCCTTCTGGTTTGTCAGAATGGTTTGCTGATAATGTAAATTCACGTGGTGAATATTTTACTTTTATTTGGAATGATTCCCAAGAAAAAGCAAGACTTGCTTCCAAAAAATCTGGCGAAAAAGTAAAATTTAAATGGGTTGACGAAAATAATAAAGATACCGAGTATTTTTTTGAACTTCATATTTTAGAAGATGACATCACAAAAGATGTGTCTTTAATGGTTATTGATTTTGCTTACAAAGATGAAGTTAATGAAGCTACTCAGTTGTGGGAAAATCAAATTTCAGATTTGAAACATCTGATAGGATCTGTATAGTAAAATTGTATTTTATAATATATATTTGCCCTGAACAAAATTCAGGGCTTTTTTATGATTAATTTTAATGGGAATATAGTAGAACGAGAAACAAATATATTAACGCAAAACAGAGCGTTTTTGTACGGTGACGCCTTGTTTGAAACAGTTAAAATAGTAGATGGTAAAATTCTTTTTCTAGAAGAGCATTATTTTAGATTAATGGCTTCAATGCGTATTGTGCGTATGGAGATTCCTATGAATTTTACTATGGAATATCTCGAAGAACAAATTCTTTCCGTAGTTGAAGCAAATTCATTTTCTGATTCAGCTCGTGCTAGAATTACGGTATATAGAAATGATGGAGGCTATTATTTGCCAAAAAACAATACTATTTCCTTTTTAATTAATACTACAGCTTTAGAAAATAAAGCCTACACATTTAATCCTACATTATACGAAGTTGATTTGTACAAGGATTTTTATATCAGCAAACAATTGCTTTCTACTGTAAAGACTACGAATAAGATTATAAATGTTACGGCTAGTATCTATGCAGATGAAAATGGATTAGACAATTGTATCTTATTGAATGATGCTAAGAACGTTGTGGAAGCTTTGCAAGGAAATATTTTTATGCTACAAGGAAACAAGTTGATTACTCCTCCAGTTTCAGAAGGATGTATCAATGGTATTATGAGAATGCAGATTATAGAATTAGCTAAAAAAATAGAAAATATAACTGTAGTTCAAGAAGCTATTTCACCTTTTGATCTTCAAAAAGCAGATGAATTGTTTTTGACCAATGTTATTAAAGGAATTCAACCAATAACTAAATACAGAAAAAAAGATTTTTCGGTTGCGTTTTCAACTCTAATATTCGAAAAATTAAATCAACATATTGGTCAAAATTAATTCAAATAGGGATTTTCTGGAGCGTTAGACCAGATGAGGTATTCGCCACCTAATTCAATTATTTTTTCTTTCCAGAAATGAGTGGTTGATTTTCCTATAATTTTGTTTTCATAGCTGTTATTTGCAACAATCCATGAATTGCTATCCATTTCGGATTCTAGTTGTTTACCATCCCAACCGGTGTATCCCAAGAAAAAGCGAACATTATTCTTGTTTATTTTTCCTGAGTTGATAAGCAGTTTGGTTGATTCAAAATTTCCGCCCCAATAGATTCCGTTTGATATTTCTACACTATTAGGAATCAAATCTGGAACATTGTGAATAAAATAGAGGTTGTCTTGTTCAACAGGTCCTCCATTATAGATTTTGAAATTAGCTTTAATTTCTGGAATTAAATCGTGAATGGTATATTTAAGGGGTTTGTTGATTATAAAACCCACAGACCCATCTTGGTTATGGTCGGCCAATAAAATTACTGATCTATTGAAAGATAAATCGCCAATTATATAAGGCTCGGCTATAAGCAACTGTCCTTTGTTTAATTTTTCTGAGATCATGGCTTCAATTTTTATTAAATTTAACAATAAAACATTGATTTTTCCAAATAAAATCGTCAAAAGGCATAAAAAAACCCTCCATCAGGAAGGTTTTAATTATATCGGAAAACTGAAATTAGTTTACAGCTCCTTCTAATTCAGCACCAGCTTTAAATTTCACTACATTTTTTGCAGCAATTTGGATAGTTTTTCCAGTTTGTGGATTTCTACCGTCTCTAGCAGCTCTAGCAGAAACTGACCATGATCCGAAACCTACTAAAGAAACTCTTCCACCTTTTTTCAAAGTACCACCTACATTACCTAAAAATGATTCTAAAGCTAATTTTGCTGCAGCTTTTGTAATTCCTGCATCAGCAGCGATAGCGTCGATTAATTCTGATTTGTTCATAATAAATAGTTATTAATTGTTGGTTAAAAAAAATTGTTAATACACAAATTTAGTAGGAAATACGTTCCTTGCAAGCGTTTTACACAAAATTACTTCTTTTTGTTAATAACTTGGTTTTTTTGTTCATAAAACAAAGGATTTTCACGCAAAATTTGCTCCTAACTCCCGTTTTTACTGATGTTAATAGGCTTTTGCGTTCTCCGAAAAACTGATTCCATTTAATAATTCGGCGGTATTCATTTTCTTTTTCCCTGGAAATTGTAAACTCATTACTTGAATAAATCCATTTTCTACGGCAATTTTCATTTCTTTTTTGGTACAAATCAAACTTCCTATTGCTTTTTCGTGCGGTTCTTGAATTATTTTTGCTTCGTAAATCTTAACATTCCATTCTTCATTCGTATCACTAATAAAACACCATGCAGCAGGATAAGGACTTAAACCTCTAATTAAATTGTAAATAGCATCAGCGGGTTTTGTCCAATCAATTTTACAATTTTCTTTATTTAGTTTGTAGGCTGTTTTTATTTCGGTGTTTTCTTTTTGAATTGTGGTAACTACATTTTCTTTTTCAATCAATTCTAAAGTTTCAATTACGGTTTGACTTCCTATATTCATTAATCGGTCATGCAATTGACCAGCATTTTCTGAAGGTTCAATATCCGTTTCGGTACTCAGAATCATAGCGCCAGTATCAATTTTATCGTCAATAAAAAAAGTGGTAACACCAGTTTTTGTTTCCCCATTTATAATAGCCCAATTTATTGGAGCAGCACCGCGATAATTTGGGAGTAAGGAAGCGTGAAGGTTAAAAGTTCCTAATTCAGGCATTTCCCAGACTACTTTTGGTAGCATTCTAAAGGCAACTACAATTTGCAAATTAGCATTCAAAGCTTTCAACTCAGATAAAAAGCTTTCGTCTTTAAGATTCGTAGGCTGTAGTAAGGTGAGATTATTAGCTAAAGCATATTCTTTGACTGCGGAGTATTTTAATTTTTGTCCACGTCCTGCAGGTTTGTCTGCTGCTGTTATAACGCCTACAACTTCATAGTTATTTTTTAATATGGTATCTAGAATTCCAACTGCAAATTCTGGAGTTCCCATGAAAACAATTCGTAATTTTTTCATTATTGTTTTATTGAATATTTATTGTTTGAATGGATGACTAAGTATTCTTTCTCTAATAATTCCTGAAGCACAAAGATAACTTCATCTGAACTGTTTTTAGTTTTATTCTGAATTTCTCTTGAATTTAAATCTTCTGTTTTTAAAAGCGTAAGAATTTCTTTTGAAAGAGATTTAGCATCTGTTTTTTTTATTTTTTTCGAAATACAATAGGAGCAAATCCCACAATTTGTTTCTATTTTTTCTCCAAAATAGTCTAAAATTAATTTGTTCTTGCAGGTCGTTTTTTCATTTATATAAAAAAGGATTGCTTGTAGTTGCTCTTTTTTTAATTGGTTTTGTTTTTCTAAATACTTCGAAACACGATTGATTGTTTTCTCGTCTTCTCGGATTTCATTAAATATTAATGTAGCATCATTGTTTTTTGAATGATACTCGATACAATCTTTTTCTTTTAATTTTTGTAATACAGCATGAACCTCTTCTTCTTTGTGACCGGATTTTTTGGCAATTAGTTGCAAATTGAAAGGAGTCTGCATTTCATAAATTCCGGGATACGTTCGCAATATTGCCAGTATAATTTCTTCATCATTTGAATTTAAACTAATGTATCGAATGACTTCTTTGGAAGAGATAAGAAACTGCATGCTGATTTTTTCTGAAAACTCTTGCGATAAACTAATGATGCCTTGACGATCTAAAAACTGTAACGCATTATAGGTTTTTACGGTAGGAAAGTTATATTTAGTACAAAAATGGTTGAGGTTGAATGTAAAATGCTCGTCGATACCTTCGCCATATGCAATTTGGAAGTAGTTGCATAGCTTTACATATATAAGATTCAAAAAGGCTTTATCTGGAAGGTTATTTGTAAACTGACTTTCTGCTTGAAACACATCCGAAGGATTAGTCAATATAACTGAAAAAGCTTTTTCACCGTTTCGCCCAGCACGTCCAGATTCCTGATAGTAATTTTCGATATTTTCAGGCAACTGAATGTGAATTACTGTTTTTACATTTGCTTTGTCAATTCCCATCCCAAAAGCATTAGTAGCAACAATAACTTGCGCTTCTTCCTGCATCCACAACTGCATGTTTTTGTCTTTTTCTTTTGTGGTCAGTCCTCCGTGATAGTAAGTAGCTTTAAATCCCATGGATTGTAATTGTTGGGAAATATCCAGACACGATTTTCTGTTTCTTACATATATAATAGAAGGTTCAGGATTTTTATTAAGAATTTGTTTGATTCTGAATAATTTGTCTTCCACCTCAAAAACCATAAAAGCAATGTTAGGTCTTGAAAATGATTTTTGAAAAAGTTGTGTATTTTGTAGTCCTAATTCTTTAATAATATCCTCCTTTACTTTTGGAGTAGCTGTTGCAGTCAAAGCTAAAAAGGGTACTTTTTTGAAATGCTCTTTTAACTTCGAAATTTTCAAATAAGCAGGTCGAAAATCATGACCCCATTGCGAAACACAATGCGCCTCATCAATAGCAATCAAATTGATAGAAAGGTTTTTTATTCTTTCTAAAATCCAATCCGATTGAAGTCTTTCTGGAGAAACGTATAAGAATTTATAATTTCCGAATTGGCAATTGTCCAAAAGGTCAATCATTTCATCAGATTTTATGCCGCCAGTTAGCGCAATAGCTTTGATATTTCGTTTTTGTAAATTAGCTACTTGATCTTTCATTAAAGCTACAAGAGGAGATATTACTAAACAAATTCCTTCTTTCATCATAGCTGGAATCTGAAAACATATGGATTTCCCACCGCCTGTTGGCATTATGGCAAAGGTATCTTGGCCACTTAAGATGGAATCAATAATCTCACATTGAAGCGGTCTGAATTCATCGTGGTTCCAATATTTCTGAAGAATCGATAATGGGGTTTGCATGTTTTTCAGATTTTTACCCGATGCTTAGGACTCTGATTGCAACAAATAAAAGCAATCATAAAAACCTATACCTAGTCTTAAATTAGTTTGAAATTTTATCTAAGATAAAAAGAATTCTCTTATCTACACTATCTTTAGGTACTTCTATGAGTTCGTATCCGTAATTTTGATACGTTTCTGTGAGATGGTTATAGATTAATTTAGCCTGTTCGAAGTTTTCGTAACGCTCTTGGTCACTTATATAAATTTCTTCCCAAGGAGGAAGAATGAATATTTTTGAATAAATATGTTCTTTACATGCAGCATCAAAGAACGAAGGGTAGCTGTCTCCAATGTAGTGCATATAAGCTAAAACGTCGGGAATTCCGCGATCTAAGAAAACCATTTCATGAGGCTCGTTACAAGCACTTTCGAATTGTTTTTTTCTACCTTCCAGAAGTAATTCGCTGAATAATAAAGGGTTTTTTAGAAAAAGTTGTTCAATTCCTTTCTTTTGTGCTTCTAGCGTAACCTGTCTAGAAATTTCAGGATAACAACAATAGCCATTAGCAATTAATTCATTTATAATTGTTGTTTTTCCAGTTCCCGGGCCGCCAATAATAACTATGATTTCTTTCTGCACTTTTTAAAAATAAGGCACAAATTTACCTAAACTAAATGGTATTTTAAAAAATATTAAAATATATAATTAGCTTTCCTTTTAAAAATAGACTAAATCCTTAAACGGAATTCCAAAATCTAAAATCAATACCGTATATTTGCCTTTATTTTTAATTTAAGAATGGATCAAGATAAAGAAAAAAAGACTGCTGAGTTTTATGAAAGGTTAAAAGTAGAGTTGGATATGAGTAATACATGGCCAGCTTTGTATTTGTTTAAGTTTATTGTTCCCTCTGTAGAAGACAATGTTGAACGTGTTGAATTAGCATTTGATTGTATGGGAGCAGTAATAAAAACGACTAAGTCTAAAACAGGTAAATTTACTAGTATTTCTGTAGATGTTCAAATGAAAGATGCGCAAGAAATAGTAGATAAATACATAGAAGTTTCCGTAATAGAAGGTATAGTTTCCTTATAAATATGAATTCAAAATATACAAAAGAAAATGCGAATGATGTAGTTCATCATTTGGAATATAATGCTGAGAGATCGCATTTAATTATTCCAGAGTATGGTCGCCATTTGCAAAAATTAATTGATCAGGCTACTGTAATTGAGGATGTTGAAGAGCGCAATAAAGCCGCTAAATACATTATTCAAGTTATGGGAAGTTTGAATCCTCATTTGCGTGATGTGCCAGATTTTCAACACAAATTGTGGGATCAATTATTCATTATGTCTGATTTTAGACTGCAGGTTGAATCTCCATATCCAATACCTTCTCGTGAAGTATTACAGCTAAAGCCAGATGTGTTAAAGTATCCTCAGAATTTTCCAAAATACAGATATTATGGCAATAATATTAAATACATGATTGATGTTGCCAATAAATGGGAAGAAGGAGAAATGAAAAATGCTTTGGTAAAAGTAATTGCCAATCATATGAAAAAGTCTTATTTAAGTTGGAATAAAGACACTGTAAAAGATGATGTGATATTTGAGCATTTATACGAATTGTCTGGCGGTAAAATTGATATGCTTCAAAGTACGGAAGAATTGATTAATACCACAGATTTGTTGCGAACGAATAAACGAATTTCAAATAAAATTTCGCCTCCAGGACAACCAAAGATTCAGAGCAACAAGAATATAAAAACAGGAAAACAAAAACCTTTTCAAAAAAATAATCAAAAATAAAAGATACCAATATGTTTTTAGGGAACTGAGTTGAGAAACAAAAAAGAACCTTAACATAAAACACAGACGGTATTCAGAACCTCAAATATAGAATATGGGAATTTTCAAAATCGAAGGTGGCATTAGTCTAAAAGGAGATATTACTCCACAAGGAGCAAAAAATGAAGCTTTACAAATCCTTTGTGCAGTTTTACTTACTCCAGAAAAAGTAACAATCAATAATATTCCAGATATTATTGATATTAACAAGTTGATTACCTTATTAGGTAATTTAGGAGTTAAAATTCAAAAAATGGGACCTGGATCATACACGTTTCAGGCAGACGAAGTAAATATTGAGTACCTAGAAACCGAAGCTTTCAAAAAAGAGGGAGGATCATTAAGAGGTTCTATAATGATTGTTGGGCCGCTTTTGGCACGTTTTGGAAAAGGATATATTCCAAAACCCGGAGGAGATAAAATCGGACGTAGAAGATTGGATACACACTTTGAAGGGTTTATTAATCTAGGTGCAAAATTCAGATACAATAGAGAAGATCATTTTTATGGAGTAGAAGCTCCTGAGGGATTGACTGGAACACATATGTTGCTTGATGAAGCATCAGTAACTGGAACTGCTAATATAGTAATGGCAGCAGTTTTGGCCAAAGGAGAAACAACAGTTTATAATGCTGCTTGTGAACCTTATTTGCAACAACTATGTAAAATGTTGAACTCTATGGGTGCAAATATTACTGGTGTTGGTTCAAACTTGCTAACAATTCAAGGAGTTGAAAGTTTAGGAGGATGTGAACATAGAATTCTTCCTGATATGATTGAAATAGGAAGCTGGATTGGTCTAGCTGCTATGACAAAATCAGAAATTACAATTAAAAATGTAAGCTGGGAAAACCTTGGGCTTATTCCAAATACTTTTAGAAAATTAGGAATCACTTTAGAAAAGCGAGGAGATGATATTTACATTCCTGCTCATGTTGATGGATATGAAGTGAAAACGGATATTGATGGTTCAATACTAACTATTTCTGATGCACCTTGGCCAGGATTTACTCCTGATTTATTGAGCATTGTTTTAGTTGTTGCGACTCAAGCAAGAGGAGATGTTTTGATTCACCAAAAAATGTTCGAAAGCCGTTTGTTTTTTGTAGACAAATTGATTGATATGGGAGCAAAGATTATGCTTTGTGATCCGCATAGAGCAGTGGTAATGGGGCATGATTTTAAATCGCAATTGAAAGCGACTACAATGTCTTCACCAGATATTCGTGCGGGAATCTCATTATTGATTGCAGCCCTTTCTGCTAAAGGAACAAGTACTATTCAAAATATTGAACAAATTGACAGAGGGTACGAGCGAATAGATGAACGATTAAGAGCAATAGGCGCTAAAATAGTTAGAGCTTAATTCTAAAATATTCAGATACCATATCGTTTAAACAATTTTTTTATTTCCTTGAGAAATCAAATAAAATAAGAATTTGTTTAAACGATATTTATTTTTTTAAAATCTAAAGACTACTTAAAATGTCAAATGAACAAACCGCTATAAAGGCTACTTATTTTAGTATTATTGGTAATACCTGTCTTGCTATAATAAAAGGGTTAGCAGGGTTTTTCGGAAATTCATATGCACTTATAGCAGACGCAATTGAATCTACTACAGATATATTTTCTTCTTTATTAGTTTTATTTGGAATAAAATATTCTAATAAACCAGCAGATGATAATCATCCTTATGGTCATGGTCGTGCAGAGCCATTGGTTACTTTTTTGGTTGTGGGATTTTTAATTACTTCGGCTACTATAATTGCCTATGAGAGTATTTTGAATATCCAAACGCCTCACGATTTACCCAAATCATGGACATTATTCATACTTGGTGCTATTATTATGTGGAAAGAATATTCATTCCGTATCGTCATGAAACGTAGCAAGCAAACCAACAGTTCTTCTTTAAAAGCTGATGCATGGCACCACAGAAGCGATGCAATAACTTCAGTAGCTGCTTTTGTTGGAATTACGATTGCTTTAGTTTTAGGCAAAGGATATGAATCTGCAGATGATTGGGCTGCTCTTTTTGCTTCTGGTTTTATTTTATATAACAGTTATTTGATTTTCAGACCAGCTTTGGGAGAAATAATGGATGAACATCTTTATGATGATTTAATTGAAGATATCAGACGTGTTTCACATCAGGTGGATGGGATAATAGATACTGAAAAATGTTTTATTCGTAAATCAGGAATGAAATATCATGTAGACCTACACGCTCGTGTTGATGCAACTATTTCTGTAAAAGAAGGACATGATTTAGCACATTTGCTCAAAGATACTTTGCGAAGTGAGATTCCTGAATTAGGGCATGTTTTAATTCATGTGGAACCTAATTAATAAGAAGTTGATAAAACAAAAAATCCCAAAGTCTAATAGCTTTGGGATTTTTTGTTTGAAACAGTAGTTTTATAAAGTAATTACAAAAAAGACTGTATTGCTAGTTCATAACTTTTTAGACCAAAACCTAAAATTACTCCTTTGGCATTGCCTGAAATATATGATTGATGACGGAAACTTTCGCGAGAGAAAGTATTTGATATGTGAACTTCAATTACGGGTGTTGTTATCGCTTTTATGGCATCTCCAATTCCTATAGAAGTATGGGTGTAAGCACCAGCATTAAGAATAATACCATCATATGCAAAACCAAATTCTTGTATTTTATCAATTAATTCTCCTTCAATGTTGCTTTGATAGTATGTGAAATCAATAGCAGGAAATTTTGATTTTAAAGTTTCAAAATAATCTTCAAAGGTTAGACTGCCATATACTTCAGGTTCTCTTTTTCCTAAAAGATTCAGATTAGGGCCATTAATGATGCAAATTTTCATAATTCTTATTTTTGTAAAAATAAAAAAACCGTTCTAATTAATAGAACGGTTTTGATAAAAATAGTTTTTTATTTTTAAAATAATATTCCTGCAGAAACCTGTAGAACTGAGTTCTTAATTTGAGCATCTTTTGAAGCTTCTGTAAGACCTAGTACATATCTACCTTGGATAAATAGACTTTTAGTAACTTTAAGAGTTAAACCACCAGCTGCAGCAAATTCAAATGTTTTAGAATTTTTATAATCAAATTCGTTTTTTTCGCTCAATAAAAATGAAGCTTGTGGGCCTAAATCTAAACTTATACTTTTATTTAAACTGATTTTTGCAAGAACAGGAATTGAGATATAACCCAATTCATTTTTAAATTCTGTTATTGCATTTTTGTAAGTAGCACCTTGTGTAGAATATAATAACTCAGGTTGAATGGCTAAACCATCTGTTAGTTTAAGTTCAGCAACTAAACCTATATGGTAGCTTGTGATTGCATCAGTACTGTTATAATTAATCGAATTTACAGTGATGTCTGTTCCGCTTTGATTTGCATAATTTATCCCTCCTTTAATTCCTAATTTTACTAGTTGCGCTTGCATGTTTATTGAAACTGCAAGAAACAAGATTGTTGCTAAAATTACTTTTTTCATGGTATTGATTTTAAACGATTATTAATTAAACTCTTAAGTTAAAACTCTTCAATTTGACAATTATTGCATCTCATTTTTTAATTGTAAAATTAGTTGCCGCAATTGTGATACCAAATTTAGAGTAATTTAGTGTTAAATAGAGCTGTTTTTTTAAATTTAATTGTAGTCTATTTTTTATAATTACAAATGATTTGTAGGTTAATATACTGCTAATCAGTTGTTTTATTGGTTTTTTAAACAAAATTAAACTAGTATTTTTTAACTTTGAAGTATCAATTCTAAATAATATAATTATGAGAAAAATTATTTTAGTTTTAGTAGTCGTATTAACATCTAGTCTTGTTAATGCACAGGAAAAAAAAGGTGATGGTCAAACATCTGAAGGTAAATGGTTGATAGAAGTTAACACTGGTTTTGGAACTCCTATGGGAGCTAACACCGGGTTTAGTTATTCTTCTACAAACGGTGACTCTGTATATAATATAGGTGCTGAAGCGGGTTATTTTGTAGTTAATGATTTAGCCGTAAAAGTAGGTTTAGGTTACGGTGGGATGAACACAGATATTTTTGACACAAATATCTTTTCCTATAAAATTGGCGCAAAATACTATATTGTAAGTATGTTTCCAGTTCAAGTTGATTACTCGGGTGCTACAATGAAAGATGAACCTGAAGATCCGTCTTATTTAGGTTTACAAGCCGGATATGCTTGGTTTCTAGGATCTAATGTGAGTATTGAGCCTGGAATACGATATAATTTGAGTTTAAATAATAATTATAGTGACCAAGATACTTTTCAAGTTAATGTTGGATTTGCCTTGCATTTTTAAATGTTTCACTATTTAACTGAATAATAGAACCCTTCTAATATTTTGGAAGGGTTTCTTATTTATTGATTAAATAGAATGTTATTAAATAAGAAAATAGTTACTAATTTTAATTTCATATTGCTTATATTTACTACACTAACCTTAAAATATAATTAAATGAAAAAGATTGTCTTAGTAATGGTTTCATTATTAGTCTATGGATTTACAAATGCTCAAGAAGCAAAATTTGGAGTAATGGCAGGACTTGATTTCGCATCTGCAAAAGGAGTTTACCCAGGTGGTTCAGTCTCAGAGTCAGAGACTGGTTTTTACATAGGGGCTTTAGTTGATTTTACAGTTTCAAATCAATTTCATATTCAACCTGAATTAGAATTAGTCTTTATTAAGGATTCAAAACAATTGCAATTGCCAATTCTTGCAAAAGTTGTGGTAGTAGATAAATTAAGCCTTCTATTAGGTCCAGATTTGCTGTTTGATTTGGACAAAAAAACTCCTGGTGTTAAAACATTTGGTTTAGGTCTAGATTTTGGTGGGGCATATGATATTAATAAAAACCTGAGTATTGAAGCAAAATATAATTTAGGTTTAACTAACTTAATAGAAAATGCGCCGTCAGGATATAGTGCAAAAATTAGTGGTTTTTTTGCAGGTGTTGGATATAAATTTTAATCGACAATTTGGTTTAAGTAAAACCTCTCTTTTGGAGAGGTTTTTTTATGCGTTATAAATAGCTTTACTTTGTATCATGAATTGGAAATCTTATATAAAAAATTATCAATCCTATCTAAGAATTGAGCGTGGTTTGTCAAAGAATACAATCGAAAATTATTCTTTTGACTTAGAACGGCTCTGTCTTTTTTTATCCCAAAACGAGATTGTAATTTCTCCAATAAAAATAAAAGAAGAAACCATTCAGCAATTTATTTATAGTGTTTCAAAACAAGTTAATCCTCGTTCACAAGCAAGGATAATTTCAGGGCTTAAAAGTTTTTTTAGTTATTTAATCTTTGAAGATTTGCGTTCGGACAATCCTTTGGAATTAATAGAAACACCAAAGACAGGCCGAAAATTACCCGATACGCTTTCTGTAGATGAAATTGATTCGCTCATTTCTGCTATTGATTTAACATCAAATGAAGGAGAGCGCAATCGGGCTATGTTAGAAACGCTCTATGGATGTGGACTTCGGGTTTCTGAATTAGTTTCGTTAAAAATATCCGATTTGTTTTTGGAAGAAGGGTTTGTCAAAGTTACTGGAAAAGGGAATAAGCAACGTTTCGTACCCATTGGTGATTTAACTCAAAAGTATATAGAAATTTATAGAAATAACATCCGAAATCACATCACTATTAAGAAGGGTTTTGAAGATATATTGTTTTTAAATAGGCGAGGTAGCCAGCTTACTCGAGCTATGATTTTTACTATAATAAAAGATTTAGCTGTAAAGAATAAGTTGAACAAGACTATTAGTCCTCATACGTTGCGACATTCTTTTGCCACACATCTTCTTGAAAATGGTGCTGATCTACGCTCAATACAATTGATGTTAGGTCATGAATCCATAACGACCACAGAAATATACGTACATCTCGACAGAAAGTTTTTGACGCAAGTAATTAATTCTTTTCATCCAAGGAAAGGTTAGGATTTCGTCTTCATTATATTGAATAAAAAAAGCATCTCAGAAACTTCTGAAATGCTTTTTTATTTTTGTTTAATTCGACAAACGATTAAACTTTATTTTGCAATATTAACTGCTCTAGTTTCTCTGATTACAGTTACTTTAACTTGACCAGGATAGGTCATCTCTGTTTGAATTTTTTGTGATATTTCAAAAGATAAAGTTGCAGCATTGTCATCCGAAACTTTTTCGCTTTCTACAATAACACGAAGTTCTCTACCCGCTTGAATAGCGTAAGCATTTTTAACTCCACTAAACCCGTAAGCTACTTCTTCTAAATCTTTTAAACGTTGAATGTAAGAATCTAATACTTGTCTTCTTGCTCCAGGTCTTGCTCCAGATATAGCATCACAAACTTGTATAATTGGAGATAATAATGATTTCATTTCTATCTCATCGTGGTGCGCACCAATCGCGTTGCAAACCTCTTCTTTCTCGCCATATTTTTCTGCCCACTGCATTCCTAATAAAGCGTGTGGTAAATCACTTTCAGTATCTGGAACTTTACCAATATCATGTAATAAACCAGCTCTTTTAGCAAGTTTTACATTAAGTCCTAATTCAGCAGCCATAATTCCACAAAGTTTTGATACTTCGCGAGAGTGTTGCAATAAGTTTTGACCATAAGAAGAACGGTATTTCATGCGTCCTACAACTTTTATTAATTCAGGATGCAATCCATGGATACCTAAATCAATAACAGTACGCTTACCTACTTCAATGATTTCATCGTCAATTTGTTTAGCTGTTTTAGCAACCACCTCTTCAATACGTGCAGGGTGAATACGTCCATCAGTAACTAATTTGTGTAAAGACAAACGAGCAATTTCTCTACGAACTGGATCAAAGCAAGAAAGAATAATCGCTTCTGGAGTATCATCTACAATGATTTCAACACCAGTTGCAGCTTCAAGTGCTCTAATATTTCGACCTTCACGACCAATGATACGTCCTTTAACATCATCAGATTCAATGTTGAAAACAGAAACGCAATTTTCTACAGCTTCCTCTGTTCCAACTCTTTGGATTGTGTTGATGATAATTTTCTTCGCTTCTTGTTGCGCAGTAAGTTTAGCTTCCTCAATTGTATCTTGTATATGAGACATCGCTTTGCTTTTAGCTTCAGATTTTAATCCTTCAACTAATTGCTCTTTTGCTTCTTCGGCAGACAATCCAGAAATTACTTCTAATTGTTGCAATTGGCTTTTGTGTAATTTATCAACTTCAGCTTGTTTTTTGTCTAAAGTTTCTATTTTATTAGTGTATTCAAGTGTTTTAGCTTCAAAGTCGTCATTAACTCTTTTGGCTTTAGCTAATTCATTTGAGATTTGAGATTCTTTATCACGAACTCTTTTTTCTACTTCTGCTACTTTTTTATCGCGGGAAAGTATTACTTGTTCGTGTTCTGATTTTAGTTCGATAAATTTTTCTTTTGCTTGAAGAATTTTATCTTTTTTAATGTTCTCCGCTTCAAGATTTGCGTCTTTTAAAATTGATGCTGCTTCTTTCTTTGCGTTTTTGATTAGGTTAGAAATATTGCTTTTTTCTATGATTTTTGCTATTGCAAAACCTCCAGCTATACCAATAATTCCTGAAATAATGATCGTTAATATGTTGTCCATGTTTGTTAAAATTTATATATAAAAAAGCCTACATTAGATTGCTTGAATAAACTCGAAAAGACAAGTTTTGAGCTAACTCGTTGTTCAAACTTCCAAACTGAATTGGCTTGTTATAGTAACGATGATTTGCTCATTCTAAATTGTTAGTGTTGAGTTTACCAAATGTGAACTAATGTAGGCAGTATCTTAGTCTATGTAAAGAACGTTAATTGTCGAGATATTGATCTAAAAGCGCATTGATTTTTTTAATTCGTTCAATAGTCGCTTCGCCATCAATGGCATTATCAATTTGTTTTTGTTCGGATTTTGATGCAAACTGTAACGCACACATGGCTAATACATCTTGCTTATCACGAACGGCATAATTTTCTTCAAATTGCTTTATCATCATATCAATTTTTTTTGAAGCGCTTCGAAGCCCTTCTTCCTGAGATAGTTCTACCGTTAACGGGTAGACTCTGTCTGCAATTGATATTTTAATTTTAAGCTTATCGTCCATATTTTTTACTAATCTGATAGCTGTGCTATACAGTAATCAATTTCACGAATTAATGAATTTATTTTAAGCTTTGTATCTCTTTTGTTTTCGTCGCTGCCTAGTAATGTATTGGCAATTTTAAGTGTTTCATACTGCTTTTTAAGCGTTTCAATTTCTTGAGATTGCGTTTGTATGATAGCTGCAGCAGTTGTTAATTCTATTTTCAAATCTTGATTGGTTTTTTCTAAACTTTTTATTTTTATAAAAAGTTTGCCAACCTTATTTTCAAGAGTATCAATTATTTCTGCAATTACACTCATTATATATCCTATTCATTACTTAATCTTACAAAGTTAGTATTCCTTTTTATTATTACAATATTTTATTTGTTTTTTTACATTAAAAAAAATAATCTTCTTGTAGCCAGTTGGTTACGATTTGGCGTATTTTGTGTTTTTTTATGCATTACTTTTTTTATCTTAGCAAAAATGAACCCAATGAAATTATTTGCATTTTGTATTTTATTTAGCTGTACTGTTTTTGCTCAAAACGATTATCCTAAAGATTATTTTCGTTCCCCACTGGATATTCCGGTGCAATTGTCAGGTAATTTTGGAGAATTAAGACCAAATCATTTTCACGCTGGTTTTGATTTTAAAACCATGCAAAAAGAGGGGTTCAATGTATATGCGGTTGCCGATGGCTACATTTCAAGAATAAAAATATCAACTTTTGGTAACGGAAAAACAATTTATATAGACCACCCAAATGGTTATACTTCAGTTTATGGACATCTACAAAAAGCATCAGATTCAATCGAAACTTTTATTAAAAAAACACATTACAAAGAGCAATCTTTTGAAATAGAAATGTTTTACAAGCCAAATGAAATTCCTATCAAAAAAGGACAATTAATTGCTTTTTCTGGAAATACAGGTGCTTCTGAAGGTCCTCATTTGCATTTTGAGTTTAGAGATACAAAAACAGAAAAAATTATTAATCCAATGCTTTTTGGATTTCAAAAATTTCTTAGAGATACTACAAAACCAATAGTTTCAGGGGTCTATGTTTATCCATTGGATTCAAAAACGAGTGTGAATCAATCCATGCGTCCCTTGTTATTAAATATGACTTTGCAAAAAGATGGTACCTATTTGTCAGATAAAGTTATCGCTAATGGTAAAATAGGTTTTGGCATCATTGCCAATGATTTTGATGATGTTTCATTTAATAAAAATGGGGTGTATAAAGTGCAGTCTTATCTTAACGGAACTCCAAATTTTGGCTATCAGTTTGATACGTACTCTTTTGATGATATGCGCTATGTTAATGCGCTAATTGATTATTCGAAGTATAAAAAAACAGATCAAAGAGTTCAAAAATTATTTATGAAAAAGCCCTATGCGTTGAACTTTATTGTCACGGATGCCAGTTATGGGGTTACTCAGGTTGTGCCAAATTTATCTTCGGTATGTCGTATTGAAGTTTCTGATTTTTATAATAATCAAACGGTGGTTTCAATACCTATTGAATATGATTTATTATCTACTATAATTGAACCGGAATCTAAAACATCGAGTTATTTTATAAAATCGAGTAAAGACAATAATTTTGCTAAAGAGAATATGTCGGTGTTTTTTCCTGCCAACACTTTTTATGATGATTTTGACATGAATTTTGATGTAAAAAACAATGTTTTATATCTTCATGAAGATACTGTTCCTGCTCATTCTAATTTCACTATTACAATTGTAGACTCACTTTTCACAGAAGCACAGCGGGAAAAAATATTTATTGGCAGAATTGAAGATAATAAAATCAATTACAATACAACCTATCGAAAAGCTAATGTTTTTACAGCCAGATCAAAAACATTAGGTCAGTATAAATTAATTTTGGATACAATTGCACCAAAAATTTCTATTTTAAAACCTATTGCAGGAAAATGGTTGACTGGAGTAAAGAATATTCAACTCACAATTAGTGATTCACTTTCGGGTATAAAATCATATAATGGATACTTAAATGGGAAATGGATATTATTTGAATACGATAATAAAACCAAAAAAATCACTCATAATTTCAGCGATGGTATTGTTGCTGAAGGTACTAATGATTTAAAAGTTGTTGTAATTGATAATGTAGGAAATTCAACTACCTTTGAGACGCATTTCTTTAGAAGTCAAAAAAAATAAAATCTTCATCATTTGAATGGTATCAAAATCATATTTGTTTTCTTATTCTTTGGGATTGGATATTCCTGTTTAGCTCAATCAGCATTTGTTAGAGGGGTTGTTCTCGATACAAATAAACAAGCTGTTGAGGGCGTAAATGTGTCTTATTTAGGTAAAGGCACACAATCAAATGCGAATGGTTTTTATGAAATAGTTATTCCTGCCAATAAAATAGTAGCTATTGTTTTTTCGCACATTTCATTAAAAAAAGTAACGATGAGAATTGCTTTAAAAACAAATGAATCTTTCGAGTTTAATCCAGTTTTGAATGAAAATCAGGAGCAAATGGGTGAAGTGATTGTTACTTCAAAAAACAGAAAGCGTGCCGAAGGAATTGAATCGATTCAACCAGAAATCCTCCGAAAAATTCCTGGCGCAAATGCCGGTATAGAAAATATTTTAAAAACATTGCCTGGAGTAAATTCTAATAATGAGTTGAGTACACAATATGCTGTTCGAGGCGGTAATTATGATGAGAATTTGGTTTATGTAAATGAAATTGAAGTATATCGTCCGTTTCTGATTCGGTCGGGTCAACAAGAAGGATTGAGTTTTACCAATACGGATTTAGTTCAAAATATAGATTTTTCGGCAGGAGGTTTTCAAGCTAAATTTGGGGATAAATTATCTTCGGTTTTAGATATTACGTATAGAAAACCGACTCAATTTGGAGCAACTCTTGAAACTAGTTTTATTGGTGGAAATGTATCGGTTGATGCTGTTTCAAAAAACAAAAAATGGTCCGCAATAACAGGAGTTCGATATAGAAACAATAGTCTTTTGGTCAAAAGCCAAGAAACAAAAACAAATTACACACCAGCATTTGCGGATATTCAGACAAACATAAATTATCAGGCTTCCGCCAAATGGCAATGGAGTTTTCTAGGGAATATTTCTCAAAATAAATACCAATATAAGCCTTTATCTCGCAATACTAATTTTGGAACGATTGATAATCCAATGGCTTTGACTGTTTATTATGAAGGGCAGGAAAAGGATAAATATGACACCTATTTTGGAGCAATAAAATCAACTTTTGTAGCGTCAGACACTTTTACTTTGAAATTTATAGGTTCTTTATTTCACACTTTGGAACAAGAACATTTTGATGTTTTGGCTCAATACCGACTAGGTGAAGTGGATTCGACTATTGGTTCTGAAACCTATGGGGATGTTGGTTTTACTCGAGGAATTGGTTCTGAACTCAGTCATGCTCGCAATGATTTAGATGCTTTAATTGCAAATATTGAACTCAAAGGGTCTTATGATTGGAAAAAGAATACGTTAGAGTGGGGGACTAAATACACAAGAGAGTCTATCAGGGATAGAATTATTGAATGGGAAGTAATCGATTCTGCTGGGTTTTCTTTAAATCCACCTCTTGTTATATTGCCTAAAAACAATCAACCTTACACTTCTTTTGCAGGACCTTTAGCGCCATATCAAAGTGTTATAGCAACAAATTTTAATACCATTAACCGATTTTCAGGATATACGCAATGGAGTTTGAAAAGCAACATTGGAACTAGTGAAGTTTGGTATAATGCAGGAGTACGTTTTCATAGTTGGAATATTTCGGGTGCTGCTATTGATGGAAAAACGCAGGCTACTTTAAGTCCGCGAGCCCAATTTTCATTGAAGCCTGATTGGGAAAAAGATATAATTTTTAGACTATCTGGAGGTTTGTACAGTCAGCCGCCGTTTTATAGAGAGTTGCGTGATAATGAAGGAATAGTACAGCCAAATGTCAAAGCGCAGCAATCCATTCATTTTGTTTTAAGTTCTGATTATACTTTTAAAATGTGGAAGCGACCTTTTAAATTAGTTTCCGAATTGTATTATAAATCGATGACGGATGTGAATACGTATACAATTGACAATGTCAGAATTCGATATGCCGCTTCAAATAATGCGGTTGCTTATGCACAAGGATTGGATTTACGTTTGAATGGTGAGTTTGTTCCAGGAACAGAATCTTGGATAAGTTTTGGGTATTTAAAAACTGAGGAAAATAGTAATGGAGTAGGATATATCAGTAGACCAACGGATCAAAGGTTAAAGTTTGGACTTTTATTTCAGGATTATATGCCTAATATTCCAAGCGTTAAATTGTATTTGAATTTAGTGTACAATACAGGATTACCGGGCGGATCACCTTCTTATGCGAATCCTTATTTGTACCAAAATAGATTGAATGATTACCGTCGTGCGGATATAGGTTTCTCAAAAGTATTTATAGATAATTCGACAAAAGTGTCAAATGATAGTTGGCTTAAAAATTTGAAAGAACTATCCATTGGATTGGAGATTTTTAATCTTTTTGACAATCAAAATGCAATTACCAATACTTGGGTTCGCGATGTGTATTCTAAAAACCAATATGCAATTCCTAATTACATGACCACAAGAGTTTTTAATGTAAAATTAAATGTGCGTTTGTAATTTCTTCTGAAAATAAATGAATTGGATACGGTTAAAGCATTTTTAAAAATCATTACATTTGAATTTATTTTTTAATAAAATAGCAACATGAAAAAAATACACATAGCCTTATTAGGAATCTCACTTTTGTTACTAGCAAGTTGTAAAGAAGAGGTTGAAAAACCAAGGGTGATTTATGATGCGTCTAATAAAACGGCAGTAATTACTAAAACAGATTCAACACAAATCGAAATTGCGGATTTGCCAATACAGATGGAAGGAACAAATTACCTGATTCATCCTGTGGGAGATTTAAGTATTTTTGATAAAGGGACAAAAACTAAATATGGTTCTTCGAGTGTTAATGATTTGAGTTTTACTATTTCGAATGTAGCGAAATATGAGATTACAGGTTATTTGCAAAATCTAAAATTTCAAAAAATCGACTCAGATTCTATAAAACCTTTGACTGATAAACCCGTTTTGATTCAGACGGCTACGTATTTAAAATCAATTTCGGATAAGATTGATAAACAAATTTTGGTGTATACCATGGTGGATATGGATACTAACAAAGATGGAAAATTAGACACAAGCGATATAAAAGCATTGTATTTAAGTAAAATTAGCGGTGAAAAATTCACAAAAGTTTCTTCTGATTTTGAAGAATTGATAGATTGGAATCTAATAGAATCAAATAATCGTTTGTACTTTAGAACGGTTGAGGATACCAATAAAAATGGTCAATTTGATAAAAAAGATGTAGTACACTACAATTACATTGATTTGTCAAACAAGAATTGGACTGTGATTAATTATAAACCAGTTTAAAGGTTTATTAAATCAGAATATCACTTTCCAAATCAGATTTTTCAATTTCAAAATTAAAGCCTAATTCAGAAACTAGTTGAATTACTAGTTTTTTATACCAGTTTTCAGATTTAGGATGGATGTAGATTTTCTCGATTAATTGGTCAATATCTACATTTATTTTTAAACCATCATTTATCTTTATTTTGCTTTCGGAAATATCTGAAATGATTCGGACTTCGCGCTCGTATTGAAAGCTTTTTCGTTTGAATAAAAAAGGGAAAAACATGTCGTCAAAAGGAATGTATTCTTTTTTGTAATCAATATAATTTACCTCCCCAATGTATTGATTGATGTTTTGTTCTGGGTCTAATGCTTTTTGTAATCGTCCAATAGTTGATTGAATAGCAAGACCTTCGCTGTTTTGTGTGAAAATTTGCCACATTGCAAACGATTCATATTCGTTAATATGCCAGCTGCTAATGGCTACTTTCTCCCGATGTGTTTTGTAATAATTTAAAAAGTCAGGATTATCCGTGGCTAATTTTTTAATCTCTTCAAAAGTAGGTTCGCTAAATGTGCCTTCGTATTGATCTTCAAATTTGTCAGATCGAGACATGAATAGTTTTTGAGAAAGTAATAAATCTAAAAATTTAGATAAATCAAGATACTTCCAAACCACAGTATCCGTGTCGTTTGGAAGTTTTATGTTTGAATTGTTTAGGTACATTGTAGCTTTATAAAGGAACCTAAAGTTACAAATTTATAGGTTACTCAAAGGATTGTAAAGTTACTAATTTGTTATAAGTTCCGTTCATAGCGATAAGCTCTTCGTGCGAACCTTGTTCTACAATTTTTCCTTTTTTCATTACAATAATCTTATCTGCTTTTTGTATTGTAGAAAGGCGGTGCGCAATCACAATTGAAGTTCTGTTTTGCATCATGTTTTCTAAAGCAACTTGAACAAATTTTTCGCTTTCCGTATCTAATGCAGATGTAGCTTCATCCAAAATCATTATAGGAGGATTTTTCAATACAGCACGAGCAATTGATAATCGTTGTTTTTGTCCTCCTGAAAGTTTGTTTCCGCTATCGCCAATATTAGTATAAATACCATTTGGAAGTTCATTTACAAATTCAAAGGCATTGGCAATTTTTAAAGCTTCAATAATTTCATCATCTGTAGCATCTGATTTTCCAAGCGAAACATTTGCTTTAATGGTATCATTAAATAAAATACTATCTTGAGTTACTAATCCCATTAGACCTCTTAAGGATTGAAGATTGATGTCTTTAATATCTGTTCCGTCAATGCTTATAGTTCCTTCTTTTACATCATAAAAACGGGTTAATAAATTTGCTATTGTACTTTTTCCGCTTCCGGATTGTCCAACTAATGCCACTGTTTGTCCTTTTTTAACTTCAAGTGTAAAGTCTTTTAAAACGGTTTCTTCTTCGTATTTAAAGTTGACATTTTTAATTGTAATTTCAGAATTAAAAGAAGTCTTTTCAAGAGCATTTTCTTTAGAAGTAATTTCGTTTTCAACTTCTAATACTTCAAAAACACGTTCTGCTGCTGCTAATCCATTTTTCACAGAATAAGATGCTTTAGAAATTGCTTTAGCAGGAGTAAGAATGTTGAAAGCTAAAGTTAGGTAAACAATAAAGGCTGATCCGTCTAATGTTTTATCTACTAATACTAAATTTCCTCCGTAAAAAAGTAAGGTTGCAATAGTGGTAACACCTAAAAATTCACTCAGTGGTGTTGCTAAATTATTTTTACTTCCTATACTGTTTGATAAATTCAGTAAACGAGTTACAGAATCGAGAAATTTACCTTTAAAATTTGGTTCAGCATTGTAACTTTTAATCACTTTAAGGCCACCTAAACTTTCATCAACAATCGAAATAAGAAAGCCACTTTCTTTTTGTGCTTCTAATGATTGTGCTCTCAGGTTTTTTGCAACTTTAGAAATAATTAAACCAGAAATTGGCATAAAAATTAAAACAAACAAAGTAAGTTTTACGCTTATTATAAACATCGTCACCAACGTGAAAATGATAGTCAGCGGTTCTTTTACAACGAGCTCTAAAATAGAAAAAAAAGAGTTTTGAACCTCATTAACATCACCCAGCATACGAGCCATAATATCACCCTTTCTTTTTTCAGAATAATACGAAATGGGTAATTCTACAATTTTATCATACATTGTTTTTCTCAAATCTCTAAGCACTCCATTTTTTAGGTGCATGATATGATAAGAAGCGAGATAGTTAAATAAGTTTTTGAATAAAAAGGTTGTAATAACTAATAAAACAACAAAAAGTAGCGCAACTTGAATGCTGTTCTCTTTTGTTAATTCTGAAATTTTGTAGTATAAAAAATCAGAACCAAATTGCTTAATATTTCCTAATCCAGTATATATTGGTTCTTTTTCAATTTTTTTTGTTTTACCAAAAAGTACTTCAAGAACTGGGAATAGTGTCAACATTGAAATAGTGCTAAACAAAGCATATAAAATGTTGTATATGACATTCCAAATAATGTTATACTTATAAGGTTTTGTATAAGGAATTAGTTTTATTAGGTTTTTATCCATTAGTTCAATTGCATTGCAATAATAATATTCTTTATTTTATCGTTTAATGAGTCTTCTACTTTTTTGAAGTTCTCAACAGCATCCAACGCTGTATTTACACTGATATAAAATTTTATTTTTGGTTCAGTTCCACTTGGTCTAGCACAAATTTTTGAGCCATCTTCAGTATAATAAATCAAAACATCTGCTTTAGGCATATCCATGATTTCTTCTTCACCAGTTAATAAATTTTTTGCTACGGATGATTTGTAGTCTTCCAGCATGATAACACGTTGACCGTTGATTTCTTTCACTGGATTTTCACGCAAAGTCACCATCATTTTGTTGATTTCGGCTAGACCTTCCATTCCTTTTTTAGTAATAGAAATCAAATGTTCTTTATAAAAACCGTGTGCTACATATAATTTTAATAGTTCTTTGTATACGGTGCTTCCTTTGGCTTTTGCTTGGGCTGCTACTTCGCAAATCAATAAAGTAGCCGCAACAGCATCTTTATCACGAACCGCATCACCTACCATATATCCAAAACTTTCTTCTCCACCACCAATGAATTTTAGTTCTGGAAAATCTTTAATCATTTTGGCAATCCACTTAAATCCTGTTAATCCTACTTTGAATTGCACTCCGTATGCTGATGCTAATTCCATAATCATAGGTGTAGAAACGATTGTAGATCCTACAAATTGTTTGCCATCGATTTTTCCTGCTTTTTTCCATTCTTCTAATAAGAAAGCAGTCATCAAAATCATGGTTTGGTTTCCGTTCAACAAAGTCATTTCGCCTTCGTTATTTCGAACAGCAACACCTAATCGGTCGCAATCTGGATCGGTACCAATTACAATATCGGAATTGGTTTTATCAGCTAATGCTAATGCCATTGCTAAAGCTTCAGGTTCTTCTGGATTTGGCGATTTGACAGTTGGAAAATCTCCGTTTGGAACTCTTTGTTCTTCAACTATGTTTACATTAGGATATCCTGCTTGTGATAGGGTATCTGGAACTAATGTTATGGATGTTCCGTGCAAAGAAGTGAAAACAATATTTAGATTTTCTTTGGCTTCAGCCGGAGTATTAAAGCTGGCATTTTCAATAGATGATTTAATGAAAGCTTGGTCAATATCTTTGTCTATATAGTGAATTAAACTTTCATTCGCATCGAACTTGATTTGATTGTAATTTAAATTTTCAATTACATTGATAATTCCTTCATCTTCTGGTGGAACAATTTGTCCTCCATCTTGCCAATATACTTTGTAACCATTGTATTCTGGTGGATTGTGTGATGCAGTTAGGACGATTCCGCATTGGCATCCTAGATATTTAAGTGCAAATGACAATTCAGGTGTTGGACGTAAATCTGAAAATAAATAAACTTCAATTCCGTTTGCAGAGAAAACATCCGCTACAACTTTTGCTAAACTTTTACTATTATGGCGACAATCAAAAGCTATAACCGCTTTCAAAGGTTGGTTAGGAAATGCAGTGTGCAAATAATCCGAAAGACCTTGTGTGCTTTTGCCAAGCGTGTACTTATTGATTCGGTTGTTTCCAACGCCCATAATACCTCGCATACCACCCGTTCCAAATTCAAGATTTTTATAAAAACTTTCTTCTAGTTCTTTTGGAGCGGAAGTCATCATGGTTTTAACAGCTTCTTGCGTAGCTGCATCGAATGTTGGGGCTAACCATTCATTTACTGCGTCTAAAATATTTTGTTTAATGTCCATATAGTATGTATTTTTAGTTTGAAATTTTGATTTTAACCGAAATTGGAAATTACAAAAAATTTACTTCACTTGAAACTTTGTATCGGCCTTCGTTGTTTTTTGTACGTAAAATAATTTCACCAAGAAATCCAGCCAAAAACAATTGTGTTCCTAAAACCATGGTTGTTAAAGCAATATAAAACCAAGGATTACTCGTAACTAAATTATAATGTAAACCGGCATATAAATGGTATAGTTTAGAAATTCCAATATATCCAGCAAGCAAAAATCCGATAATGAACATTAAAGAACCCATAGCGCCAAATAAGTGCATTGGTCTTTTTCCAAAACGGGAAAGAAACCAAATGGTAATTAAATCCAAGAAACCATTTATGAAACGTTCCATTCCAAATTTAGTTTCACCGTATTTTCGGGCTTGATGCTGAACTACTTTTTCTCCAATTTTACTAAAACCTGCATTTTTTGCCAATACAGGAATGTATCGATGCATTTCGCCAGAAACTTCGATATTTTTAACGACTACGTTTCTATAGGATTTTAATCCACAGTTAAAATCATTTAGTTCTACGCCAGAAGTTTTTCTAGCCGCCCAATTAAATAATTTTGAAGGTAAATTTTTTGCTACTACCGAATCATAACGTTTCTTTTTCCAACCAGAAACCAAATCGTATTTATCATCGATAATCATGTCGTATAATCCTGGAATTTCTTCAGGACTGTCTTGTAAGTCAGCATCCATAGTGATTATGACATCGCCTTGAGCTTTTGCAAAACCAGCGTGTAAAGCTTGCGATTTTCCAAAATTTTTCATGAAACGAATGCCTTTTACATGAGGGTTTTTATGTGCAAATTGCTCAATAGTTCCCCATGAATTATCAGTACTGCCATCATCAATAAAAATGATTTCGTAGGTGTAATTTTTTGATTGCATTACCGAAATAATCCAATTGTACAATTCTTGAAGTGATTCCTCTTCATTGAGAAGCGGTATGAGTATAGATAAATTCATTACGGATTATTCTTGTGATGAAGGTTTGCTTTTAAAAAATGCGGCCATAACTAAGCCAAAGATTGAACTGAAAACAATACTAAAAATAGAACCTTTTAATAGTTCAACAACTGAATAAGGATCATTTTCTTTGAGTTTTGCTATCGCTTCGTTTATTGCAGATGCAGGTGTGCCAAATTTCTGCATCATATTTACGGTATATTTGATAGTTAAATCTTTTACTGCATCTTTAGCTGATGGGTCAATAATGTTGAATAAAATAATATTAAAGACTACTGAAATTAAGATACCAATAACCGCAGATATAAAATAAGTTGTGAAAGCATCTTTGAATGGAAAAACTCCTTTTAATTCTCTTTTAGTTTTTGAAAGTAGAACAATACCAATTGTTAGATAAGTAGCGATGCTTAAAATCCCAATCCACCAAGAAGTGAAAAGGTTTAGGTCGATTGCATATATAGTAGCGGTAATTAAAGAGGAGATTATTCCTGTTGTAATTCCAAATGTAATTCCGTTGCGTTTTATAATTTCGTTTAGCATTAGTAGCTCTTTTATTATTAATCTACAAATATAGCAATTCCCGATATATTCAGGCTTAAAAAATGCTTTTTAGAATTATATAAAAAAAACTAACAAAGATTTGATTATTAAAAAATAAGTGTAAATTTGCAAACTCAAAATAATGATGTAAAAACAAAAAGTTATAATGCGTTTATACCTTTTCTGTTAGAAGAAAAGCTTCAAAGCAAGTTATAATTGAAACAAATAAAAAAGATTTAAGATGAAAAAAGGTGTACACCCAGAAAATTACAGATTAGTAGCTTTTAAAGACATGTCAAACGAAGATGTTTTTATTACTAAATCTACTGCAGATACAAAAGAAACAATTATTGTTGATGGTGTTGAATATCCAGTTGTAAAAATGGAGATTTCAAGAACTTCTCACCCTTTTTACACAGGTAAATCTAAACTTATTGATACTGCAGGACGTATTGATAAATTTAAAACTAAATACGCTAAACACGTTAAATAATTTTAACTTGTTTTTAAATATAATAAAGCCTTCCTTTTGGGAGGCTTTTTGTTTTTTATCTACTTGAAAACTTTGTAACTTTGAGGTCAATATTATTAAACGGTAGGTTGGTAAATTAATTTTTGAATCAACAAATGGCCGAATAACCAATAAACAATTTTATGAATTATATACTTTTTGACGGCCCATCCAGAAATGCATTATTACCTTTCACTTTCACGCGCCCAGTAGCTGATATTCTTATTGGGATTATGACCATTCGTCAAAAATGGGAAATGCGTTTAGGTTCTACCACAACTACATTAACAGAAGAATATTTGTCAGATAAATTTCCAATGGTTGAATTAGAGCAAAATGTAATGATTAATGCGTCATTTCTGCCTAATGATATATTAGTGGAAATGGTGAGTAATTTAGAGCCTAATCAAGCTATTTTTAAAGGAGATGAAGTAATTGCTTTTTACACCAATGAGGAACAGGAAGAAGTAGATTTTGACACCTACGAAATTTTAGAATATGATGAAGATTGTATTACAGTGAAGAATACTTGGGATATTTTTTCTAAAAATGATTTGGCTATTCGAGAAGATTTTGAATTTTTGACAGAAGGTAGAAAATCACAGCCGATTCCAAAAAGTGTGAATGTAATTGCCCCTGAAAATATTTTTATAGAAGAAGGAGCTAAATTAGAATTTGTTACTTTGAATGGAGCTTCAGGGCCTATTTATATTGGTAAAAATACCGAAATAATGGAAGGTAGTTTAATTAGAGGCCCTTTTGCATTATGTGACAATGCGTCTGTAAAAATGGGTGCTAAAATATATGGAGCTACAACTGTTGGGGCACATTCTAGAGTAGGTGGCGAAATAAATAATGCGGTCTTATTTGCGTATTCTAATAAAGGTCACGATGGTTTTTTAGGAAACTCAGTACTTGGTGAATGGTGTAATATTGGCGCAGATAGCAACAATTCGAATTTGAAAAATAATTATGAAGAAGTGCGATTGTGGAGTTATGAAACCGAAGGTTTTGCTAAAACTGGATTGCAGTTTTGTGGGCTGATGATGGGAGATCATAGTAAATGTGGAATAAATACTATGTTCAATACAGGAACTGTTGTGGGAGTTAGTGCTAATATTTTTGGTAGTGGATTTCCTCGAAATTTTGTACCGAGTTTTTCTTGGGGTGGCGCTTCTGGATTTACTACATACATAACTAAAAAAGCTTTTGAAACAGCTAGATTGGTGATGAGCCGAAGAGGAGTTGAATTTGACGAAAAAGAAGCGGCTATTTTAGAACATGTTTTTGAAGAGACTAAAAAGTGGAGAAAGGAATAACTTCAGAATTGCAATAAACTAAAAAATGCTTGTTTAAAATTTAATTGAAACAAGCATTTTTTTATTAGATGTGTTATTTTATTTTAATAAAAGAATTGTCTAATTTGATTTCTTTAATTCTTTTGTCATTTGGGTTTTTACGATTTATTAGTAATTCTTTTTCAGCGATATTCGTTATTAATGAAAGTTTCGAAAGTAATGTTGACATTGATAATTCTCTCCTTTTTACTATCGCTCCAAAACTTTCTTTTTGGTCAGAATTTTCAAATAATTGGTTCAGTTCATTTAGGGATATAAATCGCGAGGTGTTTTTAATTAGATAAACTAAAATGCGCAGTTCTGGATCTGCTAAAGTATCAATAGATTTACCTTTGTAATAGAGCGTGTTCGTGTTTGTTTTGTATATAATTCCATTGAAAGGTTTCAAATCATTTTTCTTATACTTCACTAAGTACATTGCAAGTAATACTATTACGACTAGAAATAAAAAGCTAAAACCAAATGATGCTACATTTATATCCTCATAAAAAGGAACTAAAAATTGAGTTTCATAAATGGGCTCCCCTAAAAAAGAATTTAATTTGGTTTTGAATAGTTTGTATTTTCCATTCGAACCCCATGTAACGCAAACCATTTCTTTGTTATGATTGTCATAATAAATCTGAGTGGGTTTGATTAGGATTTTTTCAGTGTATTTTTTTAATGTGTTTTTTTCAATATCTATTTCATAAACTTTATTGTACTCATCAGTTGAAATTAAATACAATTTGTTGTTTGCAGAAAAATGGATATAAGTGTTTTCTCCTAATAAGTTCAAATTACTGCTACCCATTCTGTGCCACTGCATAGTAGGTAAGTGTAATCTCCAAACGACATTGTCACATTTTTTGAAATTGGGAAAATTATCTGGGTCATCTTCATCCCCACCAAAAACATATAAATTTTCATGTTCAAGATGGCTGTAGAATCTACTTCTAGGACTAGGGATTTTATTTCCAAAAGTTTGTACTTGAATCCAATCCTTATTTTTTAAATCATATTTTGTGAGGATGTTTTTGTAAGTAAACATACCGTATCCGCCAAAAAAATAGATTTCTCCTTTGTAAACAAAAGTTGCTGCTCCAATTTGGTTCTCGAACAATTTAGAGTTGTTGATTTTTAGTATTGAATCGTTACGATATTCTAAAACAGGGCCGCTGCCGTCGTGAACTAGATAGTTTTTGCCTTTTATTTCAAAATTTTTATAATGCCATAGCTTATCTGGGTAGTCTGTATGATGATAGGTTTCTTTTTTTAAAGGATTTCCTGTGTATAGAATAGAGTCTTTAATAATTAAAACGGGTAATTTAGTTTTGTAATCTTGAAATAAGATGCAATTTTCGTCAAATTCAATATTTTGAGCTTCTATTCCTGTGATGAATAAGAAGAATATGAAAATAAAGAAATATCGATTCATGTTGGTTTTTTCCGTTTATAAATGTTTTGAGACTATTTAAATTTATAAAATTTCTCTAAGTCTGCAGAAGAGAGGGAAATCATTTTGTATTATTAGATTTTTTCTTTGATGTTGTTGACTACATCAATAGTTTCGTACTTTAAGTTTTGAGAAATTCTTTTTTTGAAGATGTCACCATCTTTTAAAGCTATATTTAGTCCGTAACTTTGATAATTATTGCTAATAATAATTCCGATTACAACCATTGATAAAGGGATTAAAAGGATTATGCCTAATGGCAAATAAAACAATGATAAAAACACAATTCCAATGGATATTGTAGCTAATAAAAAAACATAATTTGTTTTTTTATTGTTAACTGTAATATAAACTTTATCTATTTCAGAAAAGGAAATTTCTTTAAGTTCTTTTGATTTTAAACTTAACAGGATTCCATTTTCTGATACGCTAATTTTTTTAAATTTGTTTGTTGACATGGTTTTTAATTTAATAAGCGCAATTTTCTTCTGACCTAAAATGTATTATTTATATACAAATCAGTTTGCTGTTTTTTGGGACTTAAATTTTAAAATTTAGAAGGAATCTTTTGATGAGCTAATCTGGTATTCTTTACTTAGCAACTAGGGGTGTTTGCTAAAGAATATTTTAAATATTATTTGTTTTACAGAATTTGTTAAGTTCTTTAAAAATTTCGTCAGGAATTGTTGTGTTCCTTCGCTTTAATTCTGAATATGCTATCAGTACTGAATTGACATCATATTGCTGCCAAAGTTCAATTACCGTAATCAAATATTTGTCGCTTACCTCTATAATTGTATCTATATGAATTTTTGCCATCTTAATTAATTTTACTGTTGCTCCAATTCTTAAATATATCGTCTTCTATTTTTTTCTAATTTTTAAAATGACATATATGACACTAGCTGCGCCGATAAACAAAGCAAGTATTTCAATTCCTATTAATAAGTTAATGTTAATGCCAGTTTCTAATGTAGAAGCTTGTATTTGCTGGTGTAAAACTAGTAGCATGGGGTGTTTTTTTTTTACGGTTTTCCTCATTTTTAAAAATATAGGAAAAATAAATTTTCTATATTTTGTGTTTATTCACAAGAGATTAATCTGTTGTTCTTTGCGCTATCTACTAATTTACAACAATTATTTTTTTTGTTTTTTTTAAATACACGAAACTATATTTTCGTGTATTTCTATATTTTTTAAAGTATTGATTATCAGTATTTTGATTTTTTGTTAAGATTTATTTTATTAATTATAACTGACTGTATCTTGTTTGTATTGCATATTAATTTTGCTGAAAACACTTAAAAACACAATAATTGAATCTGTTTTTTTGAAGAAAAAGAATGAATTTTTCAATAAGAGAATGTTTTGTTAGCATTTGAAACGGTTCTTTATTTTAGTTTTATTTAAGTTTTTTTTAAAATATTTTTTTTTAAAAAAACCTTTTAAATTTTTACAATTGCCCAATTCCTTATTTAAACTATCTTTGCACCTTCAAAAAAAAGATTTCGTATTTTAAGAATAACTCTGATTTTTGAAGATTAAATTTTAAATAAAAACAATGATTACAGTTAACGACATATCAGTGCAATTTGGTGGAACGACACTTTTTAGCGAGGTTTCTTTTGCTATAAATGAAAATGATAAAATTGCCCTTATGGGTAAAAATGGAGCTGGTAAGTCAACGCTTCTTAAAATAATTGCAGGGCAAAGCAAACCATCAACAGGAAATATTTCAGCGCCAAAAGATGCTATTGTAGCTTATTTGCCACAGCATTTATTGACTACAGATGGCGCTACAGTTATGGAAGAGGCTTCAAAAGCTTTTGGAGAAATTTTCAAAATGAAAGCTGAAATTGATGAAATCAACGAGCAATTAACCATTCGTACAGATTATGAAAGTGATGAGTACATGAAATTGATTGAAAGAGTTTCGGACTTAAGCGAGAAATTTTATGCTATTGAAGAAGTAAATTATGAAGCTGAAGTAGAAAAAATTTTAGTTGGATTAGGGTTTGTACGAGAAGATTTTTCACGTCAAACTTCAGAGTTTTCAGGGGGATGGAGAATGCGAATTGAATTAGCTAAAATCCTTTTGCAAAAACCAGATTTAATTTTGTTAGATGAGCCTACAAACCACATGGATATTGAAAGTATTCAATGGTTAGAAGATTTCTTGATTAATTCAGCTAAAGCTGTTGTGGTAATTTCGCATGATAGAGCTTTTGTGGATAATATTACAAACCGTACTATTGAGGTAACAATGGGGCGTATTTATGATTATAAAGCTAAATATTCTCATTATTTAGAACTTAGAAAAGATCGTCGTGTTCACCAACAAAAAGCCTATGATGAACAGCAAAAAATGATTGCTGATAATCAAACTTTTATTGATCGTTTTAAAGGAACTTTTTCTAAAACTGATGCGGTTCAATCAAGGGTAAAAATGCTGGAAAAACTTGTTTTAGTTCAAGTGGATGAAGTGGATACGTCAGCATTAAAATTGAAATTCCCACCGGCAGTTCGTTCTGGTCAATATCCAGTTGTTGTCAAAGATTTAGAGAAATCTTATGGGGATAAATTAATTTTTAAAGATGCCAATATTGTAATTGAACGTGGTGATAAAGTAGCTTTTGTGGGTAAGAATGGTGAAGGTAAATCTACGATGATTAAAGCCATAATGAAAGAAATCGAAATTAATGGTGGTTCTGTAGAAGTTGGTCATAATGCACAAATTGGTTATTTTGCTCAAAATCAAGCTTCTTTGTTAGATGAAAATGCTACTATTTTTGAAACAATCGATGGAATTGCGGTAGGAGAAATTAGAACACAAATTAAAAATATTCTTGGAGCATTTATGTTTCATGGTGATGATATTACAAAGAAAGTAAAAGTGCTTTCAGGTGGTGAAAAAACGCGTTTAGCAATGATTAAATTGTTGTTAGAGCCAGTAAATCTGTTGATTCTAGATGAACCTTCCAACCATTTAGACATGAAAACTAAAGATATTATTAAAGATGCGCTTCGTGATTTTGATGGGACTCTGATATTAGTATCTCATGATCGTGATTTCTTAGATGGATTGGCTACTAAAGTTTTTGAATTTGGTAACAAAAGAGTAAAAGAACATTTTGAAGATATTACCGGTTTCTTAGCACATAAGAAAATGGAAAACTTACGAGAGATTGAAAAATAATTTCGAAATATATTATATAAAAAAAGAGGTTGTTCATGTGAACAACCTCTTTTTTTATAATCTAATTCCTGGGGGAAGTAATTCTTTATAAACAGGATTCTTTTTAAAAAAGATTACTATTTTCGGGAGAATAGGAACAACTTTTAATTTTCTTTCAATGGCTATTTCCATGATTTTCTTTAAGAAATTAGAGATGAATTCTTCGTCATCAAAGGAATCTGGTACGTTGATTTTTGTTAAAAATATTTTTTTCTCTTGAAAGGAATATTCCACAGAAACTAAGCCTTTTTCAACTATCGTTTCGAACTGCCTTGTAAATGTATTGTCTTTAATTTCCATAGTGATTGTTGCTTCCATATATCTACTAGTGACCCATTGGTACCTCGACCAAAAGTATTTTTGATTTAGTGTTAATTTTGATTTCAAATTCATCAAAATCAATAATTTCCATTGCGTCTCTTGGGTTTAAAATTTGATTATCGACGGTAATTTGTCCTTCAATCAAAAATAGAAAAACACCATTTTTAGAAATTTTTGCCTTGTAGGTTGTGTTGCTACCGCTTTCGAAAATTCCTAAACTAAAAAAAGTTTTTTGGTATACCCAAAGCGCATTCCCGTCATTATGTTCTTTTGGAGAAACAACATTTACAAAGGTATTGATTTGATTTTCAATATCAAATGATTTCTGGTCGTATCTTGGTTGGACGTTTTCGCGATCTGGAAAAACCCATAATTGCAATGTCTTTGCTTGTTCGGTTTGACTAGCATTCATCTCTGAATGTTCAATTCCTGTTCCTGCACTCATAACTTGGACTTCCCCAAAACGAATTATTCCTTCGTTTCCCATGCTGTCTTTATGCTTCAATCCTCCTTCAAGTGGAATGGTTATAATTTCCATATTAGCATGTGGATGTGTGCCAAAACCTGTTCCGCCAGCTATTGTATCGTCATTTAAAACGCGTAGCATTCCAAATTGAATTCTCTCAGGATTGAAATAATTTCCAAACGAAAAGGAAAAATTAGCTTTTAGCCAGCCAAAATCGCTTTTACCTCTTGAACTGGATTTAAATACTTTTGTAGTCATAATTTATTGCTAATATAAAGGATGTTATTAGACAGGTTTCAATAAAAAAATTAATTTTATGCAAAATTCGGAATAATAATTCGGAATGCCGTTGTAAAATCGTTAAAACAATTATGGATAAAATTGCTGTTTATTTGATGCCGGGCTTGGCGGCTAGTTCTGCTATTTTTGAACGAATTGAATTTCCTGTAGCTACTTTTGAAATTGTGTTGTTAGAATGGGAAATTCCTCTTTATAATGAGACTTTACCAGACTATGCAAAGAGAATTTCGGCTAAAATCACACACCCTAATCCTGTTTTAATTGGAGTTTCTTTTGGAGGTATTTTAGTTCAGGAAATGGCTGCATTTGTTCAGGCAAGAAAAGTAATTATTATATCAAGTGTCAAAAGCAATTTAGAATTTCCAAGACGAATGAAAATTGCCAAAACGACTAAAGCATATAAATTAATCCCAATGAGTTTGATTTTGAATTTAGAAAACTTAGCTAAATTTTCTTTCGGTGGAAAAATAAATCAGCGAATTAAATTATATGAAAAATACTTATCAGTACGTGATATTAAGTACTTAGAATGGGCGGTTGAAAAGGTAATTCTTTGGGACAGAACCGTAATTGATGAGCGTGTAATTCATTTACATGGGGATAATGATGATGTTTTTCCTATAAAATATATTCAGAAATGTATCGTTGTAAAAGGAGGAACTCATATTATGATACTGAGTAAATACAAATGGTTGAATGCTAATTTACCCAATATTATCTTGGGAACAAATACGAATATAGAATACTAAAATCATGCAAAATAAAAATAAAATCAAGAAGTTAACTTTTGTCTTTTTCCTCGTTTGTGTAAGTGGTCTGTTTATTTTTGCGACTAGTCCAGAAACGAATAATGAAATTTCTAAAACAGTTGATTCAAATTATTTTCCAGTCAGTGTAGATTTTGCAGGAGAACAAACACCCCTGAAAATTTCGGATGTAAAAGAACGTTTTGACAGAGAATTATTAGTTAACGAAAATCTTCATGCGGCCACTATTTTGATCCTAAAAAGAGCAAAGCGTGCTTTTTCAATAATTGAACCCATATTGAAAAAAAATGGAGTGCCAGATGATTTTAAATATGTAGCGGTTATTGAAAGTGGTTTGGTTAATGTTGTTTCTCCGGCTGGAGCCAAAGGCATTTGGCAATTTATGCCTGAAACTGCTAAAGAGAGAGGGCTTGAGGTTAATGAAAATGTTGATGAGCGGTATCATTTAGAAAAATCTACTCAAGCAGCTTGTGATTATTTTTTGAAAGCGAAAGAAAAATTTGGAAGTTGGACATTAGTTGCAGCCTCGTATAATGTGGGAGAAACAGGTTTGAAAAAACAAATGGATATTCAAAAAGTGACGGACTATTATGATTTATTGCTCACAGAAGAAACATCACGATATGTGTTTAGAATTCTTGCTTTGAAAGAAATAATGAAAAATCCAGCTCAATATGGCTTTGTGATTACATCAGAGTCACAATATGAAATTCTGCCCATTAAGAAAATAGAAATAGACAGTTCTATTATTGACTTAGCGGGTTTTGCTAAAAGTCAAGGGATTAATTATAAAATTTTAAAAATTCATAATCCATGGCTGCGAGAAACTAAATTTGTTAATAGTGCAAATAAAAAGTACTTGTTAGATATTCCTTTGAAGGGATACTAAGTTTTTAACAGTCTTGTATAGTTCTAGAAAATAGGGAACAAATTTTTAACCATATAAGACGTTTTAGGAAATGTAAAACAAACTGAAAAGATATCAGATATTCCTTTGAGGAAAGCTTTTTTGCTATCTTATATAGTTTAAGAAAATATAGAATTAGCAGAGAAAAAATATATTTTGGTTTACATTAAACTAAAAAGTACAAATGCTTAAAATGAACTTATATTCCTTAAGATGGTTTATTTGAAAATAGAAGCTAATTTTCTTTTTTCAAAATCAGGGTTGAACAAAATAAAAAAGGGTCAAATGTGTATCATTTGACCCTTTTTTTAATTTATTTATGAATTATATTTTCTTCATTTGTTCTTTCATCATGCTGATTTGATCTTTCAACATGTTTTGCTTGTCTAGTTTTTTAGCCTCATTCAATAGGGTAGTAGCTTCTAGTTTTCTTCTGCGTGACATCGCAACACCAGCTAAGTTTAATTTGGCTACAGCCAAATCCATATCCATAGACAAACCTAATTCAATTGCTTTTTTGAAATATTTCTCTGCTTGATTGATGTTTGTTTGCGAAAGCATTATTCCGTGAAGGTAATTGAAGTATCCTTGTTGTTTTTGTACCAAAGCCGATTCTGGGTTTTTGATATATGCTAGCCATTTTTTTGCGCCTTCAAAATCTTGTTTTCTTAGTTTTAAGAAGGCAAGTAGGATGAATTCATTTTTAAAGTAAAGAAAAATTGGAAAAGCACTTAGTAAAATAAGGAAGATCCCATTTCCAATATTACTTTCTGTAAATTGCCAAAAGCCAGTAGCTATAATAAGTCCGGCAATAATAAGTTTAATATTTTTGTGAAACATAATAGGTATATTTTTATGATTGCAAAGATAGTAAAAGGAATTAAAAATATTTTTATAAAACTACTTGCCAGAAAAAAAAGTCTTTGTATATTTGCACTCGGTTTTAGAATAACGGTTATTCAAAAACATTAAGACACATAAATTAAGATTTTAAAGATACAAAGCAATGAGCAAAAGAACGTTTCAACCATCGAAAAGAAAAAGAAGAAATAAGCACGGATTTATGGACAGAATGGCTTCTGCTAATGGAAGAAAAGTTCTTGCGCGTAGAAGAGCTAAAGGAAGACATAAATTGACTGTATCTAGCGAACCTAGACACAAAAAATAATGTTTGTATAAACTTATATAAGGCGTTACTTCTTTTAGTATCGCCTTTTTTTATACCTTGTCATTAAAAAAGTTTCAAGTTTAAGATTTAAAGCGAGTTACAAACTTTAAACCTCAAACTTTAAACAATAAATAACAACTACACATACCACAATACAATGCCAAAAGACACATCCATAAAATCAGTTTTAATAATAGGTTCTGGTCCTATTGTTATTGGTCAAGCTTGCGAATTTGATTATGCAGGATCTCAATCAGCTCGTTCTATTCGTGAAGAAGGAATCGAAGTTATCTTGATTAACTCGAATCCGGCAACAATCATGACCGACCCTTCTATGGCAGATCATGTTTATTTGAAACCCTTAACAACTAAATCTATTATTGAAATCCTTAAGGCACATCCGCAAATTGATGCTGTTTTGCCAACAATGGGAGGACAAACAGCACTAAATTTATGTTTAGAAGCTGATGAAAAAGGAATTTGGGAAGATTTTGGAGTGAAATTAATTGGTGTTGATGTGAATGCCATTAATATTACTGAAGATAGAGAGCAGTTCAAACAATTATTACAAAAAATAAATGTTCCTACTGCACCAGCAAAAACAGCTACTTCATTTTTAGAAGGTAAAGAAATTGCTCAGGAATTTGGTTTTCCATTAGTAATTCGTCCTTCGTTTACATTAGGAGGAACTGGAGCTGCTTTTGTTCATAGTAAAGAAGAGTTTGACGAAAAACTAACTTACGGATTAGAAATGTCACCAATTCACGAAGTTTTAATTGATAAAGCTTTATTAGGTTGGAAAGAATACGAATTAGAATTGTTGAGAGACAAAAATGATAATGTGGTGATTATATGTTCTATCGAAAATATGGACCCAATGGGAATCCATACTGGAGATTCAATAACAGTAGCGCCAGCAATGACATTATCAGATACAACTTTCCAAAAATTACGTGATTATGCTATCTTGATGATGCGTAGTATCGGAAATTTTGCAGGAGGTTGTAACGTACAGTTTGCGGTTTCACCAGACGAAAAAGAAGATATTGTTGCAATTGAAATCAATCCTCGTGTGTCTCGTTCTTCTGCTTTAGCATCAAAAGCAACGGGTTATCCAATTGCTAAAATTGCTTCAAAATTAGCTTTAGGCTACAACTTAGATGAGTTGCAAAACCAAATCACCAAATCAACTTCAGCTTTATTTGAACCGACTTTGGATTATGTGATTGTAAAAATACCACGTTGGAATTTTGATAAATTCGAAGGTGCTGACAGAACTTTAGGGCTTCAAATGAAATCAGTTGGGGAAGTAATGGGAATTGGACGTTCGTTCCAAGAAGCCTTACACAAAGCAACACAATCATTGGAAATCAAAAGAAATGGTTTAGGGGCTGATGGAAAAGGATACACTAACTACGAACAAATTATCGAGAAACTGACTTTTGCAAGTTGGGATCGTGTTTTCGTGATTTATGATGCTATCGCAATGGGAATTCCATTGAGTCGTATTCATGAAATCACCAGAATCGATATGTGGTTCTTGAAACAATACGAAGAATTGTATGTTTTAGAAAAAGAGATTTCTAACTATACTGTAGAAACTTTGCCAAGAGAATTGCTTTTGGAAGCCAAACAAAAAGGTTTTGCTGATAGACAAATTGCACACATGATGAGTTGTAAGGAAAGTCAAGTGCATACCTTGCGTACAGACATGAGTATCAACCGTGTGTTTAAATTAGTAGATACATGTGCTGCGGAATTCACGGCTAAAACACCTTATTACTATTCGACTTTTGAAGCCGAAATAGAAAAAGCGGACGGAACACGTTATGTTGACAACGAAAGTACAGTAACCGATAAAAAGAAAATTATTGTTCTTGGGTCAGGCCCAAACAGAATTGGACAAGGAATTGAGTTTGATTACTCTTGTGTTCACGGGGTACTTGCGGCTAAAGAATGTGGGTACGAAACCATCATGATTAACTGTAATCCTGAAACGGTTTCTACTGATTTTGATACAGCGGATAAATTGTATTTCGAACCCGTTTTTTGGGAACATATCTATGATATTATCCAACACGAAAAACCAGAAGGCGTTATCGTACAATTAGGAGGACAAACTGCCTTGAAATTGGCCGAAAAACTGTCTAAATACGGAGTGAAAATTATAGGAACCAGTTTTGATGCCTTAGATTTAGCCGAAGACAGAGGACGTTTCTCTGATTTGTTAACAGAATTGAATATTCCTTTCCCACAATTCGGGATTGCGGAAACGGCGGATGAAGCTTCTGCTTTAGCTGATACTTTAGATTTTCCATTATTGATTCGTCCTTCGTATGTATTAGGAGGTCAGGGAATGAAAATTGTAATTAACAAAAAAGAATTAGAAGAGCACGTTATCAACTTATTGAAATCGATTCCAGGGAATAAATTGCTGTTAGACCATTATTTGGCCGGAGCAATCGAAGCAGAAGCGGATGCGATTTGTGATGCAGACGGAAATGTGTATATCATAGGAATTATGGAGCACATAGAACCTTGTGGCGTACACTCGGGCGATTCTAACGCTACTTTACCACCGTTTAACTTGGGTGAATTTGTGATGCAACAAATTAAAGATCATACACATAAAATCGCTAAAGCTTTAAAAACGGTTGGTTTAATCAACATTCAGTTTGCGATAAAAGATGATACGGTTTATATCATTGAAGCTAATCCTAGAGCGTCTCGTACCGTTCCATTTATTGCAAAAGCATACGGAGAACCTTATGTGAACTATGCGACTAAAGTGATGTTAGGACATAATAAAGTAACTGATTTTACTTTTAATCCACAATTAAAAGGATATGCTATTAAGCAACCTGTTTTCTCTTTCAGTAAGTTCCAAAATGTGAATAAAGCATTAGGACCAGAAATGAAATCAACAGGAGAAAGCATCTTGTTTATTGATGACTTGAAAGACGATCAATTCTATGAATTGTATTCTAGAAGAAAAATGTACTTGAGTAAATAATACTTGATTTCATCATATAAAAAAAGCCCCGTTTGGGGCTTTTTTTATGAAATAATTTTATTTATAATTGATTAACAAAAACTTTCTTAGCTATTTGTTGAAATTCATATTTTGAATTCTCACAGCATTTAATATGGCTAATAATGCAACTCCTACATCAGCAAAAACAGCCTCCCACATTGTGGCTAATCCACCTGCTCCAAGAATTAAAACGATTCCTTTTATGGCAAATGCCATTGTAATGTTTTGCCATACTATTCTCTTTGTCTGTTTTCCAATGTTTATTGCCATTGGAATTTTACTTGGCATGTCGTCTTGAATTACTACATCTGCGGTTTCAATAGTGGCATCGCTTCCAAGGCCTCCCATTGCAATGCCAACATTACTCAAGGCTATAGCAGGAGCATCGTTTATACCATCGCCTACAAAAGCAACTGTTTGGTTTTGTGCAATAATTTCTTTTATCTTATTTACTTTATCTTCTGGTAATAAATCACCAAATGCATGTGTTATTTTTAATTTATCCGCAACATATTTTACAACGGTATTCTTGTCACCACTTAGCATTGTGGTTTTTACGCCTAATGCTTTTAATTTTTCTATGGTAATTTGCGCATCTTCTTTAATACTGTCGGCAATTGTTAAATATCCCACAAATTGTTTGTCATAAGCAATAGCAATTAAGGTGTAAACAATTTTAGTTGGATCAATATCATATTTTATGGAAGCATCGTCCATCAACTTAAAATTTCCTACTATAATTTCCTTGTCTCGAATAGTTGCTTTTAGTCCGTGTCCTGAAATTTCTTTTACATCATTAAGTTTTATAGTATAATCAATTTGGCCAACAAAATCATGAATAGCAGTAGCAACGGGATGCGTACTGTGGTTTTCCAAAGCATTAATCATTTGTAAAATTTCCTCTTTGTTGAATTCAGGTTTTATAACCACTTCTTGTACCTTGAAAACACCTTCAGTCATTGTCCCAGTTTTGTCCATAACTACATTTTGAATAGTAGCGATTAAGTCTAAAAAGTTACTGCCCTTAAACAAAATTCCATTTTTACTGGCTGCTCCAATTCCTCCAAAATAACCTAACGGAATACTAATAACCAAAGCGCATGGGCAAGAAATAACCAAGAAAACTAATGCTCTATAAAGCCATTGATTAAAAACATAATTGTCTACAAAAAAGTACGGGATTGTACTAATCATAATTGCCAAAAGGACAACAATTGGCGTGTAGATTTTAGCAAATTTTCTGATGAATAATTCTGTTGGTGCTTTTTGTTTTGTAGCATTTTGAACCATTTCCAAAATTTTACTCAACTTGCTATCCGTGTATGCTGTTGTTACTTTTACTTGTGTAATAGCGTTTAGATTTATCATTCCTGCTAAAACAACTTCTCCTTTATTTTTGGTTGTAGGCTTACTTTCGCCTGTGAGAGCAGTAGTGTTGAATGAGGCATTTTCAGAAATTAATTCTCCATCAAGTCCAAGTTTTTCTCCTGATTTGAGTTGGATAATATCGCCAATAGTAGCATCTATTGCTTTAATGATTTTGGCTTCGCTATTCCATAAAATAGTTACTTCGTCAGGTCGTTGGTCAAGTAGGGTTTTGATGTTGGCTTTCGCTCTTTTTACCGCCAATGCTTGAAATACTTCACCCACAGAATAAAATAACATAACCGCTACACCTTCGGGATATTTTTCAATTGCAAATGCACCAATTGTAGCAATCGACATTAATAAAAATTCGGAAAATAGTTCCCCTTTTCGGATCGTAACTATTGCTTGCTTCAAAACTGGAAATCCAACGGGTAAATAGGTGAATATGTACCATGCAATTTTTACCCAACCCGTAAACCATATTGTTAAGAAGTAATTTTCTAAGCTAATAGCAATAAGTAATAAGATTGATGAAATAATTGCTGGCACAAACATTTTCAAAAGACCGATGCTATTGGAATAGTCGGCTTTGTGTTCTTCTTTTTTTGTTTGTTCAAAAATAGCTTCGTCGGTAGCGCAACAGCTCGGTTCTTTAGGGCTTTTTTTTAGTTGTTTGCCGTTTTTATCGTGTGTGTGTTTGTGTTCCATATCTTAGGAGTAAAGACTAACGTGCCACAGTTTGGTGTAGTAACGGGTTTTGCTAATTATTTCTAAAGATAAGCAAAATTTCAACTTGGTAATTTCTGGTTAAGAAAAAGAGAACAAGCTATTTAAGTAATAAATCGCTTGTTCTCTTTTTTATAAACTCAAAACTTTTACTAAATGTGCTGGATAATTTTCCAAATCTTTTTCAATAGTATCGCCTTTGTAAATGTCGAAACAATTATAATCAGGCAAAATATCATATCCGCAGAAACGATAATTACTTGTGATATTAAGGAAAACGTCAGAAGTGTTTTTTCCTTGTAATAGATTTTGTGAAGGATTATTGAAAGCTTCTGCTGGTGCATTCCAAGTAGCACAAATCATAAATTTTCGCCCTTGCATATTTCCGCCAGAACCATATTGCTTTGATTCATCGTCTCTACTTCTTCCGTCACCAATAAGTAGTTTTTTACTATTAAGTCCTCTATTGAAAACTTCGTCAACGTATTTTTTATAAATCCAAGGTGCGCCAAACCAATTCACAGGCGTTTGAAGAATTACGATGTCTGCTTGCAAATGTTTTTCAACTTCTTCTTCAGTGTTATATCCTTTTTCAACTTTGGTTTCTAAAACTTCGTAAGATTTAGAGTTGAAAAAATCTTTTGCAATTTGGTAAAATGAATTATTTAGCGTTCCTTCTGTCCAATTCGGATACGTTAAATGCGTATCAATTAATAATACTTTTTTTAATTTCTGCATATCTATGTTTTTTTGCGAATTTAAGTAAACGGAAGTTCTTTTTTACTTAATGTTTTGTTAGAATTTTGGGTGTGTTAAAAAATAGCAGCCAAATTCTATATATAGGATAGAATCACACAAAGCTTGCTAATTTTGGATAGATAAGTATGACAAATGCCATACTTTTGATGTGACTAACGTTCTCGCGCTACAAACAGTTTGGGATTAAGGAAGCGTTATCTTTCGGATTTGCCAATTCTTCCAAATACAAACCAATTTTCCATTAAGCCTAATGCCCAAATTGCTTGTAGCGTGTGTTAGGCGATGTTATTTCTTTGAATTAATTTTAAATTTTGTCTATTGATAGATTGCCTCAAATCAATAATTCACTAATGATGCAAAGCAGTATATAATCTTGCAAAAAATAAAAATATTCCACCCAATAAAAAAAATAACCAATATCTTTTTAATGATAAATAATTTTCATTTTTGGAGATTTTCAAAAATATTCCCCAAACAATAAGCACAACAGGCACAAGAAAGTTCAAAATATTATCACTCATATTATAAAATTGTTTTAAAAAAGTAAATAACAAATAAAAATGCAAATAGAACAATTAAAAACACTGATTTTAAATAAGATATACTTTTATATTGCCCGTCAATTATTAAAGAATCTTTTTTGTTTTTATTTCTTAATTCAAATTTATATATTAAAAAAACAATCGCTAAAAGTATTAAATATAGGACGCATAATTGAAAATCAGTTAAATTGTTCATTATTAATCTTGTTTAATGCTTGATGCGGTTTATACCGCTCAGTTTCTTTTGATTGTTAGTTAATTGCTTACACTCCTAAACTCGCTATATTTTTCAAGATAACTCGTTTTGATTTGTTAATATCGCCTAACTAGTATATATCTTCTTAACGCCTGTAAGGAGTTGTATTTATTGGTACTCTTTAATTTTTAAAACCCTCTAGTACAACATAAGTACAACAAATCAGAATACTTTTATTTGACTATAGATCCCAATACTATTAAGCTGTGCTTGGCGGTTCATCGCTTGATACTCTGCTAGCTTACCACAATAATATTGTTGGGTTGCTTTAGCATACCCATTTTGTAAAAGTAATTCATTTAAACATAATCCACTAGGCAAAATTACATACCCTAATTGTCTGTTCCAGTAGTCGTAATAGTTCTCCTGTTCTGTAATGATAGTTACAACCGTTTTAGGCGGTGCAACCGACAAAACGAAGTGCAAGGATTGCAAACCAAATTGGAGCAATAATTGGGCTGGTAAACTGCTTTTCTCTTCATCCTCTTTCATCTTTCTGTTAATCTTTACTTCTGGTGCATCCAAGCCATAAAGACGGATTTCTTTTTTCATTTGAGTGAAACGATTGCAAATGATTATGCTATCTCCGTCAAGGACTTCTTCAATTTGCCAATGGGTTTCCACTATGTACGGTGCTTTTGCGTTGTATTGCATTGATTTACAGTATTTTAAGTTATTGATAATCAAAGATAATACTTGAAATTTGTCTTATGAATTTTATCTAATTATTAATCCATTAAAACTTAAAAAAATGGCAAGACAGAAAGGTGTTATCAAGTATGTTGGAACTCTTGGAGATATCCGACATTTTAAAATTAAAGGTCAAGAAGGCTACTTTGCCGGAATGGTTGGTGGTCCAACTGGTGACCAAGTACTCTCAGCTCCAGAGTTCGAAAGAACTCGTGAGAATATGAATGAATTTGGCGCTTGTGCCAAAGCAGGAAAATCAGTTCGAACTGGTTTATCTCAAGTGATGAAACAAATGGCCGACAGCCAAGTAACTGGAAGATTGACTTCTATTATGAAGAAAATCAACCTTGAAGACCAAACGGAAGCCAGAGGTTACCGTAAAATTGAAATCACAACACAAAGAAATTACTTAAAAGGTTTTGAGTTTGACAAAAACTCTTCTTTCAATGGTATTTTCAATGCTCCTTACTCATTAACTCATACGGTTGATAGAGAAAGTGGCGAATTTGTAGTTCCTGATTTTAATCCAGCGAATTTGGTTAATGCTCCATCTGGTGCAACTCACTTTCGTTTGATTAGTTCTCTTTCAGTAGTGAGTGATTTTGAATACAACGCTACCACTAACAGCTATGATCCTATGGATGCAGCATTGAATGAGGTAAACGATATTCAATATAGTCCTTTCTTGGATTTGTACGCTCCAGTTCCTGCCACTACAATTACTGCAACTTTACCTGGTGGAGTTCTACCAACGGTAAACACCACAGTTTTGCAGTGTATTGGAATTGAGTTCTACCAACAAGTGGGACCAAATTACTACTTGTTCTCCAGTGGTAATTGCTTGAAAGTTGAGGATGCTTTTTAGAAAAACCTTCCGAAAATCCCTCACCAAAAGTGAGGGATTTTTTGTTTAATCTCCAATCTATTAAGACTATGGAAAGCAAAATAATAAGAGTAGCCCAGGGCAAAGAAAGCACATTGAGCCAGCTATACATTAACGGAATATTTTAATGCTATTTGTTAGAGGATAAAATTAGAGAAGTAAAAATAGCTTCTCAAACTGCCATTCCAAAAGGTGTTTTTAATTTGAAGTTGAACACTCACGGAGCTAAAAATGTGGATTACAAAAAAGCATTTGGAAAGCTTCACGAAGGAATGATTGAAATTACTGGTTTGCCAAATTTCAGCTTTGTTTATATCCATACCGGAAATACTATCAAAGAAACTGCCGGGTGTCCGCTTTGTGGTTTTGGTTTCCAATTCGTTGATGGCAATTTTCAAGTTACTCAAAGTGTTGCAGCTTACAAAATGATTTATCCAAAATTAGTAGCACTGGCAAAAGTTGAAAACAATGTAATAACTATTGAAAATAATTTTCAATTCTAAAAAGGCCAAAAAATGGAAAACATCAACATCATCGCCACACTTTTTGGAACGTTAATCACCTTGTTACTCTCGATTGTGGCTTATTTTATCAAGCAATTACACACTGATTTCAAGAGTATGGAGAAAGATTTGATTGAAGTAAAAACGATGGCTTTAATCATCAAAACCGAGTTCAAAAGTGGCAACGATTTATTGAACCAGAAAGTAGAATACATCGAAAAAAGAGTATACAATTTAGAATTATCAATTTTTAAAAATCCAGATTATGAAAAATAACAAAATGAATTTAGTAGAAAGAACCTTGGCGCCAACTCCAAAATGGTTTAAAATTTTGAGAACTGTTGGAATTGCTTTGGCTTCCGTTGGTGGAATTATCATCGCTTCGCCTATTGCCTTACCTGTTGGATTGGTTTCGGCTGCTGGTTACTTGGTTCTGGGTGGTAGTATTATTTCAGTAGTTTCTCAAACTGCTGTAAAATCGGAAGAAGAACCTAAAGCAAACCCTTAAAAACGGTTAATAACCACCTCGAAAGCTCCATTTATTGGAGCTTTTTTTGTTTTTAGCAGTCAATAAAAGTAGATTGCTTTGCTTTTCTTCGATTTATTTAAGTGGTGCAATCATATTGCACTTATGCGTTGGTTTGCTTGGGAATAAGGCGCAATCAATCCTAGTCCATTTGGACCAGGATTGATTTATTTTCTACAATAACGGTATAAAATGGCTCTACGAATGTCATTTATGAGCATCATATCCTCTTTGTACTGTTTTTCTTTTTTCTCCAAAAGTTTGAGAGGTGCAACATTTTTTTGGTGCTGCTCGTGTTCCACGATCATTAAACTGGCTTGTGGATTGAATTGTTTTTTGAAATCTGGAAGACGCAAAAACGAAATAACAGAACCTACTAAATACTGATGCCAGAATTTTGTTTGCCATAAACTATAAGCAATGAAAAAAAGGCTTTCGCAGTCCTCTTCATTTGAAAAAATGATTACAAAGCTGTTAGTAAATGGCGTTTTTTGTGGCTTTCCGCTGTTCATCCCCTTGTTAAGTATGAATAAATGGGGTTTTGTGTAAACGGTGTCTTTTCGGTGGGTCTTGATGATGAAATTTAGCATAACATTCGGCTTTAAAAATGGGTTAGATTTTCAATTTTCCACAGGGTTTCGGTTGAAAGACCAATGTGCTTCGCTACGCTCCGCCCATTAAATTTTTCAAAAGAAAAAAAAGGAAAAAAAAGAAAGCCATTCGTTCAAGTGGAAGGTTTCAAAAAAGCAAGTTTTTTTGATAAAATACTACCCGATACATCATCGGAAGTATGGTCGTGAAGGTTGAACAAAGTGTTGTTGCGAACCGTTATGGGTGGAGATTTTATCAAAAACCGGAGGCTTGAACTTGCTTTTTTGTAAACCTGGAACTTACCTTTGCCTTCTTTTTTTTATTTTTTGTTTTGATTTCGTTTACCAATCGTCATAGTATAATCGGAAGGTTTTTGAGGGAAAGGGAGTTGACTTGGAATAGAGTGGTTTTCGGAAAGTGTGTGGATTTTAAAAACAGAAAAAAGAAATATCAAATTCATTCCTATTATTTTTCTGTTTTGAAAATCAATACTCTTTCTTGGACTTGATTTTGTGGGTATTGAAAATCACTTTACTGAGTTTTTCAATTTTATAGTACAGGTTTTCAAGTGATTTTCAATACTTACAAAAACAATGAAAAAATAATACCTAGTGCGATGGGGCAGTAGCGCAGGCAAGTGTGTGGTTTTTTATTTGCTTACTGGGGTGTTTTTGATTGCTTTTGTGGAAAAGTCGATGCCATAGACTTGAAAGAAAGACAATGCTTCGGGCTGGTCAACTTTATATTTAGGAACGGTATGGCATCGGCTTTTCCGCTGAAGCAATTACTTCGGGTTTTCTGGCAAATAAAAAACCACACTCTTGCTGGCTTCTATTGATTTTGTGGGTGTTGCAAATTGCTTATTCCTATGTCGTGAATGTTAGAAATGGAGTTGATAAGCGGTTTGCAATACGCACAAAAACAATGCAAATACTTACCGATTTAAACACAAAGTTGCTAAAAACAGGTTACGTAAACGTTCTTGAAAGCAATGATAACCGTAAAGTTTCCTTTGAAATTGCGAAGGTTCTTAAAGACAGTGGCGAAGGGCAGCATTTTTTATTGCAGGCCGGTGCGAGGAAGCAATTAAAAATGTTGTCCTGGAGCCACTGGCAAGCGCGTTGGGTGTGGCGGCTGTTTTACATAAATGATATTATAGCTTCATTGCAAAAACCAAAAAAACAATATAAAAGCTTTGTAATGAACTATAATACTCAATTATGTAACACAGCTTGGGGAAAAAAATTACTGGCGCGAGTCACGCAGTGTACGTGTTTTTGTTCAAAAACCGTGACAGTAATTTTTTTTGGAGCGTTGGCAAAGGAGTGCCAATCGAAGGGTAAAATGCCTTTCTTTATTATTTGGGTTTTGTTTGGCTTTTATTGCAATGGAATTATTTTCAGTTTTGCTTCTTCGTGTTCTTTGAAGGCATTGCTTAGTGTTAAATGATTTTCTAATGCTTGCATATCGCTTGCTAGGAGTGAAGCACTGAATTCTTGTGCTCTTTGCAACATTCTGATATAGGCCGCCGGATCATAGTTTCTTGTTAGTCTTCTTAATGCTCCTAAATAGTCATCGCGATACACTGTTGGAATTATGATTCGAGTTTGGTTTGCTTTTACTAATTCGGCATTCATCATTACTCTTGCAATTCTTCCATTTCCATCCAAGAATGGATGTATTTCGCTTATCATAAACATAATATATGCTGCTTTTGCGAATGGTTCTTGCAGTGCTTGGTAGTAATCAAATCCTTTTATTATTGTTCCTCTAACTAAGGTATGGTCAACAAAATGTGTTTCGCCTGCCCGGTTGTTTTTGTCTTTGAATTGCCCTGGTTTTTTTGAGGTTCTTGCTCCTAAAAGTATTTGATGCCTGTATTGTAGTATGTTCAGTAATTCATCGGGATTTGAAGGTGTTGTACTCATTTCCGTTTGATTACTAACTAATCTGTAGGTTCCTAATATGTCGTGTGAATCTTCATCTCGATTTGGAATTGGTGTTTCGGTTTGAATGATGCTTTTGGCTTCTTCTATTTCGAAAATAGTTCCTTCGATATAGTTTGAAAAATAGGCTTCAAAGAAGGCGAAATTTCGAAAGGCATTGGTTTCTTTATTCCTATCTTGACTTTCTTTATAAGGTTGCTGTTGCAGTTCTACAAACAGTTTTTCGAATAATTCTAAACGGTGTTTGTCGTAAGGGTTTCCTAAAGCTCTGGCTACTGCCAATGGCGATGTGAGTATTTTGGAAGGTTTTGTAGTGAGTAAGGCACTGATTAGTTTGTTGAGTTTGTCAAATTCGGTTTGCATTCCTAATTTGTTGGCAATTTCTCTTGCTTTGTCCCGAAATTGGTTTAGTCCTTCTTCTCCTTTTACTTGTACTATTTGTTCTAATTTATTTTCGATTTCCGGGAGGGTAATCGTTTTGGATGTTGGTCCAATTTGGCGAGAAGATTGTAGGTTTTCTAAAAAAGCTCTTTCTTGTTGTGCTACAAATAATTCTCCCGAAAAGGGATTGTCTCCTTCTATTGCCGGTAGTCCTTCCATAAAGCGGATGGTTATTCCTGGCAGTTCAATTTTCTTGGTATATGTATAAGTTACAAATATTTGATTTGCTGTTGTTGGTTTGAATTCTAAGGCGGAACGGTGACTTAATACTGCACCTGGATACAGTTTTCCAAGAATGGTAAAAATATTTCTTCTAATAATAATCTCTTCTGATTCATTTAAATTTGAAGTATAGATACGAGGAGCAATTTTTTTTATTTGCCCTGTTTCTTCCAGTTTTCCTAATTGTCTGCTTATTGCTGTATCGCTTGAAGCAAAAATTACTTCCTGAAGGTGAATTGGGATGTTATTTTCCATTAGAAATGCTTTTATACTTCAAAAATAGCTAATAATTTCCAGTAAAGCACTATTTAACGCAAATATTTTCCATTATAAAGCTATTAAGGTCTTTTTGTGTTTTCCACTAAAAGGGTGTTTTAATGAATAAATACAAACGATTTTCCAGTAAAGTCTATTTTCTAACAATAATTTTCCAGTAAAACACGCTGTTTTTATTTATTTCGATACAAATAACAGTAATTAGTACTTTCTTGGATGTTTTCTTATGTATTCATTTGCTGCCTTATCTATGTCATACCCAGTATTTACCTTGGTAGAAAATATCCATTCATTAATTTCGTCTCTTTTAAAATACAGTCTTTTGCCATTTTTATAATGAGGGATTGAACCTTCAGAAGTAAATTTATAGATAGCTGATGGGCTTGTTTTTATGTATGCTGATAAAGCTTTTATATCCATTGGATCGTTTGTCTGTGCTAAAGGACCGTTGGCACTTAATTGTTCGATAGTTTTTTCTATGCGGTCCAGTCTTTCTAAAATAATTTCAAAAGGATTTTCCATTTTTACTATACTTATGATTATTATTCTACCGGAAATAATAGTTTGTTTTTTTAGGGTTTTCAATTTCATCAATATCATTGTCATTTAATAACTCATCTTGTTTCGCTGAAGTAGGATCTATCCAATCTGCTTTGTCATAAGCCCATTTTATCCAATCTTTGAGTTCTGCTGTGAGATTGTTTTCTGTGATTGCTTTTTGTTCTGTGGCTTTAATGAAATTTCTATACATAGTTGCTTTATCGAATTTTTTAGCATCTGAAAAAAGTTTCCTGGTTTTGACTACTTCCTTCTCTTTTCGAGCTTCAAAAATCTTTCTTATTCGTTCTTCTTCTGCTCTTCTAATATCACTTAATCTACATTCTTCTCGCCATTCTAATTCTTTTAGTGCATCCAGTTCAATTTTGGCAACCACTTTGGACAATCTGTTTTCTAATTTAGTAGCACCATCTACCCATTCTTTTGCACGAAAACTTTCTCCAATTTGAAGAATTAAAATACCCGTTGGTATATATGTTGCCGTTTCATATATTTTATCAGAAAGAATTCTTTTTGTTTTTTCTCTTATGTTCCAGCTAAATTCAACATCATAAGCTACTATTTTAGGACCATAATTATTTATGTCTCTACGGAAAGAATGGCCACGATGCCTTAATAGTTTAATGAAACTATCCATTATATTTAATGCTCGATTATAATTGGCTTCTTCTACATAAATATGTACAGTATCCAATTTATCGTTTCTAACAAAATCTTTATTTTTTCTACTTTGATGATAGCTTTTAGTATTCTGAATTAAGATATCTGGCTTTGTTAATTTTTCAGGAACTATTAATGGTGCTTTTGGATCACTCTCAATTTCTTTGGTTCTTATGGTTAAAGGTGTCTGGTCTACATTAATTTGATTGCCTTCTTTCCTAATTGTTAAAACGATTTTGTCAACAACAGCAAAGACTGGATTGAGCTTCTCTTTTTTAAACTTTTTATTGAATTTGAGTTTTGACCAATAACTCCCATCAGGCATAGGGACTTCATATTGTTTGCACAATTTTTTTATTCCGTCATTTGTATATGCATACTGCTGTGTCAACTTTGAAAGTGTTGTTGACCATACTATGTCGTATAATTCTTTTCTAGTTAATTCGATAGTTTCCATAAAAAACACCTCTTTAAAAATCAGAATTAAAGGTACAAAATGTTGTTTAAAAAATGAAATTAGCGAAATGAAGCAAACAAAGATGTGAGTTTAGGAATACTTGGACTAAACGAGGATTTTGTGCAGGTGAATGAGATAATGATTAGATAATTCCTCTTATTTGTAAATGATATTTTAAGGATGAAGTTCTTTCGTAATCATCATCAAAAGGTATTTGATTTTCTTGTTCTTCCTGAGATTGGGTAGTATATTTATTTAATTTTTCATAGTAATATTTATCGAAAAATTCTTGTAAATTAATACAGTTTTGTAATATTTCTGTTTTAAAATAAACATTAAAATCTTTATACAATATAATTTTACCTGATTTTAAGCTTTCTTCCGAGACGATGTTAGGATGTAATAATATTAGTTTATAGTACAAATATTCAAACTTTACTAACCATTTTAATATTTGTATTTCATCCTCTAAATTGACTGATTTAAATTCTTCTAAAGCGATAGCTGCTTCATCTTCAATAATTATGAATTCGTATACACCATTAATATGATAAAAACAGCTATCAAAAGGTGATATATTTTTGTATGACAAATCAAACCAGTCTAAAGAATTATAGAATTCCTCATATTGCTTTACCCAGGTAATTATTTGATCTTTTGAAATTTCAGTTTTATCAAATTGGTTAAGATAATTAATTGCACTAATAGACTTTTTGTTTGAAGAAATGTAATATGCAGACGGTTTGAAATTAACTTTTTCGTCTTTATATACAGTAAAATTTAATTGTTTTATATTTTCATCTATAGTTTTTTCATTAGTACAAAAATCAGAACACCTGTATATATCTTTTACAGACCCATTTTCGTTTTCTTCTATAATGAAATTTATATATCGACCTGATTTATTTCCAACAAAGGCTATACCTTTTTTATTTTTATTGGTACATTCAGCGGAATTACATTTTCCCTCATAAGGAATAAGTTTATTGTCTTCCTTTTGAAAATCTGTGAAAACTTCTTTCAGTTTTTGGAGAAAAATTGTTTTGGTAGTATCTTGATAACTTACATTGTCTTCCAAAATTAATTCAAGTGCTTTGCTATTCATTTCTGAAATAGCATTAATAAGACTTGATGTGCCTCTTTTTACAATGGTAACATCGCCTAATTGTGCAAGTTGCTTTATTAATTTTAGTTGTTCTGGTGTCATTTTTAAATTAGGGTTTAAAATAATGAAATTCCTCGCTGATATTCTGGTCTTAATCCTTCGGTAGTATATTTTTTTAATTCGTATTCTAAATGCTCTTTCATAAAATCTTCCCCAAATTCCTCATATACTTTAAAGAATTTCATTGCGATTGTGTTTAAATTATCTGCAGGAATTCGTTCTTTTTTATCTGAACTAGCTTTTCTAAAAGACGAACAAATTAAACTATATATTTCAATAATCTTTTCATCACTAGTTTTTTCTGTTGGTGCTGTATTATTATATTCGCCGATATTTCTAAGTCTTTTTACTAAACTAGTATTTAGCTTATCTTCGAATGAAACTGGTTCTTGTGGTTTTCTTTTAAGTATATAATAACTAAAATAAAAAACAGGATAAAAAATGGTCATAAAGGATCTCGTCAAAATAATAAATGAGTATCTGTAAAACCAACTTTTGTTTTTATTTTCTTTTAAAGAGTATTTATCCTCAATGGCCAAATGTTTGGCAAGTGGACCAACGAAATTTAATATAAGTCCGATAGAAATATAGATTAGAAAAAAAATCATAAAATTGATTTAGCAAATATTAAATTACACATTTAAAAACTCTGACTACTCTAGTCCATCCATTTATCCAATCATCCGATTTACTGTTTATTTTAAACAATTCTTCAAAACCATCATTGCTAGAAAAAGCATTTACAAAACTATCAATTCTCGCTGTTTTTAAATCAGTTATGTAGGGACTTACACATAAAAAATAATTTTCTCCAGGAAAATTAGCTTTAATTAAATCAATCAATTTTGATAATGAGAAAACATCCATATCAAGTATATTAGAAAATAAATGTATTCGCGTCTTATTTACTTGTAGAAAATCATTAGCTACCAATGAATCTAAATCCTTGTTTATTGTATTAATAATTTTGGTGTTATTGCTGAATTTTGAAACGTGAAGTGATGCTCTTTTTAAAGCTATTTGGGAAGGCTCTATTAGCGTTATTTGTGATATTGATTGGTCGATATCATAGTCATTTAAATATTCCAGTAAAGTCATTGATGCCATTCCTTGCCCACAACCCCAATCGATGCAATGGGGATTTTTATTAAATATATGTTCCGGTAAATGTTTAAAACTTGAAACAAGTTTTGTATGGTGCATTTTGCCATAACTCTTTAAATAAGAAAATAATTGGTTTTCATTTTCAATAATTTTAACTCCACGTTGAAGAGAATAGAAAACATTTGAATCATTTATTAGAGCGAATTGATCAACAGATATTTGTCTTATCGAATGAAAGTTTACAGCAGCACTTTCTAATAAGTCAGCATAGTTTGTACCTTCTTCTATTAAAAATAATTTATTTTCAAAAGGAAAATGCCTTTTTACTCTTTTTAGAAAAGTATCTAATAAATTTTGAATTTTATTATATGAAGTAATAGGATCAATTAAATCAAGATTAAGTACTTGATTAATAAGATTGTTTTGTAAAAAATAATAATTAGGATTGTTTTTTTTAGAAAGTATTTTATTTTTAATTGAAACTACACCTTCATTGTTTTGTTTACCAAAATCATTAATTACTAATGCGTAATAACTAATAAAAGTATCAATTACCTTATCTTCTGTATCTTCTTCCTGATTATATGCAATTGAAAGTCTATCTAAAAAGCTATCTATAATATTATCGTAATCCGATATTTTTTTTATTCCTATAAGATATAAAGAGGAAGCTTCTAAACGGCTGCTTATATTTAAATTATTTTTAATTAAAAGTTTATAGAGTTGATGAAAAGGCATTAAAAAACTAAACCTTTGCGAAACATCAAGCAATATGCTAATAAAACTTTTATTTGATTCTATTGAAAAATCTAACTTTTTAAAATTTTGTAAGTTATTTGAAATATATAACTCAATTCTATTTTTGTCAATATTTAAATCACTAAAGTTTTGTGTTAAAAAAAAATCATATAACCTGTCCTCATTCTGCTCAATAAAAGAACTTAAACTTTCTATACTGTTTGAGTCGTCTATCAATTCGTCAAAAACACTCATTTTAAAATATTCCTTTTTGAGATTCTACATATAAAATAGCTTCTATTAATTTATCCATATCGTCAGGATTGTTTTTAAAAGCTTTAAAATTATCTACTTTAAATTTTTCAGCCTCCTTTCTTAAATTAGTAATATTTAATTTTTTGAGTTCTTGCTTTCTATTTGAATTATCATTCTGAACTACTAATATTTCTATATTGTCAGCTTCATTGACTAGATTTTCATTAGGTGCTTTTTCAGTGTATAGTTTATTTACTTCTACAGAATTTTCGGATGAAGAATTAATTGTTGTTCCCAGGGGTTCGTTTGGTTCTTGAAAATCTTTTATATTATCATTTTTGTTTGACTTTGATTTTTCTATAATTTCTTCAAGGTCTTTAATCTTTTTATTTTGTTCGAAAATAATATTATTTAGTTTATCAATCTCTAAACAATTATCAATGTGTTTTTTATCAAATTTATTGTTTAACTCTTTTTCAATTACTTCTTTAGCATTTTTGTATATTTCAATTTCGTACTCTTCAAAATCTTCTTTTAAAAGATTTGTAAAGTATTTAGTTCCTTCAATATCATCTTTATCAATTAAGTATTTTGGAATACACTTATTAATTTCTGATATGATTTTTTGATAAATTTTATTGCGTGAAATACTTTGGAAAATTTCTTTGAAACCAATTTTTTCTTTTTTTTTGATAATAATAGTTTTGTCTAGTACTTGGTATGTTTCAAAATCTGTATCGTTAATTTCGTTTTCATATTCACTTACCCAGCTTAGATATTCAAAATCACTATTGTCTCTCTTATTATTAAAAGTAAATTGATAAATACTTTCTATTGTATAATAGTCTAATTGGCTGTCTAATTTGAATTTAACATCAACATTAAAGTTATTTGTTTTATAATTATTTCGAAAAACATCATAACCTTTATTAATACCAAATATTAATGCAATTCCTTCTTTTCTTTCAATTGGGAATTTATTGGATATTATATCAGAAATAAAAGTATCAATACTTTGCCTTGTGCCCTCACCATAAGATGCAAGTATTGCAACGAAATAGGTTAGTTTTTCTTGGCTGATTTTATCAATTAAATATTTACCATTATTTGTTAATAATTGAACTTTATCAACCTTAGCAAAATTCTCAACAGTACTGTTATTTATTTTGTTATAAATAGCATCATATAGACGATTAAATTTTTCAGTACGAATTATTGCCCACTCTTGGTTGTTTTTGACTTCTACTTCTTGATTTATTATTTCATCTCTAACTAAATCGTTTATTACTGATAAAGTATTAAAATAATTTGTTGGATAATTTTGAGGGTCATTACCGGCAATACTCATCACTGCAAAGCCACCCATTAACCTGTCAAACTGCTCTAATTCTTTGCTCCAATCTTTTAGAGAGTTTTGATTATTAATTGATGTAAATTCTTCAGTATTTATTTCAATTGAATTTGGCACTACTTCAATTAAATTTAGTGGTAAAAAAGCAGCCCCACTTTCTATGTTATATACAGTGTTGATCTTTTGTTCTTCATTTTTAAATGTTATTTTCTTAATTCTAGAAATAGGAAGTGGCATTTCTAGTGTAAAAAAACTATTTGAAATTTGAACAGCTTTTTCTGTTTCTTCATTGAGTATAATTTCTAATGAACAATCTGTTTCATTTGTAAACATACTATTTGACAATAGTATTTGATTATCAAATCTATTTTGAATATCGGTATTTCTATTTTGTAAATATTTAGTTGGACAAATGCATCCTTTTGCAAAATAAAAAGCAAGATTTTCTGATTTTATGGGTAAAAAATATGTTTTATTATTCATAATTATTCAATATCATAAGTGTTCTTATTTCCTTTGTTTGGCTTCGTTTTACAAATTAAAAATAAATTTGTTTTGGTTCTAGTTAAGGCAACATAATAATCTTCTTCATTTACTACGTCTAGTTTATCAATATACCAATCATAAGAGTCAAAACTAGGAATAATTACAGTGTCAAATTCCGTTCCTTTTGATGATTTAAAAGTAGTAATATGAATACCACTTAATCCTTCAAATTCATCTAAGTCACTATTAAATTTTGTACAGTCAATATCATTGTCAAGTTTTTCTCTAATTAGTGCATAGTATTCTTTTACTTGTTTTTGAGTTGGAACTAAAATTGCAATATTTTCAGTATCTCCTTGAAAATCATTAATAATACTCATAATAGCATCCAACTCGTCATCTCTATTCCAACCAGTAATTTTTACAATAGGCTTTAAGCCTGTTGTTAATGATCCGTTTATAGTGTCTTGAGGAATTAAAATATCTGGAAAAACAGAACGTATAAAATCAAGTATTTCTTTTGAATTTCTAAAGTTTTTTGTTAGGGTATATTCTTCATTTTCGAATGTTTCTTCTAACCAATCGGTTAATCCTGTTAATTGTTCTTTATTTAGATAAAGACTTTGGTCGGGATCAGCTCCATAAGAAATTTTGCTAGAAAATCTTTTAATAGTTCTATATATATCAATATTAACATCTTGTCCTTCGTCAATAATTATTTCATCATATTCTCTGTGTAAATTTGTATGAGAAGACCACCAAAGTGATCTATTGACATTTTCGGCAGCTTCTTCATTTTTTGATAATGCTGATTGTATTAAATAATGTTCTAACGTTTTTGTATAAGTTAAGAGCAAACTTTCTCTGATACCAGTTTCATAGTTTCTAATATGTCTCCATAAACAAACAACGCTTTTACCTGTACCTGGACCACCTGATAAAGCAAGTGAATCTGTTTCATTTAAGGCTGCTTGTTGATTGGGTGTTAATTGTGTAATTATGGGTAGATTGAAATAATATGGCATAATTTATTTATTTTCCTGTTATAGTATCTGCTTTTGAATTCATTGTATGTGATTTGTAATTAGCAAAGGCTGCTTCCTTTGAAGTATTTGCATAACAATAGACGCATTCGTGCGGACAAGTATTGTACTCGCCAATGTCCTTACTCATAATGCAACCACAAGCTTCTCTTTGACCTTTGTCTTTTATTTTTTTTGTTTTCGTTATAGTTGTTGTTGCATTAAATAAGGAGGGTTCTATAAATTCTACTCCTAAGAATTTCATTAATTCTTCGTCTTGATGAAATAAATCAATCATAAGGTCGTCATCAATACATTTGTTGTGATCTATACCATATTTATTCAAGTCGAACTTTTCGGCACAAGTTGCCAGTTCTAATCCCCATTTTTTATTTAACTTTTGTAAGCCTTCTGCAAATTCCATCATTGTTTCCAAAGTGAATTCACTATATTTAATATCCGCTTTGTTAAGATTGTTTTCTACTTTTTTGTAAATATCAATGTCAGCAAAGCTGAAAACTAACTTCGTGGTGTATTCGTATAATTTGTCGCCGATTTTTTCCAATCTTTTTAGTAGTTCCTTTACATTAATTTCGTTTGTCAGCAATAATGGGTCAAAGCGCCATACTACTTTTTCTTTTCCAATTCTATTGGAGAGTTCTTTAAATGTTTCTATTCTACTTTCTAAACGAGGCACTTTGCCCTCAAAACCTTCCTTGTCATAATCATTTAATGAAAATTGGAAATAATAATTTTTGACATTTTCATCCAAGAAATCAAGATGTTTCATCATCGGTTTTGGATTTTTTGTCCAAAAAACAACTACTCTTGTGTTTTTGAAAGAAACATAAAGAGGTAATCCATTAAAAGGATTTTTCCATTTTACATAACCGGCTTTCCATCTTTCTACAAACCAATCTGCATAAAATGTTGGGATATCAGTTGAGCGACTGGCTGACACAATTATTGGTGCTTGTGCCAAAACTGTTTCTCCCTCATCATTTATTATTTCAACTTTTTGCCAGTTCATAGTATTACTCTAAAAGTTAAATTGATTCTTTCTTTTAATGGTTTACTCGATTTAGGAACTTGATGTTGCCAAAAGTGTTGTAGTTCACCCTGCATTATCAAAACACTTCCGTGTTTTAATTCAATCTCCAATTTTTCCTTTGTTATACGATGTCTTAATTGGAACTTTCGTGTTTCTCCAAAATTAGCGGATGCAATTACTGGATTTTTACCAAGTTCTTTTTCTGCATCAGTATGCCAAGAAATTGAATCGGAACCGCTTCTATATCTATTTAAAAGGACACTATTAAAAACTACTTTAGATTCCGGCTCAATTTTATTTTTAATAGCAAGAATTTCATCATTCCAGGGAGTAGGACTTAGAGTAATGCCAGAAAATGAATAGGGCTTGTCATTATCGCCGTACCAAGCAGTTAGTCTAGGAAAGTCAATATTTTTCCCATATATATTCATAGATTCTTGTTTCCAAAGCACTTTTTCTGTCAATGCTTTCAAGTAAAAATCACTTTCAGATTTTGAGAAAAAGTTTGGTAAATAAATAAATTCACCGTTTGTGATTTTATTTAAACCCGTTTTAGGAAAAGTATTATCATTTCCATTGCCCCCAAACATATCTAATTGCGCCATATACAAATGTAATTAAAATTGATGTTCTTTGATTATGCTTTGTTTTAATATTATTTGCACTTTTTACCTTTTCCAATCATATTTAGTTGCATCACAACCACAACGAATTTTATTAGTTACGGTATCGTAATTTAATAAACTTACTTTTGTTTTTTTACAACTTATTTCTTGACAAATAAATAATTTTTCCAATTCTAAAATATCTGCCCAAAAAGAATTTATATCTCCTATACTTGCATTAATAGGATTGTCGTGAGAAAGAGTATTGCCAAATAATGCAGAACTCTCTATTCTATCTAATAATGGGTATTTTAATTTTAATTCTGTACTTGATTTTTTAATTTCTGATCTAATCGCCATAAGTAGCTCATAAGGCATTCTGTGTTCATTAGAATCGTTATATCTGAAACTCAATTTAGCATCAAGATTTAAGGCAATATCTTTTAAACAATGCTCCAAATATTTTCGCATTGGGTTTCCAATATTATCAATATTACCCTCTGCTAATTGATATAAAATTGATTCTTTTAAGTCACTTGGTTTTTCTTTAATGAAAGTTCCTTTCTCTTCTGTCCACTTTATCTCATTGACCAACCAACCTTTGTTCTTAGCCTTTGGACTAATAATATTTGTAAACCATTCCTTTTCGTGGGTTAATACTATCAGTTGATGTTTTGAAAATTTATCAAATAATAAATCCGCAAATCTTCGTCTATGGTTTGAATCAAAACTTGAAATCACATCATCTAAAATTATGAAATCATTTTCTTTATTAAACGCATCTACTGAAGCTAAAAAAAATGATAACCCTAAGCAATTCAAATGTGATTCGCTAAAATGCTTTAAAGGATTAACTTCCCATTTATCATTATATTTATATTTGATGGTTAGACCATCTAATTCATCCTCTTCTCCTTTAGTAATAATTTCAATGTCTTGAAAAGGTTCATCAGGATTCATAAACTGATAATACTCATTAATCTTTACAGAAAAAGAGTTTATAAAATTATCAAGTCCTTGCTTTTGCTGTTTTTCAAACTCATCATAAATTAACTGAAATGATTTTTGTTGATTTTCTAAAATTACTTTTTGCGCTTCAAATTTTTTAATGTTTAAAAAAGCATCTCTGGAAGCTGTAATATTTGAGTATAAAACAGCAGGTGTTTCTCCTTTTTGAGATTCTTGGATTTTGATTATTCTATCATTTATGATTTTAAGAAATTCAAAATCATTTTCAATTAATTTGATTATATCCAAAACTGGTAATTTATCTCCAGAAGTTATTTTAACTTCAGCTGTATTTTGATAATTTTGGATTTTGGTTTTTAATGCAGTTAAACCCTCTTTAATGTTTTGATTATTTTCTTTATCTGTTTGTGTATTATTTAATAAAATATCTAATCTCCTATTTCTTTCAATTGCTATGTCTTTTACACTATTTAAAGCAATTCCAAACTTTGCTTTTTTCTGTGAAGATTCTTCGATATTCGCTAATCTGATTTTGATTTCAGAAAGTAATTCATCAGAGTTTTTTGTTTGCAAGCACAAAGGACAATTATCCTCTTTAAGGTATTTACTAGATAAAATTTTTGTACCAGATTTTAATAATTCTTCGAAAAAAGTTTGTTTTATAGCTTCAACATCATTTGCAATAATTTCGAATTCATTAAAATATTTTGAATATTCATCTTCTAATAATTTTGATTCACTTTTTAAAAGAGTCAAAGCACTTTTTGAATCTTCAAGAAACTTTAACTCAAATTGTTGATTTGGATCTAGACCTTTACCCAAAAGAATAAGTAGATTTTTGATATCCTCAAAAGATTTTACTTCAATACCAGTATTCAGTTTCTTTATTTTTTTGTTGATTGTATCAAATAAGTTTTTTTCCTGTGTGGTAGATGCACCAATATTTAAAATAAGTTTTTCCTTTTCATTATTAATAAGTGTCTCAAAATTTTGAGTTTTTAAATTACTCTTTGCATTATTTAAAGATTTCAATAAGACACTTTTTATCTTTGTAACCTCTTCAAATCCAATGATATCAGAAAGGTGTTTTAATTTTTCTCCTTTTGGTTTGTCAACGAAATTTCTAATGTATTGGTAACGAGAAATTAGATTTTCTTTTTCTGAATCATCAAGATATTTTTTAAAATCTTCGCTAGCATTTGAACCTTTTTGAACTAATTTATTGTTTTTTAAGGACAATGTTTTTGTAGCATCTAAAAGTGAATTTGTATAGGTTATACTAACTTCTGAAGTTTCCGTATCTACAAGTTTTGCATTCCTAATAGCATCGTTTGTATCAATTTCAGGAGTGGATAAGTGTTTGATTTTATTCGTGTAAAACCATTCAATAGCATCCGAAATACTACTTTTTCCAGTGCCATTATCGCCATAAAGCAAAATAGATTTTCCGTTTAAAGGCAATTCTATAATATCTTTTGCTCCTCTGATACCTTTAATTTTAAGGTTATTGATTTTAATTGCCATCTTTTACAGGGAGTTTAGGAAGTTCATTTTTTACATTTACATCAGTAAGTTTACCTTGTGTGTACAAGTCGGCTAACATCTTTGCTATGTCTTTATCTACATTTTCGATACTTTCGATATTTTTAAAAAAGTCGTCCAATATTTCTTTCCCAGATTTTACTTTGCTTTCCATAGTATTTTATTTAAAATAGTCCCAGTCAATTTTAAAACTTGTTGAGAGTGTATTGTTTAGAATTTCAAAACCAGTTTTGTTATTACAAATTGGATATACGCCAAAATGCTCCACAAAATTTAATAGAAAATAGCTTTCTAAATCTTCAATACGAAAATGCCAAATGTTTTGAAGCATTTCGAAATTTATATAAGTAAATAAAAGAGGTTCTATTTTTCTATAATTAGTAAGTCCTATATTTTTTGATTTCCCATCAAAATGTCCTGATAATCTACTTGCAATACTATTCGTTTTTCTTTCACTCATTCCGATATATAACAATTTTGATTTCTCGAAAGGATATTGAATATCAATAGACTGACTAAAAATAAAATACAAGCCAGCAATCCCATTTAATGGTTTTATATTAGCTAGTATGAACGGTTTAGGGCTATCGAAAAATATAGTTACTTCGTTACTCATTTCTAAAACGCATTAAATTTATCTCCCAAATAATTTTTTAGATTGTGTTTTTTGATTGTTAAATGGTCATAAATTAGTCTTGATAAAAAAAATAATGTTTCCATTTTAAATTACAAAATCAATTCGCTACCATATTCTTCAGTTGGTTCTTTAGCCAGAAATAAATCCAGTTCTTTTTTATTAGTGAATCCTTGTATTTTTTGCCTGTATAATTCAGCTGTTTTAGGGTTTTCGATTTCAAGTTTTCTGTTTTTACTTATTTCCAGAAATTCTTGTTCTTGGTCTATTCCTAAATACCTTCTGTTTAAAAGATTTGCTGCAATTCCTGTTGTTGAACTTCCGGCAAACGGATCTAATATCCAAGCGTTAGGTTTTGTTGATGCCAGAATTAATCTTGTTAATACTGCTAAAGGTTTTTGAGTTGGATGTTTATTACACGATTTTTCCCAAGGAGCAATGGCAGGAAGTTTCCAAACATCTTTCATTTGCTTATTACCATTAAGCTGTTTCATTAATTCATAATTGTAATAATGAGGCACTTTCTCTTTTTTCCTTGCCCAAATTATCAATTCTGTAGAATGTGTAAAAAAACGACACGAAAAATTTGGTGGTGGATTATTCTTTTCCCAGGTTATTACATTAAGTATTTTGAAATCTAACTCCTGAAGGATTTGCCCAATTGAAAAAATATTGTGATACGTTCCACTTATCCATATTGTGGCATTATCTTTCATTTTATCTCTTGCCAGTGTCAACCATTTCCTATTGAAGTCATTGATATATTCAAATCCTTCTGACTTATCCCATTTTCCTTTGTTTACAGAAACAATTTGCCCACTTTGAATAGACATACCATTGTTAGAAAGAAAATAAGGAGGATCAGCAAAAACCATATCAAACTTATGCTCAAATTTTGGCAAAAGTTCCATTGTATCTCCTTGGAGAAGATTAAAGTTTTTATCTGTGGATTTGAAATAAGGCTTTAACATAGGTTATTTATAACTCTCTATTACCCCGTTATAATATCCCAAAGAATAAGCAGCGTGAGGACTTCTATGTCTTCTCGCTCCTTTTTGGCTATCTTCTAGACTATCTAATATAGATTCTAAATTTATATTTTCGGCTTTAACCAATCCGTTTTCATAACCAATTTCATAAGCACAGGAAGCACACCTATGTCTTCCTGAACCTTCTTGTCCTATTGGTAAGTCTTTTACAATAACATCAATCGCAGTGTGCGTTTTCTTACAAGCCATTATGGGAATTTATTAAGGTTAAAATTATAATTTATGATTTTTCATAAAACTATGAATTGTAAAAATACATTTAAATTTTGCTTTTTGGGATTAATTTTTATAATTACCTCTAAAAAGCATTTCTAATTTAATATTCTTTAAACTGGTCTTTTTTTTATGCGGAATATTTTATAATGCTACTTGTTGTATGTAGACTTTTTGTATGTAAAAGATCATCTTTGATTCGATGAAAAAAGAAATTTTATTAAAGTTTGGTAACAAGATAAAAGACCTCCGTTCAAAACGCGAATGGTCTCAGGAATTGTTAGCTGAAAAAACAGGTTTTCATAGAACTTATATTGGAATGATAGAACGTGCAGAACGTAATTTATCACTTACTAATGTAGAGGTATTTGCTAAAACTTTTGATATGACTATTTCTGAATTATTAAAGTTTTAAATATATGGTATACAACGAAAAATATTTTTCAGATGGAGTGCTTAGACAACTGAGACCAAAAAAAGATGCAATTAATATTTATACAACTGTAGAGGGATTAAAAATCGGAATGTTTCAAGGTAGTAGAGGTCAATATCCGGAGATAGATTTTGTAGTGAAAATTTTAAAACCAGGAGAAAAAGAAAAGCTAATACCACCTCCTCATTCATTTTGGGTAGTGGACTTGATGATGAAAATTGTAGACCACAACAAGGAGGTTATTGAAATTTTAGATTATTACATAAAATACTATAATTCTGTCACCCCTTTTATTACTAAAGATGGGAGGATAAACTATCGTTTAGAAACAGTTGATTATATAACAGAAAAATATTCTAAAATAAATCAACCCCATACTTTATCAATTAATTATGTTGCCGTAATTATTGAGCTTTTTTGCAAAAATGAAAAAAGGAATGCCGGAGCATATATGTTTAGAAATTTACTTCAAACATTACTAAAATATGCAAAGAATGAAGTTGATTATATGACTGTTATTATTGCATCTCAACCTGGTTTTAGATAATAAAGTGTTATATTAAGGGATATGAAATTTGGTTTAAATTTTATTTCTTCTCTTTTAAAGCTTTCTTTAATAATTCGTTTTCAATCTTAAGATCTTTATTGTCAATATCCAAAACTTTATTCTGTTTAATACTTTGTTCATAAAATTTATAACTCACAGATTTTTGATGCTGATTAAATATAAATAGTAAAACAGTTATAATTACTAGTGACCAAATTAAAGGTCTGTAAAAGAAGATAAATCTTCTGTTCGAATTAGATTTGAATCTAATACCAAATTTTTCAAAATTATAGTTACTTTCTTTGGATATGGAGTTAGAAAGACCAATTTCAGGAAAAATTTTATTCCATTTGTTTTCAATTTTTGATGATTGTTTGACAGAGCCAACTAAAAATTTATGGTACCAATGTTTATCCATAAAATAAAATACCCAGATAATTAATGCTCCGAGAATACTAAATATTGCACTTACAGGTATATAATAATTAAATATTATGAATGATAAGTTTTCTTTGAACAAAAAACCTATGCCTGCTATTATAAAAGTAAAAGTTGTTAATGCTAAATTCCTTATTTTTAAAGCTATATCATTAAAATGTTGTTGAACATCTGTAATTTTGTTCCATACTGCAATAACATTTGGTAATAATTCAATATTTAATTTTAAATCATTTTGTTTAAATCTAAAGTAGTTTAGAATTTCATCATAAGAGTTTATAAGTTTATAATCAGGTTCAATTTCTTTATTTTTTAATTTCTCTTTAAACTCAATTTCTCTTTTCACATCATCATCATTCCAATGTGTTACTGCTTTTAGCAATTCATACTTTTCATTTTCTATAATATGACCATAACTAGCATAAACACTTGTAACGCCAGTATCAATAGCCATTTGGATATCTCTGTCTAGTTTATCACCAATATAAATTGTTTGCTCTTTTTTTAATTTAAAGTCTCTTAAAATGATTTCAAGAATTTCTTTATTTGGTTTTCTATCATATTTTGACAAATGTCTAATTTCTGTAAGCTTAGGTTCCCAATAATTTTCTGGATAATATCTAATTGTGTTTTCAGGTATGCCTGAGTCTACAGGAGTATATATACAATCAAAAACACCATCTAGATCTAAATGTTTAATTCTTGTTTTTGTAAAGAAAGCATTAGATTCAGTAAAGCCAATTATTAAAACACCTTGTTCCTTTAATTTTTTCAATGTATCTAATACACCATTATAAGAATTTAAATTTCTCTTTTTGTTTGAGTAGTATTTGTGTAAAATTGATTTCCCAGTTATAGGCTTTTTAGTTATTTCTTCTTTTTGTTTGGCAGATAATGATGTCAATTCATTAAAAGCGAAAGAAACTTCTGTAGTGCCATATTTTTGATGCAAATTTTTGAAATCTGCTTTTAAAACATCTGGATTTACTTTTGTAGATTTAACTATGTCATCAAAGTAAGGTTTAAACGATGAATGCCACATTTCTAACCAATTCCAAATTGTATCATCTAAATCAGTAATCACACAATTTATTACTTTTCTTTCCTTCATCGTTAAATTATTTTAAAATATTCTCTAAGGTTTTATCTTTCAACATTTCTAAATTCAACAAATAATCTGCTTTATCAAAATATTCACGTAAAGGTTTTTGGGTTGATTTCCAACCAGCGCCGTCAGTAATCCATATGAAAGTGATGTCTTGTGCATTCCAATATTCATTCATTTTTACATATTCAGTAGCGGTAGATTTTAATTTAGAACCACCACCGCCGTAAAAATTGCATTCAATAAAATAAAGTTTGCCATTTTTATTGATTGCAAAATCTAAATTACGAGAAGATTTATCTACTTCAATATCAATATTCCAATGCTGTTTAATTTTTTTGGCATTAGCTTGTGCCATATAATCAAAGCCTAATTCATCACAAGCTTGTTTGACAAATTTTTCGACAATGTTTTCCATTAGTGTTCCACCTCTGTTTTTCCTGCCATTGCTGTCTAAACCAACTTCAACACCAGTAACATAATCTACTAGGTTTTTAACTTTTTTATCTTTCATCAAATCTCCTAAACCAGATTGTATGAAGAAAATTGCAAGGTCTTTACAATCTTCATCTGACATTAATCTGTGCTTAAAATCATAGTCTTTGTAAATAAAATTTGTTTCGTCAATTAAAATAGAAACGGAAGTACTTCTAAATGCAATTAAAAAAGGAAAAGCTTTAATGACTTGTGGATATTCTTTAATTAGGTCGAAAACTTCCTTTTCTATATTATCTTTTCCAATAAGAACATTTAAAAGATTCAATTCCTTTTCAATGGGCTTAATATTTTTATGGACTTTTTCCCAATTCACAAAATAATTCCAAAGTGTAATTCCCTTGTCCTTAAATGTTGTTGATATTTGTTCAAAAAGTAAATCTTCATTTTCTAAATTAAGCAATTGACAAAGTTTGTTCATTCTTGTAGTTGGTTATTAGTAATTCGGTTAGTTTTCCTCTTTTTTCTGCATTAGCATTGATACTTCTTCTTGCAAATACTCTATTAATATGAAACTCATCGTATATATCATCAAAGAAATTATCATCCATATCTTTTCCTTTGACATCTGAATTACTCAAAATCCAATTATGCTCTAATGTATTTAAAGTTTTGCAAAAATCTCTTAGGCGAATTTGTTCCTTATCGTCAAATTCGTCTTTAGAATAAGTGTTGAAACTAGAGGTTTTACTTAATGGTTTGTAGGGTGGGTCGAAATAGAATAATGCAGGTTTTTCTGCGTAAAGTAATGTTTGTTGGTAATCACCTGTTAGGATTTCTACCTTCTGCAAAGCTTCACTTACTGCAAAAATATTTTCTGCATCACATATCATTGGTTTTTTATAACTACCAATAGGAACATTGAAGCCATTGCTTTTATTTACACGAAATAAACCATTGAAGCACGTCCTGTTTAGAAAAATAAATAAAGCTGCTTGAGTTACTTTATCAGCAGATCGAGTATTAAAAAGGGTTCTTTTTTGTGTATAATATTCTCTTTTATTTTCAACTTCTAAATCAATTGAATGGTACTCTTCTTGAAAATCTTTAAGCACAGAAATCAATTCAATTGGATTTGATGCAATTATTTTATAAACATTAGTTAGGTCGGCATTAATATCATTAATTACTGCTTTTTCAACTTTAGGAAAATTATTTAAAATCCAAAATAAAATAGCACCGCTGCCTACAAAAGGTTCAACAAATGTGAACTTCTTGTTCATAAATTTTTTAGGGAGTACTTTTTCAATATCTGTTATCAACTGTGTTTTTCCACCAGCCCATTTTAAAAAAGGTTTTGCTTTTTTATTTTCCATTTGCATTCTCTTCCAGTATTTCTGAATATGTTGTTATTACTAAATTGTTCTTCTTTGCATATAAAATTGCTTCATCTTCTGTTTCAAAGAAGATATCCAACATATTAAATGTTTCAATATTTATTAGGTGATATATTTGAAAATCACCTTTACCGACTTTGCGTATGAAATATACATTTTGACGAGACATAGTATTTGATTTAAAGTGAAGGTATAATCAACAAATATAGTTAAAAAGCAATCAAAAGCAAATGAGTAAATACAAATTTAGGGCAAGGAGGGTAACCAAATTTTGAGTAAAAGATATTTTATTTTTTTAGAAAATAAAAAACAGATTTATATAGCTGTTTGGGTGCAAACTGGAATGACTACTTTATTAAATTGCGTTATTATGGTCTTATATTGCCCGATTGTTTGAGAAGAAAAAAAACAAAAAATGTTTGTGGTGTTTTTTGGTTACCCTGCCTGCCCTGTGAAAATGATGTAAATTGAAGAAATTGAAAGTAGTAAAAACAAAAAAAGTGGAAACGCTAGTTTTCCACTTTAAAATTGATGATTTTTTGTTTTTTATTCTTCAACCACTTTGTTTCTGTTATCTACATCTTCCCAAGTGTTTTCTATTAATGCGTAAACTGCTATTCCGTTTTTTTTAAGTCTAATGAAATTATGTTTTTTAAGCGCTTTGCCTAACTTGTTTATTGTTCCATCAGTTATATTTATTTTTGCTTTTTCAGCCAGTTTAGCTGCTATTTGTGAAGCATTTAGAAAAACATTAGCCTTTTCTCTTTCGCAAGGTTCAAACCACGTTAACAGCAATTCTTCCTCTGGGCTGTGTAGTTGGTATTGTTCGTTATTTTCGGTAATTGACTTAATTTCTTCCTGGTCGAACCAATATCTAAAACCACTTTTGAAAAGAAACAATGCTTGTGAAAATGCTAAGTTAATATCTACATTGTGCTGGTATTTTATGCCTTCCAACTCAAAACAAAGAAACCTTCTGCTTCCTGTACTATCGTTTAAGAACTGTGCTGTATTAACACTACCTGCAAACGATGCCCTTCTGGGCATTGTTTCGTTATTGTGTCCGTAGGCTTTTCTCATTCTGATTTGAGTTTTTGTAATGATTTCTTTGAGTGATCCAATCTCGGAACGGTTTAAGTTTTCGAGTTCGTCCAAGTTGATTAACATACATTCTGAAAGCTGCACCAATGTATCTTTGTTGTTTGGGTTTATGGTTCCGGAAAACAAATACTCTTTCAAAGGTCTTGGAACCAGTTTTTCCACCCAAGTTGTTTTGCCCAGTCCTTGCTTGCCACTGAATACAATTACCGTGTGATTGATTACTTTATCATCAAGGACACAACCCACCATTGCCACTAACCATTTTTTAAAACATTGTTGCCAAAGGTCTTGTTTTGTAGTTGTAATTGTGTTTGCTAATTCAGTAATGTAATCGGTCTTTTCATCATAAGAAGGTAAATTAAAAAAGTAATCTTCAAATGGATTGAACAGCACACAGAAATCAGAATACAATAAGTTTCTTAATGATGAAAGGTTTGTTTTAATTCTACCTTTTAAACACTCCCGAAGCATTGAATTTTCAATAAAATCATTCATTACATTCCACTTCTTTTTACCGAAATACTGGAACTCTAATTTTCCAGAAACCATATTGTGCCGAAATACATATTTGTTTGATAAAAACAACTCTAAACGGTCAATTTGGGTTGGTTTTGGTTTGTCTTCATCGTCTTCATCCTCTATAATAGTTGTTGGTTTTTGTTTTTTTGGCGTTAGGTTTTTAGGAGCTTCATATTTCTCATTTTTACCAAACTCGTGACTATTTCCATAAGCACTATTTACTGCTTGAGTTACTTCTTTTTCGTCATACCCAAAATCAGTTAAAATATATCCCAAAGCTTCGTTTAAAGCAACTCCTTTTCTGTTTAGGTTACACGCTAGTTGATGTACAAATACGTTGCGACTACCATTCACGAATTGCACTTTTTTTTCAGTGAATTTTATGCAATGATTGTAAATGGCATATTGATCTTCAACTGGTTCAAGTTTTTGAGTTTTAGGTTTAGGTTGTGTTTCAGTTAAAGGCATTTCGACTGCGCTCAATGTGACAAAGGTTGTAGCGTTTTCGTTTAGGTATAAATTTTCATCCCAGGAATAAAAGCATAGTCTGGTTAAGTCTTTGCCTGATTTGTCTATTTCTAATTTTAAAATATTCTCATAATGTGCTTGAACCAAGAGAAATGCTTCTTTGTGATTGGCTTTATCTGAATTGATTTTTACTAGAATTTTTAATCCGTTACCTGATGGACTTATGAAACTGGCAAATGTGAATTCACTTTGATTGGCCAAATGCTTTGCATTTTGCAAATCGGCTGCACTTAATTTGTCGATGTCCAGAATGATATAACTGGAATAATTCGCAAGGAATTCCAATTTTCGACCTCCAACAAACTTTCCCGAAGGCGTGAATGCTGGAAGTGATTTTTTGGCTTTATTGTAGGCTTCTGTTTTGTTTTCGGCAAGTGATTTTCTCAAGTAAATTATGCCCGGTCTGTACTTTCCTGTTTTGATTTCTTCTAAAATTGTTGAAATTGTTTTGTGTTCTACAACCTCGTTGAAATTCTTGAAAATGGTTACCATAGTTTTAATTTAATGGTTAATAGTTGCCCTTCGACAAGCTCTGGGTGACAGGTTGTTGGTTCTCGTTTGTGTGAGTTTTGCAATCGCAAAACTCACAAGTTCCGTTGCAGCTGCTCATACTATCTTCCTTTAAAAGATTTGTTGTAATGCTCCGTAAGGAGTTTTTCAACATCAGAAAGCTTGTAATAGATTTTGTTTCCCACTTGACTAAATGAAATTTTACCTTCGTCTCTCCAGGTTTGAGCTGTACGTTTTGAAATTTTCATCAGAAGAAGGAACTCTTGATTGTCCAGAAAGGTTTCTTTCTTTGGGTCAGCCTTGCTTGAGATTTGGCTTTGAATTGTGTCTAATTTGCTCATTAGATCTGTGAACTGGTCTTTTGTGAAGATAATTGCATCCATTTTTAAAAGTTTTAAATTGTTATGGTGCAAATGTGAGCAGTTGAAAAAAGTCTTTTAGTCCCCACTTGGTCTCCAGGGGACCATTTTGTTTAAAGCAATTTGTCGATGTCCAGTCTTTTATGGGTGTTCGGACGTTTATCCTCTTTGGAAGGTTTGAGGATTGTTTTGACAGTTAGGGGACTTATTTCTTTACCCTCTTTATCTAAGAAGGAATTTACAATCCAATCTGCTAGATCGTTTGTGTTTTCGTCAATATAAGGTTTGCCATCAATAAAAAGTTCGCGATTCAATTGGTAAAACATATCTACTAATTGGTTTAGATTTCCATTGAATTTTAGTTTTTTGTTTGGTTTTGGGCTGCTTAATTTTAGTTTTTGAGCTTCTTCAATTGCCGCTTGTATTTTTTGTAAGGCATAAATGTTCTCTATTTCTTTGGTGCATTGTGCATCATAAAACGGTGTCTTTTGATTGATAAACTCGATATTCGCTTGTTGATATTCAAACATTTCTTTGGTTAGCAACAATATTTTTTGATTGTCATCATTGATATTATCCAACTGCTTTTTTAACTCATAAAATGAAAAATGACGGTCTTCACTTTCAGCATTAATGAATTTTTTAGGAGTTTTTGCAACTGGTTCTTTTACTCTGGAAGATTGCAGCTCTGTTCGTTTTTTTTCGATTAAGAAATACAGTTTGTTGTATCTACTCATAGCCGTTTTGGAACTGAAAAAGGCTTCATTATTGGCTAATAATTTTTCGACTTTACATATCCATATTTCCGGGTTCTTCACCTGGTTGAATTGATAATCTATAAATGCAGGAAATTGAGATTGTTTGAGTTCTAATATTTTTGCAATTAAAGCATTGCAATAGTTTTGAATGTTGATTTTGTCTTCAACGATTATATCAAATAAAGGATTTTTGGCTAGCGCCGCAGGCACTGCCAATAATTCTACAAACGGAGCTGTTTGCATATTTTGATCCTTTGAATTCAAATTTTAATATGTTTTTTTTGGTATTCATTTAGTATTGAAAGGTAATTAAAAGCGGTTTTAAATTGGTTGCTTTTTGGAAGTCCTAGTGTTTTCAACTAGAGTTCGTTTATCACTCGTTTCGAATGCTTTAAAAATTACTTGTTTACTCTGATGTAAAGTTATAAAATAAAAAAAATCCTTGTTAAAGGATTTTAGTTGAAGTTATTAACAATTGTTTAATGTCAATAAAATGGACACTTAACACGTTATTTAAAAAATATAGTTGTCTACAGCTTTGTCCAGTTCTTCGCTGATGATTTTGGCATATACTTGTGTGGTGCTGATGTCACGGTGGTCCATAAGTTTAGAAACGTGTTCAATTCTCATTCCGTTATTTAACGCATTTGTCGCAAAGCTGTGTCTTGATAAATGGAATGAAAGGTCGAAAGGCAAATTTATTTTTGTACTCATTTTTTTAAGATGCCAGTTTGCTAATTTATTGAAAGCTGCTGTTTGAAAATAACGTTTTGCCTCGTTTTCCAAATACCCCTTTTTGTCGACAATAACCGGAAAGATAAAATCATCGTGAATGGCGTTTTCTTTTTTGTATTTTTCTAGAATATCGATGGCCACTTTTCCAATTTTGAACTGGTGAACTCTTCCAGTTTTACGAATGTGTTTGTTGATTTTATGTTCAGCTTCATTGTAATTAGAATATTGCATTTCGATAACATCACTAAAACGCAAACCTCCGGCATAAATAGAGAAAAGAAATAAATCTCTCCACATCATAGCTTTTTTGCCCTCTATGAGCTTTAATTGGGTTAAAGCATCAATCTGTACTTTATTAAGAAATAATCTTTTAGAAGAGCTGATTTTGAGGGTTATTTTGCTAAACGGAAACATAGTTTCGGGAATTACTTCTTCACGAATTGCATCCCTGAATATGGTTCCGAGCACAATTATGGAAAGTCGTTGAGTTGTATCTCCGTTGCCTAAAGTATCTCCTAAATGAAATTTATAGTCGTTTAATAAAGCTACCGTAATTTCATCAAAATATACATCCTTTGTTCCCATATATTTTTCAAATTTATCAACCTGGGAGGTGTATGCTCTGTAAGTGGAATAAGAAACGGTACTTTTAATTTTCTCTAATCTCTTTCTGGCATATTCAAAAAAGTTTGGCACTTCTTTTCCCTTTATGGCTTCTTTGAGTTTTTTAACCGATACGGTTTTGATTTTACGTTCCATATCGGCAACCTGACCTTCTGCATCCGCAATCTTTTGAGATAATGCAGCATTCATTCTGGCACTGTTGGAATGGTTCTTTTTTACTTTCTGCTTTACTTCATCCCACTCGTTCTCTTTAAGCTTCACTCCAGCAGTGATAAATTTCGTTTTTCTATCTTTTATAATTCGGATATACAAAGGACTGTGTCCTGTTTGATCAACCTGATGCGTTCTTAAAATTAGTTTTACTGATGCCATAATAATAGGAATTTAGAAATGTTATACTACTTTTGTAAAGTAATGCAAACGAGTGAAAGTATTGTAAATACTAGGTTTTCAATTGGGTGCATCGTGATACGAAGGTACAACATTGGGTACAACAAAACAAGTATTTCGTTGCTTTTTGTTGCTTAAATTTGCATTGTTCATTTTTATAAAGTCAATAAATACAACACTTTAAGTGCAAATTGGAGGGTTGAATGAAAAGTTGTAGATAACTTGTATATAGGTCTGACAACATCAGACGTATCACTCCTAAATTGGGTTGCTTTGTCTGACAAACGGCATCATTTTTATAATGCTAATGTATTACTTTTTGGAAGGATTTTAGTATTAAATACTTTAAATTAAGCAATATTCTCCATTCCACCTGGAAACGGTCTGTAGGTATAATAATGCAAGACTTCTTCAATAGCTATTTTCAAAGCTTCATTTATAGGGAGTGAAGTCACTGCGAGTCTATTGTCAATTTGAGATAATCGGGTGTAATAATGAGTGAAAACAGGTACATAAAGCCCTTCGCTGATGGCCTTTTCGGCTGCATGAAAGTTTTCCTCTTGGCCTACCTTGATAATTTTGCAGGTCGTCATACGCAATTGACCATTTCTATCTCTATTGGCAGCATAGCCAAAAAGACGACAAATTAATCCACGATATTTATAATTAGTACAGCTACCATTAATTTGATCTGTTGGGGACAGCGATTGGTATATGTGGCAATAGGTATTGGTTGTTGAATTCAGTTCTTCTAAAGTTTTTTCGGCTTTGCCATTCAAAAATAAATAAAAGGCCCAGGGTAAGAACTCTAAAGGCGAGGCATTGATATCTGGTTTTGAGCAGCATTGGCCACAGCCTGAATTGCAGGACAAATGGGTTTTTGATTTGAAAGTAGTAATCTCATTTTCAAGACGATCAAACAACTGTTCGACCAATTTAACTTTCTGTTCTATATCCATTGTTTTTTGTGTAATGTACGCTAATAAATAATGGAAATGGTATAAATCGATGATTTTAAAATTTTAAAATTTAAAAATTTTATTGAATTTGACTTGGGATATTGAGCATGTTGATAACCTCTTCATCTTCTACTTGATGGAATTCTTCGTAAAATGCTCCAACACCTTTGAAATTTTTTGTAGCAATAAGATATACTAATTCGTCTACATTTCGATTAAATGTACTTAGCGCATCTGCCGGTAAAACGGGTGCTGCAACGATTATTTTAGCAGGTTTTCTTTTTCGTAACATTGCAATACTTGCTAGTAACGTATTTCCTGTGGCTATGCCATCATCTGCAATAATTATATTTTTTCCTTCTATATCTAAGGGTTTGCGACTGCCCCTATATAGCTCATATTTGTTGCGTAATAGTTTTCTAAGTCTTGTAATTTCTTCTTCAATATATTTTTGAGGAACCTCAGGATGTTCTCTAAGCGTTATGGAATCCATTGATACTGCTCCAATGGCATATTCTGTATTATTAGGATGACCAATTTTTTTTGAGAGCACAATATCAAGCGGAAGATGTAATTTTTTAGCAATTTCATATCCAATAGGTACTCCGCCTCTTGGAATGGCAAGAACAACAGTATTGCTATTTTGGTATTTTTTTAATTTCTCTGATAGCAAAATTCCTGCTTCTTCTCTGTCTTTTAGTAGCTCATTATACATGATTCAGACTTTTAAAATTAATGTATAAAGGTATTGATTTTCAGCTGTATGTGTTTTTGTATTTCTCGCTTTTTTTTTTAATTTATATCCTATTTAAACTGCGAAATTCTTCCATAATTAATAATTTGTTTTATTTTTTTTGGAGGTCAAATTAAACTGTAAAGGATTAAAATTCAGATTGGTTTTGTATGAATTAGATTTTTACTGTTTTTTTATTTACATTTGTTTATCAAATTAAACAAAACGATGAACAACATAAAAAGTGTATTTAGTATTAAAGACCTTGAAAACCTTTCTGGAATAAAAGCACATACAATACGTATTTGGGAAAAAAGATATGATATCCTTCAGCCGATGCGAACGGAAACAAATATCAGATTATATGATCTAGCTAGTTTGCAAAAGCTTTTAAATATTACTTTATTACACGATTATGGCTATAAAATTTCAAAAATAGCTACTTATCCTCAAGAAAAAATCCCGTCACTTGTTCGAGAAATTATATCAAATAAAACTGCCAAAAATCACGCAATAAGTGATTTAAAAATGGCAATGATGAATTTTGATCAAGATTTGTTTTTTGCGACTTACAATTGGTTAATGTCTGAGAAATCTTTCAAAGAAATCTTTCATCAGGTTTTTATTCCCTTAATGAATGAACTTGGTTTGTTGTGGCAATCTGATACGATAACTCCTGCTCACGAGCATTTTATAACGTATTTGATTAAGCAAAAACTATTGGTGAATACCGAAAAATTGCAGGTTTTGAAGCAAACTAAAACGGACAAAGTTTTTGTTTTATCTCTCCCAATGAACGAAATTCATGAATTAGGATTGATGTATTTGCATTATGAAATACTCCTTAATGGTTACAAATCCATTTATTTAGGGGAAAGCATGCCTATTGAGAATTTAAAAGATTTAAAAAAACATTTTAACTCGATTGTGTTTATTTCTTACTTAACGGTTCAACCGGAACGCGATAACTTAGATGATTATATTCAAAAAATGTCTGAGGAACTTGAAGATGAGGAAACCCAGTTGTGGTATTTAGGTAGGTTAGTTGAGTTTATTGATAAAGAAACTCTTTCGGATAAAGTTTCTGTTTTTAATTCTATTTCCGAATTAGTAACCAAAATATAATATTTTGTTTAAACATTTTGTATATTTGCTAAACAAATGAAAGATATAAAAACAATTTCTATTATTGGTTCCGGATTTTCATCCTTGGCTGCTTCTTGTTATTTGGCACAAAGTGGTCATAAAGTTTCAGTATATGAAAAAAACGAAAGTGTTGGAGGTAGAGCAAGGCAGTTAAAAAGTCACGGCTTTACTTTCGACATGGGTCCAAGTTGGTATTGGATGCCGGATGTATTTGAGCGTTTTTTTGCTGATTTTAATAAAAAAACGACAGATTATTATGAGCTAATTAAGCTTTCTCCTGCTTACAGAGTCTATTATGGAGTGGATGATTTTATTACAATTGCGGATAATTTAGACGAAATTGTAGCGACTTTTGAGTCAATTGAAGCGGGTAGTGGTGCTATATTAAATGATTTTATGGCTGAAGCCAAAAGTAATTATGATATTGCTATCAAGGATTTGGTTTATAGACCTGGTGTTTCTCCCTTAGAATTAGTCACGGTTGAAACCGCTAAAAAAGTAGGACAGTTTTTTAGCAACATAAGCAAAGATGTTCGCAAGAAATTCAAAAATGATCGATTAATTCAAATTCTGGAATTTCCGGTTTTGTTCCTTGGCGCAAAGCCATCGGATACGCCGTCTTTTTATAGTTTTATGAATTATGCTGATTTTGGATTGGGAACTTGGCATCCTAAAACAGGAATGTTTGATGTGGTTCGTGCAATGGAAACTTTGGCGTTAGAATTAGGAGTTAGTTTTCATACCAATTCAAATATTGAAAAAATCATTGTTGAAAATAAAACCGCAAAAGGTTTAGTTGTTAATGGGAAAGCGATTTATTCTGATTTGGTTTTAAGTGGTGCGGATTACCATCATACCGAAACTTTGTTAGAGGAAGAACACAGAGCCTATTCTGAAAAATATTGGGATAGTCGTGTTTTTGCACCTTCATCATTGTTGTTTTACATTGGCTTTGACAAAAAAATAGAAAACATATCGCATCATGCTTTATTTTTTGATGTAGATTTTTATCAGCATGCAAATGATATTTATGATGAACCACAATGGCCAAAGGAACCTTTATTTTATGCAAATTTTCCTTCATTAACAGATAAATCAGCAGCTCCGGAAGGAATGGAATCAGCTTTTTTTCTAGTGCCATTAGCTCCTGGAATCAATGATACTGAGGCTTTACGTGTTGAATACTTTGATAAAATAATTGATCGCTTTGAAACATTGACTCAGCAATCTGTTAAAAATAATATTATATTTAGCCAATCTTTTTGTAAGAATGATTTTGTTGAACAGTACAATTCATACAAAGGCAATGCTTACGGAATGGCAAACACCTTATTGCAAACAGCGTTTTTGAGACCAAAATTAAAAAGTAAAAAAGTAAAAAATTTATATTTCACAGGACAATTAACGGTTCCAGGACCAGGCGTACCACCAGCATTAATTTCAGGTAAATTAGTGTCGGAATTAATTAATAAGCAATTTTCAGAAGAATAAATATGAAGCAATTATTTGATGATGTATCTTTTAAATGTAGTAAGCTAGTTACAAAAAACTACAGTACTTCATTCTCACTGGCTGTTTATATGCTTTCGCCAAGCATTAGGGATGCCATATACAGCATCTATGGCTTTGTGCGATTTGCAGACGAAATAGTAGATTCGTTTCATGGTTTTCAAAAAGAAGATCTTATTAATGATTTTGAGAAAGAATATTACAAAGCGTATGATTCTGGAATCAGTTTAAATCCTATTTTGAACTCGTTTCAGATTACGGTAAAACAATATAATATTTCGGATGATTTAGTTCAGTCTTTCTTGAAAAGTATGAAATTAGATTTGGTAAAATCAGATTATCACAGTGATGAAGAGTACAAAGAATATATTTATGGTTCAGCTGATGTAGTTGGTTTAATGTGTCTCAAGGTTTTTGTGGATGGAAACAATCAAAAATACGAGCAGTTGAAAGACGAAGCCATGCGTTTAGGTTCCGCTTTCCAAAAAGTAAATTTTCTAAGAGATTTAAAAGATGATAATTTAGTCTTGAACCGAAATTATTTTCCTGGTGTAGATTTGAATTCTTTTGATGAAAAATCAAAAGCAGCAATTATTCTTGAAATTGAAGAAGATTTCAGAGTTGCTTATCAAGGAATTGTAAAACTGCCTATGGAAGCTAAATTTGGTGTTTACACAGCATTTGTGTATTACAAAAAACTGCTTAAGAAGTTAAAAAACACACCTTGCCACGAAATAGGAAGCGCTAGAATTAGAGTTTCTAATTATACAAAAGCAGGACTTTTGGCACAATCTTTCGTAACTTATAAGTTGAAGTTAGTATAAAAAACCGATTTTTAAGATCTATATTTTAAACAATAAAAAACAATGATTTCCTTTCTAATATTTTTTGGAGTTTTCCTTTTCATGGAATGTGTTACTTGGTGTACACACAAATATGTGATGCACGGATTGATGTGGTATTTCCACGCGGATCATCACCAACCTAAGTACGCTAATGTTTTTGAGCGAAACGATATCTTTTTTGTGATTTTTGCCGTCCCGAGTATAGTTCTTTTTTATTTCGGTGCGCAGGCTAATTTCAACTATCTTTTTTTCATCGGATTAGGAATCACATTTTACGGATTCTGTTATTTCATGATACATGATGTCTTGATTCATCAGCGCTTCAAATGGTTCAAAAATACCAATAATAAGTATCTGATTGGTCTTCGTAAGGCCCATAAAGTGCATCATAAACATTTAGGAAAAGAGCATGGCGAATGCTTCGGAATGTTATTCGTGCCTTTTAAATATTATAAAATTTAGAAACAATATTTGGGCGTGACCACAAGGGTCGGGCTATTCGTTCCCGCTTTTTTGAGTACGGCCAAAAAAAGCCATCCTCAAAAAGAGCTCCACTGCTATCCCTCACGCAATCCAGTATTCAACAAAACGCTCATTACAAACACAACAAGTACAACCCCATGAAACTCTACACAAAAGAAACAACGCAACATGTAAATGCTACTATTGAAGAATGTTGGGCTTTTTTTTCCAGCCCTAGAAATCTTCAAAAAATTACACCAGAATCTATGGGTTTTCAAATCACTGATTTTGATGAGAAAAACATGTATGCTGGCCAAATAATTCAATATAAAGTTTCCCCACTTTTAGGAATAAAATTACCTTGGGTAACCGAAATAACATTTGTAAAAGAAAATAGTTATTTTATTGATGAACAACGTTTTGGTCCGTATGCGTTATGGCATCACAAGCATTTTTTTGAGAAAACGGATAACGGAGTTAAAATGACGGATTTGGTTCATTACGGATTGCCTCTTGGGTTTATTGGACGAATCATGAATACTTTGATTGTGAAAAATAAATTGAAAGCTATTTTTGACCACAGACGGGTCATGGTGGACCAACTTTTTAATACAAAATAATGACCAAGCAACAAGTTTCTTTTTTCTGGTTTAGACGTGATTTACGATTAGAAGATAATGTAGGTTTGTTTCACGCTTTACAATCTGATTATGCTGTAATTCCATTGTTTATTTTTGATGATGCAATTTTAGATAGTTTGCCCAAAAACGATGCTAGGGTAGGTTTTATTCACGAATCTTTGGCTAAAATTAATTCGCAATTACAGGAAATAGGAAGTTCACTATTGGTCAAAAAAGGCAAAACTATTGCTGTTTGGGAATCACTTATTGCCGAATTTGATATCAAAGAAGTTTTTTTTAATAAAGATTATGAACCATACGCTATTCAAAGAGATTTGGCTGTCTCTGAATTATTGAATTCCAATAAAGCGATACCACATTCCTTCAAAGACCAAGTTATTTTTGAAGAAAAAGAAATTACAAAAGCGGATGGTTTACCTTATACCGTTTATACGCCATATAAAAATAAATGGTTAGAAAAGTGCAAAACCATGGCGCCTATTCCTGAATATGATGCCAGTGTACATTTTTCTAACTTTCATAAAAATTCGTTCGCTTTTCCCTCTTTAGCCGAAATAGGATTTGAAGAAAGTCCCATCAAAGTAAAACCGCACAATTTGACTAAGATTGGAAATTATCATGAAACTCGTGATTTTCCAGCAGTTGATAGTACCTCGTATTTGTCTCCACATTTGCGTTTTGGAACGGTTAGTATTCGGAAATTAGTCAATTGGGCGGCACGTAAAAACGATGTTTTTTTGAGTGAATTGATTTGGAGAGAGTTTTTCATGCAAATACTTTATAGCTTCCCAAAAGTTATCAATCAAAATTTCAAATCTGCTTATGATGGAATTCAATGGCGGAACAATGAAGAGGATTTTAAACGGTGGTGTACAGGAACTACGGGCTATCCAATGGTTGATGCCGGAATGCGTCAACTCAACGAAACGGGATACATGCACAACCGTGTTCGTATGGTTGTAGCTAGTTTTTTATGCAAACATTTATTAATACAATGGCAGTGGGGAGAAGCCTATTTTGCAGAAAAATTATTGGATTACGAATTGTCTGCTAATGTAGGAAATTGGCAATGGGCCGCAGGAACAGGTTGTGATGCAGCACCTTATTTCCGTGTTTTTAATCCCGATATTCAACTCAAAAAGTTTGATGAAAAAGGTATTTATATACGTAAATGGATCAAAGAATTTGATTTGGGTTACGGACAACCAATGTTAGATCATGCAATGGCAAGAGATAGAGCAATTGCTACGTATAAAGAAGGAATTTTAAAGTGATTTCAAAAAATAAATTAACCATTTAAGATATATAAGGCTATAGACGAAAGTCAGCTGCCATCTTCTATAAGGATGCTGTTTAATTAAATGAACTTACATTTCTTGTGTGATTTAAACTTTTGAATTATTTCAATTTAAAATGAGTTTCGTCTACAACAATTATTAAAAAATTCCTTAAGAACTAAACTTACATTTCTTATGTGGTTTAAACTTTTGATTATCCTAATTTAAAATGAGTTTCGTCCACAACAATTATTAAAAAATTCCTTAAGAACTAAACTTACATTTCTTATATGGTTTAAACTTTTGAATTATTCTAATTTAGAATAAATTTCGTGTACTGTAAAGACCCGAAAATTCCTTAAGAACTAAACTTATATTTCTTGTGTGATTTAAACTTTTGAATTATTTCAATTTAGAATAAATTTCGTGTACTGTAAAGACCCGAAAATTCCTTAAGAACTAAACTTATATTTCTTGTGTGATTTAAACTTTTGAATTATTTCAATTTAGAATAAATTTCGTGTACTGTAAAGACCCGAAAATTCCTTAAGAACTAAACTTATATTTCTTGTGTGATTTAAATGCAACTATTTAATCAATTTATTCAGCATTCCATTAAAAATAAATCCATGAAATGGCAATACTGAATACCAATATAATTTCCCCCAAATTCCTCTAGGTCTAAATGTTGCAGATTGGTAAAGTGTGTTGTTGATTATTTTGAATTCTAACCAAGCTTCTCCTGGGAGTTTCATTTCAGCAAATAAGATTAATTTACCTTCTTCTTTGTTAGCATAGAGTACGCGCCAAAAATCAAGAGCATCACCAGAATGGATATTGTGTTGGTTGGTTCTGCCTCTTCGGGAGCCTACACCACCATATAATTTGTCTATAAAGCCGCGTAAATTCCAAAGCCAATCACCGTAATACCAACCCGTTTCTCCACCAATAGACCAAATCCTTTCGATGGTAAATTCTCTATTTTGGATTTGCATTTTGCGACGATCTATGTAACAATCTTTTTTGGGGACTTTTATATATCTAGAAATATTACTCTTAAAACGCCCGCTAACCAGAGAATCTTTCCAGCTCGAAGCAACCTTATCTTCTTCAACTTTTGTTAATGCCCGAGACAAAGCTTGTTTATACGTCATGGGGTTAACATCTAGTAGCGTATTAATTTTAGTATCTCTGCAAACCACTTCTACTTTCATACTACTGACTAAGGCCGTTGCTAGTTTGTAAGAAGTTGAGGTTACAAAGTACAACCAATACGAAGATAATTTAGGAGTCATCACCGGAATAGTGAAAATCCAACGCTTTAGTTTTTTTGCTTCGGCGAAAGCCAATAGCATTTCTTTATAAGTTAAAATATCAGGGCCGCCAATGTCAAAACTTTGATTGTAAGTAATAGGGTTTAATAAGGATTTAGTCAAAAATTCCAATACATCGGTTATGGCAATAGGCTGACATTTGGTGTTCAACCATCTTGGGGTAATCATTACGGGAAGCTTGTTGATTAAATCTCGGATAATTTCAAAAGATGCGCTTCCAGAGCCTACAATTATACCTGCTCTCAATGTAGTCAGACTAAAACTTCCGAGTTGCAGTATATCTTCTACTTTTTTTCTGGAAGATAAATGCTTCGATAGGGATTTGTCGTTTACAATTCCGCTGAGATAAATAACTTGCTTGACATCGGTTTCATTTATTCGTTGTACAAAATTTAATGCCGAAATGCTTTCTAATTCATCATAATTTGTTGCTGAACCAGACATCGAGTGGATTAAATAATAAGCTGCTTGAATATCTTTTGGAATAGTAGTTAAAGTTTCTTCTTCGAGAAAATCAACTTCAATAACCGTAATTTTATTTTGTATTTCTTTTGGAACATAAAACCTGTTTTTATCTCTCACACAACAAAATACATCGTGACCTTGCGCTACTAAAATAGGCAAAAGTCGCTTCCCAATGTATCCTGTTGCGCCTGTTAAGAGAATTTTCATGCTTTGGTTTTAATTCTGAATTAGCTCAATTTGTTTGCTACTAAACTAATAAATTCTTTTCTGGTTTTGTCTTTTTCAAACGCACCAGTAAATGATGAAGTTGTAGTTACTGAATTTTGTTTTTGAATGCCACGCATTTGCATGCACATGTGTTGCGCTTCAATTACTACAGCTACTCCTAGAGGATTCAAAGCTTCCTGAATACAATCTTTGATTTGGTCAGTCAAGCGTTCTTGTACTTGCATTCTACGCGCATACGCATCAACAATTCTAGGGATTTTGCTCAACCCAACAATTTTTCCATTCGGGATATACGCTACATGTGCTTTTCCAAAAAACGGTAGCATATGATGCTCACACATCGAATAGACTTCAATATCTTTTACCACAATCATTTGTTGGTGATCCTCAGAGAACAAAGCGGATGTCAGTATTTCTAAAGGATCTAATCCATAACCATGGGTTAAAAATTGCATGGCTTTAGCAACTCTTTCTGGTGTTTTTTCAAGACCTTCTCGATTTACATCTTCGCCTAAATTTTCTATAATAGATTTGTAGTTTTGAGATAATGCTTCCGTTATCTCCGTATCATATTGTTCAATTTTTTCGTAACTCCTTGTTTGTTTTACTATCATTTTTATGAATTCGGGGTTTATATTTTAAAGCTTACAATGCCATAATCCATTTCAAAAACTTGACCAGATATTGATTTAGCATGTTCAGAAATCAGGAAATTTGCCATACTTGCCACTTCTTCTGGTTTCAAGTAACTTTTCATTGGATGGCGTTCTATCATATTTTCTTTCATGCGATCATTTCTAAGAATTCCTGCTGAAAGTGATGTTTCTGTTATAGTAGGAGCAATCGCATTAACTCGAACTGTTGCAGCTAATTCAGCTCCTAAGGATTTTACTAATCCTTCAACTCCAGCTTTTGCAGTTGCAATACTTGCGTGGAAAGGCATTCCTAATTTTGCGGCTACAGTACTGAATAAAATAATGGATGGATTTATGCCTTTTTTTAATGCAGGCAAATATTTTTGAATGACTTTTACGGCGCCAATTACATTGATTTCAAAGTCATTTCTGAAATCATCAATAGCTAAACTGCCAATAGGTTTTAGCGTTATGGAACCTGGACAATAAATCAAGGTATCTATATTCTCTATTTCAGGCAGCGCGTCATGTAATGCGTCCAAAGAAAAATGGGTTAAGTTTGGATGTGAAATTTCAGCTGGAGTCCTGCTGATATTGTACACTTTATTCGTTTCCAATTGTTGTAGCAAAATGGCATTTCCAATTCCTTTGCTTCCGCCAATGATGACAATGTTTTTCATATTTAAATATGGTTTTTAACGTAAGGGATGTATTAAATTACCTTTTCGAAATTTTATTATTATTAATTTGTCTTTGCATACTGCATTTAAAACGTCCTTCCCTAAATGCTCTTAATTTTTCATGCTTTGTTTTGCGACCTTGAACTCTTTCTCTCCACATTCTAAAACTTGATGGCTTCATTTCTGTACGCATCAAATCAATCACTTCTTGTTCTTTTAATCCAAATTGCAATAAAATAGCATCAAATGTGGTTCGGTCTTCCCAAGCCATTTCTATGATTCGGTCTATTTCTAAATCGGTAAGTTCTTTTTTCAAGCCTAATATTTTTGAAATTCGTTAACTACTATTTTGGCCTTTAAATCAAACATCAAATTGTATAAACCAAAGAAAGTTCGGTTCATGTAGATAAAATGTTTGGAGCCTCTATTTCCGTTCATTTTACGAAGGGTAGTGTCTTTTGAAAAGCGTTCGCCTAATTGCGCTATGTTTTCAAAGAATTCTTCATCTGAAAAATCAAATGTTTCCGTTTGAAAAGGTTTGGTAAACAGGGATAATAAATCATAGAACATTTGAGTGAAATATTTAATTTCTTCTTTGGAATCATCCGTTCTAAGAATTTCTAATTCAAATAATTTCTCACTAAATAGTTTTTTGTTATCAATAACTTCTTTATTAATCAATTCAAAATAAGGAATATAGAATTCATTCGGAATTTTTTTCATACATCCAAAATCTAATGCAACCAATTTATTTCCAGAATCAACTAAGAAATTTCCTGGATGTGGGTCTGCATGTACTTTTCTTAAAATATGAATTTGGTACATGTAAAAATCCCAAAGCGCTTGCCCGATGCTATTGGCTGTTTTTTGATCTGTATTTTTAGCAGTAAACTCCGAAAGATGAATTCCTGTCATCCAATCCATAGTGATAATCTTCTGTGATGAAAACTCTGGATAGTAATTAGGGAAAACCAAATTTTCTATTTTTTGGCACGCTTCAACAACTTCTTGACTTTGTTTTAGTTCCAATAAATAATTAGTTTCTTCAATTAGTTTGTCTTCAACTTCTTTAAAATATTTGTCGGAATCTTTACCTTGAAGATTGAACATCCGAATCGCAATAGGTTTTACCAAAGCTAAATCAGATGAAATACTATTAGCAACACCGGGATATTGAATTTTTACGGCTAATTTTTTAGCGTCTTTTTTGGCTAAATGAACCTGTCCAATACTGGCTGCATTTACAGATGTTGCGTTGAATTCATCAAAAATTTCATACGGTGATTTTCCGAAATTTGCTTTGAATGTTTTTAATACTAATGGTGCTGATAACGGCGGAACTGAAAACTGCGATAAGGAAAATTTCTCCACATAGGCTTGTGGCAAAAAGCTTTTATCCATACTTAGCATTTGAGCTACTTTTAAGGCGCTTCCTTTCAGACTTTTTAGACCATCATAAATGTCTTCAGCATTGTCCTCATTTAGTTTATCACGAGTGGTTTCGGGATTCACCATTTTCTCACCGTAATATTTCAAATAATTTACTCCAACTTTTGCTCCAGTCTGAACCAATTTAGTTGCTCTTTCAATTTTTGAAGTTGGAATATAATCTAGCGTTTTCATTTATTTGCTTTGTATTTTTTCTTTAAAAAGGAATTTTCCAAAATCAATTAAGCTGTCAATAGGAGCAATGTTCATTAACTCAAAAGTAGCTTTCACAGATTTTTCAATATAGATATCTGTTTTCTCAAATGCTGGTGAAGAATCGTCTAACCAAAATTTAAGTGTCATTAATAGCTGAAGCCAAGATGTTTCTTTGATTGTTTTTTCTTGAAATGATTGTAGTTTTTCTTGCTTTATTCGGTATTCGTCAGAAATGATTCCAGAAATATATTGTTTGAAACTATTTCTCAACGTTGACAATTGCATCAAGTTTTTGAGATGGTTTTCATTTTCTTTCAAACTCATTACTACATAGCTTCTATTTGCTGATAACAATTCAAAAAAAGTAAAATAAAAGCTAAGCATTTTACTTTTCATATCATACGTTTCATAGTTTGCATCTTTTTCTAATAGCGCAACAGTTTTTTCTAGAAACATATTAAAAATTTCATTTTCTATACTATTTAGTGTCCCAAAAAAAGTGTAGAATTCAGACTCAGTAAATCCATTTAATTTAGAAAATTGATAAACAGATTTTGGTTTTTCATTTTGTTCCAATGTATAATTCATATACATAGAAACAATTTTGTCTTTTGTGAGTATTACTTTTTTAGTTGCCATTTTTTTGAATCTTTCTAATTAGAGTATAAAGGTATAAAATGTTTAACTAATTATTCATAAAGTTAAACAAAATAATTTTGTATATTTGTGTTAGATATAATTTGTCAAATGATTTCTATCATGAAAAAAAATGTTTTATTAAGCGGAGGTACTGGATTTGTTGGCAAAAAGCTCACTGATTTATTGATTCAAAAAGGTTTTTCGGTATCTATATTAAGTAGAAGTGATAAAAAAAACACTACTGATATTTCCTACTATAATTGGGATGTCAGTCAAGAGATTATTGAAGAAGCTGCAGTTCTTGATGCAGATTACATTATTCATTTGGCTGGCGAAAATATAGCTGATAAAAGATGGACATCAGAAAGAAAAGCAGCTATAATCGATAGTAGGGTACAATCTATTCAATTAATTCAATCTGTTTTAAAGAATAATAATAAAAAAGTGGAGGCCTTTATTTCGGCTTCGGGTATTGGTATTTATGGCGCTTTGAATGGTGAAGCTATTTGTTCCGAAAACACTCCTGCAGCTAATGATTTCTTAGGGACTGTTTGTCAAAAATGGGAATCGGCAGCGGATACAATTACAGCTCTTAACATAAGAACAGTCAAGGTTAGAACAGGTTTAGTTTTAGGCAGGAATGATGGTTTTTTAAATAAATTGCTACCTATTTTTAAGTTCAGATTGGGTTCTGCTTTGGGATCAGGAAAACAATATATGCCTTGGATTCATATTGATGATTTGTGTACCATTTATTTGGAAGCTATTTTGAATTCAGAAATGGATGGTGCTTATAATGCTGCTGTTCAAGATGATACTACAAATCTTATTTTTTCAAAAAAACTTGCTAAAATATTCGGATATTCAATTTGGTTACCTAATGTTCCTGCCTTTGTGTTGAAATTAGTTATGGGCGAAATGGCAGCAATCGTTTTAACAGGAAGAAGAATTTCTTCAGAGAAAATTGAAAAAACAGGATTTAAATTTAAATATAAAAATCTAGAAACGGCTTTAAGAGATTGTTTAACTAATTGATTTTAATGTAAAACAAATTCTAAATGCGTGTGAACTGTTTTTGATATTTTATTTCGGACAATAAATGGAATTTCAATTTTAAAATCATCGGTATTTAAATCAAAATCGGAGGTGATTTCAATTCCTTCAGTTGTGTTTTTGATTTGAGCAATTACAGCTATGTTTTTTGATTTTCCATGAATTTCTATTTTCCCACGAATTACATATTGTTTAGCATCATTTGATACGTTTTTCAAATCAAATTTTTCAATTTTTCCCTTGAAGCTGGCTTTTGGATATTTGTCGCTTTCTATATAATTTTCATTGAAATGAGTTTCCATTAAGGCTCTTTTAAAATGGAATTGTTTTACAAGGATAATGCAATTTAATTTACTGGTTTCGGGTTCTAAAATAAAAATGGCTTTTTCATTCGTTGCTTGGACTTCTTCAAAAAAAGGTATGGATGCTTCAAAATGGATGCTACCAGAATTAGTAGTCATTCGTTCTTGAGCATTGATAAAGTTTGATAAAAGTAGCAGTAGTAGTGTAATTTTTTTCATAATCAAGTATGAATTAAACTACTTAAAGTTACTAATTTTTATTTACATCAAGAGTATTGCATTTGAAAAAATACTGTAATTTTAAAATTTGATTATAATTCCAGCAAAACATTGTATTTACTTAAATTAGCAATGGCTTCGTCTGAATTATAATTGAAAATTTCCTCATGAATATCACGCTCTTTTTTCAAGTCAATTTGTTTTAAGCAATTACTAAATCTGCGTACCTCCTCAAGATTTGATATGATTAAACCAGGAACTGGGATACTTTTCCCGTCTTTGTCTTTAGCAACCATTGTAAAATAAGAAGAATTACAATGCTTAACCACGCCAGTTTGAATATTTTCGGCCTCTACTCTAATACCAATAATCATGGAACTTCTGCCTACATAATTAACGCTAGCTTTCATAGTTACGAGTTCACCAACCTCAATTGGGCTCAAAAAATTGACCGTGTCAACCGAAGCAGTAACACAATAATTACCAGAAAATTTTGAAGCACAGGCAAAGGCAATTTGATCTAATAGAGACAAAATATATCCTCCATGAATTTTTCCGCTAAAATTAGTATGAGACGGCAACATTAATTCTGAAATGGTGATGTAGGATGATTTTACCGTTTTAAAAGTTGTATCCATAAAATTATTTTTGATTAAAAGGAGAAGTCTCTTTTTTAACGGATGTAACAAAATATCTTGTTTCTCCCCACCAAGAAAATGTTCTGTATCTTTCTACATAGGTCAGTTTTACATAATTTCCTTGAAATGTTTTCAAATCTTCAATTACTTTTTTATCACTATCCAAAACGGAAAAGCTAAAAATCTGAGCACCAGAAATTCCTTGACTTAATTCGCCTTCCCAAGTTTTTATGGCCATTCCTTTATGGCTCAATTTTATGAGTTCGCCTGAACGAATGCCTTCACTGTAAGGAACATAATAAAGAAATGTAAAATAACATATCAAAATCAGAACACCAATTCCTATAATAATTCCTAAAATTCGTTTCATTTTATCTAGTTTAACAATTGATTTTCGTCTTTTTCAGCTCTGTTCAAAATATTTTCTGGAAGTGCTTTTTTTGCTTTAGCTCCCATTTTTTTTAATTTTTCGACACTAGTAATTAGATTTCCTTTTCCTTCCACTAATTTATTCATGGCGCCAGAATATTCTATTTTGCTTTCATCTATTTTCTTTCCAATTTTGATTAAATCGGCTACAAAACCTTCAAATTTATCGTACAAAGCTCCCGCTTGTCGTGCAATTTCGAGTGCATTTTCCTGTTGTTTTTGATTCGTCCACATGCTATCAATAGTTCGTAGTGTGGCCAGTAAAGTTGCGGGTGTAACTATGACAATATTCTTTTCGAAAGCTTTGTTATATAAACTTGTGTCTTCATTCAAAGCCATTGCAAAAGCGGGTTCGATAGGAATAAAAAGCAATACAAAATCAGGGCTTTCAATTTGGTATAAATCCTGATAGTTTTTGCCACCTAATTGCTCAACATGTCTTTTTATTGAATTAACATGTTCCTTTAAAAAGCCTGTTTTTGCATCGTCATCTTCTTCGTTGATGTATTTTTCATAAGCTGTCAAAGATACTTTTGAATCGACAATCATTTTTTTTCCGTCAGGAAGGTTGATTACCACGTCCGGAAAAACTCGGTTGCCATCTTCGGTGGTGAATGCTTGTTGGACTTCATACTCACGTCCTTTTTCTAAGCCCGATTTTTCTAAAACTCTTTCTAAAACAAGCTCGCCCCAGTTTCCTTGCATTTTGCTATCGCCTTTCAGAGCTTTGGTCAGGTTGATAGTTTCCTTGCTCATTTGGATATTCATTTCGCGCAAGCCCAATATTTGTTGGCGTAAAGCCGCATGATAGTCGATACTTTCTTTGTGTGTGTCTTCGACTTTCTTTTCGAATAGTTGAATTTTGTCTTGCAAAGGCGAAAGAATATTTTTCATATTCTCTTTATTCTGCTCCGTGAATTTAGTAGACTTTTCGTCTAATATCTTGTTGGCTAGATTTTCAAATTCTTTGGTAAATTTTTCTTGTAGTTTTTCGACTTCTTCTTTTTGCTCTTTGTTTCTTTCCCAAAGATTGTCAAAATCAACTTCCTTTTTAGAAAGCTGAATGGCTAAACTGTCTTTTTCATTTCGAATTTGTTCTTTGTCGGCATTGGTTGCTTCCAAGAGTTTTTCGAAAGCTATTTTGTCGTTTATAAGTTGCTCTTTCAGCTGATTTAACTGTGATGTTGCGGCAATTAGCTTTTCTTCTAAACTGATTTTTTCAGACTGAAAACGTGCTGAAAAAATGAGTTTTCCAATCCAAATACCAATGGCGAGAGCTATTATGAAAGCCAATAAAAACGGAAGAATATCGAACATAAAAGATTTTTTTAGTAGCAGTAAAAGTAAGTAATTATATTAATTTTTGGATTTTAAAAATAAGAATTTGAAATACTTTTAAAAAGAATGTAGTTTGTTTAAGAACCTAAATTTCATACTTATTTAGGGACAATCGGTTTTACGCTATAAAAATGTATTTTTGCAGTAAATTTTAAATAATGCCTACGCATCACCATTTTATTCTTCATAAACCTTACGGATATTTAAGTCAGTTTATCTATGAGCTCAAACGTAAAAAGAAACTTTTAGGGGAATTGTATGATTTTCCAAAGGGAACAATGGCAATAGGACGTTTAGATGAAGATTCAGAAGGACTTTTGTTACTTACTACTGATGGTAAAGTGAGTGAAATCATTAGAAGCAAAAAAGTAGATAAGGAATATTATGTTCAAGTTGATGGAATTATTAACCAAGAAGCGATTGATCAATTGCAACTGGGTGTCCAAATAGGATTCAATGGTACTAAGTATATTACTAAACCTTGCACGGCTTCATTGATTCATGAAATTCCTGCTTTTGGAGCTAGAGGTAAAAAAATACGAGATGAAAGGCATGGTCCAACATCTTGGGCTTCGATTACGGTCAATGAAGGGAAATTTCGTCAGGTCAGAAAAATGACTGCTGCTGTAGGATTTCCTACTTTGAGATTGGTCCGAGTTAGGATTGGGAATGTTAGGTTGGATGATTTGCAGGCAGGCGAAGTGAAAGAAGTTATGAATTTTGAATGATGAGTTATGAAGTTTTGTGTTTGTTCAAAAAACACTTAAAATTTATGACAGACTAATTAACACTTAAAGAATATGTTAAACATAGTTTTAGTAGAACCAGAAATACCAAATAATACTGGGAATATAGGCCGTTTATGTGTAGGAACCGAAAGTAGGTTGCACTTAATTCATCCTTTTGGATTTGTGATTAATGACAAAAACCTGAAGCGTTCTGGTTTAGATTATTGGGTGCATCTTGATGTGACCGAGTATCAGAATGTAGAGGAATGGATGTCCCAAATCCCAGATAAATCAAGAGTTTTTTTGATGAGTTCTCATGCTGAAAAATCATATTTAGAAAATCATTTTCAGGATGGTGATTGGTTGGTTTTTGGTAAAGAAAGTGTTGGTCTTAGCGCAGATTTTTTAAATTTATTTGATAAAAAAAATCAATTGACCATTCCGATGTCTTCGCTTATCCGAAGTTTTAATATTGCTAATTCAGTAGCTTTTGTTGTTGGTGAAGCAAAACGTCAGTTAGCGATTAAGGAGTAATTACTTAATTACAAACTTCCCTTTTTCTGCATCAAAAACAATGTGTTCGTCTTTGAATAAGGTATTGAAACTGCCTTTCATAATAAAATTACAAGGTTGGTCTTGTTCGATTTTTTCAGGAGTCATAATAATCATTTCGTCACTCAATTGAATCGCCATATCGATATCATGGGTTGAAAATAAGATGCATTTTCCAGTTTCATGAGTCAGTTTTTTAAGCAATTTAAAAAGCGCTACTTTGTGTAACAAATCCAAATGCGTAGTAGGCTCATCAAGAACAATTAGCGGAGTATCTTGTGCCAATGCTCTTGCCACCAGTACTTTTTGTAATTGTCCGTCACTGATTTCAAAATGTTTTTTGGTCGCTAAATGACTAATTTGAGTGAGTTGCATAGCTTCATTAACTTTCACGATATCAACATCAGTTAATTTTCCAATCCAATTAGTGTAAGGTTGTCTTCCTAAGGCAATTAGTTCAAAAACAGTCAGGTTGCTAGGCGGTAGTTTTTCGGTTAAAACAACACTTAAATTTTGTGCTAAATCTAGAGAATCTAATTCGTGAATGGCAATGTTATTAAGAAAAACGGTTCCTGATAGTGGCTTTTGAATCCCCGTTAACGTTTTTAAAAGAGTCGATTTTCCTATTCCATTTCCGCCAATTAAGGCAATTAATTTCCCTTTCTCTAAAGATAAATCGATGTTTGAAGCCACTGTAGTTTTTTCTTTTTTATGAGAATAACCAATGCTAATTTGAGAAGCGCGTAAGATGATTTTGTTTTCCATTAGCCTATCATTTTTCGTTTTCTAATCAACAACCAAATCACAATTGGTGCTCCAAAAATGGAAGTTACAGCATTAATAGGTAAGGTGAAATCACTTCCAGGAAGTTGTGAAATACTATCGCAAATAAGCATAATAATTGCACCAAAAAGCATTGTGCTCCAAAATAATATAGTGTGATTGCTTGTTTGAAAAACCAACTTTGCAATATGAGGAACAGCTAATCCTATAAAAGCTATAGGTCCAGCAAAAGCGGTAATACTTCCGGCTAGAATACTTGTGGCGAAAATAATAATTAATCGTGCTTTGTTATAATTTAAACCTAAACTTTTGGCATAATTTTCACCTAAAAGTAGTGCGTTCAACGGCTTGATACTAAATACACTTAAAAGCAGTCCAATGCCTATGCATATTGATAAAACAGCAATCGATGACCAGGATAAATTGCCTAAATTTCCCAAAGACCAAAAAGTGAATTTTTGCAATTGTTCAGCTGTACTGAAATAGGTTAGGGTTCCAACAATTGCATTGGTTAAACTTCCAAACATTAATCCCACAATCAAAATTGCCATTGTATCGCGTAGCTGTTGGGAAACGGCTAAAACGGCTAATAAAACTAAAAAACTACCTAAACTGGATGCTAAAACAATTCCGTAGGAGGATATTAAGATGGAAGACAAAAAAGTAGGCAAAAAGGAAGTTCCTAAAATTACTATAGCAACACCTAAACTGGCTCCTGAACTTAATCCCAGAACATAAGGTCCTGCTAATGGATTTTTGAACAAAGTTTGCATTAATAAACCACTAATTGACAATCCCATTCCAACAAGAATTGCAGCGATAGCCTTGGGTAACCTATAATTTAGGATGATGTATTGCCAAGTTTCTTTGCTACAATTACCAGTAGTCAAACTATTAAAAACATCTTTTATGGGTATGGAAACAGAACCCAAACTTATGTTTACTAAAAATAGCAAAAGCATTCCGATGATTAGGGAAATAAAAAGAATCGTATTTCGGTTGGTTTGGGTCAATTTATTCTAATTTTTGAAAGAAAAAAAGTTTGTGATTTGGTAACAATTCAGGATGAAAAATAGAAATCAAATCTTTCAATACCCAATCAGGTCGGGTAGGAGACCATTCGAAATATACAATTCCTCCTTTTGCACCTTTATTTACGCCGTACGAATATACTTTTTTATTTTTGAATGAATCAAATTGTTTGTAATGTGGATTGCTGTCGCTCATTTCTTTTAATGAGGAAAAATCGCCTGGAGCAATCCAAAATTCTGCTTCTTGTGCTTTTTCCAAAATAGTTTCAAAAGGCAAAGCTAAACTTCCGGTTCCGTTGCTATCTGCCCATAAATAATTAGCTTGAGCATCTTTCAAAAACAAGGAAGCCCAGCTTTGTCCTTGGGGCACATACCATTGGTCTTGGAACATTGCACCGCTGAGAACGGTTGGTTTTGAAGTGGCTTTTTTGGCTAAAGCCAAAGTTGTATTGTACTCTTTTTCTATGTCCGAAAAAATAGTATTTGCCTTTGAATTTAATCCGTAAAGCGCACCGAAAAACTTAATCCATTCCGCTTTTCCAAGAGGAGATTGTTCTGTCCAATCCCCATTTAGCATTACTTTCAAACCGCTTTTTTGTAAATTGTCCAAAGTTGGGTTGCTATTGTTTAAGCCAAAACTCACAATCAAATCAGGAGCCATATCAATTAAAACTTCGGAATTTAAAGTTTCGTTAGTACCTACTTCCCGAACTTTTCCAGCATCAATCAATTTACGGGTTTTTACAGAAGAAATATAATCGGTATTAGGAAAACCAACCAATGTGTTTTCAACACCTAGTAATTCTAAGGCAGGAATGTGAGTTGTTGAGGTTACAACTATTGATTTTAAAGGAATTTGAATTGTTGTAAACTGTTTTAAACTATCTGGAATTATACTATTTTTTTGCTGTAACACATAAGTGAAATTTTCTTTGGCATCAGGCCATGGATTTGTTATTTTAACTACTGAAAAGCCCTCGTAATTATATATTTCGAGCCCTTTTGCGTACTGAATTTCATTCTTTGCAGTGGTAATTTCAGCTTCTTTTTTAGCTACATCTTTGCATTGAATAAACAATACTAAAACCAAAAAGTAAAGCAAGGTATTTGGAATGAATTTCATTTTGTGTAATTTTTTACAAAAGTATTGTTTTGTTTTTATAAAAATTAATTTGTGTAACATTTGACACATTCTCTTTTTAAAAAAGAAGCTAATTTTACCAAAAAGCATATCATGAGAGACAGTTCAAATACGTTTATTTATGTTGTTGCAGGAATCATACTCTTGCATTTTGTCATTGGTTTTGTCTGGTTATTTTTTAAACTTTCCGGTAAGAAGGACAAGGATAAACAGTAATACTTTAGAATATATTTTTATATTTTATTTTAAAAACGGGTTCAATTCGTCTATATTTGCACCCGTATTGAGGTTGTTGTTTCGATTTTTTTCAAACAACATTAAAAGGGAATCAGGTTTAAAACCTGAGCTGTACCCGCAACTGTAAGCTATTAAGCTTGTTGTTATCTACAAAACCACTGAGTTAGCTGAATTTTCAGTTTCTTGGGAAGGTAAACAACAAGACGCAAGCCAGGAGACCTGCCTATTACATCGAGTATCAAACTTTCGGGAAAAAAGGTTTGGGTATGGGTAATTCTATGCTTTTCTCCCCATTTTTAGTCATGTAACAGTAAAAATAAACTGTTATTAATTTTTTTAAAATGAACAAAAAATTCGTTCGAATCAGTGCGTTATGTGTATTCATGACCACCTGTGCCTTTGCGCAACAAAAAGACACTATTACTTCTAAAAACGAACTGGAAGAAGTAGTAATCTCAGATTCTAAATTTGCTTTGGCAAAAGAAAAATCAGGAAAAGTAATCACTAAAATTACAGCTGATGATTTAAAAAAGAAATCGGGTCAAAGCATTGCAACTATTCTGAATTCAGTTGCAGGAATGGAAATTAACGGAAATCAAAGTGTTGCCGGAAAAAATTTAGGGTATTACATTCGTGGTGGAAAAAACAGCCAAGTGCTTATTCTTATTGATGGTATTCCGGTAAATGATGCTTCTGGAATTAGTTTTGAATATGATTTGCGTTTGCTTCCAGCGGATCAAGTAGAAAGTATTGAAATTATGAAAGGCGCTGCAAGTACTTTATACGGAACTGGTGCTGCGACTGGTGTGATTAATATTAAACTTAAAAAATCAGGGAAGAAAGCAATCGGTGGGAATGTGTACTTTAATGCGGGAACTAATACTACTGCTTTAGCCAAAAAGACAAATCTTCAAGATTTTAATCAGGGGTTTTCCGTAAATGGAAATTTAGAAAAAGTCACCTATTTTACTTCTTTAAACAGCACCGAAACAAATGGAATATCTCAAGTAGCTGCTCCAAGTGCTACTGCCAATTATGATGAGGATCGGTTTTCTAGAATTAATTATTTAGCCAAATTAGGGTATAAGGTTTCAGATAATTTGACTTTGGATTTCTTTGGTAATTATGATAAAATCAACAATGATTATGATGGTGGTTTTGATAATACTGGAACTAATGATACCAATTTGAATCATACTACTTCCAAACAATTTCGTTTTGGGTTTACACCAAAATACAAATATGCTAAGGGAGAATTTGTTTTGAATTCAAGCTTTAATAAATTAATACGTTCGTATAGTGATTTTGATAGTTGGTCTAATTCGGTTGGTTTTTCAGAATATCAATCTAGAAATGTCAATGTAGATGCCTACAACAAATATAAAATTTCACAATCGTTCTTTTTTGTTTCCGGAGCACAATATCAGTTTTTTGATATGAATAGCGTTACGCCTTATGGAAATATTGCTAAGGAAAGTACGAAGTTTAACATGATTGATCCGTATGTAACGGGCGTTTTTACTTCTGATTTCGGTTTGAATTTAAATGCTGGTGCGAGATGGAATATGCACAGTGAATACGGGAATCAACTGGTTTATAATGTAAATCCTTCTTTTGATTTCAAAACGGTTCCATTGAAGATTTTAGCTTCTTACAGCACGGCTTTTGTAACACCAAGTTTGTATCAATTGTATTCTGAATACGGAAACTCAACTTTGACACCAGAAAAAAACAGTACCATTGAAGTGGGTTTTGAAACGCAACTATTGGATAAAAAAATTAAATTCAATGCGGTAACCTTCTTTAGAGAGCAAACTAATTTTATAGGATTTTATACGAATCCAGTAACTTATGATTCTAATTATATTAATATTAATGGAACAAATAAGGCAAAAGGAGTAGAGGCCGAAGTATCTGTCGCTGTGAGTGAAAAAATAAAATGGAATTCTAATTATACATTCACTAGTGTTGATAGCGCTTTGGATCGTTTGATTCCAAAACACAAAGTAAATTCATCTGCCGATTTTCAAATTAATGATCGTTTGTTTTTTAATTTAACTTATCAATATGTTGATAATCGAAAAGATGCTTTTTTTGATGGAAATACCTATGCAACTCAAAAAATAACTTTAGGTTCTTATCAATTATTAAATTCGACTGTTCGATATGAATGGATAAAAAACAGATTGTCCGTTTTTGGAACTGCAACTAATATTTTCAATGTTGATTTTGTTGAAAATGTGGGGTATAGTGCTCTAGGAAGAAATTTCAAATTAGGGATGACGATCAATTTGTAATTGGCAAACAATCAATTTATGTAATAAAAAAAAGAAGCTTTCTTGGTTTAGAAAGCTTCTTTTTTATTGCTATAGTTTTTTTATTTTAATGCTTTCAAAAGCCCTTCAGGCGCTTCTTTCAGATACATTTGATTTCTCAGCCCGCTTATAGATTTAGAATCTTTGAAATAGTCAAATTCTTTACCAGGAATTTGTTTAGCCATTTTAGCCGTTCCAGTGATTTTAGAAATCGCCGTATTTAATAAAGGCTCTGATGTGCTTCCAAGAACTCCAAACGTGCTTATCGTTTCTTTTTGTTCAAAAGTAGGTGTCAAGCCATTATAGTAATCACCAAACCCAGCAGAGTTTACAATTTTTAAGACAATAGGTTGCATAGCATATCTATGGTTTGGGTTTCTGTTTTCAGTTCCAAAAGTAGGAGAGTCATATAATGTTACCGATCCTACGTTTTTACCTGTGGTGACATCACCAATTTGGACCACGTTGATATGTGATTTTAGTCCGTTGATTACTAATTCACTTGCCGAAGCAGTACTTTTAGAAGTAAGAACATAAACGGTACTTAGATTTAGGCTATTTATAGCAGTAGTTCCAATTTTATCCGTAAATAAATTGTTTAAAGCATCTGGATTTTCAGTTTCAAAATAAGCATTGATTTTTGAATTCCATTGTTGTTTTGCAAATATTTGCCCTGTAAATTGCCCTGTAATCATACTCGCTAATCGAGTTGCGGTAAGTACTGAACCACCACTGTTATAACGTAAATCTAAAACTAAGTCCGTTATTCCTTGTGATTTTAATGAAGCAAATGCGTCGTTTAATTCGGTGTCATAAGCAGCATAAAATCCATTGTACATTAAATACCCTATTTTATGAGAACCCGATTCAATTACCGTATTGATGTAAATAGGATTTTCGGCTAATACAGTTTTTGTCAATGCAACTGATTTTCCATTTACAACAATAGTTGACCCATTATAATCGGCTAAATTTAAGGTGTAGCTTTCTAATGCCAATAAGCTTTGGTAATTGCTGATTGTAAGTTGTGTTCCATTGATAGCCGTAAACATGTCGCCACGTTTGATGTCTTTGCCTGAGGCATCAGAATTTGGGATAATATAGCGTACATAACCAAAAATTTCAGAAGTGCTTCCCGGTTTATAACTTAAGCCAAAATCAACCCCGTCATTTTTTGAAATTCCTCCAAGAGCTTGTTCTAATACTAAATAATCATCTACAATCCAGCTGAATCTATCAATTGTAGGACTTACTCTCAAGGCATTAAATAAATCTTCGGGAACAGGATATCCTTTTAGAAAAGTATTATATTCAGTTTCACTTGCAAATCGGTCATCGGATAAGTTAGGAACATCCGTTTGCCATAAATAATATTGGTTCAACCCATTCCAAATAAAATCTTGAATCTCAATGTTAGCAGGAGCTGTGACTATAGTGTCGTCATTATCTTGACAAGCTTGAAAAACAAAAAGGGAAAGGAATAATAGGAGTGTAAATTTTAGTGTTGTTTTCATGTTTTGAATTTGATATATCTAATCAACGTAAAAATACTAACTTTAGTTTTTTATTTGTTATTATATGTAACAAAATTTAATCTGATTCGTCTAGATTATATAACCGAATTTTTTAAATGCGTGTATGAACCAAAAAGAGTTTGTGATTTTAATTACCCCTTTTCGGGATAAAGTCTTTCGGCTCGCAAAGCGTTTGCTTACAAGTACCGAAGAAGCAGAAGATGCAACTCAGGAAGTTTTAGTTAAATTATGGTTTAAAAATGAGGGATTAAAAAATTATAGTAACATAGAAGCTTTTGCGATGACCGTTACTAAAAATTATTGTTTGGATCAGTTGAAGTCCAAAAGAGCCAGTAATCTTTCTATTGCGCATTCAAATTACACAGATACGGCAGCTAGTTTGCAACAAAAAGTGGAGGATGATGACAGTTTAAATTGGGTTGAAAAAATAATAAATCAATTGCCTGAACAACAACGATTGATTATCCAAATGCGAGAGGTAGAGCAATATGAATTCGATGAAATTGCTAAAATAATAGGGATGAATGAAACGGCTATTCGGGTGGCGCTTTCAAGAGCAAGGAAAACGATACGAGAAAATATGACAAAAACGCATAATTATGGAATGCAATAAAATCGAAATACTTTTAGAAAAATACTTTGAAGGAGAAACCACTATAAAAGAAGAAAAAGAATTGAGAACCTATTTTTCTTCGTCAGATGTTGCAATGCATTTGGAACAGTACAAATCATTATTTGGTTATTTTTCTGAAGCAAAAGAAGAAAAGAGTACAGCAATACTACCAGAATTTAAAACGGTTCGGTCTAAAAAACGTAGTTTTACTGGCATGTATATTGCAGCTTCTGTTTTAGTACTACTTGGAATAGGCACCTATGTTTATAACAGTAATAATCCAGTTAGTGAAAAGCGAGAATTAGGAACGTATGATGATCCGAAAGTAGCTTTTAAGGAAACACAAAAAGCATTGGCGCTATTGTCAATTCATGTTAATACAGGCATTGAAAGTGTACAACTAATTCAAGAGTATGATAATTCAAAAGGAAGAATTTTTAATCAATAATAAATCAATAAATCAATAAATCAATAAATCAAAAACGAAAAAAATGAAAAAATTAATTATAACAGCGGTACTAATTTTAGTTTCAAGTCCCTTTTTTGCTCAATCTGCCTTCGATAAATTTGACGGCCAAGATGATGTAACTTCCATTGTAGTCAACAAAAAAATGTTTGAGTTGATGAGCAAAGTAAAGGTTGATGCCTCTGATAAAGAAACGCAGCAATACTTAAATTTAATCAAGAAATTAGATAACTTGAAGGTCTTTACCACTAAAAGTACTCGCGTAGAAAACGATATGAAACTTACCGCTGATAAATACATAAAAACTGCTGGATTAGAGGAATTAATGCGCGTTAATGAAAATGGTAGAAACATAAAAATTCTTGTAAAATCAGGCACAAGTGACACACAAGTAAAAGAATTGCTTATGTTTATTGAAGGTGTTAAAAATGAAGATACTGTTTTGATGTCTTTAACAGGGAACTTTGATCTTAATGAAATCTCGGTTCTTACGGATAAAATGAGAATTCCTGGTGGTAACGATTTGAAGAAAGCTACAAAAGGTAAAAAATAATATGAAAACTGCGTATGGTTTTTTAGGTCTTGTTTGCTTTTTATTGTTGAGCTGTAATTCAGATCCAAGTTTGCAAAAATACTTTGTGGAGAATACGGAAAACAAAGATTTTATTGTCTTGGATGTTTCTCCAACTATTTTGAATGTTGATCAAACGAAACTGTCGATTGCTCAAAAAGAAGCTTTGCATTCTTTTGATAAGATGAATATTTTAGCATTCAAATTGAATGATAAAAATAAAGCTCAATTCGAAATTGAAAGGGCTAAAGTTGATTTGATTTTGAAGGATACGAAATACCAACAACTGATGAAATTTGGTTCTGGAAAAGAAGGCGCTTCGGTAAGTTTTGTTGGCTCAGACGATCATATAGAAGAATTTGTATTTTTTGCCAATAAAAAAGAAAACGGATTTGCAGTAGTTCGGATTCTGGGGAAAGATATGAATCCAACCAATATTATTACTATGATCTCAGTTCTAAAAGAATCCAAAATTGATTTGGAGCAATTAAAACCTTTACAGCAATTACTGAAACATTAAAAGTATTATTTCTAATAAAAAAGCGTCTGGATTCATTCAGACGCTTTTTTTATGAAGTAGATTTAAAAGGAATTATTTGCAAAACATTTTTTTGTTTTTGACGGCACTTTGACTTCCTAATTGTATTGCTTTGGTAAAATCAAGGCAGGCATTTTTTTTATCCTGAATATGATTGTAAGATAATCCGCGGAGGTTATAAGCAATATAATCTTTAGGATTTAGCGCTATGGATTGGGTGCAATCTTGAATGACGCTTTTGTAATTTTCGGTTTTGTAGTTGATGTTAGCCCTTGTTGTGTATGCATCACCTCGTTTTGGGTCAATATCAATAGTTGTGTTCACATCCGCTAAAGCGCCTTTTACATCTCCCATTTTAATTTTGACCAACGCTCTATTTAAATACGCTTCCGAAAATAGCGGATCGTATTTTAAGGCAGTTGTATAATCAGCTAGAGCTCCTTTCAAGTTTCCCGCTTCCGCTTTTTTTAACGCTTTGTCAAAATATTCGTAAGATATAGGAATCTGACTCCAAGAAGTAAAGGATGTTATTAATAAAGCAATAATAATAACTTTTTTCATTAGGGGGCGAATTTAGATAATGAATCTAATAACGAATGATTTTGAAATTTATTGTGGTAGAGTGGTTTATAAATGAAAAATCAACACAGTCAGAGCAAATTTCTAACTGTGTTGATGAAAAAATTGGCAGGATTTGTTTAATCCCAATTAGAACTATTTGAATTTTATTGTCCAGGTACCATTAGTTTAGTAAATGATAATGAGCCAAGTTTCCAGCCATCATTTTCTTTAACATATACTTCTGTAACAATAAACGGATTGGTTACTTCATTTCCTCCAACCACTGCTAAGAGGGTAATTTTGTTTAAGAGTATCGCTGTATTTCCAATAATGTTTACGGACACTTCATGAATATCTGCTTTCTTGTAATGAATTCCTCCGCTTTTAATTATATTGATTTCTTGAGTTTTTCCCCAACTTCCTCCCATGTGGACAAATACAGATTTGTCATCAAATAAAGGCGACAGTTTGTCTACATTTTTATCAGCCATCCACTCCCATTTTTGCTTTGAAAGTTGAATCACTTCTTGTTCAGCAGTAGTATTTTGTGCAAAGGACTTGTTTGCAAATAGGATAAGTATAAGTAGTCCTAGAATTGACTTTTTCATAGTATTATTAACTTTTTGATTGGTATATTTTTCTATTTCTTAATTTGATGCGTGTCTCGTACACTACTGAATGTTAAGTCTAAAAGTTTCCAATTCTTACCTTGTTTTTGGTAAATTTCAGTCACAGTAAATTCAGTTGCGACTTCATTTCCACGAACTATAGCCTCAAGTGTAATTCGGTTCCAAACGATTGCTGTTTTTCCAAAAATTTCTATTGCTGTATCATGAACCTTGGCGTTCTTGTACCAAATGCTTCCTGTTTTAATGATTTCGAGTTCTTCGTCCTTTTTCCAAGTACCACTCATGTGAACAAATTTTGATTTGTCATCAAAGAGAACTGCAAGTTTATCCACATTTTTATCAGCCATCCACTGCCATTTTTGTTTGGAAAGGTCTAGTAATTCTTGTTCTGTTTTTTGATCGCTTTTAGATTTGGTGTTCGGTGTACTTGTTTGTGCATTCGACCATTGTATACTTGTAAAAAATAATAATCCTAATAATAGTTTTTTCATTTTTAATAATTTATTTGGGTTTTTAATATTTTTATAGTTGTTATCTTCTGATTTTATAATTGGAGCTAATGAATGAAAAGGAATATAGCGCTTCCTGCTAATGCTAATCTAATCCTGCGGTATTTATGATGTATCTACAAATCATAATTTAATTGTAGTTTAAAGGTTTAGCTTTCTTTCGCTCAACCATTTTACCATATTTGGATCTCTGTGGTCAAAAAACAAACTCTCATTTGTGTCTAAAGTCTGAATCAACTGCATATCATCTGTAGCTAATTCAAAATCGAAAATGGCGAAATTCTCCAGCATTCTTTCTTTTCGAATTGATTTTGGAATAGCAACCACGCCTCTTTGGGTTAACCAACGAAGAATAACCTGTGCTACTGTTTTATCGTATTTTTTCCCAATTGCCAATAATATGTCATTATTGAATATGTTATTTTTTCCTTCGGCAAAAGGTCCCCAAGATTGAATTTGCACGTTGTTATTCTGAAGAAATTCTTGAGTGCTAATTTGTTGATCAAACGGATGAGTTTCAATTTGGTTGATGGCTGGTGTGAAACCACTATTAACAATTAAATCCATTACTCTATCTGGATGAAAATTAGCAACACCAATTGCTCTAATTTTACCTTCGGCATATAATTCTTGCATAGCTCTCCAAGAACCAAAAATATCTCCGTAGGGTTGATGAATAAGATATAAGTCTAGATAGTCTAGTTGCAAAAGGTCTAATGATTTTTGAAAAGCAATTTTTGTTTTTTCATAACTAACATCTTGGACCCACACTTTGGTAGTTATAAATAATTCTTCTCTAGGAATATTACTTTTTTTGATGGCATTACCTACGGCGGCTTCATTCATGTACGAAGCGGCAGTGTCGATTAAGCGATACCCGCAATCAAATGCTTCTAATACTGCTTTTTCACATTCGTTAGCATCTGGAATTTGGAAAACTCCGAATCCTAAAATTGGCATTTCTACACCGTTATTTAATTTTATATTTTGCATGATTCTGTGATTTTAAGGTTACTGTACAACGAGGAGAATTTATACTACTTTGCAAATTTCCGAACTGAAAATGAAGATGTTGGTATATAGATTACCGATTGTTCTACCAATATTACTGATTGGACATACTATATGATAATTGATTTATCTAAATGTCTAAATTTGTATTATAAAATAAAAATTATCATGAACAAAATAGTCAAGTTTAATACCGTTACGGAATATAATGTGTTTAACAATAACGAAACTTTACATCCATTAATAAGTGTTATTGATTTTTCAAAAGCCGATGAAAGATCTTGGGAAGGGGAGAAGACTGTTAGAATTTATTATGGTTTTTATTGCATCTTTTTGAAAGATATAAAGTGTGGTGATTTGCGTTATGGTTGTAATTACTACGACTATCAAGAAGGAACATTGGTTTTTGTTGCTCCAGGGCAAGTTATGGAAGTAGAAACGGATGGTAAAGTATATCAACCAAAAGGGTATGCCTTAGTATTTCATCCTGATTTAATACACGGAACTTCTCTTTTTAAAAGTTTAAAGGATTATAATTTTTTCAGTTATAATGCAAATGAAGCATTGCATTTGTCAGAACGGGAAAGACAAATTGTTTTAGACTCTTTTTCGAAAATTCTTTTAGAATTGGAACTTGGAGTTGATAAGCATAGTAAGAAACTTATTGCTTCAAATATTGAATTGTTTTTAAATTATTGTGAACGATTTTATGACAGACAATTTATAACTAGAGAAAATGTTAATAAAGGAATTTTGGAAAAATTTGAAGAGGTGTTAAACGGTTATTTCAAAACGGATAAACCCAATACTATTGGTTTGCCGTCCGTTGCCTATTGTGCTGACGAATTATATTTGTCTGCCAACTATTTTGGTGATTTGATAAAAAAAGAAACTGGAAAATCAGCTCAGGAATACATTCAAAATAAAATAATTGATTTAGCAAAAGATAAGATTTTGGTAGACAATTTAACCGTAAACGAAATCGCTTATGAGTTAGGGTTTAAATATCCTCAACATTTTTCTAGATTGTTTAAACAGCGAGTGGGGTATACCCCTAATGAATATAGAAGTTTGAATTAAGTTAGCAAGATACAGCTGTATAATGTTTCTCTAAATGTATGAATCCAGTTTTAAAAGTAGCTAGAAGTTTTTTTATAAATAAAAAAACCGCCAAAATACAGGAAAGTATATTTGTCGGTTTTGTGACCACGTTAGTATTAAAACAGGTGCTTATGAATAGGTTTTTAAGATCATTTTCACGCATTCGTTTCAATAAAAACTCCTTAAAATAAGGAGTTTTTAATGTCATATAATTAGACTTGATCGCATTCTAATATACTACGCTTCCAAATCTTTTTGAAAAGGTTGATTGTAAAATCTTTTTCCAGCAGCTTTGTATAAAGCATTTGCTACAGCAGCAAATACAGGTGGAAAAGGAGGCTCGCCTAATCCTGTTGGATCAATGTTATTTTTCACAAAATGAATATCAATATTTTTTGGTGCCTCATTATGGCGAATCATTCTGTACTGGTCAAAATTTTGTTGGTCTGGTTTTCCGTTAGTAATCGTTAAGGCTCCAAACAAGCTGTTTCCAATGCCGTCAACAACAGCACCTTCAACCATGTTTTTGGCTCCTTCGGGATTAACAACCACACCACAATCAATAGCTGTAGTTACTTTTTCGACTACGGGGATACCTTCGTTTAAAGTAAGTTCAACAACATGAGCAGCATAGGATTGATGACAAAAATAGGCTGCTACACCATACTTTTTATTCGATAATTTTAAATTTTTCCAATCTGATTTTTCTTTTACCATTTCTAGAACACCAAGGTAACGATCTGCATTATATTCATTATTTTTTCCCACTGGGTTTTCTTTGGCTCTTTGTAGCAATTCAATTCTAAAATCTATTGGATCTTTTTCTAAAGCTTCGGCTAATTCATCCAAAAAAGATTGTTCAGCACTAGCAATAAAATTAGACCTAGGTGCTCTGAACGCACCAATTGTCAAGTTGGTTGGAATTACCCAACTTTCGGCCAAGTAATTATCTACAGCTCCAGCTGGGAAGCGGTTTTCGTGTACTGGACTTTCTGGCAATCCACCACCTTTTACGTGTATTGCTGTCAATTTTTTGTTAGTATCTATTGCCGCACGGTAGGTTACTGAATACATAGGGCGGTAAATTCCGCAGGTCATATCGTCTTCTCGGGTATATATTAATTTCACAGGTGCTTTAATTTTTTGCGAAATAATTCCTGCTTCTACCATATAATGTCCGTAAGCGCGTCTTCCAAAACCGCCTCCCATTCGGGCCAATTGTATTTCTATATTTTCTTTTGGAATACCTAATCGGGTAGCAATAGATGGTGCTATGAAATCTGGTGCTTGAATAGGAGCTACAAATAAGGCTTTGTTATCGGTAACATCGGCAAAACAACTAATAGGCTCCATGGTATTATGTGCCAAAAACGGTGCTGTATAGGTGCGTTCTACTATTTCATGAGCTTGCTCAAATGCTAATTCTGGATTGCCATCTTTTCTGAGTAATTTACCTGGTTTTTTTGATTCTTCTAACATTTTGGCATACTGCGAATCGGTGCTTTCTAAACCAGCAGGTATAACTTCTTCTCTTTTATTTCCAAAAATATTTACAACTTCTTTCGTTTCCAAAATGGGTTCCCAAGTTGCTTTGAGTTTTTTTCTTGCACGGAGTACTTCCCAAGTGGAATTACCAACTATAATGACTAATTCATTAAAAGTCCGGATGTCGAAAATAGCTTTTTCAAAATTATCTTCATATACTTTGATAGCGAAGACTTCTTTTATTCCGGGTTGTTTGAGAACTTCATTAGCATTAAATGATTTTAATTTTAAACCAAAAGCTGGGGGATGTTGTGCCATTGCTATTAACATTCCCTCTTGGTGGTAATCAAGTGTAAACAAAGGTTTTCCACTAACGATTTTTATACCTTCTACATTTTTTTGAGGATTTCCTAAAATAGTAAAGTCAGAATTGTTTTTTAGTACAACATTTTGAGGCGGAGTGAATTTAGACGCTTCGGAGGCTAGTTGTCCATAAGTTACAGATTTTCCACTTTTGAGGTGCGAAATAATACCCATTTTTGTACTTAATTCAGATTGAGGTACATTCCAAGATTGTGCCGCTGCTAAAAGTAGCATTTCCCTTGCTGAAGCCCCAACACCTCTTAGTTCTTTCCAAGCTTGTCGAATGGAATTACTCCCTCCTGTAAATTGTCTTTTGTATAACTTGGTATCATAAGGAGCCTGCTCAACGATACAATTTTTCCAATCCACATCTAATTCTTCAGCAATAAGCATCGGCAATGAGGTCATTACGTTCTGACCAAATTCTGGATTCGGACAAAATATTTTAATCTTATTTTCAGTAGTGATTTGGATATATCCATTGAATTCAACTTGTCCCTCTTTATTTATTTTCAATGAACTAGCAATTGCTTCATTTGGTTTTAAGCCCATTAACCAACTAAATCCAATCATCATTCCGCCACCTGAAATAGTGGTTACTTTTAGAAATGAACGTCTACTATATGTTTTTTTTTCTTCTTCCATTTGTCAAAAAGTTTATCTATTTGGTTGGTTTAGCGGCTAATTGTATGGCTTTTTTAATCCTTGTATAGGTTCCACATCGGCAAATATTTCCACTCATGAAACTATCAATATCCTCATCAGTTGGGTTTGGATTGTTTTTCAGTAAAGCCGAAGCCGTCATTATTTGCCCTGTTTGGCAATAACCACATTGTGCTACATCAAGTTCTAACCAAGCTTTCTGAACTGGATGGTCTCCATTTTCAGATAGTCCTTCGATAGTAGTAATATCTTGATTCTCAATAACCGAAATAGGCAACTGGCAAGAGCGTACAGGCGTTCCGTCTAAATGCACGGTACAAGCACCACAAGCACCTATTCCACAACCATATTTAGTGCCTTTTAAACCAATCATGTCACGTATTGCCCATAAAAGAGGCATGTTTTCATCGGCTTCTAAAAGGTACTCTTTGCTGTTAATTTTTAAATTAAATTTTTTCATAGTAACTCTTAATTATGGTATTATTAAAGACCGCAAAACCATATTTTAATTCCTTTAAAATTCGTTTTTTAGTTAGTTAAACTTAACTGTTTAAATCATTTTGAAAAGGTTGATTATAAAATCGTTTCCCAGTAGCTTTATATAAGGCATTCGCCAAAGCAGCCATTACAGGAGGGAAAGGAGGTTCTCCTAATCCAGTTGGATTGATATTGTTTTTTATAAAATGAATATCAATTTTCTTAGGAGCTTCATTGTGACGAATTATTCTATATTGGTCAAAGTTTTGTTGCTCTGGTTTACCATTTTTAAGGGTTAAAGCACCAAACAAACTATTACCAATACCGTCTACTATAGCACCCTCGACCATATTTTTAGCCCCTTCAGGGTTTACAACAACTCCACAGTCAATTGTTGTTGTCACTTTTTCAATTATAGGAGCTTCTTCTCCTAGGCTAAGTTCAACAACATGGGCAACATATGATTGATGACAAAAATAAGCAGCAACTCCATATTTTTTATTGGATAATTTTAAGTTTTGCCAGTCAGATTCTTCTTTCACCTTTGCTAAAACTCCAATATATCTATCTGCGTCATAGTCGTTTTTTTCTCCTACGGGTTTTTCTTTGGTACGTTGTAATAGTTCTATTCTGTAGTCTATAGGATCTTTTCCTATTTTTTCTGATAATTCATCTATAAAAGATTGTTCGGCTGCCGCAATAAAATTAGAACCAGGCGCTCTAAATGCAGCGACATTAATGTTTGAAGGAATTTCCCATCCTTCAGCTAGATAATTATCAAAAGCACCAGCTGGAAATCGGTTTTCGTGAATGGCACTTTCTGGAATTCCACCACCTTTGATGTGAATTGCTGTAACATTATTATTAGCGTCAAATGCTGCTTTGTAAGTTACCATATATGATGGTCTGTAAAGCCCTGCTGTCATTTCATCTTCTCTGGTATAAATCAACTTTATTGGCGCTTTCATTTTTTTTGAAATTAAGCCAGCTTCAATCATATAATGCCCATAGAGTCTTCTACCAAATCCACCTCCAATTCGTGCTAATTTTATTTCAATTTTTTCGGCAGGAACTTCTAAATTGGCAACAATACTTTGCTTCATGAATTCTGGAATCTGAATAGGTGCCGCAAAAAAAGCTTTTTCGTCAGTAATATGCGAAAAACAACTTATCGGTTCCATAGGATTATGAGCTAAAAACGGAGCTGTGTATGTACGTTCTAGTATATGATGAGCTTGTTCAAAGGCTAATTCAGGGTTTCCATCTCGTCTTAAAATTTTGCCCGGGTTTTTCTGCATTTCTTGCATCTTTTTCAAGTGCCCCTCTGTGCTTTCCAAGCCCGCTGGAGTCAATTCTTCTTTTTTGCCTCCCCAAGTTCCAACAATTTCTTTGGACTCCTTAATTGGTTCCCATACTGCTTTCACCATTTTTCGAGCATTCATCACCTCCCAAATCGTTTTCCCTACAACGACAATTAAATGATTGAAATTTCTAGTATCCAATGCATTTTTTACATATCCTTCTTTATATACTTTTATATCAAAAACATCGTTAATTCCTGCCATTTTTAAAGCATCTGCACCATCAAATGATTTTAATTGCATCCCAAATGCTGGAGGATGAATGGCCATGGCAATTAACATTCCTTCCTGTTCATAATCCAATGTATATAAAGGTTTACCTGTAACAATCTTTGTTCCTACTACATTTTTTTGATGTGTACCAATCAATGAAAAATCGGTATTTTGTTTAATAGTAACATTTTCGGGTATCGGCAATATAGAGGCGGCTGTTGCCAAAGCTCCGTAGGATAAACTTCTGGAAGAGGCTGAATGGTAAACGCTTCCTTTTGAAGTAGTTACTTCTTTTAGAGGGACGTTCCATTGGTTAGCCGCTGCTTGCATTATCATTTGTCTTGCAGTTGCACCTGCCGTTCTTAGAGGAATCCAAGCCATACTTATAGCCATACTTCCTCCAGTGAATTGATTTTTAAATCTTGGAGTGTCATAATCCCCTTGTTCAACAATAACTGTTTCCCAATTGATGTCAAGTTCCTCTGCAATTAGCATAGGCAATGAAGTTGTTACATTGGTACCTATTTCCGGATTAGGACAATATAATTTTATTTCATTTAAAGAACTTATTTCTATGAATCCAGTTAGTTTAACCCAATCTTTAGTTGGATTTTCAATTGCTAATGCGGCATTTGGCAATAAATTTGCCATCCAACTAAATCCAATCATCATTCCGCCACCTGAAATCGATGTTACCTTTAGAAATGAACGTCTACTATATGTTTTTTTTTCTTCCATTTGTCAAAAAGTTTATCTATTTGGTTGGTTTAGCGGCTAATTGTATGGCTTTTTTAATCCTTGTATAGGTTCCACATCGGCAAATATTTCCACTCATGAAACTATCAATATCCTCATCAGTTGGGTTTGGATTGTTTTTCAGTAAAGCCGAAGCCGTCATTATTTGTCCTGTTTGGCAATAACCACATTGTGCTACATCAAGTTCTAACCAAGCTTTCTGAACTGGATGGTTTCCATTTTCAGATAATCCTTCAATAGTAGTAATATCTTGATTCTCAATAACCGAAATAGGCAACTGACAAGAGCGTACAGGCGTTCCGTCTAAATGCACGGTACAAGCACCACAAGCACCAATTCCACAACCATATTTAGTGCCTTTCAAGCCAATTAAATCTCGTATTGCCCATAAAAGAGGCATGTTTTCATCGGCTTCTAACAGGTACTCTTTGCTGTTAATTTTTAAATTAAATTTCTTCATATAGCTTAGATTATTTGTTCTTATTTAAAAAATCGGTTTTGTAAGTTCTACCAATAGGTATTTCTTTATCTTTTATAGCAACATTATTGGTATTCCAATGAGTAATATGTTGTTTAGCCACTATAAATGATTTGTGTATTCTAAAAAAGGCATCATTTGTTAGTAGTTCTTCCATTTTTCGCAATCGCTCATAAACAATGAGTACACCTTCGGTTGTAATAATTTTGATGTAATCTTTCAGTCCCTCAACATATAGAATGTTGTTCACATTAATTTGTTTGTTTTCTTTTCCTACTTTTAATGTTATGAATGATTCAGATATCATTTTACTATTCACAACAGATTCTTTAGTAGCTTTTGAATTAATGTATCGAGAAATCGATTTTAAAAAACGTTCTTGGCTTATCGGTTTTAATAAATAGTCAAAAACTTCTAAATCAAATCCTTCAACTGCATATTCTCTAAAAGCCGTTGTCAAAATAACGGTTGGTTTTTTATTAAGCGATTTTATGAGCTCTATGCCACTCATTTTGGGCATTTGAACGTCTAAAAAAATTAAATCTACCTCATTTTGTTGCAAAAAAACAAACGCATCAATTGCATTAGCAAAAGATTTTACTACTTCAAAATCAGGTAATTTAGACAGATGATTTGAAATTAGTGCCCTAGCAGGAACTTCGTCATCTATGATTAGACATTTATACATAATTATTATAGATTACTTTAAGAACTACTGTAAAAACCTCGTCTTCTTTCAAAATATTAAGCAAATGTTTGTCTGGATAATATAACTTTAGTTGTTTCTTTAAATTGTCCAATCCCATACCACCTTTTTCTTGGATGCCATTATTTTGAATGGGCTCTTCTGTACTATTTGAAACTTCAATAGTTAGCTCATTATGCTCTTTATTAATATCAATTTTTATTTTTATCCATGAATTTCGAATAGAATTTTCGACGCCATGTTTAATACTGTTTTCAATTATGGGTAATAAAAGAAGCGGTTGAATGAATACTTTATCAGAATCTTCAGGCAATACTATTTCTACGTTTAGCTTATCACCTAATCGTATTTTTTGCAATTCTATGAAGTTATTCAAATAATCAAATTCTTCGTTTAAAGGTACTACTTCTTTTTTTGAATGGTATAAATTATATTCGATAAAATTAGAAAGATGAAGGATTTGATCAGCTGTTTCTGGGCTTTTAATTAAAGCAGTCGAATAAATATTATTCAACATATTAAATAAAAAATGAGGATGAACCTGGTATTTTAATAAGTTCAATTCTGATTTTACTTTTTCTTCATTTAAACCAACTAGAATTTGTTGTTGCTTGTGCCAATGAGCAATAAAATAGAACATTCCGTACATTCCCACCATTAAATACAAACTAAAAAATTCTAATAATAATTTAGGTAATGAGAAGAAAGATTCATCTATTTTCTCCGTTAAAAAGTAAATGGAGTCAAAATAGAAAAAGCTATAAGCCCTTTTAGCTAAAACAAAAAATAAACCTGTAGAGGTAATAGAAACCCAAAAAATAGTTTTGTCTTTTGGGTTGTAAAATTTTTCAAAAAAGACATGAAAAGATAGCATTGTAGTTAAAAATGCAGCTGGAATATGGAATACGGAATACATGAAATATTTTTCATACTCCTCTGTTAATGAACCAATACCTATCCATTTATAAACGAATAGTAAACTCCAAAATAACAGGTTAAATATAATGATGCCTTTCTTATTATTCATTTGAAGAAAATTTAAATAAAAGTATATAATTTAAACATTATACAATTTTTTATGCTAATAATTTAGACTAACTCCTGTTATTTTAGACAAACAGCAAATCAAATTAGTTGTTTGTCTAAAATAAAAGTCATTGGGCTAATAAAACAAATTAATAATGATTCAACCTTTATTTTTGGAAATAAAAAATAGATGAAAGTAAAAGGTTTATCACTAGTAATTCTAATACTAATTGTTTTTCAATACCGAATTATTGGACAGTATTGATAAGCCCAAAAATTGATCTTACTTTTTCTAAATTCTTATTTTGGTCAACTTTAATTCAGTATAGTAATCAAAAAAATAATTTGGGAATTAATTCTCGCTTTCAGTGGCGATTTGCGCCTTTGTCAGACCTTTATTTAGTGTGTAATGACAATTATTTCACGGGAGAATTCACTCCCACTTATAGGTCAATTAATTTAAAATTCACTTATTGGGTGAATCTTTAAAAAGGTAAATAAATTCAATATATTTGAGGTATCTCAAGTTGGTGATATTTTCAATTTCAATTTAAAATCAAATTCAAGTAAAATGAAAGAACTACAAGACATTATCAAAAAGCACGAAAAAGCAAATGAGAATAATTTAAAATCAGCATTAGTAACCGTAGTTCATTTGGATGGCTCTTCGTACAGACGTCCTGGAGCCCGAATGTTAGTGAATGAAGATGGAAAGATAACTGGTGCTATCAGTGGAGGCTGTTTAGAAGGAGATGCTCAAAAGAAAGCGCTTTTTACTATTTCGGAACAAAAAAACGTGCTTTTTACTTACGACACTTCCAAAGAAGATGATTCTGAAATGGGAATTCACCTCGGTTGCGAAGGTTTGATTCAAGTTTTATTTGAAAAAATTGACTCCGAAAAAAAAGATAATCCTATTGAATTACTTCGTATAGCATTATCGCTAAGGCAAAAAGCAGTATTAGTTACTTTATTCCATTTAGATAATAAAGAAAAAGAGCAATTGGGTACTTGCTTATTGCTTCAAGAAGACGGAACAATTTCTGGAAACATTCCCTTAAGCCTATTTAAAAATTCTATTTTGGGGGATTTGAATGAAGTGATGAATAATGAAGAGTCTGTTTTTAAACAGTATAAATCAGGTCAAGAATCTGTAACAGCATTTTTTGAGTTTATTCATCCTCCGGTTTCCCTAGTGGTTTTGGGTGCGGGAAATGATGCCATTCCATTAATGAAATTTGCGGATGTTTTGGGTTGGGATTTCCGAATTGTTGACCGAAGAGATACCCATGCTAATAAAGAACGATTCCCTTTGGCTTCGCAAACTTTAGTTGCTAATCCAGATGTAGCGCTAAATTATTTATCTTATGATAAACGCACTTTTTTTGTATTAGTTACCCATAGCTACAAATGCGATTATTATTTCTTAAAATCGTTATGCGCTGCCGATGTGCCTTATGTAGGGATTTTAGGTCCTAAAAAGAAATTAAACCGTATGTTAGGCGAATTAAAAGAAGGCGGAGTATCTTTGAGTCAAGCTAAAATTTCGACTATTTTTAGTCCGACAGGTTTGGATATTGGTGCTGAAACACCCGAAGAAATTGCCTTGAGTATTATAGCTGAAATTCAAGCGGTTTTGAAAGGAAAAAAAGGAGGGATGTTAACGCTTAAAGAGGAAGTAATTCATTCAAGAGACTCATTAGCGATTCAAGTAGAGCTTGTTAAAAATTAATATGGCTTGTGTAATACATCAATGCGGTATACTTATTTTGGCTGCAGGGTCTAGTAGTAGAATGGGAAGACCAAAACAATTACTAGAATTTGAAAGCGGGACACTTTTGACACATGTCATAAAAACTGCGAACAACTCAAAACTGTATCCTGTAGTGGTAGTTTTGGGTGCCAATGAAGAACTGATAAAAAACAGTTTGCAAGAGCAGCAGCTAATTATTGTAACCAATGAAAACTGGCAAGAAGGAATGGCAAGTTCAATAGTAAAGGGCATTACTTTCATAAAAGAAAAATACCCCGATACAGATGGAATAATCATTGCCGTTGGCGATCAACCACATATAAACACAACCCAGCTGCATCAATTGGTGGAGGCTCAAAATACATCGCGATTGCCCATTGTTGCTTGTTCTTATGCTGGAATTATAGGAACTCCCGCATTGTTCCATCAATCAGTATTTCCAGAATTAATGTCCCTAAAAGGAGATATTGGCGCCAAAAAAATAATAGAAAAAAGAATCCAAGATGTAGTTACGATTAATTTTGACAAAGGAATTATTGATATTGATACTGAAAAAGAGTATCAGGACTTGTTGAGGAATCAAAAAAAATAAAAGACAGTTTCGGAGTCTATAATTATTTATGCGTATCCTTAACAATAAATAAGACCTTCGTAGTCTTTATTGTATGTCAAATTAAGATTGTCTTTATACTAATCTGATTTACAGTCAAAATTTTTGTAACAAGGTGTTAACAAAATAAGACTAACTGTAAAAGGCATATAGTATTGCAATGCGCAGTATAAGTAGGATTTAAGTATGAATTTTTTTTAGCTATTTTTAGGATAACATATTGCTATGTATAAAAAAACACTCATGAAAAGAGTGTTTTTTTTGTGGTTAAGTAAATGTTAACAAGAACAACTGTTGATCCTTGTAAACAATTATTAAAAGTGACCACGGTGGGATTTGAACCCACACGCCCTTACGAGCACCACCCCCTCAAGATGGCAAGTCTACCGTTTCTCCACGTGGCCCTAAAAAGAAAAAAGGTCAAGTAAATAATTACTCAACCTTTTGTGACCCGACTGGGGCTCGAACCCAGGACCCCATCATTAAAAGTGATGTGCTCTACCAACTGAGCTATCGAGTCAATCATTCAAGAAATGTATGTTTTAAATCACAATTTTTGTGACCCGACTGGGGCTCGAACCCAGGACCCCATCATTAAAAGTGATGTGCTCTACCAACTGAGCTATCGAGTCATTTCATTTCTTGAATGCGGGTGCAAATATAAGACCTTATTTTTGAATTTTCAAAGCAATTTTATTATAAATTTGTCTTTTTTTAACAAAAGTACTTAACGTCTTAGTTTGTAAGGTTTTATTCAAATGAGAAAAATTATATTATTAGGTTATATGGGGTGTGGCAAGTCTACAATTGCTAACAAACTGTCAAAAATTATCCAAATTCCGTTTGTAGACTTAGATAAAATTATCGAACAGAAAACAAATTTAACTATAAATCAAATTTTTGAAACTCAAGGCGAAGTCTATTTTAGAAAGTTAGAACATGAAGTTTTTGTTGAATTATTGAATTCAACTGAAAACATGATTATAGGTTTAGGTGGAGGTACCCCTTGTTATGCTAATAATCATGAATTGTTGCAACGTGAGGATGTAATTTCTATTTATCTTAAAGCGTCTATCGAAACTTTATTTGATAGATTGGTAACTAATAAAAGCAAGCGCCCACTTATAGCAGATAAAAGCGAAGACGAAATGAAAGAGTTTATAGCCAAACATCTTTTCGACAGAAGTTTTTATTACAATCAAGCACAACATAAAGTGATTGTTGATAACAAAACAATTGACGAAACTGTAGCTGATATTGTTGAAATTTTAGCTTAGGTAAGCATAATTGTCGCCGTTTTCATCAAAAACGACCTGAACATGTTCTAATAAAGATGTTGAAAGAGATATTCCTTTAAAGTCCGCTTTTACTGGATATTTTTTGTGATTGCGATCAACTAATACAGCAGTTTTGAATTTTTTCAAAGGAACATTAAGAAAGTGTCTAACGGCATATATTAAGGTCGTGCCTGAACTTAGAACATCATCAACTAGCACTAAACCTTTATTAGCATATAGTTCCTTAGTTAAGGAAGTTTGAACCTCTGAGTCTGGATTTTGCTTGTTTACTTTGACTTCACACAATGATATTTTTAAAGTAGAAATAGTTTCAAGTGCAACAGCTATTTTTTTTGCAAAAATAAATCCATTAGACGCAATTCCAGCAATCACAATTTCATCTTCATCTACAAATGTCTCATAGATTTGATAAGCGATTCTTTTTATTTTATGCTCTATTTCTTGATTCGTTAAAATGATGTTTTTGCTCATTGTTTTATTTTAAAGTTAAAAGTGGAGATTTAAAATTTTAGAAATATTTTTAATCTAAATCGTCGTCGTCAATAATTTCATTTCCATATTCGTCAATATCTCTTCGGTCTTTTTTTGTTGGCCTTCCTGTTCCTGTTTTTCTGTAATGTTCTTTAGACAATTTCAGTAGTTCCAGATGCTCATATGCTTCTGCTGGAGTGTCATTTCTACGATAAATATCGACTAATTTTGCGCCAACACGATTGTCCGGAATATCAAGCACAGTAATAATTTGTGTGATTTGATCTTTTCGGAACGTAATTTTATCGGTAGGAAATACTTCTTTCGAAGGCTTGGCAACTTGACCATTTACGGTAACATGATTTTTTTTGCAAGCCTCAGTTACCATGTTTCTGGTTTTGTAATACCGCATGCACCATAAATATTTATCTATTCTCATAAATTTTCTAAAATCCAAGTTAAATAGTTTACAAAAATCAATCAATATTGTATCTTGCGCACTTAAAAATTAACCATAATGAACAAATTTAAGTATTATTTTATTTTATTAGTTGCAACAATCTCTTTATTTTCATGTTCAAAAAATGATAATGCTGTATCAGAGCCTCTTAGAGATTATTCAGTACAATATGCTACTGATCTTACTGATATTGAAGAATATTTACAAACCTATTATATTACAGTTACAGAGCATCCAGGTTTTCAAGATGACCAAGATGTAGTTTTTACTAAAATTCCTGATGGAGGAACGCAACCTGCTATTTGGTCTTATAAAGATAATGCTGGTTTTCCAAAACTTTTGAGTAGAGATGTAAATCTTCATGGTATTACCTATAAATTATATTATTTACTTTTAAGAGAAGGAGTAGGGCAATCACCTTGTAATGTTGATGGTGTATTGGCATCATACAGAGGAGATTATTTAGAGCGACAAGCGGTGTCAAATGTGACAACACTTACTGTTAATAAATTTGAAGAAGTTAAAAACCCACAAACTATTTTGAGTTTGTACTCAACGGTACCAGGTTGGGGTGAAACTTTCCCGCAATTTAAGACTGGAACGTATACATCAAATCCTGACGGAACAGTTTCTTACAATGATTTTGGTGCAGGTGTAATGTTTCTTCCTTCTGGGTTGGGATATTATGCTACAGGAAGTAGTTCTATACCGTCATATGCTCCTTTAGTGTTTAGTTTTAAATTGTATGAAATAAAAAGAGCAGATCAAGATGCAGATGGTATTCCGTCTTATTTAGAAGATATAAATGGTAATGGATACATGTATGATTACAGAAATACAGCTTACTATCCTACAACGCTTACAAACCTTGATGATACTGATGCAGATAATATTCCTGATTTTCTTGATGTAGATGATGATGGTGATAATTATACTACGAAACTTGAAATAAAAAATCCTGCGACAGGAATTGCTTATCCATTTGCAGATATTCCAATTTGTACTTCTGGTAAGAAAAACTTCTTGGATAGTACCTGTCATTAATATAAAAAGACCTTATATAAAAAATCCCATTCAAATTAATGAATGGGATTTTTTTATTTTAAAAAGGAATTATTTTCTTTTAATAACTTTTTCTACAGCTTCAACAATAGCTTGATTGTTTAATTTGTATTTTTCCATTAATTGCTCTGGTGTTCCAGATTCTCCAAAGCTATCATTAACCGCAACAAACTCTTGAGGAGCAGGATTGTTTAAAGCTAATACTCTAGAAACGCTTTCTCCAAGACCACCAAGGATGTTATGCTCTTCAGCAGTAACTATACATTTTGTTTTTGCTAATGATTTTAAAATAGCTTCTTCATCCAATGGTTTGATCGTATGGATGTTGATTACTTCGGCAGAAATTCCTTTAGCTTCTAAAGCTTCCGCTGCAAGTAATGCTTCCCAAACTAAGTGTCCAGTAGCTATAATTGTTACATCAGAACCTTCGTTTAAAAGAATTGCTTTACCAATTTCAAAAGGTTCGTCAGCTGGCATGAAGTTAGGCACAACTGGACGACCAAAACGCAAGTAAACTGGACCATGATGATCTGCAATTGCTAAGGTAGCCGCTTTAGTTTGATTGTAATCACAAGTATTGATTACAGTCATACCTGGTAACATTTTCATTAATCCAATATCTTCAAGGATTTGGTGTGTAGCACCATCTTCACCTAAAGTTAATCCTGCGTGTGAAGCACAGATTTTTACGTTCTTCTCAGAATAAGCAACAGATTGACGGATTTGATCGTAAACTCTTCCTGTAGAAAAGTTAGCGAAAGTTCCTGTGAAAGGAATTTTTCCACCAATTGTCAAACCTGCAGCAATTCCAATCATATTTGCTTCTGCAATTCCAATTTGGAAAAAACGTTCTGGATGATTTTTTTTGAAATCGTCAAATTTCAATGAACCTATTAAATCAGCACAAAGTGCCACAACATTTTCATTAGTCTGACCTAGTTCTGTCATTCCCGCTCCAAAACCTGAACGAGTATCTTTACTTCCTGTATTTGTATATTTTTTCATTTTTTCCTCCCCCAACCCCTCCGAAGGAAGGGAGTACCTATTGGGGTTATAGGGTTTATGTTTTTTTATTTATCTATTATGTAGCTGTCTCTCCCCTTTGAGGAGGCTAGGAGGGGATTAGTAGTCTGAATTACCTCCAGTATTATAATTTTGTCCTAAAGCATTTTCAAGTTGTGCATCATTTGGAGCCTTACCATGCCAAGCATGACTGTACATCATATAATCAACACCATTACCCATTTCTGTATGCAACAATACGCAAACTGGTTTTCCTTTACCCGTTTTTGCTTTAGCTTCAGTTAAACCAGCAATAATAGCTTCGATATTATTTCCTTCTTTTATTTCAAGAACTTCCCAATCAAAAGCTTCAAATTTAGCACGAATACTTCCCATTGCTAAAACTTCGTCAGTTGTTCCGTCAATTTGTTTTCCGTTAAGGTCAATTGTAGCGATAAGGTTGTCTACTTTTTTTGCAGAAGCATACATGATAGCTTCCCAGTTTTGACCTTCTTGTAATTCTCCATCTCCGTGTAGGGTATAAATAGTGTGGTTGTCACCATTTAATTTCTTAGCCTGTGCTGCACCAATTGCAACAGATAATCCTTGTCCAAGTGAACCAGATGCCATACGAACTCCTGGTAAACCATCATGAGTTGTAGGATGTCCTTGTAGTCTTGAATTAATAAGACGGAAAGTTGCTAATTCCGAAACTGGAAAATAACCGCTTCTGGCTAATACGCTGTAAAATACAGGTGAAATATGTCCGTTTGAAAGGAAAAAAAGATCTTCTCCAATACCGTCCATATCAAAACCTTCTTTGCGGTCCATTAAATTTTGGTACAATGCTACCAAAAATTCTGTACAACCTAGTGATCCACCTGGATGACCTGAATTGACAGCATGAACCATACGAAGAATATCTCTTCTGACTTGGATAGTTAAATCGTTTAATTGTTGTGTGTTAGGCTTCATTTTGTGTGTAAAAGTTAAACTGCTGCAAATGTAATTTTTATTTAGGGTTACCGCAAACGTTTTTTTGAATTTTTAATTGGCATTAAATGGGTTTTATTTTTAAACAGAATTACTATAGTACAATAAAAAAAGCCTGCTTTATGCAGGCTTTTTGTTAATTTATTACATAAACTAATGATTCTTATTTCTCAGAATTAATGTCTCATACTTGCCGCAACTGCTTTGTTATTAATTGCTGATAAAGCAATTCTGGTTAAAGTGGCATCCGTTTTTTTATCTTCAATAAGTGTCATTTCTAATAATTGAGCAGCTTTATTTTCACCAAGACTCTTAGCAAATGCGTGTAAGGTTCCATAGGTGGCAATTTCATAATGTTTTACTTTTTGTTCCGATGCAATGATTCCAGCGTCACGTACATTTCCCATTTGAGTTTTTTGCATAATATCATTACTCTCTTTTAGTAATCCTTCCATTGCTTCGCATTTTTTTTGTCCCAATTTAATTCCAGTCGTTTCAAAAACTTTTTCTAATCGGGAAACATGCTGTTCTGTTTCTGCCAAATGATTTTTTAATACACTAACTAGTTCTGGAGAAGAAGCATTTTCTACCATTTTTGGTAAACTTTTAGTCAATACTTTTTCTGCCCAATAAATGTCTTTCAATCCAACTTCAAATAAATCTCTTAAATCTTCTGCGCCGTTAGATTTAGCTTTCATAGCTCCTTTTACTTCTTCTTGTTTTTTAATTGTGAGTTTCATAACAGTTGCTTTTTATAATTAATTTTTTTTGCAGGAATACACAATTTAGGGCATGTTCTGCAAAGAGTGTGCTTAATTTTAAGCACAGTAAAATTAAACAATATGTAATTTAAGTATCTGTTAATTAACTATTTAAAAATAAGAATAATAGTGTTATTGGTTAACAATTAACGTTGTTTTAGTAATCAGAGCAAAGTTTTTTTGAAGTAATTAATTTAATTTATTTTTCAAGCTACTCCAACCACCACCATTATAAACATGCATGTAGCCATGTGATTTTAAGATGTTTTTAGCGGATGCACTTCGCATTCCAGAGGCACAACAAGTAATGATTGTTTTTTCTTTATCTTTTAATTTCGAAAGATTTTGACTTAGAACTTCAACAGGAATATTTATTGAGCCTTTTACATGTCCACCTGCAAATTCTCCTTTGGAACGAACGTCCAGAATCAGGGCGCCATTTCTAACTAAATCAGCATAGTTCGTGTTTGGTCCTAAACCGAATATTTTTTTTAAAATGTTTATCATGGATTTATTTGATTTGAATTTATTTAGATTGATAGTAATTTACGTCTAACCAAGAACCACCGTTATAGCAGTCAATTCCTTTTTGAGAAAGAAAATGTTGCGCTTGCCCACTTCTGTTTCCAGAGGCACAACAAAGCACTAATGGGGATTTTAGACTTTTTAATTCTTCAATTCTTTCGTGGATTTCACTTAACGGAATATTAATGGAATCCACCACATGTCCGCCCATAAATTCTTCATGAGTTCTAACATCTACAATGGTGCATTCTTTTTCTTTGATAATGTTTTCTAGTTTCATTTTAGTTGTATTTTATGGAATTAATTTTGTTGTTCTTGATTTATTGGGGCAAAAGTAATACAGACAAAAAAAGGATTCAGTAACATTTGTTACACAAGATGTTTTTTCTAAAAACTCCAGCTGATTTAACGTTCTCTTTTGACTAATTAGAATGCAATGAAATGGAAAACACTCTAAAACGGAAATGTTTAGACTTACTTTGAAGATAGAAAAAATCTTTTTTATAAAGTGTTTGTTTATTAAAATTAAAAAAAGTTACAGATTCCTTTTTTCGTTTTTGTTTTTTGATTCGTGAATAAACATTGTTAATTCACGAGTAAAAGTTTCAAGAGATAATATAGAGTTTTTGATATAACTAATAATTCCTGTAACTTCTTCTTTCGAAAGTTCTTCTTCTAATAGGTTTGAGATTCCAATTAACTGGCTAATAGGATGCCGAACTTTGTGTGAAGTCATAAACATCATTTGCTCAAGGTCATTGATGTATTGTTGTTTTTCTTGCTCTGCTTTTTTAAGATCAGTAATGTCATATCCTGTCAAAATGTATTTGTCACTGTTTTCTAAAGGATGCAATATGCGTAACATATATTTTAGTTCTCCATCTTCAGTTATTAATTCATCGATCCATTCAACAGATTCATTTTCTTTTACTTTCTCAAAAGATTCCTTTCTTTTATTGGCAATTGTTTCGTCAATACCTTTTAATTTACAGTAATCAAAATCGCTTTTCCCTATAATCCAATCTCTGATTTCTTCACTTTCAATGCCTTTTGGGTTTACATATAAATAGTTTTTGTTGTGATCGTAAACAGCTATTTCTGTTGGAATTTTATTTAAGATATCATCTGTGAATTCCTTCTGTTTTTGTAATTCTTCGGTTCTTTTTTCTACTTTTTTTTCAAGATTTTGGTTAAGTCTTTTTATTTCTTGTTCTGCTTTTTTTCTTTGGCTAATATCAATAAAAGAACCTATAAAACACATCGAGCCTTCTATTTCAAGACTTTCCACAGAAAAGAGAACATCTATTTCTTCGCCATTCATTCTTCGGAATTTAGATTCCATATTTTTTTCACGCCCACCAGCTTTTAGTATTTTTTGAGTAATTTTTTCTCCTTCAGAGGTGCTTATTGTTTTTAAGTCGGAAGCATTTTTACCCAGCACCATTTCTCTTTGAAAACCTGACATTTGACAAAAAGCATCGTTGACATATTTAATTTGCCTGTTTTTGATTTCTGTAATCACAATAGCAACAGGATTCGATTCTAAAATCTGGAAGAATTTTTTTCGAGCGGCATCAATTTCTTGTTCGGCTTTATGTCTTTCGGTAGTGTCACGAGCCATGGCATATAAGTTTTCGTCAACTGGGATGACATTCCATTCTAACCATTTATAGGTTCCGTCTTTGCATTTGTAACGGTTTGCAAAACTTAGAGTAGGTTCGCCAGCAGCTAACTTTTCCATTTCAGCAAGCGTTTTTTTGATATCATCGCTATGGACAAAATCTAAAAACCCTCTTGAAAGAAATTCTTCGTCAGTATATCCAAGCGTTTTTTGAAAAGCAGGATTTATTCTTTTGAAATAACCATCATTTCCAGCCACACCAATCATGTCAATTGATATGTTGTAAAACATATCTCTTTCGAGTTCCACTTTTTTCTTTTCAGTAATGTCTCTAAAAATCAGTACTGCTCCAATTATTTCTCCTTTTTTGTTATGAATTGGAGAACCGCTATCGTCTACATATATTTTTGTCCCATCCTTTTTTATTAAAATAGTGTTTTCATCCAGTAATACGGTTTTGTCTTCTCGAAGTGCTATACTTATTGGGTTTGTTACTTTTTGACCTGTTCTTTCATTTAAAATATTAAAAACAAAATCAATATTCTTACCTGTAATTTCTTCATTTTTCCAACCTATAATCTGACAGGCAGTTTTATTTATCATGGAGATAATGCCATTTGTATCAGTAGTTATAACTCCATCTCCAATACTGACGAGCGTTTGAGTAAACCATTCATTTTGAATAAACAGTTGTTCTTCGTTTTTTCTTCTTTGTTTGATTTGTTTTTTTAGGATATAAAATATGATTAAGAAGATACATAAACTAGTTAAAGTTCCTATTAATAGAATTATTTTAGAGGTATTTGTAGAGTTTTCTGTTTTGAGTCCTCTTTCTTCTAACAAGTATTGTTCTTCTTTGTCGAATTGATGAAAAACAACTCTAATTTCATCCATTATTCTTTTTCCTTCGCCACTATTTATTTCTTTCATGGCTTCGTTAACGCCTTTTTTTTGACGTAACGATATGTTGTTATAGATGAAACGGTATTTTTCTTGGGTTAACTTTTTAAGTTGTTCTACTCTTTGTAGCTGTTTTTTATTGTTAGAGAGGAAGGGTGTAATTTGATTAAATAGACTGTCTTTTTTAGCAGTTGAATTTGCCAAAGGCTCTAGGAAGTTAGCGTTCCCACTTATAATATAACCTCGATGTGCCGTTTCAGCATCTTTGATTGTAGAGAATAATTCCTTACTGTTTTGTAAAACTATGTAAGTATGTCGAACCCATTTTTCATTTTCAATGTTTTTTTGAAAAGATTGATATGAAAAAAGACTTAGTAAAATAAGTATACTGAGAGCGATGAAGAATCCTAAATTGGCTAATTTGTTTTCAGATTTCCAGTTCATAAAAGTTTATTTATAAGTGGGGACTTTCTTTAAATAAAATACTTATAGATTGCGACTTCAGCATAATTTTGACTCTAAATTATAATAGTTATTGAAATAATTTAGAGAACTAATAACTGTCAAAACAGCATTACATTAATGATGCTTTACACAAATTTAGTAATTTTTTTCATTGGAAAATAGATAGGAGCTTCAATGTTTTTAATTCATTTAGAAACATACTTTTTTCTATGGAAAATAATCGTTTGTTGAACCAAATCAATGCAAAAAAACTAAATAATAAAAACGCGAAACTCGCAACATGATGTTACTAGTTCAAGTGAATAATCACTGTAATGAAATCATCCGTATTTTATTTTAAGATATAAGTATAATTTAAAAACTACCGTATTTATTGATATACTTTTGTTTGGATAAATTTTAAATTAACTAAAACCCTTTTTCAGATTGTTATTAGTTTCTAAATTTTCTTCAAGAAATCACTCAAACTAATTTTTAAAGATTACTAAAAGAGTTACAGTGATTTTGGTTTTTTATTTAGGTTGAAACTATTAATATTTTTTTTGAATGAGAGATTTTAAATTCATTTGCATCCTATCCTTATTTATTCTTGTTTTTTATTCCTGTGAATTTAATCATTCTGAGAAAACGGACATTTCAATAGAAGAATTATTAAATAATGCAGAAAAAGAGATTAAAACGAATCCCAATTCGGCTCTTGTTTTTACTAATACGGTATTAAAATCTTCGAAAAAACAAAAGTTGAATGACGAACAACTGATACGTGTTTATAAGTTGCGTCAAGAGGCATTTTCTAATCTTCAGAATATGGATTCGGTTTTGTCAACGGGAAAGCAAATAAGAGCATTTGCAGGAAAAATTCAAGATTCATTAGCTATTGCTCAGTCACTTTTATTGGTTAAAGGCGATATTGATTTTACGAATCAACAAGAAATGGCTCCTTATTTTCAGGGTGCTATAGCTACTTTTAAAAATAATAATATGCCATTTGAATCGGCAAAATTGAGTGCTACTTATGGTGCTATATTGTGCCATAAAGGTGATTTTGTCAATGCGCAAAAGTTTTTATTGGATTCGTACGAGGTATTGAATAAACTAGATAGTATTAAGCCCATTATTAATGTTTGTATGAATATTGGGAGTGCATATTCATATACCAAGAGTACTGAAAAATCCTTAGAATATTATAGAAAAGCATATGAAGCTGCTTTGAAAGTGAAAGATTCTAATTCTATTTCCTCCGTATTGATGAATATTGGAACTTTTTATGCAGATGACATAAAAGACCAAGACAAAGCGTTGGATTATTACTTTAGAGCATTACAATATGTATCTGGAAAATCAGGTGCTTATTTGAAAATGAAAATCGATTATAATGTTGCTGTGGCTTCTTTTGCCAAAGGTGATTTAACATCATCGGAACGAACTTTTCAAAGTATGCTTGCGGATTGTATTAAAATCCAGGCTTATGAAGGTGTCGCTATGGCAAGTAAAGGTCTGGGTGATCTTTATATTAAAAAGCAGCAACCTGACAAAGCCTTGGCTTATTTGACTCGTGCAATTCATTTAGCGGATTCATTAGGGATGTCCTTTGAGGCCTTACAGATGCAGCCTTCGTTATTAAAATTATATAAAAACAACAAAAATTTTGAAGCGGCTTTACTGGTATCTGAACAGATGAAAATAAGTACAGATTCATTGCTTTCATTGGATAAACAAAAAGCCTTACATGAATTAGAAATCAAATATGAAACATCCAAAAAAGAAGAGGAAAACAAACATTTACTTCAAGTATTAGGATACAAGCAAAAAACGATTGTGATATTATTTATATTGATGTTTTTTGCAGCAGGATTAGTTCTTTTATATCGTCAACGTTCTTTATTTCTGAAAGAAAGAAATAAAGCCTATGATGTTTTGATGGACAAATATCGATTAGCTAAAGCAGAAAAAAATACAATTTTAGAAGCTAAAGCACCAGTTTTAAAAGAAAATTTAGACTATTCAAAAAAATTAAAAAACAAAATGCAAGAATATTTTGTAAACCAAAAACCATACTTGAATCCTAAATTAAAATTAGAAGATATTGTACTAGAATTAGGTGTGCCTAAAAAAGAAATCACTCAGTTATTGAAACAAGAATATGGTTTCAATTTCAATACCTATGTTAATAGTTTCAGGGTTGAGGAATTAAAACAATTATTTTCTGATCCAGCCTATGCTAATTTTAAAATAGAAAGTGTAGCCGAAAAAGCTGGATTTGGTTCTAAGCAAAGTTTTTATAATGCATTTGAAACGTTTACGGGAGTAAAACCTAATTATTACCGAAGTCAAATTGCCGATAAAACAATGTCTAAATCATAAACCACATTCTTTTTATTAAATCAAGTCAAAGCCTTCTATTGAAGCCTTTGACTTTTTTTTTGCCTATTGTTTTTTGAAAAGGTTTTCTAAAATGGAATGTAAGTGTCAACGTGTTTTTAGGACCTATTTCTATTTTTTTTTGAAATTTCATTATGGAAATAAGTCTAAAATTGTTTTGTAATAAACTGCTTTAAATCAGGTTTTTATGTTTTTTTAGTTACTCTTATTTAATGATTCTGGACTACGACTTTTTGCGGTTCAGCGCTTGATACTCTTACTTTGTTTCGCTTTGGCGCTAATTAAGTAATAGATATAAAATTAGTTACAAGCATAAATTAAAAAATTAAAATCATTTATTGAACATGATCAAAAAATTACTTGTAGTATTACTGGCTTCATCAAAAAAAGATTTGAAAACTTCATTATTTTTAAATTTAATAATGATTAGTTTTCTGTTTCTATCCTCTTATCAGTGTTTAGGGCAGACTTTGCCTTTTGATAATTTTCAAAAGGAACCTTCTGGTAATTATGGATTTGGGTTAGAATCTGATAATCAAGATAGTCCAGAATTAGCTATAGTTCCAATAGTCACGGATGCTACTAACTATATTATTAATAACATACAATTGAAAATAAATTTTAATGTTGGTCATCTTTCTTTAAAAATATATAAATCTTCAGAAACTATTCCTTATGTCCCAACTGGATCTCCATTAGCTACGAATGTTTATAGTGGTACACAAACGACAAGTTATCCCTGGGACAGTGGAGAGTTACACATTGTATTAGAGCCTAACAATAGATATGTTTTAGTATTAGAGTGTATAACGGGATACATAAATTGGGAAACCTCTGTTGGAACGGGATATTTAGCTTACAGTGTTACAGGATATAACCCACAAACATCAACAACGTATACATCAGGTGTTAGCGGTATAGGTCCGTCAGTTTATTATAAGGTTTCTACAGCACCTGCAACACCAACAATTACCGCTGTGCCTGCAATTCTAGTTTCCTCTACTTCAGTAAATGTTAGCGGAAACATTACTGACTTGGGTGCGACTAGCCCAACAGATCATGGTTTTGTCTGGAGTACTTCTCCTAATCCAACTATTGATTTAACAACTAAAATATCTTTGGGTAGCAAATCTGCAACAGGCACATTTTCCAATACCCTAACAGGTTTAACGCCTAACACGACTTATTATGTTAGGGGTTATGCAACAAATAGTATGGGTACAAATTACAGTAATGAAATAGTCTTCGCTACTAATTTTAATCCTGTAATTGCACCAATTAATAACGGTTCAAATTTTGTATTTAATTTTCCGCAAAAAAGCCTTATTTCACAAGGTAATCTTTTAGTTAAATTATTTGGAAGTATTTTTAAGCCAAATTCTGTTTTTAGTATTCGCCTGTTTTCAGATCCAGTAACATTAGCAACAGGAACTATAGATAGCAATGGTATACTAGATCAAGCAGTGATATTACCTGCAGGTACTCCCTCAGGATTGCATCATGTTGTTTTAGGAGCTGAATTAGCGAATGGGACTCTTGTGCAACAAGAAGTTCCAATAACGGTGGCAGAGGATGGTAGTGTGACGTATGGTACCGATAGTGTGATGATAAATATTCAGGAAAATACGAATGCCGTTACAACTTTATCAGCAACAGATAGTGATGTTCCGGCTCAAACTTTGACTTATGCAATTGCAGGCGGTGAAGACGCAGCGAGATTTTCTATAAATAGTACTACTGGGGTACTAACCTTGGTAGCTCCAGCCGATTTTGAATTACCAACTGATACCAACAATGATAATGTATATGTGGTAGATGTTTCAGTTGCTGATAATGGTAGCCTGAATAAGTCTGATTTGAATACTTTTTATGTGACAATAAACAATACTCCTGAAGCACCAACATTAAGTAGTCCAAGTTCGTTCCCAGCAATAACAGGGGCTACAGTTGGAGGGACTGTTGTCAACGATGGGGGTGGCGGTTTGATTACCGAAAGAGGAATTGTATATGCCTTAACAAGTGTTAACTCAAATCCAGTACTTGGAGAAACTGGAGTTAGTAAAGTAACAAATCCAGGAACTACAGGAGTTTTCACCAATTTAATTTCTGGGTTAACAGCCAGTTCAGCCTATACTTTTAAAGGGTATGCTACAAATGCTACAGGGACAACTTATACTTTTGCCAATCAATTTACGACTTCTGGAGCCAATTCAGGGCCAAGTATCAGTTACGAAACGCCACAAAATTACGAGCTGAATAAGGCAATAACCGCCTTGAGTCCAGTAAGCATAGGAAGTGCAATTCCAGCATTGACTTACAAGCAAGTAAGTACATTTGCGGGAACCACTACTGGGTTTTTGGATGCTACAGAAACGGCAGCAAAAATGAATGGTCCTTTGGGAATGACATTAGATGCTAATGGGAATGTTTATTTTATTGATTCAGCTAATCAACGCATTCGTAAAATGACTCCTGAGGGCGTAGTTACAACAATTGCAGGGGATGGTTATTATTCTTTCTTTTATGGTCGTTTCAAAGATAATGCAACAGGAACCGTAGCTAGTTTCAACTGGCCTTCAGATTTGGCTTTGGATACGGCCAATAACTGCTTGTATGTAGCCGATAAAGAAAATGATCGTATCCGTAAAGTTTCATTAATAGCACCTTATGCGGTAACCACTTTTGCAGGTTCAGGAACTAGTAGCTCCGTTGATGGAATTGGTACTGCTGCTACTTTCAAAAAACCAAGTGGAATTACAATAGATCCAAGTGGAACTTATTTATATGTTACCGATAGAGCAGGGAATAAGATTCGTCGTATCACCATTAGTTCAGCTCAGGTGGTAACTATTGCGGGTAGTGGAACTCAAAGTACTTTAGATAATGCTACAGGAACTGCTGCTACTTTCAATGACCCTACGGGTATTGCGGTAGATGCTAACTTTGTTTATGTAAGTGATTTTGGCGGACATAAAATCCGTAAAATAGCCAAAACCAGTCCTTATGCGGTAACAACTGTTGCCGGTTCTGGAACAAAAAGTTCGGTAGATAGTTCAGGAACTGAGGCTACTTTTGACAATCCATACGGAATGACGATAGACGGAGCAGGAAATTTATTTGTAGCCGAATGGGGAAACAAAATCAGAAAAATTACCCCATCAGGATTGGTATCAACTATTGCAGGTAGTGGTACAGCATCATCATTAGATGGTAATGGTAGCGCAGCTACTTTTAATGAACCAGCTAATATCGTTATTAATCCAACAACTGGAATTGCTTATGTGTCTGAATGGACTGGCGATAGAATCCGAAAAATAAATTTAGGAGGATATACGGTAGCACCAACAACATTGCCTACTGGTCTGAGCTTTAATGGTAGTACAGGAATCGTTACAGGTACACCAACAGCTGTCAGCGACCCAACAGAATATACGGTTACGGGATACAATTATTATGGAAAAAGTACTGCTGCACTTAGTATAACAACGGCGAATTTGCCAACTGTGACTACAGATGCAGTTTCAGCCGTAACAGTTACAACAGCTACTGCCGGAGGAAATGTTACCACTAATGGCGGTACTACATTATCAGAAAAAGGGATTTGCTGGAGCACCAGTGCAACCCCTACTGTTTCCGATAATAAAGTGATAAATAGCTCCACAGCTATAGGCACTTATACCAGTGAAATATCAGGATTAGCACCTCTTACTACCTATTATGTCAGAGCCTATGCCACCAGTGTTTTGGGTACAGCTTATGGTGCTATAGTGAGTTTTACCACTAAAGTGCAAGCGCCAATTATCAGTTACACTATTCCTAATCAATTTGTAGTTAATACGGTAATAAGCCCTTTAGTTGTAAACAATACTGGAGGAGCAATTCCTTTAGGGATAATAAACAAAGTATCTACTTTGGCAGGAAGTGATGGAATCTCAGGTGCAACAGATGGCATAGGAACTTCAGCTAGTTTTAGTAACCCATCAGGTGTTGCTATTGATGCGGCTGGCAACCTTTATATAGCCGATCGGTTTAATCATAAAATTCGAAAAATTACTCCATCGGGATTGGTTTCTACTTTCGCAGGAAGTGGAACTATTGGAGCTACAGACGGTACGGGTAGTTCAGCGAGTTTTAGTATACCAACAGGCGTTGCTATTGATGCGGCGGGTAACATATATGTAGCCGATTATGGTAACAATAAAATACGAAAAATTACTGCAGCTGGTACTGTTACAACCTTTGCAGGAATAGGAACCAGAGGTGCAACAGATGGTAGGGGAACTGTAGCCAGTTTTAATTTACCTTCTGCAGTTGCAGTTGATGGGGCAGGCAATGTTTATGTAGCGGATACTAGTAATAATAAAATACGAAAAATTACCCCAGCAGGAGTGGTTACTACTTTGGCAGGGAGTGGAGATAAAGGGGCAACAGATGGTACGGGAACTGCAGCTAGTTTTAATTTGCCTAGTGGTATAGTTGTGGACGCAGAAGCTAATGTTTATGTGGCCGATAGAGAAAACCATGTAATACGAAAAATCACTCCAGCAGGAGCGGTTACTACTCTGGCAGGGAGTGGAATTGTTGGGGCAACAGATGGCACAGGTACTACAGCCAGTTTTAAATACCCATATGGAGTTACAGTGGATATGGAAGCTAATGTTTATGTAGCAGATACTTATAATAATACTATACGAAAAATTACCCCAGCAGGAGTAGTTACTACTTTGGCAGGGAATGAGAGTGATGAGGTAAGAGACGCTAGTGGATTTACAGCCAGTTTTAGATTCCCTAATAGTATAGCTGTGGATGCCGAAGCTAATGTTTATGTAGCTGATACATACAATTATAAAATACAAAAAATCAGTTTAAAAGGTTATTCGGTATCGCCCGCTTTGCCTACAGGTTTAGTGTTGAATACCGATGGTAGTATATCAGGAACACCAACAGCTTTAAGAGCTGCGACTGATTATACAGTAACAGCGACGAATGCAGGAGGTAGTAGTTCAACAACTTTAAGAATTGCTATAGTTGATGCTTCTTCAGTAGTGTTGCCTAGCGTAACAACTAGTTCTGTAAGCATGATAACTTCAAGTGGAGCAGTTACAGGAGGAAATGTAACTTCAGTTGGGAATGATGCTGCAACTGTTAGTGGAGTTTGTTGGAGTACAGCTTCGAATCCAACAATTCTAAACAATAAGACTATAGATGGAACTGGTAGTGGTGTTTTCAACAGTACTTTAACTGGATTATCTGCAAGTACAAAATATTATGTAAGGTCTTATGCAACCAATAGTGCGGGTACCAGCTATGGAAATGAAATTAGTTTTACGACATCAGCGCAGGGTACAATACAACTTGCAATTTCTAATCCTACAGTAACGCTAAGTAAAACTTATGACGGAACTGTTTCGGCTGTGGTAACAGCAGGAACTCTTTCAGGAATTGTAGGTTCAGATGATGTTAAGGTTAGTGCAGTAGCGACTTATAATACAGTTGCTGTTGGAACCGAAAAAACAATCACAGTTGTGTATACTTTGTCAGGAGAAGATGCTACTAAATATAGCAAACCGGCTAATTATATCATAACTACAGGTAGTGTTACTTCCAAAGTTCTGACTATTTCTAATCCAACTTTAACGCTAAGTAAAACCTATGATGGAACTACTTCGGCAGCGGTAACAGTAGGAACTCTTTCGGGAGTTGTAGGTTCAGATGATGTTAGTGTTAGCGCAGTAGCGACTTATGATTCGGCTAGTATTGGAACTGAAAAAACAATTACAGTGGTTTATACTTTGTCAGGAGAAGATGCTGCTAAATACAGCAAACCGGCTAATTATACTATAAATACTGGAATTATTAGTGCAAAAGCTTTGACTATTTCTAATCCAACTTTAACGCTAAGTAAAACCTATGATGGAACTACTTCGGCAGCGGTAACAGTAGGAACTCTTTCGGGAGTTGTAGGTTCAGATGATGTTAGTGTTAGCGCAGTAGCGACTTATGATTCGGCTAGTATTGGAACTGAAAAAACAATTACAGTGGTTTATACTTTGTCAGGAGAAGATGCTGCTAAATACAGCAAACCGGCTAATTATACTATAAATACTGGAATTATTAGTGCAAAAGCTTTGACTATTTCTAATCCAACTTTAACGCTAAGTAAAACCTATGATGGAACTGCTTCGGCAGTAGTAACTGCAGGAACACTTTCGGGAGTTGTGGGTTCAGACGATGTAACGGTTAGTGCAGTAGCAACTTATGACAATAAAAATTCAGGAACTGACAAAACGATAACAATAGTTTATTCATTAGTGGGGGCAGATGTTTCAAAATATAGTGCTCCTTCAACTGAAACAGTTACTACTGGAATAATTACTCCTAAATCTTTAACTATCAATGTACTTCAAATAATAAGCAGTAAGCCGTATGATGGTACTGCGAACGCTTTTGTACCTATTGGAACTTTAAGTGGACTAATAGATGGTGAGGAATTGACATTGACAGCTCAAGCAAGTTATGATAACAAAAATTCAGGAACTGAAAAAACGATTACAGTAGTATATTCAATTGATGGTGCTAATTATAAAAATTATAGCAAACCTGTTGATTATGTCATTAATACAGGAGTTATAACTAAAGCACCATTGACAGTTACAGCCAATAACGATGTGAAATTAATTGGTCAAAATGATACTGATGGTTACGCAGGAGCAAGTTTTAGTGGTTTTGTTAATGCAGAATCAGAAGCTGTACTTAGTGGTACTTTGGCAATTACTAGAACTGATACAAATCAAGAATCAGGTAATTATTTGGATGTATTAGTTCCAAGTGGACTTATTACGGACAATTATGATTTAACCTATATAAATGGTGATTTCGAAATCTTACAAGCCGATCAATTGCTTGTTAAATTCAAAAAAACAACTAAAAATTATGGAGAAACACCCGTTTATGAATTAATTAGTTCTCAATATGTTAATAGTACTACCGGTAATACATTATTAGATCTTACTAGTTCTACCACTGTTACAGGGAATCAAGTTATAGTAACAGATGGATCAACAACAACAGGGTTTACTATTGGCGCTACTAATCCAGCTTACAGTACCTCAAATAATTTGAACGTAGGGAATTATGAACTATCAGCTTCTGAAATTAGTCTTAGTAATAATATTAGTTCGTTGAAAATTGTAGGTAACTATAAAGTGAATCCATTGGCTCTAACAGTAAGTGTGGGTGAGGTTAATAAAGAATATGACGGTACTAAAGAGATAGGTAATATTCAGTTGAATTTAGCCAGTCCGATTATTGATGATAATGTAACTGTAGATGGTAGCGTTTCGTTTTTAAGTAGTAATGTTGGTAGTAATAAATCATATGAAATTACTAATTTATCATTATCAGGAGATGATGTATACAATTACTTTTTAGATGGATTATCTAATATAATTTTAGGGAATAATGGTTCAATTACAATTAAAGCTTTGACTATTTCTAATCCTACAGTAATGCTAAGTAAAACCTATGATGGAGCTACTTCAGCATTAGTAAAAGCTGGAACTCTTTTGGGAGTTGCTAATTCAGATGATGTTAATGTTAGTGCAGTTGCTAGTTATGATACAGTTGCTATTGGAACAGAAAAAACAATCACAGTGGTGTATGCTTTGGAAGGTACTGATGCTGTTAATTACAGTAAACCAGCTGATTATACTGAAAACTCAGGAAGTATCAGTGCGAAAGCTTTGACTATTTCTAACCCTATATTAACGCTAAGCAAAACCTATGATGGAGATGCTTCTGCTGTTGTGACTGCAGGAACTCTTTCAGGAGTTGTAGGTTCAGATGATGTTAGTGTTAGCGCCGTTGCGACTTATGATTCGGCTGCTATTGGAACTGAAAAAACAATCTCTGTTGTATATACTTTGTCAGGAGAAGATGCTGCTAAATATAGCAAACCAGCTAATTATACTGAAAACTCAGGAAGTATTAGTGCAAAAGCTTTGACGATTTCTAATCCAACGCTAACGTTAAGTAAAACTTATGATGGCGATGCTTCGGCAGTAGTAACTGCAGGAACTCTTTCGGGAGTTGTAGGTTCAGACGATGTTAAGGTTAGCGCAGTAGCGAGTTATGATACAGCTGGCATTGGAACTGAAAAAATAATCACGGTTGTGTATACTTTGTCAGGAGAAGATGCTGCTAAATATAGCAAACCAGCTGATTATACTGAAAACACAGGAAGTATTAGTGCTAAAGCCTTGACTATTTCTAACCCTACAGTAACGTTAAGTAAAACTTATGATGGAGATGCTTCGGCAGTAGTAACTGCAGGAACACTTTCAGGCGTTATAGGTTCAGATGATGTTGCAATTAGTGCCGTAGCGACTTATGATACAGCTGGCATTGGAACTGAAAAAACAATCACCGTGGTTTATACTTTGTCAGGAGAAGATGCTGCTAAATATAGCAAACCAGTAAATTATATCATAAATACAGGAAGTATTAGTGCGAAAGCCTTGACTATTTCTAATCCAACTTTAACGCTAAGTAAAACCTATGATGGGACTGTTACGGCAGTAGTAACTGCAGGAACTCTTTCAGGAGTTGTAGGTTCAGATAATGTTAGTGTTAGCGCCGTTGCGACTTATGATACGGCTGGCATTGGAACTGAAAAAACAATCACAGTGGTGTATACTTTGTCAGGAGAAGATGCTGCTAAATACAGCAAACCTGCAAATTATACTACAAATACAGGAAGTATTAGTGCAAAAGGGTTGACTATTTCTAATCCAACTTTAACGCTAAGTAAAACCTATGATGGAACTGTTTCGGCAGCGGTAACTGCAGGAACACTTTCGGGAGTTGTGGGTTCAGATTATGTTAGTGTTAGCGCCGTTGCGACTTATGATTCGGCTGGCATTGGAACTGAAAAAACAATCACCGTGGTTTATACTTTGTCAGGAGAAGATGCTGCTAAATACAGCAAACCAGTAAATTATATCATAAATACAGGAAGTATAACTGCGAAAGCCTTGACTATTTCTAACCCTACAGTAACGCTAAGTAAAACATATGATGGAGATGCTTCGGCAGTAGTAATTGCAGGAACACTTTCAGGAGTTGTAGGTTCAGATGATGTTAGTGTTAGCGCCGTTGCCACTTATGATTCGGCTGCTATTGGAACGGAGAAAACAATCACCGTGGTTTATACTTTGTCAGGAGAAGATGCTGCTAAATACAGCAAACCAGTAAATTATATCATAAATACAGGAAGTATTATGGACGGTGCTCCTACAATAATCTACTCTCCATTCACTCTTGAATTTATTCAAGGTGTTACGATAGTTAATAGTGTTCCAAATTTAAATAATACGACTATTCAGAGTTTTACTATTAGCCCAGATCTACCAGAAGGTTTAACTATGAATTCAATTACCGGAGTTATAAGTGGTACGCCTGTTTATCCATCGATAGAAACTACGTATAGTATTACAGGAACTAATTTTGGTGGAAGTACAACAACTAAAGTTACTATTTTTATTGATATCGATACTGATGGAGATGCTATTGGTAATAAAATTGATTTAGATGATGACGGAGATGGTTATACCGATTCAGATGAAAAAGCATCAGGGTCTAATCCATTAAAAATAGATAGTACTCCTAATGATAATGATAATGATAAGATTAGTGATGTAACCGATCCAGATGATGATAATGATGGCGTGTTAGACGGAGCAGATAATTGTCCGATGACATATAATCCATATCAAGAGGATATTGACCACGATGGTCAAGGAGATGTTTGTGATTTGATAGAACTAAACGTTTCTCAGGCTATTACACCAAATGGGGATGGAGTTAATGATACTTGGCTGATTTACAATATTGAAAACCACCCTAATTCAAGTGTTAGAGTTCTTAATCGTTGGGGAACAGAAGTATTTTACTCTCGTAATTATCAAAACGATTGGGACGGTCATTACAAAGATTCTAATGGCACTTTGCCAGAATCGAGTTCCTATTATTATCAAATCGATTTATCTGGCGATGGTACTATTGATGCTCAAGGTTGGTTGTACATCACAAAATAATTTGAATAAAAAAACAAACAGATGAAAAACAAGAATTATATAATAATGGTACTACTCTTATGGGGTGGTACTATTTTTGCTCAGCAAGAAAATGCTTTTACATTTTATCGGCAGCATATGAATTTGGTAAATCCTGCTTATGCCGGTATTGATAATGAAACACTTCTTACGAGTTCTATTCGAACGCAGTGGACAGGAATAGAAAATGCGCCTAAAACACAAGCTGTTTCTTTTGGAACTAGTTTAGGGTCTAATTTAGGATTTGGAATTACTATTATCAGTGATAAAACTTTTATTGAGAAACAAACTTTTCTTGGTATTAATTTTTCATACAAAGTAAAGATGAATGAAACTGCCGATTTATATTTAGGAATAAAAGCGGGAGGAAACTTTTATAATGTGAATACGTCAGGACTTGAAACGTATAGCGTTCGGACAGATGCAGCATTAGAATCTATTGATAGTTTTAATCCTAATGTAGGAGTAGGAGCTGTATTTAAAACAGATAAATATTATCTTTCCGTTTCTATACCAAAATTACTTAATACGCTTAGAGCAAAAAGAGAAGAAGGATTTGCTATGACAGCAACTGATAGACCTCATGTTTATTTTAGTGGAGGATATGATTTTAATTTAAATTCGTCTTTAACTCCATTGGTTTTAAGACCATCAGTTATGTTTCGTTATGTGAATGGCGCACCTGTTTCAATAGACTTTAACACGATTTTAAAAATTGACAATAATTTGGAAATTGGTGGTACCTATAGAACAGACAAAGCCTATGCAGCACTAGCTACTATAACTTTAAGCAAACGATTTGTTTTTGGGTTTGCTTATGAAATGAGTACAAGACCAACACTCGCAAGTGCTAGAAATACAAATGAGATTTTGTTACAATTCAAGTTTTAAATTTTATATAATAAATTGTTTAAGAAAAAAAATGAGGCTATATAGCCTCATTTTTTTTCTTAAACAATTTATAGAATAAAGATTGTGAATTACAACTCAACATAAATGGTAGTTTTTATTTTCATATCCAATTTTTAAACTCATTTGAAGTATATTTGCATTCGTTTTCTAAAATTATAGCAATTACAATTGTTAAAAGCGGGAAACAAGTTTGAAACAATTAGCTTGAAAGGAGCAAAAAATAAAAAATTAGATATTTTAAAGCGCTAATAAAAGATGCTTTATAACAGAAAGAGAGATAAAGAATGAAGTTTGATTTATTACAAAAAGATCCACAGTCTAAAGCCAGAGCAGGAAGTATTACTACTGATCATGGTGTGATTGAAACCCCTATTTTTATGCCTGTGGGTACCGTTGCTTCCGTAAAAGGAGTGCATCAGCGGGAATTAAAAGACGATATAAATCCAGATATCATTCTAGGAAATACCTATCATTTATACTTGCGACCACAAACCGAAATTCTTGAAAAAGCGGGTGGATTGCATAAATTCATGAATTGGGATCGAAATATTTTGACTGATTCAGGAGGATATCAAGTATATTCACTTTCTTCAAATAGAAAAATCAAAGAAGAAGGAGTAAAGTTTAAATCTCATATTGATGGTTCATATCATGTTTTTACACCTGAAAATGTTATGGAAATACAGCGTACTATTGGTGCTGATATCATCATGGCTTTTGATGAATGTACGCCTTATCCATGTGATTATCGGTATGCACAACGCTCTATGCACATGACACACCGTTGGTTAGATCGTTGTATCAATCATTTGGACAAGCTACCTTTTAAATATGGATACGAACAAACGTTTTTTCCAATTGTTCAAGGGAGTACTTATAAAGATTTAAGAAGACAATCTGCTGAATATATTGCTAATTCAGGCCAACAAGGAAACGCTATTGGAGGACTTTCGGTTGGAGAACCTGCTGAGGAAATGTATGCAATGACCGAAGTAGTTTGTGAAATATTACCGGAGGACAAACCTCGATATTTGATGGGAGTAGGTACGCCGATAAATATTCTAGAAAATATTGCTCTTGGAATTGATATGTTTGATTGTGTTATGCCTACGCGAAATGCCAGAAATGGAATGTTGTTTACAGCTAATGGCTCTATAAATATAAAGAACAAAAAATGGGAAGATGATTTTTCGCCAATAGACGAAATGGGAATCACTTTTGTAGATACAGAATATACTAAAGCTTATTTACGCCATTTATTTGCTGCGAATGAATACTTAGGAAAACAAATTGCTACGATCCACAATCTTGGGTTCTATATGTGGTTGGTTCGTGAAGCCAGAAAACATATATTAGCTGGTGATTTTAGACCTTGGAAAGAAATGATGGTTAAAAATATGAGCCAACGATTGTAAAATAATTATGAGTTATAAATTATTAGTTCGCTTATAGTTCATAACTCATAACTCATAATTTAAAATATGCTAACAATAATTGATAAATACATCTTAAAAAGATATTTAGCCACATTTGCGGTGATGCTATTGTTGTTCATACCTATCGGGATTGTTATTGACGTATCGGAGAAAATCAATAAAATGCTCGAAAATAAAGTGCCGTTTATTGACGTTGCGATTTATTATTATCATTTTACAGTTTATTTTGCCAATATGTTATTCCCGATATTTTTATTTTTATCGGTCATTTGGTTTACTTCAAAACTGGCTAATAATACAGAAATCATAGCCATATTGAGTTCTGGGATTTCATTTACACGGTTTTTAAGACCTTATCTTATTGGTGCATCAATTATATCTGTTTTTGTATTGTTGATGGGATTTTTCATTGTTCCAGCTTCAAGTGAAGGCTTTAATAATTTTAGATATACCTATCTTCGAACCGGAGGGATGCAGGATATGATGGGAGACAATACGGATGTATATAGACAAATTAGTGATAATGAGTTTATTTATGTAAATAGCTTCAATACAGAAACAAAAACTGCTTTTAACTTTTCGTTAGAAAAGTTTAAAAAAGACAAATTGGAGTATAAAATTACTGCCAGTAGGATTAAATGGAATCCTAAGGACAGTACTTACACCATGTATGATTATACCAAAAGAATTGTAGGAGTAGAAGGAGATAAAATTGAAAAAGCGCCTGAGAAAAAAGCGGTTTTTAATTTTGATTTAGAAGATTTAACACCAGTTGTGTATATTGCAGAAACCTTGAGTTTGGGTAAATTAAATGCTTTTATTGATAAAGAAAAAAGTCGTGGTTCTTCAAATATTAATGTCTATTTAGTAGTCTTATATAAAAAATTCAGTATTCCAGTTTCAGCGTTTATACTTACCGTTATAGCTGTGGCAGTTTCATCTATGAAGCGAAGAGGAGGAATGGGAGTTAATTTAGCCATAGGTATTGCGCTTGCTTTTGCCTTTGTGTTTTTTGATAAAATCTTCGGAGTATTAGCAGAAAAATCAAGTATTCCAGCTATGTTGGCGGTTTGGTTGCCTAATATTGCTTTTGGAATTCTAGCTATTTATTTATTACGAAATGCGAAACGATAATTTAAAGAGTTACCTTAACCTTCATTTAATTGTATTTATTTGGGGGTTTACAGCCATTTTAGGAGCTTTAATTACTATAACAGCAGATGCATTAGTTTGGTACCGAATGCTTTTTGCAGGCGTTTTTTTAGCCTTGTTTATTGCTTTCAAAAAAAAATCTTTCAAAATTTCTCCACGAGCCTTGCTTAAGCTAGTTTTTGTAGGCGCTTTGATTGCTTTGCACTGGATTTTTTTCTTTAAGGCGATACATGTTTCTAATGTTTCCATTACACTTTCGGTTTTTTCATTAGGTGCCTTTTTTGCCTCTTTGTTAGAGCCTATTTTTTATGGGAGAAAAGTACTTTGGTATGAAGTTTTTTTTGGATTAATTATTATTGCAGGTTTAGCTTTAATCATGCAAGTTGAGGTTAATTATTTAAACGGAATGCTTTATGCGCTGACTTCTATTATTTTAGGGGTTTTATTTACTCTTATGAATGGTAAGTTGATTCAAAGGCATGATCCTTCTTTAATCTCTTTTTATGAGTTTGGAGCAGGTTTTTTCTTTATTAGTATTTACTTTTTATTTCAACATAAATTTTCAACTGATTTTTTTGTTTTGACCTTCAAAAATTGGATGTTGATTTTGATTTTAGCTTCTGTTTGTACGGCTTATGCATTTACAGCTTCTGTGAAAGTGATGCAGAAACTTTCTCCGTATACGGTTATGTTAACCACTAACTTAGAGCCTGTTTATGGTATTGTATTAGCATATTTTATCATTGGAGGGAAAGAAAAAATGAGTGTTGAATTTTATTTTGGTGCACTAATAATAGTAATCACAGTAATCCTAAATGGAGTAATAAAACATTATCAAAAAGATAAAGAAAAATAGTAGGAATTGAGGATGAGAGAGCAAACTTTTGTACTTAAATAGAAAATTATCCCTACTGAACGATTTTAAATTTTATATTTGCATTTCTAAATCAGAAAAATAAATAACGCAAAAATCCTATGGAATATTTAGATTTTGAGCTTCCTATAAAAGAATTGGAAGAACAGTTAGACAAATGTGTGATTATTGGTAAAGAATCCGATGTTGATGTAACCAATACATGCAAACAAATCAACAAGAAGTTAGAAGAAACCAAAAGACATATTTATAAAAACCTAACTGCTTGGCAACGAGTTCAATTGTCAAGGCATCCAAACAGACCTTATACTTTAGATCATATAAAAGCACTTTGCGGAGATACTTTCTTGGAACTTCATGGAGACAGAGGTTTTAAAGATGATAAAGCCATGATTGGTGGTTTAGGTAAAATTGACGGACAATCTTTTATGATTGTTGGACAACAAAAAGGATTTAATACAAAAACGCGTCAATATCGAAATTTTGGTATGGCAAATCCTGAAGGCTACAGAAAAGCTTTGCGCTTAATGAAAATGGCTGAAAAATTTGGCATTCCTGTATTGACTTTGATCGATACTCCGGGTGCATATCCAGGATTAGAAGCAGAAGAGCGAGGACAAGGAGAAGCAATTGCTAGAAATATTTTCGAAATGGTACGTCTTAAAGTACCTGTAATCACAGTTATTGTTGGTGAAGGAGCTTCTGGTGGAGCTTTAGGAATAGGTGTTGGAGATCGTGTTTACATGATGGAAAATACATGGTATTCTGTTATTTCGCCGGAATCATGTTCTTCTATTTTATGGAAAAGTTGGGAGTATAAAGAACAAGCAGCTGATGCTTTGAAACTTACTTCTACTGATATGAAAAAACAAAAATTAGTTGATGATGTGATTCCAGAACCACTTGGCGGAGCACATTTTGATAGAGAAACTGCTTTCAAAACGGTAGAACAATATATCATGAAAGGATATAATGAGTTGAAAGACTTATCAACAGAAGAATTAGTTGCCCAGAGAATGGATAAATACTGTAAAATGGGCGATTTCAAGGAATAAAATCTTACACAATGTATAAAATCCGAAGCCTAGTAGTTTCGGATTTTTTTTGGGTTATAAACAAAAAATAGTTAGTTATGAACAATTTTTTGTAATAACTCGACTATCATATTTTTTTAATTTTTGTTACTTTCGCCATATGGAAAATTTCAGAAGTATAAACCCAATAAAGGTAGATAAAACTACAATCATAAGTCTTGAAAAAGGAAAGTTACCGCCACAAGTATTAGACCTTGAAGAGGCCGTACTTGGTGCTATGATGATTGACAAAAAAGGGGTAGATGATGTAATTGATATTTTACAGCCAGATGCTTTTTATAAAGATGCCCACAAACATATTTTTGAGGCTATTGTTCAGTTGTTTACAGATACTCAACCTATTGACTTATTAACGGTTTCTGCACAGCTTAAGAAAAACGGAAAGTTAGAGTTGGCAGGAGGGGATTTTTATCTAATTCAGCTTACGCAAAAAATTTCTTCTTCAGCACACATTGAATTCCATTCCAGAATCATTCTTCAAAAATTTATTCAACGTAGTTTAATTCGTATTTCATCCGAAATTATTGAAGATTCCTATGATGAAACGACTGATGTTTTTGATTTATTAGACAGAGCCGAATCTAAATTATATGAAGTAACTCAAGGGAATATAAAACGAAGTTCTGAAACTGCACAGAGTTTAGTGTTACAAGCCAAAAAACGAATTGAAGAAATTGCAGGGCAAGAAGGATTGAGCGGTGTAGCGACTGGTTTTGATAAATTAGATAAGATTACATCTGGTTGGCAACCAAGTGATTTAATTATTATAGCAGCAAGACCTGCCATGGGTAAAACTGCATTTGTATTGTCGATGGCACGAAATATGGCTATTGATTTTGGAATGCCAGTAGCCTTGTTTTCTCTAGAGATGGCTTCTGTTCAGCTTATTACTCGTTTGATATCTTCTGAAACCGGATTGTCATCAGAGAAACTTCGTACGGGGAAATTAGAAAAACACGAATGGGAACAATTAAGTACCAAGGTTAAAAATTTAGAAAAAGCACCACTTTTTATAGATGATACTCCTTCATTATCCATTTTTGATTTAAGAGCTAAAGCTAGACGTTTGGTTTCACAACATGGTATCCGAATTATCATTGTTGATTACTTGCAATTGATGACAGCTGGTGGAAACGGAAAAGGTGGAGGAAATAGAGAACAAGAGATTTCAACAATTTCTCGAAACTTAAAGGCATTGGCTAAGGAATTAAATGTTCCTGTTATTGCACTTTCTCAATTGTCACGTGCTGTTGAAACACGTGGTTCTAGTAAACGACCGTTGCTTTCTGACCTTCGTGAATCAGGAGCGATTGAGCAAGATGCCGATATTGTATCGTTTTTATATCGTCCAGAATATTATAAAATTGATGAATGGGATGATGACGAAGCTTCTCCAACTGCTGGTCAAGCCGAAATCATGATTGCTAAGCATCGTAATGGTAGTATCGAAAACGTTCGTTTGAAATTCATTGGACATCTAGGTAAGTTTGATAATTTAGAAGACTACAGCGGCGGTTATGACGATTTGCCTTCTAGCATGAATCAACAAGAAGATAATCCTTTTATTACTAAAAATTTACCTTCAGCAAATGAAGCTTTTGGAAGTAATTTGAATGATCCAGATGACGACAGTGATGTACCGTTCTAAAATATAAATTTAATCCGTTCTTAGAGCGGATTTTTTTATGATTTCAATGAGCTAAAAACCATTATCTTTGAAATAAAAACTACATAATGTCTTTCAAGAAGTTGCTATATATTTTATTAATTTTTATTTCATTTTCAGCAAAAGCCTCTTTTATTTTGTTGCCAATGGATGAAACTACGCAGCAAAATCACCTGAAGGCATATGGAATTACCTATTGGTGTTTGGATAAAAATTATAAAGCAAGTTGGTTACTCAATTATCGCGGAGGTTCTTTCTTACTTCCAGATGCTTTAGAAATACGAAAGGAATGTCAGATTCGAGGAGTTAGTTTTGAAATTATTTCTGATAGTGAAGAAGTCGCAATTTTGAATGAAATCTCGAGCCCTTCTCAAAATATGGAAGCGGTAGTTCTCGAAAAAGCTCCTAAAATAGCTGTTTATACTCCAAAGGGCAAACAACCATGGGATGATGCCGTAACACTTGTTTTGACCTATGCAGAAATTCCGTTTACGCCAATTTATGATGAAGAAGTGTTAAAAGATCAATTGGTATTGTATGATTGGTTGCATTTGCATCATGAAGATTTTACAGGTCAGTACGGAAAGTTTTATGGTGCTTATAAAAATACGCCTTGGTACATTGAACAAAAGAAAGATTCAGAGGCATTAGCAACACAATTAGGATATAATAAAGTTTCACAAGAAAAAGGAGCGGTTGCAAAAAAGATAAGGGATTTTGTTATTGGAGGAGGTTTTATGTTTGCGATGTGTTCAGCAACAGATAGTTTTGATATTGCTCTAGCGGCTGATGGAGTTGATATTTGTGAATCAATGTTTGATGGAGACAGTAGTGAATCAAACTATCAATCAAAAATCAATTATGGCAACTCCTTTGCTTTTAAAGATTTTATTCTAGAACGAAGACCCGATCAATATGAGTTTTCAGATATTGATATGACTACAAAACGAAAGATTCCTATGGGAAAAGATTATTTTACTCTTATGGAATTTTCGGCTAAATGGGATCCAATTCCAAGTATGTTATGTCAAAATCATACCCAATTAGTAAAAGGATTTATGGGACAGACCACAGCTTTTGATGCGGCACTCCTAAAATCGAATGTATTAGTTATGGGGAGTTGTGAAATTAATGGGGAAGCACGTTACATTCATGGTGAAAAAGGGAAAGGAATGTTTACCTATTATTCAGGTCATGATCCGGAAGATTTTCAACATCAAGTAGGTGACCCGCCAACAGTTCTGGATTTGCATCCTAATTCTCCTGGATACAGATTGATTTTAAATAATGTATTGTTTCCTGCGGCAAGAAAGAAAAAAATGAAAACCTGATTTAGAATCTAAGCAAAGTCAATTTATACTAAACCAAAATCTTTAGCTAAAGCAATGAGATGCACATTATTATTAGCTTTAAAGTAGATTTTAAGCTTGTTAATTCGTTTTTCTAGACTACTGATGCTATTAGGCATTATTTTGGATTGCCTGAATTCTGATACAATTTCTTCGACGGTCAATCCTTTTGATAGAGATCTTAAAAGAACAATATCATAATTCTCAATTTCGCAAAGTGATTTATCTCTCAAAGCATATGATAGCTCATCTGAAATTATTTTTTCATCATCAGTATAAATACGTTGAATGGTCTTTTTAAGTTCAGGAATACTATTGCGTCCTTTTAAAACATAGGCATTTATATCTAATTTATTGAAGAGTGATTTTATTCTGAAGGATTTATCTTCAATAGAAAATATAATTGTTTTTATGGTGGGTTGGACTTTTTTTACGGCTTCAATAAGATCTTCTCCTGATGTAAGTTTGTTTTCTCTATGATCTGTTTTAAATGACAAATCACTAATTAACAAATCAAATGGTTCTTCGTCGATGATTGCTCTTTTAATTTTTAGATACGCATCATCGCAATATTTCACATAGCGAACGTCAGCAACTCCAAGTTCTTGGAGTGCATGAACAACTGTTAAACTAATTGTGTCTAAATCTTCAGCTACTAAAACTTTTTTAAACATCAGCTAATTTTTATATTGGTATGGTTAATTTTAGTTTAAAACCTTTTTCCGATTTAGTATCAAATGTAATTTTTCCTTCAATACTTGTAATACGGTTTTCCACATTTTGAAGTCCATTTTTTAATTTTAGTCCTTTGAAGTTTACTCCAAGTCCGTTATCAATGTATTCTAGCTGTAAATTATTTTCATATCTTTTACAAGTTATTACCACCAAACTACATTTACTATGTTTTTTCATGTTTATAAGAAGTTCCTGCAAAACACGATAAATAGTTATTTTTTTATTGCTTTCTAGCGCATTCCAGTTGAAAGAATCAAAGCCATTTATTAAAATGTTTACCTCATTAGTGTTAAAGGAAGTCATCATTTCTTTTAGGCTCACAATGAAATTTTTCCCAATATCTATCGTGCTATTTTCTTTAGAAATGTTTCGAGTTCTAGAATAAATGGTGTCAAGACTATTGAGTAATTGTTCTTTATTTTGGCTGGTAGACAAATCTTGATTTTCAGCAAAAGTCATGGTGTAGTATACATCGTTCGCTAATTCATCATGTAACTTTTTTGCAATTCGAGTTTCAGTATCATAAGTGATCTCGATTTTTTCTTTTTTATTTCTTTCTTTAAAAAAGATATAAACAAAAAAACTAAATCCAAATCCTATTATGGTTAAGAATGCGAAGGATAAAGATTGATTTTTCTGTTGAGCTAGTTCTAAATCATTTTCTGCTTTTTGAGCTTTCAATTTTAGATTTTCATCTCGTTCTTTTTTTGAATCGTATTTAATCTTTGCAAACTGATTTTTTGCTATCTGTCTTATTTTGTTATTGCTGTCGTTGATGCGTATGTAATCTAAGGCATATTTTTTAGACTGCGCTTTTGAGCTGTTTTGGATGATTTGTGCTAATGTTAGTAAACGATAGTCTGCATTATTTATTTTGGTTGCTTTGGTATAGGCAAGTAATGCAAATTCATAAGAGATTTTTGGATTAATTTCTTTATAATATTCACTAAGATTATAATAACTTGAAATTATTCCCCAATCATCTTTTATTTGTTCTCTTATTTCTTTAGCCTTAATTAATAAAGGAAGTCCTTTCGGATCTTCTATCTTAAAATAAGCAAAACCTAAATTATCAAGTACTCTGCTGTAAGACTTAGGATCATTGAATACTTCTTTTTGAGTGGTTAAATATGATAAGATTTTTATGGCCTTATCATATTTCTTTATTTCAATGTATACTGTTGCTATATTATTTTTTATATCAGTTTTTCTGACATTATCAGTTTTTAAATTCAGAGCAAGATTGTTATAATATAGTGCGTTATAATAATCAAATAATAATAGTTTGTTGATGCCTAGTATGGTATATATGTTCCATTTGTAATTTGGATTTTTATTGTTTTCTAAATAAGGAATTGCTTCTATTGCAGTAGTTTCACTGCCGGAATAATCACCTTGATTTTGTTGTATAGTTGCCAGATTTGAAATACAATGAATAATTTGAGCTGTATCTTTTTTTACATCACATGCTGATTTTGCTTTATTAAAATAATAAAACGCACTTTGATACTTCTGCTTATCAAAATTAGTGTCGCCAAGTTTAATTAGCCGATTTATTTCAGCTAGATTATTTTTTTTTATTGGAAGTGACTGTTTTTTTTCTTGGCATGATTGCAAAGACAAAAGCAGTAAAAGCGTAGCAATAAAAGTCAACGCATATATTTTCTTTAGTATCATGTTTCGAAAATACAGAAATTAGTTAAGATAACATACTGTTTTAATTAACAATTTTGTGTGATTTTATTTGTTTTAAACTTTAGATTTCGGCTGTTTTATAGGTTGTTTTTTGCTTTTTAATTCAATTTATATTAAATAAGAATTAAGAAAATTTAGCTTTCAATGATGTGAAAAATAATTCATTATAAGTAAATTTATACAGCATGATTTAAGTAAATATTCATATGAATCATCATACGTCTGGTGACGAATAAGATTGTTTTTTACAAAAAACAAAAAGCCCATTCAGAAGAATGGGCTTTTTTTATGTAAGTAAGTAATATAAATTGAGTTTATAAAACGTTTATTTTACTTTATTAAGTATTGCTTTGAAAGCTTCTGGGTGGTTCATAGCTAAATCTGCAAGAACTTTACGGTTCAATTCGATATTATTAGCTTTTACTTTACCCATGAATTGAGAATAAGACATTCCTTCCAATCTAGCTCCAGCGTTGATACGTTGAATCCATAATGCGCGGAAATTTCTTTTATTCACTTTTCTGTCACGGTAAGCGTAGCACATTGCTTTCTCTACCGCATTCTTAGCAACTGTCCAAACGTTTTTACGTCTACCAAAGAAACCTTTGGCTTGCTTCATTATTTTTTTTCTTCTTGCTCTTTTAGCAACTGAATTTACCGATCTTGGCATAATTTTACTGTTTTTTTTGTAGCAGGCGTCCCGAATTTAATCAAGAGAACTTAAAAGCCATACTCCAAGGTTATTGAAATTGTTTTAACCTAAAGAAATCTAGGCTATAGTAATTAGGCATTAGGCAAAAGTTTTTAAAACTAATGGCTATTGGCTTTTCACTAATGGCTTATTAGATAATTCTTAATTGTTGTTTGATGCTTTTCATATCTGTAGAGTGAACTAGCGCTGAGTGAGTCAAAGCTAATTTACGTTTTTTAGATTTTTTAGTCAAGATGTGACTTTTGAAAGCATGCTTTCTTTTAATCTTTCCAGAACCAGTAACTTTGAAACGTTTCTTGGCGCTAGATTTGGTTTTCATTTTAGGCATTTTTTCCTAGTGTTTTAATTTATTCTTACTTACTTATTTTGAGTAATTAGCCATTAGCCATTAGCCATTAGTTTTGAAACTATTGCCTTTTGGCCTTTGCCTATTAACTATTTTTTCTTCTTAGGAGCAATGAACATAATCATTCTCTTTCCTTCAAGAACTGGCATCGCTTCCACTTTTCCAAATTCTTCAAGATCTGTAGCTAATCTCAATAATAAGATTTGACCTTGATCTTTATAGATGATAGAACGCCCTTTGAAGAATACAAAAGCTTTTAATTTTGCTCCTTCTTTTAGGAATTTCTCTGCATTTTTTCTTTTAAACTCATAATCATGCTCATCAGTTTGAGGACCAAAACGAATCTCTTTTACCACTACTTGTGTAGATTTCGCTTTTAAGACTTTGTCACGTTTCTTTTGTTCGTAAACAAATTTCTTGTAATCCATGATTTTACAAACCGGTGGATCAGCATTTGGAGAAATTTCAACCAAATCCAATTCGAATTGATCGGCTAATCGTAAAGCTTCGGAAGTTTTAAAAACTCCAGGCTCTATGTTTTCACCCACAAGTCTTACTTCTGGCACACGAATAAGATTATTTATACGGTGTGCATCTTTTTTTTCTACGCGAGGTTGGTAACCTCTGTTGCTTCTTATTGCTATGACTTTATAATTTAAGTTAAACTGTAAATACTTTTAATGTTTTGCTTATCTCTTCGTTGACAATAGCAGCAAATTCTTCTATTGTTACGCTGATATTTCCTTTACCTTCCTGTCCATGACGACGGATAGAAATAGTACCGTTTTTCTCTTCTTCCTCACCTACAATCAACATAAACGGGGTTTTTTGCATTTCGGCATCTCTAATTTTCTTACCAATAGTTTCACTTCGGTTGTCAATTAGGGCGCGAATTTCGTGATTTTCCAGCAAATCTAAAACTTTTTTAGCATATATTTCATATTTCTCACTCAAAGACAAGATTATAGCTTGTTCTGGCATCAGCCAAAGAGGGAAATTTCCTGCTGTATGTTCTAATAAAATAGCGATAAAACGTTCCATAGATCCAAATGGTGCTCTGTGAATCATTACAGGTCTATGTAATTCATTGTCAGAACCTTTGTATGTTAATTCAAAACGTTCTGGAAGGTTATAATCCACTTGAATTGTTCCTAATTGCCATTGTCTTCCCAAAGCATCTTTTACCATGAAATCTAGCTTTGGACCGTAGAAAGCAGCCTCGCCATATTCAACAACTGTATTTAATCCTTTGTCACGTGCAGCATTGATAATTGCATTCTCTGCTTTTTCCCAATTTTCATCTGTACCAATGTATTTATCTCTGTTTTCTTTGTCTCTCAAAGAAATCTGAGCGGTAAAGTTTTCAAATCCTAATGAACCAAATACATAAAGTACCAAGTCAATTACTTTTTTGAACTCTTCGTCTAATTGTTCTGGTGTACAGAAAATGTGTGCATCATCTTGAGTAAAGCCACGAACACGAGTCAAACCATGTAATTCACCACTTTGTTCGTATCTGTAAACCGTTCCAAATTCAGCATAACGTTTTGGTAAATCTTTGTAAGACCAAGGACGTACATTGTAAATTTCGCAGTGGTGAGGACAGTTCATCGGTTTCAATAAAAACTCTTCGCCTTCAGCAGGAGTGTTTATTGGTTGGAAACTATCGGCACCATATTTTGCATAATGACCAGAAGTTACATACAATTCTTTTTGACCGATATGTGGTGTAACCACTTGTTCGTATCCTGCTTTTTTCTGTGCTTTTTTCAAAAATTGCTCTAAACGATCTCTCAAAGCGGCACCTTTTGGCAACCATAATGGCAACCCTTGTCCTACTTTTGACGAAAAAGCAAATAATTCTAATTCTTTTCCTAGTTTTCTATGGTCGCGGCGTTTTGCCTCTTCCAATAATTCTAGGTATTCTGTTAAGTCTTTTTGTTTAGGGAACGAAATTCCGTAAACACGTGTTAACTGTTTGTTCTTTTCGTCTCCTCTCCAATAAGCACCAGCAACACTCATGATTTTCATAGCCTTGATGATTCCTGTGTTAGGAATATGTCCACCTCGGCATAAATCAGTGAAAGTAGAGTGGTCACAAAAAGTGATGGTTCCATCTTCAAGATTAGAAATTAATTCGGTTTTATAAACATTGTCTTTGTACACTTCTAGAGCTTCTGCTTTAGAAACGGGACGTAGTTTGAATTCGTGTTTTTCTCTTGAGATTTCCAAAACTCGGTCTTCGATTTTTTTGAAATCAGCATCGGTAATTTTTTGATCTTCAAAATCCACATCGTAATAAAATCCATTTGCAATTGCAGGTCCAAGTGTTAGTTTGATTCCAGGATACATTTCCTCAAGAACTTGAGCCATTACGTGTGAAGTAGAATGCCAGAATGCTTTTTTACCACCTTCGTCATTCCAAGTATATAAAATAAGACTGCCGTTTGTGGTTAAAGGAGTTGTTGTTTCAACAATTGTACCATCAAAAGAAGCCGAAATTACATTTCTGGCAAATCCTTCGCTAATGCTTTTAGCAACATCCATAGGAGTAATCCCAGGCGCAAACTCTTTAACTGACCCATCGGGCAAAGTAATCTTAATCATTTTTAATTATTTTAGGAATGCAAATATAGGTCATTGCAAAAACACATACAAAATATAAAGTAGGTTTGTAGAGAGGAAATTCATTTTAGGTTAAAATGTTTCTGAATTTTAGGTTTTAGTGTTAATTTTTATTCAGATTTAAACTTTATAAAGTATTTCATTCGTAAAACCTGCTTCCGAAGTTTCGAGACTGAAAACTATTCTTTACTTTTGCAGCACACAATAAAATTACCATGTATAAACTTCTTATTCGTCCAATACTTTTTTGTTTTGATCCAGAAAAAGTTCATTATTTCACCTTTTCAACTATACGTTTTTTATCAAAAATACCAGGCTTTCCCTCTCTTTTCAGAGCGCTTTATGAAGTTAAAGACAGTCGGCTAGAGACAGAAGTTTTTGGATTAAAATTTAAAAACCCTGTTGGATTAGCTGCGGGATTTGATAAAGATGCTACTTTATATAAAGAATTTTCAAATTTTGGATTTGGTTTTATCGAAATAGGAACACTTACACCAAAAGGGCAAGAAGGAAATCCTAAAAAGCGTTTGTTTCGTTTGAAAGCTGATCAGGCTATTATAAATAGAATGGGTTTTAACAACGGAGGTGTTCAGGAAGCAGTGGAACGTTTGAAGAAAAATAATGGAGTTCTAATTGGTGGAAACATTGGTAAAAATAAATTGACACCAAATGAACAAGCAACATCGGATTATGAAATTTGTTTTGATGCATTGTTTGATTATGTAGACTATTTTGTAGTGAATGTGAGTTCTCCAAATACGCCTAATCTAAGGGCTTTACAGGATAAAGAGCCTTTAACTCAATTGTTGCAAACCTTAGAAAATAAAAATTTGGCTAAGCCAAAACAAAAACCAATTTTATTGAAAATTGCACCTGATTTGACGGATGAGCAATTGTTAGATATTATTGATATTGTAAAAGAAACTAAAATTGCCGGTGTAATAGCTACAAATACAACGCTTTCTAGAGAAGGTTTGCAATCCGAAAATAAAGTGGAAACTGGTGGCCTTTCAGGTAAACCATTAAAAAGTCGTTCTACAGAAGTAATTCGGTTTTTATCTGAGAAAAGTAATAAAGCATTTCCAATTGTTGGTGTAGGAGGTATTCATTCTGCTGAAGATGCTATAGAAAAATTAGAAGCAGGAGCGAGTTTAGTTCAGATTTATACTGGATTTATTTACGAAGGTCCAGCTTTGGTGAAAGCCATAAACAAAAAGATTTTAGAGCGATTGTAATTATTTTGAATGTTTTAAAGTTATAATTGTTTTTCTATCTTTGGATTTCTATGGAAACAGTTAAAATTATAGAATGTCCAAGAGATGCTATGCAAGGCATAAAGACATTTATTCCTACCAAAAGTAAAGTTGCTTATATTCAAGCCTTACTTCGGGTTGGGTTTAATACTATAGATTTTGGTAGTTTTGTTTCTGCAAAAGCCATTCCGCAAATGCAAGACACTGCCGAAGTATTGGGACAACTTGATTTATCGCAAACCAATAGCAAGTTGTTAGCTATAATTGCCAATACTCAAGGTGCAAAGACAGCAGCCGAATTTTCAGCAATTCAGTATTTAGGTTTTCCGTTTTCTATTTCAGAGAATTTTCAAATGCGAAATACGCATAAAACTATTGCGGAATCATTACTGACCCTACAAGAAATTCTGGAAGTTGCTGATAAAAATAATAAAGAAGTTGTAGCTTATTTATCTATGGGTTTTGGAAACCCTTACGGAGATCCTTGGAACACAGATATAGTAGGCGAGTGGACGGAAAAGCTTTCGTGTATGGGAGTGAAAATCTTATCATTATCAGATACAGTTGGAAGTTCTACCCCAGATGATATTTCGTATTTATTTTCGAATTTGATTCCAAAATATCCTCAAATTGAATTTGGTGCACATTTACACACAACTCCAGCTAAATGGTTTGAAAAAATTGATGCAGCATACCAAGCGGGTTGCCGAAGATTTGACGGAGCTATTCAAGGTTTTGGAGGTTGTCCGATGGCTACAGATCATTTGACTGGGAATATGCCTACAGAAAAATTAGTATCTTATTTTACTGCAAAAAAAGAAAACACAAATATCAGCCCAATGAGTTTTGAGAGTGCGTACAACGAAGCTTCTAAATTATTCGGGGCTTTTCATTAAACAATAATTGTATGCATAATTCGTTTCTATTGTAATACTTTAATTAAGTAGCAATAACAGTTCTTTTTATTTAATTGACTTATGAAATATACCGTTTTTAATACACTTTTAGGGATGCTATTTTTGATAATAGTATCTTCTTCCTGTAGCAGTAATTTAGATTTTAACCAAGTAAATGATTTGCAGTTAGAGCCAGCTTACATTGCAAATTTGGCTCATTTTGATATTCCTGCAAAAGAGTTTGTAGCTGGCGGTATTGAGCAATCGGTAATTTATGCGGTTCCAACAGTTGATGTTTTTAATGATGCTTTTTTTAGGGATAATTTAGTACGAGCTGATTTTGATTTTAAAATAAACAACACAATAAACCGTGCGTATACTTTAGATATTACTTTGCTTGATGTGAATAATGTTCCGCTTTACGTTATGCATTTTGACGTTCCTGCTTACTCAGGCACTGAAAATATAGTAGTAAAAACAGAAATTTTTGAAAATATTAAATTGAACTTACTGAAAAGAACAACAAAAATGGCCTTTGTTTTAAATATGCAGCCAGGGCCTTTGTTAGATGAAAATAGTTCAGGAAGTTTAAAATTGGATTCAGGTGTAACTGCTTATTTTGTTGTGAAATGAAAAAAATATATTTAATTTTTATCCTATTCATTACCACCTATTGCTTCGCACAAAACAAGCAAATTTTGTATAATTTTACTGATGTGCCACAGTCTTTGATGACTAATCCAGGTTCGGATGTTACTTATAAATGGTATTTTGGGGTTCCTTTAGTATCTGGAATATATGCTAGTGCGGGTTCAACAGGTTTTTCTGCCTATGATTTATTTGCTGATAATGGAGTGAATTTCAATACTAAACTACGAAATGTTCTGTCTTCAACGACAAGGAACGACAGAGTTGCGGTTAATGAGCAACTTGAAATTTTAAATGGAGGTTTTAGAATTGGAACAGAAGAAAAACGAATGTATTTGTCTTTTGGAATGTATCAGGAGTTTGATTTATTGGGTTATGTTCCTAAAGATCTTGCGATATTAGCCATTGATGGGAATAAAGATTATCTAGGAAAAACATTTAATTTAGGAGATTTGAATGGAAAAGCGGAATTGCTTTCTGTTTTTCATATTGGTCTTCATAAAAACATAAATGAGAATTTAATTGTAGGAGTTAGAGGAAAAATTTATTCTAGTATTTACAATGCTACTTCTACCAAGAATGCAGGATTTGTTTACACCATTCCTTCTAATAATGCATTTTATGAGCAAGTTATTTATTCGGATTTGCAACTTAATACTTCAGGAATGGATAAATATGATGATAGTGGATATCAAGAAGATATTGCTGGAGATATAAAAAAAAGAATGTTGTTTGGGGGTAATTTAGGTTTGGGATTTGATGTTGGACTTACATATTATCCACAAAAAAATATACAACTTACAGCAAGTGCAATTGATATTGGCTTTATAAAACACACTAAAGATGTTGAAAATGCGCGTTATAAAGGCTATTATAAATATGAGGGAGTAATTCCTAATTTTGCCAATGTGAATCAAGCTGGGAATGCATATGAAGAGTTTAAAGATGCCATACCATTAGATACGTTGCATAATAAATACACAACATGGCGCCCCGCAAAGTTTAATAGTTCTGTTCAATATTCATTTGGTGAAGAACGATATGACGATGGCGAAGATTGCAATTGTCATGGTTCTAGTTCAGAAACAATATATAAAAATGCAGTTGGTGCACAATTGTTTGTGATGACTACGCCACGTACTCCTATGGTTGCATTTACTACATATTATAGAAGAGCGTTTTTTAAAGGACTCCAAATGAAAGCCACTTATACATTAGATTCTTATTCCTATACAAATCTAGGTTTAGGGCTTTCAAGCCAATTAGGACCTCTAAATTTTTATGTCATGGCGGATAATCTTCTAGAATATGCTGATGTTTCAAAAGCAAATAGTCTTTCGCTTCAATTAGGGTTTAATTTTATTTTCAAATAATTAATTTTTGTTCTTTAAACGTTTAAATCCTTTATAAATTTCAATCCAAAATACCGAAATTCCTCCAGTCAAAATACTCAATCCTATTTGATAAATAGAAACCGTTTCAAACATAAAGAAATGAGAAAAACTAGGGACTGCCAGTAATAAAGCAGTAATGAAAATGGTTATAACAATAATCATTAAAACCAAATTGTTTTTGTATTTCAATGTGGTGAATACAGAATAGTAAAAAGAACGGTTTGCAAGAGTCAAAAATATATTTGAAGCTATTAAAGTTAGAAAAACGACTGTTCGTGTGACACTTTCACTACAATTCTCATTAACACTATATTGATAGGTAAATAACAAGCCTAAGGTTATTGCGAGTCCCTGTAAAATGCTGATAGTTATTTCTTTTAGATTAAAAAAAGTATTGGTTAAAGGACGAGGTTTTTCCAGCATTAAATTTCTTTCCATCGGTTCGTTTTCGTAAATTATGGAGCAAGTTGGCCCCATAATTATTTCTAGAAATATAATATGTACTGGCGAAAAAATATTTGGATAAACCCAACCTAATGCTAATGGGATAAATACAATTAAGATGATTGGGATATGAATTGAAATGATGTATTGTATTGCTTTTTTTAGATTGATATAAATTTTTCTTCCCATAGCAATTGCATCGGTCATTTTTCCAAAATCATCATCAATAAGAATTAAATTGGCGGCTTGTTTTGCTATTTCTGTACCCTTTTTGCCCATTGCAACTCCAATGTGGGCCGATTTTAATGCAGGTCCATCATTTACACCATCGCCAGTCATAGCTACAATTTGATTATTATCTATTAATGCTTTTATAATTTTAAGCTTGGCATCAGGAAACATTCTTGTAAATAATGCTGTTTCCATGACTTTCGTTTTTAAAGTTAGATCATCCATTGCCATCAAATCATCTCCATTCAGAACTTTATCGCAATTTTTGAAGCCTACTTGATTGGCAATGGTTGAAGTTGTAACGGCATTGTCTCCAGTTATTATTTTTACATCAATTCCTGCATTATAAAAGGTTTCAAATACACTTTTTATATTCTCTTTTGGAGGATCATAAAAAGCGACTAATCCTTTGAATTTGAACAAAAATTCTTGTTGGGTTTTTGGATAATCAGTTCCATAAAATTTTGTTGTACCTACACCCAGCACTCTAAAGCCTTTATTGCTCATTGCTTCCATAGCAAGTAGTATATGTTGCTTTTGCTCTTCGGATAGTTCTGAGCAGGCAATTATAGCTTCAGGCGCACCTTTGGCAGCAATAATTCTAATACCATTTTCGTTTTCAAAAACATGAGTCATCATTGGCGGCTTTCCGCTCAAAGGATATTCATGCACTAATTTAAAATGGTTGCGCTCCTCTTTTATATTTGATTCAGTATATGCTTCGTGGAGCGCTATTTCCATTGCATCAAAAGGAATAGGTTCACTTGCCCACATAGAAAGGCATAGTAATTCTTGTTCCTCATTGCTTAATTCTTTCGAATTTTCAAAAAACGTATTAGAAGAAAGGATATACCATTGTGCCAAACTCATTTTGTTTTCGGTTATGGTTCCTGTTTTATCTGTGCATATTACGGTAGAACTTCCTAAAGTTTCTACGGTTTTTATTTGCTTAACGATAATCCCCATTTTCATTAATCGCCAAGCTCCAAGTGCCATAAAGGTTGTGAATGCAACAGGTATTTCTTCTGGAATAATACTCATTGCTAAGGTTAGCGCTTTTAATAAACTGTCTAAAATATCTTTGGAATTAGAAAAATTAATAATCCAGACAAAAGCAAAAATCACCAAACCTACAAAAGACATTTTTTTTACAAAATTTTCCATTTGCTTTTGCAAAGGCGTTTTTTCCTCTACAATTGTGTCTAGGCTTTTGCCAATTTTTCCTAATTGAGTTTTATTTCCAATAGCGGTTACTTCACAAATTGCCAATCCACTTTCAACAATTGTTCCCTGATAAACATTTTTGTCTTCTGAATTTTCATTTTTAAAAATACTAAGCGACTCACCAGTTAAGATGGATTCGTTTACCGAAAAATCATTGGATTGGATTATGATGCCATCTGCAGGAATAAAAGTACCTTCTTCGGTTTGGATTACATCTCCTATAACTATTTCTTCACTAGAGACTTCAATTATAGCGCCATCTCGGATAACTTTACTTTTGGGTTGTGATAATTTTTCTAAGGCTTCAATTGCATTTCGACTTTTTGATTCTTGGTACAATGAAATAGTAGATACTAATGCAATAGCTATGGCCATAAAAACCCCATTTCCATAATCGCCAGTAATGAAATAAATACTCGTAGCTGTAACTAAAAGCAAAAACATGGGTTCTTTTACCATTTCAATTACCGATGAAAGAAAGCTGTTTTTGTTTTGGTAATTTAATGAATTTGAACCGTTTTGCGCTCTTGATTGTTCCACTTGAGCATTTGTAAGGCCTTTTATTTGTTGGTTAGTTTTTATCATTTCAAAAAATAAAACGTTATTGATTACTAACTATTAAAGGTTGTTTTTCTGGATTCGAAAAATCTATCATCTGCAATTTAATCATTAATTGTAAAATAAAGATGTTTTTTTGCTTAAGATTATCTATATTTGCACGCAATTTAACTACAACTACAAATTGCAATGATCGCACACAATATCAAGATTATCGGTGAAGGATTAACTTACGATGATGTACTATTAGTTCCCAACTATTCGAATGTGCTTCCTCGCGAAGTAAGTATCCAATCAAAATTTTCAAGAAATATTACACTTAATGTTCCTATTGTATCTGCTGCTATGGATACTGTTACGGAAAGTTCTATGGCTATTGCTATGGCACAAGAAGGAGGAATAGGAGTGTTACACAAAAATATGACTATTGAGCAACAAGCTGCTAAAGTGCGTAAAGTAAAACGTGCAGAGTCAGGAATGATTATTGATCCAGTAACATTGCCTACAACTTGTTCTGTTGCTGATGCAAAAAATGCCATGAAAGAATATGGTATTGGTGGAATCCCAATTGTTGACGAAAACAAAATTTTGAAAGGTATTGTTACCAATCGTGATTTACGGTTCGAAAAAAATAATGCCAGACCTATTATTGAGGTTATGACAAGCGAAAACTTAGTCACTGTTGCTGAAGGAACTTCACTTGAACAAGCTGAAGTAGTTTTACAAGGATATAAAATCGAAAAACTTCCAGTAGTCAATGCAGATTATAAATTAGTTGGTTTAATTACATTTAGAGATATTACTAAATTAACTCAAAAACCAAACGCTAACAAAGATAAATACGGACGTTTGCGTGTAGCTGCTGCATTAGGTGTTACTGCAGATGCTGTTGAAAGAGCAACAGCTTTAGTTAAAGCAGGGGTTGATGCGGTTATTATAGATACGGCTCATGGGCATACTAAAGGAGTTGTTGATGTACTAAAATTAGTGAAAGCTAAATTCCCTGATTTAGATGTTATTGTTGGTAATATTGCTACTCCCGAAGCGGCTAAATATTTAGTTGAAAATGGAGCTGACGGTGTGAAAGTTGGTATTGGTCCAGGTTCAATCTGTACAACTCGTATAGTTGCAGGTGTTGGTTTTCCTCAATTTTCAGCAGTATTAGAAGTTGCTGCAGCTATCAAAGGTACCGGAGTTCCAGTTATTGCTGATGGTGGAATTCGTTACACAGGGGACATTCCTAAAGCAATTGCTGCAGGTGCTGATTGTGTGATGTTAGGATCATTATTAGCGGGAACAATGGAATCTCCAGGAGAAACTATTATTTTCGAAGGTAGAAAATTTAAATCCTACCGTGGAATGGGTTCTGTTGAAGCTATGCAAGAAGGATCAAAAGACCGTTATTTCCAAGATGTGGAAGATGATGTTAAAAAATTAGTTCCAGAAGGAATCGTAGGACGTGTGCCTTACAAAGGAGAGTTGAACGAAAGTATGCAACAATTCATAGGTGGTTTACGTGCAGGAATGGGTTATTGTGGTTCAAAAGATATTCCAACTTTACAGGAAACAGGACGTTTTGTTCGTATTACTGCAAGTGGTATCAACGAAAGTCATCCGCATAATGTGACCATTACTAAAGAAGCTCCAAATTATTCAAGATAGAATAGTTTTACATAAACTTAAAAAAGGTGCAAGATTTATTTTCTTGCACCTTTTTTGTTTCTAATTGTGAACCAGATCGGCTAATAATTTTTTGTCACCAACAATCCAAAGAATATCGTCTTTTTCTAAAATGATATTAGATTCTGGGTTTAGAATTCGATTCCCCTTTTTTTCAATACCCACAATAAGTCCATTTGTTTTTTCTCGAAGTTTTGATGCTCTAATGCTTTTTCCAATATAGCTTTCGTTCTTTAGCTCTATTTGGCGCAACACAATTTCAGGCTCAATAGTTGTGTCGGGAGCATCTATTTCATGTTGATCTAAATAGGTTTTAAATTCTTTCACTTGAATATCAGTTCCAATAACACAAATTTCGTCACCAGGAAATAATCGCTCATTTCCTTTTGGAATGTTTATCATAAATTCTCCTCGTTTTATAGAGGCAACATTTATCCCTAATTGTTCTCGAATTTGTAATTCTTCTAAAGTCTTACCAACAATGTTTGAAGCTGCTGCAATATCGAAAAAAGCCATGTGCTCATCCCAAGGAGATAAGCTACTTCTCGTTCTTCGCACTTTCGTAAATTCTCTATCATGCAAATTGGTTAAAAAATGAGCTTCAATTTTATGGTATTGTGCATTCAATTTTCTTTGAAAAAGGAAATAAACACCTAATGCTGCAATTAATGTAATCAACGCAATAATGGGAGAGAAGAAGATGTTTAATAAAAAACCAATAAAAAATATAGAAAGGAGTATTCTAAACAAGAACATCATTACAATAGGTCCTTGATATTTACGTTCTTCCATCAAAATAGTAACTTCATAAGCAGCAAATCGACGTAGCGATAATGCCCATAAAAAAGGAGAAACGGCAAATAATGTGATGAGCGCTCCTAAAGCGTTTCCAAACTTAGAATGATCAACTAATGGAAGAATGTATTTTGACGAAAGTAAAATAACAGCCAATATAATTACTGAAAATAAAATGACTTGTGTCAAATAACTATTAATTACAATTTGCCAGTTGCTTACTGATTTTATGGCTTGTGCATTAGCACTATAGCGTTCAATTCTCTTAACCCATTTCCGAGGTAACTTTTTAGCTAAATATTCAGAAAAAGGAGTCGAAAATTTCACCATAAAAGGTGTTGTAAATGTTGTAACTGCCGAAACCGCAACTACAATTGGATATAAAAAATTACTGGTCACATTCAGCGTCATTCCAAGTGAAGCTATGATAAAAGAGAATTCACCAATTTGAGATAAACTCATTCCTGTTTGTACAGATTGTTTCAGTGGTTGTCCCGATAGTAAGGCGCCTATAGTTGCACTTATTGATTGTCCAAAAATGGTGATAATTGTCAAAAGAATAACTGGAAATGTATGTGTAAATAAAGTGTGTGGATCAATTAACATTCCTACTGATACGAAGAAAACAGCCCCAAATAAATCTTTAACGGGTTTGACTAAATGTTCGATATGTTCGGCTTGTGTAGTTTCGGCAATGATTGAGCCCATAATGAAGGCGCCAAGGGCTGGTGAAAATCCTACATTAGCAGCTAGACTTACCATCATCAAACATAAGGCAAGCGAAATAATCAGGAGCATTTCGTCTGTTAATAAATGTTTTGCTTTTTTCAGTAAAGTAGGAATGAAAAAGATACCTCCGATAAACCAAATTGTTAGAAAGAACAATAATTTAAAGACTGATTGCATTAATTCCATTCCTGAAAACTGCTGACTGACAGCAATTGTAGATAGTAATACCATCATCAAGATTGCAACAATGTCCTGAACGATAAGGGAACCAATAACAATTCCAGCAAATCTTTGTGTCTTTACGCCTAATTCATCAAATGTTTTTAGAATAATGGTTGTTGATGAAACGGAAAGAATAACACCAAGAAATACGCTATCCATTTTGGACCAATCCAACCATTGGCCAACCAGAAAGCCAACAAAAATCATTGTGATAATTTGGGTGATTGCGGTAATAGATGCTGTACCACCTACTTTCATCAGCTTTTTAAAACTGAATTCTAATCCCAAACTGAACAACAAGAAGATGACTCCAATTTCTGCCCAAACTTCGACACTTTTTGAATCGCTAACGGATGGAAAAAAATCAAAATGATTTCCCGCTAAAAATCCTGCAATCAGATAGCCTAAAACTAAGGGTTGCTTTAATTTTTTAAATAACAAAACTGCAATTCCAGCAGTGATAAGTATCAGTCCTAAATCGCTGATAAGTGGTTCTAAGTGTTGGGAAGCTTCTGCTACTTTTTCTGCGGCACTCATAAGTATTTAGTTTTTGGATCAATTTTAAAACGCTTTTCTTCAAGCTTTATCAATAATCCGATCTATAGAAACAGAATAATCTGTTTTTTATAAAAATAATACATTTCACTATTGCATCAAAATAGGATTGTACTTTAAATGATCTAATTCTGATAAATTATAGAATTTCATATTGTGTTGTCTTACATATTTACAAATAATGGTTAATGTTGCCATTTTAGTTTGATAATTTGCAGTCACATTTTTTACGGGTTTATGCCCGAATAGGAGTAAAATTTTATGCTTTCGGTTGGTGTAATCTAACAATTTTAAAAGATATGGAATACTGAAATTTGGATGATCAGTGTCAATTCCGATTGCATAAACTAATTTCGAATTGTTGTAATAGCAATTTTGAAAAAAAGGATCTTCTGCTCCATATGTTATTCCCCTAACAATTTTAAATTTATCGAAAAGTGCTTTGTCAATCGTATCGTTTCTATATCCAAAAGGGTAGGCAAATGAAGTTACTTTAAAGGAATAAAAAGACATTAAGTCTAACATTGGATTTATTTCCTGATTGATGTAAGCTTTAATTCCATTTTTAGCAACGAATTTTGGAGCATCAAAATGATGAAATCCATGTCCCGCTATTTCATTACCTTCGTTCTGTAAGGCGATTAGTTTAATGATTTCAGGATATTTTAAAGTATTTATTTTAGAAACACAAAAAGTAGCTTTCCAATTGTACTTGCTTAATATCTGGTCAGCCTTATACCATTCATTGATTGTTGTGTCATCAAATGAAATGGCAACTCCAGCAGTATTGTATATGAGATTTGGTTTAATGGTAGTTTTTTTATTCTCACAGGAAAATAAAATAAAAGTGCAAAATAATATGAATTTAAATTGTAGTTTGTTCATATTACTTTGCACTTAGAAGATGTTTTTGTTTATATCCCCAAGAAATTACTTGGAGTGATTTGCATTAACTCGGATTTAATTTCCTCAGAAACATCCAGAGTAGCTATAAACCCATGAATTGCTTTTTTATCAATCGCTTCATTAGTTCTTGTCAATCCTTTCAATGCTTCGTAAGGATTAGGATATGCTTCGCGTCGCAAAATAGTTTGAATTGCTTCAGCCACAACTGCCCAGTTTTTTTCTAAATCCTCATGGAATTTAGCTTCGTTCAATAATAATTTGTTTAATCCTTTTAGAGTCGCTTCAAAAGCAATTATAGTATGTCCCATTGGTACACCTATGTTTCTTAAAACGGTACTATCTGTTAAATCGCGTTGCAATCTTGAAACAGGTAATTTTGCTGATAAATGTTCGAAAATAGCGTTTGCAATTCCTAAGTTTCCTTCAGAATTTTCAAAATCAATAGGGTTTACCTTATGAGGCATTGCTGACGAACCGATTTCTCCCGCTTTAATTTTTTGTTTAAAATATTCCATAGAGACATACGTCCAAACGTCCCTATCTAAATCGATGATGATAGTGTTTATTCTTTTTAATGCATCAAAAAAGGCTGCAAAATGATCATAATGTTCAATTTGAGTAGTCGGGAAGGAGTGGTGTAAGCCAAGATTCTCCTCAACAAATTTCCCTCCAAATTTTCGCCAATCAATTTGTGGGTAAGCTACATGGTGAGCATTGTAATTTCCAGTTGCTCCTCCAAATTTAGCCGCAAAAGGGATATTAAATAACAAGCGCATTTGCTCTTCTAGACGCTCAACAAAAACTCCGATTTCTTTTCCTAAACGAGTAGGTGAAGCGGGTTGTCCATGAGTACGCGCTAGCATTGGGATAGCACTCCATTCTTGACTTAATTCTTTCAATTTTGAAATTAATGCAATCAATGAAGGCATATATACTTTTTCGAAAGCCTCTTTAGTTGAAAGTGGAATTGCAGTGTTATTAATATCTTGAGATGTTAATCCAAAATGAATAAATTCTTTATGTTCTGACAATCCTAATTTTTCAAAAGCATCTTTGATGAAATATTCTACTGCTTTTACATCATGATTGGTGACTTTCTCCGTTTCTTTAATCCAAAGTGCATCTTCGGTAGAGAAATTTTTATAAATATCACGTAAACTCTCGAATAAATTAGGGTTTACATTTTTTAGTTGAGGTAAAGGTTGTTCGCATAAAGCGATGAAATATTCAATTTCAACCAATACGCGGTATTTGATTAAAGCTTCTTCAGAGAAAAAAGGAGCCAATGAATAAGTCTTATTTCTATATCTTCCGTCAATTGGAGAGATAGCATTCAATTCGTTTAAAGTTGTCATTGTCATGTTGTTTGTTCGAAAGGCACAAATATAAACCTTTAGAAACAAATTAGAAAAGGATTGGTTTTTTAAATAAGTCTAAGAAGCTTCTTTTTTAGTGTTTTCACTCCTTGTGAAGCAATTTCTGGAATAACTTCTAACGGGTTTTTTAAATTAGGAATCTTAATTGGTTTTGGGTCTATATAAAAAACAGGAATATTCTTTTTGGTAAAATCAATTAGTCCTGCTGCAGGATACACCTGTAAAGACGTTCCAATAACGGCAAAATAATCTGCATTTTGGGTAATTCTAATTGCTTGCTCTAGTGCCGGAACTTCTTCACCAAACCAAACAATATGAGGTCTTAATTGGTTGCCATTTGGATCCATGTGTCCTAAATTTAAATCCTCTTTCCAATCCAATATACAATTAGAATTTTTACAACTTCTCACTTTTAATAATTCGCCATGTAGATGTAGAACGTTTGTACTTCCTGCCCGTTCATGTAAATCATCCACATTTTGAGTGATAATGAATACCTCAAAATCAGTTTCTAATTCTACTAAAATATGATGTCCTGCATTTGGATGAACATCAAACAATTGCCTGCGCCTTTGATTATAAAAATCTAAAACAAATTCAGGATTTTTTTTCCATCCTTCAGGACTTGCAACTTCCATAACATTATGTCCTTCCCACAATCCATCACTATCACGAAAGGTTTTTATACCACTTTCAGCACTAATTCCAGCTCCCGTTAAAACGACTAGTTTCTTTTTCATTTGTCTTGATTCATAAGTCTATAAAACTACTCTTTTTTAGTATTTTTGCCAAAAAAAAGACTGCAATGATTGACATCGATTACCTTAATTTTCTAGAAAATATATTGACTGATAACCGCAAAGAAAAATTTTTGAAGGTATTACAAAACAGAACCAATCATTTTACAATAGCGGTTGAAGATGTTTTTCAAATGCATAATACAAGTGCTGTTATGCGCAGTTGTGAAGTTTTTGGAATACAGGAATTAAACATAATTGAGCAGCGTTATGGAAAGAGTATTGATAAGGAAATTGCTATGGGTGCTCAGAAATGGGTGGATATTAATACTTTCGATAGTGTTACAAATTGTATTGAAACTCTTAAAGGAAAAGGTTATCAAATTATTGCTACAACACCGCATGAAAATGATTGTTTGATGGATGATTTTGATATTTCGAAACCAAGCGCACTATTTTTTGGTACAGAACGCGATGGTTTATCAGAAGAAATTCTACAAAAAGCAGATGGTTTTCTTAAAATTCCGATGGTAGGTTTTACCGAAAGCCTTAATATATCTGTTTCTGCAGCTATTATTATTCAGAATTTAACGAATCGATTACGCAATTCAAATATTGATTGGCATTTATCAGATGATGAAATTTTAGCAAAACGTTTGGCTTGGGCAAAAAACTCTATTAAAGACATTAAAAGAATTGAAGCTCGTTATTTTTTAGAAAACAATAAGTAGATGTGTTTTCAATATTAATTATATGTAAATTCTTAGTTTTTCTAATTTAGTTTTGGGCTTTATACAAAGTTTAATCTGTATTTTTGTTACAATAATTCATTTTGATAATAAAGTATGTTATGAAAAAAATAATGTTGTTTTTGGTTTTATGTATTGTTGTAAATGCTCGTGCGCAGCAACGTCCTAAATTAGTAGTTGGAATTGTAGTTGATCAAATGAAAATGGAGTATTTATACCGTTTTTCAAATGATTTTTCTCAAAATGGATTTAAGAGATTAATGGATAATGGGTACACTTTTCATAATATGAATTATAACTATGTGCCTACATATACTGCTCCAGGACATGCTTCTATTTATACCGGAACGACACCGTCTACTCACGGAATTGTAGGGAATGAGTGGTTTAATAGAACACTAGGAAAAGACATGTATTGTACAGATGATGCTTCCGTACAAACACTGGGTGATGGTACGGAAAAAGAAGGTGCAATGTCTCCCAAAAATTTGTTGACAACGACGATTACTGATGAATTGCGTATGGCAACTAACTTTAAAGGTAAAGTAATTGGTATGAGTATAAAAGATCGTGGCGCTATTTTACCAGCGGGACATTTTGCTAATTGGGCTTTTTGGTATAGTAAAACGGGTGCTTTTATCTCTAGTACTTTTTATGGCTCAAAATTACCAGATTGGGTTACTCAATTTAATGAAGAAAAAAAATATATGGATTACATCAATAAAGGATGGAGTTTATTAAAACCTTTGTCTTCTTATAATGAAAGTCTTCCTGATGACAATCCTTACGAAGGAAAAATTGATAAATCAACAGGTCCAGTATTTCCATACGATTTAAGTAAAATATATAAAGAAAAAGGAGGGGATGCTTTGCGTACAACTCCTTTTGGGAATGATTTCTTAGCTGATTTTGCCATGAAAGCTATTGAAAAAGAAGAACTTGGTAAAGATGAAATTACAGATTTTTTGACCGTAAGCTTCTCTTCTACAGATTATGTGGGGCATACTTTTGGCCCTCGTTCTATGGAGTTGCAAGACACTTATTTGAGACTTGATCAAACAATTGCTAATTTCTTAACCTATTTAGATAAAACGGTAGGAAAAGATAATTACTTACTTTTTTTAACAGCAGATCATGCTGGAGCTGAAAACGCAAACTATTTAAAAGATAATAAATATAATGTCAAAAATGTCCCTTCGAAAGATATAGTTGAAGCCCTAAAAAAATATTCTGTAGATAATTTTGGCGTTGATTTGGTTTTAGATTATTCGAATTTCAATCTTTTTTTTAATAAAGGAATTATTAAAGAGAGGGGGTTAGAGTTATCTACAATTAAACAAAGTTTCAAAGACTTTTTGATGACGCAAGAGCAAGTTAAACGTGTTTATACTGAAGAGGAAATCTTAGCATCTTCTGGAGATGATTATTTTTTGAGTTTTATTGCTAGAGGATATGACCCAAAGCAAAATGGTGATATCGTTATTCTAGATAAGGCTGGATTTATGGAATATTATGCTACGGGAACTACTCATGGAACGCCAAATAGCTATGATACACATGTTCCTTTGCTTTTTTACGGTTGGCATGTTCCCAAAGGGGAATTGCACGCAAAAAAATACATTACGCAAATAGCACCTACACTTTCACAAATGCTGAAAATTCCGTTTACGAATGGAACTGAAGCAGAGGTCTTAGAAACTATTTTGGATAAGAAATGATTTTCATTTAATTTTAAAACAAAAATTCCGTCTCATTGAGACGGAATTTTTGTTTTAAAATGAGAAACTAATTTAATTATTGATTCCTGTTGAAATACATTGTTGAATTATCTTCAAAGAACACAACTTTGACAATGTCTTTGTGGTTTATGAGTTGTCCAATTAAAAATCCGAATTGATCACTACCAAAAAGCGTATTCGCATCTGTAAAATTCCACTTAGCTATATCACCATTATTTCCTCTGAAATAACCAATAAATTTTCCTTTTAAAACTTTATGATTTTTCAATTCAATTTCAATTAATCTATTAGTAATACTAAAATATTTAGTAAAGAGTGCTAATGATGAATCAGAATCCATTATTGTCTTATTTTTCGATCTAATTTAATATTAGTTATAGGCTGATAAACTAATGGTATTTGTTCTACTTCAACATCAGATTTCTCTAAGCCAAATGCTTTTTCATCACTTAATCCCATTCGTTTAAGTAAAAAATAAGTGTTTAGTAACATGCCTTCACGTAGTGCAAATTCATTCTCTATTGATAAAAATTTCTCGATGACTACAAATTTGAAATCGGGTTCACTATTGTATTTGCTAGATCCATCTGGTCGAATGTGTAAATTAAGTTCTTTGTTAGCAACCAATTCTTTAACGATATTTTTGAAATACAGTTCCGTTTTTGGCTGAATTCTAAATCCAACGTTGATATTTACTTTTATTACTTTGTCGTCAACCAATTCGGATACATCGTACGATAGTGTGAAGGGATCTTCAGTACGATTGAGGTGTAAAAACCAATATACATCGGCACGTTTTGGTTTTTTAGCAAAAATTGATTTGATGATTTTTTCTTCAATTTCATGTCTTCGATCTGCTTTTGATAGGTAAATTAGATGAGTTGCAAATTTTGGAATAGCATCGTCTTCACTTAGCTCAGTTAGTGTACTACTATATTTACCTAATTCGACAAATTTAGTGAATCTATTATTGATTTTTCTAGAGAAAAACCAAACGTACATTACTGTAAAGATGAAGAGTTCAAAAAACAAGAACATCCAACGTTCTTTAATTTTGGCAACATTTGCAATGAAAAAGGCAATCTCAATAGTACCAAAGACGCTTAAGAACAAAATAACTTTTAGTTTGTTCCATTTCAATCTGTAATTGATAAAAAAGCTTAGCAAGTAAGTAGTCATCAACATGGTAATAGTTATGGAGAATCCATAAGCAGCCTCCATGTGTGCACTTTCTTTAAAATACACCATCATTAAAATGCAACCAAACCATAAAATGGAGTTTACACTTGGAATATACACTTGTCCTTTGCTATCACTTGGTTGTTTAACGGTAACTCTAGGCCAAAAATTAAGGTTCATAGCTTCGCTTATTAAAGTAAAACTACCACTAATTAAAGCTTGTGAAGCAATAATGGTAGCACAAGTAGCAATAATAATACTAGGTAATAAAAACCAAGTTGGAATGATTTCAAAAAAAGGATTTCTACCATTTAAGAAGTTTTCACCTTGATGCATTAACCAAGCAGCTTGTCCCAAATAAGCTATTGTCAAACTTATTTTAACATATATCCAAGTAATTCGAATGTTTTTAATGCCACAATGACCTAAATCAGAATATAAGGCTTCAGCTCCAGTGGTGCAAAGAAAAACAGCTCCTAATAACCAGAAACCATTAGGGTAGTTGATTAAAAGGTTGTATCCATAATAAGGATTTAATGCATTAATTATATCTGGATGAATCAAAATTTCATTCACACCAACAATAAGTAACATAGTAAACCAAATTGTCATTATTGGACCAAATGTTTTACCGATAACTTGAGTTCCAAATCTTTGAAAGAAAAAAAGTAAAGATAAAATGGCAACTACAATTCCTATGGTTAAGGCATTTCCTGGAATAATAATGTCTTCAAAACCTTTAACCATACCGAGTCCTTCTATGGCTGAAGAAACGGAAATAGGAGGGGTGATAATTCCATCTGCTAATAGCGTAGTAGCTCCTAGGATGGTCGGAATGACTAATTTTTTACCATAGCGTCTTACTAGAGCATAGAGTGAAAATATACCTCCTTCACCATGGTTATCTGCGCGTAAAGTAAGCCAAACGTATTTTATGGTGGTTTGAAAAACCAAAGTCCAAAAAATACATGAAACTCCACCGTAAACTAAAGTTAAATCAATGGGTCTATCTCCAATTACTGCTCTTAAGGCATATAAAGGACTGGTACCAATATCTCCATAGATGATTCCAAGTGCCACTAAAAGAGAAGCGATGGTTACTTTGCTTGCCACTCCGTTTTTTGTTGTATTCATTATTGAATTTGTTAAAAATTATGATGATACAAATTTCAATAAAATGGTATTGGTAGAATGAAAAGATGTAGTTGTTAAATATAAAGATTTTATAAAGATTTAGCTAAAACGGTATCCTACACCACTTTCGGTAATGATGCGTTTGGGTTGGTTTGGGTTTTCTTCTATTTTTTTACGTAATGTGGCTACAAATACACGTAGATATTGTGTTTCTGTTTGATAACCGACTCCCCAAATTTCTTTTAGAATGTATTGATGTGTTAATACACGCCCTTCGTTTTTCATGAAAAGTGCTAATAAATTAAACTCTGTACTGGTTAGTTTAAGTGTTTCGTTATCTTGTTTGACTATTCGTGCGCCAAAATCAATTTCTAAATTTCCACAAGTTAATATACTATTGTCATTTTGTGTTTGATTTCTTCGAATGACTGAACGGATTCTAGCTAGTAACTCAGCTGTTCGAAAAGGTTTGGTGAGATAGTCAGTTGCTCCATTGTCTAAAGCATTAACAATATCTTCTTCGCTATCTTGAACAGAAAGAATAATTATTGCTTTGTTGTACCAAGTACGTAATTCTTTAAGAATTTCGTGACCGCTTTTATCAGGTAAACCTAAATCTAATAAAATTAATTCTGGCGGGTGATTTACAGCTAAAAGTATTCCTTCTTTTCCTGTCTCAGCAAGCCAAACTTTGTATTCATTACTTTCTAAAGTTATTTCTAGTAATTTTCGGATTGGTGCCTCATCATCAATGACTAATATTTCAGCTTTATTCATTCTTGAGATAGTTTAAATAGGAAGCTTCTGTGGGTATAGTAATTGTAAAACAAGCTCCTGAATTCGTATTGTTTTTTAATAATATAGAACCATTGTGTGCTTCGACAAATCCTTTTACAATCGATAGTCCAAGTCCGCTACCACCAGTTTTTGTATTTGGAAGTCGGTAAAATTTGTCAAAGACAAATTCGATTTCATTTTCAGGAAAGCCATGTCCTGTATCCGAAATAGTAATAATACAGTTTTCAGATTGATGTGTTGCCACAATCTTTATTACTGATTTCTTAGGAGTGTACTGGATTGCATTTAAAACTAAATTCCGAATAATTTCTTCTATTAACCCTGTGTCTAATTTAAATAATGGCAATTGTTCATCTGTAACAAAATCTATTGTATGTTCATTTTTAACTACGGCTATTTTTTCAATAACTGCATAAATGAGTTCATTCAAATCACACCAATCTTGTTTTGTTTTAAGAGTTCCAGTTTCTAAACGACTCATGTTTAATAAATTTTCAACTTGTCTGTTCAGTCGTATACTTGCTTTGTCGATTTCTTCTAATAATTCAGTTTGATTATTTTCAGAAAGTTTGTTTTTATTTTCTTTTAATGTGTCAATAGCTCCAATTATTGTTGCTATAGGAGTTCGTAATTCATGCGAAAGCGAATTGAGTAATGTGTCGTAAAGTTGTATTGTTTTTTCTTTTTCTTCTTTGTCTCGGGCTTTATTTTCAGCTTCTCTAATTTTATATGTTAATACGGCACTTACTAGGGCTATAATAAGATACATGAAGAATAGTAGTATGTCTTCAGTATTTGTTATGTGAAATGTAAATAGAGGTTGGATGAAAAAAAAATTTAATATTAAACCACTTAAAATAGCAGTTATTAATATAGGTATTATATCAAATAGCATGGCCGTAACAGATACGGTCATTAGTAAAATTAAGGCTGTAATTCTATAATCAATATGATTGGAGAAAAAAAAACAAATTATAGATACGATCAAGACGAATGTAATACTTATTAAGCATTGCATTTGTATTGATTTTTTTTTTGTTTGAAATTTACTCAAAATAAATTTTAAATTTTAAAGAATAAGTAAAGTGTTTTAAGTCATTTTATATTCTATTTTAAATTCCAAATATATGGATAAAATATAATAAAAAATCCCGTCTCATTGAGACGGGATTTTTTATTATATAGAAGCCGCTGGAATAGGTAACGGAATTTGATTTCTTAATAAATCTTCAAAAGTTTCATGGGCTCTGATTAGATGACCTTCGCCATTTATCCATAATACTTCTGCTGGTTTGTATCTAGAATTGTAATTAGATGACATAGAGAAACAATAAGCTCCTGCATTTCTAAAACATAAAATATCACCTTCTTTTATCTCAGCAATTTTTCGGTTATTAGCAAAAGTATCTGTTTCGCAAATGTACCCAACAACAGAGTAGAAACGTTCTTTTCCTTTTGGGTGAGAAATATTTTCGATATGATGTTGTGAACCATAGAACATTGGTCGAATCAAATGATTAAAACCACTATCAATTCCAGCAAAAACAGTTGAAGTAGTTTGTTTAACTACATTTACTTTAGCCAAAAAGAATCCAGCTTCACTCACTAAGAATTTACCCGGTTCAAAAATTAAAGTTAATTCTTTACCATATTCGGCACAGAATGAGTTGAATCTTTTAGATAGTTTTTTACCCAATTCTTCTATATCTGTTTCAATATCATCTTTTTTGTAAGGAACTTTAAATCCGCTACCAAAGTCTAAAAATTCAAGATTTTTGAAGTTTTTAGCCACATCAAATAAGATTTCAGCTGCATATAAGAATACTTCAATATCTAAAATATCAGAACCTGTATGCATGTGGATACCTACAATGTTCATTTTTGTATTTTCAACGATACGAACTAAATGAGGCAACTGATGAACAGAAATACCAAATTTACTGTCGATATGTCCTACTGAAATATTTGCATTTCCTCCAGCCATTACATGTGGATTGATTCGGATGCAAACAGGAACATTAGGGAATTTTGTTCCAAATTGTTCTAATATCGATAAATTGTCGATGTTAATTTGAACTCCCATTGCAGCTACTTCTTCAATTTCTTCTAAAGAAACGCCATTTGGAGTAAAAAAGATTTTCTCAGGTTCATATCCAGCATGCAAACCCAATAGTACTTCTTGAATAGAAACGGTATCTAATCCAGAACCCATTTCTCGCAATAATTGAAGTATTGCAACATTGGACAAAGCTTTCATGGCATAATTGATGCGTAACTTATCAACTTTAGAAAAAGCCTTTGTTAATCTATTGTATTGAGATTGTATTTTTTCGGCATCATAAACGTAAATGGGATTCCCAAATTGTTCTGCTAATTGTAATAAGTCTTTTCCTTGCATTTTGATTCAATTTTAAGCAAATTTATTATTCTTTATCAATAGAAACAAATAAAAAATTAAATTTTAACAAATTATAACAAAAAGTTATAATTTAAACAATTATCGTTAGTTTTTAATTTTTTGTAACTGATTTAAAAAAAGAATCCCTTGATAAAATATTTATCAAGGGATTCCTGAAAATTATTATTGATTACAAACTTGGTAAATCACCATTACCTTTTGTTGGTAAATTAGTGCATCCCATTAAGAATAAATCAACTTCTCTTGCAGCTTCACGGCCTTCAGAAATAGCCCAAACGATTAACGATTGACCTCTTCTCATATCTCCAGCAGTGAATATATTTGGTACATTAGTTTGATAATTTGTTGCTTTATAATTGCTTCTCATATCAACGTCTAAACCTAATTGCTCGCTTAATGTTTTTTCAGGACCTGTAAATCCTAATGCTAATAATGCTAAGTCACATGGCCATATTTTCTCAGAACCTTCTTTTTCAATTAATTCTGGTCTTTGACCTGGTGTCATTTTCCATTCCACTTCAACAGTTTTTAAACCTGTTAATTCTCCTTTTTCATTAGCAATGAACTCTTTGGTATTGATTAACCAGTTTCTGTTACAGCCTTCTTCGTGCGAAGATGAAGTTTTAAGTTGTAAAGGCCAGAATGGCCAAGGAGTACTTTCGCTTCTTCCTACTGGAGGTTTTGGCATGATCTCAAAGTTAGTTACAGATTTAGCACCATGTCTGTTTGAAGTTCCAACACAGTCAGATCCAGTATCTCCACCACCAATAACGATAACATCTTTACCAGTAGCTTTAACTTGGTTTTCAATTTTTTCTCCGTATAAAACTTTTGTTTGTTGTGTCAAGAAATCCATAGCTTGAACAACACCTTTGCTATCAGCACCTTTAGTAGGTAAGCCTCTTCTTTCAGTAGCTCCACCACATAATACGATAGAATCAAACGCTTTCAAATCTTCCACGCTATAGTTTACACCAACGTTTACATTAGTTTTGAAAACAATTCCTTCTGCTTCTAAGATAGCAACTCGTCTGTCAATAATTCCTTTTTCTAATTTGAAATTTGGAATTCCGTAACGAAGTAATCCACCAATAGCATTATCTCTTTCAAAAACTGTTACAGTATGACCAGCACGGTTTAATTGTTGTGCAGCGGCTAAACCAGCAGGACCAGAGCCTACTACAGCTACAGTTTTACCAGTTCTTGTTGCAGGAGTTTGAGGTTTAATCCAACCTTCAGCAAAACCTCTTTCGATAATATTTTTTTCAATATTTTCAATAGCAATTGGTTCTTTGATGATACCTAACACACATGATTTTTCACATGGAGCAGGGCACAATCTACCTGTAAATTCAGGGAAATTGTTTGTAGATTGTAAGATCGCTAATGCGCTTTCCCATTCTTCTTGGTGTACCATGTCATTGAAATCAGGAATTAAATTTCCTAATGGACAAGCACTGTGGCAAAAAGGGATTCCACAATCCATACATCTTGAACCTTGTTCTTTGATTTTTTCTTTTGATAACGGAATTGTAAATTCATTGTAATTAGAAACACGTTCTGCTACAGCGATATTACTTTCGTCCGCTCTATTATATTCTTTAAATCCACCTATCTTTCCCATGACTATTGTGCTATTAATTCTTCAACTTTATTTTCTTCTGCCAATCTTTGTAATGCTTTTTTGTAATCTGTTGGCATCACTTTGATAAAGTGTTTTTGTTGATTGTCCCAATCAGCTAAAATTCTTTTTGCTAATGGACTATTAGTATACATAGAATGATTTTTAATCAAACGTCTCAATTTAGTAATATCTTCTTCTTCGTTTTGTTCGAAAGCTACCATTTCCATATTACAAACTGTAGCATCAAATTTCTTCTCAGGGTCGTAAACATAAGCAATACCACCACTCATACCAGCAGCAAAGTTTCTTCCTGTTTTACCTAATATTACTACGGTACCACCAGTCATGTACTCACAACCGTGATCTCCAATTCCTTCAACAACTGCAGTCGCCCCAGAATTTCTTACTGCAAAACGTTCTCCTGCCATACCATTGATATACGCTTCACCAGTGATTGCTCCATAAAGGGCAACGTTACCAATGATAATATTTTCTTCTGGTTTGAAAGTTGCTGTAGGAGGAACTTTGATGATTAATTTACCACCAGAAAGTCCTTTTCCTAAATAGTCATTACAGTTACCATGAATTTTGAAAGACAATCCATTGGTTGCAAATGCACCAAAACTTTGTCCTGCTGAACCTGTAAAGTCAACTAGGATTGTGTCATCTGGTAAACCTTGTGCACCGTAAATTTTAGAAATTTCATTACTTAAAATTGCTCCAACTGAACGGTCTGTATTTTTGATATTAAAAGTAACTCTTGTTTTTTCTTTTCTATAAATAGAAGGAATAGCAGCTTTAATGATATCAAAATCCAATACGTTTTCTAAAGCGTGATCTTGAGTAGTTGTATTGTGATTTGGAACTACATTAGCTTTTTCTGGTTTGTATAGAATAGTTGATAAATCTAAACCATTTGCTTTGTAATGATCAATTGCTTTGTTCACATTTAATTTTTGTGATTGACCAACCATTTCTTTAAGAGTTCTGAATCCTAATTGAGCCATAATTTGTCTTAACTCTTCAGCAATAAAATACATGAAGTTAATTACGTGCTCAGGAGTTCCTTTGAAATTCTTTCTCAACTCAGGATCTTGAGTAGCGATACCTACAGGACAAGTATTCAAGTGACAAGCTCTCATCATGATACAACCTGATGCCACAAGTGGTGCAGTTGCAAATCCGAATTCTTCAGCTCCTAATAAAGCAGCGATAGCTACGTCACGTCCTGTTTTTAATTGACCGTCACATTCTAATACTACACGACTTCTTAAATCATTTAAAATTAATGTTTGTTGTGCTTCTGCTAATCCAAGTTCCCATGGAATACCAGTATGTTGTAATGAAGTTAATGGTGCAGCACCTGTTCCTCCATCATATCCTGAAATTAAGATAACGTCAGCTTTTGCTTTGGCAACACCGGCAGCAATTGTTCCAACACCTACTTCAGAAACTAGTTTTACGTTTACACGTGCCTCACGGTTCGCATTTTTCAAATCGAAGATTAATTGTGATAAATCCTCAATAGAATAAATATCGTGGTGTGGAGGAGGAGATATTAATCCAACATAAGGCGTTGAATTTCTTGTCTCTGCAATCCAAGGCACAACTTTTTCTCCAGGTAATTGTCCACCTTCTCCAGGCTTAGCACCTTGAGCCATTTTAATTTGGATTTCCTTAGCGTTAGTCAAGTAGTTTATTGATACACCAAAACGACCAGATGCAACTTGTTTGATAGCACTATTTTTAGAATCTCCATTTAATTCTTTTTGGAAACGCTTAGGATTTTCTCCACCTTCTCCAGAGTTACTTTTACCACCAATTCTATTCATGGCAATGGCTAAGTTCTCATGCGCTTCTTGACTGATAGATCCATAAGACATGGCACCAGTTTTGAATTTTTTAACGATTTCTGTCCAAGGTTCTACTTCGTCAATAGAAATTGGATCTAAATTATTGAATTCAAATAAACCTCTGATGGTCATCAAGTTTTGACTTTGATTGTTGACCATGTCAGAATATTCTTTGTAGCTTTCTGGACTGTTTAAACGAACTGCTTGTTGTAATTTAGAAATAGTAGTTGGATTAAACATGTGTTTTTCACCTGATCTTCTCCATCTGTAAATACCACCAATTTCTAATGGCAATAAGTTTGCTATTTTAGAATTAGGGAAAGCTTTTTGATGTCTTTTCTTAACTTCTTTTTCTACTTCCATCAAACCAATACCTTCAATTCGAGATGGTGTGAAAGGGAAGTATTTAGAGCTAAACGATTTGTTTAAACCTAAAATTTCGAAAATTTGAGCCGCTCTATATGAATGTAAGGTAGAAATACCAATTTTATTCATAATCTTAACGATACCTTTTCCAATCGCTTTATTGTAGTTCGTAATAGCATAATCTGCTTTTACTCCAGTAATGTGTCCTTCATTAACTTGGTCATGAATAATTTCATTAACCATGTATGGGTTGATAGCACTTGCACCGTATCCAAATAATAAAGCAAAATGATGTGGTTCACGTGGTTCGGCAGATTCGATGATGATACCAAATTTAGAACGAACTCCTAATTTGTTTAAAGTATGGTGAATGTAAGAACAAGCTAACAACATTGGGATTGGAGCTAATTTTTCAGTAACTCCTCTATCAGAAAGGATAACAATATTACATCCTTCAGAAACTGCTTTGAAAGTAGCTTGAATACATTTTTCTAATGAACGCTCTAAACCATTAACTCCTTTTTCTATTTTGTATAAAGTAGAAATGGTAACTGATTTAAAGTCGACGTGATCAATATTTCTGATTTTATCCAAATCCTCATTAGAGATAACTGGATTTTGAATTTTGATTTTTTTGCTGTGTTTCGCATCAATATCAAAAATATTATAATCTCCTCCAATAGCTAAACTAATATCAGTAATGATTTCCTCACGAATACCATCCAAAGGTGGATTAGTTACCTGAGCAAATAATTGTTTGAAATAATTGTATAATAATTGTGGTTGTTCTGATAAAACAGCAAGAGGTGTATCATTACCCATTGAGCTGATGGCTTCAGCACCTTTCTCTCCCATTGGGTTAATAATTGTTTTTAAATCCTCTATTGTGTAACCAAACAAACGTTGTCTAGTATGAAAATCAACGCTTTCTGTTGGGATTGGGTTGTTTGTGTAAGGAATTTGAGCTAGTTGTACTAAATTTTCATCTAACCATTCTTGGTAAGGACGTTTAGTAACAACAGCATTTTTAACCTCTTCATCTTCAATAATTCTACCTTCGTTCATGTCAACTAGGAACATTTTTCCTGGCTCTAAACGACCGTGTTGAATTACATCTTCTGGAGCAATATCAAGTACGCCAATTTCAGATGACATGATTACGAATCCGCTTTTTGTTAAAGTATAACGAGACGGACGCAATCCATTTCTATCCAATAAAGCACCAATTACATTTCCGTCAGTAAACGGAATAGAAGCAGGACCATCCCAAGGCTCCATGATACAAGAGTTGTATTCGTAGAACGATTTTTTCTCTTCTGACATGGTTTGGTGTTTTTCCCAAGCTTCAGGAACTACCATCATCATAGCTTCCGGTAAAGAACGTCCAGTCATTAATAATAACTCAACAACCATATCCATAGAAGCGGAATCCGATTTACCTTCTAAAATAATTGGGAATAATTTTTTGATGTCTTCACCAAAAACGGGGCTTTCCATCAATTCTTCTCTAGAACGCATACGGCTTACGTTTCCTCTCAAGGTATTAATCTCACCATTATGACACATATATCTAAATGGTTGTGCCAAATCCCATGAAGGGAAAGTGTTAGTAGAGAAACGTTGGTGAACTAGAGCTAATCTAGTTACTAAGTCTGTATCTGTTAAATCTGTATAGTATCTGCTAATGTCTTCCGGCATCAATAGACCTTTATATATAATAGTAGTAGTAGATAAACTTGTGAAATAGTATTTATGGCTTTCTGAAGTTTTAGAATTACGGATAGCGTGTTCCGAAATTTTTCTTGCAGCAAATAATTTAGCATTGAATTCTTGTTCAGTAAGACTCAATCCGTTTTTACCAATGAATACTTGTTTGATAGTTGGTTCTTTTTCCGCAGCAACTTGTCCTAAATTAGTTACGTCAACAGGAACATCTCTCCAACCTAATATTTTTAAATTTTGATCTTTAATACAATTCTCAAAAGTTTTTACACAAAAGTCTACTTGGTTTGGACTTTTTGGTAAAAAAAGCATCCCTACAGCATATTCGCGAACTTCTGGTAATTCAAAATTACATACTTTTTTGAAGAAAGCATCCGGGATATCAAATAAGATACCAGCTCCATCTCCTGTTCTTCCATCGGCACTAACCGCACCACGGTGTTCTAGTTTTATTAAAATGTCGAGTGCCTTGTGAATAATGTCGTTAGACTTGATTCCATTTAAATTACAAATAAATCCTGCGCCACAGTTGTCGTGTTCAAATTCAGGCAAATAAAGGCCTTGTTCTTTAACTTTCATGCTTGCTATTTTTTTTTACAAAATTAAAGATTTCATAACATATAAAGAATTGAATTCTCTTTTTAGGCTTATTTTTGCAATAATGATAGAAAAATGTTCTATAAATAGAGATAATGCTAATAAAGTTCATTCGAATTGCCATATCAATAATGATAAAGCCTAAAAAGGTACCAAAATGGACTGTTTTTCAAAAAAAAATCTACTTAGAAAGATTGTTTGAAATTTATAACAAATTAGTGATTTTTTTTTAAATTTCTAATAATTTTATAGCGGTTAGTTTTTGTCTTTTGATAAAGAATTCAAGACTTTTCAATTAATAAAAAAAAAAATAACAGTTAAATTTTATTTTGCTATTTTTGTGGCACTTTTATTCTGAAATAAATTCAGAATCCAGACAAATTCTATATTATGAACATACACGAATATCAAGGAAAAGAGATTCTAGCTAGTTACGGAGTTCGCATTCAACGCGGAATTGTGGCTAATAGTCCATTAGAAGCGGTTGCTGCTGCTAAACAACTAACTACCGAAACAGGTACAAGTTGGTATGTTGTTAAAGCCCAAGTTCATGCAGGTGGACGTGGTAAAGGTGGTGGAGTAAAACTTGCCAAAAACTTACAACAAGTAGAAGAACTTGCAGAACAAATTATTGGAATGCAATTAGTAACACCACAAACTTCAGCTGAAGGTAAAAAAGTACACAAAGTTTTAATTGCTGAGGATGTTTATTATCCAGGTGAAAGTGAAACTTCTGAGTTTTATGTGTCTGTTTTATTAAATAGAAGTACAGGTCGTAATATGATTATGTATTCTACTGAAGGTGGAATGGATATTGAAGAAGTGGCAGAGCACACTCCTCATTTAATTTTTACGGAAGAAATTGATCCAGCTGTTGGATTACAAGGTTTTCAAGCAAGAAGAATCGCTTTTAATTTAGGGGTTTCTGGAAATGCTTTTAAAGAAATGACTCAATTTATTTCAGCTTTATATAATGCATATATTGGTTCTGATGCTTCAATGTTTGAGATCAATCCAGTTTTAAAAACATCTGACAATAAAATTTTAGCGGTTGATGCTAAAGTAAATATTGACGATAATGCGTTATATAGACAAAAGAAATATGCTGATATGCGTGACGTTCGTGAGGAAAATCCAATCGAAGTTGAAGCAAAAGAAGTAGGATTAAATTATGTAGATCTTGACGGTACTGTAGGATGTATGGTAAATGGTGCAGGTCTTGCAATGGCAACTATGGATTTAATTAAGTATGCTGGTTTTGAGCCTGCTAACTTTCTTGACGTAGGAGGAACTGCTGATGCAAAACGTGTTGAAACGGCTTTCCGTATTATCTTAAAAGATCAAAACGTAAAAGCAATTTTGATTAATATTTTTGGTGGTATTGTTCGTTGTGACCGTGTGGCTCAAGGAGTTGTAGATGCTTACAAAAATATGGGTGATGCTATTAAAGTGCCAATCATTGTTCGTTTACAAGGTACTAATGCTGCAATTGCAAAAGAATTAATCGATAATTCAGGAATGCCAATTTTATCTGCTGTTGAATTTCAAGAAGCTGCAGATCAAGTTCAAGCGGCTCTTTCTTAATTAGAAAATAGTTATATATTTAAAAATCCTGAGTGAAAGCTCAGGATTTTTTGTTTTATAGATTTTCAGTAACTGAATTATGACTTTTTGTTTTTACCGTTGTTGAATTTTACTTTTTCTACAACTTGAACTTTTGGAGCAGGTTTTTTCGCTTTAGGGCTAGAAGAAGGTTTCTTTTTAAAATCTGTTTTTGGTTTAGATTTAAAATCTACTTTTTCTTTAAATCCTTCTTTAACTGGTATTTCTGCTTTATGTTTTGCTAAAACATCTTTAGGGTTCTTTGGATTTTCTTTGGTACCACGAAGATGTATTACTAAACCGTTTAAGAAATTACGCAATACTTGATCACCACATTCTACATAGTTTTCATGTTTTTCGTCACGAAAGAAAGCGCCTAATTCTGATTTTGAAATTCTGAAATCTACTAATTCTAAAATTTCAACTATTTGATCATCACGTAACATCAAGGCTACACGAAGTTTTTTGAAAATATCGTTATTTGTCATGTTTTAATTTTTTACAAAGGTACATTTAAAAAGCAATTAGACTGCTATTTTAGATTTAGAATTGATATTGGTTCAAAAGCGTTATTATTTTGTCTAAATCTTCTTTTTGATGGTTTGCCGTGAAAACTATTCGGTTCAAATCCTTAGTGTCTGTAGGATATTTGAAATTTGTGATTATAATTTTATTGGCTTCAAAAATTTCGTTTATACCTTTCATTTTAGGATAAATAACAGGATAATCTGGATTGAAATCAAATGCTTTATTTTTAATCAGATTGGCATTTAGGTAGGATAAGTTCTCTTGTAGTTTTTGATGTTGGTTATAGTAAAGCGCTTCGGCATCAGCCATAGTTTGAACAAATGCCGCATTCATGCCTGCGCTCGAAACAAAACTGTCATGATTGACCACTTGATTTATAAAAGTCTCGTCACTAGCAATTACTCCACCGGTCAACCCAAAAGCTTTGCCTAAGGAGGCTATCATGATTTTTCTTTTGACATTTAGAAGATTAGAGGTTGAAAAAATACCACAACCTTGTTTGCCTAAAATACCTAACGAATGGGATTCATCAATTACTAATGTTACTTCTTTAGTAGGTGAAATTGAATTTAAAATAGTTAGGTCAATTGGTTCTATATGAAGCGAAGGAACAGCATCTGTTACAATGGTGATTTTTTCGGATGTCGAATTAAGTAAGCGAGGATTGAGTTGAGATCCAACAAAAATGGGTTGGCTATTTCTTGGTTTTATAGCTGGGTGTGCTTCCGGAAAATGAAAAAAACAGTCTGTTTGAGGAGTTACTACTTCTAGGGTTAGTTTCCCAGCGAGCATACCTGAAGAAACAGTAAGAGTAGCATCGGCATTAATATATTTTGCTAAAAAATGTTCTCCATTTTCATAAGCTGTTAGTTGGATATTAGAACTTCTGGAACTTCCATATGCCGTTCCCCATTGTTGAATGTTTTTAATAACTATTTTTTGGAATTCGAGATTTGAAGGCAATCCTAAATACGATGTTCCACCAAAATACAAATAGGAGGTGTCGTTAATTTCGATAATTCTATCTGGAAAATGGTTGACTTTCATATAGCATTATATTAGCGTTACACCCGTACCGTTTAATTCTGAGTAGCTTACTTTTCCGTAATTTATTTTAATTCCAGTCGCAATATCTTCTGCTAAAAGTAAAGCCCCGTCCATATCTACATAATCTAATAAAGGCAGTAAATGTGCAATTGCCGAAATCCCAACAGTTGATTCTGTCATACAGCCCACCATTGTTTTTAATCCTAATTGTTTGGCTTCCTGAATCATTCTTTTACCAGGAGTTAATCCGCCACATTTTACTAGTTTAACATTCACACCATGAAAGTGATTGTGACATTTAGCAACATCTTCTTCTATAATACAACTTTCGTCAGCAATAATAGGTAAAACAGAATGTTTGAAAACTTCTGCATGCGCTTCCCAATTATCCGATTTCATGGGCTGTTCTATAAATTCTACTCCCAGTTTTTTTAATTCTACTGCATTATTGATGGTTTCTTCAACACCCCAACCGCAATTAGCGTCAACCCTAAAAATAGCATCCGTATGTTTTCTAAGTTCTTTTATAATCGCTATATCTTCCTTTGTGCCTAATTTTATTTTATAAATTGGCCAAGGCAATTCTTTCATTTTAGAAACCATTTTATCAATCGAAGCAATTCCAATCGTATAGTCAGTTAATGGATTTTTTTCGATTGTAAATCCCCATAAATCATATAATTTCTTCCCTTTTTTTCGAGCATATAAATCATTGTATGCCATATCTAAAGCACACAAAGCGAACATGTCATCTTTTAAATAAGAATGAATTTTAGTCCAAAAAACTTCGGGAGTTTCTCCTTCAGTAGCTTCGATTATGGGACGAATCTTTTCCAAATCTTCCATCATCATTGGAACTGTAATATGGTAATATGGATTTGATGTGGCTTCCCCAAAACCTGAAAAACCATCCTCTTTTAACTCCACTATTAATGAAGGTTGGAAGTCTATGGATTCTCTTGAAATGGTAAAAGTATGTTTTAATTTAAGGTTGAATTCTCTTAAGATAAGTTCCATAATAAATTGTGTTTAATAGCAATAAGAAAAAGAATTAGGTTTGTTTTTATTTGAAAAACAATTAAAATCCAAGCCATAAAATGGCCTCGACAAAGCCATCTCTCCATAATTTTTCATTATGTTTTCCTCCTTTTACAATTTTCTTTTCGTTTAGATTTAGACAATAGCATCTTTTGGTATTAATGAGGTGTTCCATTTTATTGAGGTCATCTACCATAGATGTATCATCTCCTTCTTGATCACCGCAAAGGAAATAATATTTTGTTTTTAGTTTTTTAGTTTTCTCTGCTAATTCAAAAATTTCTTTTCGGTTAATCCAAAATGCCGGCGAAAAAACAGCTGATTTACCAAAAACTTCAGGATATTTTAAAGTTGCATAAAATGAAGTTAAACCGCCTAATGAACTGCCCATTATAATTGTGTTTCTGTTTTTAACTTTGGTTTTATAGGTTTTATCAATTTGAGGTTTTAATGTTTTCACGATAAATTCTAAATAATTATCGGTCTTTCCACCACCATATTTGGCATTTTTAAAAGGCGTTAATTCTTCTATACGTTTTTCGTTTCCATGTTCAATTCCTACGACAATTACTTCTGCATTTAGACTGTCTAGTTTTTCATCTATATTCCATTCTCCAGCATAAGAAGTTTTTGCATCAAATAAATTTTGAGCATCGTGCATATAAATTACTGAATATTTCTTTTGAGAAGTCAAGTAATTTTTTGGTAAATAAACCCAGATTTTCTTGCTCGTTTGTAGTTGTGGAGCTTCTATGTCAAAAGTAGAAACTTGTTTAGAAGCGGTACTTTGTGCTATGCTCTTTGTTATTGCAAATAAAAATAATAAAAGATAGAATTGGCGAATCATTAGTTGTTATTTACACGATTGTTTTACAATTTCATTTGAATTTGAATAATTTTTGTTTTTTGCCAAATTCATGTACTCACATCCTTTTTCAACTTGTTTTAAGTTATAGTAACATATCCCTAAGAAATACTCGGATTTTCCATTATTTTCAATTTTTGCTTTTAATGAATTTTCAAAGTAAGGAATCGCATTGTTGTATTTTTTCAAATTAAAGTAGCACAAACCAATATTTAACATTAAATTTCCATTTGAAGGATCCTGATTTAATGCTTTTTTATAAGCGTTAATAGCTTGTTCGTATTTTTTATTAATAAAAAAGTCTCCTGCACTTACAACAAAAGAACTGTTCTGAAACAATCTTTTTCGTTCTAATAACAAACTGTCTCCTGGGAATATTTTTAATCCTTTATCTATAAAATTTATTAATTTATTGTTTCCATAGTTAGATTGATTTAAGGCACTTGAAGTGTTTATCCATACATCTGGAGCGTTTTTATATTGCGTGTAAATTCTGTGCACTTTTAAGATCTCCAATGTATCTTTTAATACTAAAGCGGTGTTGATTGCTAGAATGTAATATATTTTATTTCTAGGTCTAATGTCTAATGCTCTTTTTGCATAAATGTAGGCACTATCGTTTTTATTATTGTTTGTTGCAATAAGCGATTTATAATAATCCGTTCTACCTTGGTAAGGATTAATTTTATCTCCTTTATTCAAATAGATAAATGCTTGCTTGTAATTTTGCTCCTCCAAAAAGTATTTGCCTGCATAAGTAGAAAAAGCTTCTCCAGTAGATAAAACATTAGGAAAATCAGGTAAATTAGCAACAATATCATGAGCTCTTAAAGTTATTTTGTGCGTTACAAAATCTACATTAATGTCATTTTCTAGTTGGTAAGCCTTAAAGGTTTTAAATGAAAAGAAAACAGTAATAAGTGAAATCAGTAGTATAAATATTGGAATATTTTTATTGCTTTTATTTTCTATCGTTTCTGATGTATCTGAAGAATTAAGTAGTGTTAAGGCAAAGAATAAACAAAAGCTAAGTTGCATAGTTGGTCTGTACAACGGAAAATTAAAAACAGCATCTATGCCATACGTAAGTATTGTGAGTAAGGACACAACGGCAATAATTTTAGAATCCTGTTTGTCAGATTTTAATATTGTTTTTAAATTTAGATATACTAAGATTATAAATAGAGTTAAATATATGAATCCGTTCAAAACACCCGTTTCCGTTGAGATTTCAAGAAAATCATTGTGAGGATGATTCGATATCTGATGGTCGTTAGCCATTGTTTTTTCATAAGGAATTGATTCAATTTTCCAATTACCCAAGCCTATTCCAGTTATTGGATTTTTTTGAATCATGGTCAGAGCATTATTCCACATGTTGAATCGTTCATTTACAGATGCATCTTTAAGATTAGCAGTTTGTTCAATTCTGTTAGTTACCGATTGATATCTTCCTGCATTATTACTTTTCTTGAATATTTGATTGGAAATGAAAAAAGAAAAAAGTATTGGGATAATGAGGTATAAAATGTTTGATTTCTCTTGGTTAAAAATAGATTTAAATTTTAAAAAAATAAGTATAAAAAGAACACTTTCAATGAACAAACTTAAATAAGCCGCTCTTGATCCAGATAAGAAAAGAAGCGTAGTAGTTATGAAAAGCGTTAAAACTAAAAACCATTTTACCCATTTTTTAAAATAAAAAATTCCAAGAAATAAGAATGGAATTTTGATGCTTAAACTAGCAGATAGAATGTTGATATTACCGGTATTTCCCTTTAATTTATTTAATGCATTGATTATCGATTCTGAACTTGCAATTTGTGAAAACTGTCTCAGCTCAATAAAAGACCGAATAAATACACTTATACCAATTAAAAAAGCAATTTTATAAATAAGGTTCAGCCTATTATCTAATAAAATAATCAAGTTTATGAAAGTAAAAAAAATGATAATCAAGCTAGTTAAACTGACAATTCCTAACGAAATATTCTTAGCAAAAAATAATGAAATACCACATAATAAAAGAAAGGCTAGATAGAATTTAATAGCTAGCTTTTTTTTGTAAAATGAAATGAAATTTTGTGGAATAATGGAAGGATTATTGTAAAACCAAATCCCAATTATAGTATTTAATATCGCTAAATATAAATATTGAGTCCCAATGATTTCGATGCTTCTAAAAGTGGGTAAAAAGTCAATACACAGAAGTGCTACAATAAAAAACAGCGTGATGCTTTCAAAATAAACAGAATCGGTTTTTTTTGAAATATCAATGGAAGAATTAATTTGTTGATTCTTGTTTTTTGATGATTTAGTAGTTCCCATAATTTAAATCCATTTCTTCAAATTTATTAAAATTTATAGGAATTGACGGATTTTTAGGGAATTAATTAAGTTGTCCTTGTAATAATTTTATTTCATCACGTAATTTGGCAGCCTGCATAAAGTCTAATTCCTTTGCTGCTTTTTCCATGGATTTTCGTTTTTCACGAATGATTTTCTCAATTTCTGGTTTTGACATATAAACAGTTTCTGGTTCTGCTGCAGCTAAAATTGTATGCCCCAATTCATATTCAACTAAAGGATTTTTAGTAAAAGCAGAATCTATTTTCTTATTTAAAGCCTGAGGAACTTGGTTGTTTTCAGTATTGAAATTAATCTGTTTAGTTCTGCGGTAATTAGTTTCGTCAATCGTTTTTTGCATACTTGCAGTGATTTTATCCGCATACATAATTGCTTTACCATTAAGGTTTCTGGCAGCACGACCAATTGTTTGCGTAAGCGAACGGTGGCTTCTTAAAAAACCTTCTTTATCAGCATCTAAAATAGCGACTAAAGACACTTCAGGCAAATCTAAACCTTCGCGTAATAAGTTAACGCCAATTAGTACATCAAATAATCCTTTACGTAAATCCTGCATAATTTCAATACGTTCTAAGGTGTCAACATCCGAATGAATATAGCGACAACGAATCGAAACTTTAGTTAAATATTTCGCTAGTTCTTCCGCCATTCTTTTGGTAAGAGTTGTTACTAAAACGCGTTCGTCTAATTCACAACGCACTTGAATTTCTTCAATTAAATCATCAATTTGGTTTAAACTAGGTCTAATTTCAATAATAGGATCTAATAATCCTGTTGGTCTAATGACTTGCTCTATGTAAATACCATCCGTTTTTTGTAATTCATAATCGGCTGGCGTAGCTGAAACATAAATAACTTGGTTTTGCATAGCCTCAAATTCCTCAAATCTAAGCGGACGATTGTCCATGGCCGCAGGAAGTCTAAAACCATATTCAACTAAGTTTTCTTTACGGCTTCGATCTCCGCCATACATGGCATGAACTTGCGAAAGGGTAACGTGACTTTCGTCAACTACCATCAAAAAATCTTTTGGAAAATAATCTAATAAACAAAAAGGTCTGGTTCCAGCAGCACGTCCGTCAAGATATCTAGAGTAATTTTCAATACCAGAGCAATATCCTAATTCCCGTATCATTTCTAAATCGAAATTAGTACGTTCTTCCAATCTTTTTGCTTCGAGATGTTTCCCGATTTCTTTGAAATAATCCACTTGTTTAACTAAATCTTGTTGGATTTCCCAAATAGCATTTTGCAAAACATCAGGAGAAGTCACAAACATATTTGCTGGGTAAATTGTCAGTTTTTCAAATTTTTCAAGAACCTGAGAATTTTTCACATCAAAGCTTTCAATTTCTTCAATTTCATCTCCAAAAAAATGAATTCGGAATGCATCATCTGCATAACTTGGATATACTTCAACAGTATCACCTTTGATTCTGAAAGTTCCGGGAGTAAAATCAGCTTCGGTTCTTGCATATAAACTCTGAACCAAGCTATGTAATAATTTAGTTCTCGAAATTACTTGATCTCTTTCTATTGCAATAACATTCTTTTGAAATTCTACAGGATTTCCAATACCGTATAAACAAGAAACAGAGGCTACCACCAGAATATCTCTTCGACCAGAAAGTAGAGAAGAGGTGGTGCTTAAACGCATTTTTTCTAATTCTTCATTGATAGATAAATCTTTTTCAATAAACACTCCTGTAACCGGCATAAATGCTTCTGGCTGATAATAATCATAGTAAGAAACAAAATACTCTACAGCATTGTTAGGGAAAAACTGCTTGAATTCCGAATATAATTGTGCCGCTAAAGTCTTGTTGTGTGCCAAAACTAAAGTTGGTCTTTGCACTTCCTGAATCACATTGGCCACTGTAAATGTTTTTCCAGATCCAGTAACTCCTAATAAAGTTTGGAATTTTTCACCATCAATAATCCCTTGAGCTAATTTTTCAATCGCTTGTGGTTGGTCGCCCTTAGGCTGGTAATCGGATACTACTTGGAAATTCATTTAATTAAATTGCTGAATGGCAAAGGTACAAATGAATTCATGAAAAAAAAGTTTAGGAAAACTTAAAACTTCCACGCTTTTTGTTGTGCTTCGCTCATGAAAGTCCATGCTACAATTCGGCTTGTTTTTTGGCCTTGAGCCATATCGATTGTTTTTACTTCAACAGCGCTAACTTTATTTAATGTTTTGTATATACTAGATAGATTTTCTTTCTTAGAAACTAAACTAGTAAACCACAAGCAGTTCATCGGGTATTTAGCACTTTCGTAAATCATTTGAGTTATAAAACCTATTTCGCCACCTTCGCACCATAATTCAGCATTATGTCCTCCAAAGTTTAAAACAGGAGTTGTTGTTTTCTTATTCTCTAAATTATTTATTTTTCGAATAGTACTTTTAGTAGCTTCTTCTTGTGAAGCATGAAAAGGAGGATTGCAAATAGTAAAACTAAATCGATCTTCGGGAGTAATTATATTTTTGAAAATAAAACGAGGTTCCGTTTGTTGTTGCAAACTTATGACATCAATTAGTCTTGGATTTTCTTCGATTATTTGGCTACAGTTTTCAATGGCTTTTTCGTCAATATCTGTTCCTACAAAACTCCATCCATAGGTTGAATTTCCTATAATTGGATAAATACAATTTGCACCCACACCAATATCTAAGCCTTGCACGTTTTCGCCTTCGGGAATACTTCCATTATTACTTGAACTTAGTAAATCAGCAATGTAATGAATGTAATCTGCTCGTCCAGGAATAGGAGGGCAGAGATAGTTTTTAGGAATATCCCAGTTTTTGATATCGTAATGCGCCATCAATAACGCTTTGTTCAATGATTTTACAGCATTAGGATTGCTAAAATCAACTGTTTTTATAGCATGTTCATTGACAAAAACAAAGTTTTCTAATTCAGGTAAAATTTGGATAAGTTCATTGAAATTATATCCAAATCTATCTTTATTTCTAGGATGTAAATTGGTCTTTTCGGTAATCACTTTCGGTTTCATTTTTTCCATTTCGCGGCAAAGATAGTCAATCTCAATTTGGCAAAATGAGCTATTTGTTAATTAATGAAAAGATAATAATAATCAAGCCGTAGTTTTATTAATCCATGCATTCCATAAGCAGTAAATCACCTTCGTTATGCTCAATAGTAACAATACCGTCTTGAGTAACATGATTGCTACTTCCTGTTCTATAGCCTATGGTTAGGCTGTCATCTTTTAAGGGATAGAATAAATTGTCAGAATGAATTCCGGTAACATGACCAATCGGTATTAATGAAATGGGAGTGTTAGCAGGGTACCATTTTTCGAATTTTTTTGGCAACAAAAATATTTTTGAATGGTCATCCAGAATGACAATTTTCAATTGATTTCTGTATCGGGTAATATTAGTGATGTTTGTAATTGTATGATCTGCTCTTTTTCCTGTTGCCCAAACCACATTTACGGCAGGTATGTTTCGTTCAATTAAATAATCAAATGCTTTTTCTAAATCAGTTTTATTTTGATCTGGGGTATGAATTATTTCGATAGGGTATTGTGAAGTTTTGTAGATTTCAGGGTCAAATCCTCGGTCGAAATCTCCCAATAATACATCAACTTTAATGTCTAATTCCATGACTCTCTCTATAGCAGAATCTAAAACGACTACTAAAGGAGACCATTCTAGTAATTGTCCTAGCAATTCAGGCTGACAACAGGCGCCGTTTGCAATTATTAAGGCTGGTTCTTGATCGTCGCGAACAATATGATGTGAAGACATAGTTAATTTGTGAATTGAAAATTTCTACTACAAAGATAGTAATTCATAATTCGGAATTATTGAATTATTCAACACTGTAATAGAGTACATCAAATTCGCTTAAAGAAAAATACCCTAGCGGATAATTTGCGGCATTTGTGGTATTAATTATATTACCTCTTACAGTTGCTGGTGGGGATTGAAACGGACCACCACCATTATTACCAGCAATGCTAACCAAAACACTCATGTAATTGTAGTATTGTTTTGAAATTCCAAAATGGCTAATTTCGATTTTGTCGTCTTTTTTTAAGTCACTATTTTGAGATATACTGAAGAATTCATTTCCGTTAAAAAAGGTGTCTTCATCAACGTAATAATTCGATTTTACTTGGTTTGAATATACGTATTTGTATAAATAATAATTAGTTTCATTAGCAGGATCATTATAAAAAGTCTTAATTTCTTTGTCTTTTCCTGAAAATCCTCCAGCGTTATTTTGAACTACAGTTGTTATTGGAGCAACTGGTTTTAATGTTTCTGTAGCAGTGTAGGTATTGTTATTATAAATTATAGTTAAGTAATACGTTTCGTTTTTGATAGGTATAAAATCAGAACAAACGTACTCACCAGTATTGGGAATTTCTATAAAATCGAAAACGCTGTCAGTACTATTTTTAATTGATACGGTTGCTCCAGAAACTTTTGGAATTTCGGTATCATAATAACTTGTAGTTGTAGATAACTTTATTCGTTGGATATTACCTAGTGTTCCTTTTTCCCAATTTATATTTGCTTCTATGACTAGTTTAGGAGCGGCTGTAGTTAAATCTACTTTGACAACGTCTTCGCAACTGCTAAAAAAAACAGCTATCAGAATAACGAAATAGAATGTTGCTTTTTTCATGGCAATTAAAATTTAAAATTATAACTCACGGCTGGAACAATTCCAAAAATAGAAGTTTTTACAGCTTCATTATATCCAGAGTCTGCATTTTGTTTGAAATTTATGGATGCGGCATTTTTTCTATTGTATAAATTGTAAATGCTAAATACCCATTCCCCTTTCCAATTTCTATCGTAGTTTCTTTTAGGTATTAATGTTGCTGAAATATCAAGATGGTGGTAGGTGGGTAACCTATTTTCATTACGTAATCCGTAGCTTGGAACAGTTATTCCAAGATATTCATATTGACCCGTTGGATAGGTTACTGGCTGTCCAGTTTGTAAAGCAAAATTAGCTCCAAATGTCCATTTTTTGTTTAGATTGTAGGAGCTCGTTACTGCAATATTGTGTAATTTGTCATAAACGGAATTGTACCATTTTCCATTGTTGATTCCACTTTCAATTGCGGTTCTTCCAGGGGTTTGTTGCTCAGATTTTGATAGCGTGTACGAGATCCAACCGTTTAAACGACCCTCATTTTTTTTGAACATCATTTCTAATCCATAGGCTCGTAATTGCCCATTAAGAATGACTTGTTCAATGGCCTTATTTGCTATTAAATTGGCTCCATCAATATAATCCAAACGATTTTGTATTTTCTTGTAATAGGTTTCTATTTCAAGAGAATAAGCACCATCATTAAAATTTTTGAAATATCCTAAAGCGACTTGGTCCGCAATTTGAGGTTTGATAAAATTATCACTTGGTGTCCAAACATCTAAAGGAGTTGGTGATGACGTGTTAGAGATCAACTGCAAGTACTGAACCATTCTGTTGTAACTTGCTTTTACAGATTGATTGGTGTTGAGTTGGTACGAAAATGAAAACCGAGGCTCTAAGTTATTGAAACTTTGAATGATTTTGTTTTTCTCATAATATTTAGTTCCAATAGGGGTTGCTTTTTCATAGATCTGTAAATCTGAATTGAAAATCACAGGATTGTTATCCGCATATAGATTTATAGTTGATGCTCCTAAGCGGTAAAATAAACTATACCTAAGGCCATAAGAAACCGATATTTTATTTGAAATTTCTTGGTCTATATTTAAATAAGCTGCAGGCTCAAAAGCATATTTTTTATCTAATTGAGCAAAATTGATTCCTGAATCAGTTTCTGAAGGTTGGATTGTACCAGGATTAAAGTCATAAGAAATGGCATTTAAACCATAATTTAATTTGAATTTATCTGAAATATAATTTTTGAAATCGTATTTGATGTTGTAATTTTTTATACCAGAATCCCATTTGAAACCTACAAGATCCAAGTCCAATCCGTAATAATAATCACTATAAATCAGTGACAGATTTGAAAATAATTTATCAGAAAACAAATGGTTCCAACGCAAGTTTAGCGTTGCATTTCCATATGTATTCGTAAAACTTTTATTCAAACTAAACACATCGCGCCCAAAATATCCAGATAAATACAAACTATTATTTGAATTGAGTTTATAGCTCAATTTGGTATTTAAATCATAAAAATAAGCGGTGTTGTTTTTTTGATCTTTTGATAATTTTAGAAATAAATGTGCATAAGAACTTCTACCTCCAATAAGGAAAGATCCTTTGTCTTTTACGATTGGTCCTTCGGCTAAAAATCGGCTTGCAATTAATCCAATACCGCCATTCATATGGAATTTTTTACTGCTACCATCCTTTTGATAGATATCCAAAACAGATGATGCTCTTCCGCCAAAACGGGATGGAATTCCTCCTTTGTATAATTTCAAATCTTTAATGGCATCGGGATTGAAAACAGAGAAAAAACCAAATACATGCGAGGAATTGAATATTGTGGCTTCATCCAGCAATATTAGATTCTGGTCAGCACCTCCGCCACGAACATTAAATCCAGAAGCTCCTTCGCCAGCATTAGTAACGCCAGGAAGTAATAAAATAGATTTAAGAATATCAACTTCTCCAAGTACGACAGGCATTTTTTTAATAGTTGAAATGGAGAGTTTGTTAATGCTCATTTCTGGACTTCTGATGTCGCTTTTGAATTTGTTATCCTTAATTACAACTTCTTTTAATGCCATTTCATCAGCTAAAAGTTTGAAATTGTTTTTAGTATTATGGTCTAAATTTATGATTTCTTGTTTTGGTTGGTAGCCTAAATAGGAGATGTCAATGGTATAAGTTCCTTTTGGTATAGTTATAGAATAAAATCCGTATTCATTTGTGGTTACACCTGTTTTTAATTCTGAAATAATAACAGTAACTCCTATTAAGGTTTCGTTACTATTGGTGTCAGAAATTGTTCCACTAAGAGTAAATTTTTCTTGTGAAAAGCAAGATAAAGCGGAAAATAGAATGATGAATAAAAACAAATTTTCTTCGAAACCATTTCTTGATTTTTTTCTATTTTAAGTTTGGTAAATTTCAATATAAAAAGATTTAATTGTTGTCTAACAAACGTTAATTAAATGCGAAGATAAAAAAAAAGACAACCGTTTAGGGTTGTCTTTTAATATTTATAAGTTAAATACCGCAGGTTTATGCGATTTTAGCTAATATAGCATTGAATGTTCCGCTTGGACGCATTGCTTTGCTAGTTAATTCTGGATTTGGTTGGTAATAACCACCGATAGTTTGAGGTTTCCCTTGTGCTCCAATTAATTCCTCATTTATTTTAGCTTCATTTTCGTTAAATGCTGCTGCAATAGGAGCAAATATAGTTTGTAAAGCAGGCTCTTTGCTTTGAGCTGCTAATGCTTCTGCCCAATACATAGCCAAGTAAAAATGAGAACCACGAATATCGATTTGTCCAATTTTACGTGCTGGAGATTTATCATTTGCTAAGAATTTCTCCGTAGCAACATCCAAAGTTTCTGCTAAAACAATTGCTTTTGAATTGTTCAACGTTTGTCCTAAATGTTCTAAAGACGCTCCTAGTGCTAAGAATTCTCCAAGTGAATCCCATCTTAAATATCCTTCTTCTAAAAATTGCTCTACGTGTTTAGGAGCTGATCCACCTGCGCCAGTTTCAAATAAACCTCCACCATTCATCAAAGGAACAATAGAAAGCATTTTTGCAGAAGTTCCTACTTCTAAAATAGGAAATAAATCAGTTAAATAATCACGTAATACGTTTCCTGTTACAGAGATTGTATCTAATCCTTTGATAATTCTTTCTAAAGTGAAGTTTGTAGCTTCAATTGGATTAAGAATTCTGATATCTAAACCTGTAGTATCGTGATCTTTTAAATATTTTGTTACTTTTTCGATTAATTCTCTATCGTGTGCTCTGTTTTCATCTAACCAGAAAACAGCAGGAGTACTTGATAAACGAGCTCTATTTACAGCTAGCTTAACCCAGTCTTGAATAGGAGCATCCTTCGCTTGACACATTCTGAAGATATCTTTAGCTTCAACAGTTTGTTCCATCAAAACAGTTCCGTTAGTATCTACTACACGAACTTTACCATCTCCTTGAATTTGGAATGTTTTATCATGAGAACCGTATTCTTCTGCTTTTTGTGCCATCAAACCTACGTTTGGAACACTTCCCATAGTAGTTGGGTCAAAAGCACCATGTTTTTTACAAAAATCAATTGTAGCAGTATATACGCCAGCATAACATCTGTCTGGAATAATTGCTATTGTATCTTGTCTTTTTCCTTCTTTGTTGTACATCTGTCCAGAAGTACGAATCATTGCAGGCATTGAAGCATCCACAATTACATCTGAAGGGACATGAAGATTAGTAATTCCTTTTTCAGAGTTTACCATTGCTAATGCAGGACCGTTTTCAATTGCTTGATTCAATGCCGCTTCTACTTCAGCTTGTTTTGGGTTTCCTGCTATTTTAGCGTAAACATCACCTAAACCATTTCTAGTATCAATGTTTAACTCATTAAATAAAGTAGCATATTTTTCAAAAACAGCTGCGAAATATACTTCTACTATAGCACCAAAGATAATTGGATCAGACACCTTCATCATAGTTGCTTTAAGATGCACTGAAAGCAATACATTTTTCTCTTTGGCTTCGGCTATTGTTTTAGCAACAAAACTTTTCAAAGCATTTACATTCATTACTGAGCTATCAATAATTTCCCCAGCTTTCAATGGAGTACTTGCTTTCAAAACGGTAACTGAACCATCTTTTGCTACAAATTCTATTTTTACATCGGTAGGATTTGAAACAGTGATTGATTTTTCACTTCCGTAAAAATCGCCACTTTCCATAGCTGCAACCCGAGTTTTTGAGTCAGATGACCAAGCTCCCATAGAGTGTGGGTTTGCTTTGGCGTAATTTTTAACTGCTTTTGGTGCTCTACGATCAGAGTTTCCTTCACGTAAAACTGGATTAACAGCTGAACCTAAAATTTTAGAATATTTCCCTTTAATGGCTATTTCATCATCATTCTTTGGTTCTTCAGGGAAATTTGGTAATGCATAACCGTGAGATTGTAATTCTGCAATAGCTGCTTTCAATTGTGGAACTGAGGCAGATACGTTAGGTAATTTTATAATGTTTGCTTCTGGAGTATTTGCTAATTGTCCAAGTTCTGATAAAGCATCTCCTGTTTTTTGATCTTCAGTCAAAAATTCAGGAAAATTTGCTAAAATTCTTCCTGCAAGAGAAATATCTCTAGTTTCAATTTCAATATCTGAAGTTGATGTAAAGGCTTGTACAATAGGTAAAAAAGAATAAGTTGCCAATAGAGGTGCCTCATCTGTAAGCGTGTAAAAAATTTTTGATTTTTGTGTCATTTCTTTATTTTTATAATCTAAATCACGGTTAATAGGAGCTTAATTAAGGTTTAACTTAAAATTAGGCGGACAAATATATGAAAATCAGATGTAATAGAAAGGTAATTTTGTACAGAAAAACAGGAATTTTCAGATTATAACGTGTTATTCTGAATTTGTGATTTTTATCATCCTTTAAATCCTAAATTAGGAATCTAAAGGGGTGAAAATTGCAAAAAAAAAGCCCCAACATTGTTGGGACCTTTATAGGAAAGAGATATTGACTATCTTCTTTTGTCTCTAATTTTTGCTTTTTTACCAGTAAGTTCTCTAAAGTAGAAAATTCTAGCTCTACGTACAGCACCTTTTTTGTTGATTTCAATTTTTTGTAAAGCTGGCAAGTTAACTGGGAAGATACGCTCAACTCCAACTGCACCTGACATTTTACGAATTGTGAAAGTTTCTGTGTTTCCAGAACCTCTTCTTTGAATAACAACTCCTTTAAAAAACTGAGTTCTTGTTTTTTCACCCTCTTTAATTTCGTAGTAAACTGTGATTGTGTCTCCAGCTCCGAATACAGGGAAATCTTTTCTTGTTACAAATTCGTCTTGAACGAATTTCAATAAATCTGCCATGATATTTTTTAATTATGGTTTAAAATTAGGGCAACATTCGCGGTTCTCGCCAGAGGTTGGTCTAATGTGGGCGCAAAATTACAAAAAAAGTCGAAAGTTACAAGTCGAAAGTCGAAAGATTTAAAATATTTTGCTAAATGACTTTAAGACTTTTGACTTTAAGACTCATTTAGTAAATCCGGGCGTCTGTTTTTAGTATGTTCATAGGCCATATCTTCTCGCCATTTATCGATTTTTGCAAAGTTACCACTAGTTAAAACATCAGGAACTTTCCAACCTTTATAATCTGCAGGACGAGTATAAATAGGGCCTGACAATAAATTATCTTGAAAACTATCCGTTAAAGCCGATGTTTCATCACTCAAAACCCCTGGAATTAATCGAATCAACGCATCTGATAAAACTAATGCGCCCAATTCTCCTCCTGACAATACATAATCACCAATTGAGATTTCTTTGGTAATAAAATGATCGCGCACTCTCTGATCTACTCCTTTATAATGACCACAAAGAATGATGATATTTTCATACATTGACATCGTATTGGCCATTTTCTGGTTTAATGTTTCCCCGTCAGGTGACATATAAATGATTTCGTCGTAAGATCTTTCACTTTTCAAATGCGTAATACAAGCATCAATAGGTTGCACCGTCATCACCATTCCAGCGCCACCACCATAGGGATAATCATCCACGCTTTTTTGTTTATTGGTAGTATAATCTCTTAAATTATGAATGTGAACTTCTACTAAACCTTTGTCAATAGCACGTTTCATAATCGAAGCTTCAAACGGACTTCGTAATAATTCAGGAAGAACGGTAACAATATCAATGCGCATAATTTCTTTTCTAAGTTGAGAGCCGCAAAGGTACAAAGTTTTCAACACCAATTTCAAACGCAATTTTCAATATCAAATAGCCAAATTCAATTTTTTTTCAGAAGCCTTATCCAGCTGTACACTTTATCTCTTGTGGCGAACCCCGCCACAACAGGATGCCGTTTCCATCTGGGCTAGGATTGTAGTGAGCATCATAATTCTCAAAATCACATTAAATCTGCGTTTATACAAATTACCATTTTAAAATTAATTTCGTAATTTTGTGCCTCAATAAAAAACAACAATAATGGAAAACGGAATATACGCTAAATTCAACACCCCAAAAGGTTCTATTTTAGTAAAACTTACACACGATTTAACACCGGGAACAGTAGGAAATTTTGTAGCCTTGGCTGAAGGAAATTTAGAAAATAAAGTAAAACCACAAGGAAATAAATTCTATGATGGATTAAAATTCCACCGTGTAATTCCTGATTTTATGATTCAAGGAGGATGTCCTCAAGGAACAGGAACTGGAGATCCAGGATACAAATTTGACGATGAATTTCACCAAGATTTACGTCACGATGCACCAGGTATTTTGTCAATGGCAAACTCAGGCCCAGGTAGTAACGGTTCTCAGTTTTTTATCACACACGTTGCAACACCATGGCTTGATAACAAGCATACTGTTTTTGGAAACGTTGTTGAAGGTCAAGATGTAGTTGATGCAATTGCTCAAGGTGATGTTTTGGAAACTTTAGAAATCATCAGAGTAGGAGAGGAAGCTCAAAAATGGAATGCTGTTGAAGCTTTCAGAACTTTTGAAGGTTCTCGTGCAAAACGTGAAGCGGCTGAACGCGAAGCAGCAGAGGCTGAAATGGAAAAATTAGCAGCTGGTTTTGAAAAAACAGAAAGCGGTTTACGTTACCAATTTATTCAAAGAGGTTCTGGTAAAAAAGCTGAAAACGGAAAAACAGTTTCAGTTCATTATACAGGACAACTTCCTGACGGAAAAGTTTTTGATAGTTCTTATCCAAGAAAGAAACCAATTGAATTCCCATTAGGAAGAGGAAATGTTATTGAAGGATGGGACGAAGGTATTGCTTTGTTACAAGTAGGAGATAAAGCACGTTTTGTAATTCCATCTCATTTAGGATACGGATCTCGTGGTGCAGGAGGAGTAATTCCACCAAATGCTACTTTGATTTTTGACGTAGAATTAATGGACGTTAAATAATAAAAATCAAATAATTGATTATTATCCCAAAGCGAAAGTTTTGGGATTTTTTTATATTTACGGATAAACTAAAGCTATGGATACAATTATTAAATCCGAACTTTCTTGGTCAGAATTTGAAAAAGTCGAAATGCGTGTAGGGACTATTTTGACAGTAAATGATTTTCCAGAAGCCCGAAAACCAGCTTACCAATTGACAATTGATTTCGGTTCTGAAATAGGAATTTTAAAATCATCTGCACAAATCACCCAACGCTATCAAAAAGAAGATTTAATCAACCGACAAATTGTTGCCGTAGTTAATTTTCCAAAAAAACAAATAGGTAAATTTAATAGTGAATGTCTTGTTCTAGGTGCAGTTGGAGATGCGGGAGATGTTATTTTATTAGCTCCTGATTTTAAAATAGAAAATGGTTTGCGAATAGGATAAATAATCAGGGATTAATTCTATTAATTAATTGTTGCAAGAACAACTGTCCTTCTTCCCAATATTCCAAATTAGATTCAGAATTGACGTGTCCTTTTAGACCAATGTTTACGAAAGTACTTCCCCATTTTTCTGCAAGATATTTGGCGCGTTCCAATGAAATATAAGGATCGTTTTCACTACTTATTACTATTGTTGGAAAATCTAACGGTATCGTTGGTATTGGTGCGAAATTCCAAATTACTTCTGGTGCATGCTCTGGGGAATCAACATCTGCAGGGGCAACTAGTAAAGCACCTACAATATTTGGATTAGTATTGGCGGAAGCCCAATGCATCACCATCGAAACGGCTAAACTATGCGCCACTAAAATGGTTGGAGCGTCTAATTTTAGTATGGCTTCATTCAGTTTATCAATCCAATTTTCAAGTTTAGGTTCTTCCCAATTATCTTGAATTACTTTACTTGAATTGCTGTATTTTTTTAGCCAATAACTTTGCCAATGGTTTTCGCCAGAATCACCGAGTCCAGCTAGTATTAATAAATTTGGTTTCATTTTACCAATTTGTTACAAGTTTCTTCAAATCTTAATAAGAGATTTGACTTAATTTTATGTAAATATAAATTATTTTCAATGGAGGTAAAATCCCTTTTTAAGCTTGCTATTTTTCGATAGGAAAGTTTTCTAATTGTCCCCATTCAGTCCAAGAACCATCATATATGGATTTAGGCGCATCAGAAATTAATTCGAAAGCAATTAAATCAATACAAGCTGTAACTCCAGAACCGCAAGTAAACACAAGTGGTTTGTTGTTGGGTTTTAAGATTTTAAGCAACTCTTCTTTTGGTAAAAATTTCCCGTCGCGCAAAAGTTGTGTGTAAGGAATATTTATAGAGCCGGGGATATGCCCGCTTCTTAAACCTGGTCTAGGTTCGTCGCCAATTCCTTTGAATCTGTTTTCAGCGCGTGCATCAATTAATATAGCTTCTTTTGTTTGAATGTTTTTTAATAGTTGCTCTTTGTTTTTTACTAAATTAGGATTAAAATTTGCTTCAAAATCACCAATTGGATAAATGTCTTCTCTTTGATTTTTTTCTGTTTTATAACCTTCTTCAATCCAAGCAGGAAGTCCTCCATCTAAAATATGAACGTTTTGATGTCCCATTGTTTTGAATAACCACCAAGCTCGTGGACTTGAATATACGCCTAAAGTATCATAAACTACAATTATACTGTTTTTATTAATACCTAGTTTTCGAGCTTCTTCTTCAAATTTTTCAGGACTTGGAAGCGTATTTGGTAACGGATTATTAGTTTCGCTAAAGGTGTTTTTTATATCAAAAAAACGAGAACCTTTTATCTGAATATTTTCTAAATCCGTTTTCAAACTGGACTGATTGTCTTTTAAACTCGCGTCTAGTATTACAAGATTCGGTTCTTCAAGATGAGTATGTAACCATGTTGTACTAACGATTGGTGCTGTCATTTGATTTGATTTTGAATTTTATTTTCTTCAACAATTCGTCTTACTTCATTGAGTAATAAAGGGAAAGCAGGTTCCGTCATGTTGTGGCCAAATCCATCGAGTTCATATAGTTTTGTATTTTTATGCCCTGCTATTTTCATCATGCGCATTAGGTAAGCGTTTTCTTCATAACGCCCTAGTAATTCTAATTCACGATCTCCAGTTATAAGTAATAAAGGCGGTGCATCTGCACGCACATGAAATAGTGGAGCATATTCGTCAATTATAGGTTGAGTTTCTGGAATGCCTCTTTCTTTTCGAACTAAAAAATGGGTGATGGCTTGACCACTAAACGGAATAAGTCCAGCAATTTTATTGGCATCTATTCCTTGTGCGTTTAACCATTTTTTATCTAAACCAATCATAGTGGCTAAATATCCTCCAGCAGAATGTCCAGAAACAAAAATTAGGGAAGCGTCTCCGCCAAATGTATTTATGTTTTTGAAAACCCAAGCTGTCGCTGCCGCAGCATCTTCAATATATTTTGGTGCTACTACTTTTGGACCTAAACGATAATTTACTGAAATCAAAGCTATTCCTTGGTTTTTGAGTGCTTCTGGTAGTTCTTTTTCACCACTAGTTAATCCGCCGCCGTGAAACCAAATTACAGTAGCAAAACCTTTACTGTTTTTTGGATAATAAACATCTAAAACACACCTTTCTTTTAGATAAGCATCAGATTTGCTTACGGAATTATCATAATATGGGATGTTTAATTGGGTGGCATATTCTACTTTTTGTGCAGAAACAGAAATTCCGAAAAGGAATAATAATGCGAAAAGGAAAAGGTTTTTCATCTGGGTTTATTTAATTTTTAAATATACAAAAAAAGTCCAAAAACCATTTGGCTTTTGAACTTTTGTATTGGTATGGATAGTTTGATTATATATTAAATATCATCAAATTCGATATCTGTAAAGCTTGATGTTTGAGGGATTATTTCATCATCCTCTGTTTTATCAGAAACATATTCTTTTTTGAAATCTTTTTGGTGTCTTTCTGAAATAACTTCTTCTCCTTTGTGATTCAAAACATAAGAGGTCATTTCTCCAAGAATTTCTGCAAAAGCAGTAAAATCTTCTTTGTATAAATAAATTTTGTGTTTCTTGAAATGGAATGATCCATCTTCTTCAGTAAACTTTTTGCTTTCGGTAATTGTTATATAATAATCGTCTGCTTTGGTAGCTCTAACATCAAAGAAATAGGTTCTTCTTCCAGCTCGTAAAACTTTAGAAAATATCTCTTCTTTTTCTAACATATCATTTTCTCTCATAATCCTTTCTGTCAATTTTTTTGGTTTAATAGCAATCAAAAATCATAAAAATATATGGATTAAACAAAAATTATTGCAATTCTTTTTCTGAAAGTTGTTTCAAATATAGGGATGCATAATAGCCTTCTTGATTTATTAATTGATTATGAGAGCCTTGTTGTGTGATTTTACCATCTTCAATGATTAGTATTCTATCTGCATTTTTAGCAGATGAGATTCTGTGACTCACTATTATGGTAGTTTTATCTTTACAAATTTCATATAAGTTGTTCAAAATAGCTTCTTCGGTTTCTGTATCAACTGCAGATAAGCAGTCATCAAAAAGTAAAATGGCAGGATTTTTAATAATGGCTCTCGCTATAGAAACACGCTGTTTTTGTCCACCAGAAAGTGTGATTCCTCGTTCTCCAAGAATGGTTTCATATTGTTTGTTAAAACCAATGATATTATCATGTACAACGGCACTTTTTGCGGCAGCAATTACTTCTTTATCAGTAGCATTTTCTTTGCCAAATTTGATGTTGTTTTTTATGCTATCTGAAAATAGAAATGCGTCTTGCGGAACAATTCCAATGCTGTTTCTCAAATCATATAAGTTTAGCTTGCTAATCTCTTTGCCGTCAACATTTATTTCTCCTTCAGAAACATCATAAAGCCTTGATATTAGAGATAAAATAGTTGATTTTCCTGCTCCAGTTTTTCCTAAAATAGCTAATGTTTCTCCTTTTTTTACTGTAAACGAAATGTCTTGTATTGCTTTTATGTTTGTGTCTTCGTAGGTGTAACTTACATTTTTGAAAGTGATTTCGCCTTCAATTGAAGAGTGCTCTAGGTTTTTGTTTTTGATTTCAGGTTCAATTTTTAAGAACTCATTCAATCGTTTTTGAGATGCTTCGGCTTCTTGTACCATTGATGAAACCCAACCTAATGACGCTACTGGCCAAGTTAACATGTTTACGTACAAGATAAATTCAGCTATGGTCCCTATGCTTTTGATAGTTCCATCAATGTACATTAAACCTCCAAAATAAATAACTACTAAGTTACTTATTCCGATTAAGGCGAGCATTAAAGGACCAAAAAGGGATTGTACTCGTGCTAGACTTAAACTTTTGCTTTTGCTTTCGTTAGCTAAATCAATCATGTTGTTTTGATGCTGATTTTCTAGCGAATAGGCTTTTATAACTCGAATACCTGAAAATATTTCTTGTGAAAAACTAGAAACTTTAGATAGATATTGTTGGAAAATGGTGCTTCGAATATTGATTTCAGAACTTAGTTTAAAAATGGCATAGGATAATAGCGGTAAAGGTAAAATTGTATAAAAAGTCAATCGAGGAGAGACATTATACATATATGCAATCACTATGGCAAAACGGATAACTGTATTTATAGTATACATAACAGCTGGTCCTACATACATTCTAACTTTGGAAACATCCTCGCTAATACGGTTCATTAAATCCCCAGTTCTATTTTGTTTATAGAAGTTTTGAGATAAATTCTCATATTGTCTAAAAACTTCGTTTTTCAAATCAAATTCGATATGTCTTGACATAACAATTAAGGTTTGACGCATCAAAAAAGTTAGAAAACCTGCAATAATGGTTGTTCCAATAATCAATAAAATATTACTGACTAACTCTTCTTTAAAATAAGAGTTTAGGATTGGAGATGCTTTTTCATGAGCAGATAGCTTGTCAAATTTTTCGATTGCACCTAATGACTTGCTGATTAATTTTGGAGTAAACAAAGAAAAAATTTGAGCAACTATGGTGATGCCAATCCCAAGTAAAAAACTGAATTTATATTTGACAAAATATTTGTTTAAATAGCGTAATTCTTTCATGTTAGGGGTAATCGTTATTGACTTAATTCTTTGTTTTATGGTACTTCGGACAAAGATACAAGTTTAAACGTAAACTGGCACACTACTAAAATCTTAAAACGAATTGTTTTTAGATGCTTCATTAGTTTTTTGCTTTATAAGGAAATTTTTTGTCTTATTTTTTGAGGTTTAATTTTATTTTAAGGGATGAAATCCTTATTTTTGCAGACTAATTTATAAAAGTTCTTACAAGGTGGTAAATAGAAGACACATACGCGTTAAAGTAATGCAGTCCATTTATGCGATGCATCAAAACGGTTCTGATAATATGGAAAAAGAAGAAAAATTTCTTTTTTATAGTATCGATGCCATTCAAGATTTATACCTTATCATGCTTTCGTCATTGATAGAAATCTGTAAAAAAGAAACTGTCTTTTTGCATTTATCAAGCCAAAAACACCTAGCAACTCCTGAAGAGCGAAATCCAAACGAAAAATTCATCAAAAACAGTATTTTTCAAATTCTTGCAGAAAACAATTCTCTTAGTATAGCTTTAGAAAATCGTAAAATTAACAATTGGACTTTGAATGATGACTATATCATTCTGTTGTTAAATGCTGTTAAAGAAAGCAAATTGTATGCAAAATACATGAGTAATTCTGTTAACACATTTGAAGAAGACAGAGATTTTATTGTAGCTCTTTTTACAGAAGTGATTGTTCCAAACGAGAAATTATATGAATATTTAGAAGATGATAAATTAACTTGGGTGGATGATATTCCTTTGGTTAATACACATATCATTAAACAATTGAAAGCGATTAAGTCTGCTAATGACGAAAGTTTTAGAGTTCCAAAATTGTATAAAGACAATGAGGATAAAGACTTTGTTCGTGATTTGTTCAGAAAAACAATTTTGAATGAGCGTGAATTATCGAAAGAATATGATGATAAAACTCCAAACTGGGATAGCGAAAGAATTGCTGAAATAGATACCATAATACTTAAAATGGCTATTTGTGAATTTTTGAAATTTCCATCAATTCCTGTTAAAGTAACTTTAAATGAATATTTAGAAGTTGCAAAAGAATATTCTACACCAAAAAGCAGTATTTTTATCAACGGAATTTTAGATAATTTAGTAAAAGAATTACAGGCCAGCAAAAAGATGGTTAAAGTTGGTCGAGGTTTAATGTAATAACAAACAAAAAAGAAGAATTAAAATTATGGAACAATTAACTCAGTTTGCACCGTTTTTATTAATGTTTGTGGTAATCTATTTCTTTATGATTAGACCACAACAAAAAAGAGCTAAAGCCGAAAAAGAATTTGAAAGTAGCCTAAAAGTAGGGGATAGAATCATTACTAAAAGTGGACTTCACGGTAAAGTTTCTGAGCTTGCTGACACTACAGTTGTTATTGAAACAATGTCAGGAAAATTGAAAATGGAGCGTTCAGCTATTTCTATGGAAATGAGTGCCGCATTGAACAAAAAATAATTTTAGGTTTTCGATTTTAAAATAGTAACCGCAAATTCACAAACTTTAATCAATTAATTTGATATATATATATATAATTTGTGAATTTGCGGTTTTTTTTGCGGTAATTTTACTTCTTTTCTAGTTATTTCTTAAGGCGGTCAACTCTGCAATTTTTACAATTACTTGAACTGCTTTTTCCATACTTTCTACAGGTACATATTCATATTTCCCATGAAAGTTATGTCCGCCTGCAAAAATATTAGGACAAGGCAATCCTTTGTAGGATAATTGCGAACCGTCAGTTCCGCCTCGAATAGGTTTGATTAAAGGTTTAATTCCTAATTCGTTCATTGCTTTTTCTGCAATATCTACAATATGTTTTACAGGCAGCACCTTTTCTTTCATATTGTAATATTGGTCTTTTATTTCTGCTATAGCAATGTCTTCGCCAAATTGTTTCGCATATTTTTTATTGATTTTTTTGGTGATTTTTTCAATTAGTTCTTTGCGTTTTTCGAATTTTTTCTTGTTGTGATCACGGATAATAAGTTCTAGAACGGTTTCTTCGATGCTTCCATTTAAGTGATGAACGTGAAAAAAACCTTCGTAACGACTGGTTGTTTCCGGAGTTTCATCTTTTGGTAATTCATTGATGAAATGATTTGCAATCAGCATTGAATTAATCATTTTCCCTTTGGCATAGCCAGGATGAACACTTTTTCCTTTGAAAATAATTTTCGCTCCAGCGGCATTAAAATTTTCATATTCTAATTCGCCTACTTGACTTCCGTCCATAGTATAAGCCCAGTCAGCATTAAATTTTTCTACGTCAAAATGATGTGCCCCGCGACCAATTTCTTCATCTGGAGTAAAACCAATTCGGATTTTTCCATGTTTAATATCAGGATTTTTGATTAGAAATTCCATTGCGGTAACAATTTCAGTAATACCAGCTTTGTCATCTGCGCCAAGCAAAGTAGTTCCATCAGTAGTAATCAGAGTTTGACCTTTGTAAAGTAATAAATCTTTAAAATAACTAGGAGAAAGTACGATGTTCTTTTCTGAATTCAATAGGATATCACCACCGTCATAATTAGTTATAATCTGAGGTTTTACATTTGCTCCGCAAAAATCTGGAGAGGTATCAAAATGAGATATAAACCCAATAGTTGGAACCTCATAATCGATATTGCTAGGTAGTGTTGCCATAATATAGGCCTTGTCATCAATAGTTACCTCTTGCATTCCGATGGATTTTAATTCTTCGACCAGTTTATTGGCAAGATTCCATTGTTTTGAAGTGCTTGGCGTAGTTTCTGAATTTGAATCTGATTTAGTATCAATAATTACATAGCTTATGAATCGATCTATAATATGTTGCATTTATTTAATTTTTTAAACAAAGATAATGATTTTTTGAGGTGCTTTTTTCAGAGAAATAATAACTGCTGTTTCTTTTTCTTATTTTTCAAAAATCTAAATTTAATGAAGAAAAACCTATTAAAGGATGTGTGATAATGTATAGTTTTAACTTAAAATTGCAAAAAAAACCGTTCTGAGGATTAGAACGGTTTAGGATATTGTTTTATTTTTCTTTTACTAAGATTAGATATTTCCAAGGCGCTAGCGTAAAGATATAGTCACCTTTAAGAACGTATTCAGTATTTGAAAACGGCTCTTTAAACTTTCCTTTTTGATATTTAGAATTTAAAAAAAGGCAAAAATTATTTTTAATAACGTCTTCATAAAAATGATTTTTTAAAACATAAAAACACAAAATTATTAAAATAAAGAAATCCGCTTTGTCTGTTTTTTTAACATGACAAAACGGATTATTTATTATTAAAACCGAGGGCTTTTATTGTTTTAGGCCTGTTCTTTTTTGAATCTTAAAATGACTTCTTGGTAATAATCAAAAGTAGTTTTAGCAATTGATTCCCAACTAAATTTTTTCAACACTCGAACGCGACCTTCCTTACCCATTTTGGTTGCTAAAGCTTCATCATCAAGAAATAGATTAATTTTAGTAGCAAAGGCTTTTTGAAAAGATTCAGGATCTAATGGATTAAAATCAGTTCTTGAAACACTTTTTAGAGGAATTAAATATCCAGTACTTCCTTCTACAATAATTTCTGGTATACCACCAACTAGGCTTCCAACAACAGGAGTTTCGCATGCCATAGCCTCTAGGTTGATGATTCCAAAAGGTTCATACAAAGAGGGACAGGCAAAAACACGGGCATGGCTGTATAGTATTTTTATTTTGTCACGAGAAAGCATTTCCGAAATTAAGATTACACCATCTCGTTCTGCTTTAAGTTCTGTTATTAAAGCTTCTGTTTCTGCAGCAATTTCCGGTGTGTCTGGTGCTCCTGCACACAGAACAATTTGGCAATTCTTATTGAAATATTTGGCAGCAGATATAAGTTGAGAAATTCCTTTTTGGCGCGTAATACGACCTACAAAAAGCACAAAAGGAATATCTGGATTTATGCCACATTCTAAAAGAAAGTTGTTATCAAAAGTAGGTTTGTAAAACTCAGGATCTATTCCGTTATGGATTACTGTTACTTTTTCTGGAGCAACATCGTAAGCTTCAATCACATCTTGCTTCATTTGTTCGCTTACCGCAATGACACCATCAGCAGTTTTATAGGCTTTATCTTCTATCCAACGAGAAAGAAAATAACCATTACCTAATTGTTCCACCTTCCATGGGCGATGCGTTTCTAAACTGTGTGTAGTTAAAATAAGAGGCACTTGCAACAATTCTCTTGTAAACACACCTGCTAAATGGGTGTACCAAGTATGGCAGTGAATGACATCTGCCTGAGGTGTTGCTTGTGACATTTCAACATTTCGACTTAGATTATGAAACATTTTTATATGTTGATTTTCCTTGTCTTCCATTTTAGTTAAACAAGAATTGATACCAAGCACATTCATTGTAGAAGTGTTCTCCTTTTGGTCACCAAAACAACGTACTTCAACCTCGCCTAATTTGGCTAATTCTTGACTAAGAAAATCAATATGAACACCTGCGCCACCATAAATATTTGGGGGAAATTCGTTTGAAAAAAGAGCTATTTTCATTTTGGAATATATTTTAGTTATGATTTTTTAAAAGTGGTTTGATAGTATTTGCACAAAAGAATTTCTTATGATTCTGATAAATTTAAGAAATAAAATTTTACATCCAAAATTTATTACAAAAATGAAGCTCTAATTGTCAAATTAAATTCTAAATCTGGCTTTACTAAAAATATAGCTATAAAAAAACCTCGTTTATTTGTGTAAACGAGGTTTGAAAGTAGTGGTTTAATTTTTGCTTTGGAATTATTCTTGTTTATAGATATGAATAGACTGGCCTACTAATTTCCATTGTCCTTCTATTTTTTCTAGCATTCTAATTTCATAGGATAGGGTTTTCTTTCCCTCTTTTGATGTTGATTCTTCATCATGACTTACCCAAGCACTATTGCCATTGATGCTCATTTTATAGTTAGTATTTACTGAAAACCCACCATTTCCCATGTTTTCTGGTTTGGTGTCAATCATTGCAGTTGGTGGTACATCAAAAGATTTACCTTCTGTGGTTGATATCAATATGCGACTGTAAGGTTTTACATACCAACATTCTGTGTGGCCTTTGCTATCTTTTGCTCGCCATGTAGCTGATTCTTTTTCTAATACTTTTATGATGTTTTTGGATTCATCAGAATTTTGACTGTAGCTTATCATATTAATTAGCAGAATAAGACAGAAGGTTAATTTGAATTTCATAGTTAATTTTTATTTTGATTTGTATTCATAGATTGTATATCCCCAAGGTTTCATTTTAGTTTCTTTTGAACTTATCACTTCCGTACTACCTTTGAATACATTGAATGCTTTTCCAATTAAATTATTGTCTTTTATGGATATAGGTTTTTCCGTTCCTGAAAGATTCAGAATTACGAATACTTTTTCATTATTTTTTTCTCTAACATAAGCATAAATTGCTTTTTCATCACCTACTTGGACTTTTTTGAAAGAAGCATCAGCAGATAGCGCTATGTTTCTTTTTCTAAGATTTAATAATGTTTTATAAAATGCCTCTCGTTGAAAGTTTTTAAAAGATATTGGATCTTTATCAAAAAACTTTAAAGACCTCAGAACAGGTTCTTCTTGACCACTATAAATTAGCGGTACACTGTTTTTCATAGTTTGACTAAATACAGCAAATGGAGCATGTACTATTCCAGGAAAAATACCAAAATCGGCATTGTTCCAACTGTTTTCATCATGATTGCTGGTAAAATACATTTGGATAGTATTTTTTGGATACATGCGATCATTTTCAGCATTAATGCTATCTAAACTAAAAGCAGGTCTTTCTCCTTTAGCTACTTTTCCCATCATCTTGAACATATGCCATGGGTAAACCGCATCAAAACCGCTTTTTGGCAAATAGGTGCTGTCACCTTCTGCAAGCATGAATACATTTTTCAATTTCTTTAATTCAGGAATTGATTTTTTCCAGAAATTAGCGGGTACATTCCAAGCAACATCACATCTAAATCCGTCAATATCCGTTTTTTCAACCCAATATTTCATAGCAGCAATCATGCTGTCTTGCAAAACAGGATTTTTATAATCTAACTGGCGTGTATCCGCCCAGTCTACTGCCATTGCAGCTTTTCCAGTACTGTCTTTTACAAAAAAGTCAGGATGTTGTTTTAGCCAGCGATGATCGGCTCCAGTATGGTTTGGAACCCAATCAATAAGTACTTTCATTCCTTTATCATGGATGGCTTGTACCACATTCTTAAAATCTTCGATTGTTCCAAATTCTGGATTAAGAGCGGTATAGTCAGAAACTGCATAATAGCTTCCTAAAGATCCTTTTCTGTCTACTTTACTAATTGGATTAATAGGCATGAACCAGATTGTTTCTACTCCCATAGCCTTTAATCGATCTAAGTGTTTTGCAAATGCATTTAAAGTCCCTTCTGGGGTGTATTGTCTAACATTTACTTCATAGATGTTACCTTGCATAATCCAAGCAGGATGCCCATCAATAGTAGCAGAATCGTTATTTTTTAATTCGTTTTTTTGGCAACAAACCAATGAAAAAATGAAAAATAAAATAAGAGAAGATGCGTAAAACTTTTTCATAGAAAAAAATAATTTTGATTAAAATGATATGAATGGCTTAGCAATAGAACCTTTTTTGTTAGATGTAATTGTGTCTAAAAGAAAATGGGTTTCTATTAGTTAAAACGAAGTTAAGAAAAAAGAATGTATAATTTATTGAAATTAAGTCGGGAGAATTAGATTTTGTTAAGGGGAATTGTTGTTTGATATTTTTTAAAAAAAATATTTCCTGATAAGTTGTTTATTTATAGATTTTTAATCAAATGAATAAATTTATCTTTTGTTATAGGTTTTACAACATAGTCAGTTACCTCACTTATGTTTCTTGCTTTTTGAACATCAATAGGATTTACAGATGAAGATACGATATAGATATAAACTTGCTTGCCTATATTAGGTTTTAATAAAAAATAATTTTCAAGAAATTCCCATCCATCCATAACCGGCATTGTTAAATCTAACAATATTATTTCAGGTAAAAGTTCTGGACTATCAATAAATGATTCTAAAAATTGAATAGCTTCTTTACCATTAGAAAATGTTTTTATTAGCTCTACTAAGCCAGTCTGTTCTATTGTTTTTTTTGCGATAAATTGATAGACATCATCGTCATCAACTATATAAAGGGTTTCGAATTTTTTCATGAGTTCTTAGTTTTTGTTAAACTGAATGTAAAAAGTACTTCCTGTATCTACTTTACTTTCAGCATAAATCGTTCCACTCATCGCTTCAACTTGGGTTTTTGTTATAAATAATCCAAATCCTTTTGCATCTGGATTTCCATGGAATGTTTTTCTAAGACCAAATAATTTAGACGCATTATTTTTCATATCCATTCCTAAACCATTGTCAGTTATTTTTAGAAAAATACTGCCGTTTTTAAGATAAGTTTTAATATTAATAATTAATTGACGTTCGGGTGAGCGGTATTTAATAGAGTTGCTCACTAAGTTGTGCAAATAACTAAGTAAATATTTTTTTGGATAAATAATTCTGGGAGCCTCTTCAAAATCACTTATGATTTCAATATTATGATTTACTATATCTAGATTTAAAATTTCTAAAACTTTAGACAAACAATCGTTAAAAGACACATCTTCTTTTGCTATTTCAGTATCTTGTCTTACCTGAAGCGATTCAACAAGCTCGTTGAATGTTTCATTCAGAATATTCACAGGTTTACTTAGTTTACTAGCTAATATTTTTTGTTCTTCAAAGGTTTCACACTCTTCAATCATAGAAGTAAGCAATAAAAGATTGCTAAGCGGTGCTCTTAAATTATGAGAAACTATGAAACAAAAGTCTTCTAATTGTTGCGTTCGTCCTTTTAAATCAATTTCTTGTTTTTTTTGTTTTGTAATATCAAAACGAATAGCAACATATTGATATGGTTTACCATTCTCGTTGAGATACGGGACAATAGTAGTTGACACCCAATAATAAGTATTGTCTTTTGCTCTGTTTTTGATGTCACCTCGCCATACTTTTCCCTGGCTAATGGTTTTCCATAAATCTTTGAAAAAATCAGTATCATGGTATTTAGAATTTATGATACGGTGATTTTGTCCAATTAATTCTTCTTTAGAATATTTTGAAATCTCGCAAAACTTGTCGTTTACATAAATAATATCACCTTTAGTGTCTGTTATAGCGACTATAGCAGATTGATCTAAAGCTATTTTTTGCTGTTCTAAATCAGAAAAAACACTTTCAAGATATTTAAATAGTTCTAATTTATTGGGCTCTTGTTTTAACATATAACATCTGTTTTAGGGGGATATTAACTATAGTTTATGTAAAAAAGGCATGATTTTTTTAGGAATCTTCTACGTAAAGATACTTTTAATTATTTATAAAAGATGAATTTGAAAAGTTAAAATAAATGGTATCTGTCTGTTTTTTAAAGTTTTAATTATTAAAAAACGCAAAACAGGAGATTGTTATTTCAATACTAAGTATAAAAGGTTACATAATTTAATTTGGAAAAATGTATTTCTATAAAAAAACCGATTCGCTTTTACAAATCGGTTTTAAAGTTTGTTTTTGGGTGATTTTTATTCAAATAAGCCTTCAATGCTCAAATAACGTTCACCAGTATCGTAGCAAAACGTAAGTACTTTAGCATTTTCGGGTATTTCAGCTAGTTTTTTTGCAACAGCCGCTAAGGATGCACCAGAAGATATTCCTAACAATATTCCTTCTTCTTTAGCAGCTCTTTGCGTATAAGAAAAAGCTTCGTCTTTACTCACTTGAATAGCTCCATCTAGAATATCAGTATGTAAGTTGGTTGGAATAAATCCAGCTCCAATTCCTTGAATAGGGTGGGGAGAAGGGGAGCCTCCACTGATTACAGGAGAAGCTTCGGGCTCAACAGCAAAGACTTTTAAATTAGGATAATGTGCTTTTAGTATTTCAGCACAACCTGTAATATGTCCTCCAGTTCCGACGCCTGTTATCAAATAATCTAAACCATCAGGGAATGCTTTTATAATTTCCTGCGCAGTAGTTGTTTTGTGTATTTCAATATTAGCTGGATTTTCAAATTGTAATGGAGACCATGCATTAGGAATTTCTGTAGCTAATTCTTGTGCTTTTTCGAGGGCACCTTTCATGCCTTTTTCACGAGGAGTAAGTACAAATTCAGCTCCATAAATGCTCATTAATCGTCTTCTTTCAACAGACATTGATTCTGGCATAACAAGAATTAATCGGTATCCTTTTACGGCAGCAACCATTGCAAGACCAATTCCTGTGTTTCCAGAAGTTGCCTCTATAATAGTACTGTCTTTTTTTAATAAACCTTTTTGTTCCGCATCTTCAATCATTGATAGCGCAATTCTATCTTTGATACTTGCTCCAGGATTTGTTCGTTCTAACTTAACCCAAACTTGATGTTTTGCACCAAAGAGTTTGTTGATTTTTACATGAGGCGTATTGCCAATAGTTTCTAGTATAGTATTGTATAGCATTAGATTGAGTTTTAAATTGATAGTAAATATAACTCACAATTAGCAATATGCAAAACCAACACTTGTTAATAATTCCACATTTTTTAATTTTTAGGATAAAAAAATCCGATTAGTTCTACACCAATCGGATTTTTGTTTTTTATATAGCCTATTGGCTAATGCTTTTGTCTACTTATTACAAGTGAATTACTTCTCCGTAAGCATCCGCTACAGCTTCCATAACCGCTTCACTCATTGTTGGGTGAGGGTGGATTGATTTTAGGATTTCATGTCCAGTAGTTTCTAGTTTACGCGCTACAACTGCTTCAGCAATCATATCAGTAACACCAGCACCAATCATGTGACATCCTAACCATTCACCATATTTAGCATCAAAAATTACTTTTACAAAACCATCAGGAGTTCCTGCAGCTTTTGCTTTTCCTGAAGCTGAGAAAGGGAATTTACCAATTTTTAATTCGTATCCTTTTTCTTTAGCTTGTTTCTCAGTTAAACCTACAGATGCAATTTCTGGTGTAGCATACGTACAACCAGGTACATTTCCGTAATCAATAGGTTCTACATGAAGACCAGCAATTTTTTCTACACAGTTGATTCCTTCGGCAGAAGCTACGTGAGCTAATGCTTGACCAGGAGTAACATCTCCAATAGCGTAATATCCAGGAATATTAGTTGCATTGTAAGCGTTAACTAATATTTTATCTCTGTCAGTAGCAATTCCCACTTCTTCTAAACCAATATTTTCGATATTAGTTTTAATACCCACTGCCGAAAGTAAAATATCAGCTTCAAGAACTTCTTCTCCTTTTGCTGTTTTAACAAATGCTTTTACACCAGCACCAGTTGTATCAATTTTTTCTACAGAAGAATTAGTCATGATTTTAATACCTGCTTTTTTCAAAGAACGCTCAAATTGTTTTGAGATATCCTCGTCTTCAACAGGAACTACATTTGGCATAAATTCTACAATAGTAACATCAGTTCCCATTGCGTTATAAAAATGAGCAAACTCAACTCCAATAGCTCCAGAACCTACAATAATCATAGATTTAGGTTGTGTAGGCATAGTCATAGCTTGACGATATCCTATTACTTTTACACCATCTTGAGGTAAGTTAGGCAACTCACGGGAACGAGCTCCAGTAGCTATGATGATATGATCCGCACTATATTCAGTAACTTTTCCTGCTTTATCAGTAACGTCTAATTTTTTACCTGGTTTGATTTTACCAAAACCGTCAATGACATCAATTTTATTTTTTTTCATTAAGAATTGAACTCCTTTGCTCATTCCTTCTGCAACACCTCTACTACGATTTACTACCGCAGAAAAGTCTTTATCAAATTCAGAAACAGTCAATCCGTAATCAGAAGCGTGTTTTAGATAATCAAAAACTTGGGCTGATTTTAGTAATGCTTTCGTTGGGATACATCCCCAGTTCAAACAAACTCCACCTAAATTTTCTTTTTCGATTACGGCTACTTTAAACCCTAATTGCGAGGCTCTGATAGCAGTAACATATCCTCCAGGACCACTTCCTAAAACTATAATATCGTATTTCATTGGTATATGATTTTTTACTAAATTAATTGATTTTGCGAATTTAATGATTTATTCTGTTTTGAGAAAGTTTCAAAAGGAATAAAGTAATAAACTAACAAATTTTCGATAATCCCTTATTATTTTAAAAACAGAGATTGGTTTGTGAGTCGTTTATAATTTAATTTGCAACCGAAAATTGAGAATCATATAGGTTTTTATAATACCCAGTTTCTCTATTGATAAGTTCTTGATGTGTTCCTTGTTCTACAATTAAACCTTTGTCCATTACTACAATTTTATCTGCATTGACAATTGTTGCTAAACGATGCGCAATAACAATCGATGTTCTCCCTTCTGTAATAGTTTCGGTAGCACGCTGAATCAGTTCTTCAGAATAGGTGTCTATAGAAGAGGTTGCTTCATCTAGAATCAAAATACTTGGATTGCTAACAAACGCACGTAAAAAAGCAATCAATTGGCGCTGTCCGGATGACAACATAACACCACGCTCTTTTACATCAAAATCATAATTGTCGGGTAAACTCATAATAAAATCATGAACGCCAATTTTTTTGGCTGCAGCCAAAACTTGTTCCCTTGAAATTTCAGGATTATTTAAAGTAATATTATTGAAAATTGTATCTGCAAAAAGGAATACATCTTGCAGAACTACCGCAATTTGTCTGCGCAATGAACTCAAGGTATAATTTTCAATATTATGATTGTCAATATAAATAGAACCGCTATTAATTTCATAAAAACGATTCAGTAAATTGATAATTGTTGATTTTCCTGCTCCTGTAGAACCTACAATAGCAACGGTTTGACCAGCTGCAACTTCTAAATCAATTCCTTTAATCACTTCTTCATCTGGAATGTAGCTAAAACGAACCTCTTTGAAGGTTATGTCTCCTTCAAAAATTGGCGCCTCTACCATTCCAGTATCTTGAATTTGGTCTTGAGTATCTAAAATTTCAAAAACACGATTTGCCGCAATCATTCCTAGCTGCATCTCATTAAATTTATCTGCAATTTGGCGTAACGGATTAAACAACATTCCTATAAACATCGTGTAAGCTGTCAATTCTCCCAAAGTAGTAAAAGAGCTTCCACCTATAATTTCAAAACCACCATAAACCACCACAAGTCCTAATGTGATAGAAGATATAATATCAGCAATTGGAAAGAAAATGGAGTTGTAAAGAATCGTTTTTATCCAAGCTTTTTTATGTTTATCATTAATATCTTTGAATTTTTCGTACTCAATTCTTTCACGGTTAAATAGCTGAACAATCTTCATTCCCGTAACGCGTTCTTGAACGAAGGAATTCATATTAGCAATTTGAGTTCTTACTTCCTCAAAAGCAATTTGCATTTTCTTTTGAAACAATCTAGTGAAATATATTAAAATAGGCATTGCAAACACTACGATTAGCGACAATTTCCAATTCATCCAAAACATAATTCCCATACAAACCACCATTTTCATCAAGTCACTGATAATCATAAATAAACCCTGACTAAAAATACGTGCTATGGATTCAATATCCGAAACAGAGCGGGTGACAAGCTGACCTACTGGAACCAAATCAAAATATTTCATTCGGAAGCTCAACAAATGCTTGAATAATTTTTTTCGAATATCTTTTACAATATCTTGTCCAAGCCAGTTTGCCCAATACACAAAGTAAAATTGAGAAAAAACTTCACACAAAAGAACAATTCCCATAGCAGTCACATACAATAAAAGCCCCTGCTGATCATGCGGTTTTATGTAACTATCAACAGTTTGCTTTAGTAAATAAGGACGCAAAGCCGCAAAAACTGATAAGGAAATGGCAAAAGCAATCACGCCTCTAAAACGCAATTGATAAGGTTTAGTATATTGAAGAATTCTTTTGAATAATCGGGTATCGAATGCTTTTGCTTTCATTTTTTTTTTGGAGCTATTTCCTGCTATCCGTTTCAATCTTATTTATTTGCCAAAAAAAGCAAATAAATAAGGATTTCCACTTCTATCAGGGCTATTTCGTTATATAATTGTATTCTATTTCAGTTAAATATAAACCATGTGCCGGAACTGAAAAACCAGCATTGTTTCTGTTTTTGCTTTCTATAATTTCATTAAAATCAGCTAATGTGATTTTGTGTAATCCTACATTAACTAAAGTTCCTACTATGGCACGAACCATATTTCGTAAAAACCGATTCGCCGAAATAGTAAAAATCAAGCTGTTATTTTCGCGTTTCCAATACGCCTCAAAAATAGTGCAATCAAAAGTATTTACATCCGTATTTACTTTCGAAAAACATTGAAAATTAGTATGGTTAAATAATAATTTTGCAGCTTGATTCATCAAATCAAGATCGAGATCCTGATGGAAATACCAACTCAAATCTTGTAAAAAAACATCTTTGAAAGTGTTGATACGATATTCGTAAGTTCTTTTTAAAGCATCAAAACGAGTATGTGCGTCATCATGAACTGGAATAATTGAAAATACAGCAATGTCTTTTGGTAAATAGGAATTGAGTTTATGTACTAAATTTTGACAGTCAAAAGACGAATCAAAATCAAAATGAGCATACATTTCCTTAGCATGAACTCCCGTATCTGTTCGGCCAGCTCCTGTAAGAATGATTTCTGTATTTAATAATACCGAAAACGCTTTACTCATAGTTTCTTGCACAGATGAAGCATTAGGTTGGTATTGCCAGCCATGATAATGAGTTCCGTTGTATGCTAATTTTATAAAGTACCTCAAGGTTTATTTGTCGCAAAGTTTCAAGGCTACAAATGTACAAAGTTTTTATGTGGCGCAAAGGTTAAAAGTTTAGCTAGAGCTTGGTTTTATTTCAATAATTCAAAACTTTATTCGGCAACTTTGTACCTTTACAGCTTTGTACCTTAAAAAAATGAAAAAAATCCTTCTGCTTTCTGATACACACAGTCATATTGATGACACTATTTTGAAATATGTTGCTCAGGCAGATGAGGTTTGGCATGCAGGCGATATAGGCGATTTAGTGGTAACGGATACAATCAAAAAATACAAACCTTTACGAGCTGTTTATGGTAATATTGATGATGCAAAAGCCCGAATAGAATTTCCTTTAAATAATCGTTTCATGTGTGAAGGAGTAGACGTTTTGATTACACATATTGGTGGATATCCAGGTAAATATAATCCCCAAATTAAAGCTGAAATAATTGCAAATCCTCCTAAGCTGTTTATTTGTGGGCATTCACATATTCTAAAAGTAATGTACGATAAGAAGTACAATCTTTTGCACATGAATCCGGGTGCAGCTGGTAAAAGTGGTTTCCATCAGGTGCGAACCATGCTGCGTTTTGTAATTGATGGAGATAAAATTAAAGATTTAGAAATCATTGAAATCGAAAAGAAAGCTTAAATTATTTTTTGTGAAATAAGGACTTCAAAATTAATTCTAGTTCCACTACCTACCACAGAGTGAATTGAAAAATTTCCTTTCATCGCATCCACTCTTGCTTTAATTTGATTAAGTCCAAATCCTTCTATGATATCAAATTTATTAGTGTCAAAACCTTTTCCGTTGTCACGAACTTGGATTTGCAAAAAGTTATTATTCTCCTTAATAGTTAAATTTGCTACTGATGCATTACTATGCTTCATGACATTGTTAAGGAGTTCTGTAATGATGAAATAAATTTTCATTTCAAATTCTTCTTGGTAGCGTTTCTTTTTAGATATTGGACTTTTATATTGGAAACTAATAATGGAATTTGAATTTTTTTCGCATAAGTCCTTTAGTGCATAAAACAAACCAAATCGCACTAAAAGAGAAGGTAATAGTTCATGAGATAAATCACGAACTTTGTCATGAGCTTCTCCTAAAATAGCTATTGTTTTTGAAATTTCTTCACTTTGCGTTTTGTTCTTCATTGTATGTACATTCAAATGCAACCCTGCCGAGGATAATAATGCACTGATGTTATCATGTAAGAAAGCCGCAATTTTTTTTCGTTCCATTTCCTGTCCAGTAATGGAAGCATTTATTACATTTTGTTGAATTTTACTTCGGATGCTGTTGATTCGGTTTTTCTGTGCCAGTTTTGTATTCTGAAAGAAAAAGTAAAAAAGAACTATACCAACAATGAATAGTGAGAATATCACAATAACAATTTTTTTATTTAGAGATTGCTCTCTTAATAGAATATCTTCTTTGGTCTTATATTCAGATTCTATTTTTTCAATTTCTCTTTTATATTCATCGATTTCAAGATTTATTCCTGCAACTGTTGCTTTTTTTAGCCTTTCTTCATCGTTGAGTTCGGTTGTTATTTTGTTATAAAGCGCTAAGTTTTCATATGCTTTTTTATAGTCACCAGTTTTTAATAAAAATTTAGAATACTCCTGATAAGAATAGGATAAGTCTGATTTTTCACTCCCTTTTTTTCCTAAGAGTATAGCATTTTTGAAAAAAATATCCGCTTTTTCAGCATTGTTTATAGAACTATAATACATGCCGTTGAGCATATTGAGCGCTACAACAGTTGATTCGTCTCCGTGTTTTTTATGAAAACGATTAATATAATCTAAGTAAGGGTAGCCTTCCTTGAAACGGCCAATATCAAAATAGGCCCATGCTATGTTCAATTTAGTAAAAAGAATTTGTTCTAAATTCTTAATCGTTTTACTGTAGGCTAATGATTTTTTATAATAATAAATTCCTTTTTGATATTGTTTTTTATCAAAACAATAAATGTTTCCAAGATTGTTGTAAAGCCAGTTTTTAAGTTCGTTATTACTTGTTTTATTCGCATAAAGTAGTCCTTTGTTGTAGTAATAAAAAGCTTTGTCATTTTCTGACAATTCATCAAAATTTGCACCTATGGTATTGTAGGAATAAGCTATAAGATCATTGTCTTTTAGCATGATAGCAGCACGTAGAGCAAGTCTTGATTTTATTAAAGATTTTTCTAAGTTACCTGTTTTTAGAAGCTTTTTAGCTTCCATTACTTCTTTAGTAAGTTCTTTTTTTGAAGGGATTGTTTCGAGAGGAAAACTATAGGCGTTTATAGTGTTAAAAAACAGTATTAATGCTATAATAAGAAGTCTGACTTTAGGCATAAAAAATCTTTGTCTGTTAGATTTAGGATTTTATAATATTGTTTTTGATAGCATACTTAACTAAACTTATTGTGTTTTTTAAATTTAGTTTTTTCATAATATTTTTACGATGCGTTTCAACGGTATTAGTACTGATAAAAAGTTTTTCGCTAATTTCTTTTCCACTGAATTCTAATGAAATTAGTGTTATAACCTCAATCTCTCTACCTGATAAAATTGAATTTTCTACAGTTTCGTATTTATTTAGTTTTGGATTGTCTTTTACGGCAGTGTCAAATATTTTTTCTCGAACTGATTTACAAAAATAATCTTCCCCATTTAAAACAGCATATATTGCTTCTACTATATTATCACCAGCGCATTTCTTTGTCAAATAGCCATTAGAACCTAATTTCATGACTTCTTTTATCAGTTTTAATTCGTCATAACTTGATAACACAATGACCTTGCAAGGGAATCCTTTTTGTTTAAATTCTTTCAAGACTTCAATACCGTCTTTTTTGGGCATACTGATGTCAATAATTAGAATATCAGTTTCATTAGCAATTACTTCTTCAAAAAGGTTGTTGCCATCCAATGAAAAACCTACTACTTCAAAATCAGGAACGGTATTCAAAAGAAATCGCATACCATCAATTAGTACTTGGTGATCATCTGCTAAGTGTATTCTGATTTTTTTTGACATTCGGGGGTCTTATTTCTTCAAAATTATAAAAATAAAGCTATAGGAATCATCTTATGATGTTTTTATTTTCGGTAACAATGAAAATTTATTTTATTCCCACAAAAAAACCCGAATAATTACATTCGGGTTCTCTTCGCACTAATAAACTAAGTTTATAGGTTTATCTCAATCTGTCCACAGATTTTACAAGATCTTCATCCTTCTTGATGGCCTTATTAGCTAAAACTAATAATACGATAGCCAAGATAGGTAGAAACATCCCAATACCTTTCTCAGAAACAAAAACGGTTTCTCCAGATAAATTTAGCGAACGATATACAAATAATCCTAATAAAATTAAATTTAATATGATATTCAATCTGCCAATAACAAATTGATTTTGTCTTTTTTTAAAAGAAACAATACTCAATAAAGTAAGTGTTGTGCTTAAGCCTAACATTACTACATAAATTTGATCTTGCATGAAGAAAAAATCTTTACCATTATTCATTGTCCATAAAGGGAAAACAAAGGGCAAAATTCCAGTAACTACGAATGCAAGTATTAAATATATGGTTTGAATTCTTTGTATCATGATTCATAAATGTTTTACAAAAATATATTTTCTTTTTAATAAATACTATTGTATGATTAAATTTTATTCGTATTATTGCATAACAATACCGTAAGCACTTCATACTGCGGTCAATTCAGAACGAAAAAGTTACCACACTATCTTTTACATTATTTCCCAACTAATTAAATTCATAGAACATTCATGTTTGATATTTCTGCATTAAAAGAAATGAAGCTATCTGAGCTTCAAGAAATTGCTAAATCGTCCAAAACAATAAAATTCAACGGTGTTAAAAAAGAGACATTAATTAGTCAAATTTTAGAACATCAAGCTGCTTCAAGTGTTGTTTCTTCGCCAGATAAAAATGAGTCGAATAATGTTGAAGGAGAAAAACCCAAAAGAGCTCGAATAGTTCCTGCTAAAAAAAATATTATCCAAAAGTCTGCAACACCTCTTTTTTCAGAAAATGAACTTCAGGCAACTGAAGATATTCCTGCAGAAACAGCTCCAGTAATGGAAGCAACAGATGTTCCTGTAGCTGATGCTCCAGAGAAAAAAGTAGGGAAGGTTATAAAATTCAATAAATCTGCTTACGAAAAGAAAATTGCTTTGCAAAAAGACAAAGAAGCAGCTAAAGAAATTAAAAACGAAAACGAAGCAACTCCAGTTGCTGCAGATGTTGTGTCTTCAGAAAATCAAACTGTTGGTGCTCCCATAAAAAAGGTTAATCCAAACCAATTAAATAAACAGAACCAAAATCAAAATCCAAATCCAAATCAAAACACTAACGGCAATCAAAATCCAAACTATAAAAACAAAAAAAACAATTTCAGCCATTCTGATTTTGAATTTGATGGAATTATAGAAAGCGAAGGCGTTTTAGAAATGATGCCGGACGGATATGGTTTTTTGCGTTCTTCAGATTATAACTACTTGGCTTCGCCAGATGATATTTATTTATCAACATCTCAAATCAGATTATTTGGTTTAAAAACTGGAGATACCGTAAAAGGAGTGGTTCGTCCTCCAAAAGAAGGAGAGAAGTTTTTTCCTTTAGTTCGTGTTTTAAAAATAAATGGCCATGATCCGCAAGTAGTTCGTGATCGTGTGTCTTTTGAACATTTGACACCAGTTTTTCCTTCTGAAAAATTTAAATTGGCTGAAAAGCAAAGTACTATTTCAACAAGAATCATTGACTTGTTTTCTCCAATTGGAAAAGGACAACGTGGTATGATTGTGGCACAACCAAAAACGGGTAAAACCATGTTGTTGAAGGATATTGCTAATGCAATTGCTGCGAATCATCCTGAAGTTTATTTGATTGTTTTATTAATAGATGAAAGACCTGAAGAGGTTACTGACATGCAACGTAGTGTTCGGGGTGAGGTAATAGCTTCAACTTTTGATAGAGAACCACAAGAGCATGTTAAAATTGCTAATATCGTACTTGAAAAAGCAAAACGATTAGTAGAATGTGGGCATGATGTAGTAATTCTTTTGGATTCGATCACACGTTTGGCTAGAGCTTATAATACAGTGCAGCCTGCATCAGGAAAAGTATTAAGTGGAGGTGTAGATGCTAATGCATTGCAAAAACCAAAACGTTTCTTTGGTGCTGCCAGAAATGTAGAAAATGGAGGTTCTTTGAGTATTATTGCAACAGCTCTTACTGAAACAGGTTCTAAAATGGATGAGGTTATTTTTGAAGAATTCAAAGGAACTGGAAACATGGAATTACAATTGGATAGAAAAATTGCTAACAAGCGTATTTTTCCTGCAATTGACTTAACTTCTTCAAGTACAAGACGTGATGATTTATTATTAGATCAACAGACTTTGCAACGTATGTGGATTATGAGAAAATACCTTTCTGATATGAACCCAGTTGAAGCAATGGATTTCATAAATGATCGTTTCAAGAAAACTAAAAATAACGAAGAGTTTTTAATCTCTATGAATGATTAATAATTTAGTTTAAGGTTTAAAGTTAGAAAATAGTAAACCAAAAAAATATTCCTATAAAAAAAGTCCTCGATATTCGAGGACTTTTTTTATAGGAATAAATCTTAACTTATTCTATTACTTCTTTTCGTTCTAACAATGCCATATAAAACCCATCAAAACCTGACTCAGAAGCCAGTATTTTTTGGTCTTTTATAAAGTTGAATTGTTTTCCGATATCTGTTTTTAAGAATTTTTCAACTTGTTCTTGGTTTTCAGATGGTAAAACGGAGCAAGTAGCGTAAACTAATTTCCCTCCAGGTTTTACAATTTTAGAATAACTTTCTAAAACTTCCGCTTGAACTTTACGGATGTTATCTATAAACTCAGGTTGTAATTTCCACTTAGCATCAGGGTTTCTTTTTAGAACTCCTAAACCGCTACATGGAGCGTCAATCAAAACTCTGTCAGCTCTTTCGTGAAGTTTTTTGATTACTTTGGTGCTGTCTATAATGCGGTATTCAATATTGAAAGCGCCATCTCTTTTAGCTCTTAATTTTAATTGCTTCAATTTACTTTCGTATAAATCCATCGCAATTAATTGCCCTTTGTTTTCCATCAATGCGGCAATGTGCAATGTTTTTCCTCCTGCTCCTGCACAAGTATCAACTACTCGCATTCCTGGTTTTACATCAAGAAAAGCAGCTACTAATTGGGAGTTTGCATCCTGAACTTCAAAAAAACCTTGTTTGAAAGCATCTGTCAAGAAAACATTAGCTCTTTCTTTTAGTACTAAAGCATCAGGCTGATTCGTTAAATAATCTGTCTCAATGTTTAAGTCCATTAAGATGGCTCTTAGTTTTTCTTTAGTTGTTTTTAGTGTATTTACTCTCAGAATCACTTTAGCAGGTTGGTTTTGAGCCGCAATTTCTGTAGCCCAAACTTTCTCTCCTAATTCTTTAACTCCTAACTCATCCATCCAGTCTGGAATAGATTCTTTTAAAGCTCTTACTTTTGAAAGCTCGTCAAAGCGTCCTTTTATTTTTCGTTCTGGTGTTCCTTCTAATTGTCTCCAATCTGGAATTGGGTAGCCTCTTAAAACTGCCCATACAGAGAACATTCTCCAAAGATTATCTCTGTCAAAAGGTTCTTTTACTTCTGCAATTTCTGCATATAATCTTTTCCAACGTACAATTTCGTAGATTGTTTCTGCAACAAATTTTCTATCGGAACTTCCCCAGCGTTTGTCTTTTTTTAAAGATCGTGCAACCACTTTGTCTGCGTATTCACCTTCGTTAAAAATGGCGTTTAAAGCATCGATGGTAGTATAAACTAAATTTCTATGTAATCTCATTTTAAATAATTGAGGTGCAAAGGTACTATTAATTGATTTGAAAGTTAAATTTTAAATAATGAATGTTGATTTTATATTTTATGCAAAAAAAAAACACTACTCAAAAGCAGTGTTTTTATATTCATTTATTGGGTTATTTTATTTAACTCTAGTCAAACCTATGTTTTGAGGAGCATGTAAGACCATTGGGAATTTCTCTATTTTCACAGAACTACTATCTAAACCAAAGGCTCTTTCTTCAGATAAACTTAGTTTTTTGATGAAGAAATAAGAATTCATGATTATTTTTTCATGCCACAATAAGTCACTATCATTGGATAAGAATTTTTCAGACAAAACAAATTTGAAATCTCCAATAATATTATTTTTATTCAATGATTCGTATCGGCTGGTAATATCTACTTCGCCTTTTTGTACCATATCTTTAATTACTTCTTTGAACATCAAGTTTATTTTTGTAGGTTCTCTAAAGCCTAAATTGAAGTCTACTCGATACAAATCATCTTTTACGATTTCAGTAACTTTATATTCTGTTTTGTAAGGTTCTGTTAATATGTTTACGTGAACAAACCAATAGATATCAGCTCTTTTAGGTCTTTTTTGTAAAATAGAATACATTACTTTTTCTTCTATTTCATCAACTCTTCCGGCATTAGTCATGTATACTAAATGTGTAGCGTATTTTGGAATTGATAGATCTGCACTTAACTCCACAAGTACTTTTTTGTAATCTTCAATTTTAACGATTTTAGTATAACTCTTGTTGATTTTTTTAGCTAGATACCATATCGTCATAACAGACATTAACATTGAAGCAATGAAAAGTGTTACGTAACCGCCTTCAGCAAACTTTGTAATATTTGCGGCAAGAAAGCTAAATTCAATTAGTAGATAAATAGTAATAAGAGGCATGAAAAAGTAGAGTTTTACTCTTTTCATTATTAAATAATAATTGAGTAGAATGGTTGTCATAATCATACATAATATAATTGCTAAACCATAGGCATGCTCCATATTACTTGATTCTTCAAAGTGTAAAACGATACCAACACAACCAAAAAATAAGAGCCAATTGATAGATGGTATGTATAATTGTCCTTTTAATTCAGTAGGATATTTGATTTTGACTTTTGGCCAAAAATTCAATCGCATCGCCTCATTTATTAATGTAAATGATCCACTAATTAATGCTTGAGAAGCTATTACTGCGGCAAGAGTTGCAATCACAATTCCTATTGGTTGAAACCAATCGGCCATTATTAGATAGAATGGATTTCCGTTTTTCCCTCCAAGAGTTAGTAGCGATTCCCCTTCATGATGAATTAAATAAGCTGCTTGCCCAAAATAGTTCAGAACTAAAGCTGTTTTTACAAAAATCCAACTAATTCTGATGTTTTTTCGTCCGCAATGTCCCATGTCTGAATATAATGCTTCAGCTCCTGTGGTACATAAAAATACAAAACCTAGCACGAAAAAACCATCTGGATGAATGGATAATAAATGATAAGCGTAGTAAGGATTAATTGCTTTGAAAACTTCAGGATGTTGCGTAATTTGTAATACTCCTAAAATAGCCAACATACTGAACCAAATTAACATTATAGGTGCGAAAAACTTACCTACTAGTTTGGTTCCAAATTGTTGTATTGTAAAAAGTATAAATAGAATTCCTATTACGATTGGAATGGTATTTATTTCAGGTGAAAATGTTCTAATTCCCTCAACTGCAGAAGATACTGAAATGGGAGGAGTAATAATACCATCCGCGAGCAAGGCACTTCCTCCTATAATTGCGGGGACGATTAGCCATTGTATTTTTGTTTTTTTGACTAAAGCATATAGGGCGAAAATACCACCTTCACCATGGTTGTCAGCACTTAAGGTAATCAGTACATATTTGATGGTTGTTTGAAGGGTAAGTGTCCAAAATACAGCTGAGACTCCGCCTAAAACTATATCTGCATTAATTATATGTTCGCCAAGTATGGCTTTCATTACATATAGTGGTGAAGTTCCGATATCACCGTAAATTATTCCTAATGAAACTAATAAACCACCTAATGTTAACTTACTATGGAGGTCTTTGTGCGATGCGCTCATGAAAAATTTTTAAAAAACTTTTCAAAGTTAATCTTTTAAAGGATATTACAATGTAATATGAAAAAAAAGATAAAAAAAACACGGGTTATTTGTCCGTGTTTTTTATTTAAACATTATTTAAAAATTTAAGACCTTCTGTCGTTACTTCTAGAAGAATTACTACTTCTTTGTGATTCAGATCTTTGTGGTGCTGCTTCTCTAGAAGAATTCCCTCTATTTTGAGAATAATCTCTTTGTGGTGCTGCTTCTCTAGAAGAATTTCCTGTGTTTTGAGAATAATCTCTTTGTGGAGCAGTTTCTCTAGAAGAATTCCCTCTATTTTGAGAATAATCTCTTTGTGGTGCTGCTTCTCTAGAAGAATTTCCTCTATTTTGAGAATAATCTCTTTGCGGTGCTGCTTCTCTAGAAGAATTTCCTCTATTTTGAGAATAATCTCTTTGTGGCGCTCCTTCTCTAGAAGAATTTCCTCTGTTTTGAGAATAATCTCTTTGTGGCATTACTTCTCTAGAAGAGTTTCCTCTGTTTTGAGAATAACCTCTTTGCGTCTCCGTTCTTCCATTATAATAATTAGATGTATTTCTTGTTCCTCTTCTTTGGTCTAATTCATAACGGTTAGCAACACTTGAGTTTCTTCTCGAAAAAGAATAATTCGGATACTGTCTTTCGTATCCATTTGAGCGTCTTGAACTGTATAAATCCATAGCTCTGTTACTTCTTCTATAATTCACATAATTGTAAGAGTTGTTTATGTTCAAACAAAGGCTAATGTTGTTTCTGTATCTAAAAACTGGGTATGGATTCCAAGCGTAATAATAGTTCGGATAATAATTCCATGACCAAGACGAATAATAAGGGCGGTAGTTAGACAACCAAAATGATGCATAAATGTACGGAGTTGTATAATAAACGGGTTCGTATATGTAATTACGGCCGTACATATAAACGTCACCTACAACCTGAACATGAACTCGGTTATAATTATCTTTTTCGACATCTATTGTTGCAATATCTTGATAAACATCGCGATCCAAAACGGCTTGAATAATAATTACGTGCGTACGTCCATCTACGGTTTCGATAACACGTAAATAATCAACTTCATTGTCATTATTCAAATCTAAATTAGAAATTTGAATTTTAGGGTCATTTAATCTTCTTTCAAAATCCTGAAGATTTCTTGAATCTCCAAAAATTGAAGCAACTGCTCTTAAATCTAAATTATCACTAATTTCAGAATTTGTTGCGTTAACAGTTGTTCTATCTTGTGCTTGTATTTGTATTGCAAAAATAGAGGCCAGTGCGGTAAATAAAAGTAGTTTCGTTTTCATGGCAAATGTATTTAATGTTGTTATTGTCAACATTCCAATTACTGTGCCAATAAATAAATACAACTATTTAGGTTTATTTATTTAATTGTAAATTAGCTCCTAAATAATTCTAATAAAATGAATAGATTTTTTTTAATAAGTATATTTTTTTTGATTTTATTGTCTTGTAAAACAATTAATTATGATATTTCAGGTAAAAACGAAAAAGTTTTTACTTCTGTCAAAATTGACACTTTATTTCAAGATAAAATTAGTATAAGAGCACTTGTTTTTGATGCTAATAAAGTTTGGTATGCAGCTGATAAATCCAGGTTTGGTTTTTTTGATTTGGATAAAAATCAAAAAAAAGAGCAACATATTATGAAGGATAGTTTAAAATTAGAATTTAGAAGTATTGCTAAAACATCACAGGCTGTTTTTATTTTGAGTGTTTCTAATCCAGCATTGCTATATCGTGTTTCTAAAGATAATTTAGAGCCTAAATTAGTATACCAAGAAAATCATGAAAAGGTTTTTTATGATAGTATGCAATTTTGGAATGATAAAGAAGGAATTGCTATTGGAGATCCAATTGATGATACTAGTTTTTGTATAATTTTGACTTGTGACGGAGGGAATTCTTGGCAAAAAATACCGACATCAAACTTGCCAAAATTAACCGAGGGCGAATCTGCTTTTGCTGCCAGTAACACTAATATAGTTATAAAAGGAAATAATACTTGGATTGTTTCTGGAGGCAAAAAATCGAGGGTTCTTTATTCCGGAAATAAAGGGATTACCTGGTCTATATATGAAACACCTATTTCTCAAGGAGAAAAAATGACGGGAATTTTTACAGCGGATTTTTATGATGCTAAAACAGGATTTATAGCTGGGGGTAATTATGAAATTCCAAATCAAAATTTTGATAATAAAGCTAAGACTGTTGATGGAGGTAAAAGTTGGAATCTAATTGCGCAGAATCAGGGATTTGGATATGCTTCCTGTGTGCAATATGTACCTAATAGTAATGGAAAAGGCATAGTAGTTGTAGGTGCTCAAGGATTATTTTATTCATCTGATGGAGGAGTTTCTTGGAAACAATTAGCAACTGATTCGAGTCTTTTTACCTTCAGGTTTATAAATGATACAACCGCAATTGCCTCCGGTAAAAACAAAATGATTCGAATACATTTTAAATAATTAAAAACCCCTAAACAATATTTTTCATATCATTTAGGGGCTTTTGCTTTTATAAAAAAGGGGATAAATTATCTTCTGTTGCCTTTGTCTCTGTATTGTTGTAATAGTTTTCGATTAAAATCTTCTTCTGATTTTCGTAGTTTAATAATTTTTGTTGCAGGAAGAATTCCTTTTAAGGTTGTGATGAATTTTTTTCGTAACATATATAATTCATCTTCATTGCTTTCCATTTGGTTTAAGAATGAGTTGGCTTCTTTTTCTGACATTTTATCCATAGTATTATCGTCCATTCTTCCCATGAAAGCTTTCATTTTCAAATGTCTCAATTCAAATTGTTTGTCGTCAAAAGCATTGTAAACAGGCCAAAATTTCTCAGACTCACTAGATGTTAGTTCAAGTTCTGTGGTAAGAAAAGCTACTTTTAATGCCTTAATTTGTTCTTTTTTCTCTTTCATTTTTTCGCCTTGAGCGTAAAAACTAAAAGAAATGAATAGCAGTAGAATGGGTAATATTTTATTAAGTTTCATTGTTAAGTTGTTTAGTATTTAATTTCAATTATAGTGTTTAAATGCAACAGTTTTTATTCTGTCATAAGAACTTCCATATCTGAATTTGTTGTTAATATATCTTCAATAGCAGTATCTTCTAAAGTGACATTTGTTTTTATTTGATCAATATCTTCAGGTTCTAATTCACTTACTAAATCATATTGTGTTACATTAGATTGATAGGATATGTAGTTTTCTAAAGTAGCTTCATCTAGTTCTTTTGAAGTTGATGATAATGTTGTGTATATAGGAATCATTAATCCTAAAATCAAAATAGCAGCTATTGAAAAAAGGAATTTTTTTCTTTTTTGGAATAGCGAAATCACCTTCGGTTCTTTTTCAGGTAATTGTTGCATCATTTTCGCTGAAAAATTCTCAAAGTAATTTTCTGGCGTTTTAAATCCAGAAGTTATTTTAGGCTCGTTTTCTAATTTAAATGTTTTCATAACTATTCGTTAGACTTATTTTTAGCAAAAAGGTTTAAGCACTTGTAACAAAGGTTTCTATTTTTTTTACGGCATGATGATAAGATGCTTTCAAGGCACCAACCGAAGTTCCTAAAATTCCTGAAATTTCTTCATATTTTAATTCTTCAAAATATTTCATTTTAAATACTAACTGTTGTTTTTCAGGTAATTTAGCTATTGCTTTTTGTAATTTTAATTGAATTTCATTTCCATCAAAAAAAACATCAGCTTTTAAATTATCGATAGTTTTGTTTTGTAAAGCTTCTGTCGAAATTCCATTCATCTTTGCTTTTTGACTTAAAAAAGTTAATGCTTCATTAGTCGCAATTCGGTACATCCAAGAAAAAAGTTTACTGTCTCCTTTGAAGTTTTTTAAATACTGAAATATTTTTATAAATGTATTTTGCAAAACATCATCCGAATCATCGTGGTTCAGCACAATATTGCGGATATGATTGTATAAAGGTTTTTGATAGGTTGACAAGAGTTTTTGAAACGCCTCATTTTGCGTTTTAGGATTCAATAACTCAAGTATAAATTCCTGTTCTTCTTGCAAAGCTTATATTTATGTAATTAGAATGGAATTTTTGAAATTGGTTTAATTGTAATGAAAAAAAACTAAAACTCTGATGGAATTTCTTCTTCAATCTTTGGTGTAGCAACTTTGGTTTCATCGACTAATGACTTAGTGTAAGATGGTTTTGGTCTTGTAGGGAAGTAAATTTCAGTAACCCATTTAGAAGGGTTTTTAACTTCTGTTTTGCCAATAGTATAAACTTCAAGATGTGAAAATTTTGAATCGGTAGCTATACGGTTGGCATTAAGATATTGTGTTGTTTTATCTAAGGCTTTTTTTGTATGAGAATAATCTCCCGTCAATGTTGTTTTAATAGCTTCAAATGATTCTAATTTTCCAGATAAAATATCACTTCCTTCGCTAGTATGAATTTGTTGTTTGATAGGAACACAAAAAGATAATTTAGTTAATCCTTTTTCTAAATCATAGGTATGGTATATTACAAATGGTTTTCCATTCAATTCGATGTTATTTTGAGTGCAAAACTCGATAATTTTAGGGAAAATAATTTTAGTATTTTTAGTTACATCCGATATTTTGCTGGTAAAAATTTGTTTTAAATAATAGGTTTCTAGTTTTCGGACTAAACCATTTACTTTTATGGCATAGGTGTTAATTTCATAATCTAATTTTTTATCTAAATTGGTTAGGCTTTTTTCACATATGCGACCAATAATTTTTTCGGCACCACCATTAATTGCGGAATAAATTTTCATAGTAAAACTCATTTTTCCTGAGATTTTCCAAGTTACTTTAGTCCCGCCAATAGTATCTTTAAATTTCCAAAAGGCTTCAGAAGCGGTACCATCATAATCCATTTTTTGGGCAATACTATCGTTTTCTTTAACAAATATAGTTTGCATGTCTCCACTTTCTTCTTTTCCTTCCCAAGAATAGGAGCCGCCTTTTCCAATTGTTTTTTGCGGATAAACCATCTTCATCTCAGGATCTTCAACTATCCAAGAACTGAAATCTTCCCAATTTCTATAATCATTCACATAATTAAATGCAGCAGCTCTAGGAGAATTTATAACCAAGCTTCTTTCAATATTAAATTCTCCTTTTTGTGTGGCCACAAAAACTGAAAGGGCAACAAGGCTAAGTAGCATTAAAAGAAATAGGTATTTTAAAATTCTCATAACAGATAATTTAATTTGTTTTGTAAAGTTAGAAATTTTTTTTCTAAGCGAGTCAGTATTAAAAAAATTAAAATAATTCCTGTGTTTTTGAATTACTCTAAAAATTTTGGTTTTTTACCTTTAGAGAATTAAAGAAAAATACATTAAAAATAAAAAATGCCCACTATTATTGTGGGCATTTTTTATTTTTAAAAAAAAGGAATTAGCGTTTGAAAAAAATCTTGATCAAAAATAGAAGACCAATAAAAATACCGAATCCAATTAGAATTTTGTAATTTCCTTTGTAAAATAGTTTGTGCAAAGCAGCATCTTTTCGATAAGCAAAAATCATTGCAATAACAAAAGCAATAAAAAAACAGGCTGCAAACAGTAATTGTCCTTGACTAAACATAGTTTAAAATATTTGCTGCAAATTTAGTCAATCTTTCAAGAATAGTTACTAATTTTCCAGCTCATTTAATCAAATAAAAATATGCAAAAACAAATTAATGCCGTTAAGGAATTTCACGCCGCATTTAGAATCGGTCATAGTGAAACCCCAAAAGCCGATTTGGGAGAAAGTAAAAATACACTTCGGTATCATTTGATGAAAGAAGAAAACGAAGAATATCTTGAAGCCGTTCAGAATAATGATTTGGTTGAAATTGCCGATGCATTGGGGGATATGATGTATATTCTTTGTGGAACTATAATTGAACACGGATTGCAGCATAAAATTGAAGAAGTTTTTGATGAAATTCAACGAAGTAATATGAGCAAGTTAGGAGAAGATGGAAATCCAATTTATCGTGAAGACGGTAAAGTAATGAAAGGTCCAAACTATTTTAAGCCAGACTTTTCTAAAATTTTAGGTACTAAATAAGGCACTTAAAATGCCGCTCAAACAAGACATAAAAAAATCGGTTTTCATTGAAAACCGATTTTTTTTATAAAACTAAAACTTATATTTATACTTTAACAGTCCAACCAAAAGTATCTTCAGCAAGTTTGTTTTGAATATTTGTTAATTTGTCTTTTAATTCAAGTGCAACTGAATTTTCAATTTTTGGCAATTCATAATAAACATCTTTATATGAAAATCCAGAAATAGGACTTACAACTGCAGCCGTTCCAGCTCCAAAAATTTCTTTTAAACTACCGTTTTTAGAAGCTTCAACTAATTCAGATACTGTAACAGAACGAACTTCAACATTTATACCTTCGCTTTTTGCTAAATCAATTAGTGTTTTTCTAGTTACACCATCAAGGATTCTTTCACTAACTGGGGCAGTTAATAAAGTGTTATTTATTCTGAAGAAAACATTCATTGTTCCTGCTTCTTCAAGTTTTGTATGCGTTGCATCATCTGTCCAAATTACTTGTTGGAAACCTTCTTTATTAGCTAGGTTAGTCGGGTAAAACTGTCCAGCGTAGTTTCCTGCAGCTTTAGCAGCTCCAATTCCTCCATTAGCAGCTCTACTGAAATGTTCTGCAATAAGTACTTTTACTTCTCCTGAATAATAAGATTTTACAGGAGATAAAATGATCATAAATTTATATTCATCAGATGGATTTGCAATTACTCCAGTTCCGGTAGCAATCATAAATGGTCTGATATACATAGAATTTCCTTTTCCTTTTTTAACCCATTCTTGATCTAATTTCAACAATTCATTTAAACCATTCATGAAAATTTCTTCAGGAACTTCAGGCATCGCTAATCTAGCTGCAGAGCTGTTAAAACGTTTGTAGTTTTCATCAGGTCTAAAAAGCCAAATGTCATTATTGTCATCTTTATATGCTTTCATTCCTTCAAAAATAGCTTGGCCATAATGAAAAACTCTTGTAGATGGATCAACAAGAAATGGTGCATAGGGTTTAATTACCGGTTTTTGCCATTCTCCATTTTTAAAATCACATTCGAATAAATGGTCTGTAAAAACGGAACCAAATGATAATTTGTCAAAATCTACTTCATTTATTTTTGTAGTAGCTGCTTTTATAATCTCAATTTTGTTTGTTTGAGTTGCACTCATGATAATGAATTGTTTTTATGATATTTATAGTAATAAGCCTTAGCTTAAAACATTGATTTGAAATTTTCGAAAATTATAATGATTGCAAAATTAAATAAAAATCAACAAAAACCTTGCTAAAACCACATTAATTAATGCGTTTAACTGTGATTTATTTATATTTTAAAAAAACTAAAAAAATACAGTCAAATTATATGAAAAATATAAAAAATATAGATTATTTAGAACGAAACGTTTTAGTTTTGACTAATTTTGGTCTTATTAAGTGCTTATTTAAATAAAGTTTAACTCGAATAACAATTTTGGAAAGAGAAATAATTCAAACACTAGATGGGTCTACAACCATTCATCTTAAGGAATGGGACGAGTGTTATCATTCTAAGCACGGCGCTATTCAAGAAGCGCAACACGTTTTTATAAAAAATGGTCTTGCTTTATTCGAAAATAAATCTGTTTCTATTCTAGAAATTGGATTTGGAACAGGCTTAAATGCTTTTATTACTTTTTTAGAGTCAAAAAAATTACAGCAGTCTATTGATTATGTTGGAGTAGAAGCTTATCCAGTCTCTGCAGACGAAGTACTTTCTATGAATTATGTTGCGGAATTGAATGCGGAAACGGAAACTGCAATTTTCAAAAAAATGCATGAAAGTAATTGGGACGAGCAAGTAAAATTGAGCGAAAATTTTGTACTGACAAAACGGAAACAATTTTTTGATGCAATTGATGATATAGAAAAATTTGACCTTATTTATTTTGATGCTTTTGGGTATAGAGTGCAACCAGAATTGTGGAGTACGGCTATTTTTCAAAAAATGCATAATGCCTTAAAACCGCAAGGAAAGTTAGTTACCTATGCTGCTCGTGGAGTAGTAAAGCGCAGTATGATTGAGGTTGGGTTCACAGTCGAAAAACTTGCTGGCCCTCCAGGGAAAAGAGAAATGTTCCGAGCAAGCAAACTTTAATTTTTTTTTTGATATAAAATAAAAAACTTAAATCTACGTTAAAGAAATAGGTTTTACTTGTAAATAATGTATTTTTACAACACGTTAAAATGAAAATCTAACCCCCAAAATCTTAATTAATTATGTCAAAAATCATGTTTGATTACACAAAATCGATTTTAGAAAGAGTAAGTTTTGACCCTATACTTTTTTGCAAAGAATTAGAAAAGGCCATCAAAACATTGTTGCCATATGAAATGGAACAATTACGAGAATGGTTGTTAAATTTCACTTTCGAAAAGCCGGAACTAAAACAATGTCTGATTATAGTTAACCAATAAAAAAAGGAACCAGTAAATGGTTCCTTTTTTTATTTCTTCTGAATTGGACTTATGATTTCTACATTTTGAAAAACGATTGCTCCTTTTATAACGCCAGCAATTGTTGTTCTTAATGCGTCAATGATATGGATTTTTAATTCGCTTTTAGGGAAAATCAAACTAACTTCTCTAGCGGGTTTAGGTTCCTTAAAATGACGAAGTTTCAGCTTGTCAGATTCTTTCAAATCTAAGGTATGAAGGTAGGGTAGTAGTGTAGTGCCTAAACCTTCATCAGCTAGTTTTATTAATGTTTCAAAACTACCACTTTCTATTTGGAAGTGATTGATTTCGTTTCGAGGATTGTTTTTACATAAATTTATAATCCCATCTCTAAAGCAATGTCCGTCTTGAAGTAACAGTATTTCATCTAGATTTAAATCCGACACTTCAATTTCTTCTTTCTGAAAAGTATGGTGGCTTTCTGGGATATAAGCTACAAAAGGTTCAAAATACAAAACAATTTCTTTGATTTTTTCTTCCATTAATGGTGTTGCTGCAATTGCCGCATCAAGATGTCCATTATTCAGTTTTGTAATAATTTCTTCAGTATTCAACTCTTCAATAATGAGTTTTACTTTTGGATATTTTTTTATGAAATTATTCAAAAACATAGGAAGTAATGTAGGCATAATGGTAGGAATAATTCCTAATCGGAATTCACCACCTATAAACCCTTTTTGTTGTTCTACAATGTCTTGAATACGATCTGCTTCATTTACAATATTCTTAGCTTGATTGACAATTTTTTGACCAATATCTGTTAGTTGTATTGGTTTTTTTGTTCTGTCAAATATTTGGATACTTAATTCTTCTTCTATTTTTTGAATTTGCATACTCAATGTAGGTTGCGTAACAAAGCATTTATCAGCAGCAAGAGTGAAATTTTTATGTTCGGCTACGGCCAAAACATATTTTAGTTGGGTAATTGTCATGTTTATAGTAATTTCTGATGCAAATATAAAAACAATCAATTTAATTTATAGTTTCTTTCTTCGTTTTCTTACTAAATTTGATTAAAATTTAAAGTCATGAAAACAAATCTAATAGGATTACCTGTAAAAGAATCAGAATTAATTGTGGTAGAATTGAATGTTTTACTATCTAATTTTCAAGTCTATTATCAAAATTTAAGAGGAATTCATTGGAACATTAGAGGCAAACGTTTCTTTGATTTGCATGTTAAATTTGAACAGTTATACAATGATTCACAACTGAAGATAGATATGATAGCTGAGCGTGTACTTACACTTGGCGGAAGACCCTTACATACTTTTGAAGATTATATTAAGTTCAATCAATTGACGGTAGGTAAGAATGTTTCCAATGACGAAAAAGCAATTCATTTGATTGTAGATTCATTATCCAAGTTGTTGAAAATAGAAAGAGAAATTTTAGAAAAAGCATCTGAAATAAATGATGAAGGTACGAATACGATGATTAGTGATTTTGTTTCGGAACAAGAAAAAACCATTTGGATGATGTGTGCCTGGTTAGAAGAAGAATTGTAACAATCGTATTAAAATACGTTAGAAATACGTTAAAATGTAAGTTGGATTTTTTGGAATAGATATAAATCAAATAATTTAGTTTTACATTTGAAAAAAATAAAACCCAGTATTGTATGAGTAGTGATTTTTATAAAAAAATATTAGATAATAATAAAAAATGGGTTGAAACATCTTTGGCTCTTGATCCTAATTATTTTCAAGATTTAGCCAAAAAACAAACGCCCCCTTTATTATGGATTGGTTGTTCGGATAGTAGAGTTCCGGCAAATGAAATTGTTGGTGCAAAACCAGGTGATGTTTTTGTGCATAGAAATATTGCTAACATGGTCGTGCATTCAGATATGAATATGCTAAGCGTTTTAGACTATGCTGTTAATGTTTTGAAGGTTAAACATGTTATTGTTTGTGGACATTATGGTTGTGGTGGTGTACAAGCCGCTATGAATAATCAATCAATAGGAATTATTGATAACTGGATTCGCCATATTAAAGATGTTTATCGTTTGCATCAATCCTACTTAGATTCTATTAAAGATGAGACAGAGCGGTTTAATGCTTTTGTAGAGGTAAATGTAAAAGAACAAGTATTTGATTTAGCCAAAACATCAATAGTACAGTCAGCTTGGAAAAACGGGCAGGATTTAACTTTGCACGGTTGGGCTTACGGTTTGAACTCTGGATTCGTTACGGATTTAGATGTAAACATAAGTTCAGATGTTGATTTAGATGAAGTTTATCAATTAAAATTTTAATTGAAAATTAATAAAAACAAAAAAACTGCTCTTGAGCAGTTTTTTTGTTTTTATATTAATCCTCTTTTTCAAGGTTTTCATTAAATGCGGATGGTAGTAATGTAGGGATGAATTTAATTAATATCGGTAATAATAAACTTCCTCCAGGAAGCAAAAAAATAGTTAAAGAAGGAATCGTTTTGCAAATATCTAATAATTGTTTTTTTACTTTCTTCTTTTCTTTCTCATCTAAATCTCTTCTGGTTGAATAAGCAAGTAAGAGCATCAATTCTTTACTTTGAACAATTTCTTTAACTAATCTGTTTTTGTTTCGGGAAACAAGCGTTACCACACTTTGAGTGGTTTGATCGTAAAAATGTTTTACAGGATTAGAATAGTTAAAATAAGGAATATCTTTTTTATGTTCTATGATGAAATCGTTTGTGTTTTTGATACTTTGGTTTACAAAGCTATCTGAAATTCCAATTGTTTCGGCTAATTTATGTAAAAAATAAGCCTCGTTATTTTCAATTACACCATCACTCCACAAAGCCATTCCTGCTATATCAATCAAATATTTTTTTTCAAGTTCATTTGTAAAATAATCCAATTGTAGGCTTTCTAAATTTTGAACGGAGTCTTTTGAAAATTTACTGTAGCGTATAGAAGCTTCAAAAAGTTTGATTAGTAAATCATCATACTGCGTTTTATTCGATTTTATTTTTAGTGCTAATGTGACAATATTTACAATAGTTTCCTCAATTTTTTTTAGGTATTTTTCAGGAATAGCTCCGTGTATTATATATTGACGAAAGGCAAGAACATCCATAAATAATAACGCATTTGTTACTAAATGCGAAAAGTTTTTACTGATGATACTGTCATTTGTTTGAACTCGTTCGTCAATGATTTTTTCTAAAGTCAGTGAAGGATTGTTTTTAGGAAGTATTTTTTTGAATAAGTTGAAACCTTCTGGATGCATTTGATTATAAAATGCCACAGTTTCAGAAATAAAATTTTCAGTATTGGTTTCTTTTTTTGTTAAAGCATAAACTCCAAATAATGTATTGAGCAGTGCTACTTTAGAAATTTCTTCTTTAAACCAGCCTTTTGTATTGATTGGTTTTTCAATTTCAAATGAAATTATATGACCATATATAAAACCGGTGTTTCTTACTTTGTCATAGAAAGAATCGGTAGTTTCATTTATCGCTTGTTCAGAAAACTTTTGTTTATAAAAAAATTTATCTATCCAGCCGGATGTTGATGGGTTAATCATTGCTTTGATTTGAAAGTACAAAGCTATGTTTTTTTGTGGTTTTCATATTAATTTAAAATTAAAAAAAAACCATCTCGCTTTTATTGTGAGATGGTTTTTCCTAAGAAAATAATTTCTATTTAATTATAGCAGAACAAGCTACTCTTGCGCCTGAATTTCCAGATGGTTGAGTAGTAAAATCATCAGCACCTTGATGAACAATTAATCCTTTTCCAAGAATATCTTTTGAGGCATCACCACATCCTATGCACCATTCATCTGTTGTTAGCGTTATAGTTCCATTCCCTTTTTCATCTGCTGTGAAGTTTCCTATATCGCCTTTGTGATATTCTCCAACTCCCCATTTTCCATGATTTTTAAAAGTTGGATTCCAATGTCCACCAGCCGAACTTCCATCTGCGGCTGTACAGTCTGATTTTTCATGAATATGGATAGCGTGAATACCTGGTTTTAAACCAGCTAATTTAGCAACAAAAGTTACTTTTCCTTTTTTCTCTACAAAAGTTGCGGTTCCAGAAACAGTGCTATTACTTTTTGATTCAAAAGCAATATTTAATTCTTTAGTGTCAGCTGATTTTGTATTCGTTTTGCATCCAATAATAATAGCAAAAACGACAGCGGTAGTGAGGATTATTTTTTTCATAAATATGTTTGGATTGATTATTTGTATAAAATTACATATAAATAAAATGTGTTTATTTAAAGTTGTCTTAAATCTTCATTCAAATTGAATTAAAAACCGCATCTATTCCTGATGAACAGATGCGGTCTTTTAAATTTTCATTAGGATTTCCCTTAATTTTAGAAGCAATATTCGTTTTCGGCTACTAATTTAGAAGTTATAATTTCTCTTAGCGCTACGATGTTTGGCATATTCGTATATTTAGTAAAACGACGTAATCCCATTAACATCATGCGTTGTTCATCACCTTCGGCAAATGAGATAATGCTTTCTTTTCCTTTTTGAGTTACTATATCAACAGCTTTGTATAAGTATAATTTCGCCATAGCAATTTGCTCTTGTACTTTAGCTTCGCCTTCTTTTTTAGCTAATTTTTCTGTTCTCAAAAGGGTTGATTCAGCCATGTAAATTTCAATCAAAATATCTGAAGCAGCCATTAGTAATTGTTGATGTGCATCTAAATCAGGACCGTATTTTTGAACAGCGCCACCAGCAACCATAAGAAATGCTTTTTTCAATTTACCAACCATTTCTTTTTCTTCTGCAAATAATTCTGAATAATCTGGAGTATCAAATGAAGGAATTCCCATTAATTCTTCTTGAACTTTTGAAGCTGGTCCTAATAAGTCAACATGACCTTTCATTGCTTTTTTGATTAGCATACCAACAGAAAGCATTCTGTTAATTTCATTAGTTCCTTCATAAATACGAGCAATTCTTGCGTCCCTCCAAGCACTTTCCATCGGAGTATCTTCTGAAAATCCCATACCTCCAAAAATCTGAATCCCTTCATCAGCACAATTTTGAACATCTTCAGAGACTGCTACTTTCAAAATGGAGCATTCGATAGCATATTCTTCAACTCCTTTTAATTCTGCTTCCTGATGTGTTGCGCCTTCTGCTTCTCTAATTGCAATTCGATCTTCAATATCTTTTGCAGCTCTGTATGAAGCACTTTCGCCAGCATAACAACTAGTTGCCATTTCGGCTAGTTTATATCGAATAGCACCAAACTGAGCGATTGGAGTATTAAATTGCATTCTTTCATTTGCATATTTTATTCCGCCAGTAGTTACTCTACGTTGAGCGTCAAGGCAAGCAGCTGCTAACTTGATACGTCCTACGTTCAGAGCATTCATGGCTATTTTGAAACCATTTCCTCTTTCAGAAAGCATGTTTTCAACAGGAATTTTTGTTTCATTGAAGAAAACTTGACGTGTTGAAGAGGCACGAATACCCAATTTATGCTCTTCTTCTCCCATTGAAATTCCATTGTCTGTAGTATTTTCTAGAATGAAACCAGTAATATTTTTATCATCACCAATACGAGCAAAAACAATAAACAACGAACAAAAACCTGCATTCGAAATCCACATTTTCTGACCTGTAATTTTGTAATGTGTTCCATCGTCTGATAAAACAGCTTTTGTCTTTCCTGAATTGGCATCAGATCCCGCACCTGGCTCTGTCAAGCAATAAGCACCAAACCATTCCCCTGAAGCTAATTTAGGTACGTATTTTTGTTTTTGTTCTTCTGTTCCATACAATGTGATTGGCATAGTTCCAATTCCAGTATGTGCTCCAAAAGCAGTTGAGAAAGAACCGGTTGCCCCCGAAATATAATCGCAAACAAGCATTGTTGAAACAAATCCCATTCCTAATCCACCATAAGCTTCAGGAACTGCCACTCCAAGAAGTCCAAGTTCCCCTGCTTTACGCATACTTTCCTCCGTAAAAGCGTAGTCTTTGTTTTCAAAACGATTTTTGTTTGGCCAAATTTCTTTGTCCACAAACTCTTTTACAGAGTCACGCATCATTAATTGCTCATCAGAAAAATCTTCTGGGGTGAAGATATCTTCGCATTTTGTTTCTTTTACAAGGAATTGACCTCCTCTAGTTTTGTCGCTCATGACTTTGTTATTTTAAATTTTGAATTATAAATTTTAAATTATTTTGTATTGTCTTCCTGTGAAGTTTTAATAATTTTTGTTATTATATTTAATATGTGTTCAATTTCAATCAAATAATTTGACATTGAAATTGTTGTCAGGTTGGATTTGTCTAATAAACGCAACCAATATTTTGTTTCTCTGGCTTCTTTTGAGGCAATTGACATTTTATTAATGAAATCTTTTCTTGATTGTGCAGCAATTGCTTCTTCAATATTAGCTCCAATACTTGTTGCAGATCTTAGTATTTGTTTTGAAATAATGAATTCATTTTCTTTTTTTAGCTGAGTAAAAAGATTCACTATTGATAATGCAAAATCAAAAGTTTTTATAGCAATTATATTTTCTTTTACACTCATCTAAAATTTAAAATTTATCATTTAAAATAAGTCTATAACAACTCGTATATCCCCGCTGAACCTTGCCCAGTTCCCACACACATACTTACAATTCCATATTTACTTCCTCTTCTTTTCATTTCATCAAATAATTGTACAGAAAGTTTAGCACCAGTACAACCCAGCGGATGGCCTAAAGCAATTGCTCCACCATTGACATTAATGATATCAGGATTTAGATTTAATTCGCGTGTAACGGCTAATGCTTGTGATGCAAATGCTTCATTTAATTCGATTAAATCAATATCATTCAAAGTTAAACCTGCTTGTTTTAAGGCTTTTGGAATTGCTTTTACCGGTCCAATTCCCATAATTCGTGGTTCTACTCCAGCCGAAGCAAAGTTTACCAAACGAGCAATAGGAGTGAGGTTCAATTCTTTGACCATTTCTTCACTCATAATTAAAACAAATGCGGCACCATCACTCATTTGAGAAGAATTTCCTGCTGTAACACTTCCGTCAGCAGCAAAAACAGGTCTTAAACCAGCTAATGCTTCTACAGATGTTCCTGCTCTTGGACCTTCATCTTTATTTACGATATAAGATTTGGATTCTTTCTTACCGTTTTCATTAATAAATGTTTGTTCAATTGTGATTGGAACAATTTGTTTGTCAAATTTACCTTCGGCTTGTGCTTTCAGGGCTTTCATATGTGAGTTGTAAGCAAATTCATCTTGATCTGCTCTTGAGATGTTGTATTGTTTGGCAACGGCCTCAGCTGTTAGCCCCATTCCCCAATAGTAATCCTCGTTACCTGCTTTTGCAACCGCATAATCAGGAGTAGGTTTGTATCCACCCATCGGAATAAAGCTCATGCTTTCAGCACCACCTGCAATGATACAATCAGCCATTCCAGATTGGATTTTAGCGGTTGCCATCCCAATTGTTTCTAATCCTGAAGCGCAATATCTATTTACAGTAACACCCGGCACATCTTCAATTTTTAATCCCATTAAGGAAATTAATCGTCCTATGTTTAACCCTTGTTCGGCTTCTGGCATCGCATTTCCAACCATGACATCGTCAATACGCTTTTTGTCAAAATCAGGCAATTCATTCATCATAAACGCAATGGTTTCTGCTGCTAATTCATCAGGACGTTTAAATCTGAACACCCCTTTTGGGGCTTTCCCCACGGCGGTTCTGTATGCTTTAACTATATAGGCTGTTTTCATGACTATTATTTTGAATTTTGAATTATAAATTTTAAATGAAGCTCATTCATACTTTATAATTCATAATTTATAATTAAAAATTAATTTCTTAACGGTTTCCCTTTGGTTAACATATATTGAATGCGTTCCAATGTTTTCCTTTCTGTGCAAAGAGATAAAAAAGCTTCGCGTTCAATGTCTAGTAAATATTGTTCCGATACTAATGTTGGTTCAGATAAATCGCCACCAGCCATAACATAAGCCAGTTTATTGGCTATTTTTTTGTCGTGTTCTGAGATGTATTTCCCAGCCTGCATTTGGTCGGTTCCTACTAAGAACATTCCTAAAGCTTGTTTCCCTAAAACTTTCACATCATTTCTGCGAATTGGTTGTGTGTAACCTGCTTCTGCCATTAATAAAGCGTGTTTTTTAGCTTCGGCAATTTGGCGGTCTTTATTAACAACAACTATATCTTTTCCGTGTTGTAGAATTCCTAAGTCAAAAGCTTCATGCGCTGATGTAGAAACTTTTGCCATAGCTACGGTTAAGAAATATTCTTGTAAAACATTTAATTCGACATCATTTTTTCGGAATAAATCGGATGCTCTCAACGTCATTTCTTTTGATCCTCCACCACCTGGAATTACACCAACTCCAAATTCGACTAATCCAATATAGGACTCGGCTGCTGCAACTACTTTGTCTGCATGTAAACTCATTTCGCAACCACCTCCTAATGTCATTCCGTGCGGAGCAACGATTACTGGAATTCCAGAATAACGTACGCGCATCATGGTATCTTGGAACATTTTGATAGCCATATTTAATTCGTCATATTCTTGTTCAACAGCCATCATAAATATCATTCCGATGTTTGCTCCAACAGAGAAATTAGCTCCTTGATTCCCTATTACTAAACCTTGATGTTCTTTTTCGGCTAAATCAATGGCTTTGTTGATGGCTTGCAAAACATCACCACCAATGGTATTCATTTTAGATTGGAATTCTAAATTCAAAATTCCGTCTCCTAAATCTTGAATAATAGCACCACTATTTCCCCATACTTTTTTAGTTTCACGAATGTTGTTCAGAATAATAAACGCATCTTGTCCGGGAACTTTGGTTTGCGATTTTGTTGGGATATTGTAGAAAAAAGTGGCTCCTTCTTTAACAGAATAAAAACTAGAACTTCCTGAAGCTAACATATCATTCACCCAAGCGGCAGGCTCAAGACCTTCGGCTTTCATAATTTCAATTCCTTTTGCGACACCAATTGCATCCCAAATTTCGAATGGGCCATTTTCCCAGCCGAAACCTGCCTTCATCGCATCATCAATTTTGTATAATTCATCCGAAATTTCAGGTACTCTATTAGAAACATAGGCAAACATTCCGGCAAAGCTTTTTCTGTAAAATTCACCAGCTTTATCCGTTCCTTTTACTAAAACCTTAAAACGATTAATAGGTTTGTCAATGGTTTTTGTTAATTCTAAAGTAGCAAACGAAGCTTTTTTGGCAGGACGATATTCTAAAGTGTTCAAATCCAAAGACAAGATATCCTTATCTACTTTTTTATAAAAGCCTTGACCAGTTTTGCTTCCTAACCATTTATTTTCCATCATTTTTGTGATGAAATCAGGTAGTTTGAATAGCTCGTGAGCTTCGTCATTTGGACAGTTTTCGTAGATTCCGTTCGCAACATGCACTAAAGTGTCTAATCCAACAACATCAACGGTTCTGAAAGTTGCTGATTTTGGTCTTCCAATAACTGGCCCAGTCAGCTTATCTACTTCTTCAATGGTTAATCCCATTTCTTTGACCAAATGAAACAAACTTTGGATTCCAAAAATTCCAATTCTATTCCCGATAAATGCAGGAGTATCTTTTGCCACTACCGAAGTTTTACCTAAGAATTTGGAACCATAATCAGTAAGGAAATCTAGAACTTCAATTGCAGTTTGTGGTCCAGGAATGATTTCAAATAATTTCAAATAGCGTGCAGGATTAAAAAAGTGTGTCCCACAAAAATGTTTTTGAAAATCTTCAGATCTTCCTTCACTCATAAAATGAATTGGAATTCCTGAGGTGTTTGAAGTAACCAAAGTACCTGGTTTTCTGAATTTTTCTATTTGTTCAAAAACTGTTTTTTTAATATCTAAACGCTCCACAACAACTTCAATAATCCAGTCGACAGCGGCAATTTTAGCCATATCATCCGTAGTATTTCCTGTTGTTATCCTATTAGCAAACTTTTGATTGTAGATAGGTGAAGGCTTTGATTTCAATGAATTGGCTAAATGCTCATTCACTAATCGGTTTCTAACAATTTTGCTTTCTAAGGTCAATCCTTTTTTTATTTCAGCTTCAGTAAGCTCTCTAGGGGCAATATCCAAGAGTAATACTTCAACTCCAATATTAGCAAAATGGCACGCAATTCCAGAACCCATGATTCCGGATCCGATTATTGCAACTTTTTTAACTGTGCGTTTCATTTTCTGATTGATTAAATATATTTTTGTCTTGAATTAATTCATTGATGATTTCAGCTACTTCAATAAAATGCTGAAGTTTCTCATCTGTTATATGTTGTTTGACAGTTTCATTGAATTTTAAAACAGTGTTCTTTGATAATTCTCTTTTTTCTTTACCAAATTCCGTAAGGTATATAAGCACACCTCGACCATCAAAAGGATTTTTCTTTCGTAATATTAATCCTTTTTCTTCCATCGATTTTAAAGTTCTCGTAAGGCTGGTTGCTTCCATTCCCATTTTTGGTCCTAATGAAGTTGAAGGTGTTCCTTTTTCCTTATCCATGCTTAATAACGCAAACCCTGTCGCCATGGTTGCTCCGTATTTAGCGGCTTCTTCGTTATACATTCTTGAGACTGCTTGCCAAGTTGCTCTCAATATGTAATCAATTGTTTTATCTTTCATAATTAACTATATCGATTTCAAATATAATAAAAAAATACTATGCATGCATAATATTTTTTTGATTTTTAAGTAAATAAGTAAAAAAAAACTCTTCTGCTTAAGAAGAGCTTTCTGAGGAGGTTTATATTCTTTATTTTATTTTCCCACTGACTAATGCTATGGTAGAGCCAACTATTGCAGACATTACAACTGTTATTGCAGTGTCTAAAGCCATTAATTGGATGTTGAGTTCATCCATTGTTTTCATTGAATTTGCAAAAAAAGAAAAATATAAAGCTATAAATAATCCAATGATTGCACCCGAGCTTAGACCTGTTTTCCAATTTGAAATGTGTGCCCATTTTATAAAAATATAAGACAATAAAAATCCGAAAGTCATGCATCCTAGAAAGATAAGCAACATGTTTTCGGTGCCATTTGAAGGAAATGAATCTTTAAATAGGATTCCGTAAAATAACCACCCTAAAATAAATTCAATAAATCCTCCTGCAATTCCTGAAATCACAAAGTTTTTTACATTCATAATTTTATATTTTATTGGTTAACGAAATAAAAGTATAAAAAATAAATGTAAGACGCTGTTTTTTAGGCGTTTAATTTTTTTCAAGTAAATCAATTATTTTTTATTGAAAGTACCATTATCAACATCTTTTAAAAAGGTAATCAATCCTTTAAAATAGGTTTTCTGATCATCATATTGTGAAAGATGGCTTCCGTTTGGACAGAATAAGAATCGTCCGTTTTGCACTTCGTTAGCAATCCATTTCATGTGCTCTGGATCCATAGTGTCGTATTTTGAACCGATGCTAAGTGTTGGAACTGATAATGTTTTCAATCTAGCTTTTACATCCCAATTTTTTAGAGAAGCATTTCCTGTAATACCAAATTCGCTATGCCCTTGCATGAACACATATACACTAGGATTTATGTGTTTGAAACATCTATTTATTGATTCTGGCCATTCTTCAAGAGGTTTTCTAAGAATGTGTTCCGTATAATAATATTTAAAAAGTAGTTCGCTGTATTTTGGATTATCAAAATCATTATTTTTCTCAATATCCTGAAGTTGTTTTAAAATTTTTGGATTCATTTGTGGTCCAAGAACTTTTTGAGCATAGGCATTGTATTCAGGAATACTGGCCATCATATTTGAAATTATCAAGCCTTTTAAATTCTTTTGGTATTTCAATGCATATTCCATGGCAAGAATTCCTCCCCAGGATTGTCCTAGCAAATAAAAATTTGAACGATCACAACCTAAAGCGATTCGAACTTGTTCCACTTCCTCAACAAAACGTTCATTAGTCCACAAACTATTGTCATTAGGCTGGTCACTGTAATAGGAACCTAGTTGATCGTAATAGATGTATTCAATACTTTCATTAGGCAAATATCCATCGAAACATTCGTAAAGTTCGTGTGTAAGTCCTGGTCCACCATGAAGTAATAAAACTTTAATTTTAGGGTTATTCCCAACTGTTTTTGTCCAAACTTTAAAGGTTCCTTTTGGAGTTTTTATAGGAATCATTTTGATACCCCCAGTAAATTGATCATCACGTTTTGAAAAGTCTAAATACCCTTCTTTTACAGTATTATTATTTGATTTTTCTTGACAATTAGAAAATAATAAAAGGGCTACTATTGCGAAAATTAAAGTATTTAGTTTCATATCGTTTTTTTAGATGCTAGCTATAAATTTTATGGAATAAATCAATGTATTTTTCCATTATAATTTTTCGTCTAAGTTTAAGAGTAGGGGTTAGCTGTCCACCTTCAATAGACCAAATATCAGGAGTTAATTCAAAGCGTTTTATTTTTTCCCAGTTACCAAATTTATCATTTAGTTTATCGACTTCTTCCTGAATACGCTCAATTACTTTTGCATTTGAAACGATTTCCTCATTAGTTGTTCCAATTTCTATTGAATGAATTTTTGCCCATTCTTTGATAAATTCAAAACTTGGTTGAATAAAAGCGGCAGGCATTTTTTGGCCATCACCAATAACCATGATTTGTTCAATAAAACGAGATTGTTTCATGGTGTTTTCTATTAACTGAGGTGCAATATATTTTCCACCAGAGGTTTTGAACATTTCTTTTTTACGATCGGTAATTTTAAGAAAACCTTCTGCATCAATTTCGCCGATGTCCCCAGTATGGAAATAACCATTTTCAAGAACATCGTTGGTCAGTTTTTCATCTTTGAAATAGCCCATCATTACATTTGGACCTTTGCACAAAATTTCTCCGTCTTCGGCTATTTTTACTTCTACACCAGCAATAACTTTTCCGACAGTGCCAACTTTAAATCCTTTATTTCTCATGTCATTTACTGAAATCACTGGAGAAGTCTCGGTTAAACCGTATCCTTCCATTACGGGTATTTCAGCTGCAGCAAATATGCGAGCCAGTCGAGTTTGTAAGGCAGCACTTCCTGAAACCATTAAATCTAAATTGCCACCTAAACCTTCTTTCCATTTGCTGAAAATAAGTTTTCGGGCAATTTTAAGTTGGAATTCGTACCAAAAACCATTCGCGCCATAAGGTTCATATCGTAATCCTAAATCAATAGCCCAAAAGAAAAGTTTCTTTTTGATGCCAGTCAATTCACTTCCTTTGGAGTAGATTTTGTCATATACTTTCTCAAGAAGTCTTGGTACAGCAGTAATTACCGTTGGTTTTACTTCTTTTATATTATCACTTATTTTATCAATAGATTCTCCAAAATAAACCGAAACACCATAATATTGATATAAATACAATATCATTCTTTCGAAAATATGACAAATAGGAAGAAAACTCAGAGCACGACTTTTTCCTGCTTCAAAAGGAATACGTGACGCACTATTAATCACATTTGAAACAATATTACGATGCGAAAGCATTACGCCTTTTGGTTTCCCAGTTGTACCAGATGTATATATAATTGTTGCTAAATCTTCTGAATGCACCTTGTTTTTGCGTTCTTCAACTAAATGCTGATTACTTTCATCTTCTCCTAACTGTAGCAACTCATTCCAGTTTTTGCAACCTTGAATTTCGTTGAAGGAATAAACCTCTTTTAGATTAGGAACTTTATATCGAATTAGATTTACTTTTCGAAGTACTTCCTCATCAGAAACAAAGCAATAAATTGAACCAGAATGATTTAGAATATATTCATAATCATCTTCAGAAATTGTTGGGTAAATAGGAACCGTTTGAGCGCCAGTTTGCAACGCACCAATATCCATAATATTCCATTCGGTTCTATTATTAGTAGAAATGATGGCAATTTTATCGTCTTTTTCAATTCCCATTCGCAATAGCGCTCTTGACACAGCATTAGCTTTGGCTATATATTCCTCAGTTGATGTTTTAACCCAAACGTCATTTTGCTTTGTAACCAAAGCATCAGGAATTGAGACATATTTTTCCTGTTGATAATAAGGGAAATCAAAAAGGCGAGTGATATTTGTCATTGTGAAAGGTTGAATTTTATCGCAAATTAAATAAAAATTAATAATATTTTTTCTTTTTGAGAAATTAAATCAAAAAATAGAATCCTTATAATTCGAAATTTACGAAATCGTTTTCTTGAAATGTTTTTTGTAACCTATATTTTAATGAAAAAGCGCACTCAAATAGAGTGCGCTTTTATAATATTTGGATTTATTTTGCTTAGTGTTTGTCAATCCATTTTTTGGCATTTACAAAGGCTTCATGCCAAGGAGAAACTTCATCATTTCTATCTTTTGGATAATGTGCCCAGTTCCATTGGAATGTAGAACGCTCAATATGTGGCATCATAACTAAATGGCGACCTGTTTTATCGCATAGCATTGCAGTGTTATAATCAGAACCATTAGGGTTTGCAGGATATCCTTCATACCCATATTTAGATACAATGTTGTAGTTTTCTTCCGCCATTGGTAAGTTAAATTTACCTTCACCATGCGAAACCCAAACGCCTAATGTACTTCCTGCTAATGAAGATAACATTACAGATTTGTTTTCTTGAATGGTTACTGAAGTAAAAATACTTTCGTGTTTATGACTATCATTATGAAGCATTTTACCATGCACCTCATGCTCAGGATTAATCAATTCTAATTCCATGAATAATTGACATCCATTACAAATTCCAACAGATAAAGTATCTTCTCTTTTGAAGAAATTATCTAAAGCAGTTTTTGCTTTTTGGTTGTATAAAAATGCTCCAGCCCAACCTTTGGCTGAACCTAAAACATCTGAATTTGAGAATCCACCAACCGCTCCAATAAATTGAATGTCCTCTAATGTTTCGCGTCCTGAAATCAAATCAGTCATGTGAACATCTTTTACATCAAATCCTGCTAAGTACATTGCATTAGCCATTTCACGCTCAGAATTACTTCCTTTTTCACGAATAATAGCGGCTTTTGGTCTCTCGACTTCGCTCGAGATGACAGGAGCTTTTCCTGTAAAATGCGTTGGAAAAGTATAGTTTAAAACTTGGTTTTTATAGTTGTCGAAACGCGCTTTAGCGGTTCCGTTTTTAGCTTGTTTTTGATCTAACAAGAAAGAAGTTTTAAACCAGATATCTCTGTATTTGGCAATGTCTAATTGGCAAGGGCCAAAGTTCAAAGTAGCTTCGGTAGTAACTGATCCTAATTTGTAGAAAGTAACACCGTTTTGTTTCAATTTGTTTTCAACAATGCTATCCTCTTTCGCTTGGAAAACAACCGCAATATTTTCTGCAAAAAGATATTTGATAATGTCTTTTTCTTCAAATCCCGAAGCTTCGGGAGAGAAATCTATTTTAGCACCCAAATTTATATCTGCAAAACACATTTCTAATAAAGTTGTGATTAAACCACCACTTCCTATGTCATGTCCTGCAAGGATATTGTTTTCTAAAATTAATTCTTGAATGGTATTGAAGGCTTTTTTGAAGAAAGCAGCATCTTTAATAGTTGGCGTTTCATTTCCAATAGTATTCAGAATTTGTGCAAACGAAGAACCACCTAATTTAAAGTCGTCTTGTGACAAATTGATATAATAAATAGAACCACCATCTCTTTGTAAAACAGGTTCAACTACTTTTCGAATATCTGTACAGTTTCCGCCAGCAGAAATAATAACCGTTCCCGGAGCAATTACTTCGTCGTTAGGATATTTTTGTTTCATCGAAAGCGAATCTTTTCCTGTTGGGATATTGATTCCTAATTCGATAGCAAAGTCTGAACAACCTTCAACAGCAGCGTATAAACGAGCGTCTTCACCTTCGTTTTTACAAGCCCACATCCAGTTTGCTGATAATGAAATACCTTTCAATCCGTCTTTTATTGGAGCCCAAACAATGTTTGATAATGATTCGGCAATAGCATTTCTGCTTCCTGCAACTGGATCAATCAAAGCTGATATAGGAGCGTGCCCAATAGAAGTTGCAATACCTTCTTTACCTAAATAATCTAAGGCCATCACACCACAATTGTTCAATGGTAATTGCAATGGTCCAGCACATTGTTGTTTAGCAACTTTTCCGCCTACACAACGGTCCACTTTATTGGTTAACCAGTCTTTACAAGCTACAGCTTCTAATTGTAATACTTGCTCTAAGTAAGTCGAAATATTTTTTATGCTATATTCTAAACCACCATAATTGTAATTGATGGTCGTGTCAGTCATTATTGTTTTTGGTGAACTTCCAAAGAAATCTTCCAAGGCGTAATCCATTGGTTTTAATCCAGTAGATTTTGATTCGAAAGTAAAACGATGATCGCCAGTTACATCACCAACTTGGTACATTGGAGCACGTTCTCTATCCGCAATTCGTTGTAAAACGTCGATATCTTTTTTACCAATAACTAATCCCATTCTTTCTTGTGATTCGTTACCGATGATTTCTTTTGCTGAAAGCGTAGGATCGCCCACAGGTAGTTTGTCTAAATCAATTAAACCTCCTGTTTCTTCTACTAATTCCGAAAGACAATTTAGGTGTCCGCCTGCACCATGATCGTGAATAGAAACAATAGGATTGTTATCACTTTCTACTAAACCACGAATAGCATTAGCAGCACGTTTTTGCATTTCTGGGTTTGAACGTTGAACAGCGTTTAATTCAATTCCTGAACCAAAAGCTCCTGTGTCTGCTGATGAAACTGCAGCGCCGCCCATTCCAATTCTATAATTTTCACCACCTAGAATTACGATTTTATCGCCTTCTTGTGGTTTATGTTTGATGGCTTGATCTAATTTTCCGTAACCAATTCCACCCGCTTGCATGATTACTTTATCATAACCAATTTTGCGATTGTTTTCTTCGTGTTCAAAAGTAAGAAGAGAACCGGTAATCAAAGGTTGTCCAAATTTGTTTCCAAAATCAGAAGCTCCGTTTGAAGCCTTGATTAAAATATCCATCGGAGTTTGATACAACCATTTTCTTTCTTCCATTCCTTTTTCCCAAGGTTTGTCATCCGGAGCGGAGTCGAAGGACAAACGAGAATATGAAGTCATGTAAACTGCTGTTCCTGCTAAAGGCAATGAACCTTGTCCTCCTGCTAAACGGTCGCGAATTTCTCCTCCAGATCCTGTTGCAGCACCATTGAATGGCTCTACTGTTGTTGGGAAATTGTGTGTTTCTGCTTTTAATGAAATAACAGAATCAAATTCTTTTATTTCGTAAAAATCTGGTTTGTCTGCTGTTTTAGGAGCAAATTGTTGCACTTTAGGCCCTTTTACAAAAGCCACATTGTCTTTGTAAGCAGATACAATATCGTTAGGGTTTTCTTGCGAAGTTTTCTTTATTAATTTAAATAATGAAGTTTCTTTTTCTTCTCCATCAATCACAAAAGTTCCGTTGAAAATTTTGTGACGGCAGTGTTCTGAATTGGCTTGTGAAAAAGCAAAAATTTCAGAATCGGTTAATTTTCTACCTAATTTAGTAGCTAAATCATCTAAATATTTTACTTCTTCAGGACTTAATGACAATCCTTCGGTTTTATTATATGCAGCGATATCGTCAATATTCAAGATAGGTTCTGGTTGAATATTGATGGTGAAAATAGCTTGATTTAATTCACTGTATTTTTGATAAAGCATCGGATCAAAATCAGAAGCATCCCAGTCAACTCTATGGAATTCTTCGATACGAATGATTCCTGAAATCCCCATATTTTGGGTAATTTCCACCGCATTGGTACTCCATGGCGTAATCATTGTGGCGCGAGGACCAACAAAAAAATCCGTTAATACGGATTTTTCAATTTTATTTGAATTGGCAAAAAGCCAGTTAAGTTTTGAAATGTCTTGAGCCGAAATTTCTCCCGAAACTTCGGGATTATTTGTTTGAACTGCAAAAACAGTTTTGCTTTGGTTTTCAAAGAAATGAATCATTGTTATTTGGTTTGTTGTATTGCGATGCAAATTTAGTTTAAATAAATAGTTCGAGCAAGAATCGAAAGCAAAGACTTTTAAAAATTATTTCACAAAAGTTTTACTTTGATAGGCGCCCAAATCTGGAGGCAAAGATCTGGTATTTCCTAAAATGTCCAAAGGGATTAAATAGTCTGAATTTCCTTTTGCGAAAGCGGCAGAAGTATCGTCAATATTTAATTTATTAGCATTAATGTTTTGGAAACCAGGGTTTTTGTTTAAAATTATATTTTTGTAATGTGTAGCATCAGTTTCAAATTGATAATCTGAATTTGAACTGGATGAGTTAGAAGCTACATCAAATTTCAGTAAACAATTATTGAATTTGTAGTTAAATTGTGCGTCTGATTTTTTGTTCAAAACCATTTCGTTAGCATAAGAACCGTGAATAATACAGTTATTAAAAGTGGCCTCCGTTAAATTTTTAGCTTCGGGATTGGCTCCCAACATGAAGTTGCTGAGGGAAAGTGCTACCTGTGATGCGCTATTCCAATTGTTATTAAAAGTACAATGGGTAAAATTATAATTTCCACCATAGATGCAAGCTAAACTCGCTTTTCCGGCTTTATTGATTGCTAGGTTTTCTCCATTTATCAGCGCATTTTGGGCTAATATTCCATAATTAGTACAATTGTAAACTTGTGTGTTTTTTATGTTTACGATTGTCCCATCATTGTTTTCAATAAATAAACCAATAGTAGCATTTTTAATCGTAAGGTGGTTTATGCTGTTATTCGTACTTCCTTCAGTAAGCCAAATAGTTCCCCATTGTCCTGGAGCATCCGAAAAATCAGGTTCTAGTCGATCTCCTTCAAATACCACTTCGTTTTCCATTTTATCAGTCAAAGAAGTAGTTCCATTTACTTTTAAAGAAGCCGCATTGTCTACAATTATCCCAGAATCACTATGAAAATAAACTTTTGAACCAGCATCAAAAACGGCAGTTTTTCCTGAAGGAACTGCTGCGTAACCGTAAATAACATAAGGTTTTTTATTTGTAAAATGTAGTTCATTGCCGTTTATAGGATCATTTTCGTCTAAGTAAAATCCTTTAATTTCTTTTTCATCGATTGGAAGCGTTTCAGTAGTTCCGTCTTCAAATTGTTTTGGATAAAGAAAAACAGCATCTTGTATAAGTGTAACCAGTTCTACTTTTTGAAGATTCTCGCCACTATCAAACTCGATTTGGTCTGTATATAAAAAATCAGTTGGATTTGCATCGGATATACCTGCGGTAGTTTCAATAAAAATATATAAACTGTCCTTGGCTAAAAGCGTTACATCATTAAATATTTTTCCGTCTGTGCCTTGTCTTCCGTCAACGGTTATTCTATATTTTGAACTTAATCCTTTTCCTAGTTTTATAGTTGGGATATTGATGTCTTTTTTGCTACGATTATAGATTTTTAGATTATAAGTACTAGAGCTAATAGTTGTGAAAACAGTATCTAGATAAATTGTGTCTTTTGAAAACACTAAATCTCCTGTGCTTGGAAATGTTTCAAAATCAGATCGGCAAGAACCCAAAATGAGAAGTATTCCAATAAAAAAAAGTAAAGTTATGGATCGCATTTAGGTGTATTTTTGGTAAAAATAAGGAAAATCTCATTTGGTTAAGAATTGATTTTGAAAATTGAATTAGAATAACATTTGTATTTCCTGTTTTGTAACTTATCTTTTATTTAATTTTACACTTTCAAAGTAAAAAATATGACATTCGACAAAGAAAAAATCCTTAAATATTGCAATAAGGTTTCTGAAAACACTTTAATGCGAACCTTAAATATCGAATATGTAGATGCGGGCGAAGATTTTTTAGTAGCAACAATGCCTGTAAATCCATCTGTACATCAGCCTATGGGATTATTACATGGCGGAGCTTCTGTAGCTTTAGCGGAAAGTGTTGGTAGTGCTGCATCAATGTTGTATGTAAATCATGAACACAGCGAGGTTCGAGGGATAGAAATTGCAGCAAACCATTTGAAAGCAAAACGCGACGGAATTGTTACGGCAACCGCTAAAATAATTCATAAAGGCAAAAGTATTCATCTCTGGGAAATCCGAATTACAGATGAAAACGGTAGTTTAATTTCGCTTTGTAAACTTACAAATATGGTTTTACCTAAAAGAAAATCGGAAGATAAATAATGAAACAACTTTTAGATAAAGTCAAAAATCAATTTGCAGAAAGTCTTCCTTTTGTAGTGTATTGCAAACCTAATTCGGATACAATTACGGGTTTGTTTCAGTTGGATGCAAATTTATATTCTGTAGAAAATTTTAACGAAAAAGGATTTGTATTTGCCTCTTTTGATGGAAATCAAATTTGTTTAATTCCAGAAAAGCATTCCGAAAAAGTATCTTTTGGGTTTGATAAAAAGGACATTTTTTTTTCTGAAGAAGAATTTAATGCTCCTGATGAAACTGCCAAAAACAAATTTGAAACTTTAGTTTCAGAAGGAATTCAAGCCATAAAAAATGAGCAATTCAAGAAAGTAGTTTTATCAAGAAAAGAAGTAGTTAATCTATCAGATTTTGATTTGGGAACCGTTTTTGAAAAATTAGTTCAACTGTATCCAACAACTTTCGTATACTGTTTTTTTCATCCAAAGTTAGGGATGTGGATGGGAGCAACACCAGAACAATTAGTACAATCCCAAAATAAAAATATCAAAACTATAGCTTTAGCTGGAACTAAAAAAAGTACTGGTGCAGAAGTAGTTATATGGGGAAATAAAGAAGTGATAGAACAGCAATTTGTTACAGATTATATTGTAAAAAAATTAGAAAATGTTGCTGATGAAGTTTTTGTATCTAAACCATACAGCATTCAGGCAGGAAGTATTTGGCATATAAAAACAGATATTTCGGGAGTTTTAAATTCAGATTCAAACCTACAACAAGTAGTTTGTTTATTGCATCCAACTCCTGCGGTTTGTGGTTTTCCAAAAGAAAATTCTAAAGCTTTTATTTTGAAAAACGAAAAATACAATAGGAGTTTTTATACGGGATATTTAGGCGAATTGAATAGTGTTTTAGAAACCAATTCAGACTGTTCAGATTTGTTTGTAAATTTGCGTTGTATGCAAATTGAATTTGGAGAAGGACAAGTTGCAAAAGCACATTTGTATATGGGATGCGGAATTACAAAAGATAGTATTCCTGAAAAAGAATGGGAGGAAAGTGTCAATAAATCGATGACGATGAAAAAGGCTTTGTAGTCATAAATAACAAAAATTGAAATACATGAAATTAGATATATTAGCTTTTGGAGCACATCCAGATGATGTTGAATTAGGTTGCGCAGGAACTATTTTAAAAGAGATTTCTTTAGGAAAAAAAGTAGGGGTAGTAGACTTGACTAGAGGAGAATTAGGAACTAGAGGTTCTGCTGAAATTAGAGATCGAGAAGCAGATGCAGCTGGAAAAATTTTAGGGCTTTCAGTTCGAGAGAATTTGAGTTTTAGAGATAGTTTTTTTGTAAATGATGAAAAACATCAATTAGAAATCATAAAAATGATTCGTAAGTATCAACCTGAAATTGTTTTATGTAATGCTATTGATGACCGTCATATTGATCATGAAAAAGGCAGTAAATTAGTTTCGGATGCTTGTTTTTTATCTGGATTAAGGAAAATAGAAACTAGTGTTGATGGAAAAAACCAATCTGCTTGGAGACCAAAAGTGGTGTACCATTATATTCAATGGAAAAATATTGAACCTGATTTTGTCGTTGATATAACGGGGTTTACAGAAAAGAAAATAGAAGCTATTTTAGCCTATAGGTCACAATTTTATGATGCAAATTCGAATGAGCCAGAATCACCTATAACGAGTAAAAACTTCTTAGAAAGTTTAAATTATCGTGCGCAGGATTTAGGAAGACTTATTGGCACAGAATATGGAGAAGGTTTTACAGCAGAAAGATATTTGGCAGTCAATAGTTTAGGAGATTTGATATAATTTTGCTATATTTTTTTTAAAAAAATCTTTGCAGAAGTAAACAATTGTTCTATATTTGCAACCGCTAAGCAAATGGTGGTTGTAGCTCAGCTGGTTAGAGCATCGGTTTGTGGTACCGAGGGTCGCCGGTTCGAACCCGGTCATCCACCCAAAAGGCAAAAGCCTCGAAGAAATTCGAGGCTTTTTTTGTGGGCTGAACTAAACAAAAAAAGAGCCTTGAAATTTCAAGGCTCTTTTTTATAAATTTCAAATTAAGTTTATTTTTTATCGACAACAGGTCGTTCTAATCTGTTGGCTAGCTCCCAGGCTGTTGCAAAAGCAAATTGAGCTCTTTTAGCTAAGGCATCGTATTCAATTTTATCGGCGCTATCCGTTGCTTTATGATAATCAGCGTGAACACCATTGAAAAGGAAAACAGAAGGAATGCCATTTTTCGCAAAATTGTAATGGTCTGAACGCTCATAAAATCGGTTTGGATCTTTCGGATCATTGTATTTATAATCTAAATCTAGATGCGTGTATTTAGCGTTTGCTATGGTACAAATATTGTCTAAATCAGTTGACAACCGATTCGCACCAATCACATAGACATAATTATTACTTGCTGCATGCGCTTCATCTCGACGTCCAATCATATCAATATTGATGTCAGTAATAGTATTTGCAATTGGAAATAAAGGATTTTCAGAATAGAATCTAGAACCGTGCAATCCGTGTTCTTCACCAGTTACGTGAAGAAAAAGAATGGAGCGTTTAGGACCGTGACCTTCTTTTTTGGCTATTTCAAATGCTTGGGCAATTTCTAATAAGGCAACTGTACCAGAACCATCATCATCAGCACCATTATAAACTTCATTATCTTTTGTTCCTACGTGATCGTAATGTGCCGAAATAACAAGTATTTCGTTTGGTTTTTCCGAACCTTCAATGAAGGCCCAAATGTTCTCTGAATCACCTAATTTTTCTCCGTATTTTTTGTTTAAATAAGAAGCAGGAATTGGCTGATAATAAGTTGTAGCTCCTTTTGGAAAAGGAATATTATTTTTTTTGTACTGATTGATTAGATAAACGCCAGCTTTCTTTTGACCAACAGAACCCGTTTCGCGGCCTTCCATGGAATCTGCGGCAACAATATATAGGTGTGTTTTTAAATCTTCAGCAGTAATCGTGTTTAGGTATTTTAAAGGACTTACAGTTTCGGTATAGTTCTTTTGTGAAGAACAACTGATGTTTAGGATTACGAGTATGCTTAATAGTGCAATTTTTTTCATTTGAAAATTTTATAGAATGGATTTATTTTTTCAAGACTTCGTTTAGGAAAAGTTTCATGTGTTCGAATGAACGTTTAGCAGCTTTTTCATTGTAGGCAGCTCCTTTTGAATTATCATTTCCGGCATCAGGATCAGTAAAAGAGTGTACGGAGTTAGCGTAATAAATCATTTCCCAATCAGCTTTTGTGTCTCTCATTTCTTGTTGAAAAGCACTTACTTCTTCTTTTGAAACAAACGGATCATCTGCTCCATGACACGCTAGAATTTTAGCTGTAATAGGCTCCACTGGTCTAGAGGAATCCTTAGCTAATCCTCCATGAAAAGAAACTACTCCTTTTACATTTAGATGCGCTCTGGCTGCTTCAATTGCTCCAGTTCCTCCAAAACAAAAACCAATCACAGCAATATTATCTGGATTAGCACCTGATTGTATTAATTGCTCTAATGCAAGAGAGATTCTTTTATGATATTCGGCTATATTTTGTTTGTAATGTCCCGCATTTTTGCCTGCTTCGGCAGCATCTTTAGGGTAATTCCCTTCACCATAAATGTCAGCTACAAAAGCATAATAGCCTAATTTAGACAGTTTTTCTGCGGTGTTTTTGGCATGGGTGTCAATTCCTTTCCAAGCGGGAAGAACTAAAATACCAGGTTTTTCAGTAGATTTTTTATTTGGACTGATAGATAAGCCATTTAAAATTTGGCTTCCATCTTTGTATTGAACTGGTTTTAATTGTCCAAAAGACTGATTTGTAAACAATACAAATCCTAAAAGGAGGTATATAATATTTTTCATAAAATTCTATTTTTCTAACAAATATCTGAAATAAAATGGTTTTATCTATAAAATGTTAGAAAATAGAAATAATTATAACGTTACGTTTCGTTTAAAAGCACATCCCAATTCAATTAGTGAGTTTGTTTTTTCTATGCCAGGAATGTTATCAATTTTTTCATAAAGGACACGTCTCATGTGTTCATGGTCTTTGGCGATTATTTTTACATATAGCGTGTAGGAACCCGTAATATAGTAGCATTCCGTTATTTCGGGGATCTTTTTTAGTTCTTCGATGATACGGTTTGAATCCTGATCTTTTTTTAGAGAGATACCCGTAAAAGCGCCCCAATCATATCCGATTTTTTTTTCGTTTATAATAGGTTTGATTCCTGTTAGAATTCCTTGTTCGGTTAATTTATTGATACGTTGATGAACCATCGTATTTGATATCTTTAAATTAGTTGCAATAGCTGAGAATGCCATTCTACCATCTTTTTCTAATTCTTTTATTATATTTATGTCAAATTCGTCCAATCCTTCCATTTTATTTGATTTTTAAAGTTAAAATCACTTTTTTTAAGGATAAAAGTAACTGTTTTTCACTTATACTAATATAACTCAAAAAAACAAATTTGTTAAATTTTTAAAAATGACTTTTTTAAAGTCTTTTTAAGGCTTAATTTTTTTTAAATTAATATTTATTAAGTCAAAAATATAATTTTATTAGCATATAAAAATATTTTTATTATTTTTGTTTTAAATAAATAGAAAACATGGCACATACAAATCAAACCCTTTCTTCAAAATCAGAAGCATTAGTAGCTAAAGAAAATAAATATGGAGCACATAATTACCATCCGTTGCCAGTGGTTCTGGAGCGCGGAGAAGGAGTGTATGTTTGGGATGTTGACGGAAAAAAATATTATGATTTTTTATCGGCATATTCTGCTGTAAATCAAGGACATTGCCATCCTAAAATTGTTGGAGCAATGGTGAAACAAGCACAAACATTGACTTTGACGTCACGTGCTTTTTTTAACGATCAATTAGGACCTTACGAAGAATATGTCACTAAGTATTTTGGTTTCGATAAGGTTTTACCTATGAACACTGGTGCTGAAGCGGTAGAAACTGCTTTGAAATTATGTAGAAAATGGGCTTATGAAGTAAAAGGAATTCCAGAGAATGAGGCACAAATTATTGTTTGTGAAAACAATTTCCACGGAAGAACAACTACAATTATTTCGTTTTCCAATGATGAAACGGCTCGCAAAAACTTCGGACCATTTACAAACGGATTTATAAAAATACCATACGATGACGTAGAAGCTTTGGCTTCTGTTTTAAAATCATCTAAAAATATTGCAGGATTTTTAGTAGAACCTATTCAAGGGGAAGCTGGAGTTTATGTTCCAACCGAAGGATATTTGGCAAAAGCCAAAGCACTTTGTGCAGCGCATAATGTATTATTTATTGCTGATGAAGTTCAAACCGGAATTGCCAGAACCGGAAGATTATTGGCGACTTGTGGAAATTGTACTTGTGAAAATGGTTGCGAAAATAAACCTGAGGTTAAAGCGGATATTCTTATTTTAGGGAAAGCGCTTTCAGGTGGTGTTTTTCCAGTTTCGGCAGTTTTAGCTAATGATGCTATTATGAATGTTATCAAACCAGGACAACACGGTTCTACTTTTGGCGGAAATCCTATTGCTGCAGCTGTTGCAATAGCTGCTTTGGAAGTGATAAAAGAGGAGAAATTAGCCCAAAATGCAGAACGTTTAGGTGGTGTTTTGAGAAATGGTCTTAATGAAATTGCTTCTAGAAATTCATTGATAACTTTAGTTCGTGGTAAAGGTTTGCTCAATGCAATTGTAATCAATTGTGAGGAAGATTCTGATTTAGCTTGGGATATTTGTTTAAAATTCAGAGATTATGGATTGTTGGCAAAACCTACTCATGGTAACAAAATCAGATTAGCGCCACCATTAGTTATTACAGAAACTCAAATACAAGAATGCTTAAGTATTATTGAAAAAGCATTGAACGAATTTGTATAACCTAGGTTTTGTTCTTTTGTTGATCTAAACTATAATTTTTTAAATATATTTAAAATCCCAAAGTCATAAGTGATTTTGGGATTTTTATGTATTTAATGGTGTTTTATTGTTTTTTTAGGAATAGTAGTGTCTATTAATTTCTATTAATTGAATTTGTTTAAAATTAACACTATTTATTGTTTTTGCAATTATATAATTACTTACATTTGTAATAAGTATTTATACTTAGTTTTATTAAGTATGAAATTAAAAAGAGTTGATAATCATTAATACAGAAAAAATGATGCGTACAAATAAACCAAAGTTGACAATAGTTGGAGCAGGTCCTGGTGATGTTGAATTGATTACTTTGAAAGCAATCAAAGCTCTAGAAAGTGCAGATGTAGTCTTGTATGATGCTTTAGTAAATGAAGACTTATTGCAATATGCTAAACAAGCACAAATTATATTTGTAGGAAAGCGTTTTGGCTGTCATGCTTACAGTCAAGATCAGATTAATGATTTGATTGTTAGTATGGCTAAGCGTTATGGGCATGTAGTTCGATTGAAAGGTGGCGATCCATTTGTATTTGGTAGAGGAAGTGAAGAAATTGAATTTGCACAAAAATTTGATTTGGAAACCGCAATCGTTCCGGGTATTTCATCTGCTTTGGGTGTGCCCGCTTCAAATGGGATAAGTTTAACGCAGCGTAGAGTTGCCGAGAGTTTTTGGGTAATTACAGGAACTACCTCAGATCATAAATTATCAAAAGACGTAGCATTAGCTTCGCAATCATCTGCAACAGTGGTTATTTTGATGGGAATGAATAAACTGGATGAAATTATTTCGATTTATCAAAACAATAGAACGGATGATTTACCTGTTGCTATCATACAAAACGGAACCAAAAACACCCAGAAAAAAGCAATTGGTACCATTAGTTCCATTTCGGAAATGGTAAAAGAGCAACAACTTTCTTCCCCTGCGATAATAATAATTGGCGAAGTGGTTCGCAATGCTCCCCAATTAACTGCTTATATTAAAGAGGAATATTCTGAAGAGGAGTTTGTTTTTCAGAATTTAGATTTAATAGGATAATTTTAAAAAATAGCTTTTGGCTTAAGCCAAAACATAAAAAAGCCGGATTATATAATCCGGCTTTTTTATTTCCATAATCAGAAAGATAAAACGCTTATTGCAATTCTACCATAACATTATATTTATTAGTACTCAAAATGGTTTCAATCGCTCCAAAAGTTGCTATACTCTTTTGATATTCTCGTTCTTTTTTTAGAGAAATTTGTTTCAAGCCGTTTTGAAATCGGCTAACTTCTTTTAGGTTCGTAAGAATTAATCCTGGAACAGCAGCATTTTTACCCTCTTTGTCTTTAGAAACCATTGTAAAATAAGAAGAGTTACAATGTTTAACCACTCCTGTTTGAATGTTTTCTGCTTCTACACGAATTCCTACAATCATTGAGCTGTTCCCAACATAATTTACGCTTGCTTTCATCGTTACGAGTTCACCAACTTCAATAGGTTTTAAAAAATTTACAGTATCAACCGAAGCAGTTACGCAATAATTTCCTGAAAATTTTGACGCACAAGCAAAAGCAATTTGGTCAAGCAATGACAAGATATAACCTCCGTGTATTTTACCACTAAAGTTGGTGTGTGAAGGCAACATTAGTTCAGATATAGTTACGTAAGAAGAACTTACGGTTTTGAATCCGGTATTCATAGGCTTAATTATTTTGTTTTTCTCCAGTTAATGCAATAAAATTTATTTTTGGGGATTCGCATAAAGAACAGCAATATGTTTCCGGTAAATCTTTGAATAAAACCCCTTTTTCAATTCCTTGAATAACATCTCCATACTCAGAATTATATAGTGTTAGACATTCTGGACATTGATGAACTTCTTGTATTGTTTTTTCTTTTTTTGCCGCATTTGAACTTATTTCAACAGTTGAATCACCAAGGCCTTCAAAATATTTACGGCTTAATTCAATTAATATATTTGGTAATTCAAGTTTGTCAACATCTTGCGTGTGAACAATATATTCTTTAGTATTTGGATCAAAATTTTTGGCATACAAAACATTATAGGTGTCTCGTATTTTAATAGATTCCAAATCTTTTGGAGACTCATTTTTTTCAACAACTATAGAAGTGAAATAATGTCCCTCCCGATTGTACTCTGATAAACCAAAAGTGAGTCCATAAGTACTGATGTCAAATTGATCTAATGTTCGAACTAGAAAGGTTTTTAGATTCAACGCCCATTCCATAGCTACTGGTAAATGCCAGTTCAGTTCTAATAGTGAGTGTCTTACATTAATTCCTTTTTTGCCTAAGAATTTTTCCCAGTCTAATTTTCGATCTTTAGGAATTCCTTTAACGATGAATGATTTCCATGGAGTAATACAAATTTTTCCAATTTTGCAATCAAAGCATAAATCGCACATTTCCTTTAGAAAATCCAAATCATATTGATTGTTTCTCCAATATAATCCTAACCAATATTGATCAATTCCTAATTTATTCATTCCTTCATAATATGGAAAAGGGTAGAAGGGAATGTGCAATGGTTTGTCAATCGTGCGATTATTACTGTCTAAAGCATCGCTAACTAATTGAAAAATCATATCAACAGAATCAGGTTCTTCCTCTAATATTTTTTCGATAGCATAATATACTTCGGCAATATTCCAACTGTAAATTAATACCGGATACATTTCCATTTTGTCCCATTTTGGCAAACGGATATACAAAAACCAATAATCCTCGTGATGCGAAGCTATAAAATTGATATGCCCAGTAAACAAAGGAACTAATTGTTGTTTAGGATCAGTAATATTTACTTTTAACTTTGGTTGTTCCTTGAATTGTTCTAGAATATACAGGAATTTATTTCCGGTAAGCCAAGGAGTATTTCTAAAGATATCAGTTGAAACATAAGAAGATACAATGTTATTTCCACTTTTTTCATTTGGATAAATGAAATGATGTTTACCAATTTTTTCTTTGTCGTTAGACGAAAAACCTTTTGGTAAGATAATATCTTGTCTAGAACCGAAAGAGATGGAGTTAAATCCTTGTTCCAATCCCATATTCGCAATTTCCCGAAGTTCACCCGGTGAAATAACGCCTCCTTTTACTATTAATCGTGTTAATTCCATATGTGTTTTAGTGTTCAGTATTCAGTAATTAGTGTTCAGTTACGAACTGTAAACGAACCATAATCGCTAACACTATTATTTAATTTTAGCTAAAATTTCTTTTACTTCGGTTTTGCAGCTTCCACAGCCTAAACCTGCGCCAGTTGACTTACACAACTCGGTAAAATTTGTAACACCGCCTTTGATGGCTTCTTCAATGTTTCCGCTTCCTACTTGACTGCAAGAACAGACCAGTTTTCCTAAAACAGGTTTTGCGTTTGAACTTCCTCTAAGCAGTGTATTTCTTTTGTCAGACAATTCAATTTTGCTTTCAATCATTGTTTTGAATTCGGCAAATTCGTTTTTGTCACCCATCAAAATGGCGCCAACTAATAAGTCGTTTTTGACGATACATTTTTTGTAATATCTTTTACCTAAATCCGAAAATACAATTTCTTCATACGAATCATCATTTTCAGGAACTTCAATTTCGCCAATACTACATAGATTGATGTCTTCAAGTTTTAAAATGTTCATCAAAACAGAACCTTTGTAAAAACTGCTGATATCGCCCGCCATAAAGTTAGCTAAGACATCTGCTTGTTCTTCGGCAGCAGAAGTAATTCCAAATAATTTGTTGTTAAATTCCGCAATTTCTCCAATTGCATAGATGTTCGGATTAGAGGTTTGTAAGTACTGATTGACCTTTACACCTCGTCCGCAAGCAATTCCAGATTCTTTGGCAATTTCTATATTTGGAATGGTACCAATGGTATAAACAATTGCGTTAGCGGTTATAATTCGACCACTTTTCAATGCAATTTCAATTTCATTATCATTTTCAGTTTCGAATACAGTGCTGACTTCGTTATCAAAATAGATTTGGATATCACGAAGTTGAACTTCTTCGGCTAATAATTTACTTGAAATTCGGTCCAATTGACGTTCCATTAATCGGGAGGCCCTTTGGATAATAGTAATCTTTACTTTTTTATGTTTTAAGGCTGCGGCCAATTCTAATCCTAATAATCCACCACCTACAATAACAACATGTTGTTCTTCGGGGGCTAAATTAGTATTGTCCAAATATTTTTTTAATCGGTCTGCATCGTCTTTCTTTCTAATGGTAAAACGTCCTGGCAAATGAAGTTGTGCATTTTCTGGAACAAAAGGTCTGCTTCCTGTTGCTAATATTAAGGAATCAAAATGATGTGATTTCCCTTGACTGTCTATAATTATATTTTCTTTCGTATTGACAGTATCAATTGAAACACCAGATTTCATTGTGATGTTCAACTTACTTAAAGAATCTTCTTTAATTTTTAAAAGTTGCTCCCAAGAAAGTTCCGCCGTTACATATTCAGGTAATAAAACACGGTTGTAAAATGGATTTTCTTCATTCGAAAAAACAATAATTTCATCTGTTGTATTGATTTCTCTATAATTTTGAATAAATCGGAAAGCAGCTGCACCAGCACCTACAACAGCAATTTTTTCAAAAGGTTTTACGTATTTTTCTACTGCAACCGTGGTGTATTTAAAATCAGGCTCTTTTGATACCGGATCCACTATTGTATTAGTTAAATTATTGGTTCTGTTCAAATCGTTTTCCAATTGTTTCCCCCAATGCATTGGTAAGAAAACAACACCTTCCCGAATCGTATCTGAAACTTTTGCTTTTACCCGAACGGTTCCGTTTTTGCTAGTAACCACAACAATATCTCCATTTTCAATAGAGGCTTTGTAGGCATCAATCGGATTTATTTCGAGCATTGGACTTGGGATATGCGTCATCAATCGGGACACTTTTCCTGTTTTAGTCATCGTATGCCATTGGTCTCTGATGCGTCCCGTTGTTAAAATAAAAGGGAAATCTGAACTTGGTCCTTCGGAAGTATTTTCAATAGCTGTTGGGATATTAAAAATTGCTTTTTGCGAAGGCGTATAGAATTTTTTATCGGCAAATAAACGCGGTGTTCCAGGATGTCCGTAATCAGGAACAGGCCATTGAAAAGTACCTTCGTTTTTTAGTCGGTTATAATTTAAAAAGGAAATATCAATATTAGTTCCTTTGGTCATCATACAATGCTCTTTGTAAATGTCCTCGGTTGTGTTAAAATTGAAACCACTAAAGTTCATTTTCTGAGCAAAACGAGTTAGAATTTCCACATCCGATAGCGCTTCACCAGGAGGATTGATGCCTTTTGGTAAATAAGATATACGTCTTTCAGAATTAGTCATGGTTCCTTCTTTCTCTAACCAACCCGCAGCAGGCAATAATAAATCGGCAAATTTTGAAGTATCGGCATTGTGTGAAATGTCTTGAACTACAACGAATTTTGCTTTTGCCAATGCTTTTTCAACTCTTCGAGAATCAGGTAAACTTACCATTGGATTGGTGCAAATAATCCAAATGGCTTTCATTTTTCCAGATTCTAATGCCTCAAACATTTCTGTGGCAGTTAATCCTGGTTTTTCGGAAACTTCATCAACTCCCCAAAAATCAGCTACTTCTTTGCGATGTACAGGGTTATTTAGTTCCTTATGAACGGCTAATAAATTTGCCATTCCACCAACTTCGCGTCCGCCCATAGCATTAGGTTGTCCTGTTAAAGAAAATGGGCCAGAACCAGGTTTTCCAACATGACCTGTAAGTAATGAAAGGTTAAGTAAGGCGGTATTTTTATCAACTCCAATGGCGCTTTGGTTTAATCCCATAGCCCAAAGCGAAATAAATCCTTTTGCTTTTCCAATAATATCAGCAGCTAATTTGATGTCATTAACGGATATTCCACAAAGTTTTGACGCTTTTTCTAGCGAACTGGATAAAACTAAATCTTTATATGATTTGAAATTTTCAGTATTGTTTTTTATAAAATCAGTGTCAGCATATCCTTTTTCAATAAGTCTTTTGGCTAAAGCATGATATAAAACAATATCTGTCCCTGGAATAATTTGCAAATGTAAATCGGCTGCTAAAGCTGAATCTGTTTTTCGAGGATCGACAACGATGATTTTTACTTTAGGGTTTTTCTCTTTGTGTTGTTCTAATCGTCTAAAAAGAATAGGGTGACACCAAGCAGGATTTGCTCCCGTAATCAAAAAAGTATCAGCAAGTTCAATATCATCATAAGCAATTGGAACAGAATCCTCACCAAATGTTTTTTTGTAACCTGCCACCGCAGAACTCATACACAAGCGTGAGTTGGTATCGATATTGTTAGTTTTTAAAAATCCTTTTACTAACTTATTTACTAAATAATATTCTTCAGTCAGACATTGTCCTGAAATATAAAAACCAACGCTATCAGGACCATGTTTTTTTATAATAGACGAGAAAACGGCAGCGGCACGGTCTAATCCAGCATCCCAACTAACACGTTCCATAGGATGAGATTTGCTCCATCTCATTTCAGGATATAGAATTCTATCAGAAATGTCATTGACAACATAATGAAGATTCATTCCTTTTGAGCAAAGCATTCCTTTATTTACAGGATGGTTTTTGTCACCAGTTACAGAGATTCCATTTTTAGGATCATTGGTTGCTATGATTCCGCATCCTACTCCACAATAGGAACACGTAGTTTTGATTTCTGAATTTTGCATTATCGTATTTCTTTATTAATAATGAAAGCTTACTTGCTGGCTAACTAACGAAAGTGTAAAAATAAGTATTTTTACGTATAAATACGTATAAAACTAATTTTATTTTATATTTTTGTTGAAAATAATTTTGGATACCAAATCATTTCGGGAATAATTTCAAATTTTATTCATTTCATCGACATGATTCAATCCCGAAGCGTCGGGACATAAATAATTAATGATAGATAATAGCGATACCATATTGCTTTGCCCATTCGGTTCTTTTAAAAAACAAATACTGACTTCATATGAAAGGAGAATTAGCCAACTGTACCAGCTGTTTAAATGAAAATTGTTTCATTAAAAGGCATATTCATTTAGAACAAATGAAGAATTATATTGATAAAAAGCGCAGTTTTGTTTGTAAAAAAACACAACAATTTATCATTGAAGGAGCCCCAATTCAGGGTTTGTATTTTATATATAAAGGAAAAGTAAAAACGGTAAAAACTGGTATTCATGGACGAGAACAAATTGTTCGGTTGACTAAAGAAGGGGATACGGTTGGTTTCAGAGGATTTGGAACTAGTAAGCGCTATTTGATTGGAGCTTATGCGCTGGAAGACACCGTTTTGTGTAATTTTAGTAATGAAGATATGTTAGAAATTCTTCATACAATTCCGGAGTTTACCTTTGATTTAATGTTGTTTTATGCTGAAGAATTGAATAAAAGTGAAAATAACATTCGGAAAATTGCACAAATGAATGTGCGTGAAAGAGTGATTGATACCTTATTGTATATCCATAGAAAATTTGGACAGGTCAATGGCGTAATTGAGCTTGATTTGACCAGAAAAGAAATTGCCGATTTCGCCGGAACTACTGATGAACAGGTGATTCGTGTGGTTTCAAGTTTAAAAAAAGAATTACTTATTAAAACTGTTGGTAAGAAAATAGGAATATTAAATGCCGACAAATTAAAATCAGAAATCAAAGAACATAAATAGTTTTCTTCAAATTTTTTCTTCTCACTTTTCACTTCTCACTTTTTTATACGTATTTTTTACTACTTGTTTTTAAACTCTAATGGCTTGCTATGACTGGTTTAGTTTTAATTTTCTGCCAAAAAGCAGAAACAAAACCATTTTAATAACGCAAATTTTGGTATTAAAAAGTTGTTTTCGTCTGTTTTTAGTATAGTAACTAAGTATTAGTACTTACGTAAATTTGCTTCATACTAATTAAAACATATGATTATGCAAAACATTAAAACCACTTTACTAAATATTCAAGGATCTAAAAAAGGCGGTATTTCAGCTGTAAACCTTTCAAAATCTTTTTTACTAGGAATTGCTTTAACGCTATTATCTCAAAACGAAGCAAAAGCACAATTAACAGCTACAGGACAAATTAGAGAAAGAACTGAGCTTAGAGTAGGACAAGGAACTTTACAAAAAGAAGGTGATAAAGCAGGATTATTCACTTCACAAAGAGCACGATTAAATATAGGATTTACAGGATATCGATTTAAGATATATACGTCTTTACAAGATGTGCGTGTTTGGGGTCAAGATGCTTCGTCTATCAATAGAACAACTACAGAAGCTAATAATGGAATCTTATTTCATGAAGCTTGGGCAGAGGTAATGTTGAATGATACAACAAGCAAAATTCAGAATTTGTCTTTAAAAGTAGGACGTCAAGAAATCTCTTATGATGATCAAAAAGTTTTGGGAGGTTTAGACTGGTTGCAACAAGGAAGAAGACATGATGCAATTGTTTTCAAATATGCTAACAAAGGTTGGATTGCTGATGTAGGAGCTGCATTTAATCAAAATAAAGAATTGAATACAGGTACCGTTTATAACGGAGTGAATTCAGCTTATAGCGCAGGGACAAACGGAATTGGGACTATGTATAAATCCTTTCAATATGCGTATTTAGGTAAAAAATTCTTCTTTGGTGATGTGTCATTTTTATTTTTCAAAGATGATTTTAATAAATATACTAATGTAACTTCAGGATCACCTGCTGTAACAACAAAGGTTTATGGAGAAGGAGTTTGGAGTCGTAATACAACCGGTTTTTACTTTAATTCTAATATAACTAGAAAATTAAATCTGACAGGAAGTGCTTATCACCAAGGAGGTCACGATAAAGATGGTCGTTCATTGCGTGCTAATTTGGCTTCAATTACATCAACATTCCAAATAGGAAGAAAATTATTTGTAGGACCTGGGATTGATTATTTATCAGGAACTGACGGAACAAAAGCAGTTACTGCAACTTCACAAAGCAATCTTTTTGACCCATTATACGGTACGCCACATAAATTCTGGGGAAGTATGGATTACTTCTATGCTGCAAGTGGTTTTGGAAAACAAGGATTGCTAAACTATTTCTTCAAAATGAAATATAATGCAAAAGACAACTTGACTTTCTTATTAGACATTCATGGTTTTGAAGCTGCAAATACTTTATCTAATGGTGCTGGAGGAAAATTAGATTCTTATTTAGGAACCGAATTAGACTTGTTAGTAAAATATAATTTAACAAAAATGATCAATATCGAGGCGGGTTATTCTATCATGAAAGCTAAGAATTCAATGGCATCAGCAGCGGTTAAAAATATTGCAACTCCTGATTTAAGTCCACAATTTGCTTATGTGATGTTAAATATCAAACCTAACTTTTTAGCTAAAAAATAATTATCATTAAATTTTAAATCTATTCAAAATGAAAACTATAAAAAAACAAATAGCAAAGCGTTTAACATCATCGGTATTGGTTTTGTTAGTCGTATTGAGTTCTGCTTTTACAACAATAACTGCCCAAAACGATCCTGTTCGATTAGGATTTATTCCACTAACGGATTGTTCACCAATAGTTATGGCAAAAGAATTAGGACTGTTCAAAAAATATGGTGTTGAGGTTGTGGTTACTAAAGAATCCTCTTGGGCAAATGTTCGTGATAAAATCTTAACAGGCGAATTAGACGGAGCACATTGTTTGTATTCTATGCCATTCTCAGTATACACAGGAGTAGGCGGAAAGGCAGGTTCTGAAATGAAAATTGCCATGATGCTAAATGTAAATGGGCAAGCAATTACACTTTCTAATGATTTTTGTGGAAAAGTAGGCTTTAAACAAATGAACAAAGTAACTCCAGTTGTTGCAGCTAAATTGAAAGCCGAAAAAGAAGTAACTTTTGCAATGACTTTCCCCGGAGGAACACACGATTTATGGTTGCGTAACTGGATGTCAATTGCTGGTTTGAACCAAAAAGCAGTGAAAATCATCACGATTCCACCTCCACAAATGGTTGCTAATATGAAAGTAGGGAATATGGATGGATTCTGTGTAGGAGAGCCTTGGGGTGGTGTTGCTGTAAAGCAAGGTATTGGATTTACACAAGTGGCTTCACAAGATATTTGGAAAGATCATCCTGAAAAAGCGTTAGTGGTAAACAAAGATTTTAGTACAAAACGTAGAGAAGATCTTAAAAAAGTAATGAAAGCGGTAATGGAAGCTTGTATCTGGCTAGATAATCCTGGTAATCGTAAAAAAGCTGCTGCAATCATTGGAAGAGCTCCTTACGTAAATGCTCCTGCTGATGTTATTGAAAACAGATTAATGGGTAATTATGATTTAGGTTGCAACCAAGGAACTCAAGTTTACTCTAAAGATTACATGTTGTTTTACAAAGGAGGAACGGTAAATTATCCACGTAAATCATACGGAATCTGGGCAATGGCGCAATTTGTACGTTTCGGATATTTAAAAGAAGCTCCAAATTATAATGCAATAGCTGATAAATTGATTTTACAAGATTTATACGAAGAAGTTGCTAAAAGCATGAAAATTAAAATTCCTAATGATGATATGAAACCGTTTTCTCTAACTATGGATAAGACCGTTTTTGACCCTTCAAATCCTGCTGCATACTTAAAAGTTGTTAAGAGATAAAAATCAAATTACTAATTAAATACAACGTACCATGTCTGATAAAAACACATTAACAATTGATGTATTAAATTCATCCATCAATGTTTCTACAGAAAGCAATAATAGAGTAGAAGAGAACCAAAAATTAAAATTAGTACTTAATACAGTACTTGCAAAATCAAAATCGGTTTTATTAGCAACTGTTGGATTGCTGTTTTTCGGAGGATTTTGGAGTTTATTAAGCGCTTATACTCAAAATGCTTTGCCAACTCCAACAGCTACAATGACCGTTTTGAAAGAAATGCTAAGTGATCCATTTTATGATTACGGACCGAATGATAAAGGAATCGGATTGCAATTATTCAGTTCAATTAAGACTGTTCTTTCAGGATTTTTACTAGGTTCTTTAATTGCAATTCCTATTGGAATTTTGATAGGGGCAAGTACTATTTGCAAACAAATTTTTTATCCAATCGTTCAATTGCTAAAACCAGTTTCACCTTTAGCATGGTTCCCAATAGGTTTGGTTGTTTTTAAAGATACTGGAATGGCAACTATATTTATAGTATTCATAACTTCATTGTGGTCTACGCTGATTAATACTTCTTTTGGAGTAGCATCTATCCCACAAGATCATAAAAATGTTGCTAAAGCGTTTGGTTTTTCTAAAATGCGTTACCTGACAAAAATCTTAATTCCTTATAGTTTACCACATATTATAACTGGTTTACGTTTGAGTATCAGCGTGGCATGGTTGGTAATTGTTGCTGGCGAAATGCTATCAGGTGGAGCAGGAATCGGATTCTTTGTTTGGGACAGTTGGAATGCTTTAAGTCTTGAAAAAGTTATTTCAGCCATTATCATCATTGGAATCGTTGGATTACTTTTTGACAGAATCTTCACTTTTATCGAAAACAAAGTAGCTTACAAAGCTTAATAATATAAAAAATTACGACTATGAGTTATTTAGAAATAAAAAATTTAGAAATTTCGTTCCCAACACCAAAAGGGAAGTATACTGCAGTAAGAGATATTAATCTTTCTATCAACAAAGGGGAAATTATCTCCATTATTGGTCATTCGGGTTGTGGAAAATCAACCATTATGAATGCTATTGCCGGAATGTTAACGCCATCAGGAGGAACAGTTGAATTAGGCGGAAAAACTATAAAAGGACCAGGTCCAGATAGAGGAATTGTTTTTCAAAATTACTCCCTTTTGCCTTGGATGTCAGTTCATGAAAATATTTTTCAAGCAGTTGATTCTGTTATGGATTGTTCGAAGAAAGAAAAGCACGAAATCGTAGATTACAACCTTAAAATGGTTAATTTACTTTCGCACAGAGATAAATTACCGGGACAATTATCAGGAGGAATGAAACAAAGAGTAGCTATTGCAAGAGCTTTTGCAATTAATCCTGGAGTGTTATTGTTAGATGAGCCTTTTGGTGCTTTGGATGCTTTTACAAAAAGTTCGATGCAATTAGAAGTATTGAAATTATGGAATCTTAATAACAGAGATAAAACCATTATAATGATTACCCACGATATAGAAGAAGCTTTGTTTTTATCGGATAGAATTGTGGTTTTAAATGATGGTCCAGCTTCCACTATTAGAGAAGTTGTTGCCGTTCATTTGCCAAGACCAAGAAATAAAATTGAGATTGTAAAAATGCCAGAATATATTGAGTTAAGAGATAAATTATTACACCTTTTAACGGATAAATTCTCAATTGAAGATATGGGAATGGTTTATAAAAGTTAGTTTTATTTGATTTGTTTATGGATAAAACCCTGTAATGGTAATACATTACAGGGTTTTTTACTAATATGTTTGTATTAAAACTTCAGTAGGAATTTTTAGACTTGTATGTATTTGTCGAATCATTTCTAATGATAATTTTCTTTTTCTGTTGAGGATTTCGCTTGCCCGACTTTTAAATCCAATAATTTTAGCCAAATCATTTTGTGTATACCCCAATTGTTCCATTCTGAATTTGATTGCTTCAATTGGATCAGGTAAGTCAATAGGGAAATGTTCATTTTCATATTGGTCAATCAACATTCCTAAAAGTTCTAATTCATCGCTTTCCTCAGTTCCTTTTTTAGCATCAAAAATTACTTCAAGTCTTTTCAATGCTTGATTGTAATCGTTTTCTGTTTTTATAAGATTGATATTCATAGTTTTATATGCTGCTTGCGTTAATTTTGTCATATTCTGAATGAGTTCCAATAAACCGAATCCAAACCATTTCGTGTTCGTAGTTTATTTTAACTATTAATCTGTAATTATTTCCTTTGACATTAAAAACAACTCGATTTTCATTCAGAATACTTGCACTTGGGTATTCTATTTTTATTTCATTTGGATTTTTCCATTCTGCTCTACAGGTTTCTCGAAACCAAGATTTTAATTGTTGTTCACAATCAGAATGAATTTCCCAAAAGTCTCGTAATGTCTTTTTTGCAATTACTCTCAAATTTTATTTTTTACAAAGATATGATTATTTTTCCCAATACGGGAACTTTTGTTTTGTCTATTTTAAAACCAAGATTTTGATTTTACTTTAACAAAGTCCGGTGGAAATCAAAAAATATTTAAATCCAGTTTTAATACCAATGATTTTTTGATAGATTGGGTTCTGCGTATGTTATTATGTTATTCTCTTCCAGTTCTAATAGTCTTTCCCGTATTGGATTATAATCCAAAGCAGCTGGAATTTCCATTACAAAATAATCAGCATTGAATTTTTCTGATTCACAACCTAGAGCATTAAATAGATCTCGTAAATCATTTATAATAAAAGATTTATCATTGAGAATAACTTGAATTGTTGAGTTTCCAGAATGTATAATTGTTTCTTTGTAAACAAGCATGTTTTCGCTTTCGTCAAATGCTGCAAGAACAATATCCCCACAAGAAACTGACGCGTAAAAAGGAATGTTGTCTAGTTTATATAAGCCTTCTTCGGAGTTAATAACGGTTGCCCATAAAGTTTCAACTGTTGATTCGTTTAAAACAGTACTGAAAAACCTAAAAAGTATTTTTACTGAGCTGTCTTTTTCTTCCATTATTGATGCGTAAAATAAGTATATTAATTCCTGCTGTTTCTTTTATTTCAAAATCAAATATACATTTTATATCAAAACAAGAACCGCAAATTCATAGTTTAAAAACGATGAATTTGCGGTTCTTTTATCTTCTACACAAGACGTAATACGACAGCGAAAAGTATTACGTCTGTAAGAAGAAAACTTTCTAGAAGGAGTTGAAAGTTTTGGGATTCTTTTTAAAGCTGGATTCGTTTTAAAAAGTATAATTTATTTTTTACGTTCCATTTCTCTGGAAAGCGAAGGCTGTTTTTCATTCATGATTTTGGTAACGGTAACATGCATCCAAATCAAACAAATAGCGGAGAATATCAGAATAAATATCCATGAACTTGACCAGATTCCTGTACAAGTCAGTAAATAACTGAAGATGATAGGACCGAAGAATCCTCCTAATCCACCAATCATTCCAACCATCCCACCTACAACACCAACTTCTGTCGGGAAATATTCTGGGATATGTTTGTATACTGCCGCTTTACCAATTCCCCAAGAAATACCAATCAATATTACTAACACTAAATATACCCACATATTAGCATCAAAACGAATATGAGTTATTCCTTTGGCTAATAATTCTTTTTTCTTAACCTCTTGATCTTGTTTTACAACAACTTCTTGCCAAGAATTACGTGTTGGGAAGATTGAGTTTTCTTGCGGTTTTTCTGTTTTTTGAAGTATTGGAAAATTGACATCTCCTATTTTTACAGCAGCATCTGAGACCATGCTAATTGTTCCTTTTTTGGTAGCCAAAACTCCAGGACCAGTTGTGGTTATATCCATTTTTGGTACCATTAATAAAGCACTTAAGATTACAGACGATCCTAATACCCAATACATTACTTTTCGAGCGCCAAATTTATCAGATAAATACCCGCCAAATGCACGAATAACACCAGAAGGTAAGCTAAACATAGTAGCAAATAATCCACCCATAACTAAGCTGGTTTGGTATACGTTCATGAAGTTAGGTAATAACCATTGTGAATACGCAACAAAACAACCAAAAACTAAGAAGTAATAGGCTCCAAAACGCCAAACACGTACACTTTTTAAAGATTGTAACATTTGCGTAACTGTTTTGGTTTGATTTTCAATCTTTTTATTTTTTGCAAAAACCAAGAAAAATAAACCAATAACAACTAAAGCTGTAGCGTAAATTACGGGTAATAATTTCCAACCATTTTGTGGATCATCTATCGAAAAATGATTCAATAGGGAAGGAGCTAAGAATGTAGTAATTGCAGCACCTGCATTTCCCATCCCGAAGATTCCCAATGCTCTACCTTGCCATTCTTTTGGATACCAAATTGAAGTATAACCAATACCAACGGCAAAGCTTGTTCCTACCATACCAAATAAAAAGCTGAGTAAAGCAAACATGAAAAAGCTATCAGCTAATGGAAGCAGAAACAGGGGTATAGAGCAAAGGAGTAATAATAATGAAAATACGTATTTACCACCAAATTTATCCGTTAATATCCCGATAGGAAGACGCATAACAGAACCGGTTAAAATTGGAATTCCAAGTAGCCATCCTACTTGAACAACACTCCAATGAAAAATTCCATTGTCTACTAAAAAAGTTACTAAAACACCATTTAATGTCCAACATGCAAAACATACCGTGAATGCAAGTGTATTTAAAAACAAAATTTTATGGGATTGCGATAAAGAGTTTGAATTTTTCATAGTACTTATTTTTTTACAAATATAAGTATATTTACTTATTTAATACGTATAAATACGTATTAGTACTTATTTTTGTCAATTTAAAGATTTTTGTAAAAAAATATTTTTAAATCAACATAATCAAATCTGTTTACTGTGAAATCATCAAGAAAAGCCTTTTTTTAGATTGTAATAAATGTTTGTCAACTATAAAAAAAATCAAAAAAAGGCAGTTAATAAAAAAACCATTCTCTTTTGAGAATGGTTTTGTATGTATAAAGGAATAAGATTCTAAATTATAGTAATGAATATTCGGTTGCTTTATTAGAAAGTTCCATTAGATTTTTGACTTTTAACTTTTTCATCAAATTGAAACGGTGAACTTCGGCAGTTCGTTTGCTAATTTCTAAAGCTTCGGCAATTTCTTTGTTGCCTTTGCCAGATAATAAAAGTTTAAGGATTTCTTTTTCTCTTTTGGTAATCATTAATTCTTCGTCCAACGATTGCTTAGTTTCCATTACAGCTGCTGGATTGCTTAGTTGGCCAATTAATATGGACGAAATATCACCACTAAAATATTTTCCACCATTTGCTACAGTATGAACCGCTTTGAGGAATTCTTCTTTAGTAGATCCTTTTAGCAAATAGCCGTCTGCACCAGCTTTTATTGATTTTAATACGTATTCTTCTGATTCGTGCATAGAAAGCATAACAATTTTTACCAAATTGTTTTCGCTTCTTAGTTTCTCAACGACTTCAATACCGGTTAAATTTGGCATACGAATGTCTAAAATTAGCAAGTCTGGTTGCACTGTTTTAACCATACTAAGGGCTTCTAAACCATCAGTAGCTTCACCAACAACTTCTATATTAGCTTCGTTTTCTAATAATGATTTGATACCATCTCTTACAAATACATGATCATCAGCCAGAACCACTCGAATAGTATTACTCATAAGTTACTTAATTTTAAATCGGTTTATTACGTATATTCATCTAAAATAAGAGCTAATATACGTATTTTTCAATAACAATTGCAAGGGTGATACCAAAAATCAATTGTAATGATAATTGAAATTGCTATTGAAATTTTTTTTAAATTGGAATATTAAAAGTAATACGCGTTCCTTCATCAGGAATAGAATTGATAAAAACACGTCCGTTAACATATTGAATTCTCTCCTTCATGAAGAGTAGTCCCATTCCGGATTCACTGTTTCTTTTTTTCTCCGCTTCGTTAATGTCAAATCCTTTTCCGTTATCATCTATTGTTATACTCAAGATGTTATTGCTGTGCGAAAGTTGCACAATGATATGGGTGGAATCAGCGTATTTTATGGCATTATTGATCGCTTCTTGTGTCAAACGGTAGATGTTGATTTCAATTAAAGAATCCAGTCGTTTGTCAAAATTTGTTTTATTATAGAACAGAATATTTTTGCCTGTTAATTTTGATAATTCTTGGGTAAGTTTAGCTAATGAAGAAACTATTCCGTGATCGCTCAACTCTGGTGGCATCAAGTTAAAGGTGGCTGTACGAACTCCTTTTATGATATCTAAAGCCAGTTTTTTGAGGTATTCGATTTTCTGTTCTGCTTTTTCTTTGTCGTCCAGGTTGATACTTTCTAAGCTAAATTTTAGGCCAGTAAGCATTTGTCCAATACCATCGTGAATCTCTCTTGCAATTCTGTTTTGTTCGTTTTCTTGATTCTCAACAATTTTACTAGAAATAATTTTCTGCTGATTGATTTTATCTGTAACGTTCTCTGTGTTTAAACGTTCTACTTCTTTTTCTGCATTTTTACGTTCCGTAATATCAAAGCAGATAATTAACAATTCAGATTCATCTTTTTTTATGGTTACTGGAATCATTGATAAGTCTAGCCAAAGTGATTCACCATTTCGATTAGTAATATTGATTTCTCCTTGCCATCCGCTTTTTTGTTTCTGAGAAATAATTCGATCAATTACCAGTTGCTCTTTTTCTATTGGTGTTAAAACCTGTGAAAAAGTTTTGTCCGAAAGAAATGGATTGTATTGTAATAGTTTTGAGAATTTTTCTCCAATATGAATCAGCGAATTGTCCGGAGCAACACGACAATAGAGTAGGGTATTCTCCATGGCATAATTGAGAGATTTCAGTTCTTTTACAGAGTTTTCTTTTATTTCGCTGATGATTTCAGTGTCATGAGCTAGTTTTAAAGCCTTCTTTTCTGAAAGTAAAAGTTTGAATATAAGTTTCTCGATTTTCTTGTTTGTTGGTTTGAATATAAAGAGGAATTCTAAGAGTAAAACAAACAAGGTAAATAGTAAAATAGCGTATTCTGTTTTGCTTTGTAAGGTTACTTTTTTGAGTGCTTCATTATCGTATTCGCCAACAATTTGATTCATTTTAGCCAAAAAAACAGCTTCGTTTTCAAGAATTGTTTCTACGAGTTTTTTATTCTCAGCATCATTGATATTTGCCTTTTTGTTGGCTAAAAATTGGTTTGAAGCTTTTATTATAGTATCAAAATTTGGTTTGATTGCTATAAATAATTGGTTGAGTTTAGCACTTTTTTTCTTTGGAAAACCAAGACTATCATTTCCGTTTTCTAAGGCATAATGATTGTATTTCCAAAGATTTATGGTTTCATTGATGCGAATTATTTCTTCTTTGCTTTTGGTGGTATCCGATACAAAATTCAGAATCAAAATTTCTTTTGTCAATTTCTGGCTTAACATTCTTTGTTTTCCAGAAATATTGATAATTCGAGAATCACTTAGTTGCGCACTAAGATTGTATTGGATCAAAAGTTGGCTCAATAGCACCGTAATTCCAATCGTCAATAAGGCGAATAAATATAATCGTCTTAAATTTTTGAATGAAATAGTATCAACCGATGCTAGGGCTTTTTTTTTCATAGAGTAATTGAATTACAATCCAAGAGACTCTTTTATCAATTGAAGATTTTCAGCACTGAAATTAATTTTTAATGCTTCTTCATGTCCTTTATCAGACATTTTATTCCAAGTTTTCAGAATAATATTTTTTAGTTTTTCAGTGTCGTGTTTGTGTACAAATGGATCTAAATAATATTCTAGAAAAACGAGGCAAATCACATCTTCTAAAAGTTGTGTTTCAGCATCTTTTTTGAGTAATTTTTTTTCTATAAGAAAAGAAACACGTGCAATGAATTCCTCTGAATAACCTGCTTTTTCTAAAATTTCGGCTGTGAGTTTAGCGTGAAATTTTTTTAAATCTTCTCTCCATTTCAAATACCCTACGCGATCCATTGGATAAGATTCTCGTGGCATTTTCCATCTGCAAATGTGCTGTGCTTTGGCGGCAATTTGAACAGCTTCGGAAGCTTCTGGATAAAAATCCATTAACCTCTGATACATTCTGTTAGAATATAATAATTCCTTTGGATGCGAAACAGATTGGTATGTTTCACTATTTGGATCCTGTGCATTTTCTGCATCTATCCAAGCACTTGCTTTTTGAAATGGAGTAGTAGTCATCTGAAATGTTAAAAATCAAAGATACGTATTTATTCCAAAAAGCCAACGAATACTTCACCATCCACAACTTTTACAGGATAAGTAGCAATAGAATAATCTTCTCCGTTAAGGTTTGAACCGTCTGTAAGTGAAAAGGTTTTTTTGTGCATTGGGCATGCAATTTTTGGAATTTCATCAGCAGAACCAATCATTCCTCTTGAAAGCACCATTTCCATTTTATGAGGACAAACATTTTGGCAAGCGTACCATTCGTTTCTGCGAGAGAAATTGATAACTGCAATTTGCTTGTTTTTATATTTGATGCATCCTCCACCTTCAGTAGGGAAATCAGTAGTTTTTCCGGCTTTGAACCAAACTTTCACTTCGTTCAATTGAACTGTTTCGTATTGATTTAGAATATCTTGCATACTATTTGTTTTTAAATTTCCACAACTCCAACAGGTATAAATAATGTCTGCGAAAGATCAAAATCGGTCTGTTGAAGTTGATGGAATAATTTTTAATTTTTTAGATTACCAAAGTCTAGGCATTTTTTGATCTCTCATTGGCACAAATTCAATGTTGTCATCTCTGTCATCAGAATTCACAAAATGGCTAAAACGTTTTAGCATTTCAGGATCTTCAACAACTTGAGTCCATTCGCATTCGTAAGTATCAACTAAACCTTGCATTTCTTTATCCAATGCCTCAGCAATACCTAAACTGTCCTCGATTACTACTTGTTTCAAGTAATCCAATCCACCTTCTAATTTTTCTAACCAAGTAGAAGTACGTACTAATGGTCCTGCTGTGCGGATGTAAAACATTAGGAAACGGTCTAAGTATTTCAAACAAGTCTCTTTATCTACTTGCTCTGCAAACAGCACTGCATGTTTAGGATTTGCTCCTCCATTACCACTGATGTATAAATTCCAGCCTCCTTCAACAGCAATAACTCCAAAATCTTTTCCTCTTGCTTCGGCACATTCTCTGATGCAACCAGAAACGCCTCCTTTAATTTTATGTGGAGAACGCAATCCTTTGTATCTGTTTTCTAATTCAATGGCAAAAGAAGTACTATCGTCCATTCCGTAGCGACACCAAGTGTTTCCTACGCAGCTTTTTACGGTACGCAGTGATTTACCATAAGCGTGACCACTTTCAAAACCATTGTCGATTAGTATTTTCCAAATTTCTGGTAAGTCATTTAATTCAGCACCGAATAAATCAATACGTTGTCCACCAGTTATTTTAGTATATAGATTGTATTTTAAAGCAACTTCTCCCAAAACGATTAATTTCTCAGCAGAAATTTCTCCACCTGCAACCCTTGGAACAACCGAATAAGTTCCGTTACGTTGAATATTTGCTAAGAATCTGTCATTTGAATCTTGAGCTGTTATGTGTTTGTTAGCCGTATCATTATAAATACTAGAGAAAATAGAAGATACTAATGGTTTACAGATTTCGCATCCATCTCCTTTTCCAACAGTTCCTAATACTTCGTTATGATTGGTAAACTTGTTTATTTTTATAATGTCGTAAAGTTCTTGTCGGTTGTAAGCAAAATGCTCACAAATCACATCTTTAACTTCTTTACCTAATGATTTTTGAGTTTCTTTAACCAAATCAACTACCATTGGTTTACAACCTCCACAACCTGTTGTCGCTTTAGTTGTCTTAACCACATCTGAAAAAGTTTCACAACCACCCTCCGTAATAGAACAGCAGATACTTCCTTTAGTCACGTTTTCACAAGAACAAATCACGGCTGTATCGGGCAAATCCATAGCACTTCCCATTGTAGCGCTTTCTCCACCTCTTGAACCCAAAATCAAATCTTCTGGGTTTTTAGGCAATTTCATAGCATTGCTATAAATTTGGAATAACGAATTGTAATCACTTGAATCTCCAACTAAAATACCTCCCAATAATGTTTTTCCGTCTTTGGTAACATTGATTCTTTTGTAAATTCCGTTGAATTTGTTTTCATAAACAATAGCGGTCACTTCCTCATTTTCTATGAAAGGATCACCAAAACTCGCAACTTCAACACCAATTAATTTCAATTGTGTAGACATATCGATGGTTTCTCTCATCGTTTTTTCACCACCAAGAATATGCTCAGCAGCAACATCGGCCATCTCATATCCTGGAGCAACAAGACCGTAAATCATATGGTTATAAAGTGCAACTTCACCAATAGCATAGATGTTTGGATCTGAAGTTTGCATTTTATTATTTACTACAATTCCTCCACGAACACCTACTTCAAGCCCTGAAACTCTTCCTAGTTCATCACGAGGTTTAATCCCAGCAGAAACAACCAACATATCTACTTTAAGCAAATTATCACCTTCAAACATCATTCCTGTAATGGCATGTTCTCCTGCAATGTATTGCGTAGATTTATTAAGATGAATACCTATATTTAGCTCCTCTATTTTAGATTGCAGCATATCACTCGCCCCTTTATCTAACTGTCTTGGCATCAATCGAGGTGCAAATTCCACAACATGAGGATTTAATCCTAAATCACGTACGGCTTTGGCAGCCTCAAGTCCTAACAATCCTCCTCCAAGGACAGCAGCTTCAGTAGCGCCTTTTTGTTTTATTTTTTTGGCGTAAGCCATAATAGCATCAAGGTCTTCAATAGTTCTATATACAAAAACACCTTCTTTGTCAACACCTTCAATTGGTGGAACAAAAGCAGCTGAACCCGTAGCTAAAACTAAGTAGTCATACTCATGTGTTTTTTCTAGATGGGTATGAACTGTTTTATGTTCTCTATTAATATCTGTAATTAATTCGGAAGTATTAAGAATAATATTGTTTTCTTCATACCAATTTGAAGTTGACATGGATAAGTCGTCAGCGCTCTTCCCTGCAAAGTATTCACTTAAGTGAACACGGTCGTAAGCGCGTCTTGGTTCTTCTCCAAATACGGTTATTTGATACTTCTCTTGTCCTGATTTTGCGATGAATTTTTCACAAAATTTGTACCCTACCATGCCGTTTCCGACTACTATTACTTTAATCATAACTCATTAATTAAGTATTACTACGCAAATGTAAGTATAAATACTTAATTAAATACTTAATTTTTTATTTTTTTTAAACTTAATTTTAAGTAAATACCTGTTTTGTTATCTAAGTATATGAGTTGAGATGTTGCTAATAAACGCTAATTTTCTAGTTTATAGCCTGTTTTATTGGGGTTGATTAAAAATGTGCATAAAAAAATCCCAATTACTTTTTTGTAATTGGGATTATGTTAGAGGGAGAAGAATTTACAACAAATAAAGAAAATACTTAATAATCAGAATAATCCGTTGGATATAAAAACGTAATATCAATATGAGAAATATTGTTTTTATATTTTTCCATAGCAATAAGTCCTTTCCATTCCGGTGAATCTACAAAAGCTTTCCAGTGTGAATCCCGACTTTCTTGATTGTCAAAAGTTGTCAGATACATTAGGTTGGGCATTTTGGCTCCAGATAATACTTCACCGTAAAAAACAGCATTAAAAGCTAAACGATTAAATAATATAATTTCACCACCAGCATTAAACATATCTACTTTGTTTCTATAAATTGCTTCGGTAGCAGATTCATAACTACGTAATTCATAGACTCTATTTTCTCTAGGACTATTTAATGATGGCGTTTTTAGCAAAGGATGATCTGTAAATGCTTGTAATAAAATGGATTCGATACGCACATAGGGTGCTTCTTTGTAAGAGGCATTAATGTAATCTGCTCCAGTAGTTGCATATATTTTGTCTTTGGCAAGGTTTTCATCAAGACTGACAAATTGTTTCATAGACGAAAATGGAATCAGGACGATTATTTTTTTTAAAGAATCAGTCACTCTAGGTTTGAAGACACCAATATTTTTTATTCCAATTCTTTTCAAGGCAGGTAAATATGCTTCTTTAAGAAATTTTTCGGTGGTTTCTACTTGTTTACTTGATTGTAAGATGTAGGTTTTGATTTGGTAGAATTCTCGTGATTTTGTAGCTGTTTTTCCAAAACTGGAAAGGGTACAAAAAATAGCAATTAGAAAAAATAATTTTGATAATTTCATTTTTGGATGTTTTGGTTGGTACTTAATTTTTGATACTTAATGGACTACTTTCTGAAATAGAAAAATAGATGGCATTTTATATCGGCTTATAAAAGTATGAAAAAAACATTCCTTTTTTTTATTAAAGAAATAGAATCTTTAATTGAAGTATTTGTAACCATAGATATATTATTTATCTTATTAATAATTAAAAGTGTTTTTGATTATTGTAGAATATTAGTGTTTATAGTTTTGTAAAGGGGGTAGTGTATTGCAAATATTTTTTTGTTTGTAGTTTTCTAAAATTTTCTTAATACGGTCATATAAATTTGTTTTATCGAACTAATCTCAAAAGCAAACCATTGTATTTCATACCATTTGCCATCTGGTAATATAATATTGGTTGTAATCACTTCAGTTCCAGAAGTTGTCCAAGCAACAAGATTATCCCCATCAACTTCTAAAAAACTATTGCTACTTAAAGTTACACTGACAACCTGCTCATTTTGATTAGAAGTAGTTGCAAAAGTTTGATATGTAATTTTTTTAGAGTTTGCAGAAATATTTAAAATTCTCGGGCTGTAATAATTATTATCTGCTTTTCTTAAATCAATTCTAATAGTGCCATCCAGTTCAATTAATCCAGAAGCAGATAATATTGTGTTATTTGCAACAGAATTTGCCATTGTTCTAAGGATACTTACTCTCTGGCCAACATTTAAATTATAATTTTGATTATAAGATATGTAGCTTGTGCCATTCCATATCCATACAGAACCATCAAGTCCATAATAAATGTTTTGTTGATTTTGGATTAAAGATACAGTATGCGTAACAACAGGCAATTCATCGTCAAAAATTGTAGCGGTATTGGGATCATTAGTATCACAAAACACATTTTTTGAATATGAATTTGCTGTATTTGAGGATAATGCAATCCATTGGTTTAATATAGAATTGAAAACATATAAACCTACACTCGTTACGTTAATAGTTTGTCCTGCTGGTGAACTGCTGGCTTGTGTTGCATATGTAATCGCACCATTTTGGTCAGAAGTATACGTTTTTGCTTGTAATTGATCTCCAGTTAATCTTGGAGGGATAATTCCATCCATAACAGTTATGGTTGAAGGTTGTCCTACTACATCTAATGTTGCTTTTGGATCCACGGTATTAATACCTGTTTGAGCATTTAATTGCAATACCGTATAAAAAAACAAAATAAAGAAAATGGATTTCATAACTGGGGGATTTTAGTAAACAATAAATTGTTTGTTAATGTGCTTTTCTACTTTTTTAATAATGCTTTAGTCAAAATCAATTTAGTTACAGCGATATACTAAAATTTGATTGTTAACACTATTGAATAGAGAGTATTAAACAAATGTATATATAATATTTTTATTACAAATCATCAAATTGGTTTTTATTTTTATCACTCTTTTTGTATGTGATTTAGGTCTATTGGGTTTATTTTGCTGCTGTTTTTGGAATATGAGAGTGATTCTATTTTTTAATTTTGCTTAATAGCTTTTGTAATTTCATTTATGTGTAATGAAACCTATTAATAATCTATTCTTATCAAAATTAATTTCTTAAAATTTTAGGTTTAAAAAACACAATTCTACAAAATCAGAGTTGGTAGAAATATCGTTATCTTTTTAGAGAAAAGTGGCCTCTGTATTCTTTCCCATTTTCTCTAGTGACAATAAACCAATAATCACTAGATGGAAGTTCATATCCATTGTGTTTTCCATCCCAAGAAGCTGAGTTCTCTAATGTTTTTAACAATTTACCATAACGATCAAAAATAGTCACTTTTAATTTTGGCTCAACATAAGAAAATTTAATTTCCCAAGTATCATTATATCCATCACCATTTGGAGTAAAAAACTTTGGATACATCAACAAAAAAACATCATCTTGAGTAATTCCGCAGCCATTTTTATCACGAACATAGATGGTGTATGAGCCACTCTTTAATCCATAAAAAACATTGTTTGCTTGATAGTTAATTCCGTCAATTGAAAATTCATAATCTCCAGTACCAATTGTGTTTACTGAGATTACATTGTTATTGTCAGTCCAATCTTCTGAGTCAATACTTGTTATTGTTGCAGTATTAGATAAAACGACACTGAAGTTTTTTGTAGTTGAACAGCTTGTATTACCATAGATTTTAGTTACGGTTACGGAATAATTTCCAGATTGCGAAATTGTAATTGTTTGTGAAGTTGATCCTAATGACCAGCTATAACTATCAAAACCAGAACCTGCATCAATGGTAATGCTATTATTTTTACAAATGGGAACAATGTCTGATATAGAGATAATAGGCTTGCTTACCAAAGTTAAATTTAACATTACAATTTGATGGCAACCATTATTTGAATTAATCCTAACAAAAATAATATGATTTCCAGTTGTTAAATTATAGTTTGCAGGCGTTGCTATTGCATCAGCATTTGTTTGATTAGTAGCCCCTAATAATGAAAAATAATATTCGAAAGTACAATTTGATACATTTGAAATTAAGTTAGTTTCATAGTTTGTTAGAGTAATGATTTCTAAACCATCATTTAAATCATCACAAATTGTTTCAGAATAATCATTTGCGTTTAAAGTGTTTATTAGAGTTGCCGTAATTGCTATACGATTTAAACTTTCACAGTTATTTATAGTTTGAGAAACATAATAAGTTGTTCCATTAATAAGAAGTGTAGTATTTGGTATTGCTATTGTACTTGAGTTTGAATTGTACCAATTCAAATTGGTTCCATTTACAACAATATCACTTAGAGTAGGATTTTGAGTTGAACAAAATGTTTGAGTTGCAGTTCCTGTTGGTGCAGGTGTATTTTGGACGTGTATTAATATAGGAATTCTTAGGCTTTCACAATTATTTGTAGTTTGAGAGGCATAATAGGTTTGCCCATCTAATAAACTCGTTGCATTTGAAAGTAAATTTCCGGAAGAAGTAGCATCATACCATTTTATATTTTGGCCAATTATGCTAATAGAACTTATTGTTGCGTTTTGTTGCACGCAAAAAGTTTGTGGAGAGATTAAAGTAGGCACGCTAACAGCATTAACAATCACATTAATTAATGTTCTATTACTTTCACAACCATTTACCGTTTGAGAGGCGTAATAGTTAGTATTGTTTTGCAAAACTGTATTTATAGGTAAACAATTTGTGTCCGTTATTGAAGAGTACCATTTTATATTTTGTCCTATTGCAATTAAATTTGAAACAGTAGCAATTTCGCTTTCGCAAAAGGTTTGATTTGTAGCAATTGGAGAATTTGGAGATTGATTTATAGTTACTGTCACCCCTAATCTTTGACTTTCTGGGCAATTTCCAGATTGATTTGCTGCATAATAGATTTGTCCATTTACTAATGGTGTTGTGTTACTCAATTGATTTGTGGAAGTTACAGAATCATACCATTTTATAGACGATGAATTAGGTAAAAGAGTTGATATTGTAGCATTTTGTGAAGAACAGAAAGATTGTACTGTATTTCCTATTGGAACCGAAGTATCACATTGTCCCAATTTGACTATAAAACCAGTATAACCAAAATTAAGCATGTTGTAAATAGCTGTAGGACTTGGATCAAAATCAAACAAGCTATTGAATGATGCAGCTATATAAATGGCATTATTCGGATCAGAAGCGACCCTTAAAGCACCGTTATAGATGTGTTTAAAGTTCAAATACTCACCGTTATGATTTAATAAAATTAATAAGCCTCCCAGCATGCCATCATATGTGTCTGGGATTTCAGTTGTTGTATTATTTGTGTCTTTTACAAAAGTTTGACCACTAGTTTCTAATACTAATTGAATTTCACCGAGACTATTAAAACTAATTGATTTAACATCCTGTCGCTCACCACCGTAAATAGAAGTACCCCAGATAAAATCTCTATTTGTACTAATTTTAATAAGAGAACCTTCTGACCCAAAAGTAGCGGGTAAAGTAGCGGTTTGATTATTAAAATTAATCGAAAAAGGACCTACATACTGTGTAGTAAAATAGATGTTATTGTCTTGGTCTACTTTAATTGATTTGTCTTCATTACTTATTCCAGCACCCACAGTATTACTTAATTGTTGGTACCAAATAGCCTGGCCATTACTATTTAATTTAGCTAAAAAATCACAATATAAGTTAGCAGTATACAAGGTACCTGAAAATGTCATACTGTGTTCGAAATTTCCTTTTAGAATAATGTTATTATTATTGTCACAAGCTAATGAATGTGGGAAAACATTATCGCCTAGAATCAATTTTTCCCAAATAAAGGTATTATTCGAGTCAACTTTTATTATAAAAATTTTATTATTTAATGAACTAGAAGTCCCGACATTTCCAATAGTTAAAATATTATTATTCATGTCAGTAGTTGATTCCTTAGGATAATAACTCGGATAAAAATTGCCGCTCAAAAAATTTCCATTAGGGTCTAATTTAATAACAAACCCACCATTGCCACCAGTAGGATTGTTTTTTAGAAATGTTTTAATAGGATCAGGATCTAAATCTATTTGATAGCCATAAGCTAATCCAGTAACAATAATATTCTGATTCTTGTCTAGTACTACAGATAATCCATGTCCTGCAATTTGTTTTGCCCATTGAAAGTTTTTATTAGAATCTAATTTCAAAAGATAACCATCACCATGTAACGAAGTATCATCTAAAAAATAGGAACTAGTTAGGCTTGGATCTAAATCAGCACCGTTATTGAAAAAGCCAGTAGAGAAAATATTACCGGTATCGTCACAGACGATAGATCTGCAGTCAGAATAACCATCAATTTTTGATGCCCATTGAAAATCTTGTCCAAACAAACTAATTTGAGAAAAAAACAAATAAAAGAAAAAAATAAATTTGTATTTCATGGAAAAAATGAAAGTTATATTTTAAAGTGCTACACAATTTTTGTTATTACACCTAATTAAAGGTTTGTACCCAGATGCAGTTGCTACAATTTGATTACGGAGTATTCCTGTAGGGCAGGAGCGAAGTTAAGAGAAAAACAGTTTGTTATAACAAGAAAAATCTTCAGAAGTATGAAGTTGTTTTTAAGGTAGGGTAATTATTATACTTATATCTTCAAAAGTTCATTTTCCAATCTATCAAAATTCTCTTCATTTTTTGGCACTGCAAACTTTTTAATTTTTTCACATTCTGATACCGTTTTGAAAATCATTCGAAATGAAATTTTTGTTTTTGTATCATTGAGTTTTTCAAAACCAACTTCCATGTCAAACAAAGGTTGAGAAATTCTTGTCCAAGTAATTAATTGAAGCGGTTGAACGGTTTTGAATACAGATGAGTTTTCATAATTGCCATTTTCAGGGCCATGCATAGTAAGAATCCATTTCCCATCAGGCTTTAGATCAAACTCATGAATTGTATTTGTAAAACCTTCTGGACCCCACCAATTCTTCAAATGTGATGGATTTGCAAAGGCTTGATATACTTTTTCTACAGGATAATTTAGAACACGTGAACTAAAAATTTCACAGTCAGAATTTGCACTCATAATTTCAATATTAGTTTTTTTTAATGCCAATTAGCAGTAGTCTTTCTAATAACAATCATTTTCTTAAAATTTTATCCATAGACTTGCCTTTAGCTAATTCATCCACTAGCTTATCCATATACCGCACCTTTTGTATGAGTACATCTTCAATTTCTTCTACGCGATACCCACAAATTACACCCGTAATTTTCGAAACATTAGGATTTATTTGTGGTGCTTGATCAAAAAACGTTTCAAAATCATTTTTCTTGTCAACTTGTTCCTGTAGTGTTTGCTGATTGTAACCGGTTAACCAAAAAATAATAGTGTCAACTTCTTCTTTTGTGCGTCCTTTTCTTTCTACTTTTTTAATATATAATGGATAAACAGTAGAAAAAGGCATTTTATATACTCTTGTATGGTTCATTTTTCAAATTGTTTTTCTGAATTAGAATTGACCTTTATATTTTGGGTCAAAATCTATCATCCATTCAATTCCGTATTTGTCTCTAAACATACCAAAATAGGAACCCCAAGGACTATCAGCAATTGGCATTTCTATTGTTCCGCCTTCTGAAAGACCGTTGAATAATTTATCTGCTTCTTCTTTGCTTTCTGCACTTATTGAAATCTTGCTTCTGTTTTCGTTTTCATTTGTTCGTCCCATACTTTCCGGAACGTCATTAGCCATCAAGATATTTTTGCCAATAGGCAAAGCAATGTGCATAATTTTATTTGCCTCATTTTCTGCTACTGGAAATTCAGCACTTGCTAAATCTTTGAACCGCATAATGTTTACAAACTCTCCGCCAAATATTGATTTGTAAAAAGTAAACGCTTCTTCTGCATTACCATTAAAGTTAATGTGAGGATTGATTTGTGCCATTTTGTTTAATTATTATAAAAATTAATTCCGACTATATGTTGGGTTATTTTGCTGGAAATTTAGTAAGGTCCATATAAAAGACTTCCCAAGTGTGTCCATCAAAATCTTCAATAGTTCGTTGTATCATAAAACCGTAATCTCTGGTTTCGTTTGGTTCAATTCCTCCAGATTTTAGTCCGTTAGCCAAAATCTCATTTACTTCTTCAACACTGTCTACAGACAATGAAAAAATACCTGCTAACTTTGATTTTGTATCCGCAATAGGCTTGGTTGCAAAGCTTGCAAACTTTTCGTGTGTCAGAATCATCAGAAAAATAGTTTCACTCCAAACCATACATTTGCCTGAGTCGTCTGAAAATTGGGGATTGTTTGAAAACCCTAATGCAGTGTAAAAGTCCATTGATTTTTGAACGTCTTTCACTGCTAAATTGATAAATATTTGCTTCGCCATTTTATTACTTTTATAGATTTACGTTTCTCCACTGGAACTCTCCGCAGAATAGTCCTAGCGTTTTTTTACTAATCAGTTCTAAAGATAAACAAAATTTTAATTTAGTACTTTCCTGCTAAGAAAAACCAACTTTCCTCCCGATACTTCGGGAAAGCCTATTTTTCCAATCCGTTGTAGTAGCTTTTAGGCGTTCATTTTTTAAAGATTCACTTTTTTCAATTCCATTTGAATAGTGTCTTTGTATAAAATCATTTTCCACTGCATTGATTTGTCTTTAAATTTTGAAATCTGAACCGGTATTGTATCAGGTTTATTTCTGTTTTTTTCGAAGGATATAACTTTGAAATTTTGATTTTTATCATCATCGTATTGATACTTCATAAGTAATGAAGTACTATCCAAATAGATGTGTGGATTTGGACAAAAATACATTTTTCCTCTTTCTTCTATATATAATGTTTTCCAAGCTAAAGTATCTTTTTGCCATTCATTTTCAAGAATTACTCTTCCATTGCGGGTCATCGATTCGACTTTCCATTTACCGAAATATTTCTGTGATTTCCGTACATCATAACTATAATAGAATACAAATAGAAATGGAATTAAGATGCACAAAAAACGTATTGATTTGCGCAATGTTGTATTTCCAACAGTAGGTAATGTGCTTTTATAACGCCTAAAAAAATCAATTATTTCCTCTTTTCTTTCTAAGGATAAATAGGATAGTCCTATTACCATAATTATTGATGTGAAAGTAGTAAGTGGGCCAATTCCATAAAATAGATTAATCAATAGAATATTGATTTGAACAGGTAAAAGAGTTAGTACTCCCAACAAAGTGGTGCGTCTAAATAATAAAAGAATACTGCCTATTATTTGAAATAAACCAATAATGACTGTTAAATAATAGGAATGTCCATAATATTTCCATGTCAGTTCTTGACCAGTTAATGTATTAACTAATGCATCTTCAATATGATAGGAATAGGCAAAATTGACATCAAATAGTTTTTCAAAACCAAATGTAGAAATATAAAAAGCAAGCCAATATCGCAAAATAGTAGTAAGCCAGATATAATACTTTTGAGAATCAATTAAATTGTTTTTTTCTTTATAATGCCAATAAAATGATAATCCAATTGAAAAAATAATTCCAGTAATCAAAGAGGACATTCCAATTGGAATTATGTATTGATTCAGTTTATAAGGAAAAAGAGGTAAAATAATATGGAGTACCGAGTCGATTCCACCCACAATAGATAAAAAACTTAAAGTGAATTTTAAAATCCATTTTGTTTTATTCTGTGTTTCATTTGAACTCATAGGCTAATTTTAATTAATTTTTTCATAATAACTTTTGGAATAGCCACTAAGGTTTTACCATTTGGCATAGTAGTGGCAAGTTAAAGAAAAATGTAGAGAAAAATTGTGAAAGCCTGTGTTATTTCGGACTACTAATCCCTAACGTCCCGCTGCTTTGAGATGGCTGGAAGTTCGTAACCGCTCAATTTTCGGCTTAACGAAAACTTGATGCGAAACGGTAATTCCACTAAACTCCAGCTAGCTCAAAACAGCTGTTATGCCCAGTTATTGTTGTTATTTAGTTGGTCTTGAAGTCGCTGTCGGTTTAACTTTATCTTCAAGAATTTCAATTACACTTTTCTTCAAGTCATCATATTTTAAGTTGTCGTTAAAGCCAATGTTGAATGTTGAATGTGTATCGCCTTTTGTTCGGCAGAGTAAATATTTTGACCCGCCTTGTTCTACAGAAATTGGAGAAAACTCGGTTTGGATTCTATATTCAATGTTGTCCTCCTGATTTACAACATAGAACAAATGTTTATTGTAAATGTCTTTTGAACCTTCTTCGTATCTTTCATATACTTGAATTAGCTTGTCATTCCATTTGAATTGGTCGAAGCAAAACATATCTTTTAAATTGTCTTTAAGTAGCCCATTTCTGTAAGCATCATATAGTTTGACTTTATATGGTTTTGCTTTATCATACTCTTTTCTATGATAATAGATTTGGATGAGTTTTGCATATGAATGATAATCCGATGGGTCTAATTGCAATAGCTCAACAAAGGCAGGTTCAGCTTTCTCATAATTACCTTTTAAAGATTCAAGTAGTCCGATATTGAACAAAGCGTTTATATATGAATTAGATTTGTTGTCTATTTTGGATTTGGCTATATAAAAGGCTTCTAATGCTTTGTCGTTATTTTTTTGGTCAGAATAGATTTGAGCGACAAATGAATATGGTCTGTCTTGGCAATTCTTTTGTTCAGTTGCTTTTTTGTAAGCTTCAAGAGCTAAGTCTAATTTTTCTAAATGATAGTAAGAGTCACCAAGTCCGCTGTAAAATCCGGCATCGTCCGATTTTAAATCAATAGCTAATTGGAAAGATTTTACAGCTTCATCATACTTCTGCATATAGTTCAAAGTCGAAGCCTTTATGTATAGTGGAGCAGGGTCTTTTGAATCTTTTTCGATTGAAAGGTTCATAAATTTAAGACAATTGTTATCGTCTTCTTTCATATAGTAAGCTTGTCCAATATAATATAATGATTTGGCTGTGTAATTATTCGATTTAGAAGCGTGTTGTTCTATGATTTGGTCAAACTGTTTATTGTCGGATAAAGTTTTTAAATTTTCCGTTGTTTGGTCTTGAGCAAAAATTGTCAAGCTATAAATAGTCAAAATCAGTGATGATATAATATTCTTAACTTTCATTCGGTACTTTTTTTTATAATTGGGCATAACGTTCCGCCGCTTCTCGTCAGTTGCGAAGTTCGGAACTTTATATTTTCTGTTAAAGATAAAAATTCTTGCGAAACGTGAACGTTAACTTACCACAAAATTCGCAATTGCGAGAAACGGCTGTTGTGTGTAGTGCTTTTATGAAATCCATCCTTTTCTATACACTTTAGTTATTTTTCCATTTTCAAAAAAGAAAATAAATGCAATTCCACTTGAGCCTTCTTTTCCAACGCGATTTGTTGTAATGTTGATTACCAAGCTATCTTTATCTAGTTTTGAAAGTTTTGCGTTCGGTTTCCTTCTCTTTTTTAAACAATCCAATCTTAATTCCGAAATTTGGTATTCAATTTCAGCGAGTTTTTTATAAATCGGATAAGTTTTTGTTTTGTCATATTCAAAAAGTTTTTCCTTTTCAATTCCCAATTCATATGCAACATATTCAGTTGAAAAATAGAATTCGTAAAGAGAACCGTTTTCAATTGTTGAATCAAATCTAAAATTTTTAACGCCTAGATCTTTGTCATTTTTTAAATAATTTACTGCTGAATCAATTTGACCGCACAATTCTGCATCAGAGTTATATTTCGAATTCTGTCCGTAAATTATGGTTGTAAAGAATAAAATTAAAATGATATTTCTCATTTAAGCAGTTTTAGCATTACACACAACGTTTCGCGGCTTCATGAAGTGGCGATTAACCAAGACCAAGCCTTAACAAACATAAACAAAACTTTTAATTAAAAACCTTTCCAATTTCTGATAAATCCCGAGCCTCGCCATTTCTTGAAACCGCTGTTAGTGGCTGTTTTTATTTTTTCCACTTTCTGTTTTTCCATTTTCAGTTTTTTCTAAGTTGTCTAATTCTGGAGTTGCAATAATTCTTGATAAAAAATGAATTGTTCCAGTTGTTTTAAATTTTTTGGTTGCCCAAATTAGTCCAATAATAAATCCAATAACCGATATAGTAATTCCCAGTATCATCCCATTTTGGTTTGGGAAATAGTAATAAATTCCAAGACTAAAACCAATTCCAAGTAGAGTAGGCGACAATACAATTTGAATCCAACCTACAATTTCAGTTATTATTTCAAAAATTTTATGCATTTCAATTATTTTAATTTAGTAAACTTTCAATTAACATAATCAAAAGCATAATTCCGATTACAATTACTGCACCTTTTAGATAAATTTTCTGAATTTTCTTTTGATCACGATAATCAGAAGTTTGAATTGTTTCAGTGTTTGCTATTATTTCATTTTCGATAAAAATTTTGTCTATTTTAATTCTGTCATCATTTTTTATGAAGTATCTAATTCCACTTTCAAACATTGGTTGATTTTCAATATCGCAATAATATTCAATACTCTGCTTTTCGAGTTCGCTTTCAAAGATTATTTTGTCTTTCGGCAAAACATATATTTTTACGTTATTCTCGAACAATATTTTTGGTGTGTTTACTTTCATTTTTGCGCCATTTTAGGCAAAATAGCCACTAACGTTTCGCGGCTTCATGAAGTGGCGATTAACCAAGACCAAGCCTTAACAAACATAAACAAAACTTTTAATTAAAAACCTTTCCAATTTCTGATAAATCCCGAGCCTCGCCATTTCTTGAAACCGCTGTTAGTGGCTGTTTTTATTTTTTCCACTTTCTGTTTTTCCATTTTCAGTTTTTTCTAAGTTGTCTAATTCTGGAGTTGCAATAATTCTTGATAAAAAATGAATTGTTCCAGTTGTTTTAAATTTTTTGGTTGCCCAAATTAGTCCAATAATAAATCCAATAACCGATATAGTAATTCCCAGTATCATCCCATTTTGGTTTGGGAAATAGTAATAAATTCCAAGACTAAAACCAATTCCAAGTAGAGTAGGCGACAATACAATTTGAATCCAACCTACAATTTCAGTTATTATTTCAAAAATTTTATGCATTTCAATTATTTTAATTTAGTAAACTTTCAATTAACATAATCAAAAGCATAATTCCGATTACAATTACTGCACCTTTTAGATAAATTTTCTGAATTTTCTTTTGATCACGATAATCAGAAGTTTGAATTGTTTCAGTGTTTGCTATTATTTCATTTTCGATAAAAATTTTGTCTATTTTAATTCTGTCATCATTTTTTATGAAGTATCTAATTCCACTTTCAAACATTGGTTGATTTTCAATATCGCAATAATATTCAATACTCTGCTTTTCGAGTTCGCTTTCAAAGATTATTTTGTCTTTCGGCAAAACATATATTTTTACGTTATTCTCGAACAATATTTTTGGTGTGTTTACTTTCATTTTTGCGCCATTTTAGGCAAAATAGCCACTAACGTCCCCGCGCTACAAGCAGTTTGGGACTAAATTATGCCCATTCTTCGGATTTGCCAAATCTTCCAAATACAAACCAATTTTTCCATTAAGCCTAATCCCCAAATTGCTTGTAGCGTGTGTTAGGCGTTGTATTTATATTCATCCGATTGCCTCTAATAAATAGAATAATGAAGCCAACGCTAGACATATTATTATAATCCAGTTTCTGACAATTCCAATATGTGTGTCCGGTTTATAAAATCCTTCTGCTTTTTCTTTCCTAACGTTAACCCACCATTTATTAAATTTATAATATGCAAATGAAAGAATAGCCAATAGTATGCTATATAATAAAGATTTATAGTTCATGATGCTTTAATTACTTCTCAATTTGTCTGTTATAGTTTCATTTTTCATCCTCGTCCGTAATTTACTATTGCTCCATTTCTTCCAGTAGGCTTTTAAAAGGTTGCTGTTATTTTGGAAGATTGTTTATTATATATATATCGTTTTCTATTTTAATTTTTGTCTGCTTACAGCGTATATAACGCCTAACTTGTATATATGTATGATAGTATCATACAAAGCCACCTAAATTTGGGTAGATATATATGACAGACGTCATACTTTATTTCAACTCAAATATATAAATAATTCTTTACAAATCATCAAACGGACTCTTTATTTGTTGAATACTTTTCGTACTTACGTGAGTGTAAATTTCGGTAGTTTTGCTACTGCTATGTCCTAATAATTCTTGTATATATCGCAAATCGGTTCCGTTTTCTAGTAAATGTGTAGCATAACTGTGGCGTAACCAATGTAGAGTTACAGGTTTTGTGTTTCCAACTTTTTGAAGAGCTTGTTTTAAAACACTTTGTAAACTTTGTTCTGAATAGTGTTCTCCTATATTTTGCCCTTCAAAGAGCCAAGTTTTAGGTTTGCTTATTACGTAATATTCTCGAAGCATTTCTAATATTTTTGGAGACAAAGGAGCAATTCTATCTTTTTTTCCTTTGGCTTGTCGAATAATTACGATTCCTCTTTTTGAATCAATATCAGCTGGTTTTAAATTTAAAAGCTCGCTTCGGCGCAAACCACAACTATAAATTAAGGATAACATTGTTTTGTGTTTGATGTTGCTATGAGCATTTAAAATTAATTTTATTTCCTCTTTACTCAAAACGTTGGGCAATAGTTTAGCTCGTTTGGGACGGTGTATTTTATCTACCATCATCTTAGTTTCCTGAATGGTTTGAAAAAATAGTTTAATTGCATTTACAATTTGGTTCTGATACGAAGCCGAAAGATTGTTTTTCAAAATGTACTCGTTGTTGTAAACAATCACATCTTCATTGGTGATTTCGGCAATGGGTTTTTCTCTATAGAAAACCAGGAAGGATTTCAAGGCTTCAGTATAGGTAGTTATTGTGCTTTCGCTATACCGTTTGGAACGCAGCCATTGCTTGAATTTCTTAATTTGTTCAATGCCTTCTGCCGATGGAATAATATGTGATAAAGGTGGGATTTTAAACCGAATCCGATTTTGTTCTGTATCTGGAATGTGCCAAGCTGCTAGGGATTGACTCCAGCGTGCGCCTTCAATTTGTTTGATTCGGGTAATTAATTCGGTATTTTTTTCGAAATAAACGGCAATTCGTTTTTCTTTTTTGTGGCTGATGGTTTTGGCTTTCCAGTACATAGGTTTATGTTGAAGGAACTAAAGGTATTGTTTTTTTGTAAAACAGTGTTTTGTTGCTTTGGTTATTTTGCAAACGGTTTCCCTATCCCTGATGGATCAATTGCTCTCGCAATTGCCTCTATTGGCGGGGTTCGCCACTAGAGATAGAGTGTACAGCAGGATTAGCTTCAAGATTGTTAGATTATCCTTGCTTGTAATGACAATTAAAATGTCAGTTTGTCAGCTAATTTTACGACAATTTTAACAAATACTGACAATTTATGGACTGCCATTGCATTGGCACAAAGATTGACTATTGCAACTCGAGCCGTTAAAATAAGTATACAATAAAATTAAATATATTAAAAATGGGTAAAATAATCGGAATTGATTTAGGTACGACCAACTCTTGTGTTTCTGTAATGGAAGGTAATGAAGCAGTTGTTATTCCTAATGCAGAAGGAAAAAGAACAACGCCATCTATCATCGCTTTTGTTGAAGGTGGAGAAATTAAAGTGGGAGATCCTGCTAAAAGACAAGCAGTAACAAATCCTACCAAAACGATTGCTTCTATTAAACGTTTTATGGGTCATTCTTTTGCTGAAATCACTGAAGAAGCAAAAAGAGTACCTTATTCAGTAGTAAAAGGGGACAACAATACACCACGTGTGGATATTGATGGTCGTTTATATACTGCACAAGAATTGTCAGCTATGACGCTTCAAAAAATGAAAAAAACAGCGGAAGACTATTTAGGTCAAACTGTTACTGAAGCGGTTATTACTGTTCCTGCTTACTTTAACGATGCACAACGTCAAGCTACTAAAGAAGCTGGTGAAATTGCAGGTCTTAAAGTAATGCGTATTATCAACGAACCTACAGCTGCTGCTTTAGCTTACGGTTTAGATAAAAAAGGTAAAGATCAAAAAATCGCTGTTTACGATTTAGGTGGTGGTACTTTTGATATCTCTGTTCTTGAATTAGGTGACGGAGTTTTTGAAGTATTGTCTACTAATGGTGATACGCACTTAGGTGGTGATGATTTTGACCAAACTATTATTGACTGGTTAGCTGACGAATTCAAAACGGAAGAAGGTATTGATTTACGTTTGGACCCAATGTCATTACAACGTATTAAAGAAGCTGCAGAGAAAGCTAAAATTGAATTGTCATCTTCTGCTGAAACTGAAATCAACTTACCTTACGTAACTGCTACAGCTTCAGGACCAAAACACTTAGTTAAAAAATTAACTAGAGCTAAATTTGAACAATTATCTGATTCATTAGTAAAACGTTCAATGGCACCAGTTGCTAAAGCGCTTAAAGATGCAGGTTTATCTACATCTGATATTGACGAAGTTATCCTTGTAGGAGGTTCTACTCGTATGCCAAGAATTGCTGACGAAGTTGAAAAATTCTTTGGTAAAAAAGCGTCTAAAGGAGTTAACCCTGATGAGGTTGTTGCTATTGGAGCAGCTATTCAAGGTGGAGTTTTATCTGGAGATGTAAAAGATGTATTGTTACTTGACGTTACACCATTATCTTTAGGTATCGAAACTATGGGTGGAGTTATGACTACATTAATTGAGTCTAACACAACTATCCCAACAAAAAAATCGCAAGTATTCTCTACTGCTGCTGATTCTCAACCATCTGTTGAAATCCACGTATTGCAAGGAGCTAGAGCAATGGCTGCAGATAATAAAACTATCGGTCGTTTCCATTTAGATGGTATTCCACCAGCACCAAGAGGTGTTCCACAAATTGAAGTAACTTTTGATATTGATGCTAATGGTATCATCAAAGTTTCTGCAACGGATAAAGGAACTGGTAAATCTCATGATATTCGTATCGAAGCTTCTTCTGGATTAACAGCTGAAGAAATCGAAAGAATGAAAAAAGATGCAGAAGCAAATGCTGATTCTGATAAAATTGCAAGAGAAAGAGCTGAAAAATTGAACGAAGCTGACGGAATGATCTTCCAAACTGAGTCTCAATTGAAAGAACTTGGAAGCAAATTATCTGATGAAAACAAAGTTGCTGTTGAATATGCATTGACTGAATTGAGAATGGCACACCAATCTCAAGATATTCCTGCAATTCAAACTGCTCTTGACAACATTAACGCAGCTTGGAAAAAAGCTACTGAAGCAATGTATGCTCAAGGAGAACAAGGTCAAGCTGACGCACAACCACAAGGTGATGCTGCTCAAGGAGACAATGTTGAAGATGTTGAGTTTGAAGAAGTAAAATAATTTTTACTACATCATAAAGTAAAAAACCGAGCTAGTAATAGCTCGGTTTTTTTTATTTCTAAAAACAGCTATTTTATCTGCTAAACATGATTTATCTCATAAAAGAGCTTATTATTTCTGCCTATTTTTGCGGTATTGTAAGTAATAAAGCAAAGCGGTAATTTTTATTTTTCGAGAAATCAAAAGCAACTAAGAACAGTTTTTTTGAAAAAGATTTTCGTAATATTACTACATAAATCAATCGGAATGAGAAAAATTAAATACAGAAAAGGAAGAAAACTGCAACCTTATAGTTTAGAATATACAGGGATTCATAAGGACAAAGAGTCAGAAATGCAGCTGTTTGTGTATGATAGTTTTGAGGTCACAGAATATGAGGATTTTAAGGTTTTTGATTTAGATAAATTAGTAATTCCTCAAAAAACAAATTGGCTGAACATTCATGGATTGAACAATCTTGCTTTAATACAGGCTATTGGCGGACATTTTGATATTGATAATTTCATGCTAGCCGATATTTTGAATACAACCAGAAGAACCAAATTAGAAGAATCGCATGACAGTTTGTTCTTTAATATCAAATCACTTTTGCCAACCGAGCATTCGGATAATATCAGTGTGGAACAAATTAGTTTTTTGATGAAAGACGGTGTTTTAATCTCTTTTCAAGAAAAACGTTCTGATTTTTTCACACACATCAGGGAACGTATCCGAACGCATTCAGGGATTGTGAGATCTAAAAAAGCAGATTATTTGCTGTACATCCTTTTGGATGCAATTATGGAAAATTTTTACATCACCATAGAAAACGAGGAAGACAAAGTGGAGGAGTTAATCAACCTTTCCAAGCGAAGTACAGATCCTATAATTTTAGAAAAAATTGAAAAACATAGGGATAATTTTAATTTTTTGAAACGTTCTATAATTCCTCTTAGGGATTCTTTGTACGATATAAAAAGTATCAAAGATGATAATGTGTTTAATATAATGGAAGCGGATAATTTTAGTTTTTTTGCTCGTTTACACCAAAAAAGTTTGGAGCTATTAGAACAAATAGATTCGGATATGGGTTCGTTAGAAAGTGCATCTAATTTCTTTTTTTCGGCACAAACACATAAGATGAATGAAATCATGAAAACCTTGACTATCGTTTCGGCACTATTTATTCCGCTTACATTTATTGTAGGGGTTTATGGGATGAATTTTGAAAACATGCCGGAACTCAAATATCAAAATGGCTATTATGCGATAGTAGCAATTATGGTATTAATCAGTATAGGAATGGTTGTTTATTTTAAAAAACGACGTTGGTTTTAATTTTTAGAAAAAAGAATAAATAGTAAAGAATAATTAAATAAATCAAACATGAATAAGGCCATTTACATAGCTACAAGTGAGCAAAACTGTGGTAAATCCATTATTAGTTTGGGATTGATGAGTTTGTTGATTGGTAAAACCGCCAAAGTAGGGTATTTTAGACCTATTATCGAAGATTTTGAAGAAGGCGGACTAGACAATCATATTGAGACAATTCTTTCTCATTTTGGCTTGGATATCGAATTTGAAGAGGCATACGCTATAACCAAAAGTAAGTTAATCAAGAAAAAGAATAAAGGGAAAATCGGGGAAGTAATTGATTTGATTATTGAAAAATACAAACGATTAGAAGAACGATTCGATTTTGTTTTGGTTGAAGGAACTAGCTTCATGGGTGAAGGAACTGCAATCGAGTTAGATATCAATGTTTTGATTGCAAAAAATTTAGGAATTCCAACCATCATCGTAGGGTCAGGAGTAGGTAAAACTTTAGAGGAATTAATAGATAGCTTGTACCTTGTTTACGATTCTTTCAAAATGAAAGAGGTCGAAGTATTAGCCGTTATTGCTAATAAAGTAAGACCTGAAAATGTTGATTTGGTTACTGAAGGCCTACAAAAAAACCTTCCAAAAGGAGTTTTGATAAATTCAATCCCGGTTATATCTAGCCTAAACAATCCTACTGTTCAGGAAATTGTAAATGAATTAAATGCCAATGTTTTATTTGGCTCGGCCTATTTAAATAATCAAACTAGCAATTTTAGCGTTGGTGCGATGCAATTGTGTAATTATTTAGTACATCTGAAAGAAAGTAGCTTAGTGATAACTCCTGGTGATAGAGCCGATATTATTTTAGGCGCTTTGCAAGCGAATGAATCAGTGAACTATCCTAGTATTGCGGGAATTATTTTGACAGGTAATATTCTGCCTGAAAAGAGTATTTTGAAGCTGATAGAAGGACTTTCTCCTATTGTGCCTATTATTGCTGTTGAAGAAGGAACGTATTATATTACCAATAAAATAGGATCTATCAAATCTAAAATTTATGCTAATAACAAACAAAAAATCGCAACTTCTATAAATACGTTCGAAAAGTATGTGGATTTAGATACGCTTGCGCAAAAACTAATTACGTTTGAAGCAGAAGGAATGACACCAAAAATGTTTCAGTATAACTTAGTAAAAAGAGCTAAAAAACACCGCAAACATATTGTGCTTCCAGAAGGAAATGATGAACGAATTATTATTGCAGCTTCGCGATTATTAGCAATGGATGTGGTTGATATTTCAATTATTGGAAACAAAAAACAAATTGAAAATAAAGTCGCTGAGCTGGGATTAGATTTCGATTTCTCAAAAGTAGATATTATCAATCCAATTGAATCTAAATGCTACGATGATTATGTAAATACCTACTACGAATTGCGAAAAGCTAAAAATGTTTCTATGGCTATGGCCAAAGATTTAATGGAAGATGTTTCGTATTTTGGAACGATGATGGTGTATAAAGGGCATGCTGACGGAATGGTTTCGGGAGCGGCTCATACTACACAACATACTATTTTGCCCGCATTGCAATTCATTAAAACAAAACCAAATTGCTCCGTTGTTTCGTCTATCTTTTTTATGTGTTTAGAAGATCGTGTTTCTATTTTTGGAGATTGTGCAATCAATCCGAATCCAACGGCAGAACAATTAGCAGAAATTGCGATTTCATCCGCTGATTCTAGTTTAGCTTTTGGAATTGAACCAAAAGTAGCCATGCTTTCCTATTCATCAGGTTCATCAGGAAAAGGGGATGAGGTTGATAAAGTTAGATTAGCTACCGAAATTGTAAGACAAAAACGCCCTGATTTAAAAATAGAAGGCCCTATTCAATATGATGCAGCTGTAGATTTAGAGGTAGGACAAAGCAAAATGCCAAATTCTGAGGTAGCGGGTCACGCCAGTGTATTGATTTTCCCTGATTTAAATACAGGAAACAATACTTATAAAGCAGTACAAAGGGAAACTGGCGCTTTAGCAATTGGACCAATGTTGCAAGGATTAAATAAACCAGTAAATGATTTGAGTCGTGGTTGTACCGTTGATGATATTATAAATACAGTTGTAATTACTGCCATTCAAGCGCAAGGATTGTAACTTTTAATTTAAAGATTGAACTATTAATGATTTAAAAATTAATCTTTTAATAGTTCATTTTTTTAATCTTTTAATAAAATTTAAATGAAAATAGTAATAATAAATTCAGGGAGTTCTTCTATAAAATACCAATTAATCGATATGCCTTCAAGTGCGGTTATTTGTAGCGGAATGATTGATAGAATTGGTTTAGAATCTTCTAATTTAAGTTATGTAACCGATGCTGTAAAAGTAGAGGAGAACTTGCCTATAGCGAATCATAAAATAGGATTGGAGAAAATTGCTCAGCTATTGATGGATGATAAAGTTGGAGTGATAAAAAGTACTTCAGAAATTGAAGCTGTTGGACATAGAGTAGTGCATGGAGGAAGTAGTTTTTCTAATACGGTTATCATTAATGATGAGGTTAATGAAAAAATAAAACAACTTTTTGACTTAGCGCCTTTGCATAATCCTGCTAATTTAGAAGGAATAATTGTGGCATCAGCAATTTTTGATACGGCTAAACAAGTAGCTGTTTTTGATACTGCTTTTCATCAAACAATTCCTGTTGTAGCTCATAAATACGCATTGCCTAATTATCTTTTGACTGAAAATAAAATTCGTGTATATGGTTTTCATGGAACAAGTCATAAATATGTTTCAGAAAAAGCGATTCACTATTTGAAAGAAAAAACAACCGCTAAAGCTTCAAAAATAATCACCATACATTTAGGAAATGGATGCAGTATGACTGCTATAAAAGACGGTAAAAGTATTGACCATACGTTGGGATTTGGCCCTATGAACGGATTGATTATGGGAACCCGAAGCGGAGATGTGGACCAATCGGTGATATTCTATTTAGTTAATACCTTAGGATATTCTATTGATGCAGTGAGTACAATGTTGAATAAACAAAGCGGAATGCTTGGACTTACGGGCTACAGTGATTTGAGAGATATTGAAGCTAATGCTGCACAAGGAAATGCCGAATGTCAGTTAGCATTAGATATGAATGCGTATCGAATCAAGAAATTTATCGGCTCCTATTCAGCAGTTCTAAATGGACTTGATGCTATTGTTTTTACTGCTGGTATCGGTGAAAATTCTTCTTATATCAGAAAATTGGTTTGTACTGATATGGATTATTTTGGACTTGACTTAGACGATGCTAAAAATGAAGTTCGTTCAAAAGAAATTAGAGAAATTAATACTTCAGATTCAAAAACAAAAATATTGGTTATTCCTACCAATGAAGAAATAGAAATTGCAAACCAAGTATATGATTTGTTATTGAGTTAAAAGAAAATTTTATATTGAAAGAAAGCTTCTGTATTCAGAGGCTTTTTTTATACTTTTTATTGAATAAATGTATTTATATTTGAGCATAAATCTTCGCGTTTTGAAAACTAAATTACTACACATACTTTTTTTTATTTTAACAACTGTTCAACTATCTGCCCAAGAGTTGCTTCCTTTTGTTGAGAACTACAGTAAATCAGATTATCAAGGGGACAACCAAATTTGGAGTGTAACACAAGGCAATGATAATGCGATGTATTTTGCTAATAATTATTATTTGTTACGCTACGATGGCGTAAAATGGGAGAAAAATACCTTACCAAACAAAACCATTATCCGGTCTATAATGGTAGATGGCGACAAGATTTATTCGGGCTCTTACAAGGAATTTGGTTACTGGACTAGAAAAGATGGAAAGATGAGTTATGTTTCCATTTCTAAAGGGAAGAAGATTTTTGATGAAAATAACAATGAGGAAATCTGGAAAATATTCAAATTCCAAAACAAAATTTACTTTCAATCGTTTAACAGCCTTTTTCTTTTTGACGGAAAAACAATTAAAGAAAAAAAGTTTCCTTTTCTAGCTTCTTATTGCTTTGTTGTTGACGATCAACTTTTGATTGCTTCCGTTGAAAAAGGAGTTTATAAAATAAATCATGGTCAAATCGAAAAAATAAATGGCTGGGACGTACTAGAAAACAATGTGATTCATTCCATTCAAAAATACCAAAATAGAACCTATTTTTTTACTAAAAAAAATGGAGTTTATATATATGAAAATGGAGTAATGAGTTCCTGGAAAAATCCTTTGAACGATATTTTAAAGGCGGCAAATATAAATATTGCTCAGTTTATAAGGAACAATAAACTAATAATTGGAACCGCTAATAAAGGAGTTTATGTTTATGATTTGAACACAAATTCTTATAAAAACATCAATCGAAATAATGTATTGATGAACAACTCTATTTTGAGTATTGGTCAAGATAAGGAAAATGATTTATGGTTAGGATTGGACAATGGGATTGCGCATATTGAAGTTAATTCACCGATTTCTATTTTTTATGATAGCTCAGGAATTTTAGGCTCCGTATATTCTGTAGCAAGTACGCCAAAAGGGTATTTAATGGCATCCAATCATGGCGTTTTTAAATATGAAAACAAACAACTTTCCTTAGTTTCAAATTCACAAGGGCAGGCCTGGAATATTAACAAAATAAATAGTAAATATATTATTGGTCATAATGAAGGAACCTTTATTTATGAAGATGGGTTGTTCTATAAATTGAGTACTGTAAATGGGGGCTGGAATATGATAAAAAGTAGCATCAATAGCTCTTATTTACAAGCAACTTACAGTGGTGTTATTATTTATAATGATGTGACTAATTTAACCAAACATATTGTTGTTAAAGGACTTTTGAAACCTATAAAATATTTAGCTCAAAACAGAAAAAATGAAATATGGGCAGCTGATAATAACAGAGGCTTGTATCGAATTTTATATAATGACGCCTATGAAACTACCAAAGTTGAAAATGTTAGTCAACGCAGTAATATAAAAAATGATTTTGGGGTAAAAATATTTGAATTCCGAAATGAAATTCTTTTTTTGATTCATAATTCTTGGTATACTTATAATTCCATCACTAGCCAATTAGAAGAGAATGAATTGTTTAATACAAATTTCAAGAATGTTTCAGATATTGTTGCTATAGATGAAAATCATTTCATGGTGCTTCAAGATGGACTTTTATATCATATTTATGCCGATGGTAATAAATTTATTAGAACTATAATTCAAGAAAAATATTATAAAGGAAAAATTATTAATGATAACTTGAAAGTATTCAAAAATAAAGACAATTACCTTTTGAATCTAGATGATGGTTTTATTTCGTTACAATTAAAATATAAAAACAAACCCAAAACAAGCATTAAAATTGAAGCCTTCAATGAAGATGTTTTAGTAGCGAATAAATCAAAAATCAAGCATAATTCAGAGCTTCAAGTACATATTATATCGGGTATTTACGGAGCTACAAAACCTGATTTATATTATAAAATAAATGGAACAAAAGAATTTACACCGGTAAAAGAAGGGTTGATTGTTTTGAATAACCTTAGTAGTGGGTCTCATGATATTACTGTGTTTAATCATGATGGTTTACATTATAATAAAATTGCAAACTTTGAATTTATTGTTGCAAAACCATGGTATTTCTCATTTTGGATGATTCTTTTGTATTTTGTTATAATAGGAGGGATCTTATACATTTATTACAAATGGAATAAGATGCGATACATTCAAAAACTAGCATTAAGAGAAGAAGAATTAAAACATCAGAAGAAAATCTTGGAGATGGAGTTAAAAGCTGAAAATGAACTCACTAGCCAAGAATATGAAAAGCATATTTTAGAACTAGAACTACAATCAAAATCATCTGAAGTAGCAGGAAAGTCACTTTCTATTGCCAAGCAAAGTGAGATGATTGAAAATATTCAAGGTATTCTTGATACCGAAACGGATTTTAATAAACTGAAAAGCGAAATTAAAAAGGCTATAAAAATAAACGCGGTTAACAAGCACGAATGGGAAACTTTTGAAACCAATTTGAATCAAATACACAATGAATTTATTGTGAACCTTTCCAAAAAATATCCAAATCTTACTTCAAAGGATATTAAGCTTTGTATTTACCTAAAAATGAATCTTTCTTCTAAAGAAATAGCACCAATGATGAACATTTCTTTTAGAGGAGTTGAGCTACACCGCTATCGTTTAAGAAAAAAATTGAACCTTGTTCAAGAAGAGAATCTTTCTAAGTTTTTATTAACGATATAAAAACTATTATTTTTTTGACGATAATGTATTTTTTGCAATATTTAATTGCAGAATCACAACACATCATCACTACATCATTGCTAAGTGATGCATTACCTCATCACCTCTCTCAAGGCCTTTAAAACATTGCTTTTTCAACGATTTTATTTTTTTTGATGTATTTGTGTAGTAGTGCAAACATAGTTACTACAACGTTGTATTTATCTAATTTAGCTCAACTAACTTAAACGTTTAATAACAAACCTATGAGAAATTTTATTTTTAGCTTTTTAGCACTCATTCTACTTCCAGCATATATGTCTGGTCAAGTAATTAAAGGAAAGGTATTAGATCAGAACGGAATTGGGATTCCGGGAGCATTTATTGTTGCATCCGATTCTAAGACAACTGCTGATACCGATTTTGATGGAAATTTTAATATCAATGCCAAAGCTGGCGAAGTATTAAAAATTAGTATGGTCGGTTTTGATGCTTTATCCATTAAAGCAACTTCTGAACCAATGACCATAAAATTAAAAGAATCCAAAGACACTGAATTGAAAGAGATTGTTGTCATTGGTTATGGAACCAGAAAGAAAATTGATAATACCACTGCGATTACCTCATTAAAAGCAGAAGAAATATCAAAAACCAAAGTGTTGAATGCTTCTCAAGCTATTCAAGGTAAAGCTGCGGGTGTTCAAGTAATATCTTCTGATTTGCCAGGAAGTACTCCTTCGGTAGTTATTAGAGGTTTAGGTACTGCATTAGGAGGAAGAACTCCTTTATTTATTGTAGACGGAATGCCTACAGAAAATATTAATAACATTAACACCAACGATATTACCTCTTATGAGATTTTGAAAGATGCCTCTTCATTAGCTATTTATGGAACAAGAGCTGCTAATGGGGTAATTATTATTACTACCAAAAAAGGTAAAGGGGATAAGGTTTCTGTAGAGTTTGAAAGCTTCGCAGGGATGAGAGAGCCTTTGAAAAAAGTAAAAATGGCAGGAAGTAATAAGTATTCTTATTATTCAAATATGGCTTTACAGTCTACTACATTTTCACAAGATCAGCCTACTAATACGGATTGGTTTGATGCAATTACTAGAACAGGTAGCTACAAACAAAATAACGTTTCGGTTTCTGGATCAACGGAAAACATTAAATACTTCTTCAGTTTAGGTAATTACGAAGAAAAAGGAATCTTGAATGGTTTAGATTATAGCCGTACTACTTTTAGAAATAATAATGAATATAAAATTTCTAAAAAACTGACTTTAAACCAAAATTTTAGTTTTGGTTCTACTAAATCAACCCCAAAACCTTTAGATGCTTTTACAGCAGCTTATAAACAATCTCCTATTGTTCCTGTTCGTTTTCCGAATGGTCAATATGGTGTGTCATTTGTAGGTGACGATGGTTTTGCTGGTACAACAGGTTCTTCTTTTAACAATGTTGGGAATCCAGTAGCGCAATTAGACTTTTTTAATGAACAACAAAAAAGTATTATGTTGCAAGGTGGTTTGAAATTAGATTATGAAATCATAAAATCATTAAAATTCACTTCACAGTTTAACGGGGAATATTATTCTTGGAAAAACTACAATTTTGAAGACACTAAAAATATTTGGTTAGCAGCAGACCCTAGCCGAGTAGCTTCAGCATATTCTCCTACGGCTAATGTTAATTTATTGACTAAAGGTAGAGAGCAATATTTTAATTGGAACTTATCAAATTATTTCACATACAATAAAGTTTTTGCTGATATTCATGATGTTGAGTTGACTGCAGGTATTGAAACTTCAGTGAAAGGATCAAGAGAAAAATTAACTATTGCTAGAAAAAATGTAAATGCAGATGCAAATTACTGGTCTTTATCAGGCGTTAATTATGTGGGAACAGTAACTAATTATAACGATGAAGTTTTCAATCAAAATAAATTGGCATCTTACTTTGGTCGTTTCCAATACAAATTGATGGACAGATACTTATTGACTGGAACCATCAGACGAGATGGATCATCTAACTTTGGTAAAGATTATCGTTGGGGAACTTTTCCAGCTTTTGGTTTAGGATGGATTATCTCCAAAGAAGAATTTATGGCTAATGTAAAAGGAATCGACTTGTTGAAATTAAGAGGAGGTTGGGGTAAACTAGGAAATCAAAACGTACCACTTAACAGTCAAGCTTACTCTTCAGGATTGAGTAGTTATTTAGGAGGTTCAATTCTATATGAAGGAACAACAATTAATTCTCAGGTTGACCCAAGTTTATCATGGGAAATCACAGAAGAATCTTCAGTTGGTTTAGATTTTGAATTATTAAACAAAAGATTGAAAGGATCATTTGATGTATATGATAAATCAACTACAAATGTTATTTTGAATACAAAACCCTACTTAACTTCTGGAATTAGTAATTCATCTCCTGCACATGTTGGAGAAGTATCAAATAAAGGATATGAAGTTGCTTTGCGTTGGGATGATAAAATAACTGATAATTTGACTTACTGGGTTGGAGGAAATTATTCTAACAACAAAAACAAACTTACAGGATTAAAAGACGCAACTCTTGCTCCAATTAATGGTGGTGGTTTAGGTAATGGTCAATGGACTAAATTATTAGATAATTCATCTATTGGACAACCATTGGGTAGTTTTTATATGTATGAGTATGCTGGTTTTGATGCTACAAATGGTAAAATGTTGTACTTTGATTCAACTGGCTCAAAAGTTGCTCAAGATGTTTTAGCAGATAAAGACAAAAAATATGTTGGGTCTATTTTGCCAACTTCTACTTATGGAGTTAGTTTAGGATTAAACTATAAAAACTTTGATTTCTCTGTTGACGGATACGGTACTCAAGGTGCAAAAGTATACAATGGTAAAAAAGCACAACGTTTTACTGGAGAAAATATTGAAGAATCATTAGCAACAAATTTTTGGACAGTTAACAATACAACTGCTTCAGTTGCTGCACCATTTAACCAAGTTCCGGTTGCTTCTACTTTCTATTTAGAATCAGGTGATTTCTTTAGAGTTAACAATATTACTTTAGGATATAAACTGCCTTTAAAAGGAGAGTTTATCAATTCTTGTAGAATATATGTGAATGCAATTAATCCATTTATTACTCAAAAATTCTCTGGTTTTTCTCCAGAATTAAATGGTAATGGTGATCCTTATGGAACTCAAGGTATCGAGTTGGATGCTTATCCTACTTTAAGATCGTTCGTTATAGGTGCTAATTTAAAATTTTAATAAAATGAAAAAGATATATATATCAATGTTTGTTCTATCCGCATACTTTGTTTCTGGATGTTCAAACGACTATTTAGATGTAGATCAAACGGAATCTATCTCTACAAAAGATATAGCATTATTCAACAATGATGAAGGTGCAGCCACTTTTGTAACAGCAATCTATAGTCATTTTTTGGATTGGAATATGACTTCGTTTTCTTGGATAGGTTTATCAAGTATTGCTTCTGATGATGCTGATAAAGGTTCTTCTCCTGGAGATACAGGTTCAGATAAAGATGTAATGGATGCTTTGACTTATAATCCTTCAAGCCCTTCTACAAGCGAAGTTTTTGCTGGAAATTACGAAGGGATTAATAGATGTAATCAAGCATTAAACATTATTCCTCAATTAGATCAAGCAGATCCTGCTTTGAGAACAAGATTGTTAGGAGAAGCTAAATTTTTGAGAGCTTTTATGTATTTTACTTTGGTAAAAACATATGGCGGAGTGCCAATAGTAGATCATTTGCCAAACCCATCTTCTGAAGAAGATAGAGTGATGCAATTGACTCGTAAATCAGCTGCTGAAGTATATGCTTTCATCGAAGCAGATTTGAATGATGCTATTGCGGCATTACCAAACAAAGCTACTTATGCTGCTTCTGAAAAAGGAAGAGCTTCAAAAGGTGCAGCTTACGCATTGTTAGCAAAAGTTAATTTATACCAAGAAAAATGGCAGAAAGTTATTGATAACTGTAATTTGGTTTCAGGATATTCAATTGTTTCGGATTATGCTTCTATGTTTAAATTAGAAGGTGAAAATGACGCAGAATCTATTTTTGAAATTCAAGGAACTGGTTCAACTCCTGCTAAAGGAATTTCAGGATATTCAGCTACACAAGGTGCTCGTGGTGCTGGTGGATGGGGATGGGGTTTCAATACACCTTCTCAAAGTTTAGTGAATGCATATGAGTCAGGAGATGTTCGAAAAAATGCTACAATTATTTTTGCAGGAACTACTTTATATGATGGTCGTGTTGTACCACTAACCGTTGAAAATCCAAGATACAATTACAAAGCGTATTCTTCAGCTTATACTGATGCATGGGAAACAGATGTAAATATCAAATATTTGAGATATGCAGAAGTATTGCTTATGAAAGCGGAAGCATTAAACGAATTAGGACAAACTTCAGATGCAATTCCTTTGTTGAACCAAATCAGAACAAGAGCTGGATTAGCAAATACTACTGCTGCATCTCAAGCGGATGTTAGAACTGCTATTTGGAAAGAAAGAAGAGTTGAAATGGCAATGGAACACGATAGATTCTTTGACTTAGTTAGAACAGGTCAAGCAGAAGCTGCTTTTGCTATTGATGGAAAAACATTTGTTACTGGTAAACATGAATTATTTCCTTTACCACAAGCATTCATCACACAATCAAAAGGATTGTCAGCTCAAAATCCTGGTTATTAATTCTAAAAAATAGTAAAAATGAAAAAAAATAAATATATTTTCTTATTTGCTTCTGTTCTAGTATCACAATTTTTTGTGAGCTGTAACGAGGATAGTATAGATAAAGTAAACAGCCCTATTCCTTATGAGGCGATAGGAGGTTATGATACTTCAGATGATATTGCTGCTTCTAATTTGATTTCAAAATTGAGTTTTGAAGACAATATTATAGATTCAAAAAATGGAATAAGTGGAGGAGTAGGTACGGATGTTTCTTATGATACTGGAATAAAAGGGAAAGCCTATAAAGGGTCTACAAGTTCTTTTATAGCTTATGGTACAGTAGCAAGTTCTTTGGTTGATATAAAAAGCATAACCGTTTCTATGTGGATAAAAACTGATCCACATACAGGAGGCGCTCAATCTTTATTTATGTTACCAAAAACATCTGATTTTTGGGGTAATATATTCTCTTTGATTGAAGGTACAGGACCAGCACAAACAATGTTACTTAAAAATCATTTGCAAAAAGATGTAACACCAAGTATTGCTTGGTCTGGACAATGGTTAGTTCATGATGGTGCTAATGTTTTGACAAATATGTTTGGAACATGGAAACATTTAGTTTGGACTTATAATGGGGCTAGTTCTACTTATAGCGTTTACATCGATGGAACAAAACTAGATTTGCCAGCATCAATGTCAAAAAGATATGCTAGTGATCCTCTTGATGGAGGTGTGGGTTATGGTGAACTTGCAAACTCTGATGTCTCTAAATTTGTTATAGGAGGATACCAACAACATTTGGGCGCACCTTGGGGAGCTCCAGATGGTTGGATGCTAAATTATACAGGTTTGATGGATGAATTCAGAATTTATAATGCGGCACTTACTGATAATGAGGTAAAATCATTATACCTATTAGAAAAAGACAACAGATAGAAGTTTTAACACACCCGGTTTATCTAAAACTGGGTGTGTATTTTTTAGTTATTAATACTATTATTTTATACAAATGAAAAGGCACATATATGTAATACTTTTTTTGAATATTTTCTATTCATGCTCTTCGTCATCGCCCGAGGGTAAGGGTGGAGGTACTCCATTGCCTAAGACTCCAACAACTCCTACGGTTATTTTAACTGATACAGAAGCTTTAGATCAAGTTCAAAAAGATGCTATTAAATATTTTTGGGATTATGCTGAAACGAATTCAAAATTAGCTCGTGAAAGATATCTTACGGATGATCCTAATTTTGAAGCTAATATTGTTACAACTGGAGGCTCAGGGTTTGGATTAATGTCTATTATAGTTGGTGTTGATCGTGGTTTTGTTAATAGAAGTGAAGCGGTTTCTAGACTTACTACAGCTTTAACTTTTCTTGAAAATGCAGATCGTTTTCATGGAGCCTGGTCGCACTGGATTAATGGTTCAACAGGTCATGTAATTCCATTTGGTACTAAAGATAATGGAGGGGATATTGTTGAGACTGCTTTTTTATGCCAAGGATTATTGAGTATAAGAGAATATTTTAAGAATGGAACTACTGCTGAACAAGCTTTAGCAACTCAAGCTGATAATTTATGGAAAGGCGTAGAGTGGGACTGGTATACTAAGGGCGAAAATGCCATGTATTGGCATTGGTCACCAAGTTACGGTTGGGAAATGAATTTTAAATTAGAAGGATATAATGAATGCTTAATTACCTATGTTTTAGGAGCAGCTTCGCCAACGCATCCTATTCCTGCAGCTGCATATCATGAAGCTTGGGCACGAAATGGAGCGATTGTTAATGGCGGTTCACAATATGGTTTGCCAGTAGTGTTAAACTATAATGGCGCTACAGGTAATGTAGGACCAATGTTTTGGTCTCATTATTCTTATTTAGGTTTGGATCCTACGAACTTGACAGATCAATATGCAAATTATTGGACATTGACACAAAATCATGCTAAAATCATGAATAAATATTGTGTTGCTAATCCACACCAATGGAAAGATTATTCTGAAAAATGTTGGGGATTAACAGCTAGTTATTCTCGTAATAATGATGGCTCAACAGGATATTCAGCGCATCAGCCAAATAATGATTTAGGCGTGATTTCACCTACTGCAGCATTATCTTCTTTTCCTTATACACCAACTGAATCCATGAAATTTCTACATTATTTATACGACGAAAAGAAATCTTCTTATGTTGGCGTTGCAGGTCCTTATGATGCTTTTTCTGCTCATTATAATTGGGTAACCCCACGATATTTAGCCATTGATCAAGGAACAATTGCACCTATGATTGAAAATTATCGTACAGGATTATTATGGAAATTATTTATGAATGCACCTGAAGTAAAAGCAGGTTTATTAAAATTAAATTTTCATTCCGGAAAATATAATTTTTAAAATAAAGAGAAATTAGGAGTGAAACTTTTTTAAGGATTAGAATCACAAGTATATAGCAACCAATGAATTTATGATTGGATGTTTAAACAAATAAAAAAAATAATGAAAGCGAAGCTAATTATACTATTGCTGGGATTTTCGCTTTTTGGTTACAGCCAAAAAAAAGAAACCAAAAAATCAGTTACAATAAAACCAAAAACGGAATTTGTAACTGAATTAATTTCTAAAATGACATTAGAAGAAAAAATTGGACAATTGAATTTGCCTACTTCGGGAGATATAACTACTGGAGCTGCAAATAGTTCTAATGTGGCCAAAAATATTGAAGAAGGTAAAGTAGGAGGTTTATTTAATATTAAATCTGTTCAAAAAATCCGTGAAGTACAAAAAATTGCAGTCGAAAAAAGTCGATTGAAAATTCCATTGCTTTTTGGAATGGATGTCATTCATGGGTATGAAACTACGTTTCCTATTCCACTTGGATTATCTTGTACTTGGGATATGAAATTGATAGAAAGAAGCGCGCAAATTGCTGCTCAGGAGGCTAGTGCTGACGGAATCAACTGGACTTTTTCACCGATGGTTGATGTTTCTCGTGATCCGCGTTGGGGTAGAGTTTCTGAAGGTTCAGGTGAAGATCCTTTTTTAGGAAGCCAAATTGCAAAAGCAATGGTGCATGGGTATCAACAAGATGATTTGTCAAAAAACAATACTATTTTATCTTGTGTAAAACATTTTGCACTTTATGGAGCACCAGAGGCGGGTCGTGATTACAACACGGTTGATATGAGCAGAATAAAAATGTACAATGATTATTTTCCACCATATAAAGCAGCTGTTGGCGCTGGAGTTGGATCAGTTATGGCTTCTTTCAATGAAATTGACGGAATTCCTGCTACTGGAAATAAGTGGTTAATGACTGATGTGTTGAGAAAACAATGGGGTTTTAAAGGTTTTGTGGTTACTGATTTTACAGGAATTCCTGAAATGATAGAACACGGAATGGGTGATTTGCAAACCGTTTCGGCATTAGCTTTAAATGCTGGAGTAGAAATGGATATGGTAGGCGAAGGTTTCCTTACCACCTTAAAGAAATCATTGGCTGAAAATAAAGTAAGCATGGAGCAAATTGATAATGCGGTTCGACTTATTTTGAATGCCAAATATGATTTGGGATTGTTTCAAGATCCCTATAAATATTGTGATGAAAAAAGAGCTAAAACGGAGATTTTTACGAACAGTAATCGAAGCGAAGCCAGAAAAATTGCAGCACAATCTTTGGTTTTACTTAAAAATCAAAACCAAGTTCTTCCTTTAAAAAAATCAGGAACTATAGCCATAATCGGACCATTGGCTGATGCCAAAGAAAACATGGCAGGTACATGGAGCGTTGCTACAAATATGGAACGATCCGTTTCGTTAGTAGCTGGAATTAAAGAGGTTGTTGGTAATACAACAAAGGTGCTTTACGCCAAAGGAAGTAATCTGGATTACGATGCAGCTTTCGAGGAGAAAGCAACTATGTTTGGGAAAACTTTACATCGCGACAACAGAACGACTCAAGAATTATTGGCGGAAGCCTTAAAAATTGCAAGTCAATCTGATGTTATTGTTGCAGCTATTGGGGAATCAGCAGAAATGAGTGGAGAAAGCAGTAGCCGAACAAACTTAGAAATTCCTCAAGCTCAAAAAGACTTATTACAACAATTATTGAAAACAGGAAAACCAGTTGTTTTGGTACTTTTTACAGGAAGACCATTAGTTTTAGTTCAGGAAGACGAAACGGTTCCCGCTATTTTGAATACATGGTTTGCTGGAAGTGAAGCTGGAACTGCTATTGCTGACGTCTTATTTGGGAATGAAAATCCTTCTGGAAAATTGAGCGCAACTTTTCCTAGAAGTGTTGGACAAGTGCCTATTTATTACAACCAAAAAAATACAGGAAGACCTCTTTTAAATAAAGAAGGAAAGTTTGAAAAATTCAGATCTAATTATATAGACCTTAGAAATGAACCTTTATACCCTTTTGGTTACGGATTAAGTTATACCACTTTTGATTACTCAAATCTTCATATTTCATCAGATAAAATGAATTTCAATGATAAAATAACCGTTAGTGTAGATGTTACTAATACTGGAAATTATGATGGTAAAGAAGTGGTGCAATTATACATCAGAGATTTAGTTGGGTCTGTTACTAGACCAATTAAAGAATTAAAAGGATTTCAAAAAATTGCTCTTAAAAAAGGAGAGAAAAAAACAGTGAGTTTTCAAATTACTGTTGAAGAATTAAAATTTTATAATTCTGATTTAGAATTTATTGCTGAGCCTGGAGTGTTTCAAGCTTTTGTTGGAACGGATTCTAGCACAGACAAAAAAGTTAGTTTTGAGTTAAGTAAATAAGTGTTTTGGTTTGTTTATTTAGTAGTTACCCTTCGGTATTAATATCGAAGGGTTTTTTTAACAAAAAACAAGTATTTGTGAAGATTGGTACTTCAAAAAAATGTGGATTTTAACTATATTCGCAATTCAAAAAATCAAACCAAATGAAACATTTATTTTCCCTTTTATTTCTTTTTACCCTAAGTGTATTGAGCGCTCAAAGTGTTCAATCTCCGTCTGGTAAAATTACTGTAAACTTTAAACTAGGTAGTAACGGACAACCTGTTTATGCTGTAAATTATAAAAACAAAGCAGTCGTTTTAGAAAGTGCTTTAGGAATAAAACTAAAGGAAAAACCAGCTTTAGATGCCAATTTTGAAATTTTGGATTCAAAAACAGCTACTTTCAATGAATCTTGGAAACCTGTTTTGGGTGAACAAGCTTCAATCGTGAATCATTACAACGAACTTACAATTGGACTTGTTAGTAAAGAATCTAAAGTAAAAATGAATATTATTTTTAGAGTTTTTGATGAAGGAGTTGCCTTTAGATACGATTTTCCACGACAAGCAGAACTGAATTATTTTATTATTTCTGACGAATCAACTCAATTTAACTTAACAGAAAATAACAAAGTTTTCTGGCTTCCAGGAGATTTTGATAGTAATGAATATGAGTACAATGAAACGAAGCTTTCAGAAATAGATAATTCTAAAATAAATATGAATAACGGAATTGGAGTAAAATCAATTCCAGGACGTTATATGGTTCAAACTCCTTTGATGATGAAATCACCATCTGGTTTATACCTTAATATTTTTGAAGCGGCTGTCGTGAATTACCCTGTAATGCATTTAAAAGCGGATGTAACAAATTTCAAATTAAAAGCGGAATTAGTACCTAATGCTATTGGTGACAAAGCCTATTTGCAAGCTCCTTGCGTTTCTCCATGGAGAACTATCATGATAAGTGATGATGCTAGGGATATTGTAGGTTCCCGAATGATTTTAAACTTAAATGATCCATCAAAAATTGAAGATACATCTTGGATTAAACCAATGAAATATGTGGGGATCTGGTGGGAAATGCACGTTGGTAAATCGACTTGGGATTACGCGGGATCACAAAACGCAACTAATTTTGGGACAAAATTAGAATCATCAGGAAGACATGGAGCCACTACAGAAAACACCAAACGTTATATTGATTTTGCTGCAAAAAATGGCTTTGACGGAGTATTAGTTGAAGGATGGAATGTAGGTTGGGAAGACTGGTCAGGAAATTGGAAAGAAGAAGTTTTTGATTTTACAACTCCATATCCTGATTTTGATTTGGCTGCAATTTCGGCTTACGCCAAAGCAAAAAATGTAAAAATGATTATGCATCATGAAACATCTGGTTCTGTTGGTAATTATGAAAGACATCTAGATCGTGCTTTAGATTTAATGAAAAAATACGATTACCCAGCTGCCAAAACAGGTTATGTAGGTAAAATTATTCCTCGTGGCGAATTTCATGATGGGCAAACTATGGTGAATCACTTTAATTTTGTTGCCAGACGATTTGCAGATTACAAATTAATGTTGAATTCTCATGAATCATCTAGACCAACAGGATACAGTAGAACCTATCCAAACTATGTTGCTGCAGAAGCTGCTCGTGGAACAGAATTTAATGCTTGGAGTATAGGAAACCCACCTATGCATGAAACCATTTTACCTTTTACAAGATTGCTTGGTGGCCCAATGGATTATACCCCTGGAATATTTGAAATTAAAATGAGTTATTATGACAAAAATAAAACAGAGCAGGTTCATACCACTTTGGCGAAGCAATTAGCATTATATGTAACTATGTATTCGCCTATTCAAATGGCTGCTGATTTATTAGAAAATTACGAAAAATACCCAGATGCCTTTCAATTTATTAAAGACGTTGCGGTAGATTGGGATGATACTAAAATCTTGCAAGCGGAACCAGGAGATTATTTGACTATTACTAGAAAAGCCAAAGGGAAACAATCTTGGTTTCTAGGTGCTATTACAGATGAGAACGCCAGAAAATCAGAGATTAAATTAGACTTCTTAACTAAAGGACAAAAATATAAAGCCGTTATTTATGAAGATGCAAAAGATGCCGATTGGCAAAAAAATCCTATTGCTTATACAATAAGAACGGTAGTTGTTACAAACAAATCAAAAATCAATTTGAATTTAGCAGCAGGAGGAGGAACAGCAATCAGCTTCGAACCGATTAAATAAAAACACATTAGTGAACAAAAATAAAAAATTCAAATAAAAATTTAATATAAAACTACAAGTTTAGGCTTGTAGTTTTTTTTTTGTATGATTTCCATCTCCTAATAGAATTGATACTGTTTTTAGACTTTCTGTTCGGTCTGCAATCAATTTTATAATACTAATGAAAGGAATAAACAAAATCATTCCAGCAGCTCCCCATAAAATACCACCAATGGTTATCATAATAATAATTACTAAAGTGTTAATTTTTAATCGGTTGCCTACTGCAAAAGGAAATATTACATAAGCTTCTAATATTTGTACTATTGAAAAAACTACAATTACTCCTATTGGGTACCAAATCGAGTTGAATGTTATCCAAGAAACGGCTATAGGCAAAAGGGAAGATATAATAATTCCGACATAAGGAATGAAAGTTAAGATAGAAGCGATAAATCCAAAAAGAAAGGGATGAGGCACACCAACAATTGCAAGTCCTATACTGTTTAAAAGTCCTACAATCAAATAAACCACTAACATTCCTTTGATGAAATCATAGTAAGCATGGATAGTTTCTATCAAAATTTCGTGAATAGTTTCTTTCTTATCAGCTGGAAAAATTTGGTACAAAGTATTCGCTAATAATCTTCTATGATAAAGTATAAGTGCTGAAAAAACAGGGATTATTAACAAAAAAAATACGGATTCAGAGAAGGAATAGGCGGCATTTTTTAGAATTGATAGTGTTTGTGATCCAGAATTATTAATGGAATTTTTAAGATAATCTAATTGTTTCTCAGTACTTATGCCAAATTGATCTGCAAGGAATGCACTTAACTGATTTACGGTTTCTATGAGTTTCATTCTAAAAGGTTCCCACTCATTCGAAAATGCCGTTATTTGGAGGATTAACAAATAAATTAAGATTGCAAAGAAAAGAGTTACAAAAAACAGCGCAATTGAAAGTGATACACTTTGGCTAATTCCTTTTTCTTCCATCCATTTACAAATAGGATAAAGTATAAAACTAATGAGTAGCGAAAAACTAAGCGGTATAAAAAGCGTTTTGCCAAAATATAGAATTACAGAAATCAAAACAATATACTGAAGAATTTCAATAGCGGATGCACTGTTTGAATTTGGCGAAATTGGTGTTTTTGTTTTCATAAGAGTTTTAATTTGCAACAATTATATTTCTCTTTTTTATCCTTATTTTAAGGATTGTATTCAAACTAAACGGTGTTTTTAATTTTTGAAAGATATAATAAATTCAGCTCCTTCATTTATTTTGCTTTTCACGGTAATCGTTCCTCCTAAACTTGTAATATGATTATACACTAAATATAATCCAATTCCTTTACTGTCCGTGTGGTCATGAAATTTTTGTTGAAGTCCGAAAATCTTATCTTTTACCACATCCATATCAAAACCTAATCCAGTATCAGAAACAATTAATTGAGTGATTCCATTTGTTATTTTGGAATAAATAGATATCGTAGTTGGCGAATCTGGTTTTGCGTATTTTATCGAATTAGTGATTAGATTTAGAAATATACTTTCCAGATATACCTTATTAAACTTAATTGTTTCGGCTTCTGAAAAATCAACATTTACAATTGCTTTTGAGTTTTGTATCAATGAGCTAATAGATCGAAGGACTATATCTAAAGAGTTTCTTAGGTCTAAAATTTCAATATTTGAATTTTCATTTTCTTTCTGTGTCAGCGTTTCAATCGAATCGTTTAAGGTTTGTTTTAAGCTTTCACTCGTAGCTTTAAGCATACTTATTAATTCTAATGTTTCGGTGTCATTGATTTTTGATATATCCAAAAGACTGAAAATTGCTAATAAATTATTCACTGGCGATCTCAAATCGTGTGAATTTGTATAGGTGATTTGCTTGAGGTCTTTGTTGTTTTTAGTTAAATTAGTGAGAAGTAAATTTCGTTCTTCTTCTAATTTTTTTTTATGAGTTATATTTTTTGCTATTGCAAAAACCAATTCGTCATTTTCTATAGGCATGGAGGTCCAAGACAACCATACGATTTCACCACTCTTGGTTAAATATCTATTTTCAAAATTTAAAAGAGGATTGTTTCTTAAAAGATCATCTCGGTGGTCAGCTGTAATTTTTTTATCTTCATGATAAATGAAATCGTGTATTGGCTTTGATAATAACTCTTCAGTCGAATATTCTAATAGTTTTGAAACAGAGGGGTTTATCCTTTTAAAATATCCGTCAAATCCAGCTATACAGAATAAATCTGCTGATAATTCGAAAAAATTCTCGAATTTGTAATCGCTACTTATAGTATGATTTGAGTTTTTTGTCATTATTCAATAGTAGTAATTTGAACCTTTTTATTTTACCTTTTAACGATAAACTTCCTTGTATACTAAATTAAGAATAAATTACCACAAAAAGGATTTTTATAGTAAAATTTAGGGAATTATACTCAATTAAAAATAGAAGCATCAAATACATCCTTTTAAGAAAGTACTTAATGCTTCTCAACAGTATATTTAGATCTTGAAAATTCCTCCAAAAGCTATAATTCTTTGTAAAAAGAAGAAATCTTGAGCTGCTTTATCTTCATTACTTATTGTAGTACGAATATCTTGCATATTAATATATCCTCCTTTTATTTCAGCTTGGACATAGAAGTACTTATATAAAGTAATATTTAATCCTGTCTTTAAGGAGGTGCCATATCCCGAAACATGAAAGTCGTCATGCCGCTCGTTACCTAGTAGTTTGGTATTGGTTTTTGGATACAAAACTCCAAATCCGAAACCTTCGGTTAAATTGACTTGAATTTTATCCGTATTTGCTATTTTGAAAAGAGGAGAAATATCATCAAATCTTGAAATTTCAGTATTGATGTAATTCAAACCATCCGTATGCTCGTAGGTCAAAAAAGTTTCATCACTAAAATCCACAGGAGTATTGGTGTAAATTCCATTATAATCAGATCCATTATAGATTAATGGTAAATTTATAGTTCCTGTTACATTAGCTGTTTGATTTTGGGTCATCACATATTTCATGTGATCTACACCAATAGTTATACTGTAATGATCATTGACAAAATACCCCAATCTAAAATTAGTTTGAGGTATTGTCATCTTAACAGGATTTATATAATCAATATGCCAACCTTTTGGCTTATCATGTGCGGTTATATTATCAATAGTAAAATTATAGTCTTTACCACGAAATGTCACATCAGATGTAGAGTAGGTTTCTCTATTTCCTCCCCAAGAGAAAAATAATTTTCCTTTATTATGTTCGGTATATTTTGGATTCATTGGGGGCTGTGAAAATCCGGTATTCGTAAAAAATATAATTAATATAATATAGTTTAAAAAAATATATTTCAATTAATTGTAAGGTATTAAGTTTTTAAAATGCGTTTATTGTTTTTCTGATTGCTACTAATCGAGTCATTAATGATTCAAAATAATCTAAATGTAGCATATTAGCTCCATCACTTTTAGCATTAGCTGGATCAAAATGAGTTTCTATGAAAATTCCGTCAACACCTACTGCTATACCAGCTTTAGCAATGGTTTCAATCATATCTGGTCTACCACCAGTTACACCAGCAGTTTGATTTGGTTGTTGTAAAGAATGTGTTACATCTAAAACAGTAGTTGCATATTGTTGCATAGTTGGAATTCCTCTAAAATCAACAATCATATCTTGGTATCCAAACATAGTTCCACGATCTGTTACCATTACATTTTGATTGTTGCAATCCAATACTTTTTGCACAGCATGTTTCATGCTTTCTGGACTCATAAATTGTCCTTTTTTCAAGTTTACAACTTTTCCAGTATTGGCAGCAGCCACAACTAAATCAGTTTGACGAACTAAGAAAGCTGGGATTTGTAATACATCAACATATTGCGCAGCCATATCAGCATCTTCATTAGTATGAATATCAGTAACGGTAGGAACTCCAAAAGTTTCTGAAACTTTTCGTAAAATTTTCAATGCTTTTTCATCTCCAATTCCAGAAAAACTATCAATTCTAGAGCGATTAGCTTTTTTGAAAGATCCTTTGAATACATAAGGAATTTCTAATTTATCTGTGATGCCAACTAGCTTTTCTGCAATTCTCATTGCCATTTCTTCACCTTCAATAGCGCAAGGTCCAGCAAGTAGAAAGAAATTACCACTATCGGTATGTTTAATTTGTGGAATATGTTGTATGTTCATATAAGGAGTTTTTTGAATGTGCAAAGGTAGTTAGGAAATAGGAATTTAGATTTATGATTCAAAAATATTTTTTAGTTTAAAAGAAATTTGCTCCTATTTTTTCGCCAATTAAAGCTATAAATGTTTTGTAATACAGACTTTAAATTGTCTATAAAAAACAAACCCCAACAATACTGTTGGGGTTTGTTCATATATTTTAAAATTAAATTAGAATTTTAAAGAAACTTCTAATTCAAATTCGTCAGCAATTGCTTTGTCACCTAGGTTGTCAAAGAAGCTTCCTGAACCATATTTAATATCGTATTTTGTTCTGTTTACATTAAATTTAGTTGTAGCAGAATTTGCTGTTGTAGCTAAATCAAAAGTAATAGGGTTAGTTTGTCCTTTGATAGTTAAATCACCAGTAACTGTGTAAAGATTAGCTGATTTTGCAACTACTTTTTTGAAAACTAAAGTTGAAGTAGGGAATTTTTCAGTTCCAAAGAAATCTTCTGATTTCAAGTGACCATTTAATTTACCTAACCATTCACCTTGAAGATCTGTAGAAGTCAATGAGTTCATGTCAACAGTGAAAACTCCACCTGCTAATTTTTTTCCTTTGAAAACTAATTTTCCATCTTTTAAGTTTACTGTTCCGTTGTGTTGTCCCGTTACTTTTTTACCTACCCAGTTGATAGTACTTTTTGCAGCGTCTACTTTTTTAGTTTGAGCTGTTACTGATAAAGTAGATAAAACTACTACTAATGCCAATGCAATCGATTTGAAATTTTTCATGTGTTTAAATTTGATTTTAATTAATAATTATAGTGTAATAAATAATTCTTCGTTTGATTTTCTAACTTTTTTATAATACTGAGTTGCGTCCTCATCGTGTCTGTATCCAATAGTTGCTAACAAACTTGCGTTTAAACCTAATTTATCTAGGCCTAAGATTTCATTTACTTTAGCAGGTACAAAACCTTCCATTGGTGTAACGTCAATTTTCAATTCAGCTGCAGCATTCAATAAATTTCCTAAAGCTAAATACGTTTGTTTTGAAGTCCAGATGTTTCTTGTTTCTTCTGGTAATCCTGTAATATTTGATTTCATATAATCAACATATCCTTGAAGGCTTTCCAAAGGAATTCCTCTTGTTTCACTCATGTTTTTAGAGAAGTTGTTTATTCCTTCTTCTCCAAAATTAAGTTCATTTGCAAAAATGATTAAATGAGAAGCATCTACAACTTGAGTTTGTCCATAAGCAGCAGATTGTAATTGTGCTCTTAATTCAGGATTCTCAACGATGATAACTTTGTAAGGTTGTAATCCGTAAGATGATGAACTTAAACGAATGGCTTCTTTCAAAGTGTTTAAATCCTCGGTTGTTATTTTTTTTGCAGCATCAAATTTCTTTGTTGCATATCTCCAGTTTTGATGATCTAAGAAAGTATTCATAATTGTATTTGTTGTTTTATTTTTATTGGTTTCTGTATTTTTCTAATAATTGACTTAGTAATTCTATTTCGTCGGCATTCAAATTTTTCGAAAAAGAAGCTTCATGAGCGCTTACTTTTGGATCTAATTCCTTCAAAACATCTAATCCTTTTTGCGTAATCATGACTTCTATTTTACGTCTATTTTCAGGGCAAACTTTACGAGTCACTAGTTCTTTTAATAATAATTTATCGACTAATCTAGTGGTATTACTTGTTTTAGCTAACATTCGTTCTTGTATCACGCACATGTTAGCAGGATTGCCTTTTTGACCTCTTAAAATACGTAGAACATTATATTGTTCGCCAGATATATCATAAGGTTTCAATATTTCATTAAAATTTTCTGTAATTACATTTTGTGTGTACAAAATGTTTAGGATAATCTTTTTAGAATTATCCATCGGTACAGTAGATTTTAAAACGTCCTCAATTTTCATGCCTTTATTAATCTTATTTGTTGGTACAAATGTAACACATTTTATATTTGTATATACAAATGTTTAGTTATTTTTTTGTTAAATTTATTTTAGTAATAATAATTACGAAATTAATTTAGTTTTAAATATTTGTAAATCAATTATTTGCGAATTATTTAAACATAAAAAAGCCGAAATATTTATTTCGGCTTTTTTATGTTGTTGAATTTTTTTTAATTTTTTACTCCTAATTTTTCTAATATAGTATCCATTAAACACCATTTAGTAATAGAAGATTGTAACAAATTAGCGCCTACAAAAACAGTAAACCACAACCAATTTTGGTTAACATAAATGGATAATAGCAAACTAATCAGTACAAAACTTCCTGCAATGCCTCTTACAATTCTATTTTTCATGTTTATAAATTTTTAAATTAATTAGATTTTTCGATGTTCAAAACTGCTAGATGAATATGAGATAGTGTTTCTTGTTTTTCATTAAAGGAAGAAACCAAATCAAATAATAGGTCTACATTTTCTTTTTTTACAAAAGCATAAAAGAGGATGGATTCCGTTTCGTTTATCTCACTAGCAAACCAGTTACTTTCTATAGCTTCTTCAGAAATATCTTTATAGCCCGTTACTTCTTTATAACTAAAAGATTTTACTTCGGCTCGTTTCAACATTCCTTTAATCTCTTTTTCAAATGCCGAAATGGCGGTTATGATAAGTAGTTTCATATTTGTTTTTTTGTTTAAACTTAGAATCATTTTTTATTTTTCCCATTTCTTTCTTTCTGTAATGTAGTAAATCAATGGTACTACAATCAGAGTTAAAACAGTTGATGCAATTGCTCCAAAAACTAATGAAATTGCTAATCCTTGAAAAATTGGATCAAACAAAATGATAGAGGCTCCAATAACAACTGCTCCAGTAGTCAACAGAATAGGAGTAGTTCGAACTGCTCCAGCTTCAATAATGGCTTGTTTTAATGGAACGCCATCATTCAGTCGGATTTCGATAAAGTCAATCAGCAACACCGAATTTCGCACCATTACACCCGCCAAAGCAATCATACCAATAAAAGAGGTTGCTGTGAAATATGCATTCAACAACCAGTGTCCTAATACAATCCCAATTAATGAAAGCGGAATAGCAAGCATCATCACCATTGGTGTTTTGAAGTTTTGGAACCAGCCTACAATCAACATATAAATGATAACAATAACCACCATAAAAGCAACACCTAAATCACGGAAAACTTCCAAAGTAATTTGCCATTCACCATCCCATTTCACCGTAAAATCGCTTTCATCTGTAGGTTGTTCCATGTATAATTCATTGACTTTGTATCCTTTTGGCAGTTTTATTTTAGCTAATTTTTCATTCATTCCTAAAATGGCATACACCGGACTTTCTAATGCTCCAGCCATATCAGCGGTTACATAAACTACTCGTTTTTGGTCTTTTCTATAAATGGTTTTTTGTAAAGTATCACGAACTACTTTTACCAAATCACTCACCGGAATCATATTGCCTTGGCTTCCCTTGATTTTTAGGTTTTGAATGTCTTGTAAACTCGTTTTGTCTTTGTCGTCAAGCGAAAGAACGATACCTACATTATCATTCGAATTTTCATCATACAAATTCGAAACCGGATATTCTTTCAATAAATACGTCAAATTTCCAACGACTTGTTGTGGTGCTATACCGTTCAACATGGCTTTCTCTTTGTCTATTTCCAGTTTGTATTCCGTTTGATTGTCTTCAACCATCCAATCGATGTCCACAATATCCGTAGTGTTTTTCAGAATTGTTTTTACCTGATTGGCTACTTTTATTTGGTCTTCATAATTTGGGCCATAAATCTCAGCAACCAAAGTTGATAGAACTGGAGGTCCTGGTGGTACTTCAATCAATTTTACATTTGCGCCATGTTTTTTTGCAATTTTCTGAATTTCAGCTCGCATAGCTTTAGCGATATCATGACTTTGTAAATCACGCTCTTCTTTATGTAATAAATTCACTTGAATATCCGCCATGTTGCTTCCGCCACGCATATCATAATGGCGAACTAATCCGTTGAATGTAATAGGAGCAGAGGTGCCAATATAATTTTGGTAATTCACCACTTCTGGTTTGGTTGATAAGTATTGTGCAATTTCTTTAGTAACTGCCGAAGTTCGTTCCAGAGTTGTTCCTTCTGGCATATCAATTACCACTTGAAATTCATTTTTGTTATCAAAAGGCAGCATTTTTACCACTACCGATTTGGTAAAAAACATTAGCACAGAACCTAATAATAACACCACGGTAACCGCAAGAAGAACTCTTCTTTTTATGCTGCTTTCTAAAAATGGGCGTTCCAGTTTGCTGTATATTTTATAAATACTGCTGGTTTCCATTCCTTCCGCTTCTTTGTGTTCTTGCTCTTCTTTTTCCTGCAACAAATGATACCCCAAATAAGGTGTTACCGTCAAAGCTACAAACAGAGATAAAATCATCGCAATTGAAGCACCAATAGGCATCGGACTCATATAAGGTCCCATCATTCCGGACACGAAAGCCATAGGTAAAATCGCTGCAATTACTGTAAAAGTTGCTAAAATTGTTGGATTTCCGACTTCGTTAATGGCATAAATCGCTGCTTGTTTGAACGGCAGTCGCTTCATTTTGAAATGTCGGTGCATGTTTTCGGCAATAATAATACTATCGTCTACTACAATTCCTACCACAAAAACTAAGGCAAAAAGCGTAATTCTATTTAAAGTATATCCCAATAAATAATAAGCAAATAAGGTCAATGCAAAGGTTAAAGGAACGGAAAAGAATACCACTAATCCACCGCGCCATCCCATAGCTAGCATTACTAAAACGGTAACAGCAATAATGGCAATTCCTAAGTGGAGCAACAATTCGCCTACTTTGTCCGATGCAGTTTCACCATAATTTCGGGTTACTTCTACATGAACATCATCGGTTATAATTGAGTGTTTTAAATGCGCTACTTTTTCCAAAATCTTTTCGGAAATTTTCATCGCATCGGCACCTTTTACTTTTCCAATAGAAATGGTTACAGCTGGATATTCTGATTTTGCCGTTTTGAATTTTTCATTGGCTTTGCCGTATCCAAAAGACACATAACTTCTAGCAGTTGAAGGTCCATCTTGTACCGTTGCCACTTGTTTTAGATACACGGGCATGTTTTTATTTACACCCACAACCAAGTTTCCTACATCTTCCGCATTCGATAAAAACTGTCCAGTAGTAACCAGATATTCTTGGTCATTTTGTACAAAACTCCCTGATTGAGAACTTCCGTTATTGGCCTGAATCATTTGCATAATACCCAATGCATCTACACCATTTTCGGCCATTTTATCTTTGTCCAAAATGACTTTCAGTTCCCGATTGCTACCACCAATTTCTTTGGTGATGGCAACATCTTTTACTTTTTCAATTTCCGAAGTCACTTCTTCGGCAATTTGGCGCAACTGAAAATCATCTTGTTTTTCGCTCCAAAGTGTAATTCCTAACATAGGGACATCATCAATCGAACGTGTTTTTACCAACGGTTTGTAAACGCCCTGCGGAAACATATCTTCGTGTTTTGCTAATTCGTCATACAATTTTACGTAAGAACGCTCCACATCCTGACCTACATAAAACTGTACTATCAGCATGGCTTGGCCATTCATCGCCATGGTATGAACATGTTCTACACCTTTTATGTTCGAAATAATTTTCTCTAATGGCTTGGCCACACGACTCTCCACTTCTGTTGGGCTCGCACCAGGATAACCTACTAGAACGTCAGCCATTGGCACATTAATTTGCGGTTCTTCTTCCCTTGGAATCAAAAACGAACTGTACACACCAATAATCATCAAAGCCACCATCAACAAAATCGTCAATTTCGAATTGATGAAAAAATGGGCTATTTTACCTGAAATACCTTCTTGCATGATTTTTTATTTAAAGTTTAAAGTTTAAGGTTTAAAGTTTAAGGTTTAAAGTTGTTTCGCAACCTAACCTAAAAACTGTGACTGTTTACTGAATACTAACTTTAGCTCCGTTATACAATTTACCTTCAGCCGAAACAATATATTGTTCGTTTGCAGTTAAACCAGATAATACTTCTACTTGATTGCCAAAGTTTTTCCCTGTGCGCAACCATCTTAGTATGGCAATATTTCCTTCTCCAATGGTGTAAATACCAGTTAATTGTCCTTGTTGTATCAAAGCTGTTTGAGGAACTAGAATTCGATCCGTTTGAATGGTTTCTGTTTTATTTTCAATAGGAAATTGAACGTTCACAAACATTCCTGATAATACGGATGAATCGGTTTTGTCTAAGTTTATTTTAACCAAATATTGTCCGCCTGTATTTTTTGCAGATAAACTCACCTCGTTTACTTTTCCCGTAAGGGTTTCGTTCGACGATTTAACCAAAACTTTCACTGCCATTCCTTTTTTAATAGCAGCAATATCATTTTCCGAAACCATCGCGGTAACTTGTAATCTTGATGCGCCTTCAACACTCACTAAAGGCATTCCAGGATTAGCCATATCGCCTTCTTTTACAAAAGTATTCGTCACTGTTCCTGAAAATGGAGCCGTAATATTCGAGTAAGAGAATTGAGCAATCACTTCGTTTCGCATTTGTTTGGCACCTTCTAAACCAGCTTTTGCCATTTCGTAACGTGCGGTCATATCATCCAATTCTTTTTGGGAAGCACTTTGCTGCTTGAATAAATTCACAAAACGATCGTAGTCTTTTTTTGCATTATTGAACCCTGCTGTTACTTGAAGAATACTGGCATCTACTTGCGCTTTTTTAGCTTGTAAATCAGTATTGTTGATACTGACCAATAATTGTCCAGCGCCAACTTTTTGACCTACTTGTACGTGAATTTTAGTTACATAACCCATCATTCTGGTACTTAGATTGGCGGAGTTTTCGGCTTCAATTTTACCACTGGCTGTTATAAATTGCCCGTTGTTGTTTTCAGACGCACCACTAACTTTTACCGCGATAGCAGGTTCTTTAGTTAGAGATTCTTTCTTCTCACCATTACAAGAAGAAAGCAGTAAAACGAATAGTGGAGTGATTATAGCTGATTTGAATAAGTTGTTCTTCATTGTATATTTTTTATAATTGATTTTAAAATTGAAATTGATTTTTTCTATTGCCATTGAAATTGAACTGTTTATTTTGTCAAAAACTGTAAGTATTCCTGTGTGAAATTGTATTCAAAAACAGCTTGTAAGAATTCCAATTCTTTTTGTGACATTTGGGTTTCTGATAACAATAAATCAGTTGTTTTTTCGAGTCCTTGTGTGAATCGGTTGCTACGGATTCTGTAGGCTTCCTGTGATTGTTCAAGCGCCAGTTTGCTTAGGCTCACTTTGTTCTCCGCATCGTTCAACTGACGATTTGCTTTGTTCAAATCCAATTGGCTTTGTGCTTTGTATTGTTGGTTTTCTATTTCTGATTTCTGAAAATCGGCTTTGGCTTTTTCCATTTTACCAATGGATTTATACCCATCAAAAACAGACCATGATAATTGTGCACCTATTAAATACCCTTTGGCTTTAGTGCCTAAAAAAGTATCATCATACAATTCATAACTTCCAAAAGCATTCAATCTTGGTAAGAAATTCATTTTGCTAGATTGTAACATTTTTGCGTAAGCTTCGGATGATTTATCCATTGCTTGAATGTCTTTTCTATTGGCTGGAAGTGTAGTATTGATCGTTTCAATAACAATGCTGTTTTCTAAAGCTTCGATAGGTTTGTAGACTTTATTTGTTGTGTCTTCATTAAGTAAGAAACCTAAATAATCTGAAGCGTTTTGCACATTACTTTTGGCATATTGCAGCTGGTTCTTGATTTCATTTACACGAACTTGTACGGACAATAAATCGGTTTTTTGAAGAATACCTTGTTTGAAATAATTTTCAATCAGTTTTAAATTGGCTGCAGCCGTTGTATTTGCTTTTTCTAAAACTGCAACAGCTTTATAGCCTAATTGCAATTGCATGAAAGCTTTATTTACTTCAAGTTCCAGATATTCTTTGGTGCGCTCCGTTTGCAGTTGAAAGGCTTCCATTTTCGATTTAGCCGCTTGTCTTCCGTACAATCCATCGACATTAATCAGAGGTTGTAAAATTTCAATTTTGGTTGCAAAGTTTTGTGTTTTAGCAGGATTGTTTAACAAGGCAGGATTAAAATCGGATTGGGTTAAAATTTCCTGATTTAATTTAGATCCAAAAGCCATTAACGGATTTGTAGTACTAATTGCGGTATGTGAGGCAGTAACACTTGGCAAAAACAAAGCGTTTGATTGTCTGTAATCCGCTTGAGCCGATTTAAAATTCTGATTAGCTATTTTGATTTGTAAGTTCTTTTCAGAAGCTTTTATCCAAATGTCTTTTTTAGAAATAGCTAAAGTATCTTGGCTAAAACTTAGGACAGAAACAGAAAGAGTTCCAATGAGTAATAGAATATTTATTTTCTTCATAATCGTTTTTGTAAATTGATGTGGCAAAGATAAATTCTGAAAAACGCAGAATCAGTAACAAAAGTCACACTGTGTTGATATACTTGATTTTGGTGCAATTAGCATTAGTTTTTTTATTATATTTATACTATAATTATAAAATACTTGTAATTAATTTCAATTTATCAGTATTATGGAAAAGGGGAAGCCTACATACGAAGAATTAGTTAAAAAAATAAAAGAACAGCGCTTAGATATAGAAAGACTAACAAAAGAAGACGAGTTTTTAACTAAGTTTAAATTTTTTGTTGAGGAATCTAATGATTTAGTTTGTGTTGTAGGAACAGATGCTTTTTTTAAAGAAATTAATCCCGCTTTTTTACAAGTTTTAGGTTATTCTAAAGCCGAATTACTCCATCATTCTTTGGTTAATCTTTTGCATCCAGATGACTTGGAGAGGTCTTTGAAAGAGATAGAAAGTCTGGCTAAGGGGAATCCTGCAATTAATTTTGAGAATAGATTTTTAAAAAAAGTAGGCGGCTATGTAACGATTCAGTGGACTGCTAGCAGCATATCGTGTGATAGTATTTATGCAATAGGACGTGATGTTTCCGAAATTAGAAAAGCCCAAGAAGAATTAATCAGAAGTCAAAATTTATTAAATTTTGCCCAAAAAAAAGCCCAAATAGGTACATGGGAATTAAATCTAGAAACGAATGAATTAATTTGGTCAGATGAATTGTATACTATTTTTGAAGTTGAAAAAGAGGGAAATAAAAACTTGTTTCAAGAGTATTTAAATCATTTTTCAAAACAAGATATAGACAAATTTCAAAAAAAAATTGATCAACTAATTCTAGATAAAAAGCCTTTTGAAATTGCCCAAACTGAGGTTGTTTTCAAAAATAAAATAAAATGGGTTAGTGAAATGGTGTTCCCTTTATTTGATGATAATGGGAAATTATATGCTTTAAGAGGAAATACTCAGGATATTAGTTTAAGGAAAGTTGCTGAAGATGCTATTAAAGCTAAAGAACAAGCGGAAATTAATGCTAAGTTAAAGCTTGTTGAAGAAGAAAGTAATGCGAAATTCAAAAATTACATCGAAAATGCTCCTGATGGAATTTTTATTTTAGATGAAAAAGGAAAGTATTTAGAAATAAATCAAGCTTCGGCTGATTTTACGGGCTATTCCAAAGAAGAGCTTCTTCAAATGAAATTTGGAGATTTGTCACTGCCAGATTTCAAAGAAAAAGCAGCGGAACAATTTAAAATTCTTTTAGAAAAAGGAAGTCTAAAAGGGGAAACAAAATCCGTTCGTAAAAACGGAGAAATTCGCTGGAGATCTTACAGTATTCTTAAAGTTTCGGAAAACAGATATTTAGGTTTTGATAGGGATATAACCGATAAAAAAATAATTGAAGCTAAGATTATTCAAGATGAAAAGCGTTTTCGTGCCATGTTAGAAAATAATGAGGCTATTATCTCTTTGATTGATGAAAACATGAATACCGTTTTCAGAAGTACTTCTGCTGAACGCCTTACTGGTTGGTCTCATGATGAGTTTGAAAAAATTTCCACTAAAGAATATCTTCATCCCGATGATCTAGAAGTTGTACAAGAAGTATTTCAAAGGGCCATTGAAAATCCCGGGAAACCATTTCCAATTTCATTTAAAGTAAGACATAAAAAAGGGCATTACGTTTGGTTAGAAGGTATTATAAATAATATGTTGTATGATCCAGAAATTCATGGTATAATTGCTAATCTACGGGATGTAACGGAAAGAAAAAAAGCAGAAAAAATACTTGAAAATGAGCGAGATAAATTTGTTAAAATTGCAAAAACGTCTCCAGGTTTAATTTATTCGATGCGTCAAAACAAAGACGGTTCATTGTCTTATCCCTATGCTAGCGATGCTATTGAGGATATTTATGGTTTTACTTATTCAGAAATTGAAAACGATAGCAATAAAATATTTTCATTAATTCATCCTGATGATATTGAAAATGTGATGAAAAGCATTTTTGAAACCAAATCCAAATTAATTCCATTAAGAGGAACCTATCGTTATCTCCATCCTAAAAAAGGATTAGTTTGGCATGAAATCAATTCTTTACCTGAACTTGAACCAGAAGGGACTGTAATTTGTCATGGAATTATTACGGATGTTACCGAAAGAATTGTAGCTGAACAAAAAATTATTAAAGCCAACCGACTTTATTTATTCATCAGTCAGATAAACCAAATGATTGTTCGCACCACAGATGAGCAAACTCTTTTCAAAGAGGCTTGTGATATCGCTGTCCATTTAGGAAAGTTTAGAATGGCTTGGATTGGCTTGATAGATAATGAAACGAAGGAAGTGATTCCTGTCTCGATTTCGGGAGAAGATAGAGGTTATTTGTCAACAATAAAAAGAATTACAGTAGATAATAAACCCGAAGGGCAAGGACCTACAGGAACTGCTTTGCGCGAAGGAAAATATATAATTTGTAATGATATTGAAAATGACCCTCAAATGTTGCCTTGGCGTAATGAAGCGTTAAAAAGAGGGTATTTTTCGTCGATGTCATTGCCTATTAAAAAATTTGGAAATGTGATTGGAGCCTTTACTTTTTATGCTAGTGAAAAAAACTTTTTTGATTCCGAGGAAATTGCATTATTAGAAGAAGCCACAGGTGATGTTGCCTATGCGCTTGAAAATTTAGATAAAGAAGTGCTACGAAAAAAAGCAGAAGTTTCGGTTTTAGAAAGTGAGCATAGATATCAAACGCTTACCGAAGTTTCACCCGTTGGGATTTTCCGTACGGATGCTTCTGGAAGCACAACTTATGTGAATCAACGTTGGTGTGAAATAGCAGGAATATCCTATGAGGACGCTATGGGTAATGGTTGGATTAGAGCGGTACATGTTGAAGATAGTGCTAGATTATTTGAAGGATGGATGGATTCGATGTCAAAAAAACAAACATCAGAATCTGAATATCGATTTGTTAGACCAGATGGATCAATTGCCTGGGTTATAGGTCAAGCAATTCCAGAATTTAATGCTGATAATCAAATTATAGGTTACATAGGAACAACAACGGATATTACGGACCGTAAGCTTGCGGAGTTAAACTCACATAAAGTACATCAAAAAATGGAAGCTATTTTAGAAGCTATTCCAGATTTACTTTTTGAGGTTGGAATTGACGGCCGAATTTATAACTATCATACCAGACGAGATGATTTATTAGCAATACCAGCGGAATTATTTCTTGGAAAAAAATTCTCTGAAGTATTGCCTCAAGATGTTGATGAATCATGTATGTCTGCTATTAAAGAAGCAGCTGAAAAAGGATTTTCTACAGGGAAACAATATTCAATTGAGCTACCAACTGGGGAACATTGGTTCGAACTTTCAGTAGCTCCTATGCAAGATAATGAAGATTATAAGTCTCATTTTATTATTCTTTCTAGAGATATTACTGTAACTAAAAAAGCAGATTTTGCACTTCAAAAAAGTGAAGAAAGATACCGTGGTTTGTTATATAATCTAAACGCAGGTATTGTTGTTCATGATCCAGATTCCTCAATTATCTTTAGTAATCAAGAGGCTGACGAATTACTTGGTTTAATTAAAGATAAAGTAACGGGTAAAACACACATTAATTTAGATCGTGTTTTGTTAATGGAGAATGGTTTAATCATGGCTCCTGAGAGGTTTCCTTTAAATATCATTTTGAACACTAAACAACCAATTCAAAATTATGTAGTAGGAGTTAAAAGAGCAAAAAGGGAAACAATGTGGGTTTTGACAAATGGTTTTCCTGTCATTGATGAAAAAGGAGATATAGCTGAAATACTGATTAGCTTTTTTGATATTACAGAGCGTAAATTGATTGAAATGGAACTCATTAAATCGAAAGAACTCGCTGAATCTGCGAATAAAGCTAAAACAGATTTTCTGGCTAATATGAGCCATGAAATCAGAACACCATTGAATGGAATTATTGGTTTTACGCATTTATTAATGAAATCTGATTTAGGTGAAAACCAATTGGAATACATGACAACGGTTAATGAATCCGCCGCTTTATTGATGCACATTGTTAATGATGTTTTGGATTTTTCTAAAATAGAATCTGGAAAATTAGAATTAAATCTTGAAGAAATTAATTTGTTTAAATTGACACATCAGGTTGTTGATTTATTCAAGCTTCAGGCGAATAAGAAAAATTTAAATTTTGTTTTTCAAATGGATAAAGATATTCCGCATTACATTATTGCGGATTCCGTACGATTAAAACAAATTCTAGTTAATTTATTAAGTAATGCGGTTAAGTTTACAAGTTTTGGAGAAATACGTTTAGAACTGAATCAAGTAGATCCGTCAGATGATAAATGGACTACCATTAAGTTCTCTGTTAAAGATACGGGTATCGGTATCAAGGAAGCAAACAACGAAAAAATATTTAATTCGTTTGTTCAAGAAGACAATTCTACAAGTAGAAAATTTGGCGGAACAGGATTAGGATTGGCAATTTCAAATCAGCTTTTAAAACTAATGAATAGTAAGCTGCAATTAATAAGTCATTACGGTGATGGAAGTAATTTTTTCTTTACTATAAAATTTAAAAAAGCAAACCATCAGAATAGCGATGATGCCATATTAGCAAATATAATTCCATATGATTTAATTACAGAAAATATAAAAAATAAAAAGGTTTTAATAGTTGAAGATAATAAAATCAATATGCTGCTCACTAAGAAATTAATAACCACTTTAATTTCTAATTGTACTATAATTGAAGCCAAAGATGGTAATGAAGCTATTGAAGAATATAAAAAAGATAAACCAGATATTATTTTGATGGATATTCAGATGCCAAATAAAAACGGATTTGAGGCTACTAACGAAATTAGAAAATTTAGAAACGCCAAAAAAGTTCCTATAATCGCTGTTACTGCAGGAATAATGTCAGGCGATAAAGAGAAATGTATTGAATCAGGAATGAATGACTATTTATCAAAACCAATATTACAATCTGATTTAGATAAAATACTACATAAATGGCTTGATTAAAATTATTGTTTTTTGAAAGACAGTATTATTTAAAAAACATTTTTCTTGCAATTAACCTTTATTATTTTGGTGTAAAGAGGCTAAATATGGTAAATTATTATAATAAACCTATTTTTTTAGAATACTACATAATTATTTAACTTAAATATTAAAAAGAATGATGATAAATAGTATGAAAATGCGAATGCTTTAATTTTTAAATAAAAAATTATTTGTAATTTTAATAATTATTTCGACATAAAAAGCTGATTTTCAAATTATAAGTTGTTTTTTCATTTTGTCCCCCCTTGAATGAAAAAAATAATTGATTGTTTTATTTTTTAGTAATTTTTCTAATTTTTACTATTTAAAAGTATTTGTTAGAAATAGAAAATAGTACTAATACTATAAAACGTCAATTTTCATTCATTATATTGGTTGAATTTTGACGTTTTTATAGTATTTTGTTTTTAAAATATACTCATATAAAAGCCTCCGGATATGAAAAAGATAGACAATGCATTAAATAAAAATGGGATTGTTCTTGAAAAAGAAAATAAACTTCAGCATCAAAAATTAAAATCAGTTTCAAATTTTGATGAATCTGATAAGCTAAAACTTATTCAAGAATTAGAAGAACATCAAATGGAACTTGAAAAAGCTAATGCAGAACTTTTAATTGCTAGAAACCTTGCCCAAGCAGCTAGTTTAGCTAAATCAAATTTTTTGGCTAATATGAGCCACGAAATTCGTACTCCCCTAAATGGAATTATTGGCTTTACGGATTTATTGATGAAAACAAACTTAGATGCCGATCAATTAGAGTATATGAGTATCGTCAATGAATCTGCAGTTACATTGATGGAAATAATCAATGATATTTTAGATTTTTCAAAAATTGAAGCTGGTAAATTAGAATTAAATATTGAAGAAATTGATATTTATGATCTAGTTCATAGAGTTATAAATCTTTTTAAATACCAAGCAGATACTAAAAATATTAAGTTGATTTTAAGCATTGATTCTAACGTACCGCAATTCATATATGCAGATGCTGTACGATTGAAACAAATTATTGTCAACTTGATTGGAAACTCATTGAAATTTACCCAAAAGGGTGAAATCAGATTGGATATTAATCAGGTTTTTTCAAGTAAAAATAGGACAACTTTATATTTTTCGGTAAAAGACACAGGAATTGGTATTAAAAAATCAAATCAAGAAAAAATATTTCAATCTTTTATTCAAGAGGAAGCAACCACAACCCGAAAATACGGAGGAACAGGTTTAGGGCTAGCTATTTCCAATCAATTGTTAGGACTAATGAAAAGTAAATTACACCTCATTAGTGAATATGGGCACGGAAGCGATTTTAATTTTTCAGTTGTTTTTAGAAAATCCCATTTAAAAAGAACTACAGAAGTTTTAAATCCAAATCAAGTTGTAAATAAGGAAGACTTGACAAAAAACTTTAATCACGCTATTGTATTAATTGTTGAAGACAATAGGATTAATATGCTTTTGGCAAAAAAATTAATTAAAAAAATATTGCCAGATTCTATAATTTTTGAAGCTAGTGATGGCAAAGAAGCTATTGAACAATTTAAAAAAGAAAATCCAGATGTTATTTTAATGGACATACAAATGCCTAAAAAAAATGGGTATGAAGCCACTGCCGAAATTAGAAAGTTAAAAAATTCTGGAAATATTCCTATAATTGCTTTGACCGCAGGAACTATGTCTGAAGATAAAGAGAAATGCTTTAAATCAGGGATGAATGACTATTTATCAAAACCAATTAATCAATATGATTTAGAAAAAGTCTTACGACAATGGGTGGGCAATAGAGCTTGATTCAAACAGTCTATTGTTTTGTTTTCTCTAGATACCACCATTTCGGTTTGTAAACTTCTTTTTTTAAACCAAATTTTTTGATGCTGTGTTTTTTAATGTGCTCCACTAATTCGTCAACAGAATCAGTAATAAATAAAAGTTTCATATCCTCTGGACTAATGCTTTCATTTTCTACCATTATCTTTATATGATGATATAATTCTTGATGATAAGTTTTATCAAAAACAACTAAAGGGAATCCGCTGATTATTTTTGTTTGAATTAAAGTAAGTGCCTCAAAAAATTCGTCTAGTGTGCCAATTCCTCCCGGCATTACGATAAAAGCATACGAATATTTTACGAGAATTACTTTTCGAACAAAGAAATAAGGGATGTAAATCCATCTATGAAGATAAGGATTTGGTTTTTGTTCTAATGGCAAAACAATATTGCAGCCTACAGAATACCCACCATTTTCATAAGCACCTTTATTAGCGGCTTCCATAATTCCAGGACCTCCTCCCGTCATTACTGTAAAACCTAATTTTGCCATTTCACCACCTATTTTTTCAGCATTTTTATAATGTATTGTTTCTGGTCCAAATCGGGCAGAGCCAAAAACGGTTACGCAAGGGCCTATAAAATGCATTTTGCGGAAAGCCTTAATGAAGTTGTATTGAACTTTGAATGTAAAAATCAAGTTCTTAAGTCGAGTCAGCGGTTCTCTTACAAACAAAGACTCCGATTTTGAAAGTCTATATTGAGGTATATTCTTCATAACAGTTATAAAGTTAACTAACTTTTTTATAACTCCAAACAGCTAGGCCATTTAAAATAAAGGCATAAAGAGCAATTATATAAAATTGTAATGCTATATCCGAAAAAGTGGCTCCTTTCAACATTACCATTCGAATAATCTCTACAAAATAACGAATCGGATTAAATAAGGTAATATTTTGCGCCCATTGTGGCATACTTTCTATAGGGGTGAATAATCCGCTCATTAAGATAAAAATAACCATAAAAAACCAGGCAATGAACATCGCTTGTTGCTGGGTTTCGGTATGATTAGAGATGAATAAACCAATGCCTAAAATAACTAATAAATAAATGGATGTAAACAAATATATTAATCCGATATTACCTAAAATAGGAACGTTGAAAACGAGTTTAGCAATAGTTAGTCCTACTGTCAAAATCACTAAACCTAGTACCCAAAAAGGGAATAATTTTCCAATAATGAATTGGTGTTTTTTGATAGGTGTAACATTAATCTGTTCTAAAGTTCCTATTTCTTTTTCTCGAACAATATTCATTGAAGATAAAAAAAGCGTAATCATAGTAACTAAAAGCACTAATATTCCTGGCACCATAAAGGTTTTATAATTTAAGGTGTTGTTGTACCAAAAAGAAGGTATAGTAATTATGTTTTCAGGTTGCGTTATAGCTCCATCGGAATAACGTATTAGTTTTGATTGTATGTTTTGATTGAATGAAGTTATTATTTGAGTTAGATATACATTTTCAATTCCAGCCGAAGCACCGTCAATAGCATTAATACTTACCGAAAGAAAAGCTGTTTTCTCTTTGATGAGGTTCTGTTCAAAATGGTTTGGGATTTCTAAAATCACATCTACTTTTCCTTTTTGCATTTCTTGGTTAGCGGCAATTTTTGAATCAAATTTCTTGATTATTTTAAAATAACTTGAAGCTTCGAATTTACTTATTAATTCGCGGGAAGCTGAAGAGTGATCATTGTCAATATATGAAAATTGAATATTTTTGACTTCAAAACTAGCCGCATTGGATAAAATTAATAATTGCATCAAAGGCATGACAAATATGATAGGAAGCATCCCTTTATTTCTAAAGATTTGTCTGAATTCCTTTTGTATGATGAATAGTATTGTTTTCATTTTTTATTGCTTTTTCACTATTTTCTATTCTAATCTAATTTTATATTTCTTGATGCTTAATGCAATAAAAAAAACAGTCATTCCCATTAAAATCAGTGTTTCCTTCCAAATCACACTAATTGAAGCTCCTTTGAGTAAGATTGCTTTTATAATAATGATAAACCATTTTGCAGGGATGACATTACTAATGATTTGCAAGGGTAAAGGCATACTTGAAATGGGAAAAATAAATCCGGATAAAATAATAACGGGTAGCATTAATCCCATTAGCGAAATCATCATGGCAGTTTGTTGAGAATTTGAAATAGTCGAAATTAATATTCCTAATGAAAGTGCTGAAATGATAAAGAGAATACTCTCAAAAGCTAATAGAAATAAGCTTCCTTCAATAGGCATTTTAAATACAAAAAAACCTAAGAAAACAATTATTGAAGCATTAATTATAGACAGAAAGATGTATGGAAATACTTTTCCAATGACAACTTGAAAAGGTTTTAATGGAGAAACTAATAAAACTTCCATAGTACCAAGTTCTTTTTCTCGTGTGATTGATATGGAGGTCATCATAGCCGAAACGAGCATCAAAATGATAGTCATTACGCCAGGTACAAAAGTAAAAACACTTTTTAATTCCGGATTGTAATACAATTGTGTTTGCGTTTGAATTTGGTAGACTTGAGGATTGTCTGCGTTAATTTCTTGGGTATAATTTTGCAAAATAGAATTGATGTAATTAGTAATTGTATTGGCAATATTCGGATCTGTAGCGTCTGTTATTACTTGAATTTTAGCAAGTTTTTTGCCTTGCAAGTTTTTTATAAAGTGATTTTCAAAAACAAGTACAGCCTTAACTTTTCCTTTTTTGAATACATTCTCAATTTGATTTTCATTAGTAATTTCTTGTTCTATTTTGAAATACGTTGAAGCATTTAATTTTAGAATTATTTTTTGTGTTTCATAATCTTTGGACTGATCCAAAATGGCAATTTTCACATTATTAATTTCATTAGTTATGGCAAAACCAAATAACATGATTTGAACCACTGGCATTCCAAAAAGAATGAACATGGTACGCTTATCACGAAAAATGTGATAAAATTCTTTGGTTACAAAACCGATAAATCTTTTCATTTTGACTTTGGTTTATCTATATAATATTATTCAATATTTCGGGCTAATTTTAAAAAGACATCATTCATGGAAGCAGCGTTATATTGTTTTTTTAAGTTTTTTGGAGAATCTAATGCTTCAATTTTTCCTTCAACCATAATAGAAACACGATCACAATATTCTGCCTCATCCATATAATGTGTAGTCACAAAAATGGTAGTTCCCTTATTGGCTTGGGCATAAATCATTTCCCAGAATTGTCTTCGGGTTATGGGGTCAACGCCTCCTGTAGGTTCATCCAGAAATACAATTTTAGGTTCGTGCAAGAGCGCTACTGAAAACGAAAGTTTTTGTTTCCATCCAAGGGGTAATGCACTAACTAATTTGTCCGCAACTTCTTCAAGTTCTAATTCGGATATTAAATTGGCCGTTTTTTCTTTAATCTGAGCTCTGCTTAATCCATATATTCCGCCAAAAAAAGTAATGTTTTCTTTGATAGTCAAATCATCATACATAGAGAATTTTTGACTCATGTAACCAATGCTTTTCTTTACCATTTCAGCCTGTTTTTTAACATCAAAACCAGCTATTGAGGCTTCTCCTGAACTTGGTTTTGAAATACCAATTAGCATTTTCATAGCAGTTGTTTTTCCTGCTCCATTTGCACCTAGAAAACCAAAAATTTCGCCTTTATATACATCAAATGAAATGGAGTTGACTGCGGTAAAGCTGCCAAATGTTTTACTGAGATTGTTTACGGATATGATTTTTTCTGGATTCAATATTTAGTGTTTTATTGCTGTCAAATCCATAAAGATATCTTCAATTGTTGGATTTGAAATATGAATTTCTATTTCTTTGTGCTGTTTGTTTTGGAGATAATTAAGTAATTCTGAGCCCTTAAAAACATCATTTTTATCTATATAATGTATGGATTCTCCAAAAGCAAAAACGCTATACTGACTTGGAAATTCCTTTAAATCTTTTAGGAGTTGATAGCTGTCTTTCGCTCGAACATCAAAAATAATTTTATCATATTCCTTGATGCTGTTCTCTGGCGTGTCAATTTTTAAGATTTCACCTTTTTGTATCAAAGCAATTCGATCACATAAAGCGGCTTCATCCATATAAGGTGTTGAAACTAGGATGGTGATGCCCTTTTTTTGCAATCGTTTGAGCATTTCCCAAAATTCTTTTCTGGAAACAGGGTCAACGCCAGTGGTGGGTTCGTCTAAAAATAGCACTTTTGGTTTGTGTATTAATGCACAACAGAGCGCTAATTTTTGTTTCATTCCTCCCGAAAGTGCTCCAGCTCTTCTTTTTTTGAAAGGCTCTATTTGAACATAAATATCTTTGATTAAATCGTAATTTTCTTGAATTGTTGTGCCGAAAATTGTAGCAAAAAAAGATAAGTTTTCTTCTACAGTTAAATCTTGATACAAGGAGAATTTTCCGGGCATATAACCCACACAATTTCTAATGGATTTATAGTCTTGAATCACATCAAAACCAGCTACTGTAGCGCTGCCTTGATTAGCTTTAAGTAATGTTGTTAGTATTCTAAAAATAGTTGTTTTGCCAGCACCATCGGGACCAATTAGCCCAAATAATTCTCCTTCTTTTACTTCAAAAGTAATTCCTTCAACAGCTTTTATGTTGTTATAGGATTTGGATATGTTTTGAACTTTAATACTCATTTTATATTTATTTAATCCACATTTCGGCTGGCATTCCTATTTTTAAACTACCATCATTTTTTACTTTAATTTTGACAGCATAAACAAGATTGGCTCTTTCTTCTTTAGTTTGAATTATTTTTGGAGTAAATTCTGCAGAGGAGGCAATCCATGAAATTGTTCCTGGGTAGGATTTCATTTTATCTTTAGCATCAATTTTAACAGTCACATTTTGTCCTACTTTTATTTGAGCTAATTGAGTTTCACTGATATAAACGCGCAAATTCATTTCGGAAATATCTGCAATTTTATACAATGGTTTTCCAAAAGAAGTTACTTCATTTGGTTCCGTATATTTGGCTAAAACGGTTCCTTTTATTGGGTTTTCAATTTTACTTTTTTTAATTTGATCGTTAATTTTTTCAATCTGAACATGAATTGATTTGATGTCGTTTATGATAGGAGCATCTTGTGTTTTAACACTTTTTATCTGTTCATTTAGTACGTTTACTTTGCCTATAATTTCATCGACCTGACGTTTTGTAGCCGCATTTTCGGCAAACATATTTTGAATTCTCTTTTGCTCAATCAATGTTGTTTTAAGTTGCTCTTTTAATACATTGATTTGGGATAATACATTTTTAGATTTTGAATTAATGCTTGCTTTAGAGGCGATTAATTGTTGTTTGTTGAAATAGAGTTGTGTGGTATCAACTAAACCAACTACAGTATTTGATTCTAGAATATCTCCTTCTTCTAATTTTAAATAGTTTATTTTTCCATTGGCTTCCGCCGAAATAGTTACTTCTGTTGCTTCAAAATTTCCGTATCCATCTGCTTTGTCATTATTTTTGGAACAAGAAATTAAGCTGATTAGGATTAATAATGTATAGGTTGTTTTCATAGTTTTACTTCGATTAAACATTTAAATTGTTTTAGTTTCCGTTGCTTATTTGATAATTTGCTTTAGCTAAGACCAATTGTATTTCATGAACTTTTTGATTGATTTTTGCTTCATATAAATTAGTCAATTCCACTAGATATTCCGAAGCGGTGATGACTCCATTTCGTAATTGTGAATCGGATGATTTTTCTATTGATTCTCGTAAAGTAATTATTTCTGAATCTGCAGCAATAATGGCTTCCGCCTTTTTTATTTCGTTTTTTATTTCTTGCAATTGCAAGTTATTATTTAACAAAAAGGTTTCTTTTTCTGTAGCTACAATTTCTTTTGAAATAGAAAGTGCTTGTTTTTCATTTTTGGATTTATTCCAGTCAAATACATTCCAATTTGCTTTTAATCCTAACATATAGAAAGTTTGAAAGGAGTTGTCTAACATATTTAATCCGGGATTTCCATAACCAGCTTGACCAAACGCATTTATTTTAGGGAGGTTGTTTTTTGAAATTACTTCTTTTGAAACTTCTATTTGCTGGTTTTGTAAATCGAATAATTTTAGTTCCGGACGATTTATTTCTTTATCAAAAGTGTTTGAAATGATAGGTTTCACTATAATCATATTTTCATCTAAGGAACTGAAAATTAATGTAGATAAATTGCTTAAAAGCTTCTTTTTATCAAACTGAATTTCAGTTAATTGTTGTTGTATTTTTAAGTTTTCGGCTTCAAGTATTTTCTCAGAAGCAGGAAGAATAGCGCCAAATTTAACGCCTGTTTTTACTTCTCTAATTTTTGAAAGCAATTGTTCTTGCTTGGATATTAAAATTGATTTTCGTTCTTGTAGTAACAAAAGGGAAAAGTATAATTGATTAATTTTTGATTTTATTTGATATAAATTAACTTGAACTTGTTGTTGTTGCGTTTGGGTTTGTGCTTGTTTTAGTTTTGTATTACTAGCAATTACTCCTCCATTATATAAAAGTTGATTGATGTCTACTGTTGCTCGATATTGATCTTTATTTAGTGGAGTCACATTAGGCATAACAATTGGTAATCCTGTCACATCAGATTGATAAGTTGCTTGTGCATTCAAATCAATTCTTGGAAGTTTTCCTTTGTTTAGTGCTTCAATTTCGGAACCTGTTTTTTGTTGTAACAATTCTGTTTGTTTAGCCAAAGGATAATTTTTATTCGCTAATACATAACAATCCTCTAAAGTGATTTTTTGCTGTGAAATGGAAAGTTGTGTAGCTAATAGAATGAATAGTAGACTTAATTGTTTCATTTTTTTATGGAATTAATAATTTGTTCAGCAATACTCATTTTTCTAATTTCCATCATTTGATTGAATTCATCATCTGAAATTTGTAGAATTCCTTTTACCATCATTTGAGCAGCAAAAGGGAATACGGTCATCGAAAAAATATCTAATAATAATTGTTTAGGTTGAATTGGTTTTATGATTCCATCTGCTATTTCTTTTTCAATTTGAAGAATCATATGGGTAGGGTTTGGTCTGTTTGTGTTAGTTAAAAATTTCAGTACAAACTCTGGATTGTTATTCATTTCTTGGATTACAAATTGAGGTAGAAAAGGGTGTTCAATTACAAATGAAATATAGCTATCCGTAAATTTTTTTATTTTATTGAAAACAGTTTCTTCTGAATTGAAAATTAAATTAATCTGTGGCGCTAATTGACCGAAAGCTTTTATAAATACAGCCTCAAACAGGGATTGTTTGTTTTTGAAACAATAATGAAGCATCGCTTTATTAATTCCAGCTTCATCTGCTATTTCTTGCATTCTTGCTCCAGCAAATCCTTTTTTTTGAAATACAATTCGAGCAGCGTTAAATATTTTTTCTTCAGTTGTCATTGTGATTTAACTATTAGGTTTAACCGTTTGGTTAACAAAGATAATTAAAAAAAGTATTTCAAATCGAAATACTTTTAAAATAGTTAGTTTGAGCTTTTTATTTCCAGTTTAGTTGCAAAGCAAAACTAGTTTTATCCTCTTTTGTTATGCTAAAAATAGTGTTGTCTTCATTTATATTTTCGTGAATGGATACCTTGTCTTTTAGAGATAATTCTTTTAGAAAATTCATTTCAAAACTTTCTATTTGTTGGTTTAGAATTAATTTTTCATCAACTAAATCTAAGCACCATTCGAAATATTTTACATTATTAGCGTGATTGACAATATCTAAATCAGATAAACAAACGGTTCTCTCAAAAAGCATTTCTTTTTCATGAGTAATATTAATTTTTGAAAATGTTTCCACAGTAGCTTTTGTATCGGGATACAATTCAAAATGTTCATAGGGAAGAGCTAATGTTTCTGGTCTTCGTTTTTCAGTATTGAAAACAGCCCAAAATGTTTCGGAACCTACAATCTTTTTGCCATTTACATACATTTCTAAGGCACGAACGGAACGCGAATTTTCTAATGAATTAATCCAGGTTTTTACGGTAACGGTATCTCGCCATTTAGGTAAATCGATGATTTCAACCCGCATTCTACTCAACACCCACGCCTGATTAAATTCTTGCATATCCGAAAAACTGATACCTCCAATTTCAGAATGTGCAGCTGCAGTTAATTGTAATAAATTACATAATTCAGTGTATTTTAAATAGCCATTAGGTGCGCATTGCGTAAAATTTATTTCCCAATCTTTGCTTAGAATGGAAGTGAAGTCTGGTGAAATTGGCATATATAATTATGAATTATGAATTATGAATTATGAATTGTTTTTGTGATATATTCTATAATTTTAGTTCTATCTTCTAGATAATCAAACCATTTAGTATTCTCAGTTCTTTTGAACCAAGTCAGTTGACGTTTTGAAAATCGGCGTGTGTTTTTTTTGATTTCTTCGATAGCAAAAGCAAGACTGAAATCTCCATCAAAATGACTAAATAATTCGCGATATCCTACAGTTTGTAAGGCATTTAAATCTTTGTTTGGATATAATTTTTTAGCTTCTTCAATCAGCCCTTCTTTGACCATAATATCAACCCGTTGATTGATTCGGTCATAAATAACGCTTCTTTCGGCTTCTAATCCAATGATGATAGGAGTGAAGTTTCGGTTGTTTTTCTTTTGATTTAAAAAAGAAGAATAGGGTTTTCCAGTTCCAATACAAACTTCTACAAAGCGCATCATTCGTTGCGGGTTTTGAAGGGTTTGTGGATTTTCTGTTTTTATTTTTTCAAAATAATCAGGATCCAAAGTTTGAAGTTGTTGTTGTAAATAACCGATACCTAATTTTTCATAATTTGAATTCACATTCAATCGTACCGAAGAATCAATATCTGGAAACTCATCGAAACCTTTTAAAATTGCATCGACATACAAGCCAGAACCACCTACCAGAATTACATAATCATTATTTTGATACAATTCATTAAGTTTGGCAATAGCTTCTTTTTCGAAATCACCAACAGAATAATCCTCATGAATCGATTTGTTTTGAATGAAATGATGTGTTGCCGAAGCTAATTCTTCTGGACTTGGAACAGCAGTTCCTATTGTCATTTCTTTAAAAAATTGCCGACTATCACACGAAATAATGGCGCATTTGAAATGTTGTGCTAAAGTGATACTTAGAGCCGTTTTTCCAATTGCAGTAGGACCTATAATAGTGATTAAGTATTTCATTTAGTTAAATATATTAAAACGAAATCACTTTTAATGTTTTGCTTTTTCGGATGTAACTTTGAATAATAGTCTTAACATCACGGTTGTTTTGCATAGGAATAATGATGTTTTTTAGAATTTCGATATTACTGATTTGATAGTTCAAATCATAAAAAGCATAACCTTTATAAATACCATTTTCTATTAAAACCGCGGAACGTTCATTGATTGTTCTTCCTCTGTCAACAAGAATAAGGTTTTGATTCTCGAAACTATTCTTATCGATAAACTCTTGAACTCTCAGATTGTATTCCGCTGTAGGAACTTTGCCAATGCAAGCCCCATCGCATTCTTTTATTTTATATTGAAAACAGTCTTTTTTAGTTTGATACAATCCTGTCAATTTTTGGCATAAATGGTGACTTGCAGTAATTCGGAATAAAGCATTTTTGCCTTCTTGCAATGTAGCAAATGAAGTAATTTCTTTTTTCCGACCGTCTGCTTTTTGCAGGCTTAAATTCAAATAGCCATTTTCATCTTTTTCAACATATAAAGCCCATTGAAAAATACTTTTTCGTTGCGCTCTATTGAGTATGGGTTTATTGATTTTTATCTCTTCGCTTTCTTTCAAAAGTGCAATTAATTCGCTTCCGGTTTCTTCGTAGGTTACAGCAAAAACTCCAGCTTGAATTTTTTTACATTTGGTTGAATTCCCAGTGAAATGCTGATTAATTCGCTTTTTTATATTTCGGCTTTTGCCAATATAAATTAGATTTCCTTTTTCATTATGAACATAATAGATTCCTGTTTTAGAAGGTAAATGCTCAACAATATCCAATAATTTTGGAGAAATTCCTTTTTCGATTTCGAGCTTAATAAAGTCCTTAATAATTTCTTTGGATAAGTCTTTTTCCAGAAGCATTTTGAACAGCTTCGTAGTAGCCATAGCGTCGCCACTAGCTCTATGTCTGTCCGCCATTGGGATTCCTAAAGCACGAACTAATTTTCCTAAACTATAAGAAGGTTGTTCTGGAATTAATTTTTTAGAAAGTTCTACAGTACAAATTGTTTTAGCTTGAAAATCATAGCCTAATCTTCTGAATTCAGTTCGTAAAATTCTGTAATCAAAAGAAGCATTATGTGCTACTATTACGCAATCATTTGTCATTTCGATAATGCGTTTTGCTACTTCAAAAAACTTAGGAGCAGAACGTAACATAGCATTATTTATGCCAGTCAGTTTTACTACAAACGGCTGAATGGGAATTTCAGGATTAACTAAACTAATGAACTGATCCACAACTTCATGACCATCAAATTTGTAGATGGCGATTTCAGTGATTCCTTCTTCGTTAAATTGTCCTCCAGTGGTTTCTATGTCAAGTATTGCGTACATTTTTAATGTCAATGTCAATTTCAAAAATCAATGAGAATAGTAATTTTAAATTTAAACGTTAATTTTTATAAATTGAAAATTGGAATTGCCATTGAAATTGTTATTGAATTATTTTTTATTATTTATCATTTTTGAAGCGATTGCTATAAGCTCTTCAACTTCTGTTAATAGCCACTTTCGTTCTTCTAAATCTCCTGCTTTTATGTAATCAAGAACTTTTAAAGAATTTCTTGATTCTTTCAGTTCCTTAACAGAAAGGGAGACTTTAAAAATAAAATCCTTGCTTGTAATCGTTCCTTGAGCTTCTCCATAATTTAAAGAAGAACTACCTGAAGATCTAATTAGTTGATTTTTATAATATTCAATTTCATATGACTTTTCTAATTTTCTAACAAAGAAAATACATTCGCCAGCAAATCGAACTAATCTATCTTCAAAATTGTAAATTTTATCAAAGTTAGGCTCATTAACTTCCATTTTTTTTAATTTTTTATTGAAATTGAAATTGCCATTGAAATTTATCGTCCTCCAAAGATACTACTTCCTATTCTAACCATCGTGCTACCACAATCAATAGCCAGTTTATAATCACCTGACATTCCCATAGAAATAGTGTTCAGTTGTAAGTTTGCAGTTTGCTTGGATTTCAAATTATCAAAGATAGCTTTCAAATGGGTAAATTCTTTCTTGATTTGGTTTTGGTTATCCGTAAAAGTTGCCATTCCCATTAATCCAACAATTCGAATGTTTTTCATTTTCTGAAATGATTCAGAAGCTAGAATTTCATTTAATTCTTCTTCGTCAAGTCCAAATTTACTTTCTTCTTCTGCAATATATATTTGAAGCAAACAATCTATAATTCTATTGTTTTTGAGCGCTTGTTTATTGATTTCTTCTAATAATTTAAGGCTGTCTATTCCGTGAATTAAACTCACGAAAGGCGCCATAAATTTGACTTTATTCGACTGCACGTGACCAATCATGTGCCATTGAATGTCTTTTGGCATCGCTTCCCATTTCTCTGCCATTTCCTGGATTTTATTTTCACCAAAAATGCGTTGACCCGCATCGTAAGCTTCCATCAAATCGGAAATAGGTTTGGTTTTTGAAACCGCTACCAGAGTTACATGTTCAGCTAATGTGGATTTTATTTTTAAGAGGTTTTGTGCTATTGACATATTAAATAAATTGTTTAGCAATCTTTTCTGCTTTTTTACTTTCGCTATAATCGTAGAAACCTTCACCAGATTTTACACCCATTTTACCTGCGCGAACCATATTTACTAATAGTGGACAAGGCGCATATTTTGGGTTTTTGAATCCGTCATACATTACGTTTAGAATCGCCAAACAAACGTCTAATCCAATAAAATCAGCTAGTTGCAATGGTCCCATCGGATGTACCATTCCGAGTTTCATCACGGTGTCAATTTCATAAACACCAGCTACTTTATTGTATAGTGTTTCGATGGCTTCGTTGATCATAGGCATCAAAATTCTATTAGCTACAAAACCAGGATAATCGTTAACTTCAACAGGCGTTTTACCTAATTTTTCGGATAAATTCATGATGATTTTCGTCACTTCATCGCTAGTATTGTATCCGCGAATGATTTCGACTAATTTCATAATTGGCACTGGATTCATAAAGTGCATTCCAATCACTCGCTCTGGATGCGCTACAACAGCACCAATTTGTGTAATGGAAATAGAAGAAGTATTCGTTGCTAAAATAGTATTGTGAGAACAAGCTTCGTTTAATTGCTTGAAAATATTCAGTTTTAACGCTACGTTTTCGGTTGCTGCTTCAACCACTAAATCAACACCTACAACACCATCTTTGATGTCAGTATAGGTTATAATATTTGTAATTGTTTTTACAACATCTTCTTGAGTGATAGTTCCTCTGGCTAACATTCGATCTAAATTGGCTGCAATAGTAGCCATTCCTTTATCTAGTGACTTTTCTGAAACATCAATTAATTTTACGGTGAAACCACTTTGGGCAAATGTATGAGCAATTCCGTTACCCATTGTTCCAGCTCCGATTACGGCGATTGTTTTCATTTGTGTTTTGTTTAAAGTTAAAAAAGTTTAAAGTTTAAAGTTCTCTAGCGCAACTTTAAACCTTAAACTTTGAATCAAATTTCCAGTTTTATTTTTTAAAACAATCGATAATTTGATAGGCTACTCTCAAAGCATCAGTTGCTTGTTCTAAAGTAACAACTGGAGTTGTGTTGTTATTAATAGCATCTGCAAATGATTCTAATTCATCCAGAATAGCATTGTTTTGTTCTACATTAGGGTTTGAAAAGTAGATTTGCTTTTTGACACCTTCAGCGTTTTGTAAAATCATATCGAAATCTCCAGGTACTTCCGGAGCATCTTTCATTTTTACGACTTCACATTTCTTTTCTAGAAAATCAACAGAGATATAGGCATCTTTTTGAAAAAATCTTGATTTACGCATGTTTTTCATCGAAATTCTGCTTGCAGTTAAATTTGCTACACAGCCATTTTCAAATTCAATTCGGGCATTAGCAATATCAGGAGTTTCACTGATAACAGAAACACCGCTGGCATTGATATTTTTTACCTTAGATTTTACTACGCTCAAAATGGCATCAATATCATGAATCATTAAATCAAGAACCACAGGAACATCAGTTCCACGAGGATTGAATTCAGCTAAACGATGTGCTTCAATAAACATAGGATTTTCAATCATGTTTTTAGTAGCAATGAAAGCAGGATTGAATCGTTCTACATGACCAACTTGTCCTTTTATATTATATTCTTTTGATAAAGCGATAATTTCTTCGGCTTCTTCAACAGTTGTTGAAATGGGTTTTTCAATAAATACGTGTTTTCCGGATTTGATTGAAACTTTCGCACATTTGTAATGCGAAAGGGTAGGAGTTACGATATCTATAACGTCAACAGCGTGAATTAATTTGGCGATGGTATCAAATTGTTTGTATCCAAACTCAGCAGCAATTTTAGCTCCATTTTCTTGATTTTCATCATAAAAACCAACTAATTCATATTTTTCAGATTGTTGCAATAAGCGCAAATGTATTTTACCTAGATGCCCTGCACCTAATACTCCAATTTTCAGCATAATGATGTAATTTCTACAAAAATAGCAATTAATTGATTAAAAAATTATTGATATGGAACAATTATTTAATCAATTTTAATTTTAAAATTCAATATCTGAAATTAGAAATTGTTTTCTATTTTTACCAAAATAAAACTCCAAATTTTGAAAGACACAGCAAAACATCAAGGCCTTCGGAATCAATTAGTAAGCACTTTGCAACAAAAAGGAATTACCGACAAGGCTGTTTTGGAAGCGATAAAAAAAATCCCGAGGCATTTATTTTTGAATTCTAGTTTTGAAGATTATGCATATCAGGACAAAGCTTTCCCTATTGGCGCTGGTCAAACTATATCTCAGCCTTATACTGTTGCTTTTCAGTCTCAATTATTAGAAGTAAAGAAAGAGGATAAAATTTTAGAAATAGGAACAGGTTCTGGTTATCAAACAGCTGTTTTGTGCGCTATGGGAGCCAAAGTATATAGTGTGGAACGTCAAAATGAATTGTTCAAAAAAACTAATGTTTTGTTTCCAAAATTAGGAATTCGTCCGAAGCATCTTTCTTTTGGTGATGGTTATAAAGGATTGCCTAGTTATGCTCCTTTTGATAGTATTATTGTTACTGCTGGTGCGCCAATTATACCGCAACCATTAATGGCACAATTGAAAATAGGAGGAAGGTTAGTAATTCCTTTAGGGGAAGATGTTCAAGTAATGACTTTATTAATTCGGAAAAATGAAACACAATTTGAAAAACATGAGTTTGGAGAGTTTCGTTTTGTACCTTTATTAGAAGATAAAAATTAAAGTAAAACCCGCTAACTAGCGGGTTTTTTATTGGCCAATAATACTGATATAACGTTCTAAACTTTCTTTCTCCATTTGAGCAATAAAAAGAATAAAATCTTCCTTATTGTTTTTAGTTTGAGCAGTTTCAAGTGCTTGGTAGTATTGCATTCTACTTTCATAATCACCTTTTATGTTGGCAATTATATAACCATGTTGCAACAAAATTAAGTTCATAACTAAACGAGAAGTTCTGCCGTTTCCATCTATAAATGGATGAATGGTGACTAAACGCTCATGCATTTCAGCAGCCAAAACAATTGGATGTAGATTGTTTTTATTGGTTTCAAACCAAATGAAAAAATCTTCCATTTCTTTGGCAACTAGAAACGGTTGCGGAGGCATATGGCTACTTCCTTGAATCATCACTTGGACTTTTCTATAACGACCAGCATCTTCTGGATGAATTCCTCTTAGAATAAGATTGTGAATTGAAAGTACTTCTCGTTCATTGATCAGAGTGTTTTTTTGCATCAATTCTTTGACGTAAGCAATTGCTTCTTGATGATTAATTACTTCAAGATGCTCGCGCATACTTTTGCCTGATATCGTCAAGCCTTCATTGATAACCAAATCAGTCTCCCGAAGTGTCATAGTGTTTCCTTCGATACGGTTACTTTCAAAAGTATATTCTAATTCTAATGCCTGAGCAATACGATAACTATCAAAGGCTCTGAATGAATCTAACTTGGTTTTTAAGATATCAATTTCATCTAGAATTTTTTGTAATGTAGTTGATAGGCTTTTCTTTGCGGCTTTACTTTGGTATCTTATTTCATCTTCTGCAACCTGTAATGCTTTTAGTGCAAATTCATCTTGACCTATTTCATAAAGAATTTTTTCTTTAAGCCAAGCTACCATTATTGTCTCTAAATCTATTTCAAGTAAGGTCGCAAGTTTTAGAACTTGATCTCTCGTAGGTTTTCTTGAGCCGCTTTCAAATTTACTGATTAAAGCTTGGTCAATTCCTGATCGTTGTGCCACTTCTCTAGTTTTGAGTCCTTTTAGTTCTCTTGCATTTTTGAGTAGTGTTTTCATTGTTTTTAAAAATTTAAATTGTCATGACAAATTTAGTCAATTTTTTAATAAAAAAATATTTTTGTCTTATTAATTTAAAATGATTTTTTTATACGGTCTAAATCACGTTTAGTATCTTGCTCTTTTAGAGATTCACGCTTGTCATAGGTTTTCTTCCCTTTACAAAGACCAATTTGTAGTTTGGCCATTCCTTTTTCATTTGTAAATAATTTTAAAGGAATAATGGTAAGACCTTTTGCTTGAACACTTCGGGCTAAACTTTTTAATTCTCTTTTGTTCAATAAGAGTTTTCTTTCGCTTCTGGATTTATGGTTAAATTGATTACCAAAAGCATATTCTTCAATATAAGTATTGATAGCAAAAAGTTCATTGTTATTAAATTCACAAAAACTTTCTGTTATATTGGCTTTACCAAGTCTAATTGACTTTATTTCAGTTCCTGCTAAAACAATTCCCGCCGTAAAAGTTTCAATTATTTCATAATCGAAACGGGCTCTTTTATTCTGTATGTTGACTGTTTTTAGCATAGGAGGACAAAAGTATAACAAAAAAAAAATTTCTAAAGTAAATAAGTCCGAATTAACTGAAATTAATTTTGAAACATGATTTATATCAGCTTTTAAAACAAGTGTTGCATATAATTTTGTCGGAATAATTCTAAATCTATAAAATATGAAAAAAGTAATTTTTGCCTTTTTTGCGGTGTCTTTTATGACTTTGAATGCTCAAACTAAAGAAGAGAATACTACAAAAGATTTTAAAAAATGGCAGGCACGTTTAAGAGGAGTTGCTGTAATTCCTTATGAAAGTGCTAAAATTGGAATAATTGGTGGTGATGTTGCCATTTCTAATACGGTTATTCCAGAATTAGATTTCACTTATTTTTTTACAGAACACTTTGCCGCAGAACTGATTTTAGGAACTTCAAAACACGATGTAAACACAGTTGGTTCTGATATTTCAGCAATAGGTGGGCCTACTAATTTTAATGTTGATTTAGGGAATGTTTGGTTATTACCTCCAACATTAACAGCTCAGTATCATTTTACACCGTTTTCAGAAAAAATATTTAAACCATATGTAGGAGCAGGTTTGAATTATACTATTTTTTATAATGCAGATCAAGGTGGAGTTGTGAAAAATGTTTCATACAAAAACAATGTTGGATATGCTTTTCAAGTAGGATTTGATTTAATGTTATGTGATAAATTTTTTATTAATCTTGATGCCAAAAAACTATTCTTAAAAACAGATGTTACTGTTGACGCCTCTAATTTAGCTACAGGATTAAGTATTCCTGCTGATGTTACAATAAACCCTTTAGTTTTAGGAATGGGAATAGGGATGAAATTCTAAAAAATATTTTTATACAAATTAAAAAAGTCATTATTGTGAGATAGTGGCTTTTTTTATGCTTCAACTAGTTTTAAATTATTGGCGCTCCAAATTTATTATATGTGATTCAGTATCTTTGTTGAATGGAAAACAAAGCATCAAAAGATCTTTTGCATGGAATTACTCTCCAGAAAATAGTAGAAGAATTAGTAGAATTTTATGGTTTTGATACCTTAGGAGAGCTCATTAAAATTAAATGTTTTAATGAAAACCCAAGTGTGAAATCGAGTTTGACTTTTCTAAGAAAGACAGATTGGGCCCGAAAAAAAGTAGAACAATTGTATGTTAAGACACTTCCAAAGTTTAATAAAAGTGTTTAATTTAAACGATAGGTAACCATAACTCCTCCTCTGTAGGGTAGCCATTCGCCACTTTTATTGTAATGTTTCGCTGTTTCGTAACGTTCTCCAGTACTTAGATAATAGCCTTTGTAAAACCCTTGTTGGTTTCCAGCTCCAAGAAAGCAGTCTAAACCAAATTTATCGTTTATTTTAGTTTGGTATCCAATGGTTGCGCCTATTACATATCCAAAACCTTTTTCATATTTGTCTGTATTTAAATAATTCCATTTCTGAAAATTAAATTTTGTTGCTCCAATGTGTGCTCCAACATAAAAACCATTATTTTTTTCATGAAAATGGTATCTATATTCAGGGATAAAAACATAAAATTGAGCAGGTTTACCTTTTAATGACTTCCATGGAGAAGCTAAAATATCAAATTGAAATGTTGATTTCTTGCCTATACTTGTTTCAATACCAATATTTGGAATTGTTAGTAGAGTAGTTAAAGCATTTACTTTTATATAAGTCTGGCTTTGGGAATGAATAGAAAAGAAGAGAACAATAACAATAAATATTTTTTTCATGGTGTGAATTTGTGGTGCAAATATAAAGATAATAGATAGCGATAAATTATTTTTTTATATTATATCAGCTATTTTGTTAGTGTTTGTTCAAAATAGAATAAATGACTGTATCTAAAAAACGGCCTTCATAAAATTGATTTTCTTTTAAATGTGCTTCTTTAATAAATCCATTTTTTTCTAAAACTTTGGCTGATGCATAATTTTCAGGAGCAATAATTGCCTCAATGGAATGTAATTTCATTATTTTGAATCCGTATTGAACTACTTCTTTAACAGCTTCTGATATAATTCCTTTTCCGTTGAATTCAGGGAGTAACATATAACCTATTTCAGCACGATAGTCTTCTGGTTTCATTCTGTAATGACCAATGACACCAATAAGTTTAGGATTGCCTTTAATAGTAATTGCCCAATTTATAGCTTCATTATTTTCTATTTTACCTTCCATCATTGCAATATGTTCTAATGCATCTTCCGTAGTTTTTACTAAAGGTCTAGGGATGTATTTCATTGTATCTGGATTCGATCGCAAGGCAAAAATCTCATTTACATCAGTATTCTCAACACGTCTTAAAATTAGACGTTCTGTTTCAAGAATTGGAAAAGGGGAGAAATTGATTGTCAACATAAAAGTATATTAAAGAATTTCGATACTAAATTTTGAATTGAAAATTTTGTTTGAATCTAAAATTTGAATGCCTTCTTTTTCAAATAAATTTCCGAAATTTTCATTGGTATCCGAATAGCCAAACCAAGGTTCAATACATATAAAAGGAGCATTCATTTTGGTCCAAATTCCTAAACTTGGAAAATCTTCAAAATTTACTTTCAAAAGTGGCTTTTCATTTTTTAAAATAGTCAACGTATTAGATTGTAGCGTTTTAAAAATTAAAGCATCGTTTTTGAACAATTCATACGTTAGTGAAATTTGTTTATTATGCACTTCTAAGGTCTTGGTTTTATTTGAAATCAAGTCGTTTTCTAAAAGGTAATATTCTAGAGGTTCTTCTTTTTCGAATGTCATCGAGTAGTTTTCAAAATTTCCAGGCAAAGCAAAAGCAGGATGAGCTCCAATAGAAAAAGGCATTTTTGATTTACCAGTATTGATTACTTTATATTCAATGTCTAAACTTGAATTTTGAAGCGTATACATAAGATGTAACTCAAATTCAAAAGGGTATTTTTTTAAAGTTTCGGCCGAAGATTTTATACAGAAAGTAGCACTATTTTCTTTTTTGTCAATCAATTCGAATGTCATATCTCTAGCAAAACCGTGTCTAGAAAGATTATATTCTTTTTCTTCATATGAAAAGGAATTGTTTTTTAAGGTACCAACAATTGGAAATAAAATAGGAGAATGCTTCCCCCAGAAATCCGGATTACCTTCCCAAATGTATTCTGTAGTATTATTGTTTTTTAAGGAAATCAATTCGGCTCCAAAAGGATTTATTTCTGCTGTTAGAGTTGCGTTTTGTATTGTAGTTGTCAAAATTTCTCTGATTAGTTAAAAAAATGAATTTAGACAGTAAATATATTTTATAAATTTTAATAATGATTAGAATTAATTCGATTTTATTTTCATAAAATTCTGTCAAAATTTGTCTAAGTAGTTTAAAATTCTCTTTTTTTTCATTTATTTGTGATATAAATAACAAGAAATGAAAAATATTCGCTTCAAAGTCATTGTAAACTTGGCTTTATTATTCGGAATCACGTCTGTTTGGGCGCAAGATATTCCTTCAAATACGATAACAAAATCGGTATCAAAGTATGATTATCACGATGCATTTGCACCGTTTTTTTATACTAAGAATGGAACAAGTACACGTTCGGCAAGTGGACAACCAGGTCCAGGATATTGGCAAAACAGAGCGGACTATCAATTGACAGCAAAACTTGACGAGAAAAACAATGAAATAACAGGAACTGAAATTCTTTCGTACACCAATAATAGTCCAGACAAAATGGATTTTATTTGGATGAATTTAGATCAAAATTTATTTAAATCTGATTCTCGTGGAAATGCTGTTGTTCCTTTGGCAGGAAGTAGAAATGGTGCACAAGGTCAAATTTTTGACGGAGGTCATAAAATTAAATCAGTTAAAGTGATTTCAATCAGCAATGGGAAATCTACAGAGACTGAGGCTAAATATAACATTAGCGATACTCGTATGCAGGTTTTTCTTCCTAAAGGATTAAATGCTAAAGGAGGAATTATAAAACTTAAGATTGATTTTTCATTTATAGCTCCATTTGAAGGTTCTGATAGAATGGGTGTTTTAGAGACTAAAAATGGTAAAATTTTCACCATTGCACAGTGGTATCCACGTATGTGTGTGTATGATGATGTAAGAGGTTGGAATACAAACCCTTATTTAGGAGCGTCTGAGTTTTATTTGGAATATGGTGATTTAGATGTTACTATTACCGCGCCTTCAAATCATATTGTAGTTTGTTCAGGTGAATTGTTAAACCCAACAGCAGTATATTCAGCAGAAGAACAAAAACGTTTAGCTCAGGCAAAACAAAGTGATAAAACAGTTGTAATTCGCTCTGCTTCGGAGGTTGAAACTACATCAAAATTAGTTTCAAGCGCTACTAAAACATGGCATTATAAAGTTACAAATGCTCGAGATATTTCTTGGTCTTCCTCTGCAGCGTTTATTTTGGATGGAGCAAAAATTAATTTACCAAGTGGGAAAAAAGCATTAGCACTTTCTGTTTACCCAGTTGAAAGTGATGGCGATAATGCTTGGGGACGTTCTACAGAATATACTAAGACATCTATCGAAAATTATTCAAAAAGATGGTTTGAATATCCTTATCCAGTAGCTACGAATGTTGCAGGAAACGAAGGAGGGATGGAATATCCAGGAATTGTTTTTTGTGGATGGGAATCTAAAGGAGAAGATTTATGGGGAGTTACAGATCATGAGTTTGGTCACATTTGGTTTCCAATGATTGTTGGATCTAACGAACGTTATTTTGGCTGGATGGATGAAGGGTTTAATACTTTTATCAACTCATTAAGTGCTTTAGATTTTAATAATGGGGAATACAAACCAAAACCTACAGATTTGCACGAGGAAGCAGAAGATTATACGAATCCAAAAAATGAACCTATTTTAAGTTCTCCAGATAATATGAAAGAAGCTAATATTGGTCTTTTATGTTATTCAAAACCTAGTGCAGGATTGGTTATTTTGCGTGAGCAAGTTTTAGGACCAGAACGGTTTGATTTAGCTTTACGTACTTATGTGGAGCGTTGGGCATACAAACATCCTACACCAGATGATTTTTTCAGAACTATTGAAAATGTTGCAGGAGAAGATTTAGGTTGGTTTTGGAGAGGATGGTTCCAATACAATTGGCGATTAGATCAAGGTGTAAACTCAATAAAGTATGTTAAAAATGATCCGAAACGTGGTGTTGTTATTTCGATTGAAAATTTTGAAAAAATGGCAATGCCTGTTGTTTTAGATATAAAAACTAAAAGCGGAAAAGTTACTCGTGTGAAATTACCTGTTGAAGTATGGCAGCGAAATGTAGATTGGTCGTTTAAACATGATTCTACTGAAGAAATTGAAAGCGTAACTATTGACCCTGACCATGTTTTTCCGGATAATAATGAGGCTAATAATGTATGGTCTTCAGCTACTGGTTTAGTTGAAAAAGATGTGATTTTAGATAGCTATTTGGGAAAATTTTCTAATAAAAATGCTCCAATTAAAATTACTATTACAGAAAAAAATAGTGTTTTGAATGTGTTAATAACAGATTATCCAAGTTTTACAGTAGAACAAATTGCAAAAGATGTTTTTGAATCTAAAAGAGCTGGATTGAAATTTGAATTTAACGAAAGCAAAACAGGTTTTGATTTGATATTAAGCGACAAACAAAAAATTCCTTTTACAAAAGAATAGTTTAGGATTAGTTACATAAAAAAAACACCAGTATTTAGCTGGTGTTTTTTTTTTATCTTAAAATTCTATTCAGGAATTTGTTGACTCAAACAATGTAATGTTCCAAATCCCCATATGAAATCAACGGCACTAATTCCTATGATTTCTCTTTCAGGAAAACATTCGGCAAGTATGTTTAGTGCAATTCGATCATTACTGTCATTGAAAGTAGGAACTAAAACACATTTATTTAAAATTAGAAAGTTAGCATAACTAGCCGGTAAGCGTAGGTCATCAAAATCCAAGCGTTTTGGCATTGGTAGTTGAACTATTTTTGGTGATTTCCCATTTTCTAATTTGGCATTCTGCAAGCGTTTCAAATTGTCTTGCAAAGGAGCATAATTAGTATCATTTGGGTCAGATTCTACAATGGTAACAATTGTATCTTCATTTACAAATCGGCATAAATCATCAATATGTCCATGTGTATCATCACCTTCAATTCCGTCACCTAACCAAATTACATTTGTAATTCCAAGATATTCCTTGAAAACAGCTTCGTAATCGGCTTTAGTAAAATTAGGATTTCTAACTTGAATCGTTGGGTGCATCAAGCATTCTTCAGATGTTAATAAGGTTCCACATCCGTTTGAATCAATAGCGCCACCTTCTACAATTACAGGTTTTCCTTTGTAGATAACCTGAGTTAATGGAATTTTTAGAAAACTAGATACTTTTTCTGGAATGTGTTTATCAAGTTGGATGTTTTTATATTTTGCCCAACCATTAAAATTGAAATTTAAAGCTTCTCTTTTACCTCCATTTTTCACAATAATTGGACCTGAATCACGCATCCAGCTTCGGTTTGTTTTATGAATAACAAATGAAACTTTTGTTAATTCAACATGCGCTGTTTCAAGCATTTCAGTAACCTTTAGTTGTTGGTTTTTATCTGCAACAACAAGAATTACTTGCTCAAAAGTGGCAACTTTTTTGATAAACTCAACAAAAGCCCATTGAATCGCTTCATATTTTCCTGGCCAATCTTTATCATTATGTGGAAAACAAAGTAAAATGCCTTGTTGTTTTTCCCATTCAGCAGGAAATCTTCTATTGGAAGTATTCATAAGTTAGTCGATTGCTCTTTTTGTAATATCACCAAATGCATCAATTCTTCGATCTCTAAAAAACGGCCAATTTTGGCGTACATTTTCCTGTAAATCTAAGTCTACTTCGGCAATTAAAATTTCTTCTTTATCATGAGATGCCTGAGCCAAAATTTCGCCTTGTGGCCCTGCAATAAACGAAGAACCCCAAAATTGAATTCCAGCAGTATCGGGTAAATAGTGTTCTAAACCGATTCTGTTTGCAGCTGCAACATATACACCATTAGCAACAGCATGTCCTTTCATAACATTCATCCAAGCACCGTGTTGATTTTCGCCATATTGCTCTTTTTCTAAAGGATGCCAGCCAATTGCTGTTGGGTAAAATAAAACATCAGCTCCTTGTAATGCAGTTAATCTAGCTGCTTCAGGATACCATTGATCCCAGCAAATTAGAGTTCCTATTTTTCCTTTTTTAGTTGGGAAAGCTTTAAATCCTAAATCACCAGGAGTGAAATAGAATTTTTCATAAAAATGAGGATCATCTGGAATGTGCATTTTGCGATACAACCCAGCTTCTGATCCATCAGTATCAATTATATAGGCACTATTGTGGTAAATTCCTGCCATTCTTTTTTCGAAAAAAGGAACAATGATTACCACACCTAGTTCTTTTGCCAAAGCACTAAAAGCAATAAATGAAGTACTATATAAAGGTTCAGCTAATGCAAAATTAGCAACGTCTTCACTTTGACAAAAATAATGGCTGCTGTATAATTCTGGCAGCGAAATTACTTCGGCACCTTGTTTAGCGGCGTCACGAACCCAGGTTAAACATTTTTTAAGGTTGTTTTCGGCAACATCATTCAAATTCAATTGAATAACCGCTATTTTGTATTTTTTGTTTGGCATGACTAAAAAATTAGATTGCAAAAATAGGTATTTTTTACAAAGAGTAGAAGGAATACGAAATGAAAAAACGCTTCGTTTTTTCGTGCTATTTTTTTGTACACGGTTTGACAAGTTCCTATTTTCAATCTTCGTACCTTTGCGGCTTTAGAAATGAAGATAAAATGATTGAAATAGGAAAATACAATACGCTTACAATATTACGCGATACAAAAGTTGGTTTGTTTTTAGGAGACCCTGAAAAAGATCCTGAAGGAATACATGACATTTTGTTGCCTAACAAATATGTTCCAAACGAATTTGAAATAGGTGAAGAAATTATTGTTTTTGTATACTTGGATCATGAAGAAAGACCTATAGCCACAACTTTAGAACCTTATATTTTGTTAAATGAATTCGCGCTTTTGAGAGTGAATTATGTTAATCAAGTAGGAGCTTTTATGGATTGGGGAATGGAAAAAGATATTTTGGTTCCCTTTAAGGAACAAGCTCGTCCGATGGAGAAAGGAAAACGCTACTTAGTGTACCTTTATATGGATGAAAAAACGAATCGTTTAGTTGCTTCAAGTAAAACTAATCAGTTTTTGAGTAATGATAATTTGACAGTTGAAAAAGGAGAAGAGGTTGATTTGATTGTATCGCATATTACAGAGATAGGAATTAATGTGATTATCAATGAGCAACATAAAGGCTTGTTATATAAGGATGAAGTTTATGATGACGGTATACGCACAGGAGACCGAATGCGTGGATATATAAAAAATATAAGACCTGATAATAAAATAGATGTTTCATTACAAATTCAAGGTTATCAAAGTATTGAACCTAATGCTGAGAAAATACTTGATGAGTTGAGAGCTAGTCGTGGATTTCTTCGTTTGACTGACAATTCACATCCTGAAGATATTAAAACGGTCTTGAAAATGAGTAAAAAGACCTTCAAAAAAGCAATCGGTGCTTTGTATCGGGAAAAGTTAATTGAGATAAAGGAAGACGGAATTTACTTGGTTAAAGAATAAAACAAAAAGACTAATCGTGATTTTCAGGCTTTATTGAATGTTGAAAAATTAAATTCGGATAAAAAAAAAGAAAGACTAATCGAAATCGGTTAGTCTTTCTTAATTTATTTCTGTTTTGAATCGTTTTTATTCGAAACAGAAACAAAGTAAATTTACGTCCATATCCAGAAGTGATTGCAATTGCTTTTTAGAGCTGTTGCTACTTTTTAGCCTCATTATTGCATTGGCTTAAGCCAAATTACCTCTTTGATGGCTTGTCTTTTAAATGCTTGAACAGATACTTTTTGATCAAAAAATAAAAATTCACATTAAAGCCTTCGATTGTATGGTATTTATATAGAATGATAACTTGATTTATAATTGACATTTCGTTCCGTTAATGCGATATCTATTCTAAGTTGAATCGTAGGAGTTACTATTTCTTTTTTTTCATTGAGATAAATGTTTTTTGCATTTGCTCTAAATTGATGATTTCAGAATTAGTTTGATAATTTAAAACCACAAAAACAGGAGCGACAATTTTTTGAATTTTACTCAAAAGTTTCATTTTTTAGGTTAATAAATCAGTGAAAGGTTTTCGCTAAGTTGATACTAATATCTTTTAGCATGTATTAAAAGTAATAAATATTTTGATTGGGAAATGTTAATGTTATTTATTTTTTTATCAACAAAATATTTAGAGATAGGATTAAAATGAGGTTTCTTTAGGTTTAGGATAAATAGATAGGGTAAAGTGTAAAAAATGATTTATTTTTACGCTGAAATAATTTAAAATAGATTGAAATGGATTGGATAACCGTCAGAGAATTTGAAGATATAACCTATAAAAAATGTAATGGTGTAGCTAGAATAGCATTTAACAGACCAAATGTGCGTAATGCTTTTCGACCAAAAACGACATCTGAACTGTATCAAGCGTTTTATGATGCTCAAGAAGATACTTCTATTGGTGTAGTTTTGCTTTCTGCTGAAGGTCCTTCTACTAAAGATGGAGTATATTCTTTTTGTAGCGGAGGTGATCAAAATGCTCGTGGACATCAAGGTTATGTTGGTGATGATGGGCAACACCGTTTAAATATTTTAGAAGTACAACGATTAATACGATTTATGCCTAAAGTGGTTATTGCTGTAGTTCCAGGATGGGCAGTAGGAGGAGGGCATAGTTTGCATGTGGTTTGTGATATGACTTTGGCAAGTAAAGAACATGCTATTTTTAAACAAACGGATGCTGATGTAACTAGTTTTGATGGTGGATATGGCTCTGCTTATTTGGCTAAAATGGTAGGTCAGAAAAAAGCACGTGAAATCTTTTTCTTAGGGCGTAATTATTCTGCTCAAGAAGCAATGGACATGGGAATGGTGAATGCTGTAATTCCTCATGACGAATTAGAAGATACTGCTTATGAATGGGCGCAAGAAATTTTGGCAAAATCACCAACTTCTATTAAGATGTTGAAATTTGCTATGAATTTAACGGATGACGGTATGGTAGGGCAACAAGTTTTTGCGGGAGAAGCAACTCGACTTGCCTATATGACTGAAGAAGCTAAAGAAGGAAGAAATGCTTTTCTTGAAAAGAGAAAACCAAATTTTGAAAAAAAATGGTTGCCATAAAAATGGGTTAAAATTATTGTGTATTAAACCTTAAATTTTAAATAAAAAACAATGAAACATTGGATTGAAGCAGCACGATTGAGAACATTACCTTTATCTGTTTCTGGAATTATAGTGGGAAGTATGTATGCATTAGCACACCCAACTGATACGGTATTAACTCCAACTGAGGTTTTTAATTGGCGCCTTTTTGGATTTGCTATTCTGACTACTTTAGGATTACAAATTCTATCGAATTTTGCTAATGATTATGGAGATGGTATGAAAGGAACTGATAATGAAGATCGAGTTGGTCCAAAACGCGCGATTCAAAGCGGTGTGATTTCTCCTCAAGCTATGAAACGTGCTATAATCATCACTTCTGGACTGACACTATTTTCGGCTGTTATATTAATTTATTATGCGTTTAGAGGAACTAATTTAGTTTATTCTGTGTTTTATCTAGTTTTAGGGATTTTAGCTATAGCATCTGCTATTCGATACACAGTTGGTAATTCGGCCTATGGATATAAAGGGTTTGGTGATGTGTTTGTTTTTGTATTTTTTGGATTAGTAAGTACATTAGGCGTTAATTTTTTATATTCTAAACAATTGGATTTAATATTGTTTTTGCCAGCCACTGCAATTGGGTTCTTGAGCGTAGCAGTCTTAAATCTAAATAATATGCGTGATGAAGCATCAGATAAGAAATCAGGAAAGAACACTCTTGTAGTAAAAATGGGAGCAGCTAATGCAAAGAAATATCATTATTTTCTGATTGTTGGCGCAATGATTTTAATCTTGGTCTTTGCTATTTTAAGTGATTTTCACTTTGATCAATACTTGTTTTTGATTGCTTACATTCCTTTAAGTAAACATTTGATAAATGTATATAAAAATCAGAACCCTAAGTTATTAGATCCTGAATTAAAAAAAGTAGCATTGAGTACTTTTGCACTTTCAGTTTTATTGGCTTTGTGTATGATTTTCTTTTTTTCAGATTTATTTGTGAATAATTATTAGAAAGTTCCAATTGCAATATCAACTTTAAAATGTAAAAAAATGAAAATAAGATTTTATGGTCACGCGTCTTTAGGAATTGAAATGAGCGGAAAACATATCTTAGTTGATCCGTACATTTCGGCAAATCCATTAGCAGCTCATATTGATATAAATACATTACAAGCTGATTTTATTTTGTTGACTCATGCACATGGAGATCATATTCTTGATGTAGAAACCATAGCTCAACGTACTAATGCGGTTATTGTTTCTAACGCTGAAATAGCAGGATATTATGCTAACAAAGGTTTTCAGTCTCACCCAATGAATCATGGTGGAAGTTGGAAATTTAATTTTGGGAAAGTAAAGTATGTAAGTGCAATTCATTCTAGTTCGTTTCCTGATGGGACTTACGGCGGAAATCCTGGAGGTTTTGTAATCGAAGGAGAGCATAAAAACATCTACATTTCAGGAGATACAGCACTTACGATGGATATGAAACTCATTCCAATGCGTACTAAATTAGATTTAGCTATTTTTCCAATTGGAGACAATTTCACCATGGATGTTGATGATGCTATAATAGCTTCGGATTTTGTAGAATGTGATAAAATACTTGGAATTCATTACGATACTTTTGGTTATATTAAAATCAATCATGAAGAAGCTATTCGTAAATTCTTTAATAAAGGCAAAGATTTAATGTTGCTAGAAATAGGAAGTTCGATAGAATTATAATTTGATGTTTTTTCTGCTGTTTATTACTAAACTTTTGTTGGTGTAAACAAATTTGTTAATTGATTAAAATGAATTTAAAAAATATATATTTAGTATTCTTATTGCTTCTTTCTTTTCAGTCGATTTTTTCGCAAAAAGACGGTTATTGGGATAAAGAGCGGGCTACTACCAAAGAAATTATAGTATCTGCTAGAGATCGAATAGTTGTAAAAACAGATGATTTACCAACTGGAACCACCGAAGTAGTTTTTAGGATTACACTTTTGGATGAAAATCAGCAAATGGCAGGAAGTTTGGTTTCGGTATTAAAATCCATTCCAGATCCTACAGGAATAAGTCAAGGTTCAGCAGGAGCTGTTTTTATAGTTTCTAAAATTTCGGGGGAAGATAAATGTAAATATGCTGTTTTTTCAAAAGGGGAATTAGCTACAGCGTATAAAAATACAGGAAAAACAGATGATGCTTGCCTGGTTCAAGATACGCCGGTAAGCAAAGATGCTAAGCGACTTTCAGTAGATAAAACAAGCTGTTTTAAATTGAATTCAAATGCAATTTGGTTTGGTTTTGAAAGTAAAAACTGGATTATGAATCAAAAAATTATTTTGGAAGTTGTTCCTTGGGTTGATAATAAAGCGAGGAAGGGCTGGACAATAGAAAACAGAAAAGCAATAATTGAGCAATGTAAAACATCAAATTTAGCACAAAAAATGACTAATTCTGATGATTTTTGTGTTTGTATTCTTGACAAAATTCAAGAGAAATATTCTTATTTTGAATTCCAAAAACTATTATCGATAGAACGTTCTAAAGCGTTCAAGGATTTTGGAGCAAGTTGTTTTGGCGAAACAAGCGTTTCTAATGCTACGTATTCAGGTTTGCGCAAGGAAGCTTTCAATTTTGCTAAACAAGGAAAGTATGGGCAGGTAATTACTAAATTGACAACAATAATCAATGATGGCAAGGCTAATGCGTTAGATTTTAACCTTATTGGAACTAGTTATCTTTTGACTAAGCAATATGGTAAAGCTATTAAATTTTTGAATGAAGGGGAGAAGTTGGATGATGCAGAGTTGTTGATAAAGCTCAATTTGGCGCACGCCTATTTATTGAATGATAATTATAAATCGGCTAAATTAATTTATAAAAAATACCAATTTCAAAACGTAACAGATACTTTGAGTTGGGTTAAAAAAACAAAACAAGATTTTGAAAATTTCAAGAAAGTAGGGATTCAAAATGATAATTTTGAAAAGGTTTTGAAATTAATCGAAAAATAAATCTTCATAAATTAGTAGTAAGGCTAAAACTCAAAACACTATCTTGAAAGCAATATATCATAAATACATTCTCAATTTCAAACGCCCTTCTGGAACTTCTCGCGGCATTATGACCGAAAAAGAAACTTGGTTTATCATCATAGAAAATGAAGGAAAAAAAGGGATAGGCGAGTGTGGAATTTTGCGAGGATTAAGCATAGACGACAGACCAGATTATGAAGCTAAATTAGAATGGGTTTGCGCTAATATTCATCATGGGAAAGATTGGCTTTGGGAGGCTTTGATCGAATTTCCTTCTATACAGTTTGGGGTTGAAATGGCATTTCAATCTTTGGATAGCGAGGAGCCTTTTTTACTCTTTCCTTCAGACTTTACAAAAGGGTTGAAATCAATTGTTATAAACGGCTTAGTTTGGATGGGAGAAGAGGCTTTTATGAAGCAGCAAATTGAAGAAAAATTGGCAGATGGTTTTTCGTGTATAAAACTTAAAATAGGTGCTATAGATTTTGACAAAGAACTTCAATTATTGCGATTTATAAGAGAACATTTTAGTCCAGAACAAGTTGAAATTAGGGTTGATGCTAACGGTGCTTTTAGTAAAGAATTAGCTTTAGATAAAATAATTCAACTATCTGAATTTAAATTACATAGTATAGAGCAACCGATACAAAAAAACAGCACTGACAGTATGTCAGAACTGTGTAAAATAACCCCTTTGCCAATTGCTTTAGACGAAGAGTTAATAGGAGTGTTTACACTAGCAGATAAAGAACAATTATTACAAAAAATCAAGCCTCAATATATTATTTTAAAGCCTAGTTTTATAGGTGGATTTCGAGGTGCACAAGACTGGATTACTTTAGCAGAAAAGTATAATATTGGGTGGTGGATTACCTCTGCTTTAGAGAGTAATATTGGCTTAAATGCGATTGCACAATGGACTTTTTTACAACACAATTCCATGCCTCAAGGATTGGGAACTGGTGCACTTTATACTAATAATTTTGATTGTCCTCTTGTAGTTCAAAAAGGGCAATTGTGGTATATGGATAAATTGGATTGGAAGTTTGAAATTGATAGTTTTCAATCACAAAATAGATAGTTTTTATTCTTCTATAAATCTGTATTTTTTTGTTAAAGAGTAATTCAAGTAAGCGGTTATTAAATTTTATTGTTTAACTTTAGAGTGGTATAATATTGAAAATTCTAGATTAGAATAAACTATTTAATTTTACAATTATCAAAAAGAAAATCAAATTAGTAAAACAGAATGTTCACGAAAGACTTCATCGTGAACCTTCTTATGTCCCTTCTCAACTGAGAGTTTTACCAAACATTGTTATAAACTTAATTTGTTTCTTTATTTCATTTTTTGTGGTTTTTACTTTATTGTATCTAATTATCAATTATCTCATTCAGAAATTTTATCACTTAGAATAAAGAAATCTCTTTATTAGTGTACCAACAATCTGTTCAAGCATAATAAAAAAACGATTCATAATTGCCATTAGAAGTTCGTACTTCTGTTAGGCAATAAGAAGTGTTGCAATATTGAAAATATGATATGCTTGAATATTTGAATAATCAATTATCTTTGCCCAATATTTTGAAAGAAATAGCCATTACTTTATGATGAATTTTGACAAACAAAAAACATTAAGAAGTAAAAACTCTAATGAGAAAGACAATTTTAATATCAAATTATTCTTTTTTTATAAAAACTAGAAATAGTAAATATATAAATCGAATATTTTTTACTTTTTGAAATAATAAAATGAATCTTAACATACCTGATAGTTTAGAAAAAAGTGCTGTTTTTGAGCAAATTTCAGCAGCATTGGAAATAGAAAATTTCACTGTTATACAGCAAGATGAAACTCGTCCTTGGGGAGGCTTTTTTGTTATAGATGAAAATCAAGCTGCAGCTTTTGCAAGTAAATTTTTTCCACATCTTGAAATGGATGCAATCAGAATTACAAATAAGTTAAGCCCAAAAATTTTAGTGGTAGCACCTAATAAACGTTTATCATGGCAATTTCATTATCGTAGAGCAGAAATCTGGAAGATACTTTCGGGTGTTGTTGGAGTTAAAACGAGTTCAACAGACGAGGAAGGAGAAATTCAAAAACTTTCGCCAGGTACTTTTATCCAAATGAACAAAGGTGAACGTCATCGCTTAATAGGATTGGATTCATGGGGAATAGTAGCGGAAATTTGGCAACATACAGATCCTGAGAATCCATCTGATGAAGGTGATATAGTTCGTTTGCAAGATGATTTTGGCAGATAAACTGCGTATTAATCCAATATTTTAGTACTCAAGAAGAGTAATAAATAATTAATAAGGTTTAACTTTTTTAAATAAAAGTTGAACCTTTTTTTTATTTCATATAGTATGATAAATTCTAGAATTTTAAATATTTATAATAATTTTCTGTAGAATTAATTCTACTAAAAAACATTCAATATTCTACAAATGATTGATATTGTTGGAGTTAATTTTGGGAGGTGATATTTTGCTAAAGCTTGATAGCTTTTTGAATTGTTCTTAAATAAATTGAAAATTATCCCATTGGTTTTATTGATTGTGAATTAACAATGATTATAACCTAATTTAAAAAATAATATGAAATTAAATTTCGCCAAAGTTGAGAGTCATTTTAAAAAGAGTGATTTTTATGAGAAGCTATTAGAAGAAATTAAAGATATAGTTTTCGCATTTGTTATTTCAAATAACAATAATTACGATGTGCTTTTAGTAAATGAAGCAATCTTTGAAATGTTTGAATTGCCTTCTAAAGAAATTTCTCAAGACATTGCGAAATGTATTTATGATAGAGTATTTATTGAAGATAAAGATTTAGTCCAGCAATCTTTTCTAGTAGCTAGATTAAATATAAAAAAATGGGAAGTTGAATTTAGAGTTTTATTACCCAAAAAAGGATTACGCTGGGTTAAGATTTCTTCAAAAACAGAGTTGCAAGCAGATGGTAAAGTTGTTTTTTATGGTACAATACTAGATATAACGGATCTAAAATTTGAAAAGTATAAACTCGAATTTTCAGATGATCGATTTCGATTTGCTTTAGAAGCTTCAAATGCTGGAGTTTGGGATTGGGATTTGAGAACAAATAAGGTTTTTTATTCATCAGAATCTTTGAAAATACTTGAACAGGATTCTGCGGATATTTTTGATAACCCGGAACGTTGGGATAACATTGTTCATCCAGAAGATTTAGAGAAATATTATTCAACTATACATGAACATTTTGATAATAAAACACCATTTTATGAGAATATTCATAGGGTGCTTACTTCAACTGGAAAATACAAATGGATTATGGATCGAGGAAAAGTTATCGAACGTGATGCTGATGGAAAACCATTACGAGTTTTGGGAATCCATACGGATATATCTTTTCAAAAAGAAAAAGAATTGGATTTGTTGCGAATGATAAAGTTATATAGTGCTCAAAATAGTAGATTGTTAAATTTCTCTCATATTGTTTCTCATAATTTGAACTCACACGCAGGGAACATTAAATTGCTTTTGGATATTATAGACTTGGAAAATGATATTTTTAAAAAGAACGAAACATTGACGCATGTCCGAACAGTGTCAAATGATTTAAACAACACAATTCTACATTTATCTAAAATTATTTCAATTCAAAATAACTTAGATATTATAGTTGAGCCGTTGAAATTAAGTACATTTTTAAAAAACAATAGTAATACAATTAATGCTTATAGAAAAGAAAATAAAATTACTATTATTAATAATGTTCCTGATGATGCAATTATAAATTTTAACGCCGCTTATCTTGAAAGTGTTTTATTAAATTTTAGTACGAATGCTATAAAATATGCTCATCCAGATAGATCTCCAATTATTGAATTTAATTTTTTTATTGAAAATGGTAAAAAAATATTGACTGTAACCGATAATGGCTTAGGGATAGATTTAGATAAATACGGGCATTTATTATTTGGAATGTATAAAACGTTTCATAATAATGAAAATGCTCAAGGAATAGGTCTTTATATTACAAAAATACAAATTGAGGCAATGAAAGGAGAAATAAGCATAAAAAGTAAAGTAGGAGTAGGAACTTCGTTTAAAATCATTTTTAGCAATTAACTCTTATAATCCTATCATTTAATTTAAATAAGAAACAGTATAACAATTGATTTTAGAATGGAAAAATTTATAATTAGCAAAAAAAATGGAGAGTTTCGATTTGATTTTGTAGACGAAAGTGGAGACATAGTTCTTAAAAGTGGCAGTTATACCAGAAAAACAATGTGCATCAATGGAATTGAATCCATTAAGCGTAATTCACAAGATAATTCAAAGTTCAAAAGCAAAAGGTCCATTAATAATGAATCTTATTTTAATCTAAAATCATTTAACGGAAAAATTATCGGTGCTAGTGTTATGTATAAAGATAAAATCTCACGGGATTTAGCAATAGAATTTGTAAAAAAGAATGCTATTGGAGCAGGTATAGATGATCAGTCTAAAAGAATTTTAAAAGCAGAAAGCTATTTGTAGTTTTTATAACTTTAAATTCATAATGTTTTATGTAGAACAAGTTCTAAAAATTTTACGTCAATGTTTTACAAATTATTGTAGAAAAGGACGCTATTTTTACAATCGTGTTCTTATTTTAAATATTTAAAAAAAAATAATTTTTTAGTATAGCTTGTGAAAATTTATATATTTGTTTTTTGTGTAGTCAAAATTGAATAATTTTTACTGTTATTTAAAAGTTTTTCCCAAATCTCTTTTAAATTTTATTATTATTAACTTGTTATAAGAGTTAATAGTCGTTAATATTCTAAAATAACCTATTATTTTTTGTTATTTATTTAACAAGAAGTTTTTTTGTGATAAAGATATTTTAGTTTAAAATTTTATACTTCATAATTCTTTTTCAACCAATAACTTAAATTTTGAGTTGGGATTTTCTAATTCTTTATTTTATTAAAAAACAATAATTGTGATTAGAAAATATTTTACCTCCCCATCCTTTGTTATGCTGAAATTTGAGCATAGAAAAGCAATTCATTATATTTTATTGACTTGTGTAATATTTATACAAATTTTAGTAGTTGTGATTTGGTATAATGAAACCAAAAATGAGTCAAAACTGTCAAAATCACTTAGTGATATATCTTCAGCTAATAAGATAGCCTATTATACAAATAAAGTAAATAGTTCCTTTATTGATTCTCAAGAATATTTTAATCTTTACATCAATTATAAAGATGAAGTTTCATTAAAGAAATATGCTTCGTCATTATATGAAATGAAACAGTTTATCGATAGTCTTAAAGTTGTGTCTAATAATAATGAGACTTTTAAAAACATTTTAACTGAAAAAAATAGCGTACAATCAAATATTTTTACTTTAGAATCAGTAATAGATTCTATCATTAATAAACAGATTCAACCTAATGAAAATGATTTTGTAAAAAACTTTAAATTCAGAAAATTTGAGTTCAAGAAAATTTTAGATAGTATTAAAGTTAAATCTGACATGAAGATTGACAGCGTATCTAAAAAAGGATTGTTTTCTAGATTAGGAAATGCAATAGCGGGAAAATCTGATGTACAAAAAGAAAGGTTAAATGTAACTATTACCATGAAGTATAAAGATAAAGTTACATCTGGTAGTATAGAAGACCAAATTGCTGGAATATTTTTGATGACAAATAAATATTATGAAAATGAATTTAGTAATTTAAAGAAAAATTTTATTGACTTAAGAAATGAAGATTTAAAGCTATTAAAACTCAATGATAAAATATTTAAGCTAAGTCAAAATCTACTACCTAAATATAGTAGTGATGCTAATATGCTTCAGAAGAGTAGTCAGAAAAATTTCCAAGATCAATTTAGATTCAACAAATCAGTTCGAAGTTATGTTATAATAGCATTAATAATTTTAATGTTTATCATTTCAATTATACTTTTTAGTTTTACTCATATAGCATTCGAGTATGAAAAGAAATTAACTAATGCGCAAAATTTAATACGTCAAAGTTTAAATTTTAAAAATAGAATTATGGGAATGATAAGTCATGAAATTCGTTCTCCTTTAAGTATTATTTCTATTTATAGTGAAAAAGTAAGTGCATCTGTTAAAGACGTCGGAATAAAAGAAACTTTTAAATCGATTCAATTTACAACAAATTCACTACTTCTTTTAGCGAATCAAATCTTAGAATATTCAAAAGACGAAAAAAAATTACTTGAATTAAAATGTAAAAACTTTAATTTGAATACAGAAATTATTCAAATTGTTTCTTCTATGGCTTCATTGTTAGAGACAAAAGGCAATAAGATAGAATTAAAGACTAATTTAAATTCAGATTGTGAAGTCTATTCTGATGCGGCAAAAATCCATCAGCTTTTTTACAATATAATAGGTAATGCTAATAAATTTACAAAAAACGGATTAGTATCAATTATAGTTGATATTGAGAAAATTTCAGATTATGAATTAAATTTAAAAGTTGAGATTCAAGATAATGGAGCTGGTATTTCAGAAAATGATTTAAAAAATGTATTTGAATCTTATTTTCAAGGTACAGTTTCTGAAAAAGTGAATGATTTGGGAGTAGGATTAGGATTGAATCTTTGTAAAGAAATAGTTGAATTATTTAATGGTGAAATTAAAATTGAAAGTAAGGAAGGCATAGGGACAAAGGTCAGTTTTAATCTGATTTTGAACGAAATATAAATATAGGAAATAATAAATATAGTTTAAATTTTCTAAAATTATATTGGTTTTAAACATTATTTGTCGAGTTAGAAAAATTGTAAACAAGACAAATTTAAATTTATTAAATAAGATGAAATCATCAAATAGTTATAGTTTTTTAGTAGCCGATGACCATGGAGTTGTGAGGCAAGGTGCTTCTTTGGTCATTAGTGACTTATTTTTAAATGCAACAATTTATCAGTCAGGGACTTTTAAAGAGACGTTTAAAGTCCTTAAAGAAAATAAGATAGATTTATTGATTTTAGACATCAATTTCCCGGATGGTAATAGTTTAAATATTATTTCAGAAGTTAAAATTTTGCAACCAGATATTAAAATCTTGATGTTTACAGCATATGATGAAGAAATTTATGCGATGAGGTTTTTAAAGGCAGGAGCATCTGGTTATTTGAATAAAGTATGCAGTGAAGACGAAATGAAACTTGCAATTAATACTATGATTTTATCAGGAAAATATATTACTCAAAATGTTAAAGATAGAATTTTAGATTCCTATATGTCAAAAAAACCAAGCAATCCATTAGAACAGCTATCTAATAGAGAAGTGGAAATTGCAAGATTATTGATTAAAGGATATGGTAATCTTGAAATTTCAGATTTGTTGCATATCAAAAAAACTACGGTTAGCACTTTTAAAAATAGAGTTTTTGAAAAGCTTGGTATTGATAATTTAGCAGCTTTAATTAAAATTTTCGAATTGTACTTTGATACAACAGATTAGTTAAATGTTTATTGTAATTTCTATTTTTTATCCATATTTTTAATAACAATTCTTGTAAAACAAAACAAGAAAATTCTTTCAAAAATATATATTAAAAACAACACTTTTTTTAATATATATACAAATATTTTTTTGTTTTGCACAAACTCTCAATTGATTTTTAGATTTAATTAATTTAATGACGACATGCCTTTTTGTATATGTTGCTCTTGTTGAATTGTTTGTAATTTATTTTTTTAAAATTAAATTTTCTTTCTTCTTATCTCAGTTTAAATATTAGTAATAACGGATGACGTTTTTTTTGTAGAAATAATTCTACAAAACAACGTCATTTGTTCTACAATACGCTGGTTTTCTTGTGTTTATATTTGCTTCTGTATAAAAGGATAAGGTCTTGTATGGCTTTTTATAAGGTTTACAAAATCTAAAATTTTAAGAATACAAGCTTATTGTATTTTATAATATGAAATTTTTTAAAAAATTATTATGAAAAATTATTACTTAATACTTCTTTTTTTAGGAGTTGGTTTTTGTAGTTATGGGCAAGTTGGAGTTGGAACGTCATTACCTAACACATCATCTGAACTTGATGTGGTTTCAGAAAATAAGGGTGTTTTAATACCAAGAGTTCCATTACTAAGCACAATAGATGCTACAACAATTATTAATGGAAATGTAAATAGTTTGTTAGTATTTAATACCCAAACTATAGCAGACATAATACCTGGTTATTATTATTGGTATATCAATAAATGGTATCGATTAGGATCTTCAGTCTCAGAAATAGTCACAACATTAGTTGATAATGGGAATGGGACTATTACTTATACAAATGAAAATGGTACTCCTGTAACTATTAATTTGCCACATGGAGTTGATGGAAAAGGAATCACTAGTACGGTTGACAATGGAGATGGAACTTTTACGATTACCTATACGGATGGCACGACTTTCACAACTTCAGATTTAACAGGAGTCACCGGAGCACAAGGTACTGCCGGAACCAATGGAACCAATGGAGTTGATGGAAAAGGAATCACTAGTACGGTAGATAATGGAGATGGAACTTTTACGATTACCTATACGGATGGCACGACTTTCACGACTTCAGATTTAACAGGAGCCACTGGAGCACAAGGTACTGCCGGAACTAATGGGACAAATGGAACCAATGGAACCAATGGAGTTGATGGAAAAGGAATCACTAGTACGGTAGATAATGGAGATGGAACTTTTACGATTACTTATACGGATGGCACGACTTTCACAACTTCAGATTTAACAGGAGCCACTGGAGCACAAGGTACTGCGGGAACTAACGGAACAAATGGAACCAACGGAACCAATGGAGTTGATGGAAAAGGAATCACTAGTACGGTTGACAATGGGGACGGAACTTTTACGATTACCTATACGGATGGCACGACTTTCACGACTTCAGATTTAACAGGAGCAACTGGAGCACAAGGTACCGCAGGAACAAATGGGACAAATGGAACCAACGGAGTTGATGGAAAAGGAATCACCAGTACGGTAGATAATGGAAATGGAACTTTTACAATTACTTATACAGATGGCACGACTTTCACAACTTCAGATTTAACAGGAGCAACTGGAGCACAAGGTACTGCCGGAACTAACGGGACAAATGGAACCAACGGAACCAACGGAACCAACGGAGTTGATGGAAAAGGAATCACTAGTACGGTAGATAATGGAGATGGAACTTTTACGATTACTTATACGGATGGCACGACTTTCACGACTTCAGATTTAACAGGAGCCACTGGAGCACAAGGTACTGCCGGAACTAATGGGACAAATGGAACCAATGGAACCAATGGAGTTGATGGAAAAGGAATCACTAGTACGGTAGATAATGGAGATGGAACTTTTACGATTACTTATACGGATGGCACGACTTTCACAACTTCAGATTTAACAGGAGCCACTGGAGCACAAGGTACTGCGGGAACTAACGGAACAAATGGAACCAACGGAACCAATGGAGTTGATGGAAAAGGAATCACTAGTACGGTTGACAATGGGGACGGAACTTTTACGATTACCTATACGGATGGCACGACTTTCACGACTTCAGATTTAACAGGAGCAACTGGAGCACAAGGTACCGCAGGAACAAATGGGACAAATGGAACCAACGGAGTTGATGGAAAAGGAATCACCAGTACGGTAGATAATGGAAATGGAACTTTTACAATTACTTATACAGATGGCACGACTTTCACAACTTCAGATTTAACAGGAGCAACTGGAGCACAAGGTACTGCCGGAACTAACGGGACAAATGGAACCAACGGAACCAACGGAACCAACGGAGTTGATGGAAAAGGAATCACTAGTACGGTAGATAATGGAGATGGAACTTTTACGATTACTTATACGGATGGCACGACTTTCACAACTTCAGATTTAACAGGAGCCACCGGAGCACAAGGTACTGCCGGAACTAATGGGACAAATGGAACCAATGGAACCAATGGAGTTGATGGAAAAGGAATCACTAGTACGGTTGACAATGGGGACGGAACTTTTACGATTACCTATACGGATGGCACGACTTTCACGACTTCAGATTTAACAGGAGCCACTGGAGCACAAGGTACTGCCGGAACTAATGGAACCAATGGAGTTGATGGAAAAGGAATCACTAGTACGGTAGATAATGGAGATGGAACTTTTACGATTACCTATACGGATGGCACGACTTTCACGACTTCAGATTTAACAGGAGCCACTGGAGCACAAGGTACTGCGGGAACTAACGGAACAAATGGAACCAACGGAACCAATGGAGTTGATGGAAAAGGAATCACTAGTACGGTTGACAATGGGGACGGAACTTTTACGATTACCTATACGGATGGCACGACTTTCACGACTTCAGATTTAACAGGAGCAACTGGAGCACAAGGTACCGCAGGAACAAATGGGACAAATGGAACCAACGGAGTTGATGGAAAAGGAATCACCAGTACGGTATATAATGGAAATGGAACTTTTACAATTACTTATACAGATGGCACGACTTTCACAACTTCAGATTTAACAGGAGCAACTGGAGCACAAGGTACTGCGGGAACAAATGGAACGAACGGAAAAGGAATTACCGGTACTGTAGATAATGGGGATGGAACTTTCACGATTACGTATACGGATGGCACAACTTTCACGACTTCAGATTTAACAGGAGCAACAGGTGCGCAAGGTATTCAGGGATTAACTGGAGCTGATGGAGCAGTTGGAGCAACAGGTGCGCAAGGTATTCAGGGATTAACTGGAGCCGACGGAGCAGTTGGAGCAACAGGTTCACAAGGTATTCAAGGATTAACAGGAGCTGACGGAGCAGTTGGAGCAACAGGCGCACAAGGTATTCAAGGATTAACAGGAGCTGACGGAGCAGTTGGAGCAACAGGCGCACAAGGAGTTCAAGGTTTAAAAGGAGATACTGGAGCAGATGGAGCAACAGGTCCACAAGGTATTCAAGGTTTAACTGGAGCTGACGGAGCAGTTGGAGCGACAGGTGCGCAAGGCATTCAAGGATTAACTGGAGCTGACGGAGCAGTTGGAGAAACAGGCGCACAAGGAATTCAAGGTTTAACTGGAGCTGACGGAGTAGTTGGAGCAACAGGTGCACAAGGAATTCAAGGTTTAACTGGAGCAGTTGGAGCAACAGGTTCACAAGGTATTCAAGGTTTAACTGGAGCTGACGGAGCAGTTGGAGCAACAGGTTCACAAGGAATTCAAGGTTTAAAAGGAGATACTGGAGCAACAGGTGCACAAGGTATTCAGGGATTTACTGGAGCTGACGGAGCAGTTGGAGTAACAGGCGCACAAGGAATTCAAGGTTTAACTGGAGCAGTTGGAGCAACAGGTGCACAAGGTATTCAGGGATTAACTGGAGCTGACGGAGCAGTTGGAGCAACAGGATCACAAGGTATTCAGGGATTGACTGGAGCTGACGGAGCAGTTGGAGCGACAGGTCCACAAGGTATTCAGGGATTAACTGGAGCAGTTGGAGCAACAGGCGCACAAGGAATTCAAGGTTTAACTGGAGCAGTTGGAGCAACAGGTGCACAAGGTATTCAGGGATTAACTGGAGCTGACGGAGCAGTTGGAGCAACAGGTCCACAAGGTATTCAAGGTTTAACTGGAGCTGACGGAGTAGTTGGAGCGACAGGTCCACAAGGTATTCAGGGATTGACTGGAGCTGACGGAGCAGTTGGAGCAACAGGTGCACAAGGTATTCAGGGATTAACTGGAGCTGACGGAGCAGTTGGAGCAACAGGTGCACAAGGTATTCAAGGTTTAACTGGAGCTGACGGTGCAGTTGGAGCAACAGGTGCACAAGGTATTCAGGGATTTACTGGAGCTGACGGAGCAGTTGGAGCAACAGGCGCACAAGGAATTCAAGGTTTAAAAGGAGATACTGGAGCAGATGGAGCAACAGGTGCGCAAGGTATTCAGGGATTAACTGGAGCTGACGGAGCAGTTGGAGCGACAGGTCCACAAGGTATTCAGGGATTAACAGGAGCTGACGGAGCAGTTGGAGCAACAGGTCCACAAGGTATTCAAGGTTTAACTGGAGCTGACGGAGCAGTTGGAGCAACAGGTGCACAAGGAATTCAGGGATTAACTGGAGCTGACGGTGCAGTTGGAGCAACAGGTGCACAAGGTATTCAGGGATTTACTGGAGCTGACGGAGCAGTTGGAGCAACAGGCGCACAAGGAATTCAAGGTTTAAAAGGAGATACTGGAGCAGATGGAGCAACAGGTGCGCAAGGTATTCAGGGATTAACTGGAGCTGACGGAGCAGTTGGAGCGACAGGTCCACAAGGTATTCAGGGATTAACAGGAGCTGACGGAGCAGTTGGAGCAACAGGTCCACAAGGTATTCAAGGTTTAACTGGAGCTGACGGAGCAGTTGGAGCAACAGGTGCACAAGGAATTCAGGGATTAACTGGAGCTGACGGAGCAGTTGGAGCAACAGGCGCACAAGGTATTCAGGGATTAACTGGAGCTGACGGAGCAGTTGGAGTAACAGGCGCACAAGGAATTCAAGGTTTAAAAGGAGATACTGGAGCAGTTGGAGCAGCAGGCGCACAAGGTATTCAAGGATTAACTGGAGCTGACGGAGCAACAGGTTCAGCAGGAACAAATGGAACTAACGGTGTTGATGGAGCGGTAGGACCACAGGGTCCAATAGGATTGACTGGTGCAACAGGTCCAGCTGGAGCAAATGGTGTTGGAGGTGTAACTACTGCAGGAACAAACATATCGATGACAGGTTCTGGAACAGTAGCTAGTCCTTATATTGTAAATGCTATCATACCAGCTACTACTCATACATTATCTAATCCAGTAAATACAATTACCTCAGTTGTAAATGGGGTTAGTGTTACTGCACCAGCAGTAAATACTGTTTCTAATACTTTTACTTCGGCAACTAGTTTGTTATCAACAACTGTTAATGGTGTTCTCGGAGGAACGGTAGATTTAACACCACTTAAAGTGGAACCATGGTTCAAACAAAGTTCAGTTGGTACTCAAGCTACTTCTAATACAGAAAATATTTATATGATGGGTAAAGTAGCTATTGGTCAAGTAGCAATGTATGGACTTCCTAGTAGCGAGAGGCTTGCTGTAAACGGTACTATCAGAACAGCAAGTAGTGTTTATGCGGATTATGTATTTGAGGATTATTTTACTGGATCATCCAAAATAAAAGAAGATTATAAATTCAAATCTCTAAGCGAAGTAGAAAGTTATATTAAAGTGAATAATCACTTACCTGGTGTAACTTCAATTAAAGATTTAGTAAAAACAAAAGAAGGTTATTCTTTTAATTTAACAGATCTATCAGTACAATCTTTAGAAAAATTAGAAGAATTATACTTGCATGTAATTGAGCAACAAAAACAGTTAGATGAAAAAAATAAAGAATTGGAAATTCTTAAAAACAATGCTAAAGTTACGAATGAAAGGTTAGAGAGATTAGAGAAGTTATTAATAGAAAAATAAAAACAAATTAAGGTTTAGAAAACCTGATTGATTTAAATGTTTAGCAGCATAAATATTTTTAATTATATAATTTAAGATACAATGATTAATAAAATTTCATTTATTATACTATTTCTAATTGTTTTTATTTCAGGATATTCTCAGAATGAGAAAACAGGTATTGGAACGGTAAATCCACAACAAGCGCTACATGTTGCGGGAACCTCTACATCAGTAGATATAGGGACTACAGGAGTTAAGTTAGTTAATCCAACTATTAGAGTAGAAGGTCTAAACAGTACAAATAATACGGCTCATTTAGCAGCTGATGGGGCAAGCTCATTGAAAAGAGTTTATGCCAATCAGAGTGGAGATTTACTTTTAATAAATGGTACTTTGGAACAGCCTAATATTGCTCAGCAATTTGGAGATGCTATTCCTACAAATGAGCTTATAGGAACAGGAGGAGGGACATTTCAAAATACGGTTTTAAAATCGCAAACGTTTACATTAACGCAGGAATCAGTGGTTTATTTTTCGGCATCATTTGCCGCTCTGCTACGCGAAACGGTACCTGGTTCTCCAGTTACTATAAATGACGGTCGAGCTAAATTATACGGAGCTTATTATCAATTTTCTGCAGCTCCTGCTGGGGTTTCCACAACGGCAACTTTTGGGAATAATAAACAAACATATGCTAATGTAAGTACTGGTGTTGCAGGTGATTTTTTTCTTTCTCCCCGTGCAGAACTAGTCCTTCCTGCAGGTACTTATACAGTAAATCTTTATGGTGAATTGTTCTCAAGTGCGGCAGGGAATCGATTTAGAGTTCAATTTGCAGGTACGACAACGGCTGAGAATTTTTTAATCAATGCTTCACCAACTAAATACTAGTAATAGATTTAAAAATAAAAACAATGAGAATCAAACTTTTTTTCCTGCTGTTTAATTTAGTTTATATTGTTAATATATATGGGCAAACAGGTATAAATACAGTTAGCACTACACCTCAGCAAGCTTTACATGTAAATGGAACTTCTGTTTCCAGCCAAATTGGAACTTCGGGTGTTTATTTGGTAAAACCTACTATTCGCATTGAAGGGCTCAACAACACTAATAATGCTGTTGCTTCAGGTTCTACATCACTTGTTCAGCATGTATCTGCCACACAGGATGGGGACTTTATATTAAGCAATGACTATGTTGCTCCTTTAGTCACAACTAAACTAGGGACAGATGAAATAACCACAGCAGTAACAATAAATGTTACGACATCAAGTCTTATTATCGGAGTTTTAAAAACATATAGCTTTACGCTAAACCAACCCTCAGCGGTTCATTTTTTAGCATCAGTTAGTGTCTCGGTTTATGATGGTTCTGGAGTTGTAATAACAGATAATATGGATAGACTTTACCGTTCTTATTTTAATTTTACAGCGGCACCTACTGGTGTTACTATTAGTTCTCCATTTGGCCATAACGGCTATAGTTACACAAATGGCAGTACAACAGGAGCAGTAGGTGATATGTTTCTACAGCCAGAAGCTTATTTGATATTGCCAAAAGGTAGTTATACTGTTCAGCTTATTGGGGCAGTTGTTACTGGAACAGCTTTGAATGGTAGTTTTTTTCCTCTTCGTGCTATTTTTGGGCAAGCAGGCTCAGATATGGTTAGTATTATAGCAACAGCATTATAAAAATAATTCCATGAAAAAAACAATAGGATTAATAACATCGCTGATGGCTTGTTTTGTGAGTTTTTCACAGACTGCTCAAACAGGTATAAATACATTGCTTCCTCAGCAAGAGTTACATATTGCTGGGACACCATCAACTACTACGGCAATTGGCACCACAGGTAAAAATGTGGTTACGCCTACCATCAGGCTTGAGGGTTTAAACCAAACTAATAACACGGCTCATCCTGTTTCACCAGCTATCTCAACTTTACCAATTTATGCAACAGTTGATGGTAATTTAGTTTTAGGAACAAGAACAAAAGTAATAACGCAAACCTTGCCAGGTCAAGATGCTATAACAGCAACTGCTTATATCGGCGTAACAGGTACCGCCGATGTGGTAACTACCTTGAAAACAATAACTTTTACTATAGATAGGATCTCTCTAGTTTACCTGAATGCTAATGTTTCGATGTCTTATATTGGTACCATATCAACTCCATCATTTGCTTTTATTGATGGAAAGGCTAGGCGAATGGGAATTCAATTTATGTTTACTGCAGCTCCTGTTGCAAGTGGTGTACCAACGGCTGTTGCCTTTGCAGAAAATTCAAATTCATACACAAACGGAGTAGATGGTTCCACAATTATGACTGGGTTTTTCTATTATAATTTAGGAAAAGCAATTAAGCTTACAGCGGGTACTTATACATTGAATATTTCAGGCATTGCATCTGCTAATGGAAATTCTTTTCAACTTGGTTATGGCGCAACTGCTACTGATGCTGTGAATATTGTTGCGATAGCTCTATAAGTTTGGGCAGTTTTTAATTTATAGGTTGATTTTAATCATGTCATTTTGATGATGGTTTTACGGATGTAGTCATTATAATAGTAAGGAATAGTAGGCTTTATTCAGTTACAGTAGCTGTCAAACAAATTAATAAAACTAAAATGAAATATTTTGAATATAAAAGGTGTTTTTGATTTTTGCTTAATTGTATGAGTATAATTAATTCAAGAACTATATTTCTTATTTCATGTTTTTGTTTGCTTAATTATTGATTTTTAATAGAATGAATTCTTTTTTTGTTCTTCTAGTTTTAACCTTATGTGATCAATGTTGTAATTTTTTTGTAGAAATAATTCTACATCAACGTGTTTTTTGTTCTACAAGTTATTGATTTTCTTGTATTTACCTTTGATTAAATATAAAATAATTGTCTTTTGAGGCTTTTTTTGTATGTAAATACAATTTGAAATTTTATGAATGCAAGCTAATAGTATTTCATAAAAAGAATTTCTAAAAAAAAATATTATGAAAAATTATTACTTAACGCTTCTTTTTTTAGGAGTTGTTTATTGTGGTTATGGACAAGTAGGAATAGGAACTACTTTGCCTAACACATCATCTGAACTTGATGTAGTGTCAGAAAATAAAGGTATTTTAATACCAAGGGTTTCATTAACAAGTACTATAGATTCAATAACTATTACTAATGGTAATGTAAATAGTTTATTGGTATTTAATACACAAACTATTGCTGATATCACACCAGGGTATTATTACTGGTACATCAATAAGTGGTATCGAATAGGAACTACACTTGCAGAAACTATTACAACATTAATTGATAATGGAGACGGGACAATAACTTATACAAATGAAAGTGGTACTCCTGTGACTATTAATTTGCCAGTTGGTCCTCAAGGTCTAATAGGATTAACAGGTCCAGCGGGAGCAACAGGAGCGCAAGGAATAGCAGGAACAAATGGTACAAACGGAAAATCTGTAACAGGTTCAACTTACGATTCAACAACTGGTATAGTTACCTTTACTTATTCTGATGGTACAACTTCTACAACCTCTGACTTAAGAGGAGCAACTGGAGCAGCAGGGACAAACGGAACAAATGGTACAAATGGAAAATCTGTAACAGGTTCAACTTACGATTCGACAACTGGTATAGTTACCTTTACTTATTCTGATGGTACAACTTCTACAACCTCTGACTTAAGAGGAGCAACTGGAGTAGCAGGGACAAACGGAACAAATGGTACAAACGGAAAATCTGTAACAGGTTCAACTTACGACTCAACAACTGGTATAGTTACCTTTACTTATTCCGATGGTACAACTTCTACAACCTCTGACTTAAGAGGGGCAACTGGAGCAGCAGGGACAAACGGAACAAACGGAAAATCTGTAACAGGTTCAACTTACGATTCAACAACTGGTATAGTTACCTTTACTTATTCCGATGGTACAACTTCTACAACCTCTGACCTAAGAGGAGCAACTGGAGCAGCAGGGACAAACGGAACAAATGGTACAAATGGAGTTGATGGTGCAGTTGGTTCACAAGGTCCAATAGGGTTAACAGGTCCAGCAGGAGCAAATGGTATTGATGGAATAAACGGAACTAATGGAGTTGATGGTGCAGTTGGTCCACAAGGTCCAATTGGCTTAACTGGTTCTGCAGGAGCAAATGGTGCCGATGGAGTTGGAGGTGTTACAACAGCAGGTACAAATGTTACTATAACTGGTGTAGGAACCGTGGCAAGTCCTTATATAGTAAATGCAAGCTCACCAACCCAAACTAATACAACACTTGCATTAGATACAACAACAAATATACTTACTTATACTAATGAAAATAGTGATAATCCTACTATAGACTTATCTACTTTAAAAATTGAACCTTGGCTAGTACAAACTACAACAGACCAAGCTACTTTAAATACACAAAATATTTATCAAATGGGTACGGTAGCCATTGGCAAAAATGAAGTTTTAGCTGATGTAGCTTTAGATGTTCAAGGTGCTATACGTGTGGGTTCAAACCATATAGGTTTAGTAGGAGCTAATAGTGCTGCTTTTGGAGATAATGTTAGTGTTTATGCTAGAAATTCTATGGGTATTGGTAATCAGAATAAAATTTTTAGTGACAATGCTTTAATTGTTGGCCGTAACAATCTAATAGGAGTAAACGGAAATTCTAATGCTATTTTTGGTTCAAATAATAAGGAATATAATGCAGGAGGAGTCTGGTCTAACAACACCATTTTTGGTGATAATAACACCATGACAGGCGAAGAAGGAGGCCCAACCTTACGTAACAATACCGTTTTCGGAGAGAAAAATATCATCACATCAATAGGATCTGGTGCACGTATAAACAACAATACACTTTTTGGTAACAACAACTGGTCAGGTATTTCATCAAGTAATTCAACCATTTTTGGCGAATACAATATTTCTGACAGTTATAATCAGTTCATTATTGGTAAGGCAAATAGAAATATCTATGGTTCTATATTTGAAATTGGTATAGGTACTGACGCATCAAATCGTGCGAATGCCCTTACGGTAATTCCAAATGGTAATGTAGGTATTGCTAATGAAGCAGTTAATCCTACTGAAAAATTAGATATTGGTTCTGGTAATGTTCGTGTGCGTGATATCAATACAAACACAGGTGCTTCAACGGATAATATAGTAGTTGCTGATGCAACGGGTGTGTTAAAAACGGTTCCTGCTTCTAAATTTAGTAAAATTGATTACAGTTATGTTGAACAAGAAACAGGTAGAAAATGGGTTGATGGAACTCCTGCTTTTGAAATTACAGGGCATTTTAATACAACAGCTGATTTTACGACAATAAATGTGCACGACCTCGTTCCTAATTTTGTAACTACTGATCACGTTATGTTGTTAGAGGTGCGTTTAATTTCAGTAGGTTTTCCTGGTACTTGGAACGGAACATCAGTTGATATTGAAGCAGTGTCTAAAATTTCTACACATGTACAAAGTTTTAGTGCTACAACAGGTATTATGACCTTTGGTACTCCAGGTTCACTTGCTGTAAATCATCCTGCAGGAGAATATTACATCATTATTGAATATGTGAAAACATATCCTACAGCTAACGCTAGAATGTCAGGGAGAGCTAAATAAAAGCTAAAATTATATAGCCAATTTTAAAATAAATAAAAATGAAAAATCGTACAAAAATATTCTATATAAGTAGTTTTCTTTTCTTAGGGATGCAAATGCAAGCACAGGTTAAAGTAGGGGATAATCTAACGGCAATAAATCCTAATGCAGCACTAGAAATAGAAAGTACTACCAAAGGATTAATCATGCCACGTATAGCATTAACAGCTACTACGGATTTTGCACCAATGTCAGCTCATATACAAGGAATGTCTGTATATAATACAGCAACAGCTGGCGATGTAACACCAGGGTATTATTATAATGATGGTACAAAATGGGTTCGACTTATAGATATTATTGCAAAAGAACCTTGGCAAGTAGAAAGTACAACAAATCAAGCTACTACAAACACTCAAAACATTTATCAAATGGGTAATATTGGGATTAAAACAAATGCTCCCAATTCAGCCTTAACGGTAAATGGTTCGGCTAATAACTTATTAGCTTATGATGCAGGTACAGACACAACAATAGATTATTCAAAAAGTAATTTAGCTTATACTACTGCAAGTGCAGGTAATATTTTCGATTTACAAAATATAAAAGATGGCGGGACTTATACGCTAGCAGTACAAGGAAGTGTTTCTGGAACGGCTAATTTTACTTCAGCTGGATTTACAGTTCATTTACCTGTAGATAACGGACCATCGGTAGTAACGGGAGGAAAACACTCTATATATACAATCCTAGTATTGGGAACACATGTTTATATGTCTTGGATAACTGGATTGTAATTAATTGTAGTTTAAAGAAAAATATAATGAAAAAAATAATATTCAGTTTCTTAATTATTATGCTTGCTAGTTTCAGTTTGCATGCTCAAATTCCAGGAACTCCATTTTTCTGGCAACAACAAAAAAAAGTGGATAAATCATCTGATCCACAGGTAGATCCATTCGTGTTGCCTATACTTCCTACATTAAATTGCAGTAGTCCAGCAGTAGTGTGGAGCGATAATTTTGTTGTGAAAATTAGTAATGCAGGAGCATTTCCTACTTCAGGACCTATTACAATAAAAATTACAAATCCTAATTTCACTATTCCAAACAATCCTTATTTAAAATTAACATGGGATTCTGCTGCTACATCCGTAACGTCTTCAACACTAGGTCAGACCTATACAGTAGATAATGGAAACTGGATAGCAACTATTTTAACTAATGGAGATATAGATTTAGAGTATAATGGAGCACCCTTAGCTCCTAATCAAGATATTTATTTAGGGCTGGGTGTTTATTATGATCAAAGTGCAAATACCTTTTGTGGTACAGAATGCGGGATTTCTACTATGGGATTAGGTGTGTCTATTATGGAAGGATCCGGCGGTGAGGTTAATTTTAGTAATAATACACAAGTTGTTTTAGGTAGTGTATTTTGTAATGCATAGTTTAAAGGAAATTTTAAATAATGAACAATCTAAGTCTCCGCTTTTTTTAAAAAAATATAAAAACATGAAAAAAATAACTAAAAACAAATCACTATTTACACTATTGCTCATATCGTACATTGGTGTAGCTCAAACAGTTAATGTAGGTGACTTATATATTAGTCCTGGCACAATTATGTCTACAGTAGGAGCAATGGATAATAAGAGTACGGGTAACCTTTTCAACGATGGTGATTTTTATGTCTATAGTCATTATAACAATGACGGTCTTGTAAGTTTTTCTTCGGGTTCTACTACAGGTATTACTCGTATGAGAGGAATGTTTGGTTACCAAGACATATCGGGTACTATACCGATGGAATGGTATAATGGAGAGTTTTATAATACTAAAATACAACCCGCTTTTCACTTATCTAATGAAGTAAGTATCTCTGGAACTTCAGATTTTCAGCAAGGGATTATAGATGATGACAATTATGGGGGACTTTTGGTTTTTCAAAATGAAGCGGAACATATAAATGTAGATAATGATAGTCATGTTGATGGTAAAGTGAAAAAAAATGGAAATGTGCCTTTTATTTACCCAATCGGAGACAAAAATCTATATCGTTTTGCAGGAATTTCAGCACCAGAGCAGTTGTTAAGTAGTTTTACTGGTAAATATTTCTATGATAATTCTAATTCTTTATATCCACATATTAGTAAATCAAGCTCAATAGGTATTATAAATGATCAAGAATATTGGACTTTAGATAAAACAGCAGGTACATCAGATGTAATTCTTACTTTGAGTTGGGACGAATCGACAACAACACCTGCTAATATAATTGTTTCACCACAGAGCGATATACGCATAGTTCGCTGGGACGCTGCCAAAAACCTTTGGGTGGATGAAGGAGGAATAGTTGATAGTTTGAATAAAACTGTAACTACCCCAATAAATGTTTCAGGATATAATGTTTTTACAACAGCTAGAATTGATGACAGCGTGATATTACCATGTAGTACTTTGTCGGTTTATAATGCTATATCAATGAATAATGATGGTATAAATGATTATTTTAAAATAGACGGATTGACAGAATGTTCAGCTGATAATACAGTAGAAATATACAACCGTTGGGGAGTAAAAGTATTTGAGACTAATAATTATGGTTCTAACGGAAATGTGTTCAAAGGATATTCTGAGGGAAGGACTACAATTTCAAAAGGGCAATTACTTCCTGTAGGAACCTACTTTTATATTTTAAATATCAAATATAAAACAGCAACTAATCTTACTCAAACGGTAAAAAAATCAGGGTATTTATATCTTAATAATTAATCAATATCTAAACGGAACTATTTCATTGAACTGATTTTTATTATTACTAAATAATGATATCTATAAAATTAATTCCAAAAATATTTTTTTTGACCAGTAAATTTAAAATCACATGAAAAAAATAATAGTAGTATTTGCTTTTCTCTGTTTGAGCTTAATTAGTTATGCACAACAAGACTCGCAGTTTACACAATATATGTATAACACGATTAATGTAAATCCAGCATATGCTGGGTCTAGAGAGTCTATGAATATTTTTGCTTTGCATCGTACACAATGGGTTGGTTTAGATGGAGCTCCTGTAACGAATACGGCATCAATCAATACTCCAATTAACGGTAGCAATGTAGGATTAGGGGTTTCTATAGTGAATGATAAAATAGGACCATCGGATGAAAATAATATAGCTGTAGATTTTTCCTATACCATTCACACATCAGACACTTATAAATTGTCTTTTGGATTAAAAGCAACTGCTAATCTTTTGAATATTGATTTTACGAAGTTGAATAAAGACGATATGAATGATTATAATTTTGACACAAATATTGATAATAAGTTTTCTCCGAATATAGGTGTTGGATTTTATTTACATTCTGATAACACCTATATCGGAATATCTGCCCCTAATTTATTGGAAACAAAACATTTTGACCGATATGCAGGCACAGGCTCAAATAGTCATATAGCAAGCGAAAAAATTCATTATTATTTAATCGCAGGTCATGTATTTGATTTGAGTTCAGAAGTTAAATTCAAACCATCAATACTTACTAAGGTAGTTCAAGGAGCTCCATTGCAACTGGATATATCAGGAAACTTCTTGATAAACGAGAAGTTTGTAGCTGGATTAGCTTATAGATGGAGTGCAGCTGTAAGTGCAATGGTTGGTTTTCAAGCCACAGACTCTTGGTTTATTGGATATGGATATGATTTAGAAACAACAAGACTAGCAAATTACAATTCAGGTTCCCACGAGATATTTTTACGTTATGAATTGTTTAAAAAATACGATAAAATTATATCCCCAAGATTCTTTTAACACGACACACTATGAAAATTAATACTTTATTTTACACTGTTTTTTTTAGCTTAATAATATTACAAGGTTTTGCTCAAAGAGCCAAAGTAGCTTCAGCAGATAAGCAATACGACCAGTATGCTTATGTTGATGCAATAGCCACATATGAGCGAGTTGCCGAGAAAGGGTATAAGGATGAAAAAATGTTTCAAAAGTTAGGAAATGCTTACTATTTTAATGCAGAGTTGTATAAAGCTGTAAAATGGTATGATGAACTTTTTATAATGAATAAAGACCAAGAGTCGGAATATTATTATAGATATTCACAATGTTTAAAATCCGTTGGAGATTATGCAAAAGCAGATAAAATGCTTGAAGAATTTAATAAAAAATCGGGTAATGATAAAAGAGCAAAACTCTATATGAGTCATAAAAACTATCTAGAGGAAATTAAAGCTAATTCTGGTAGATATAATATAGAAAATGCAGGCATTAACTCTGAGTTTTCGGATTATGGGAGCTCATTTTCAGGAAATAAGTTAGTTTTTACTTCAGCAAGGGATACAGGCGGAATTTCTAAAAAAGTATTCAAATGGACTAATCAATCTTTTACCAATTTATATAGTTCAGATGTAAAACAGAATGGAGTATTAGGCGAACCAACGCTATTTAGTAAAAATATAAATTCAAAATTTCATGAATCTACCCCAGTTTTTACAAAAGATGGTACAACCATGTATTTTACTAGAAATAATTATTTAGATGGTAAAAAAGGAAAAGATAGTAAAAGAATAGTTTTATTGAAGATATATAAAGCTACAAAAAGAAATAATAAATGGGTTAATGTTATTGCATTACCATTTAATAGTGATGAATTTAGTGTTGCTCATCCAGCATTAAGTCCAGATGAAAAAACCTTATATTTCGCTTCAGATATGCCAGGAACATTAGGGCAATCAGACTTATTTAAAGTCTCAATTAATTTAGATGGAAGTTATGGTAGACCTGAGAATTTAGGAGCAACAATAAATACAGAAGGAAAAGAGACTTTTCCATTTATTACAGATGACAATAATGAATTATATTTTTCTAGTGATGGTAGACCAGGCCTTGGAGGACTAGATATTTTTGTTGCTAAAGTAGAAAAAGATAATCTTTTTAAAGAAATACATAATGTAGGGTCTCCAGTAAATGGTCCTCAAGATGATTTTGCTTTTTTGATTGACAATAAAAGCAAAAATGGTTTTTTTACTTCAAATAGGGATGGAGGATTAGGATATGACGATATTTATAAATTTACAGAAACTAAAAAACTTACTTGTGAACAAGTTTTAGCGGGAATAATAACTGATCAAGAAACAGCTTTAGTACTACCAGAGTCCAAGGTCAGTCTATTTGATGAAAAGTTTCAAATCATCAAAGAATATATATCGGATGATAAAGGTTACTATACTTTTGAAGTTGACTGTGGAAGAACCTATTATGTAAGAGTTGAAAAGCGAGAATATCTAACAAAAGAAGTCCCCGTAATAATAGAAAAAATTACAGGAAAAACGGATTTATCTTTGGCTTTGGAAAAACGTACAAAACCTATTCAGATTGGGACTGATTTAGCAAAAACACTTAATATTCCTATTATTTATTTTGATTTAGACAAATCATTTATTAGAAAAGATGCCGCTTTTGAGTTAGAAAAAGTAGTCGCTGTAATGAAGCAAAACCCCAATATGTATATTGATGTACGTTCGCATACGGATAGTCGTCAAACGCAACAATATAACAAAGAACTATCAGAAAAAAGAGCAAAATCTACTATAGCATGGATGATTAAACAAGGCATTGAATCTTCACGATTAACAGGAAAAGGTTATGGAGAAACTCAATTAATAAATAAATGTGCTGACGGAATTTCCTGTACAGAACAAGAGCATCAAGCAAATAGACGTAGTGAATTTATTATTATATCAATGTAAACTGGTGATAGGATCATATTAATTTTAATTTATAAACTTATGAAATCATTTAATAATAATTATAGTTTTTTAATTGCAGACCATCATGCGGTTGTTAGGCTTGGTATTGCTGAGATGATGAAAGAGTCTTTAAGATCTATAACAATATATGAGTCAGATACAATAGTTGATACTTTCAAAATTTTGAAAGAGACCAGAATAGATTTTATGATTTTAGGTGTCAATTTTCCAGAAACTGACGGTGTTATTAGTGTTGTAAATATTAAAAAAATACAACCAGGAATTAAAATTTTAATATTTAGTGATTACAATAAAGATATTTATGAAAAGCGATACTTAAATGCTGGTGCATCTTTATATATTAATAAAATAAGTGGAGAAAAAGAAATAAAGTTAATGCTAAAGAACATTATTGTAGCAGGGCAAAATTAACAGTAATATTTGAAAAAATTCTTGTAAAAAAATACCAAAGAAGTTATTTGATAATTATAGTATGCTAGCGTTTTTGTAGTAATGATTCTATACAATAATATGAAATATTCTACAAATTGTTTATTTCATTGCAAATATCTTTGTATGTGGGATTATTTGAATCTTAATATTTTTTTTCTTTTCAGGTAGCTCTTATATGTTTTTAGTTTTAAGGAATTAAAAATTATAAGTTAGATTTGGTAGAGTTTAGCTACCTGATTTAGAAAAAAATGAAGCTGATGTCAAAATATATATATTCCTCATAAACAGTTAGTAAGGTGATTATATCGTAATTGTTGTTAGAAATAAAATATACTTAATCATAATAATTTTTTCTAAATAAAATGTAATGGAGGTATTGAATAAAATGAAGAAAGGATTGGTTTATGACAATCAAAAATATTTTTCTAGGTTTTTGAAATATGAATTCGAACAAGAATTTGATTTTAATGTTTGTAGAAATTTTGATTATTTTGATCAAAAATTAAATGACTATTCTGTAATAATATTTGTAATCTATTCAGAAGATGAAATATTTGATTTCATTAGTGTATACAAAAAGGGAATCCCAGTAATTGTTTGTTCTTTCAACAAAATAATATTAGAAAAATTGAAAAAAATGGAAGATATTTCGGTTTTAGATACTTCAAGTTTAAGATCTGAATTAATAATTGAATTGCGTAATTTTTTCAATTTTTCAATACCTCAATATGTTCAGAAATAGAAAACATCTACATCATCTATTCCACATATAATATGTTGATATTTTTATAAAATTCATTGTAAATAAAAGCAATAAAAGCAAAAGTCCAAGACTAGAAATCTTGAGCTTTTGCTTTTTTGTTTTCTATTTATTTCAAAGTTGAAATTGTCTAGTGTTCTGATTTACAATTGTCTATTTCAGTATTGTCTTTCTTTATTTTATGTAAATAATATTTTACGAATATTCTTTTTTCAAGATCAATTTTTACAAAACATTTGATTTGTCCTGTTTTTGATTTAAAAGAACAATTTTTCATCTTGAATAATTTTAATATTTGCATATCAATATAAAAAATAACTAATAATTGCATTTTATATAATTTAAATTAATATTTATTATAAATGTGTTAATTATAGTCTAAATGTATTGTATAATAATTATAGTGTTAAAGTTGCAAATTTTTATATGGAGAAATTTGTAAAAAACGGGCTTAACCATATTTTGGTCTGTAATATCTAACTAAACAACAACCATTAAATTTTAACTAAAAAACCAAAAATTATGCAAAAAATAAATATTCATCATTTAATTGATAATGCAAAATTCAATAGATTTCATAGGATGGTATTATTCTGGAGTGCATTAATAATCATCTTTGATGGTTATGATTTAGTAATCTACGGTGTAGTCTTGCCTTTACTAATGGAAAAATGGAATTTAACTCCTCTTGAGGCAGGGACTTTAGGTAGTTATGCCCTTTTTGGGATGATGTTTGGAGCACTTATATTTGGAACACTTTCTGATAAAATTGGTAGAAAAAAAGCCATCATTATTTGTATTTTCTTATTTAGCGGATTTACTTTTGTAACTGGTTTTGCAGAAACACCATTGCAATTTGGAATTCTTCGCTTTCTTGCAGGTCTAGGAATTGGAGGGGTTATGCCTAATGTGGTCGCTTTAATGACGGAATATTCACCGAAAAAAATCAGAAGTACATTGGTAACAATTATGTTTAGTGGCTATTCTGTTGGAGGGATGCTTTCAGCAGGTCTGGGAATTGTATTGATTCCTAATTTTGGATGGCAATCTGTATTTTATGTTGGATTAGTACCTATTCTTTTAGTGCCCTTGATTATTAAATTTCTACCCGATTCGGTTGGATTTCTAGTAAAACAAGGTAGAATGGAGGAATCTGTAATCATACTTTCTAAGATTGACCCAACTTATATTCCTCAGAAAGGAGATGATTTAGAGATAGGTGGAGAAAAAATTAAAGGAGCTAGTGTTGCAAAATTATTTAAGCACAAACGTGCAGCGAGTACCATTATGTTTTGGATAGCTTTTTTCTGCTGTCTTCTGATGGTATACGGATTGAATTCTTGGTTGCCAAAATTAATGAATAAAGCGGGTTACGAATTAGGATCCAGTCTTACCTTCTTATTAGTACTCAATTTTGGAGCCATATTAGGAGCAGTTGGAGGCGGATGGCTAGGAGATAAATTCAACTTAAAAACTGTTTTGATTTCGTTTTTTGCTGTAGCTGCAATCTCTTTGAGTTTACTTGGTTTCAAAAATTCTACACTTGTTCTGTATATTTTGATAGCTATAGCAGGAGCAACAACCATTGGAACTCAAATATTATGTTATGCTTATGTAGCGCAATATTATCCAATAAATATTCGCTCTTCGGGAATTGGTTGGGCTTCAGGAATTGGTCGTATAGGTGCAATATTAGGACCAGTTTTGGGAGGAACATTGATGAGTTTAGAGATGCCTTTCGAGTATAATTTTGTTGCTTTTGCAGTTCCAGGAGCTATTGGAGCTTTAGCTGTTTGTTTTATTAGTGTAAAACATAGCCATGACAAAAAAACAGAATTAGAAAAATTACAGTTGGCAAAATTGCAAGCTATTGTTGCTGAAGAGTAAGCTATTAAAAAATCAATAAATCTTCAATAATTATAGATTTATAAAAAATAAAAAGTAAAGATGAATTTAAAAAATAGAATTGTGCTAAGTTGTTTATTACTCACAGCGGGTCTTGCATTTGCACAAGAAACTACTAAAGAAAAAGAGGGTCTTAATACTATTAAACCTGATAAAAAAGAGACTTTGTTTGATATTAAGTTTTCGGGTTTTATTAGACATGAAGCCGCTTTCGATTCGCGCCAAACTGTTGATGCAAGAGAAGGGAATCTATTGTTTTGGGGAAAAGATGTGAATTTAGATAAAAATGGGGCAGATATAAATAGCGCTTCAAAATTTCAAATGTTGTCTATTATTTCGAGAGTAGGTGTCAAAATAACTACTCCTGATGTTTTGAATGCAAAAGTTTCAGGTATTTTAGAAGGCGACTTTTTTGGAACTACTGAGGCAAATGCTTTTCGACTTAGACACGCTTATATCACATTAGACTGGAAAAATACTCAGTTAGGATTTGGTCAGTATTGGCATCCACTTACAAATGTTGATATGTTGCCAGGAGTCATTAACTTTAGTGGCGGCGCGCCTTATATGCCTTTCAATAGAAATCCTCAGATACGTTTGACGCAAAAATTGACAGATAAATTTAATCTTATTATTGCGGCCGTTTCACAAAGGGACTTGACATCGAATACGGCTCCATATATCAATAATTCATTTCCCGCAGGTCATATTCAGCTAAACTACAAAACTAAAAATGTTCTTTTGGGATTTGCTGGGCATTTCGAGCAAATTCGTCCTACTTTATCGGTTGGATCAGGTGCAAATCTTCTTGTTTCTGATGAAAGAATTAGTAGTAATACGTTTATGGCTTACGGACGTTTTGATACACCAAAGGTTCTTATTAAAGCAGAAGCTACTTTAGCACAAAATGGATCTTCATTTGCTATGCTTGGTGGTTATGTGGGTTATACACCAATAACTCCAGGTGTTGATCAATATTCTACGATAAATACACAGTCGTATTGGATTGATTTAACAGGAAAAACAAAAAAAATAGTTCCAGGTTTTTTTGCAGGATTTAGCCAAAATGATGGAGTTAAGAATCTCTTTTCAGGAGTTGCAAAAGCCTACGGTTTAGCAAATACAATAGGAGGAATTGCAGCATCAGGTAACACAACTCCAAGAACCATCAATTATATTTATAGATTGGCACCTAGAGTAGATGTTCCATTAAAAAACTTAAAATTTAGTTTGGAAACTGAGTATTCTCTTGCGCAATGGGGAAATGCAAATGCGGATGCAAAAGCATACTTGAATGAAAGTTTAGTGGCAAATTGGAGAATTCTATTTGCTACTACTTTAAGATTTTAATTTTTTTATTGGGTTTAGTTATTGAAAAATAACTAAACCCATTTTTTTGTAACTATCAAGGAAATTATGAAAGTTGTGATGTTATTGTAACCGACTTTCTAAATTGAATACTACTAGTTCGTCATTAAAAAAGTGCATTAGATTTAGTTTGTATTATTAAGGTATTATCTTTTCATTATAAAATATCACAAATGTTTTTCATTTTAGTTGAAAATACTAAAATACACTAAATCGATTTCGTTCTGTTTGTACTATCTTTGAAAGTTCCAAAAATATTTGAATTGCTACATGAGAAGTAAATTGTTTTTTAAGGGGATTTATGGGGATAACTCTATCGATATGGTAAGGGATATCATTCATATTACCCCAATGGAAACTACTGGTAAACGCCATGAATGGTATATTAAACCGCATGCTCATAGTGATCTTTTTCAAATTTTTGTTATCGAAAGTGGTTCTGTTGAACTATTACTTAATGACCAAAGCCAAATTGTAGATAGTGTTTCTTTTTTTTCCATTCCTAAAAATATCAGTCATGGTTTACGTATGCATCCTGATATGAGAGGTTGGGTGATTTCATTGTATGATAAGTCGCTGGAAAACATGTTAAAATTAGATTCAGATATTATCAATAAAATGGACGAAATTCATATTTCAAAACTGTCTGAAGATGATAAATTAATAGGTGATACTTTTCTTACAATCCATAAATGTATAGACGAATATTATTCTGATTTGCCAGGAAAACAACATGCCTTGCAATATCTAGTAGGAATGATGTTATTGCGTTTGTATCGGGTTTCAGTAACTTCATCGGCTGTCAATGTTTCGGACAATAAGAACAAAATTTACTACAGACGTTTTGTTCAGTTAATAAAGGAAATGAAATCTTTTAAAGTTGGTGTCGAAGAATATGCTACTCGTTTAAACATTTCTAGTGGACATCTCAATAGAATTTGTAAAGATGTTTCTGGCTTATCGCCAAAAGATGTTGTAATTAATTTTTTTATTGACGAAGCCAAAATTTACCTCCGTAATTTCGAAATGTCTATTGCAGAAATCTCATATGAATTAGATATTGAGGATCCAGCATATTTTACCCGCTTATTTAAAAAAAGAACCGAACTCACTCCTAAAGAGTTCAGAAGCCAATTAGGCAGAAAGTAATTCTATTTTATTCTAAAATGTAGCATTCGTTATAATTATGCGATTATTACAATTTTTGTTTTTATCCAATTTCTTAAAAAAAGAATCAAACTTTATTTTTTTAACCTACTGTATTAGTTTTCAATTATTTTTGAAACTATAACAAAGATGATTTATCAGTTTGTTTTTTTTCTATTTGTTTGATTTGTCTCATTAATAGCAAATTAATCCAATTTTTGACCCTGTCTTTAGCTATAAATTTGTCACAATCAAACAGTAAGTGAGTGCTCAGTTTTTTATGAGTGAGTACTCACTACTTGAGAGAAAAATAAATTTATACGCGAAGAAATGAATTATCCTATTATTGAAAAAATTGAGGCCATTCTGATTGATTTGCCAACAATTCGTCCGCATCATCTTTCGATGACGGTGATGAAAAAACAAACTATGGTCATCATACGTCTTTTTTGTAGTGATGGAATAGAAGGTATTGGAGAAGCAACCACCATCGGAGGACTGAGTTATGGCGAAGAATCGCCGGAAAGTATGAAACTCAATATCGACACTTATTTTTCGCCTTTATTAGTAGGACAAGATGCGACGAATATTCACAAAGCCATGTTTTGGATTGAGAAAAATATTCAAGGCAATCAAATTGCAAAATCAGGAATAGAAACTGCATTATTGGATGCACACGGAAAACGATTAGGAGTTTCTATAGCCACATTATTAGGAGGAGCTATAACAGATACTTTACCTGTTTTATGGACTTTAGCGAGTGGTAATACTCAGAAAGATATTGACGAAGCGGAACATTTATTGGCTATTGGAAGACACAATATTTTCAAATTAAAAATTGGCTGGCAAGCTCCTGAAATTGCCATTGCGCATGTTGCGGCTATCAAAAAGGCTTTGGGAAATCGTGCCAAAGTAACGGTTGACGTAAATCAGGCTTGGGATGAAAGTACTGCTAAACAAAGTATTGCTAAACTACAAGAGGCTGGGATTGACTTAATTGAACAACCTATAGTTAAAGAAAATTTTGATGGATTGGCTCGTTTGACAAAAATGTTTAAAGTACCTATCATGGCTGATGAAGCTTTGAATGACATAACCGATGCTTACAAATTAGCCAAAATTAGAGCAGCAGATGTTTTTGCTTTGAAAATTGGAAAATCAGGAGGTTTACATAATGTTTTGAAAGTGGCCACCATTGCGGAAGCTGCCGATATCAGTTTGTATGGAGGGACTTTATTAGAAGGTACAATTGGATCAGTGGCTTCGGCTCATGCTTTTAGTACCTTAAAGACAATGTCTTGGGGAACAGAACTTTTCGGTCCATTATTACTTACGGATGATATTGTAAAAACATCCATCGAATTTTCAAATGCATCGATGAAAATCCCACAAGGACCAGGTTTAGGTTTAGAATTAGATTTAGATAAACTCAATAAATACAAACGTAAATAAATAAAGATATGTTATTCCACGTAGAAATGACCGTTAAAATTCCTCATGATTTAGATGTGAATTTAGTAAACGAATTAAAAGCAAAAGAAAAAGCAATGGCTCAAGATCTTCAACGCAGCGGAAAATGGGTAGACTTATGGAGAATTGTAGGAAAGTTTTCGAACATCAGCATTTTCAAAGTCGAAAGTCCAGCAGAATTACACGACATCTTGAGCAATTTACCACTTTTCCCTTTTATGGAAATCGAAGTGAAATCCTTATGCAAACACTATTCTTCTATTAAAGAAGGGGAATTGTAAGCCTTTTAAACAACCAAAAAAAACGATAAAACTTAATCTTAAAAAATTAAAATTATGACTAGAGCACAAATTGATACTTTACTACAAAAAATAGAAAGTACAGAACAAGTAGGTGGTGGAAATGACAGAATTAAAGCAATTGTGAACAGAATCAATCGTGATTTGTTTTATGCAATAGAAGATTTAGATATTCAACCAGAAGAAATATGGAAAGCTGTAAACTTCCTTACACAAGCAGGGGTTAACGGAGAATATGGTTTAATCGCTGCAGGAATGGGAATTGAGCATTTTTTAGACTTACGTATGGACGAAGAGGAAGAAAGAGCGGGAATTTCAGGAGGTACGCCAAGAACAATTGAAGGACCACTTTATGTAGCTGGAGCACCAAAATCTGTTGGTTTCGCCCGTTTGGATGATGGAACTGAAGTAGAAGAAGGGAAAGTTTTCTTTATGCAAGGACAAGTTGTAGATGGAAATAATAACCCAATTCCTGGAGCTATTGTAGAGGTTTGGCATGCTAACTTAAAAGGGAATTATTCTTATTTTGACCAAACTCAATCTGATTTTAACTTGCGTAGAACTATTGAAACTGATGAAAATGGGAACTACCAATTCCGCAGTATTCTTCCTTCTGGATATGCGTGTCCTCCAGGAGGTTCAACGGATGTATTGTTAACATCAATCGGTCGTCATGGAAATCGTCCGTCTCATGTTCATTTCTTTGTTTCTGCTCCAGGCTTCAGAAAACTGACTACTCAAATTAATTTTGAAGGCGATCCATACTTATGGGATGATTTTGCTTTTGCTACTCGACCAGGTTTAGTTCCTGATCAAGTTGATATTACTGATGCTGAAAAAATCAAAGAGAAAGGTTTAACTAAGCCTTATTCCTCAATCGATTTCGGATTCACTTTACACAGTGAAATAGAAGGATTACATGATGCCGAAGTAGAACGATTAAGAGCTGAATCTGTAGTATAATTATAACTGAGACGGTCTGTTACCTTCCTTTTTAGAAACTTTTTGGACTTGTAGAATCCCCGTGAGAATAAAAAATCGAATCGATTAATTGCTATTCTCATGGTGGTTTTACACCAAAAAAAGCAATCTCATAAAGAACTTATTCTAACTACTAAACAACACAACAATGGATAAATTAAATAAAGAATATGTTGATAGCCTACTGGAAAAGAATGTAGCAGAAGGTCTCTATCGTCATAACAGAGAATCATTTACTAATCCGGAACTTTTCGAATTAGAAATGAAATATATTTTCGAAAGTAATTGGGTGTATTTGGCGCATGAAAGTCAAATAACAGAAACAAATGATTATTTCACCACACATATTGGAAGACAACCCATATTTATAGCACGAAATAAAGAGGGTGAGTTGAATGCTTTTATCAATGCTTGCAGCCACAGAGGAGCACAGCTTTGTCGTTATAAAAAAGGAAATAAATCAACCTACACTTGTCCTTTTCATGGCTGGACTTTTAATAATTCGGGAAAATTATTAAAAGTAAAAGATGTAAAAGGAGCTGGATATCCAGAACAATTCAATACGGAAGGGTCGCATGATTTGAAAAAAGTAGCACGATTTGAATCGTACAAAGGATTTTTATTTGGCAGCTTAAATCCAGATTCGTCATCATTAGAAGATTATTTGGGTGAAACCAAAAAGATTATTGATCAAATGGTCGATCAAGCGGAATTTGGATTAGAAGTAGTAAAAGGAAGTTCAACGTATACTTATGATGCCAACTGGAAAATGCAGATGGAAAACGGTGCAGACGGATATCACGTAAGTTCGGTACACTGGAATTATGTTGCAACAATGGGAAACCGAAAGGAAGAGGGGACAAAAGCGGTTGACCCTAACGGATGGTCAAAAAGTATAGGTGGTGTTTATGGGTTTGATAACGGTCACATTTTACTTTGGACTAAAATGCTGAATCCAGAAGTGCGACCACTTTACAGCCAATTAGACAGATTGAATTCGGAATTGGGAGAAGAAAGAACCAATTTTATTGTAAACGAAACGCGCAACTTGGCAATTTATCCTAATGTGTATTTGATGGATCAATTTTCGACACAAATTCGTGTATGTCGTCCTATTTCAGTGGATAAAACCGAAGTGACGATTTACTGTATTGCACCCAAAAATGAAGCTACCGAATCCCGCGCATTACGTCTTCGCCAATACGAAGATTTTTTCAACGTGACTGGTATGGGAACTCCTGATGATTTAGAAGAATTCAGGTCGTGTCAAGAAAGTTATTTGGCGAAAGCAATGCCTTGGAATGATGTGAGTCGTGGTGCGGAACATTGGATTTACGGACCTGACGAACATGCAACGGCTATGGGAATAAACCCAAAATTAAGTGGAATCAGAACCGAAGATGAAGGATTGTTCTTGATGCAACACCATTATTGGTCAGATACCTTGAAAGCGGGTTTGGAAAAAGAGGAATTGATTAACCAAGAAAATAATTTGTAAGATGACAAATTTCGAAAAAATACAAGCTTTTGTGTATCAAGAAGCAAGACATTTAGATGATAAACAATGGGATGAATGGCTTCAATTGTATGATGAAAACGTACAATTCTGGATGCCATCTTGGGATGATGAAGATAATTTGACAACAAATTTCGAAACTGAAATCTCATTAATTTATTATCCAAACAGAAATGGATTGGAAGATCGTGTTTTTAGAATTAGAACCGAACGTTCCAGTGCAACTTTGCCAGATACCAGAACCAATCATGTGATTTCAAATATTGAAATTCTGGAGGAAAATGAAACCGAAGTGCAACTACGTTTTAACTGGAACACCTTCAGTTTTCGATACAATACCTTGGATCAGTTTTTTGGAGTTTCTTTTTATACTTTAAAAAAAACTACCGATTCATTTTTAATTTCTAATAAAAAAGTCATCCTGAAAAACGATTATATCCGTCAGGTTCTTGACATCTATCATATTTAATACAGACAGTAATGGCAAAAATAGCATTAAACTTTGAGGACGGAATTACCCGATTTATGGATAGTTTGCCCAACGAAACCGTAGCAGAAACTGCTTATCGTGTGGGAATAAATATTCCGTTGGATTGTGCCGATGGCGCATGTGGTACTTGTAAATGTAAAATGAGATCAGGTAACTTCGACGCAGGAGATTATATCGAAGAAGCTTTGTCAGATGAAGAAGCTGCAGCAGGTTTTGCCCTTGCTTGTCAAGCAAGACCTCAATCGGATTTGGTTGTGGATATTTTGGCTAGTTCAATAGCTTGCAAAGTGAAATCTTCAGCAATAGCTACAGAAATTACAGCATTAAACCGACTATCTTCAGAAATCTATCAATTAAAATTGCAAGCTTCAGATGATAGTTCATTTGAATTTCTTCCGGGGCAATATGTAAATATTGAAGTACCAGGAACTTCGTATACCAGATCGTATTCGTACAGTTCACAACCCGGAACTAATGAAGCGGAATTTTTAATCAAATTGGTGCCAGGAGGATTAATGAGTACGTATTTGAAAGATCAGGCAGCCGTTGGCGGAAGCTTAAATATAGTAACACCTATTGGTAGTTTTTATCTGAGAGAAGTCCAACGCGAATTGATTTTTATTGCTGGAGGTACAGGAATTGCGCCTTTTATGTCAATGCTAGAAAAACTAAAAGCAGATAAAAACACTACTCCAATTCACTTGTTTTACGGAGCAACGACATCAGAAAACGTGGTAGAACTGGAACGATTGAAAGCCTTTAGCGAAATAATGCCTTTGAAAATATTTACATGTACCTCTGACGAACAAGCTGAAGGTCACGATAAAGGATTCGTCACTCAATGGATTAATAAAGAAATTCTTGGTGAAACAACCTATGATATCTATATCTGTGGACCAAATATGATGGTGGAAGCGGTAAAAAATACGCTTGACAAAGAAGCAATCAATCATGTTAATTTCTACATGGAGAAATTTGTTCCAACGGGACAAGAAAGTGTTAAAGTATAATTTAGTAAAGGATAAAAATGATTCATCCCAATAGATTTTTAGGAAAAGTGGTACTTGTTACAGGAGCTGCTCAAGGAATAGGAAAAACAGTTGCTTTACAACTTTTGAACGAAGGTGCTTCGGTAGTATTAATTGACCGTTCTCCGATAGTAAATGAAATAGTTTTGCAATTGGTTGAAGACCAAAAAAACAAAGCACTTCCTGTTGTGGCTGATTTAGAACAATTTCAAGGTTTCCAATCAGTTGTAGCGCAAGGAATCGAAAAATTTGGAAGAATTGATATTTTGATTAACAATGTGGGAGGAACCATTTGGATGAAACCTTTTGCAACTTATGAAGAAGATCAGATTGAAAAAGAAATTCGCCGCTCTCTTTTTCCGACACTTTGGGGATGCCGTGCTGTACTTCCGGCGATGTTAGAACAAAAAGGAGGTGTGATAGTAAATGTTTCTTCAGTGGCTACTCGAGGAATCAATAGAGTTCCTTATGCTGCCGCAAAAGGAGGAGTCAACGCACTTACTGCAGCTATGGCTTTTGAATACGCAGAACAAAATATTAGAGTGAATGCTGTTGCACCTGGTGGAACCGAAGCTCCGGAACGTTTGATTCCACGTAATGAAACACCAGATTCTCCGCAAGAAAAAATGTGGAAACAAGAAGTTGTTGGCCAAACTGTTTCGTCAAGTTTAATGAAACGCTACGGAACTATTGAAGAACAAACCTCGGCCATACTTTTTCTAGCTTCAGATGAAGCTTCTTATATCACAGGAATTACAATCCCAGTTGCTGGGGGCGATTTAGGGTAACCAAAAAACAATAAAATGTCAGAAATAAAAACACATACTACCCAATTGAATTATGTATTTGATGATTTTAAGAAAGAACAAACTATTGTTTTTTCTAATTCATTAGGAACGGATTTAAGCATGTGGGATAAGCAAGTAGGATTGTTGGGGCTAGAATATAATATTCTTCGTTACGACACTCGTGGCCACGGAAAAAGTGAGGTTCTTACTGGCGAATATACTATCGAAATGATGGGAAAAGATGTTCTAGAATTACTCGATTTTCTAAAAATTGATAAAGTACATTTTTGTGGATTATCTATTGGTGGATTAACTGGACAATGGTTGGGGATTCACGCACCGCAACGGTTGAACAAATTAATACTTTCTAATACTGCTGCAAAAATTGGAAACACAGAAGCTTGGAATACTCGAATCGAAACCGTTTTGCAAAATGGTTTGAAGAGCATTGTTTCAGGAACACAAGAACGTTGGTTTACACCAGAATTTGTTGCCGAAAATAGAGCAGAAGTTGATACCGTTTTAACCAAGTTTACACAAACACCACTAGAAGGATATGTTGCTTCTTGCGCTGCTGTTCGAGATGCGGATTTTACAGACGAAATTTATAAAATTTCAGTACCAACTTTAATTATTTCTGGAACCGAAGATGCCGTAACTACAGCGAATGATGCTAAGTTTTTTAAAGAAAGAGTTCCAAATCTTACCTTGTTTACTGTAGAAGCGGCTCATATTTCGAATATTGAAAAAGCAGATGATTTTACCAAATTACTGATTGAATTTATTAAAAATTAAAAAAATATAAAATGAAAATAGTTCCACAAATAACCACCGAACAAGCTGCAGCTATGGTCAAAGATGGCGATACTTTATTGCAAGGCGGTTTTGGTATGACGGGAAACCCAGTACATTTAATGGATGCTTTATCAAAAACACAAACCAAAGACCTTACTTTTATTGGTAACAATGTAGGTGAAGCGGGAATTGGTGGAGGGCGTTTGTTACGAAATGGACAGTTAAAAAAAATGATTGGTTCTTTTTTTACCAGTAATCCAGAGGCGGTAAAAGCAGCGCAGGATAGAATAGTTGAATATGATTTAATTCCACAAGGAACTTTGGCGGAAGCCTTAAGAGCCGGAGGTGCAGGAATAGGTGGGTTTTATACACCAACTGCAGCTGGAACACCAATTGCAGAAGGGAAAGAAACCAAAATTATTGATGGTATCGAACAGGTTTTTGTAAAAGGAATTCGTGGAAACATTGCTTTTGTCAGAGCTTGGAAAGCAGATACAGCTGGGAATTTAATCTATCGAATGACCGAACAAAATTTCAATCGTGCTATGGCAACTGCCGCTGATTTAGTTGTTGCTGAAGTAGAAGAGATTGTTCCAGAAGGAACTTTAGATCCCAACTATATTCATACACCAGGATGTTATATTGATTATTTGGTGCAAGCTACACTTACTTTGGAAGACTTAGGTTCATCAGCCTCAGTGAGTAAAGGCAAAAAAGTTAGCGAAGACCGTATGAATATGGCAAAACGCGCTTTGCAGGAATTAAAAAAAGGGGATGTGGTCAATCTAGGAATTGGAATTCCAACTTTGGTAGCGGATTTAATTACACCTAATCATGGAGTTATTTTACATACAGAAAACGGGATGTTAGGCGTTGGTCCAGAACCATTAGATGGAGGTGGAGCAATGAATTATCCTGTTAATGCGGGAAAAATTCCAGTTACCGCTTTAGCAGGAAGTAGTTATTTTGACAGCGCTGATTCTTTTGCTATGATACGTGGTAAACATGTTGATATTGCAGTAATGGGTGGTTTAGAAGTTGATGAGCACGCTAATCTTGCCAATTGGGCAGTTCCGGGACAACCTTTATTGGGTGTTGGAGGAGCGATGGATTTAGCTTCGGGAGCCAATACACTAATCATCACAATGAATCACAACAATAGAGATGGAAGTTCTAAAATTGTACCCACATGTACCTTGCCTTTAACGGCTTTGGGTTCTGTTGATATGGTGATTACGGAATTAGCGGTATTCAAATATATTGATGGTAAATTGACTTTAATAGAGTTAATGCCGGGGGCTACTTTAGAAGAAGTTCGTGAAAAAACAGAAGCTTCGTTTGTAGAACAATTGTCTTAATTTAATAAAATAAAAAAATGAGTACAGAAGCTTATATAATTGATGGAATCAGAACACCAATAGGAAGTTTTGGAGGAACATTATCTGCTATTAGAGCGGATGATTTAGCCGCTATTGTCATCAAAGAATTGGTAGAAAGAAATCCAACTATTCCAACTGATGCTATTGATGATGTTATTTTAGGATGTCACAATCAAGCAGGTGAAGATAATCGCAATGTAGCTCGTATGGCGTCTTTATTAGCAGGATTGCCAGTAACTGTTCCAGGAGAAACAGTAAATCGTTTATGCGCCTCCGGAATGTCAGCGATAATCAATGCATCAAGAGCCATAAAATCGGGAGATGGTGATGTTTTTATTGCTGGTGGAGTAGAGCATATGACGCATGGTCCGTTAGTGATTTCAAAATCATCAAAAGCGTATGGAACTGATGCTAAAATGGAAGATTCTAGTTTTGGATGGCGTTTTGTAAACCCAAAAATGAAAGAAATGTATGGGGTAGATCCTATGGGTATTACAGCAGAAAATTTGGTTGATTTATATAATATCAGCCGAGAGGATCAAGATTTGTTTTCTTATAATTCACAAATGAAAGCGGCTAGAGCTCAAGAAAATAAAGTTTTGGCACAAGAAATTATTCCGGTTCGTATTCCGCAACGCAAAGGGGAAGCAATTCTTTTTTCTGAAGATGAGTTTATTAGAGAAAGTACTACTGTTGCAACATTAGCTAAATTAAAACCAGCTTTTAAAGCAGACGGAACGGTAACAGCAGGAAATGCATCTGGATTAAATGATGGAGCAGCAGTTACTTTTGTTGCTTCAGGGAATGCTGTAAAAAAATACAATTTAAAACCATTGGCCCGAATAGTTAGTTCAGCCGTGGTTGGTGTTGAACCGCGCATTATGGGCATTGGTCCTGTTACTGCTACCCAAAACGCTTTGGCGAAAGCCGGATTAACATTGGCAGATATTGATATTATTGAATTGAACGAAGCTTTTGCAGCACAAGGTTTAGCTTGTATAAGAGCACTAGGACTTGAAGATGATGATCCTAGAATTAACGTAAACGGAGGAGCTATTGCATTAGGTCATCCGTTAGGAATGTCAGGAACGAGAATTGTCCATTCAGCAGCCTTATCATTAAAACGTCTTGGTAAAAAATATGCATTAGCAACTATGTGTATTGGTGTTGGACAGGGATATGCTGTAATTATAGAAAGCGTTTAAAAAAATTAAATGCTCACTATCTAAAGAATTTCCAGATGAGCAAAAAAAAGGACATCCTTAAAGCTGCTCTCCAACTGTTTACAGAAAACGGAGAACGAGCTACTTCTACAAAATCAATTGCTTCTGAAGCAGAAACATCAGAGGCATTGATTTTTCGACATTTTGGTACAAAAGAAAAATTATTGGAGGAAATTATTAAGAATGGCTACCAAGAGTCAACTAAACTAATTTCGCAGTTTTTGCATGAAGAAAACGGATTGGAATATATTTTAAAGATTGTTGAGGTTCCTAGAATTTTGGTTCATGCGCATCCTAATTTTTGGAAAATGCAACACAAAATCATAGCGTTAAATTTGCTTTCGCAAAAGCACCATGATTTTTTTATGAAACCATGTTATGATAGATTAAAGATTGCTTTCTCAGAATTGAATTATGAAAATCCAGCTTTAGAAGCTAAATTATTGCTTATTTATATTGATGGAATGTGGAAACATTTTGCTTCCCGGCAATTAGATTCAAAAACGGAAACAGCGCTAACTGCATTAGTACAGCAAAAATACAGGGCTCATAATTAAGATAAAATACTCTTTCAGTGTTGTACAAATTTTAAAAATAAAAAAACCATAAACACTTTATTATAAAGAATTTATGGCTTTTTTAGTGGAGTCGCCGAGAATCGAACTCGGGTCCAAACAAGCAACTAAAAGGCTTTCTACACGTTTATTTCCTGATTAGATTTTCGATAATGTGCTTGGCCAGAAACAGCCACACAATACTTATCTTCTTAATTTCGAAATCCACCCGAAGCTTATGGAAATCTAGGTTTATTTTTACGGTTCCCCTGTATTGACCGCCACAAACCAAGGCTTTCAAGGAGAATCCAGCTTTCCTATCTGATAGGAACGTGGCGTAATCGTACTATAATTCGGATTATGCAGCTAAAGCGTAGTTATTTTCGCCGTGTAAAAGTGTAAGATCTTATATTTACGAGCAAGGTCTTAATGCTCGACGTGCTTACTTCTCAATTCGACTTGCTGTCAAAACCAGTCGACCCCATTTTGTTTTCAATTATCAAAAACTATTCCAAAATTGAGTTTGCAAAACTAATCCTTTTTATCAGAATACTGCTATTTAAAGCATGAAAATTACAAATCAATTAGGAGTTGTTTTTCTTACTCATCATCCGTTTCGAAAGGATAATCACCAAATATTTTTGACAATTTACGTACATTATACGTTTGTTTTGTGAACTTATTGGATAAGGCAATTATAGTGACATTTTCTTTTTGTAAAGTAATATAAGCTGACGTATTGCCATGCCACCAACCATTATGAAAATAAAAATTCTGACCAGTTTTCCAATTTATCATACGAATTCCTAGTCCATAATTTTTCTTGCCTTCTCGTTCGTTACTGTATCCTTTATATACTTGAGCTAATAAAGCGGGTTCTAAAAATTCTCCTCCATTTCTAGAACGGTCAAGTTTTAATAAATCTCTAGGGGTTGAATAGATATTTTTATCTCCATAAACAGCGTCCAGATAGTCTTTGCCAATTTCTACTCGATTTGCTTTGTAGGAAGGGACAATTTTTGCTTTGTCTTTTTCATAATCAAAAACAAAAGTGTTTTTCATTCCTAAAGGTTTAAAGATGATTTGATTCATGGCTTCTTTATAAGGAAGTTTTGTAACTTTCTCAATTACTAAAGCTAACATTGCATAATTAGTATTACAATAAGCAAATCTGGTGTTTGTTTTTGATTCTAATCCAATATTTTTAGTCGCCATTATGGTTAGAATATCTTGATTAGTCAAGATATTGTGTCTGTCCCAAATGTTTTTATCTCGATCTGTAAAATAGGCATAATTTCGCATTCCACTTCTGTGATTGAGTAGCATTCTTATGGTAACATCTGGATATGGAAATTCCTTTAAAATACTATTTACTTTCTGATCTAATTTAAGCCTGTTTGCATTTATTAATTTTAAAACAGCTGTGGCAGTTACTACTTTACTGACCGAAGCAATATGTAATGGAGTTGTACTTGTGATTGAGTCTTTCTTGCTAAAATTGGAATACCCTACATATTTTTCATAGATGATTTGACCGTTTTTTGCAACAAGAAAACTACCGTTAGCGGAATTTCCTGGCCAATTTTTTTTGTAAAAAGAATCTATTTTTTCTTTTGTTGTGCGTATGTATTCTGCAGATAATTTAGGTTCTTCATTCGTTAAAGGTTTCATTTTAGGTAAAATATGCTTCGGAAGTTCCGTATCTTTTAATTCAACCTCTTTTTTCTCTTTTGTACAAGAACCCAGAGCCAATGTAAGGAAGAGTATTTGTAGTATATTTGCTTTTTTTATAAAATTCATTTCTGTTTTGCTATAAACGCAAATATATATAATCATTCTATTTTGAAAAGGTTTTTTTTCAAAATTGTATTACGTACTTGTAGATTTTATTCTACGTTTTTTATATAGTATTGGTCGTCAGCAATTAATGTTTTTTTATATTCAAAAATAAATTTTTTTAAATCAAATTAACTTAAAAATGTTATATTTGTAACAAATAAGAGTATTTAAGTTATATTAAAATATATAAAATGAAATTCGGAATCCTAAAAGAAAGAAAAAATCCACCAGATAGAAGGGTTGTTTTTTCGCCAGATGCTTTGGCTAGATTAAAACAACAGTATCATAATGCTTCTGTAAAAGTAGAAAGTTCGGATATTCGTGTTTTTTCTGATTTGCAGTATAAAAGTTTGGGCATAGAAGTTACAAATGATATTTCAGATTGTGATGTATTGTTTGGTGTTAAAGAAGTGCCAATAGCAGATTTGATTCCTAATAAGACTTATTTTTTCTTTTCGCATACTATAAAAAAGCAACCCCATAATAAGAAATTGTTGCAAGCAATTCTAGATAAAAACATTGATTTGTATGATCATGAAACTATTGTAGACAATCATAATCGGAGGTTGATTGGTTTTGGAAAATATGCTGGTCTTGTAGGTACTTATAATGCTATCAGGGCTTTTGGGATAAAATTCGAATTATTTAAACTTCCAAAAGCAGAGACACTTTCGGGAAAAGAGGCTTTAATCGCTCAATTAAAAAGAATTGTATTGCCTCCATTGAAATTTGTTATAACAGGAACTGGAAAAGTGGGTAATGGAGCAAAAGAGATACTTGATGCGATCAAAATAAAAGAAGTGTCAGTTGAGAATTATTTAACTAAAAATTATGCGCAACCCGTTTATACGCAGATTGATGTTCTAGAATACAATAAACGTAAAGATGGTAAGGTATTAGATTTTGTAGATTTCTTTAAAAATCCACAAGAATATGTTTCAGATTTTGAACGTTTTACTAAGGTTTCCGATATTTACATAACGGGTCATTTTTATGATAATGCAGCTCCAAAAATTTTGACACAAGAAATGCTTAATGCTAAAGATTGTAAAATAAAAGTAGTCGCTGATATTTCTTGTGATGTTAATGGTCCTATTGCATGTACATTACGTTCTTCAACTATTGCTGAGCCACTTTATGGTTATTTGCCTAGCGAAAATAAAGAAGTTGATGTCTTTCATCCTGCGGCAATAGTGGTCATGGCGGTAGATAATTTGCCATGTGAATTACCAAAAGATGCAAGTGAAGGTTTTGGCGAAATGTTTATGGAACATGTAATTCCTGCTTTTTTTAATGGGGATAAAGATGGTATTTTACAAAGAGCAAAAATCACCGAAAAAGGAAAATTGACTCCGAAATTCAGTTACTTACAAGATTATGTTGATGAAAAATAATCTAAGTTGATTTAAAATATAAAACTCGCAAAGGAAATTTGCGAGTTTTTAGTTTAACGCTATTATTTACGGCAATTTCAAACCATATTTTCTGGTTTTATCCAAGCGTCAAATTCTTCTGGAGTTACATATCCTAAACGTACCGCTTCTTCTTTAAGTGTTGTTCCGTTTTTATGTGCATTTTGAGCTATTTCAGCAGATTTATAATAACCAATTTTTGTATTTAAAGCTGTTACAAGCATTAATGAATTATCCACTAATTCTTTAATTCGTTTGTAATTAGGTTGAATACCTTTAGCACAGTGTTCATCAAATGAGCGACAGGCATCTGCTAATAATTGTGCTGATTGAAGAAAATTAGCTGCAATTAATGGTTTGAAAACATTCAATTCATAATGACCTTGCATTCCACCTATTGAAATAGCGACATCGTTGCCCATGACTTGTGCACAAACCATCGTTAGCGCTTCACTTTGCGTTGGATTTACTTTTCCTGGCATGATGGAGGAACCCGGCTCGTTCTCAGGAATAAAGATTTCTCCAATTCCAGATCTGGGGCCAGAAGCTAACATTCTAATATCATTTGCAATTTTGTATAATGATACAGCTATTTGTTTTAAAGCACCATGCGACTCAACTAAGGCGTCATGTGCTGCTAATGCTTCAAATTTATTTTCAGCAGTTATAAAAGGATGTTCTGTAAATTCAGCTATGTATTGGGCTACTTTTACATCATAACCTTCAGGGCAATTTAGACCCGTTCCTACAGCAGTGCCGCCTAGAGCAATTTCGGATAAGTGTGCTAATGTATTTTTGATGGCTTTTATGCCAAAGGTAAGTTGCGCAGCATAACCTGAAATTTCTTGTCCTAAAGTAAGCGGTGTAGCATCCATTAAATGGGTTCTACCTATTTTTACAATTTTTTTAAATTCATCAGATTTAGCTAATAAAGTATCTCTTAAATTTTCAATATTAGGAATTGTAAGCTCCACAATAGTTTTGTAACAAGCAATATGCATTGCAGTAGGGAAGGTGTCATTAGACGATTGCGATTTATTTACATCGTCATTAGCTTTTATAAATGCTTCGTCAATTCCTATTTTTAATCCTTTAAGCACTTGAGCTCTATTAGCAATTACCTCATTGACATTCATATTGCTTTGAGTTCCAGAACCGGTTTGCCAAATAACAAGAGGGAATTGATCGTTTAGTGAACCTTCTAAAATTTCATCACAAACTTTAGCAATCAAATCTCTTTTTTCGAAAGACAAAACACCTAAATCACAATTGGTGTAAGCTGCTGCTTTTTTTAAATAAGCAAAACCTTGAATAATTGTTAAAGGCATCGAAGCAGAAGGTCCAATTTTGAAATTGTTTCTGGAACGTTCTGTTTGTGCTCCCCAATATTTATCATAAGGAACTTGAACTTCGCCTATTGTATCTTTTTCTATTCTGAATTTCATTTTGTTAAATTAAAATAGTACCCAAATTAGCCCCAATGTATATTCGTATAAAATTTCAAGATTGCTCAGAAATAATACATTAAAAGTACGCATTATTATTCTTTATAAAAATTGATTTGTAGTTTTTGCAATTTTTATTGCTAAGCAAAAATAATAAACTTACATTTGTGCTTATATTCAAAAATTCCGGAAGATATGTTTGATTTCTCACAGTATTTAGGCTTTTTACTTTTCTTAACCGTTTTAACTATAGGTTTTTGGTTAATGTTTTTCTTAGTTGGTTTCGTATCTTATTGGGTAGGTGGAGCAACTTGGGAAGCATACAAAGAAAAGAAAGCAAAGAAAAAGCAAGAACAATCACTTTAGTTTGATTGTTTTCATAAAAAAAGACCCGTTTTCACGAGTCTTTTTTTTTATCCTTGAAATTCCATATCACCGCCGCCTTCATTCATATTTTTCTTAGGCTGTTTTTCTCTTTCAACTTTCTGTTTGTTGAATCGATACGTAAATGACAATGTAAACTGTCTTTCTCTCCATTGCATTTCAGCATGAGAATTTAGTACTCCAGGAAGATAGGTCTCCATGATTCTTTTTCTAGAGTTAAACACGTCACTGATATTAAATGCAACTGTACCTTTGTCTTTCAAAACATCTTTACTAAAAGCTAAGTTTGCACTAAAGTTTCCTAATACTTTACCTTGAGCGTTTGTTTGAGGCGCATTATAAGTAGCATTAGTTTGCCAGTCAATCTTATATGGCAAAGTTATTTTAGACGTTACACGAGTAAACCAAGATGTGGCAGTGTTATCAAAATTTTGAGTAATCTCAACATCATTAAAATTAGTATAAACAAAATCACCTTGTGTTTTAGTTTGGAAAAAATTAAAGTTTCCATTTAATTTCCACCATTTGTATGGAGAATAGTTTAAGGTAAATTCAAAACCAGTTCTATATTCTGTAGCAACATTAATAGGCGAAGTTATAATTATAGGTGTTCCATTTACAAAATCACCAGATTCTCTTCTTGCCATTTGAAAAACATCAGTAGTTTTATTGGCATACAAGGAAGTATTAAAAGTTAATTTATCCCATCTTTTGATAAAACCAAAATCAATTGCATCTGTGAAAGCAGGATCTAAATCAGGGTTTCCAATGAATATATTGATGTTACTAGATAAGTTGCTAAATGGATTTAACATTCTACCTCTAGGTCTTTGGATTCTTCTACTATAACTTATAGAAGCGCTACTTTTGTCTGAAAGCTCATAAGTAAAAAAGGCACTTGGGAAAAAATTATTGTATTTTTTAGTGTTAAAATCATTCGTTGACAATTGATTTACTTCAATTTTTGAATCTTCCCAACGTAATCCTAGAAGAACAGATATTTTATTGGCTTTGAAGCCATATTGAGTATACAATGAATTTATATTTTCTTTATACTCTAAAGTATTGGTGAAATTATAGTTAATTATCCCGTCATTTTCCACTTGATAATCCGTTAGTAATTTGGTAAAATCACCACGATAACCCGCTTCAAATTGGCTTCCTTTTCCCAAAGGCAAAACATAATCAGTCTGTATTAAGTTTCTGTTTTGAGTTTGATGGTTAAGGGTTTTGTCTAATTTTATAATATCCGAATTGTTAGCTGAATCAGTAACTAAAGCATTAGTATTGTCATCATTTGTTGAAAATGATCCATCTATAGTAAGTTTATGTCCCTCTTTTTTGAAATTTTTTGTGAAGTTGGTTGTAAATTCTACATTTTCACTTTTATTGTCTTCTACATTAATACGATTTCGAGTGTAATCATACACATAATCAGCATCATAATATTTTTGGAAGATATTATCAGTATCATCACCATTATTTTTTCTATAATTGATGGTATTGGTCCAAGAAGTAGATTTGTCTAAAAACAATTCAATACCAAAATTTCCATTGTATCCATTACCAAGACGTTTGTTTTTTCTAGGTTCAATTACATAACCTTTAGTCGTATTGTCTGAATTCAGGTATTCCGTTTCGTTAATCATGTTTCCAGGACTACTTCTATAATTGAAGCCTTGATTGGTAAACAAGTTGAAATTTTTAGATTTGAAGTTTACGGTTCCACTTAATCCGTTATTTTTCGGATATCCTGTAGAGGCTATAAATGTTCCATTTAAACCTAAATTTTTTCCTTTTTTCAAAACAATATTTAATAATCCGCCGCCACCTTCAGCATCATATCTTGCTGATGGGTTTGTAATAACTTCTACTTTATCTATTGCGTCTGCAGGGATTAGTCTTAATGCATCATTAATATTTATTGCATTTGACGGTTTTCCATCAATAAGAATCTTTACATTTTCATTTCCTCGAAGGCTGACATTTCCTTCAACATCAACAGAAACAGAAGGAATATTGTCTAAAACATCGCTTACTGTTCCTCCTTTTACCATTAAATCACTACCAACATTGTATATTTTTTTGTCTAATTTTATGTCAACAGTTGTTTTTTCAGCTCTAACTACAACTTCATTTAATTGTGAAGCATCTTCTTCTAAACCAATTGATCCTAAATTAGTGTTTTCTTGAATACTTTTTTGTTTGATTTGTGTTGATTTGAAAGAAATAAATTCGATTGTAATGTCATATATACCAGGTAATACTGCAATGTCAAATTCTCCTTTGACATTAGTTATTCCGCCAGCAATTTCCTTCGGATTACTTGTGTTTTTGAATGTTATGGTTGCATATTCAAGCGGTTGTTTGCTTATTTTTTCAATTACTTTACCTGTAATTTTAAATTTGTTTCTAGCTAAAGGTCCTTGTTGCGCATAATTGGTTAGGCTTGTAAAAAGGAGCACAAGGATTAAAATGAATTGCATTTTTTTCATTATCGAAAATTTTTGGTTATGTTAGTAAGACTATTCAAACAGTTTTTGGTTTAAGAACTAAATCATAAAAAAATGTTAATTAAATGAATTCGGAAACCTCATCAATTACCCTTCCTATAATTGCTTTTTCACCTTTAATTACAATTGGTCGTTCAATAAGAATTGGATTGTCGACCATGGCTTGAATAATTTCATCATCTGTTAATGATTTGTCTTTGTAATTATCAATCCAAATTTTTTCTTTGACTCTGACAAGATTAATGGGTTTACAATTTAGTTTTTTAATAATAGAAGCTAATTCTTGAAAGCTAAGCGTTTCTTCTAAATATTTAATAACTTCGAATTCTTGCCCAGTCTCTACTATAAAAGCTAAGCAGTTTCTTGATTTCCCACAGCGTGGATTATGATATATTTGTATCATGATGTTTTTTTTGCGAAGTAAATCAAATTCAAATAATAAACGGTATTTTAGTAGTAACAAAATGTACTTTCAAAATTAATTAAGAATTCAATCAAAAAAATTATGTTTATTGAACAAGGAATAAACCCCGAGAATAAGTTTTGGAAATATATTTTAGGATCGTTATTAATTATTTTCACCTCTTTTATAGGTCAAATCCCATTGATATTGGGGATTTTATATAAAACGTATACTAGTAAAAAAGCGTATCCAAAGAATAATGATGAAGTGATGCGTTTTTTAGAACCTAATTTGACTTTGTTTTTATTAATGATTTCTTTTGTTTTTACTCTTGCAGGAATTTATTTTGTAGTTCGGTATTTACACAATCAAACAATGCTTTCGGTCACTACATCAAGAAATAAAATCGATTGGAATAGAGTGTTTTTTTCTTTTTCAATCTGGGGTGCTTTTACAATAGTTAGTACTTTTTTATTTTATTGGTATAATCCAGATGATTTTGTAATTAATTTCAAACCCATTCCTTTTGCTATTTTGGTCGTTATAGGAACGTTTTTAATTCCGATACAAACAACTACTGAAGAATATGTTTTTAGAGGATATTTGATGCAAGGTTTTGCTAATCTTTCTAAAAATAAATGGTTTCCATTGCTTATGACATCTGTTATTTTTGGAGCTATGCATCTTTCAAATCCAGAAGTTATCAAAATGGGAAACATAATTTTATTATATTATATAGGAACAGGCTTTTTTCTTGGAATCATCACTTTGATGGATGAAGGAATGGAATTAGCGCTAGGTTTTCATGCCGCTAATAATTTAGTTAGCGCAATATTAGTTACTTCTGATTGGTCTGCATTTCAAACCCATTCTTTTTTTAAGGATGTTTCAAATCCTTCGGCTTCTTTGGATGTTTTATTGCCAGTTTTTATTATTTTCCCTATCTTGCTCAAAATTTTTTCGAGCAAATATCATTGGAATAATTGGAAAGAAAAACTCACAGGTAAAATAAAATATTAGTTGATAATAATATAATAAAAAACGAAAATGAATAACCCAACTTATCACAACGTTCACAACAAATTCAAATTAAATGGCTATCATTTAACAAAAGAAGATCTAATTAGAGTTGCCTATTCTTTTATTAAAGAAGGAGACTATTTTGAAAAACCATTAGGTGTTTTTATCTTGGATTGGTTTGATGATAGATCGTATTTAGAAATAAACACTTCAGGATCTACAGGAACTCCTAAAATTATTCAAGTGGAGAAACAAGCTATGGTGAATTCTGCTTTAGCTACGGGTGATTTCTTTGGTTTAGAGCCAGGTAAGAAAATATTACATTGTTTACCAACTAATTATGTAGCCGGTAAAATGATGTTTGTAAGAGCATTTATTTTAGGATTAGAAATGGAGTTTGTGGCTCCAAGTTCAAATCCATTAGAAGGAATTGATGAAACATTTGATTTCTGTGGAATGGTTCCTTTACAAGCAAAAAATTCTTTAAAAGATCTTCACAAGATTAAAAAATTAATTATTGGTGGAGTAAAAGTGCATAAATCTTTAGAGCAAGAATTAGTAAAATTGCCTATCGAGATTTATGAAACATATGGTATGACGGAAACAATTACCCATATTGCTGCTAAAAAAATTGGCGAAGAAGCTTTTACAGTTTTGCCTAATGTAACTGTTTCTGTTGACGAAAGACACTGTTTAGTTATTGATGCAAAAAACATAAGTGAAGAAAAAATTGTCACTAACGATATCGTAAAAATAATTTCTGATACTCAATTTGTATGGGTTGGCCGATATGATAATGTTATTAATAGTGGTGGTATCAAATTAATACCTGAACAAATTGAAGAAAAATTATCTACTTTAATTCCAAGAAGATATTTTGTTTTTGGAGAATCAGACGCTACACTAGGTGAGAAATTAGTTCTTTATATTGAAGGAGAACCAATTAAAATTGATGAATCTGTTTTTGATGTTTTGGATAAATACGAAAGACCTAAAGAAGTTAAATTTATTCCAAGTTTCAAACAAACTGCTACGGGTAAAATTATCAGAAGCGAAAGTTTAGATTCAATAAAAGCTTAATTTTTAAAATTGTATAAATAAAAAAGAGATGATTCGTCATCTCTTTTTTATTTTAGGTTATTCTTGCATTTTAAAATAGTAATCTGCTGAATTTTTTCCACTTCCGTAAAAAAGGAAAAACAGACAAACTCCCAAGGTAAGGAAAGCAAGTAAAATACTTTGAGAATGCATATTACCTATTAAGTTTACGGTTATTGCACCTAATAAAATAGGCAATTGTGCGATTATTGCCCATCTAGTTAATAAACCAAATACAATCATTATACCGCCTACCATATGTGCTGGAGCAATATAGTGTACTAGGAACATACCGCCACCCATTGTGTCTATTGGAGATATTAGATCTTGAAGATATTGGACATTTGTAATAAAAGAAATGCCTTTTACGAATAAAAAAACACCAAGTGCTATTCGTAATAAATCTACCGGAAAATAAGTATGCGCATTGGCCCACTTATTTAGTCTTTTTACATTATTCATACTGTTGTTGTTTTATAAAATTAATATTAAGTTAGATTTCAAATTATATTTTAGGAACTAGAAATTGAAAACGCTATTTATTAAATAAAGCTTAATTTATAAAATGGTAATTTAGTTTTAGACCAAGAGTGTTTTCTGCATGACCTCTTGCCAAAAATTGATTAAGATCCATTGATAAACCTAGGTTTTTCTTTTTTGAACCAATATCAAAATGTCTTCCAAAATACAAACCAGAGCAGATTCCAAATTGTTGATTTCGGGCATATTCAGATACAAATCCAAGACCTATTTTGCTATCTTCATCGGATAATGCATAACCAACACCTGTTTCAATTCCCCAATACCACCAGGTGTTTAGATTGTATTGTAGGTTGGGTTTAATAGAAAATACACTAAAGTTACTGTGTAATGCCCTTTCTTCTAATGTACTTTCTGGAGTTAGTATTCGGCTGTTTTTTTTAATAAATCTATAATCATAATCTGCTTTTATGCCTAATTCATATTTTGAAGAAATTGCTTTCCATGTTCTTAGGTTGATACCAATACCAAGTCTATGGCTTCGATACATCATAATATGAACCGGTAATGATAAATTTATCCCTGTCTCTAAATGAATCAATTTCTCTTTTTTTGATGATAGATTGTTTTCTGATATTGTTTGTGCGCTTATGACAGAGGTGACAAACAATAATATGCTCGAAAATAGAGTTGCTATCTTGTTCATTTTTTCTAACAATTAAATAATTCAAATAATTCTGAATACTTTTTTATGGAATGAAAAAAATGATAGTGTTTTAATGTATAGTTGACAATAAAACACTAGTAAAGATACAAATAACTATAAATCAAAACGATAAAGAACATTAAAATATTGTTTGTCTAGTTTTGATTGTATAAAAGTTATGTAGTAAAAAAATTAGACTTGGATGACGCCTAAATTAAATTTTTTTTCAATGGGTGCGTGGTTTGCAGCTTCAATACCCATTGAAATCCAAGTTCTAGTTTCCAAAGGGTCGATAATAGCGTCAGTCCATAATCGAGAAGCAGCATAATATGGAGAAACTTGTTCGTCATAACGCGCTTTAATTTTAGCAAATAATTCATTTTCTTTGGTTTCGTCTACCAATTCTCCTTTTGCTTTTAATGACGAAGCTTCGATTTGTGCTAATACTTTGGCAGCTTGAGTGCCACCCATAACGGCAAGCTCTGCACTTGGCCAAGCAAAGATTAGTCTTGGATCATATGCTTTTCCACACATTGCATAATTTCCAGCTCCGTATGAATTCCCAACAATAACTGTAAATTTAGGCACAACAGAATTTGATACCGCATTTACCATTTTTGCGCCGTCTTTAATAATTCCACCGTGTTCTGATTTTGATCCTACCATAAAACCAGTTACATCTTGGATGAATAGTAGAGGGATTTTCTTTTGGTTACAATTTGCAATAAATCGTGTGGCTTTATCAGCGCTATCCGAATAAATTACTCCACCAAATTGCATTTCACCAGTTTTAGTTTTAACTACTTTTCGTTGATTAGCAACAATACCTACAGCCCAGCCATCAATTCTAGCATAGCCGGTAATTATGGTTTGTCCGTAGCCATCTTTGTAGGCTTCAAACTCAGAATTATCAACTAATCTATTGATAATTTCCATCATATCGTATTGTTCGTTGCGGGCTTTGGGTAATAGTCCGTATATTTCTTTTTCGTCTAATGCTGGTTTTTCAGATGGAATACGATTAAAACCTGCTTTGTCAAAATCACCTATTTTGTCAACTATATTTTTAATTTTATCCAAAGCATCTTTATCGTCTTTTGCTTTGTAATCCGTAACACCTGAAATTTCACAATGAGTAGTTGCGCCACCTAAAGTTTCGTTATCAATATTTTCACCAATTGCCGCTTTTACTAAATAACTTCCGGCTAAGAAAATACTCCCCGTTTTATCTACAATTAGCGCTTCATCGCTCATAATAGGAAGATAAGCACCACCAGCAACACAGCTTCCCATAACGGCAGAAATTTGGGTAATTCCCATACTGCTCATCAAAGCATTGTTTCTGAATATGCGTCCAAAATGTTCCTTATCTGGAAAAATTTCATCTTGCAATGGTAAATAAACGCCCGCACTATCTACTAAATAAATAATGGGTAATTTGTTTTCCATAGCAATTTCTTGGGCACGTAGATTTTTTTTGGCAGTAATTGGAAACCAAGCTCCAGCTTTTACTGTAGCATCATTAGCAACAACAATACATTGCTTTCCTTTTATATATCCTATTTTGACAACAACTCCTCCCGAAGGGCAACCCCCGTGTTCTTTGTACATTCCTTCTCCCACAAATGCGCCAATTTCTATACTTTTTGCTTTGGCGTCAAGTAAATAATCAATCCGTTCTCTGGCTGTCATTTTACCTTCAGCATGTAATTTTTCAATGCGTTTTTCACCACCACCTAATTTAACAATAGTAAATTTTTGACGCAAAGAGGCTAGTAAAAGTTTATTGTGGTCTTCGTTTTTATTGAAGTTCAAATCCATAGAAAAGGTAGTTTTACAAAAAAAAAATGATTGCTAAAATACAAAAAGAAACAGTAATTATTTGCTGTTTCTTTTTGAGATTTGGTAAAAATTATAGTGTAACTTTTTTAGAATCATTAACTAATCTTTTTAGAATAGCCCATTGTTTTAAGGCATCACGAGCTTCAACTGCGGGATAACCTAAAACGGTTTTGCCTGCTGGTACATCGCAGGTAACACCTGAACCAGCACCTACTGTAGCGCCATCACCAATAGTTGCATGGTCTTTTATGGATGCGCTTCCGCCAATAATAACTCCATTTCCTAATGTTACTGAACCAGCAACACCACTATGTCCAGCCATGATGCAAAAACGGCCTAATTTACTATTATGTCCTATTTGAACTAAATTGTCAATTTTACAACCATCACCTAAAACGGTAGAACTAAATTTGCCTCTATCTACACAAGAATTAGCTCCAATTTCTACTCCGTTACCAAGAATTACATTTCCAATTTGTGGAATTTTAGCCAAACCTCTTTCTGGGCAAGGACGGAATCCAAAACCATCAGCTCCAATTGTTGCATTAGGGTGTAAAATACAATTACTACCTATATGACAACGTTCACGAACCACAGCTCCAGACCAAATAATAGTGTTTTTTCCAATTGTGCATTCATCCAGAATGGTTGCGTTAGGGTATATAGTTACGTTTTCTCCAAGAATTACGTTTGGACCAATGTAAGAACCAGCACCAATTCGGGTTCCGTTTCCTAAACTTGCGGTTTGATGAACTACTGCAGTTGGGTGAATATCAACATCAAACAATGGGGTAGGTGGCGCAAAAAGTTCTAATACTTGTGACATTGCTAAATCAGCATTATATACTTTTATAAACGCTCTATTTTCTCCTGGTTCAATTGAAATGTCTTGATTTACAATAGCCGCACATGCTTTTGAAGCTTCCCATAATTTCTCATATTTTTTATTTCCAATAAACGAAATTTCGGTTGTTTTAGCTGCTTCCAATTGTTCTGGCGCAGTAATAAGATGAGTAGTTTGTCCAACGATTTCACCTTTCAGGATTTCGTTTATTTCTTGGATTGAGTAGGATTTCATTGCTTTTCAGGATTTGATTCGTTGCGGTATTTTTATCAAATAAAATCATTTAGCATTGAAATACCAAATATATTTTTTGAGGCATCTAAGTGTAGTAAATATATAGCTGTTAAAATGCCCTCTAAACAGTGTTTTTAAAACCATTTTAGAGGGCATTTTTATATTTTTTGAAAGTGAAACTACTCTTCTTCGCGTTGTCCCATCATCATCAGATAGGCTTTTAGGAATTCATCAATTTCTCCGTTCATAACACCGTCAACATTACTAGTTTCATAGCCTGTACGAACATCTTTGACTAACTTATAGGGCTGCATCACATAATTCCTGATTTGGGAACCCCATTCAATTTTCATTTTCCCCGCTTCGATATCAGCACGTTGTGCCTGTTTCTTTTTTAACTCAATTTCGTACAATTGAGAGCGTAACATCTGCATGGCACGTTGTCTGTTATCTTGTTGGGAACGTGTTTCGGAACATTGTATTTGAATTCCGGTTGGTTTATGAAACAATTGTACTTTGGTTTCAACCTTATTTACGTTTTGCCCACCAGCACCACTAGATCGCGAAGTTGTAATTTCGATATCAGCTGGATTAATCTCAATTTCGATGCTGTCATCTACAAGAGGATATACGTAAACTGAGGCAAAGGAAGTATGTCTTTTAGCATTGCTGTCGAATGGCGAAATACGAACTAATCGGTGAACGCCATTTTCTCCTTTTAAATAACCAAAGGAATAATCCCCTTCAAATTCTAAAGTTACTGTTTTTATACCAGCAGCTTCTCCTTTCTGGAAATTCAGTTCCTTGATTTTATATCCGTATTTTTCACCCCACATCATGTACATGCGCATGAGCATTTCTGCCCAATCACAGCTTTCAGTTCCACCTGCTCCAGATGTGATTTGGACAACAGCACTCAGTGTGTCGCCTTCGTCCGAAAGCATATTCTTGAATTCGATAGCTTCAATATGTGCTTGTGTAATATGATATTGCTCGTCTAATTCTTCTACAGAAAGTTCTCCTTCTTTATAAAAATCATACGCTAATTGTAACTCATCAGTCATTTCGACTGCTTTGTTATAATCTTCGATCCATTTTTTCTTATTTCTAAGATTTTTTACAATGATTTCGGCTTCTTTGGCGTTATTCCAAAAGTCGGGAGCAAATGTCTTTTCTTCTTCGTTGGCAATTTCAATTAATTTGGCATCAACGTCAAAGATACCTCCTCAACGCACCAAGGCGCTCCACAATACCTTTTATTTGTTCGGTAGTTGTCATAAATTATGTAATTTTGTGGCACAAAAATAAGATATAGTTTTTAGAATATGGAAATAAATTTAGTTAGCGATACAATTACTAAACCATCCTACGAGATGTTGCAATATATGTTTAATGCCAAAGTTGGTGACGATGTATATAAGCAAGATCCTACAGTTATTGAGCTTGAAGCTAAAGTTGCAGAAATGTTTGGTATGGAGGCAGGACTATTTTTTCCATCAGGAACTATGGCAAATCAAACGGCAATAAAATTACATACACAACCAGGCGAACAATTGATAGCGGATAAATATGCTCATGTTTATCATTATGAAGGAGGTGGTGTTTCGTTTAATAGTGGTGTTTCTTGTTGTTTGTTAAATGGACATCGAGGAATGATTAGCGCGGAACAAGTTGCTGGCGCTATTAACGATCCTGAATTTTATCACAGTCCTTTGACTAGCTTAGTTTGCGTTGAAAACACTACGAATAAAGGAGGAGGCGCTTGTTATGAATTAGAAGATTTACAACGAATTAAAAAAGTTTGTGATGCTAATAATTTGAAATTCCATATGGATGGTGCTCGAATTTGGAATGCCTTGGTCACTAAAAAACAAGATCCAAAAGAATTTGGGAAATTATTTGATACTATTTCTGTTTGTTTATCTAAAGGATTGGGAGCGCCTATAGGTTCTGTTTTAATAGCGGATAAAGCGACTATTCACAGAGCATTACGAATCCGAAAAATACTAGGAGGAGGAATGCGTCAAGTTGGATATTTAGCTGCTGCAGGAATTTATGCTTTACATAATAATATTGAACGATTAGCAGAAGATCATCGAAGAGCTAAAGAATTAGCTGCTGTGTTGAGTAGTACGAGTTGGGTTGCATCAGTTGAACCTGTAGAAACCAATATTTTGATATTTTCGTTAGTTCCTACTATTAGTGATACCCTTTTGATTGAAAAACTAAAACAAAAAAATATTTCAATAAGTTCAATGGGATTTGGAAAACTCCGAATAGTTACCCATTTAGACTACAGAGAGGTGATGCATACCTATGTTCTTGAAACCTTAGAAAAATTGGTTTTTTAGAAAAAAAAGGTTTAAAGTTTCTTCGAGCAAGAACTTTAAACCTTAAACATTTTATTTAAACAAATTATCCATTCCTGGAATCATTGGCATATCCATTTTAGCAACAGCATCTAATTCCGCTTGATTTACATTCGATGCTTTTTCGATTGCTTTATTCAAAGTTACAATCAAATAATCTTCTAATTGGTCTTTGTCTTCTAATAAAGAATCATCGATCGTGATGCTTTTTATTTTTCTATTGGCAGTTAGCGTTACTTTTAATAAACCATCATTGCTTTGTTCATCGATTAGTACCGTATCCAAGCGTTTTTTTGTATCTTCTATTTTTTGCTGGGTTTCTCTAAGTTTACCCATCATTCCCATTAAATCCATTTTTTGTCTTTTTTATTATTCAATTGCAAAATTACTACATTGCTAACTCATTTCAATAAAAAATTAATCAGAAATAGTCGGCTCCTAAGTTCTCTTTGTGTTATTTTTGCATGGATACATAATTAATATTTACGCACCAACAATGTCAAAAGATATAGTAGCTCCGATTGCTAAAGTAATTCCTAAGAAACTAAAAAAGCACAATGATATCAGAATTGATAATTATTTTTGGTTGAATGAAAGAGAGAACCCAGAAGTCATTGATTATTTGAATCAGGAAAATGCCTATTACAAATCTAAAACGGAGCATACAAAAGATTTTCAGCAGCAATTGTTTGAGGAAATGAAGTCTAGAATCAAAGAAGATGATGAATCGGTGCCTTATTTCTACAATGGCTATTATTACATAACCCGTTTTGAGAAAGGACAGGATTATCCTATTTATTCTAGAAAAAAAGAATCTCTTTCTGCCAATGAAGAAATTTTATTCAATTGCAATGATTTGGCTAAAGGACATGCTTATTTTAAATTGGGAGGATTAAGTATTAGTCCCGATAACAAATATGCCTCTTTTGGAGTAGACATTGTAGGAAGACGAATTTATACCATTCAAATTAAAAATCTTGAAACAGGTGAAATTCTTTCGGATAAAATTGAAAATGTAACAGGAGGATCAGTTTGGGCAAATGATAATAAGACTATTTTTTATACCACGCAGGATAAAATAACCTTGCGTTCAGACAAAGTTTTTAAGCATAAATTAGAAACTAATGCTTCAGATGATGTTCTCGTTTATCATGAAGAAGATGACACATTCAATCTTTATATAAGCAAAGAAAAGTCAAGAAAATATATTGTTATTGGATGCGGAAGTACTTTAACTTCTGAATATAGAATATTAAATTCAGATACTCCAGATGGAGAATTTATTGTTTTTCAACCAAGAGTTCGAGGCTTAGAATATAGTATTTCGCATTTTGGAGATTCCTTTTATGTGCTAACTAATAAAGACAAGGCGACCAATTTTAAATTAATGAAAACGCCTGAAAATGCAACTGAGAAAAAAAACTGGAAAGACTTAATTCCGCACAGAAAAGAAGTTTTACTGGAAGATATTGAAATTTTCAAAGATTTTCTAGTTGTAGAAGAGCGTTCCAATGGTTTGAATCACATACGAATTATGCCTTGGAGTGGAGAAGGAGAGTATTATTTGCCTTTTGACAGTGAAACCTATAATGCCTATACAACTACAAATGTTGATTTTGATACTGATATTCTTCGTTATAGCTATCAATCACTAGCAACACCATCTTCGGTTATTGATTTTAATATGAAAACCAAAGAGAAAGAAATCAAAAAAGAACAAGAAGTTTTAGGAGGTAAATTTGATAAAAACAATTATATTGAAGAACGTGTTTGGGCGACAGCAACTGATGGTGCCAAAGTTCCAATTTCGATGGTTTACAGAAAAGAATTAAAAAAAGATGGCACAAATCCATTATTGCTTTATGCGTATGGATCATATGGGCATACAATGGAAACCTATTTTTCATCCACCCGTTTGTCAATTTTAGACAGAGGTTTTATTTTTGCGATAGCGCATATTCGAGGAGGAGAAGATTTAGGGAGACAGTGGTATGAAGATGGTAAATTATTAAAAAAGAAAAATACTTTCACCGACTTTATAGATTGTTCTAAATATTTAATACAAGAAAAATTTACTTCTCCAGCGCATTTATATGCAGAAGGTGGTTCAGCAGGAGGATTGCTGATGGGTGCGGTAGTAAATATGGCTCCTGAATTATACAACGGGGTTATAGCTCAAGTTCCTTTTGTGGATGTTGTTACAACTATGCTTGATGATACGATTCCGCTTACTACTGGCGAATATGATGAATGGGGTAATCCAAATAATAAAAAATATTATGAATATATGTTATCGTATTCCCCATATGATAATGTAAAAGAGCAACAATATCCCAATATGTATGTTTCAACAGGGCTTCATGACTCACAAGTACAGTACTGGGAACCAGCAAAATGGGTAGCTAAATTAAGGACTTTGAAAGACGATAATACAGTTTTGTATTTAAATACTAATATGGATGCGGGTCACGGAGGTGCTTCGGGGAGATTTGAAGCAATTAAAGAATTAGCGGAAGAATATAGTTTTTTGTTAGATTTAGAAAAAATTAAAAACTAATTAGATTTTTTTTGTTAAATTTGCTCCGTATTGAGGTTAAATTAAAAGCGATCTCGATTAACTATTTTTTTATGAAAGAAGAAATAAATGCTTATAATAATGTTTTAGAATTAATAGGTAACACACCACTTATTAAACTAAATAAAGTCACCGAAGAGTTAGAAGGTAATTTCTACGCAAAGGTAGAAGCTTTTAATCCGGGACATTCTTCAAAAGATAGAATAGCATTATACATAATCGAAGAAGCTGAAAAGAAAGGGATCTTAACACCAGGCGATACCATAATTGAGACTACATCTGGAAATACTGGATTTAGTTTAGCAATGGTAAGTATCATTAAAGGATACAGCTGTATTTTGGCAGTGAGTTCAAAATCTTCTAAAGATAAAATCGATATGCTACGTAGTTTAGGCGCAAAAGTTTATGTGTGCCCTGCACATGTATCTGCCGATGACGAACGTTCGTATTATAGTGTTGCTAAAAGATTGCATGAAGAAACTAAAGGTTCGGTTTATATTAATCAGTATTTCAATCAATTAAACATTGATGCTCATTATTTAACTACAGGTCCAGAAATTTGGAAACAAACTAATGGTAAATTAACCCACCTTATTGCATGTAGTGGAACTGGAGGAACAATTTCAGGAACTGCAAAATTTTTAAAAGAACAAAATCCAAACATAAGAATATTAGGAGTAGACGCTTTTGGTTCTGTATTGAAAAAATACCATGAAACTAAAGAGTTTGATAATGGTGAAATTTATCCATACCGAATAGAAGGTTTAGGTAAAAACTTAATTCCATCAGCAACCGACTTTGATATTATTGATAAGTTCATGAAAGTTACTGATGAAGAAAGTGCTCATTCAACTAGAGAATTAGCTAAAAAAGAAGGGCTTTTTGTAGGATATACTTCAGGAGCAGTTCTTCAAGCTATAAAACAATATGCAGAAGAAGGAGAATTTGATGCAAACAGTAATGTAATTGCAATTTTTCCAGATCATGGTTCACGTTATATGAGTAAAGTATTTAGTGATGATTGGATGAATGAACAAGGTTTCTTTGATAGCATCAATGAAGAAGAAGCTCAAAAAATAGAATTTGTAAAATAAAATTACACTAACATAAGTAAATAAAAAAGTCCCGAATTTTCGGGACTTTTTTATTTTTGAGAAGGAATATTTTTTAGTTTTCTTCCATAGTATGATATACGTTCATTACGTCATCATCTTCTTCAATTTTTTCTATTAATTTTTCTACATCAGCGATTTGAGCTTCAGTAAGTGCTTTTGTGATTTGAGGAATTCTTTCAAAACCTGAAGAAAGGATTTCTAAATTTCTGTTTTCTAATTCTTTTTGAATAGTTCCAAAACTTCCAAAAGGAGCATAGATTAAAATTCCATCTTCGTCTTCAAAAACTTCTTCAGCACCAAAATCAATTAATTCTAATTCTAGTTCCTCAGGATCGATTCCTGCAGCTGGTATTCTGAAATTACAAGTATGGTCAAACATAAATTCTACAGAACCTTGTGTTCCCATAGTTCCGTTGCATTTATTGAAATAACTACGAATGTTAGCAACAGTTCTGTTATTATTATCTGTAGCAGTTTCAATTAACAATGCAATTCCGTGCGGTGCATAGCCTTCAAATAAAACTTCTTTATAATTAGCCGTATCTTTATCAGTAGCTTTTTTAATAGCACGTTCTACATTTTCTTTGGGCATGTTGGCCGCTTTCGCATTTTGTATAACTGCTCTTAATCTTGAATTGGCATCAGGATTTGGTCCACCTTCTTTTACTGCCATTACAATATCTTTACCAATTCTGGTAAAGGCTTTAGCCATTGCTGACCAACGTTTCATTTTTCTTCCTTTTCTGAACTCAAACGCTCTTCCCATTTCTATTTCTTATTTTGAACTGCAAAAATACAGTTATTAGTCATTTTAACAAAATCAATTTATATTCTTTTCAAAAAAATCAGCTGTTTTTTTTGTTTTACTTTAAGGTATTAAAATCTTCAATTATAGCTGTAGCTTCATTTAGGTAATGATTTGATTTCAAAGTTTCTATTTTAAATTTATTCAAAGTTTCTTCAAGCGGGTGAAGTGATAAAATGTAATTATTTATAGTAGTATTATAAATAGTTAAATTAAGGTTTTTCTTGTCAAATGTGTTGATCTCTTCCCATACTTTATTTCTATTGTTTTGTTCTTCAAAAACAGCATCTATAGTTATAGGAATCGTTGCTTTTTCCTGATTAAATAACAAATCAACTTTTTTATTTAGTGTTTTAATAGCATTAAAATAGGAGTCAGAATTAACTCTATCTTGACTATTTTTAATTACCATTTTAAGGATATTATTCTTCCAAAAAGGTCTTACTTTTTGAATGGTATTGATACTGTCATTTTTAAAAGCGGTTGGATAATTGTTTTCTTTTGGGAATATATCTTCATACATTTCAGGTAGTTTTACATCGGGAATTACACCTAAACCTTGATGACTTTTTCCATTTATTCTGTAAAACTTATTGATAGTAACTTTTACAAAATTTTGATTGTCATTTTCCTCCAAAGGAAGAATGGTTTGCATCGTTGCCTTTCCTAATGAACTACTCCCTATAAGTACTGCACGTTTGTGATCTTGAAGAATTGTGGCAAAAAATTCACTTGCTGATGCCGAATTACTATTGATTAAAAGTACTATCGGTCCTTTGAAAATCATTCCTTTATAAAAGTCATTAATCACAGATTGTGCTTTGGTTTTATCGACAACTACCGAAATAGCGCCATAGTCAACAAACATGCTGGCTAGTTTTACAGCTTCTTCCATGGAGCCACCGCCATTGTCAGTTAAGTCGATTACTAAACCTTTAATGTTGTCTTTTTGTAATTTCATTAATTCTGTTGCAACATCTTCAGCACAACCTTTTCCTGTATTTCCTTCTATATCGGCATAAAAACTTGGGATTTTTATGTAGCCAATGTTGTCATTTTTTTTGACAATAAAACTGTAAACCGTATTCTCTTCGTCTTTTAAAATTTGTTTTTCAATCAGAACTTCGAAACTTTTACCAGAATTCCGTTTAAGAGTAAGTATGATTTTTTTATTTGTATCGGATAGAATCATATTAGAAATAGATTCTAAAGAAGCGCAGGATACAACTAAGGTTTCGCTTTTATTGGAAATAGAAATAATTTGATCTCCTTTTTTAATTTTTCCAGTTTGAAAAGCGGGTCCGTTAGGGTCAATTTCGTCAACAATTATTTCATTCTTTTCGTTTAGACTTACCAGTAATCCCATCGATAAATGCTCTTTTGACAATGAGGATACAAAAGTTGACTTATCATCATTACTAAAATAAGCCGTATGAGGATCAAAATAGTTGCAAAAATGATTGTACAGACTCTCTTCAAAACTGCTTTTGGCATTCAAAACGGTGTTTATTCGACAAAGCTCATCTTGAATAATGGTACTCTTTGTTTTTAATTCTAAAGTATTGAAATATGATTTTAAAGAGTCTAAATTTTTACTAATTCCTGTTATCTCATTAAGAATTTCATAGCGTAATTTTTTGCTCAAAACTTTTTCTACTTCATCATCTAATAAGTAAACAGGAAAAGCTTTTTTGTATAACCGAATAGTGTCTTTATATTGATAATCAATAGCTTCTTTGTTTATTTTTTCTAAAATGAGTTTATTGCGCAGAAGGCTTTTTTGTAGAACAGACTTGATTTCAGTTAGAAAAGAACAATCTTTTACAAGAATTAAATTGTCAATATTGAGACGGTATTTTTTAGAAAGTAAATCGTAATCCGATTTTAGAAAAAGATTTCGAGCAGGATCAAGCTCATCTATAAAGGCATCAAAAATATAAACCGATAGACTGTCATCTATCGGTTTTGGGCTGATGTGTTCGCGCTGAATAAGCACATTTATTTTAGAAAGTATTTCACAGGTTTTCGTGCTATTTTGACTAAATAGAGATACAGTTGTCAACAAAAGCAACACTAAAAATACCTTCATTGTTTTTTTATTTCTTATAAAAAGGAAGTTTCACTACTTTGGCTGGAACATCGTTTTTACGAATTCTAATATAGATATCACTATCTACCGCACTATGCTCTGTAGTTACGTAACCTAAACCAATACCTTTATTCATCGATGGTGACATAGTCCCCGAAGTTACAATTCCGATTGCATTTCCTGAGGCGTCTACAATTTCATAATCATGTCTTGGTACAGCACGTTCTTGCATTTCAAAACCAACTAATTTTTTAGAAACTCCTGCTTCTTTTTGCTTTTTAAGATTCTCAGAATTGGTAAATTCCTTAGTAAATTTAGTAATCCAACCTAAGCCAGCTTCTAGAGGAGAAGTAGTGTCATTAATGTCATTTCCGTACAAACAAAATCCCATTTCTAAACGTAACGTATCACGAGCAGCAAGACCTATTGGTTTGATGTTATAAGCAGCTCCAGCTTTAAAGACAGCATTCCAGATATGTTCTACATCTGAATTTTTACAGTAAATTTCGAATCCTCCAGAACCTGTATATCCTGTAGCTGAAATGATTACGTCTTGAATTCCTGCAAAATCACCTACTTCAAAATGGTAATAAGCAATAGCCGATAAATCTAATGAAGATAATGATTGCATAGCTTCAACTGCTTTTGGACCTTGAATGGCTAATAAGGAATAGTCATCTGAAAGATTCTTCATTTCAACTCCTAAATCGTTATGCGCTGAAATCCATCCCCAATCTTTTTCAATATTTGAAGCATTTACTACTAACAAATATTCTTCTTCACCCATTTTATAAACAATTAAATCATCTACAATTCCACCGTCATTATTAGGAAGACAAGAATATTGTGCTCTACCAATGGTTAATGTTGAAGCATCATTTGAAGTTGTTTTCTGAATTAGAGCTAACGCATTTGGCCCAGTCAATAAAAATTCTCCCATATGTGATACATCAAACACACCTACGGCAGTACGTACGATTTCGTGTTCAGCATTTACGCCTTCATATAAAATAGGCATATTGTATCCGGCAAAAGGAAGCATTTTCGCTCCCAAACTCTCATGAATGTGCGTTAGTGCAGTATTTTTCATTGTATATTTTTATGTGAATTTATGCGGCTAATTTATTGCTTTTTTATGGAGTGACAATGCTTATAAATACCGAAATATATTTTATTTAAAACTGCTTTTTTAAATTTAAGCCCTCCCTTTTAAATCAGGATTATTTCTTCTTTTGTTTCAAATTTCTATTGTATTTAAATATAGAAGAAGGCTGATTTTTTTTTGTGTAAAAATCTCTTCAACGAAATATTTATTAGAGATTAAGTTCATTTTCATTTGAAAAATTAGTAACTTAGTGTGTTCTAAATCAGTCATATAAATGAATGTGGTATGAAAAATAAAAACACCCAAAAGAAAGTGAATAATAAAGATGAAAATAAAATTCCAGATTCACTTTTATATCCGCCAAATGAAGATATTTACAGTCAATTCCATAAAGAAATGGAAATTGACCCAGAAGATATTTCCAAAAAGAAAGCTCCAGTCGAAATTAACAACATCAGAGAATTGAATCAAAAAGATTTTGACGAAGATGTTTCAGGTGAAGATTTGGATATTCCTGGATCAGAATTGGATGATGAATTAGAAAACTCAGGAAATGAAGATGAAGAAAATAATCATTATAGTATAGGAGGCGATAATCATAGCAATCTAGAGGAGAATACTGGAGATAAAAATTAAAATTATTTCAATCTTAAATCTTGATTTAAAACCTATTCATTTTTTCTTAAATTATAATTTCCACCTAATTGTAAAGAATTATGGATTTAAGTAAATACAATCAAATGCGTCATTTTAATGCTACAGCAGAACCTCAAGGAAATATAAAAAAAGCTAAAGGCGAATTGATTTTTGTTGTGCAAAAACACGCAGCTTCGCATTTGCATTATGATTTCCGATTAGAAATAGGAGGGGTGTTGAAAAGTTGGGCTATTCCCAAAGGACCTTCTATGAATCCTGAAAAAAAAAGATTAGCTATTCTGGTGGAAGATCATCCGTATGATTATAAGGATTTTGAAGGAACAATCCCTGAAGGAAATTATGGTGCTGGAACCGTTATTGTTTGGGATCAAGGCACATATACTTCGATTAATAATAGAAATGATGTAACATCCCAATTAGAATCTGATTTCGCCAAGGGACATCTTAGTATTATTTTGAAAGGAAAAAAACTTAAAGGAGAATTTGACTTATTGAAGTTTAAAACTAAAGAAGAATCAAGCTGGCTTTTAATCAAACAAAAAGATCAATATGCAACCGAGGATGATATTTTAAAAAGTACAAAGTCAGTTATTTCGAATCTGACTTTAGAAGAAATGGCACAGCAGGTTAATGAAAAAATAAAGCGATAAGAATTTCCAGCCCAATTAATATAATTACAATCCATTCTAAGCGAGAACTTTCTCTGACATTAAGAACATCAGTAAACAGTGTAAGGTTGTCTTCTACAATTTGTAAGCGATAGTCTAAGTCTTTAAAACGGGTGTTGATATCAAAATTTCCTTTGAGTTGGCGATTAATAAGATTAAGTTCCTCGTTGTCCCAAACCATATTCGGGTCATCAAGAATGTATAAATTATCAATAATACTATTTTTCACATTCAGTACTTTACCTATATATTTTAATAAATTAGTTTTGGAAATACTTAATTTACCACGGTGTTCTAATTCTAAAATGTAATGTTTAGAGGATGAAATAAGTTCGTCTGTAAGTACTTCATAATGCTCCAAGGCAACTGATTGACCTACATTCAGCATTACAATTCGCATAAGTGGCGCATCGATTGTATGCACTGAAATAGAAGCATTTTTGACAATTGCTTTAGTTGTATCTTGATTGGATTCAATTTTATATTCTTCAGAAAAATCTAAAGAAACTAGATTAGAAGCGTAATTTTTTAAAAAGTTGATAAACGCTGTTTTTGCTTCTAGATCATAATTTGCAAAAACAACTACGCCATAATCAAAAACGTATAAATACCTATTTGTTTCTGTAAAAGCATAAAATATTTCTGAAGTTGAACCTGAAAAAGCTTCAACTTGAAACTCAGCTCGAAATTTTCGAATATTGAAAAACTCAGCAATCTGAACGGCTTCTATTTGAATTTCCATATTGAATAATTTTATATAAAATTAGGAAATTTTAGTTTTGAAAAAATAAAACTATATCTGATTTAATAAAACTGTAGCATTTTTGCTTTTTCTATTTTAGTAATTTGAATAGTGCTTTCATTTTGTTCGCGATTAAAGTAAAAAAAATGGGAAGTACTGATTTCAGTATCTTCCCAAATTTATGCGGAGAAAGAGGGATTCGAACCCCCGGACCTGTTACAGTCAACAGTTTTCAAGACTGCCGCATTCGACCGCTCTGCCATTTCTCCAGTATGTCGCTTTCATTATCTGATTGCGAGTGCAAATATAAGAACCTTTTTTGGTTATGCAAATCTATTTTTATAAAAAAAGCATCAATTTAATGGACTATTTTTTAAATGTTTCATTTTCTTTGCTTTAGGATAAACTTATTTTTGCTAAAAATGAAATAAATTATTTTAATACTTTACGTATTCCATTATTTCTAAACCATATCCAATCATTCCAACACGTTTAGTGCCTTCCGTATTAGATACTAATCTGATTTTTGAAATATCAATATCGTGTAATATTTGAGCACCAATTCCAAAATCTTTATTGTCAATAACAATTTTGGGAGCTTTCATTTCTCCTTCGCTTTGTAATGCTTTAAGTTCTGTTATACGATTAAGCAAATTAACGGACTGCATATCTTGGTTAATGAAAATAATAGCTCCTTTTCCTTCTTCATTGATAACCTTGAACATATCATCTAATTGTTGTTCCGCATTATTAGTTAAGGTACCTAATAAATCGTTATTAACTTGAGAAGAGTGAATTCTTGTCAAAATAGATTCTCCTAAATTCCAATTCCCTTTTGTTAAGGCAATATGTATTTGTTTATTGGTTGTTTGTTGGTAAGCACGTAATCTGAAAGTTCCAAAACGAGTTTCGATATCAAAATCTTCTTTCTTAACAATTAAGCTATCGTGTTGCATTCTGTAAGCTACTAACGCTTCAATTGAAACTAATTTCAAATCAAATTTCTTTGCCACTTTTACTAACTGTGGTAAGCGTGCCATTGATCCGTCTTCATTCATTATTTCTACAATCACACCTGCTGATTTAAATCCTGCTAATCGAGCAAAATCTATTGCGGCTTCTGTATGACCAGTTCTTCTTAATACGCCTCCTTGCTTTGCGATAAGAGGGAATATATGTCCAGGTCGAGCTAAATCGTGCGGTTTTGTTTTAGAATCAACAAATGACAAAATAGTTTTTGCTCTATCTGCTGCTGATATTCCTGTTGTAACTCCATTACCACGTAAATCTACCGAAACGGTAAAAGCAGTTTCCATTGGGTCCGTATTATTACTAACCATTACATGTAATCCTAGTTCTTTGCAACGACTTTCGGTTAATGGTGCACAAATTAATCCGCGGCCATGAGTTGCCATGAAATTAATCATTTCTGGGGTTACTTTTTCGGCTGCAGCCAAAAAATCGCCTTCGTTTTCACGATCTTCATCATCAACAACAATAATAATTTTTCCTTGTCGAATGTCTTCGATAGCTTCTTCAATAGTGTTCAGATGTATTTTGTTTGTAACCATTTAGGGTTTAATTTTGGGATGGAAATATTTTTTTAAATGCTTTTTGAAAGGGTGCTAATATAACATCCATGTTGATTAATCCGATATCATTTGTAGCTCTATAAGTTAACAATATGGCGAGTGGAGTTAGAATAAAAGAGGACATCCAAGCACCCATAAATGGCGATAAACCTCCTTCTTGTGAAATTCTCTTACCAAATGTATTTATAAAGTGAAATGATATAAAAATTAAAACTGCAAATACAATTGGTAATCCAAGTCCTCCTTTGCGGATGATGGCTCCTAATGGTGCTCCAATGAAAAACATTAAAAAGCAGGCAAAAGCAATGACAAATTTATCGTATAAAGCAGATAAATGTTTGTTGATGTTTTTCTGTTTATTAGTTAATTCTGTCTTTGATGCATCAATTGAAAAAATGGTGCTAGATAGGTTACTACTAGCAATTTTTAGTATTTCTGATTTTTTAGGATTATCAAATAAAGATAAAATGTTTTTTTGAAAAGGTTTTGTTTCTTTTTTCAGTTTAATTTTGGGACTCTTTGGAATGCCAACTCTTTGGCTGATATTTTCAGAGAACGAAATAATATCTGTTTTTAGATTTTTGTTAAGGGAATCTAAAGTGTAGTTTAATTCGCTAGCAGTAAGCATGGTATTTGTATTGCTAACACTTTCATCGCTGATATCAACTTTGTTTAATTCGGATAAATCAATATTAATAATGTCTTTCTTAAAAGAACTTTTTACAAAAGGCATTTTGTCACGGTCTTCATATTTTTTCGGAATAACATCTTCGTAGTAGTTTCCATCTTTTAGCACTAATTGCAAAATACTAGATTCTTTACTACTTATTAATTCACCATTTTTAGCCTTAATAACTTTTTTACTTCCATCACCATTATTTGATTTTATATGTATGGTAATTCCAGTTAAAATGTTTCCGTTTTCACCGGATTTTTTATTCACTTTTATGTTATATAATCCCACATCACTAAACTGCCCTTCGGCTATAGCCAATGCTGGTTTTGCTTGTGCGATATTTTTTCTGAAATTGACAAATTTATATTCTGCCAAAGGGATGATGTTATTTGCAAAAAAGAAAGCGACTATACTTAACAATGCTATAAAAAGCACTAAGGTTCTCATGGCTCTTTGCAATGATATTCCAGCAGATTTCATTGCGGCAAATTCATAATTTTCAGATAAATCACCAAAAGTCATTATCGATGCTAATAGTACAGATAATGGGAGTACTAATGGAATTATTCGAGGCATCGAAAACATTAAAAATTTAAATACCATTGGTAAATCTAAATCTTTACCTGCTAATTCAGCTATAAATAACCAAACGGTTTGAAGTATGAATATAAAAAAAAGAATTACAAATACAGTAGTAAATGTAATCAGGAATGTTTTAAGAATGTATTTGTCTAGAATTTTCACCTACGGATTAATCTAATTTGTTGATGTAGTAATTTGGATATTTACTTTCGACAAAGGTAAATTGATTTTTTGACAAAGGTTGATTGGTTTTAAAAGAATTAACCGTTAAGGTAGTTTTTGTTCCTTTTTTTCCCATTTCAATCAAATTGTAGATATGTTTGGTTTGGACATCAATACCTAATAGAACTTCTTTTCTTTGGTCTCTTGAACTTAATGGTACTAATTTTACATATTGTATTTTTCTACCTTTAACATCCTGAACAATATCCATTGAATATTTGTATCCAGAATTAAAAAAAGTTAGCATTTTTGATGGTGTTACTGCGTTATCATCTTTTTCATTAACTGTAGATATGGTAACTTCTTCGTCTTCAGGAACTATAGTGTATGTTTTTTTTCCGTCAAAAATCTTAGTAACTCCCATGAAATTCAATACATATTGATTTCCTTTAAGCGTAACGTTTCCTTTGCTATCTTGATTGATGTTCTCTTTGGCATTGTTCAAAGAGTATTTGAAATCAATTACAATAGAGTTGTAACTTTTAACTTTAGCGGATACTTGATCTAAAAGTTCTTTTGCTTTTTTATCTTGTGCTTGAACAGTCAAGTTTAAAAGTACTAAAGCAGCTAGTAGTAGAAATTTTTTCACGAATGAGCTTGAATTATTGTTCTTGGATTGATTGGGCTGATTTGGAACCATCAATTTTTGAATCTTAGATTTCATGGTATTAGTTGTTTTGTTCATTGTTAAAGAATTGATCTAGAGAAGCCATGTCTGAAATGTTCACACTACGAGCTTTACTTCCTTCAAAAGGACCTACAATTCCTGCAGCTTCTAATTGATCAATCAATCTTCCAGCTCTGTTGTAGCCCAATTTTAGTTTTCTTTGTAACAATGAAGCTGATCCTTGTTGTGCATTCACAATAATCTCAGCAGCTTCTCTAAACAAAGTGTCTCTGTCAGAAATATCCATATCAAGATTAATGCCACTTTCCTCTCCAATGAACTCTGGAAGTAAATAAGCTGTTGCGTATGCTTTTTGGGATCCTATAAATTCGGTAATTTTTTCTACTTCTGGAGTGTCAACAAAGGCACATTGTACACGAACCATATCGTTTCCATTTGTATAGAGCATATCACCACGTCCAATTAATTGATCTGCTCCTTGAGCATCCAAAATAGTACGAGAGTCAATTTTTGATGTTACTCTAAAGGCAATTCTTGCAGGGAAATTAGCTTTAATTAAACCTGTAATTACATTTACAGAAGGTCTTTGTGTTGCTATAATTAAGTGAATTCCAATGGCTCTGGCTAATTGCGCTAAACGTGCTATAGGAACTTCAACTTCTTTTCCAGCAGTCATAATTAAATCAGCAAACTCATCTACCACCAAAACGATGTAGGGTAAAAAGCGATGTCCATTTTCAGGATTTAATTTTCGAGACTTGAATTTATCATTATATTCCTTGATATTTCGAACCATAGCGTCTTTAAGCAATGAATATCGATTATCCATTTCTACACAAAGCGAATTTAATGTATTGACTACTTTTGCATTATCAGTTATTATGGCATCATCTAAGTCTGGTAATTTGGCTAAGTAATGTCTTTCGATTTTATTGAATAGCGTTAGTTCTACTTTTTTAGGGTCAACCAAAACAAATTTTACTTCAGCAGGATGTTTTTTGTATAAAAGAGATGTTAATACCGCATTTAAACCAACAGATTTTCCTTGTCCTGTAGCTCCTGCCATCAATAAATGGGGCATTTTAGCTAGATCCACAACAAATGTTTCATTCGAAATAGTTTTACCCAATGCAATTGGTAATTCCATTTCAGCTTCTTGAAATTTAGCAGAGCCAATAACACTTTTCATAGAAACCATTGTTGGATTCTTGTTAGGAACTTCAATTCCTATTGTTCCTTTTCCAGGAATAGGAGCAATAATACGGATTCCTAATGCCGAAAGTGATAAAGCAATATCATCTTCTAAACTTTTGATTTTTGAAATTCTGATTCCAGCTTCAGGTACAATTTCATATAAAGTTACTGATGGACCAACAGTTGCTTTAATTTGAGCAATTTCAATTTTATAATTGCGAAGGGTGTCAACAATCTTGTTTTTGTTTTCCTCTAATTCTTCTTGATTAATAGTAATTCCACCTGTTGAATATTCTTTTAATAAATCAATTGTAGGGAATTTATAATTGGATAAATCCAAAGTTGGATCGAATAATCCAAAATCAGCCACTAATCGAGAAGCCAAATTTTCTTCAATAATATCTTCTTCTGGAGCTTTTTCAATCACAAAAGCGTCATCATTTGTTGGAATTACTTCAGGTGCTTTTGGAGTAATTGGTAAGGCAATTGATTTTAAAACAGGATCTAAATTGATGTCTGACGAATTACTTATTGTAGGTTTTAAAGCCTCTTTGTTAATTTCGAATTGAGAACCAGTTGTTTTTATGTGGATAGTATCAAGTTCTTCATCTTCCGCTTCTGGAACCGCAAATTCTTCTAGATTATAGCTATTGTCAACTGTTTTGAAAGGATTTGAAGTAATATCCGTTTTAATTTCTTTTTTTGTGTTTTCAAAAAAAGATTGAATTTTTTCGGGTGAAAGTTTAATTTTAAAAATCAGATAGATAATTAAACCAAAAATCAGTACTAATAAAGTTCCAGTTTTACCAATATAATCTTGTAAAAACAGGTTTAGTTCATAACCAATTGTTCCTCCTAACTCTGGTAGTGAAGTGGCAAAAAAACCAAATAGAACTGATACGATAATGATAACGAACAAATCCCAAAACCAAATGTTTTTTAATTTTCTCAAAGAAAGTCCAAGAAGCATATATATTCCCGTCAGAAAAAATAAACGAACAAATATAAATGAGGCAAGTCCAAAACCTTTATAAACGATTAAATCAGCTAAAAACGCACCAAATTTCCCTAGCCAGTTTCTCACTGTTTCTGTCCTGTCGGTTAATTTAGTTACAGCACTTTGATCTGCTTGACCGTAGATATAAAAAGATATGAAAGCAAGTAATAAAGCGATTGAAAATAATACCAAAAGACTACCAAAAACAATTTTTTGTTGCTTTGATATTTTCCAGAATTGAGATACTTCAGACTCAGAACTATTTTTTTTGTCTAAAGATGATGCTTTTGCTGTTTTTGCCATTCCTGATTTTGAATTGTACTTATAAAAGTATTGGAAGATAAATAATTAAGCCAATTATAATTGCTGTTACAGCTGCGAAAAAAACAGCTCCAGCAGCAATATCTTTGATGAAACCAATTCGTTGATGATAATCCGGATGTATAAAATCTGCTATTTTTTCTACTGCAGTATTCAATCCTTCAATACTCATTACTAAACCAATTGCAAAGATTTGAAAAAGCCAATCCGTTTTGGAAATACCAAAATAAAATCCAGCAAAAGTCAGTAGTAAACCTATTGAGAATTGAACCATCACACTGTGCTCTGTTGTAATTAATTTTACAGCACCTTTGAAAGCAAATGTTACACTTTTAAGTCTACCCGTAAAAAACGAATTGTCTTTTTGAAATTCCATTGATTTACTTTAATTAAAGTACTGCTAAAGCAGCTTCGTAATTAGGTTCGTTTGCAATTTCTGAAACTTGTTCTGTATGAAGAATTTTTCCGTTTTCATCTGTAACAATAACAGCTCTTGAGTGTAAATGTGCTAATGGTCCATCAACGATATTAAGTCCGTTTGAAGTTCCAAAACTTCCAGTTTGAAAATCAGATAAATTAATTACATTTTCTAATCCTTCAGCACCACAGAAACGTTTTTGTGCAAAAGGTAAATCTCTAGAAATACATAATACAGTTGTGTTGTTTAATGAACTAGCGCTTTCGTTAAATTTTCTAACAGAAGTAGCACAAGTTCCAGTATCAATACTTGGAAAAATATTTAAGACTAATCTTTTTCCAGCAAAATCAGCAAGTGTAGCTATTGAAAGATCGTTTTTTACTAATTTAAAATCAGCAAGAGGTGTTCCAATTTTTGGTAATTCACCTGATGTGTTGATAGGATTTCCTCCTAATGTTATGGCAGCCATATTGTATGTTTTTTATTGAGGTTCAAAAGTATGAAAATTATTTAAGATTTTGTTAAAAATGGATAAAGAACGGGAACTAAAAAAAATATTGAATAAAAAAAAACGCACTCATAGCGGAGCACGTTTTGTAAAAGCAAGATTTTTTATCTTATCAAGATTTATTAAGGTTTGATTCTGATTTATTTATCGATAGAACCAAGTACTCGTTTCATAAAAGTGTTTAACGCTTCTTTTTTATCAGCACCATCTTTTATCAATTTGTTCACTTCTAATGCGCCATACATATTTGAAATCAATTCCCCTATAACATCTAATTCTTCGTCTTTCAACGAGGCAATTTCTGTCATAGCCTCAAGAACTTCAATAGTTTCAATGATATAATCTTGATCGTTTTCTTCTATAAACTGTGTTAAATGCTTGATTACAGGTAATTTCATCTTTTTTTAAGTTTTAAGTTTAAGGTTTTTTAAGTTTAAGATTTTTAAAGACTGTTGCTTAGTACTTTTATTTATGAAGTCAGGCAACTCAAAACTTTAAACTAAGAAATCATTAAACTATCTCGTTTACTAATTCAATTAGTACTTCTTGTTTGTTAGTTTGTGTTTCGTTTACCAATTTACCATTTACGAAAGTTGCAAAAGTTGGTAAGTTGCTAACGTTAGCTAGTTTTCTTGATTCTGGAGAATTTTCTGCATCTACAAGAACAAAAGCCAAAGCTTCATTTTCTGATGCTAATTTTTTGAATTTAGGTTTCATGATACGGCAATTACCACACCAAGAAGCTGAAAATTGAACTACAACTTTATCGTTTTTTTCGATTAAGTCTGCTAAGGTATCTTCGTTTAATTCTATTAACATGATTTTTATTTTTTTTAGTGTATTTCTAAATACAATGGCAATTTAAATATTGAAAATTGCCATTGATTTAAAAATGCTTTTGTTATTAGTGTGATCCTAAATAAGCTGCTGTACTGTTTCTGTCTGCGCTCATTGCGTCTTTTCCTTTTTCCCAGTTTGCAGGACAAACTTCACCTTTTTCTTGTACGTGAGTATACGCATCAATCAAACGGATATATTCGTTTACATTTCTACCTAATGGCATGTCATTTACACTTTCGTGGAAAATTTTTCCAGTTTCGTCAACTAAGTAAGTTGCTCTGTAAGTTACATTTGAACCTTCAACAATTACTGAATCAGTATCTTCGCTGTAGCTAGTTGATTCAATATCTAAAATTCCAAGAATGTTAGATAAATTTCTGTTAGTATCTGCAAGGATTGGGTAAGTTACTCCTTCAATTCCACCGCTGTTTTTTGCTGTATTTAACCAAGCAAAGTGCACTTCGTTAGTATCACATGAAGCTCCAATTACAATTGTGTTTCTTTTTTCAAATTCTGGTAACGCAGCTTGAAAAGCATGTAGTTCTGTTGGACATACGAAAGTAAAATCTTTTGGGTACCAAAATAATAATACTTTTTTGTTGTTTTTTGTAGCTTCTTCAAAAATGTTGATTTTCAAATTATCGCCCATTTCAGAGATGGCGTCAACTGCAATACTTGGGAATTTTTTTCCTACTAATGACATATTATTTTTATTTTATGTTAATGTTCTTATTTTATTGATGCAAATATAAATCAAACTACAAGTTTGAATATATAAGTTTTGATTATAAATATTTATTTTAAAATAGCATTTAACTATGGTTAATTTATATTAGCTTATAATCAACATTATAGATAATTAATTACAACAGGTAAACTTCCTTTGCAAATAGTGTTATTTAGCAATTGTTTTGCAGCAGTTTCTTGAAATTCTATAAAATCTTGATACATTTCAATAATTCCAGAGGCGTTTTTTAAATTTGGTATCACCTGAAGTGCATAAGGATTCCCAAAAACATACAGAATACACTTTTTCGAGCTGAATAATTCTTCTAAAAAATGTAAAACAGGTTCTTCAATATCAAAATTGTTTAGTGGCTTTGCTTTTGGTACAAATAACGAAATAATTATAGTGTCAAATGAATGTAAAGCTGTTTCTAATTCTCTGATGGAATCAGTGTCATCTCCCAAATTGATTTCAAATTCAGCGGAAGATAGGGGAGTCGATAGGCTTTTAAAAAACGCATTATCGACTGTTTTATAAATGCTTATTTTAGCTAATGAATTTCTCTTTTTAGCATCAAATATCATTTCTGTAGTATTGCTGTCTTTTATTTTGGTGATGCAATGTTCTGCAATTTTCTTATTTAAGATATTTGTGTATTCAAAATCAAAATCATCTTTGGAAGTTTCTGAGAATGTATTTTCACTTTTAATGATTCCAGCCTTTTGTTTGCATTTCCATAAACGATTGAAACTAGCTTCGATTCGTTCAGGTGTAGCATTATTATATATTTCCTGAATTCCTTCTGCTACATTTTCAGCAAAACACAATACATCATTTCCAGCATTGAAAGCTTCCCATTCTAATTGCCCTTTTTTAGTATACAATTTTGAGACACTGTGCATATTCAAAGCATCTGAAATTACTAAACCATCGTACCCTAATTGTTCTCGCAAAAGTGTTTCAATTATTGGTTTTGATAGTGTAGCAGAAATATTTTTTCCTTCATTCAAAGCGGGAACGGCTAAGTGACCAATCATAATAGAATCGACATTGTTTTCAATTCCTTTGATAAAAGGATACAATTCATTATCTAATAATTGGTCTAAATTTTCTTCTAAAACGGGTAATCCTAAATGCGAATCTACATTTGTATTTCCGTGTCCAGGAAAGTGTTTCAGACATCCTAAAATCCCAACATCAGACATTCCTTTTAAATACTCCAAGGCAAAAACGGCTACTTTTTCTTTGTTTTGACCAAAGGAACGATACCCAATTACTGGATTATTTGGATTGTTGTTGATGTCAGCTAATGGCGCTAAATTATAATGAATTCCAGCAGATTTCAGGTCTAAACCAATTTGTTTTCCAACTTCGTAAACCAAATGGCTTTCACTTTCGGCTAAGGCGCCAAGGGTTATTGCGTAAGGATATTGAGGTGTTTTTTCAACTCTCATCGCTAATCCCCATTCTGCATCAATACTTATTAATAGGGGTGTAGGTGCACATTTTTGATAGCGAACAATCAGCTCTTTTAGTTTATGATAACTATCGTCATTTAGAACTACTTTTTTCTTTGTTTCATAATTGGTAGCAGCACTTGCTCGACTATGAAAAAAAGTAAGACCACCTATATTATATTCTTTGATAAGTCGTTCTGTTTCTTGAATGTTTTCTTCGGTATCGTTTATAAATACGGCAGGAAAAAAAAATTGTCCTATTTTTTGCTCTAATGTCATTATTGAATAGCCATTATTTGTAAAATTATATTTTTGCTTTTTTGCCAAAATCAGATGGGAATATCAAAAAGCGAGATAGAATTAATCCAGGAATAGTTGCGCAAAACACCCAAATAAAGAAATTAGCATATCCTAGATATTCTTGAATATATCCACTTAACATGCCAGGAAGCATCATTCCTAAAGCCATAAAACCGGTTGCTATTGCATAATGAGATGTTTTAGATTCGCCTTCAGCAACGTAAATCAGAAACATCATAAAAGCAGCAAAACCAAAACCATATCCAAATTGCTCAACTATTATAGTTATATAAATGTAAAAAATAGATTCAGGATGAAAATGAGACAGCAAAATAAAACCAATAATAGGTAAATGCATCATCAATATCATTGGGAGCATCCATTTTCCTAATCCGTTTTTAGATATGGCAATTCCTCCTAAAATTCCACCAATGACTAGCGATAAAACTCCAAAAGTACCGTAAATAATGCCAACATCTTGGGTTGTTAATCCCATTCCGCCAACGGCTTTTTCGTCTATTAAGAAGGGAGTAAGCATTTTTAATAATTGCGATTCTCCAAGTCTGAAAACGAGAATGAAAATCATAACCAAACCAATTTGTTTCTTTTGAAAAAAACTGATGAAAACAGTATTGAAACTTTTACTTTCTCTAGTTTCCGTATTATTAACAGTCTCTGAATGCTCTGTGTTAGGAGTAGAAAAATAATTGTAAAGCGTAATCACAGCCATTAGGATGGCTACAAAAATCATAGTGTAAGACCATGCTTTATGCTTGTCGCCAAATTCTTGTTCGAGATAACCAGCAATAATTACAATTAAACCGTTTCCAGTTAACATAGAAAGGCGGTAAAAAGTACTTCGGATTCCTAAAAAAAAGGACTGTTGTTCTTTGGGCAAAGCCAATAAATAAAAACCATCACTAGCCACATCATTTGAAGCAGAAGCAAATGCAGCTACCCAAAAAATGGCTAAACTGACAACAAAAAATTGGCTTACAGGAATGCTTAAACCTACTAACAAAAAAGCAATTGATATGAGTAATTGCATGCTCAAAAACCACTTTCGTTTGGTGCTATACAGGTCAATAAATGGACTCCATAATGGTTTTATTACCCAAGGGAGATACAATAAACTGGTGTAAATTCCAATGTCTTCATTATTGATACCTAAACTTTTATACATAATTACCGAAACCGAAATAATAATTGCATAAGGTAAGCCAGAAGCGAAGTTTAATACAGGAATCCAAAACCAAGGTTTATTGTCTATTTTCATATTTTAATTTTGTTTTTTGATTCCTTATTGCAAATCGATAATTGAACCCACACTTTCATTACCATAAAAATCAATAAAAGTAATTTCGCAGGTGGTGTTAGTATCTAATTTCTCTTTTGGTAATGTAATTGTAATAGCATCACTTTTTTCCTTAAAGGCAATTTTATCAATAATTTGGCTTGGATCATTAACATCAATTTGAGCTTTGTTTTTTGCACAATAAACCACTACATATCGCACTTTACTATTCAGCGGATATTTGATATTTAGAAGAAATGAGTCGCTTAGATTTTTAACAGAGTTAATTTCAGGGACATCAATTACAATCTTTTTTAAATTAGGCACAGCCAATGGAAGTGCAGGATATTTGTATTGATTTTCCATTAACATTTGGGCCACATCCTGATTCTGATTGATAAACCATTTAGCACTGAAATAGGCATTTCCTTGCACATTAGTAAATGTTCTGGTGAAATCAATTTGGTTAGGAATTTCATTCGGAAGGTTCCATCGTTTATCCCCATCAGATCGAATTTTATAAGTACTGTTGCCAATATAAATAGCAGTGTTTTTAGAATTTTCAGACCACCATTTTAAGAGTTTTGAATAAGAAGCTTTAGGATGATCTAAACTCCAATATAATTGTGGTAAAATATAATCAATCCAATTGTTTTCCATCCATGCCAAAGGATCTGCGAACAAGTCGTCATAATTAGTTTGTCCAGAATCAGTATCAGAACCTTTTGGATCCATAGATTTATTGCGCCAAACTCCAAAAGGGCTAATTCCAAATTGCACCCATGGTTTGTTTTGTTTGATAGTTGAAGAAATATTTTTCACAAAATTGCTCACATTCGAACGTCTCCAATCCGCTAAGCTAAGACCATTTCCATATTTTTCATACGAAGCGGTGTCGTTAAATTTCTCACCATTTATAGTGTAAGGGTAAAAATAGTCATCAAAATGGATGGCATCAATATCATAGTTTTTAACTACTTCTTCTACAACTTTTATTAAATGTGCTTGTACTTCAGGCAATGCTGGATTGTAGTAATATTTCCCACCATATTTAATCATCCAATCCGGATGTTTATAAAAATCATGATTCGGACTTAAATTTTCTGTTTTTAAATCGAATGTAGCACGATACGGATTTAACCAAGCATGAAATTCGAAACCTCTAGCATGTGTTTCGGCAATCATCCACTCAAGGGTGTCATAATATGGTTTTGGTGCCTGACCTTCTTTCCCCGTCAAAAATCGAGACCAAGGTGCTAATTGAGAAGGATAAAATGCATCTCCAACACTCCTTATTTGAACAATAATTGCGTTATAGTTTAATTTTTTATAGGTATCTAAAATTTCAATAAAGTCAGCTTTTTGTTTGTCAACAGAGTCAACGCCGTTTTTTGGCCAATCAATATTAACTACTGTTGCTATCCAAACAGCTCTAAATTCGTTTTTAGGGTATAGTATTTTCTTTTGTGCAGTTCCATCCAAAAAAGAAAGAAAGCATGCCAAAATAAGTAGTACAAAAGATTTATTCTGAATCATTAATGGTATAATTTATAACGCATCAAAAATAGGTTTTTTAGAGAAGTTATTCAGCTAAAATTTTGATAAAATTAGGCTTTTGTTCTGCGCTATTATTTTTGTATTATGAATTTTAAAAGATATTTATAGAAACAAATGAGGAAACAATCGGAATAGCTTCCTTAATTTCTTATTTGATTATATTAAATTTTAAAGCGCTATAATTTTTATATTTGTCGGATGATGCTGTTTACACAGCTTTTAAAAACATGCATAATTTCCAACTGACTATGTTAAATCCTTTGCAATTAAAGCAATTATCCCAATCTTTGGAGGGAACACTTTTATATGATGAACTTCATAAAACCATATATTCAACTGACGCTTCTGTCTATAAAATAAAACCACAAGCTGTAGCATTACCAAAAACGGTTGATGATATCTGTAAACTTATTGAGTTTGCCAATACAAATAAAATCTCCATAACGCCAAGAACCGCAGGAACTTCCTTAGCTGGGCAAACGGTTGGTAGTGGGATTATTGTAGATGTTTCTAAACATTTTACAAAAATAGTTTCTTTTGATGCTGATAAAAAAACAGTAACCGTACAACCGGGTGTTATTCGGGATGAATTAAATTTATTTTTGAAGCCACATGGTTTGTTTTTTGGACCTAATACATCAACTACTAATCGATGTATGATAGGAGGGATGGTCGGTAATAATTCATCTGGAACAACTTCGATTCGGTATGGAGTTACGAGAGATAAAATTGTCGAAATTAAAGCGATTTTGAGTGATGGATCTCCAGTTGTTTTTAAGGAACTTTCCACAGCAGAATTTTTAGAAAAAACTAAAGGAGATTCTCTTGAAAGTAAAATTTACAAAACTATTTATGATGAACTTTCGGTTGTTGAAAATCAAAATGAAATTATAAAAGAGTTTCCTAAGCCTGAAATTCACAGGCGAAATACAGGATATGCGATTGATTTATTATTGAAGTCTGAATTGTTTTCGGGTACTGAAAAAACGATTAATCTTGGTAAACTACTTTGCGGAAGTGAAGGGACATTAGCATTTACAACAGAAATTACACTAAAAGTAGATGATTTGCCTCCTGCCAATAATGTTATGGTAGTAGCTCATTTTCATACTATAAAAGAAAGTTTAGAAGCGGTAGTTACCGCAATGAAACATCATTTGTACACTTGTGAGATGATGGATGATACTATTTTAAATTGTACCAAAACAAATAGGGAACAAGCAAAAAACAGGTTTTTTATACAAGGTGATCCAAAAGCTGTTATTATGCTGGAAGTTGCCTCTCATTCTAAGGAAGATGCAGAGCGACAAGCAGATGATTTGATTGCAGATCTTGAGAAAAATAATTTTGGTTATGCCTTGCCTAAAATTTACGGTTCCGATATTGATAAAATAAATGATTTGCGTAAAGCAGGTTTAGGACTTTTAGGAAGCATTGTAGGCGATGATAAAGCCGCAGATTCTATTGAAGATACAGCGGTTGAATTGCATGATTTGCCTAATTATATCGAAGAATTTGCAGCAATGATGAGCAAATACAATCAGGAAGCAATCTATTATGCGCATGCAGGTGCTGGGGAAATCCATTTAAGGCCTGTTTTGAATTTAAAGAAAAAAGAAGATTTAAAACTTTTCAGAATCATTGCCACCGAAGTAGCGGTTTTAGTTAAAAAATACCGTGGTTCCTTAAGTGGTGAGCATGGTGATGGAATTGTTCGTGGTGAATTTCTTCCTTTTATGATCGGGGAAACCAATTATAATTTATTGAAACGAATAAAAAACGCTTTCGATCCTAATGCCATTTTGAATAAAGGTAAAATTATCGATACTCCTAAAATGGATGAAAATCTTAGAATGGTAGCGGGTAGGGTTGAACCAGAGATTCAAACCATTCAGGATTTCTCAGATAGTATGGGGATTTTGCGTGCAGCTGAAAAATGTAATGGTTCGGGAGATTGTAGAAAAATGCCTTCGGCTGGCGGTACTTTATGTCCAAGTTATAGAGCTACAAGAAACGAAAAAGATACCACCCGTGCTCGTGCTAATGCTTTGAGAGAATACCTGACCAATTCTGATAAAGAGAATAAATTTGATTATGAGGAATTGTATAAAGTTTTTGAATTGTGTGTGAGTTGCAAAGCTTGTGCTAGCGAATGTCCTAGTAATGTAGATGTTGCGTCTTTGAAAGCAGAATTCTTATATCAATATCAAAAAGCGAATGGATTTTCGTTGCGTAATAAAATATTTGCATTCAATGCCAAATTAAATAATCTAGGAAGCATCACGCCAAAGCTTACTAATTATATGGTTAATCTGCCTTTTGTAAAAAATAAAATGGGAATTGCTTCTAAGCGACAAGTTCCGCTTTTGGCTCCAAAAACATTTAGAAAGTGGCATGAGAAAAATGTCAATTCAATCCAAAACGGTTCTTTTCCGAATGGAAAAATATATTTGTTTTGCGATGAATTTACTAACTTTTACGATGTTTCAGTTGGAATTGATGCTTTCGAATTGCTAACAAAATTAGGATATGAAGTTCTGATTATCGATCATGAAGAAAGTGGAAGATCATTTATATCTAAAGGGTTTTTAGAACAAGCAAAGGCTATTGCAACTATAAATGTTGACATTTTTTCTTCTATTATTACGGATGATTGTCCTTTAGTTGGAATTGAGCCATCAGCAATATTGACTTTTAGAGATGAGTACCTTCGACTAGCAGATGATAAAGAAAGCGCGCAAAGTATATCTAAAAATGTATTTACAATCGAGGAGTTTTTCAAAAAAGAAATCACTTTAGGAAGAATTACTTCAGACCAATTTTCGGATGTAAAAAAAGAAATTAAAATTCACGGACATTGTCATCAAAAATCACTGAGTTCTGTTGAAGCTACATTTTCGATGCTAAATCTACCTAAAAACAATTCAGTAACCATTTATAATTCAGGATGTTGTGGAATGGCTGGTTCTTTTGGTTATGAAAAAGAGCATTATGATATTAGTATGCAAATGGGGGAAGATACTTTGTTTCCTAAGATTAGAGCTACTGAACAAACGGTTGCAATTGCTGCTGCAGGAACAAGTTGTCGTCATCAGATTTATGATGGAACAAATAGAGAAGCACTTCATCCAGTTACAATCTTGAAAAGTTGTCTGAAGTAAGTTTTAAAAAAAAGAAACCAATTGATTTTAACTATTTCTTATTGTTGAATAATTTTAGCAGCAATTTATTTTTTATTTGGTTTAAAATTATATTTTTGACTTTTTTACATGGTAATAAAAAAAATGCTCATCGGATTACGGTAAAGTAAATTTCTTTTATATATTTGGTTTTTAATAAATTTACATTGTTTAGTAGATAAACAGTAAAATTTGCAGAATATTAATTTTTAACGATAAAATTTACAATATGGCATTCAAAAGTTTATTCAGGAAAAAGACCGTACAAGACATCTTAAAACAAGTCGAAAAAAACAATACGGATGGACATGAAGCTTTAGGGAAGCATTTGACTGCTCGTGATTTGACCGCTTTTGGTATTGCAGCAATTGTTGGTGCAGGTATTTTTAGTACTATCGGTAAAGCTAGTGCGGACGGAGGACCAGCTGTTATTTTTCTATTTTTGTTTACTGCTATTGCTTGTAGTTTTGCTGCTTTTGCGTATGCTGAATTTGCTTCAATGGTGCCTGTTTCAGGAAGCGCTTATACCTATTCCTATGTAGCTTTTGGTGAAATTATTGCCTGGATAATAGGATGGGCACTTATTATGGAATATGCGGTTGGTAATATAACTGTAGCAATTTCGTGGAGTGATTATTTTACAGGATTACTTGAAAGTGGAGGTATTAGTTTGCCTCAATGGGTACAAATGGATTATTTAACTGCTTCAAACGGATTTAAAGATGCTACCGCCTTAATGCAAGGAGGGAAATTATATGAAAATTTGAGTCCAGCTTTACAAAATGCATATGTAGCATGGACTAGTTCACCAGTACTTGGCTCTTTCCACTTTGTTGCTGATCTACCTGCATTATTAATAATTATTTTGATTACAGCATTGGTTTACAGAGGAATGAAAGAATCTCGTAATGCCAGTAATATGATGGTTATCGTTAAATTATGTATTGTTCTTTTGGTTATTGCTGTTGGTATTGGATATGTTGATACAGCTAATTGGCATCCTTTTGCGCCAAATGGAGTATCTGGAGTTTTGAAAGGAGTTTCAGCTGTATTCTTTGCTTATATTGGTTTTGATGCGATTTCAACAACCGCTGAAGAATGTAAAGATCCACAACGAGATTTGCCAAAAGGAATGATGTGGGCTATTATTATATGTACGCTTTTATATATTGCTATTGCATTAGTCCTTACGGGAATGGTTAGTTATAATGAATTGAATGTTGGAGATCCATTAGCTTTTGTTTTTGATAAATTGAATTTAAAATGGATGTCAGGAATTATTGCGGTAAGTGCAGTCGTGGCTATGGCGAGTGTGTTGTTAGTTTTTCAAATGGGTCAGCCTCGTATTTGGATGAGTATGAGTCGTGATGGATTATTACCAAAACGTTTTTCTAAAGTGCATCCAAAATTCAAAACTCCTTCATATGCAACTATTGTAACTGGTTTTGTTGTGGCAGTTCCTGCTTTGTTTTTGAATTTAACAATGGTTACGGATTTATGTAGTATTGGAACTTTGTTTGCCTTTGTATTAGTTTGTGCAGGAGTATTGGCTTTGCAAAATAGAACTGATATTCCTCGTGGAAAATTCAAGACTCCTTATGTAAATTCTAAATACATTATGCCTATTTTGGTTTTAATAGGATTGGTATTTGCTTTTGGATACAATAAAAAAGCAACTATGGATTTCATTACTAATGAAACTCAAATTAATAATTCGTCCACTATTATTACTTCTTTAAATAAGGAAGAAACTAAAAAAGTGTATGATTATTTAGTAACTGTAGATGCTAAAAATGCTACAGTTTACACTCCTGATTTAGAAGTTTTATTGAATCAGTACCAACAAGATGATGTGAAATATGCTTCGGTAATTGCAGGAATGCCTATTTCAGATACTATAAAATATGAAAAAGGTTTTGACTTGTTCAAACATAAAATACCAATGTGGATTTTCTTATTCGTTTTGGTTGGATTAATGGTTTGGTCTTTCAAAGAAAATTTATCTTTAATTCCGCTTTTAGGTTTAATTTGCTGTTTGTATATGATGGCTGAATTAAGTGTTTGGAATTGGATCTACTTTGGTGTTTGGCTACTGATAGGATTGGTTATATATTTTAGCTTTAGTCGAAAAAACAGTAAACTAAGATTAGAATAATTATATATTTTAAAATTCAAAAAGCCGATTCTGAAATTAGAATCGGCTTTTTTTATGCGAGAAGAAAGAGGAATAAGGAAAGATATTCGATAATATTTGCTGAAATTAGGAAAACAACATCATTTTCGTAACAAAAAACCTTAAACTTTGAACTTTAAACAAAACTTAATTCCTTAATTTTGCAACACTAAAATAAAAAACATACACTATGAGTTCATTTGACGTAGTCATTATAGGTTCCGGTCCAGGCGGATATGTATCAGCCATTCGTTGTGCACAACTGGGTTTTAAAACAGCAATTATTGAAAAATATTCTACTCTTGGCGGAACTTGCCTTAACGTAGGTTGTATTCCTTCAAAAGCATTATTATCATCTTCACACCATTATGCTGAAATAGCACATTTTGCAGACCACGGAATTGAACTTTCTGGTGAAGTAAAAGTGAATTTAGAAAAAATGATTGCTCGTAAACAAGCGGTTGTAGATCAAACTTCAGGAGGAATCAATTACTTAATGGATAAAAATAAAGTAACTGTATTTAATGGTTTAGGTTCATTTGTAGATGCAACACACGTAGCTATCGCTAAAGCAGATGGAAGTTCTGAAACTATTGAAGCGGCAACTATTATTATTGCAACAGGTTCAAAACCATCTTCTTTGCCTTTTATCAAAATTGATAAAGAAAGAATCATCACTTCAACAGAAGCTTTGGCTCTTAAAGAAGTTCCAAAACACCTTGTTATTATTGGTGGTGGTGTAATTGGAATTGAATTAGGTCAAGTATATTTACGATTAGGAGCACAAGTTTCTGTAGTAGAATTTATGGACAGAATTATTCCAGGAATGGATGGTGCGCTTTCTAAAGAGTTGACCAAAGTATTGAAAAAACAGGGTATGAAATTCTATGTTTCACACAAAGTGAAATCAGTAGAAAGAAATGGAGATGCGGTTGTTGTTCAAGCTGAAAATGCAAAAGGAGAAACAATTACTTTAGAAGGAGATTATTCATTAGTTTCTGTAGGTCGTCGTCCTTACACGGATGGATTGAATGCAGATAAAGCAGGTGTGAAAATTTCAGATAGAGGACAAGTAGAAGTAAACGATCATTTGCAAACTAACGTTCCAAATATTTATGCCATTGGTGATGTAGTTCGTGGCGCAATGTTAGCTCACAAAGCGGAAGAAGAAGGAACAATGGTTGCTGAAATTATTGCAGGACAAAAACCACATATCGATTATAATTTAATTCCAGGTGTTGTTTATACTTGGCCAGAAGTGGCTGCAGTAGGACAAACAGAAGAGCAATTGAAAGCTTCGGGAGCTGAATATAAAGTAGGAAGTTTTCCTTTCAAAGCTTTAGGTCGTGCGCGTGCTAGTGGAGATTTAGATGGATTTGTGAAAATTCTAGCGGATGCAAAAACGGATGAAGTTTTAGGAATTCATATGATTGGAGCTAGAACTGCAGATTTAATTGCAGAAGCTGTAACCGCTATGGAATTCAAAGCATCAGCTGAGGATATTTCAAGAATGTCACATGCGCATCCAACATTTGCTGAAGCAATAAAAGAAGCCGCTTTGGCAGCTACAGATAATAGAGCTTTGCATGTTTAATTAGTAAACTATGTATAAACAAAAAACCCGCTATTAAGCGGGTTTTTTATTTATAATGTATTTTTTATTTAGCAACAAATAAGCTTTTGTAATTATCCCAATGTGTGAAAATTAAAAATATGTTTCCTAAAAACACAAACAATGCGAGAGGTAAGTTTTCAGGGGTTAGAAAAAAGTTAATCAATAAGATGTTTATTGTCACTGGAAAAATAGCAATATTTGCTAAGGTTACATAACGTCCGGAAAGGAACGATAATCCACAAAGTAATTCCACAGATTTTGCTAATGGAATTAAATACGTAGAAGCTACAATTCCAATTTGGAAAGCTTTAAAGTTTCCTGTAGTTACTGGTTCTGGCATTAAGTTAAAAAAATAGCTGACAGAAGTAAAAATAAAAAGCAGACCAATCAATGTCCGAATAATAATGATAGCGATTTTCATGATATATAGTTTTTTATTGGTTAAATAACTAAAATATTATAATCTGGCACATCACTTTCATCATCAAATTATGGATCATTAATGCCTATAAAATCAGTATTTCAATTGTTTTAGAGGCTTATTTTTTTAGCCCAATTTTAATATGATTTGTTTTTATGATATAAAGATAATTAATTTTTTAAAACGAAATAGATAGTTTTTTAACAGTTTTGATTTTATTTTTGTAAATATTTTATATAATAATTAAATTCATAGCTTGAAATTATGAAATTACCTACAATTTTGTTTTTTTTAAATAATCATTTATTTTAGAATACACTTGCTTTTTTTGATACTCTTTCTTTGAAGGATTTTTTTTATTGTAATTTTGAAATCTAAAAAAAATAGTCTTTGAGAGTTTCCATTTTTAAACAAATATCAAATCCAATCCTCTTTAAGCAACAGCTTTTGCAGTGGGCACAACAATTTAGAGAAGTCGTTTTTATGGATAGTAATGAATATCCCCAAGAACATTCTAGTTATGATTGTTTACTGGCGGTTGATGCTTTTACTTCTATAAAAACGGATTACCACAATGCTTTTGAAGATTTAAAACAATACCAACAAGTAACTAAAGATTGGCTCTTTGGGTATTTAGCCTATGATTTAAAAAATGACAGTGAACAGTTGCAGTCTCGTAATTTTGATGGATTGCATTTTCCTGATTTGTTTTTCTTCCAACCCAAAAAAATATTTTTATTAAAAGGGAATCAACTTGAAATTCAATATCTCAATATGTGTGAGGAGGAATCTGAGGAGGATTATAATGAAATCATTCAAAGCCAAAAACCAAAATCTGCCGACCATCATAGTGTGAAAATTCAGCAACGAATTTCGAAAGAAGAATATCTTTCAAAAGTGAATAATATGTTAGACTATATTCATCGTGGTGATATTTATGAAGCTAATTTTTGCATGGAATTTTTTGCCGAAAATGCAGTGATTAATCCATTAGAGAAATTTCAAAAACTGAATGAAATTTCACAACCTCCTTTTGCGGTTTTTTTTAAAAACAACAAGCACTTTCTGCTTTCAGCAACTCCTGAACGTTATTTAAGAAAAGAAGGCGAAACCTTGATTTCACAACCTATAAAAGGTACCGCTAAACGTTTTGTGGATGCTGTTGAAGACGAAAAGTCAAAACAGCAATTAGCTTCAGATCCGAAAGAACGTGCTGAAAACATTATGATTACGGACCTAGTTAGGAATGATTTATCGCGTACTGCACAGAAAGGTTCTGTTCATGTGGATGAGTTGTGCGGAATTTATTCTTTTTTGCAAGTACACCAAATGATTTCAACGATATCATCAAAATTAGATCCAAAATATTCCTTAGTTGATGCTTTAAAATTAACTTTTCCTATGGGAAGCATGACTGGTGCTCCAAAGATTTCTGTAATGAAAATTATAGATGATTTAGAGGAAACAAAACGCGGCTTATATAGCGGTGCGATTGGTTATTTTACTCCCGAAGCTGATTTTGATTTTAATGTGGTTATCCGAAGTATTTTATACAATCAGGAGAACCAGTATCTTTCATTTTCTGTAGGAAGTGCAATTACTTCATTGTCAATACCTGAAAACGAATATGAGGAATGTTTATTAAAAGCAAAGGCCATGCTTGAAGTTTTAGAATAATTTTAGACACCTTTTTTGAATCAGTATCATTTCAATTATTTTTTGTTAAAGTATTGTTTAACTAATACCTTCTAAATGTAATATTACATTTTTAATCTTTATTTTTGGTACATGCTAGAAAAACTTAAAAATCATATTGTTCGTAATTTTTCCTTTTTGGAACAAAAAAAACTATTCCTAGCAGTTAGTGGAGGTTTAGATAGTATGGTTTTACTGCATCTTTTTCAGCAATTGGATTATGAAATAGCTGTTTTACATTGCAATTTTCAATTGCGAGGTTTAGAAAGTTTTGATGATCAAAATTTTGTTGCAGAATATACAAATACAAATCAGATTCCTTTTTTATTAACTCAATTTGACACTTCGGCTTTTGCCAAAGATTACAAACTTTCTACTCAGGTTGCAGCCCGTGAGTTACGTTATAGTTGGTTTTATGAACAATTAGACGAACATAAATTTGATTATATTTTGACAGCTCATCATGCTGATGACGACTTGGAGACTTTTTTGATAAATCTTTCTAGAGGCACTGGATTAGATGGTTTGACAGGGATTCCTGCGCAAAATGATAAAATTATTCGTCCTTTATTGCCTTTTTCAAGACAAGAAATAGAGAATTATGCAAAGGAAAATACTATTGAATGGAGGGAAGATAGTAGTAATGCTTCAGATAAATATGTGAGGAATAAAATTCGGCATCATTTGGTCCCAATTTTAAAAGAATTGAATTTTGAGTTCATTTCCTCTTTTCGTAAAACACAAAACTATTTGCAAGAAGCACAGGCTATGGTCGAAGATGCATCAATAATGGTGTACCAGCAAGTGGCAAAACAAGAGGAAGAGGACATTTATTTTGATTTAAAAAAACTGCTTCAATTGCCTAATTACAAATCGTATTTGTATCAATGGTTGAAAGAGTTTGGTTTTACCGCTTGGGATGATATTTATGATTTAGTTGAAGGGCAATCTGGTAAACAAGTTTTTTCGGCTGAATTTAGACTCTTGAAAGATAGAAGTTTTATGATTTTAAGTCCCTTTAATTTGGTTTCAGAAAACGAAGAATATTATATAAATCAAAATCAAGATAAAATTAATGTTCCCTTAAATCTCTCTTTTTCTAAAGTTACGGATATCAGTATAGATTCAAATACCGCTATATTTGTTGACGAAGATAAATTGAAGTTCCCATTGGTTTTGCGCCATTGGATGGAAGGCGATGTTTTTCAGCCTTTTGGAATGCAAGGGAAATCAAAAAAAATCAGCAAACTTTTTAAAGATGAAAAGTTATCCTTAATTGACAAGGAGAATGCTTGGATTATATGTTCTGATAACCAAATTGTTTGGGTTGTGGGAATCAGACAGGATGAGCGTTTTAAAATAGATACAACAACAAAAAACATGCTTAAAATACAAATAGAATAATGAGAAAAATTATTTTTTTATTGGTTGTTTTTTTGGCTTTCGCCAAAGGAAATTCTCAAATTTTAGATCCTGTAAAATGGACGACTAAGATTGAAAAAAAATCAGATCGCAATTATGTACTTATTTTTAATGGAGTTATAGAATCTGGCTGGCACATGTATTCTCAATTTACTCCAGATGGTGGGCCACTACCATTAGAAGTAATTTTTAAAAATCAAAAAGGGAATTTTGATTTGGTTGGCAAAGCCAAAGAAAGTAGGACAACAACTGCATATAATGATGTTTTTGAAGTAAATGAAACTTTTTTTGAAAAGAAAGCCCAGATTCAACAAGAGATTAAAATTGTAAATCCAAAAGTTTCAAAAGTAGAAGTAGACTTGAATTATCAGGTTTGTAAAGAAGCTTGTATTAATCTCGATAAAAAATTCACATTCGTAATTCCAACAGAAAAAGTAGCGGAGGTTGCACCATTAGAAGTTGATTCTTCTAAAATTGATACAACAGTTGCAAAACCTTTGGTAACAGAAATAAAAACTCAGAATACAGTAAGTTCAACGGTTGAAAAACGTAAACCGCAATCTCAGAGAGGGTTGTGGTCAATCTTTTTTATCGCATTTTTATCAGGATTTGCAGCTTTGCTTACCCCTTGTGTTTTTCCGATGATTCCGATGACCGTAAGTTTTTTTACAAAACAAAGCAAAACAAAAGTGGCAGGAGTTAGAAATGCTATAATTTATGGTGTTTCAATTATTGTAATATATGTTTTATTGGGAGTTTTAGTAACTTGGATTTTTGGTGCAGATGCGCTAAATGCCTTGTCAACTAATGTTTATTTCAATATTATATTCTTTATTTTATTAGTTGTTTTTGCAACTTCTTTTTTAGGAGCTTTCGAAATTATGTTACCAAATTCATGGGCTAATAAAGTAGATAATCAAGCAGATCGAGGAGGAATAATCGGAATTTTATTTATGGCATTGGCTCTAGCTATTGTCTCGTTTTCTTGTACTGGGCCAATTGTAGGAACGCTTTTAGTAGAAGCAGCATCAAAAGGCGGAATTGCACCTATAATTGGGATGTTAGGATTTTCATTGGCATTAGCCTTACCATTTATGTTGTTTGCAATGTTCCCAGGATGGTTGCATTCGTTACCAAAATCAGGTGGCTGGTTGAATACGGTAAAAGTAGTTTTAGGTTTTCTAGAATTAGCTTTAGCGTTTAAATTTTTATCAAATGCAGATTTAGTTTTGCAATTGCATTTACTGGAAAGAGAAGTATTTTTAGCTATTTGGATTGCGATTTTTGGAGCCTTAGCATTGTATTTGTTTGGAAAAATCACATTGCCACACGATAGCCCTTTGCAACATATTTCTGTTGGGAGATTATTAATGGGATTGCTGGTTTTAATGTTTACTGTTTATTTAATACCAGGACTTTGGGGAGCTCCGTTAAAATTAATTAATGCTTTTCCGCCTCCGATAGAATATAGCGAAAGTCCTCTAGGTTTTGGAGGAGCTGGTGGGGATTCTAACACAGCAATTAATTTACCTGCTGGTGCAAAAAGTGGTCCTCATCGATTAGTAGTTTTTAATGATTATGAGCAAGGTTTGGCTTACGCCAAAAGTGTAAACAAGCCAATAATGCTAGATTTTACGGGGCATGCTTGTGTAAATTGCAGAAAAATGGAAAACAATGTTTGGTCAGACCAAAGGATTTTAAATATATTAAAAAACGAAGTGGTGCTAATTTCTTTATATGTAGATGAAGACATTGATTTGCCAAAAAACGAACAATTTATTTCTAAAACTACAGGTTCAGAAATCGTAACAGTGGGGGATAAGTGGACCGATTTTATGATTTCAAAGTACAAAACAAACACGCAACCTTTGTATGTTTTAACTGATTTAGAAGAAAATAGTTTGAATACAGAAAAACCAACAATAAGCTATGTAGGTGTTGATGAATATGAATCTTGGTTAAAAAATGGCATTTCGAAGTTTAGAAAATAACTTTTAGTCAAATTAATTTTAGGATTTAAACCTGCTCAATTTGTTGAGCAGGTTTTTTTATTGTTTTAAAAATAGCAATACGTTAAATTTTTTGAATTTTGGTTTTTTATAATTACTTATAATTTAAAATAAATGCAGTTAAAAGTTTATTTTATTCCTTTTAACGAGAATGTATTAAAAAGTCTGTTAATGTATTTTTAATTATTTAATTTGGCTTATAATCATTTATAAAATAAGTCATTGTGTGATTTTTCGTTTGTTTTAAAAAGTAAATAAAAAAATATTTTTTTTAAAAATAAAGCGAAAAATACTAGCGCTTTAATTTTAAATTATAAGTAATTGTAATTGATTCCTAATCTTAATTTTTATCCTATGAAAAGAGCTTTACCCACAGCCAAATCAGGATTTTTAGCAACATTTTTTTGTATTGCTAATTTATTTTTTGCTAGTGTTGTTTTTGGACAAACTAGTGTGATTACAGATAAAGGTGATTACGCACCTGGTTCCACCGCTATTATTACTGGTTCTGGATTTCAGGCAGGTGAAATAGTAGAATTACATGTTGAACACGCTGATGGTGATCCATTAGGGATTGACCCTACGTATCACGAGCCATGGTATGTAACTGCAGATAGTACGGGTAATTTTACTACTTCATGGTACGTACCTTCTATAGTGGAAGGCGATGCATATGGAGCAACTTTATTACTGACAGCTCATGGAAATATGGGTTCAGAGGCGAGTTGGATATTTACGGATTCAGGAAATTTTGTTTATTCTACAACTAATGGTAAATCTAATTCTGTATCAATTATACCTGGAGCTACAGATAGCTCTACATTAAGTGTTGACGTGAATGCTCCAAAAAATAATGGAACTTTTAATGCAAGTTTAAGTTTTACTACTCAATCTGGGACTACAATAGGAATAGGTGTGGGAGCAGGACTAATTAATTTAACAAGTATATTAAATTCATTTGTAACAGGCGGTTCTAATGGACCTGATGTTACCCAAATATTTCCTGTTACGGTTATTGTAGGTGCTAGTGTGCCAAATGGGATTTATAAATTTAAAGCAATAGCTACTTCGAGCACCGGTACTCCAACCAATAATAAAGAATGGCTATTTGAAGTTGTAGTAGGTAACACAATTGGATCTATTGGAATTGTTACTGTAGGATCTCAATCTGGAGTTTCAGTTTATGGAACTGCGAGTACACCTTCATTTAGTATCACATCACTTAGAGGAAGCAATGGAAATGTTAATGGAACTTATAGCGTATCGGGTTTGCCTTCTGTTGTTGCATCTAGTTTTTCTCCATCAGCAACATTTACAGCCAATGGATCAGCGCCATTTCCTGGAGTAACTTTAAACCTTACTGTTCCAGCAAGTCTAAATGCAGGATCTTATAATTTTACAGTTTCATTAAGTGATGGTAGTAGTACATCTACTGCTAATGGAATATTAACAGTAACCAAAGCTTCAATTACTGTTGTCAATACAAATCGTTCCAAAGTATATGGCGAAACATTAACTGATGCAGATTATAGCGGAAGTATCACGGGTGTTGTAGCAGATGATGATATAATAGTTACTCGTGCCAGCATAGGAGGTATAGCAACAGCTACGGTTGCAGGTTCAACCTATTCAATTGTAGGAACTTTGGTTGATCCAAATGGCAGATTAGCAAATTATAATGTAACTAATCCTAATGGAATATTAACAGTAACCAAAGCTTCAATTACTGTTGTCAATACAAATCGTTCCAAAGTATATGGCGAAACACTAACTGATGCAGATTATAGTGGAAGTATCACGGGTGTTGTAGCAGGCGATGCTATAACAGTAACGAGAGCCAGTACAGGAGGTGTAGCAACAGCAACGGTTGCAGGTTCAACCTATTCAATTGTTGGAACTTTGGTTGATCCAAATGGCAGATTAGCGAATTATGATGTAACTAATCCTAATGGAGAATTAACAGTAACCAAAGCTTCAATTACTGTTGTCAATACAAATCGTTCCAAAGTATATGGCGAAACATTAACTGATGCAGATTATAGTGGAAGTATCACGGGTGTTTTAGCAGATGATGATATAACAGTTACTCGTGCCAGCACAGGAGATGTAGCAACAGCAACGGTTGCAGGTTCAACCTATCCAATTGTAGGAACTTTGGTGGACCCAAATGGCAGATTAGCAAATTATGATGTAACTAATCCTAATGGAATATTAACAGTAACCAAAGCTTCAATTACTGTTGTCAATACAAATCGTTCCAAAGTATATGGCGAAACATTAACTGATGCAGATTATAGCGGAAGTATCACTGGTGTTGTAGCAGACGATGATATAACAGTTACTCGTGCCAGCACAGGAGGTGTAGCAACAGCAACGGTGGCAGGTTCAACCTATTCAATTGTTGGAACTTTGGTTGATCCAAATGGTAGATTAGCGAATTATGAAGTAAGCAATCCTAATGGAGAATTAACAGTAACCAAAGCTTCAATTACTGTTGTCAATACAAATCGTTCCAAAGTATATGGCGAAACATTAACTGATGCAGATTATAGTGGAAGTATCACGGGTGTTTTAGCAGATGATGATATAACAGTTACTCGTGCCAGCACAGGAGATGTAGCAACAGCAACGGTTGCAGGTTCAACCTATCCAATTGTAGGAACTTTGGTGGACCCAAATGGCAGATTAGCAAATTATGATGTAACTAATCCTAATGGAATATTAACAGTAACCAAAGCTTCAATCACAGTGGCTAATACAAACCGTTCCAAAGTATATGGCGAAACATTAACTGATGCAGATTATAGCGGAAGTATCACGGGTGTTGTAGCAGGCGATGCTATAACAGTAACGAGAGCCAGCACAGGAGGTGTAGCAACAGCAACGGTGGTGGGTTCAACCTATCCAATTGTTGGAACTTTGGTGGACCCAAATGGCAGATTAGCAAATTATGATGTAACTAATCCTAATGGAGAATTAACAGTAACCAAAGCTTCAATTACTGTTGTCAATACAAATCGTTCCAAAGTATATGGCGAAACACTAACTGATGCAGATTATAGTGGAAGTATCACGGGTGTTGTAGCAGGCGATGCTATAACAGTAACGAGAGCCAGTACAGGCAGTGTAGCAACGGCAACGGTTGCAGGTTCAACCTATTCAATTGTAGGAACTTTGGTTGATCCAAATGGCAGATTAGCAAATTATGAAGTAACTAATCCTAATGGAGAATTAACAGTAACCAAAGCTTCAATTACTGTTGTCAATACAAATCGTTCCAAAGTATATGGCGAAACACTAACTGATGCAGATTATAGCGGAAGTATCACTGGTGTTGTAGCAGGCGATGCTATAACAGTAACGAGAGCCAGCACAGGCGGCGTAGCAACAGCAACGGTTGCAGGTTCAACCTATTCAATTATAGGAACTTTGGTGGATCCAAATGGCAGATTAGCAAATTATGATGTAACTAATCCTAATGGAGAATTAACAGTAACCAAAGCTTCAATTACTGTTGTCAATACAAATCGTTCCAAAGTATATGGCGAAACATTAACTGATGCAGATTATAGCGGAAGTATCACTGGTGTTGTAGCAGACGATGATATAACAGTTACTCGTGCCAGCACAGGAGGTGTAGCAACAGCAACGGTGGCAGGTTCAACCTATTCAATTGTTGGAACCTTGGTTGATCCAAATGGTAGATTAGCGAATTATGAAGTAAGCAATCCTAATGGAATATTAACAGTAACCAAAGCAGTTTTAACTGTAACGGCAGATGATCAAACTCGTCAATATAGTGATGCAAATCCTGAATTAACGGTAACAATTGTAGGTTTTGTGAATGATGATAATGAAGACGATTTAACGACAGTACCTACAGCAAGTACTTTAGCGAATGCTTCTAGTCCAGTTGGGACATATCCAATTATTGCATCTGGTGGAGTAGGTGACAACTATTCATTTGTTTATTTTTCGGGGAATCTTACTGTTGTTGAAGAAGATGCCTGTGCTTATTATACGGGAGCTCTATTTGCTTCAACAGCAAATGCTACTAGTTCGAATGCTACAATTACCTTAGCAGCTACGATTAAGGAGTTGACTGATTCAAGCGCTGGAAATATAACAAATGCGAAAGTTTACTTTATGATTGATGAATTACAAAAAATTCTTGGGCCATTTACTCCTGGAATAGTTACATCAGGAGATAATACAGTTGGAACAGTCGTTTATAATTGGTTGGTTGATATTGGAAACAGTAATTCCTTAAGTTATAATGTTCGCGTTATTGTGGAAGGTTATTATTCAGGTACTTGTGGTGATGTTCGATCAGTAGTTACTGTTTCTAAACCACTTGATGATTTTATTACGGGTGGAGGGTATTTGCAACTTACAAGTTCATCAGGTATTAAAGCGGGAGATGTTGGTGCAAAAAACAACTTTGGTTTTAACGTAAAATTCAACAAAAGTAAAACCAACTTGCAGGGTAATATTAATACGATTGTACGAAGAACGGAATCAGATGGATTAGTACATATTTACCAAATAAAAGGTAATTCTATGACTTCTTTATCAGTTCAACCAGCTTCTAATTCGAATCCACCAACAGCAACTTTTAATGGTAAAGCTAACATTCAGGATATAACAAACCCATTGGCTCCAATATCAGTTGAAGGAAATGCAACATTGCAAGTTACAATGGTTGATAACGGAGAACCTGGAGCAAAATCTGACCCGATGGATAGGATTTCTATTACTGTTTGGAACAAATCTGGGGGCTTGTGGTTCGCAAGCAATTGGAATGGTTTAAAAACGATAGATCAAAATATCGCTAAGGGTAATTTAAAAGTTCGTAGTAGTGGTTCTTTTGTAAGTGGAACAGCACTGACAAATGCATCTCTTAATTCATCATCGGTGTTCTCAACTCTTGGGCAATCAGTTACGTTTACGTCTGTAGTAACTGGTTCAGGAACGAGTATTCCTTCAGGGACAATTACATTCATTGATTATAGTACTAATACAACTTTAGCAAAAGTATCTTTAAATAAAGGAATTGCAACTTATAGTACGTCATCTCTTATATTAGGGGAACATGAGATTTATGCGTATTACGGAGGAGATAGTAAGTATTCTAGCAGTGCGAATTCATTGACACAAACAGTAAATGCTCCTCTAGCTGGCCGAACTATTTTAGCGACTTCTACCAAAAAAGATGTTTTAAGGCTTACTGAACCGACCTCTTTCGATGTGAAAATTTACCCTAATCCAGCCCAATATCAATTTACATTAGAGATGGAAGGCGGAAACTCTGAAAAAACAGAAGCGGTTATTTATGATTTATTGGGTAGAATGGTGAAACATATTGAAAATAATGATGTGCAACCTATCAATTTTGGTGAAGAGTTACCAGCAGGAACTTATATTGTAACTGTTCGTCAGGGGGAGAATCAAAAAACGATTAAATTGATCAAGCAATAAATCTTATTTTATAAGTTATACATAAAAAAAAACTCCATTTCAAATTTAATTGAAATGGAGTTTTTTTATGTAATAGTTTAAATATGTAATAGTTTAAATATGTTGAAGTTAAGTTTTTGTAGAATAGAGATTATTTAAACATGAATGTTGGTATTAGAATGATTTTTAAAGTGATAATTACAAGTTTTATAGCTATATATGTCTCAATTATTTGAGTGCTAAAATGGATAGTGAGCAGTAATAAAAGGCAATAATCTAAGTATAAAACAAAAAAAAACACTCTAAAAACTAATTTTTAGAGTGTTTTTAAATTTATTTTAAAGAAAGGTCTACAAATATTCTCCGTGTTGAGAAATATCTAATCCTAATTCTTCTTTATCTTCACTAACTCTTAGAGGAGTAATTTTATTTACAATAAAGAATAGTGCATAAGAACCGCAGAATGCAAAGATTGAAACTAATACAAGAGCTTTCAATTGGATTAAAAATAAAGTAGCATCACCAAAAATTAAACCTTGATTATCACCTACAATTGCGTTTACAGATTTTGAAGCAAATACACCAGTTAAAAGCATACCAACCATACCGCCTACACCGTGACAAGCAAATACATCTAAAGCGTCATCAATTTTTCCTTTAGGGAATTTACTAACTACTAGGTTACTTACAATACTAGCAATAATACCAATTGTAATTGCGTGAGGAATACTTACGAAACCAGCAGCAGGAGTAATAGCAACTAGACCAACAACCGCACCAATACAAGCACCCATAGCAGATAATTTATGTCCTAAAATTTTATCAAGGAATACCCAAGCCATTGCAGCAGCAGCAGCAGCAACTGTAGTAGTTCCTAATGCTTGTGCAGCAAGTCCACTAGCACCTACAGCAGATCCAGCGTTGAAACCAAACCATCCAAACCATAACAAACCTGTACCTAATAACACATAAGTAATACGAGCAGGGTTAACTTTTTGAACTTTTCTTTTTCCTAAGAACATTGCTCCAGCAAGAGCAGCCCAACCAGCACTCATGTGTACCACTGTACCACCAGCGAAGTCTAATACTCCCATTTTAAAGAATAATCCATCAGGATGCCAAGTCATGTGACATAATGGAGCGTATATTAATAATATGAATAATGTCATGAATAACAAATAAGCCCAGAAACGAATACGTTCTGCAAAAGCTCCAGTTATTAATGCAGGTGTGATAATTGCAAATTTTGCTTGAAAGAAAGCAAATAAAATAAATGGAATAGTTGGTGCTAATTCCCAAGCAGTCCCTGAGTTTACACCTTGAAAAAATAAATTAGATGAAGGATCTCCAATGAATCCACCAATTGATGGTCCAAAACATAATCCAAATCCAATTACAACCCATAGTACAGTAACAATTACCATGGCCATAAAACTTTGTAACATTGTACTAATTACATTCTTTTTTCCAACCATACCTCCGTAAAAGAAGCCAAGTCCTGGAGTCATTATCAATACAAGAGCGGAAGCAACTATCATCCAAGCGGTGTCTCCAGTATCTAATTTTAAGGCAACAACGTGTGCACCTAGAGTTGCTGAATCAACAACAAAATAATTTGAAAAAAATGATAATACCAAAATTGTGATCAATATCACACTTAAAATAATCTTTCGCATAGTTTTAGTTTTTAGTTTTTAATTTCGATAAAAGTATAAAATCATTTCAAACCCCCATTAAAAATCACAAATAAAAATTAATTTTTGTCATATTTGTATTTTACCCCCCTTATTTTTACGGGGTGAACTTTAAAATAATACTATAATTTGTAATTTATTAATGTGCTTTTTCTAAAAATGGTCATTTTTAATTGTGTTTGTTGAGTTTCTTTATTGATTCTATTGGTCAATTAAAATTAATAATAAAAATAATTAGTTGGTTTGTCTATTTTTCTGAATTAGTCTAAATGTCTTTATTTTTCTTTGTTTTGGATTTAATGTTTTTTGATAATTAATAATTTAACAAGATAAATACCATAATTTAATGCATTTGTATTGATTTTTAATTTACATTTAAAAAAACAATTTTATATGTTGGTTAAAGTTTATGGTAGTGCCGTTTTTGGAGTTGAAGCAACTACCGTTACGGTTGAAGTTAATATAGATAAAGGAATTGGATACCATTTAGTTGGTTTGCCTGATAATGCGATTAAAGAAAGTAGTTACCGAATTGCTGCAGCCATGAAGAATAATGGATATGCAATGCCAGGTAAAAAAATCACCATCAATATGGCTCCAGCTGATTTGCGTAAAGAAGGATCTGCTTATGATTTAACATTAGCAATGGGGATTTTAGTGGCTTCTGGCCAAATTAAATCAAATGAAATAGACCAATATATTATTATGGGTGAACTTTCTCTTGATGGGAGTTTACAGCCTATTCGTGGTGCTTTGCCTATTGCTATAAAAGCGAAAGAAGAAGGTTTTAAAGGTTTTTTTCTTCCAAAACAAAACGTAAAAGAAGCAGCAATAGTTTTAGGATTGGATGTTTATGGTATTGAAAACATCAAGGATATTATAGATTTCATGGAAGGTAACGGTTCAATAGAACCAACCATAATTGACACTCGAGCTGAGTTTTATAAAACATTAGATTTTCCAGAATTTGATTTTTCCGATGTAAAAGGTCAGGAAAGTATTAAAAGATGTATGGAAATTGCTGCTGCGGGTGGTCATAATATTATATTAATAGGTCCGCCAGGAGCTGGTAAAACAATGCTTGCAAAACGTTTACCCAGTATTTTGCCTCCAATGACTTTGAGAGAAGCACTTGAAACAACTAAAATTCATAGTGTCGCCGGAAAACTAAAAGAAGTTGGTTTGATGAATCAGCGACCATTTAGAAGTCCTCATCATACAATATCTAATGTAGCTTTAGTAGGAGGAGGGAGTTATCCCCAGCCAGGTGAAATTTCTATGGCGCATAATGGCGTTTTGTTTTTAGACGAATTGCCAGAATTCAAACGTGATGTTTTAGAAGTAATGCGTCAGCCATTAGAGGATCGAGAAGTTACAATTTCTAGAGCTAAATTTACTGTAACATATCCCTCGTCTTTTATGCTTGTTGCAAGTATGAATCCGAGTCCGAGTGGTTTTTTTAACGATCCTGATTCGCCTCAAACGTCCTCTCCTCATGAAATGCAACGGTATTTAAGTAAAATATCCGGACCTTTACTAGACCGAATTGACATACATATTGAAGTAACACCTGTTCCTTTTGAAAAACTTTCAGATAATCAAAAAGCAGAAAGCAGCGTAGCAATTAGAAAACGAGTGACTTCGGCTCGTGAAATTCAAACCAGCCGTTTCGAACAAATGGAAAACATACATTATAATGCACAAATGAATTCCAAGCAAATTAGAGAATATTGTGTCCTTAATGAAGAGTCTAAACTATTACTAAAAACAGCTATGGAACGATTAAATCTTTCAGCAAGGGCGTATGACAGGATTCTTAAAGTATCTAGAACTATTGCAGATTTAGAAGCCGCACTAGATGTTAATTCCTCTCATATTGCAGAAGCTATTCAGTATAGAAGTTTAGATCGTGATGGTTGGTTGGGGTGATTTTTGCTTATTGCTAGTTTGTAATGTAGCATTCCTTCTACTAGTCTCGTCTACACGAGTACCAGTTTTATTTATTATCAATTATTCGGTTTCGTAACTTCATAAATGGTTTTTCAATTAAGAGATTTACTAAATATGCTCCAATAGTACAAGTTACAATGCAGATAAGTACTATTAAATTACTTTCGACTTTTGTGTTTTCTAATAAATGTTGCGTTATGTGAATTATTCCTTTGTGTGTTAAGTAAATAGTAAATGATAATGTTGCTATAAATGTTGTTGTTTTTGATTTTAATTTAAAAAGAAAACTATTTGGACTTATTGCACCAATTACTAAAAATCCGTAACCAATTGCAATTAAAGGAAAACCAAAAATAGAAGCATAAAATGTTTGCTGTTCATAACACACGAAATAGGCACAAGTTAAAATTATTAAGCTCAATATTATATTCAGATTTCCAAATTTTGATAATTTGTTCCAAAAATCTGGAAGAAACTGATAAATTCCAGCGATTGAAACTCCAACTAAAAGTCCGTCAAGTCTATTATAAGTTGGATAATAAATAAACTTGTACCAATATAACCAAGAGTTTTCATCGTTTATTTTTGGAATGTAAAAATTGTTCCAGCTATAAATCCTGATTGCAAAACCAAAAATAAATAGAAACACTAATAACCAATACGATTTCTTAAAAAGATTTTTAGTTTGTAATACAATTAAGATAATAGGCAAGAAAAAGTAAAAGTGTTCTTCCACACATAAAGACCATGCGTGAGAAAAAGTCCCATAATCTTTTAAGTTTGTTCCAAAGTTTTGAGTAAAAGTCAAAAATTTCCAAATTGCGGGTAAACTTTCCTTTTCTCTAAAAATGGGAAAAATAAAATAAATTCCAACAACTACTATATAAGCTGGAATAATTCTAAAAAATCTTTTTAAAAAGAATTCTTTGTATGAAATATTTTTTTCTTGTTTGATTTTCAAAAATAATTGAGATGAAATTAAAAAACCACTTAACACAAAAAATAAATCAACTCCTGTCCAGCCAAATCTTGCATAATCAGGTAACCATTTTGGTTCTCCACCACTTAATATGAAATAATGAAAAAAGAAAACTAACAAAATTGCCAATGCTCTTAAATGATCTAATCCGTTAAATTTTTCTGTTTTTATATTATCTGAAACCACAATAATTTATTTTTCTCTCTTTAAGTTTTCTGTTCTATCTCTGTAGCTCAAAAGTGGATACTAAATGATAAATTGGCACTACTCTGCTTTGTAAAGCTACCCAATTTTGGTTTGCTTTGCGCTATTAATTATTTTTTTGTTGTAAGTCAGCAAACGTATTGCCTTATTTAATATCACCTGATTTAAAGCCTTTGTTTAAACATTCTTTTCCGTTGTTGCTAGTCTTCGGCCAGTTCCAGTGGGGCTTAAACCTCAATTTCGTCAAACGGCTTTCGTGGGTTTTTTTTTTATTTTTCTGCTTTTATTTTATAAATATTTTTCCAAGTAATTAATAACAATAATAGTACACTAAAAGTCCAAATTGAAACTAATTTTGGTGAGCCTAAAATCCAATATTCACTTAGTATTTCTTTGCTTAATAATGTGTTCAGTACTACTAAAATAATTAAGATATATAAAATAGTAGGAATCAATAAGAAAAGTAAAAACCACCCAATTTTATTTTTATTTTCTATTATTTTATATGCTTTTATTAATGGAAAAAGCGTCAATAATAAAATTCCAATTAATCCAATAATCCAAGCTAATGTATGATTGTTTAGAAGTTTATTTAATACCGTAATTTCATCCCCAATTCCTAATATAGCATTTAGTATTCTTGCAAATGGTAGAGAGGCAAATAGTAATGAAAATCCTAAAATTTTCTTATTCTCAGATTCGTTTTTCTTAATCATTAAATAACCTACCCATATTATAATGAATGTGAAAACTGGACCAGCAACTGTTGCCCATATAGCAAAAGGATTATTACAACTTTCGCAAATCCCCCAATTGTTAAAATCTCGTAAACCCCAACATCCGCATATTATTCTACCAACAGTTGTATGCACAATTTCGTGAGCTTCCCCAAGTACAAATGTCAACGCCATAAAAGCAATTATAAATTTAAAATTAAGTTTTATTTTCATTTTTTTTAGTTTTCTATTTTGTTCAGCTAAAATGATGTAGAATTAATAAATATATGATAATCAGTTTTTTTAAATATATTGGTTTACGCTATTAATTGTTTTTATTGTAAGTCAGCAAACGTGTTGCCTTGTTTGATATCACCTGATTTAAAACCTTTGTTAAACCAAAACATTCTTTGCTCAGAAGTTCCATGAGTAAATGAATCTGGGACAACTTGTCCTTGCATTTTACTTTGAATGGCATCATCACCTACAGCATTTGCTGCACTTAAGGCTTCTTCAATATCACCAGGTTCTAGAATATTTTTCATTTTTTGATTGTAATGTGTCCAAAGTCCGGCATAAAAATCGGCTTGTAATTCAAGAGAAACGGAGAGTTTATTTCCTTCAACTTCGTTTTTGCCTCCTTGTAGCTCCTGAACTTTACTAGAGGTTCCTAACAATGTTTGAATATGGTGTCCAAATTCGTGAGCAATTACATAAGCAACTGCAAAATCTCCACCTTCGGCACCAAATTTTGTTCGTAATTCTTCAAAAAATGACATATCCATATAAATTGTTTTATCTCCAGGACAATAGAATGGACCTGAAGCAGAACTTGCGCCACCACAAGCGGTTTCTACTTGTCCGCTAAACAAAACTAATTTTGGAGCTTCAAAGGGTAAATTGTTTTCTTGGAATATTTTTGCCCAAACGTCTTCGTTGTCAACTAATATAGCATTAACAAATTTTCCTTCTTCAATTTCTGAATCTGTCAATGCTCTTGTTTCTGTTTGTGCGGGTTGTTGATTGTTGAATTGTTCTAATATTGGGGTTAACATTTGAGCATTTTCACCACCAAAAGTATTTAATAGTAAGATTACAATTCCTACAATTCCACCACCTAGAATTGTTTTTCCTCCAGAAGACATTCCTCTGCGGTCTTCCATATTTTCACTTTGTCTTCTGCCGCTCCATTTCATAGTATTGTTTTTTTAGATTAAAAAATCGTATTGTATCAGTAGGTTTTGTTAGGTATTATTTTACCCATTTTAAAACAGTTTCCTCAATTATTCCTTTTAATATTGGTTTTGAAATGTAATCATCCATGCCCGCATTAAGACATTTTTCTCTTTCTTCTTTTTCGGTTCCTGCAGTAATAGCGATTATAGGAATGGTTTTTCCAAGTTCAAATTCTCTAATTGCTTTGGTAGCTTCATACCCATTCATTATTGGCATTTGAATATCCATAAAAATTATATTAGGTTTTATGGTTTCAAATTGGTCTACAGCATCTTTTCCGTTTTTAATTTCGTAAATTAAACTCTCTTTAAATAAATTCTTGAGAATCGTTTTTAGTAATAACATGTTAATACTATTATCTTCAACAATCATTATTTTTAGATTTCTATGGGTTTCTTTAATTTCAAAAAACATGTCATCTGTACTAGTTTTTTGATTTTCTAGATCCTCCTCCTCTTCTTCTGTACGAAAAGTAGCGGTTTTTAAATTTAAATCAAAATAGAATGTACTTCCAATAGCTATACTACTTTCCAGTTGTAAATGACTATCCATTAAAGCTAATAACTGGTTTGATATTGTTAAACCTAATCCTGTGCCACCAAATTTTCGGGTAGTGGAACCATCTTCTTGTGAAAACGCTTGAAAAATTTTCTTTTTATTTTTTTCGAGTATTCCAATACCAGAATCAATTACAGCAAATCGGAGAATAGTATTCAGCTCTTCCTTTTTGTCGAGAACAGTTACATTTAATTGAATGGTTCCTTTTTCGGTAAATTTCACCGCATTCGACAATAAATTAATTAGGATTTGTTTTAACCTTACGATATCAGTCCAAAAATATTTAGGAACATCATTGTCAATATTAAGTTCTAATTGGAGTTTTTTCTGGTTTGATTCATAAGAGATTAAATCAATAATTTGAGTTAAACTTTCGTTTACTTCCTGTTTTTCAATAAATAAGTCTAATTTTCCAGCCTCAATTTTAGAAAAATCAAGGATGTCATTTATGATTTCCAATAGCGAATTAGCAGACTGATTTATAGTAGTCATATATTTTTCCTGAGTTCTGCCTAAATTAGTTTTCATCAGTAAATCTGTAAAACCAATAATTCCATTGAGAGGTGTTCTGATTTCATGACTCATATTAGCAAGGAATTCGGATTTTGCTCTGTTTGCAGCTTCTGCTAATTCTTTGGCTTTAATGACAGTTTCAGTTTGTTTTCTTTCGGTGATATCAATGAAAATTCCTTCTATAAAAACAATTTTTCCTTCCTTATAGATGGTATCACCAAATTCCTCTACCCAAACAATTTTATTTGTTCGATGTATAATTCTATAAACAAGATGAATTTGTACTCCTTTTAGAATGGCTTCTTTTTCTTGTAATATAGTTCGTTCTTTATCTTCAGGATGTATTAAATCAATATATGATATTTTATTATCTAGAAAATCAGTTTTTGGATAACCCGTTAGTTTTTCTATTTCATCATTAATATAAATTTTAGTGGCGTACTCATCAAATTTGGATAAATAAACGGTGCCTGGAATATTATTCGCTAATAATCGAAACTTTTCTTCGCTTTCATGTATTGCGGTTTCATTCGTAATTCGTTCAATGGAATAGGATATATTTCGAGCTAATGTTTTTAGAATATTGACTTCATCCTCAGACCATATTCTTTCGTTTTTAGTGTCATCGAAACCTAAAAAACCATGAAAATTATTCTTTACGAAAATGGGAAAAATAATTATTGAAGCGACTTCAATATTCGATAATTTGGTTTTCAAAGATTCATTCTTAATCTTTCGAACAATAGCTTTATAGATTCTGTTATTTAAAAGCGGGTTTAATAATTCTTCAAAATAATGATGCGGCAAGTTTTGAAGGTTAATATTATTTTCAGTCAGCGTATCATTATTAATTATCCATCGGTATTTTTGACTAATCAATCCTGTAGTTTCGTCATTTTCATAATAATATGCACGATGTGATTTGGTTGTTTTCCCCATGATAATTAAAACATCATCAAAGATGGCATCAATGTCTTTGCTGCTCAAAAACTTTTCGGTGCAAATGGCCATTGCAGATAAAAGATCACTTTTATATTTTAACTTTTTTTCTGCTTCATCTCGTTTTTGAGAAGCAATAGCTAGTGAGATAAAATCTGAAATTGTTCTCGCAAAATTAATATCTTCATTATCCCAATTTACTTTTATGGAGGTGTTCTCGAAACAGACAATTCCAATTAACTCGCCATTTAGAAAAATAGGAATATCAAGTAACGATTTGATGTTATTATTTAAAAAATAATCGGTTTTGAATTCAGACACTTCATGTTTTTCAAAAACATCTGGTGCATTGAGTAAGGTATTGCTATTTATAGATTTGAAATAGATAGGAAAGTCTTCTTTTTTTAAAATTATTTTTTTACCAAAACTATTGGTGTCTAGAAAGTATAGATTTTTACAAACGATACGGCTTTCTTTGTATTTCCAATAACTAACTCGGTTTGTTTGTGATGCTTTTGCAGCAGCTTCAATAATTAGTTTAATTACGACATCAGTACTTTCATAGTTGCTGAAATTTATAGTCGATAATTTTTTTATAGTTGAATTGTATTTTTCAATTTTTGCCTGACGGATTTTATTTTCAGCTTCAATATTTTTTGATTTGGTTATATCTCTGGCAATACCTGAATATCCAATTATATTACCTAAATCATTTCGTCGGATAATCACTTTTTGTGAAATCCAAAACTCATTTCCATCTTTTTTTATCAAAGGAAATTCAACAATTGGAAAATCATGTTCATTAGCTTCTAAATCTTGGTAGAAAGTCATCATGGTATTGATGTAATCCGGTCTGATAAATTCAGAATAATTCCGGCCTAAAATCTCCTCTTCGCTATAGCCTAATGATTTGATGGTAAATTTATTTATAAACGTAAAATCGCCATCGTCATTTACTTCAAAAATCAGGTCGTTAGCGGATTGAATTAAATTTTTGTATTGATCTTTTGCAACTATTTGTTCCGTAATATCTTGTCCGATACTAACAATTAAATCTTTCGAATGTTTTTTGCTTTTCCATTGGATGAACTTATATTCTCCGTTGTTGCATTTTAATTTTCGAATATAAAATTCATTATTTGAAAAAGTATTATGGTATTCCTGACTCATAAATTCAGTATCTTCAGTAAGTTTCCAAAATTCTAAACCCATTACTTGCTCTGGAGTATATCCTAAAAGAGGAAAAATAGTTTCACTACAAAAAGAAATTTCTCCCTTTTTATTGGTAGCAATAGTAAGAGTATTTCCTTTGTTTATGATGTCATTTGTAAAGTGAAACTTATCTGTTATATTCAGCAATGAAATGTGTCTCATATAGTTAATAATCATAATTATAATAGAATAATTCAATATGATTATGGCTCTTTTTATAGGGACTAATTCAAAAATTAATATGCTAAAAACAAATAAGAAAACGAAGCCAACAAAGGTCCAATATAGTCTTATCGGTCTAAGAACACAATACGAGAAGAAAAACAAAACAATAAAGGCGATTACTGGAATGATATCATTTGTGTAAACTATTATATTGCGAATTACAACAGAAAAATACAATAGGTAAATCACTATAAAAATGACTTTTATGTTATTGTAAAAAAAGGTAGTTTTTTTGGTCAAAAAATGAATAAATAGAACAAAAACACCTACTAAAAAATTGAGTTCCAGTAGACTTTTTGGTCTTACTTTAAAAATTTCGAAAACAACTTCGGTGATAATCATGGTCACACCCATAAAAAATAGATAAAGCTGGTATTCTTTATTTATATAATTTATGGTGGTATTATTCTCTGTGATTTTGTTTTTTAATTGCGATTTAATTTTAAAGAAATTATAAATCAGTAAAACAAAAAAGAGTAGTAATGCAGGAATTAAAATCCAAAGCTTTTTATCATTTGGAATTAATTTGATATAATTTAAAAAAAACGAAAAACTATCAGAAAAATTGGTGGTAATATTTGAGATAGATAGTATTAAAGTGCCATAGCAATATACCATTGTTAGATTTGGGTTTAATTGTGGGGGATCAATTTTTTCCTCTAATTTGGGACTAGAACTTTATTTAGATAAAAATAAATCTAGTAGAATTTGGGCTTGAATTATTCGGGATCAGGACCGATTTCTTCATATTCATCTATAGAATCTATTCCTATTATGGCACAATAAATGGCATAGTGCATAGAATACATAAATGGGATTGTAAAGAATATTCCAATGCAGCAACCTATAAATCCAACTAGAGAACCTATAAAAGCTACAAATAATAATAAAATTAAAACGAAAGGTTGTTTTAAAACAATGCTAAAACTAGATTGGATAGCATTCATTGCTTTTAAGTCTCCAAAAATAATTAATGGAACTGTCAAAACCGTTAAAAATGAAATTGATATAGAAACTAAAAATCCAACAATATCAATATTTACAAGTTCAAAAAGCATTGATAAACCGCTACTGATTATTGTTATAACCGCTGTTGAAATAAAGAGTTCTTTGAAATAAGGCGTTTTGTAATATTCAAAAAAGGTAGAGACATGAAATTCATTGTCTTTTTCAGCACAATCAGCCATTTTTAGAAAACCAGCATTAAAGGGACTTAAAAAAGCAGAAAGAAAAACAACAACAAAAAAATAAAGCGCCAAATAAATTCCGGAAAGATTCTCGATTTTTAAATTTTCAGCTAACTTTTCATTTAAAAAAGCAATTCCAAAATAAAATGAGATTATAGCTATAGCTGCAATACCGATAACTACTGAAAATACAAATAAGGCTAATCCTGCGTAGAGCGCTATTTTTTTATAATTCTCGAAAGCATGATTAAAAACATTTTCAAATTCTAATTGGTATCCATTAATTTTTATTTCTTCTATTCTTTTCTCGGTCAATTTCATGGGGCAGTTCGGTTATTTTTTGGTTATTTTGGCTTTTATATTTTAAAATAAACTTCTTTAAACGGTATTCTAAAGCGTTCTCCATAAACTCCATTTTCTTCTCGAATTCCACATCCAAGAATCATATTTATTTCGGAAGAGGCCGGTAATTGTATTATTTTTTTTATTCTCGATGAATCAAAACCTTCCATAGGACAAGTGTCATATCCAATTGCGGACATACTAATCATGAAATTTTCAGCAGCAAGTGCAGCACTTTTATGCGCTACAATTCGCATGTCGCTGGCTCTTACTTGTCTATAAATAGGTTTGAACAAACCGATAATTTGAAATGCAAGGTATTTTATTCTTCCTAAAATTCCTAAAAAATCGATATAAATAGTAGGAACAATTTTTCGATAATAATTTAAAGCAAACTGCTCTCTTTTTGTATATTCTACTTCTGGTTTATTACCGTATTGTAATTTTAAAAAGGCAAGATTAGATTGCTGTCTGTTTTTCCATAAATCTTTTCTAGCGACAACAATAACAATTTGGTTTGCAGTTTTGGCTGCATTTTGGTCAAAACTAGCTGTTGCAATTTGTTGGATAACTGATGGAGAAACGATATGATAAAATTCCCAAAGTTGCATATTACTGCTTGTAGGAGCAAGGGATGCCAACTTGATACATTCTTTGACTTTAAGTTCATCAAGGGCTTCGTTTTTGAAAACACGAACAGAACGGCGGTAGTGAATCGCTTCGCTTACTGATTTTTCATTGGTTACAGCCATTTCAATATATTTTTGATTAAGGTTAGCTTGCCAGTATAAGGCGCATACCGAAGAGTCAAATCTAACCAATTTGCTTTTTTTACAATTCCTTTTTCGTGAGAAAAAACATCAAAACTTAAGCTTCCATGATACGCCCCAATTCCGCTATGTCCAACACCTCCAAAAGGCAATCTTTTATTAGAAAAATGCACAACAGTATCATTGATGCATCCGCCACCAAAAGAGAATTGTGTTATAATTTTTTTTGAAAAAGATTTATTTTCGCTAAAAACATACAGGGCTAATGGTTTTTCATATTTTGAAATCACGCTGCTTAATTCGGTTTCATTTTCATAAGAAAGAATTGGTAAAATTGGTCCGAAAATTTCCTCTTGCATAATTAAACTATCCGTATCAGATTCGTCAATTAAAGTAGGGGAGATGTATCGGTTTTCAATATCAGTTTGTCCTCCAAAAATCACTTTTGTTTCATCGATTAAATTAGCCAATCGAAGCCAGTTTTTAGTATTTACAATTCGTGCAAAATCAGGGGATAAAGAAGGATTTTTGCCATATGCGTTGGTGATTTCAACTTTAAGATATTCTATAAAATGAGTTTTCATATCTTTTTGAATCAAGATATAATCAGGAGCAATACAAGTTTGTCCAGCATTTATAAACTTACCCCAAACAATTCGTTTTGCAGCTAGTTTTAAATTAGCCGTTTCATCAATTATACAAGGGTTTTTACCGCCAAGTTCAAGAGTTACTGGGGTTAGGTTTTTGGCTGCAGCCATAGCTACAATTTTACCAACCGCAACGCTACCTGTGAAAAAGATATAATCCCAACGTTGAGAAAGTAGTCCTTGAGAAACTTCTGCGCCACCCTCTACAACTTCAACATGATTTTTGTCAAATGATTTTAGAATTATTTTAGCAATTACTTCAGATGTTTTAGGAGTAAGTTCAGAAGGTTTTAATACCACTTGATTTCCTGCTGCTACTGCCGAAATTAACGGACATAATGCTAATTGAAAAGGATAATTCCAAGGAGCAATAATTAATACTTTGCCGTAAGGCTCTTTATAAATAGAGTCAGTAGAAGGAAAATTGAGTATGGATGGCAAGACTTTTTTAGGTTTTGCCCAACGTTGTAAGTTCTTAATGGTATCTTTTAAATCAGCAATAACATAATTAGTTTCTGTTAGAACAGCTTCAAAAATTGGCTTGTTGAAATCGTTTTGGAGTGCCTGAATTACTTCATCTTCATGAAGGATAATAGTGTTCAGTAACTTTATTAAAGTTTCTTTTCGGTATCCTATGTTTGTTTTGTAACTCATAACTGATTTCAAATTTACTATTTATAATTAGATAGCATTCCAGATAACATCATTGGGTGTAGGGGCAATAATTTCAAGAGGTTCTTTTGTTACCGGATGTACAAAAATTAATTTGCGTGCATGTAAATGAATTCCTCCATCAGGATTACTTCGGTCAAAACCATATTTTAAATCTCCTTTTATAGGAGAGCCAATTGCGGACAGTTGCGCTCTAATTTGATGGTGTCTTCCAGTGTGAAGATTAATTTCTAAAGCAAAATAATTATTGAGTTCCTTAATAATTTTGTAATCTAAGCTTGCTATTTTGCTATCAGGAACTTCTTTAAGATGTGCTTTTGAAGTATTATTTTTCTCGTTTCTTTTTAAATAATGAATCAGCTTGTCTTCTGCTTTTGAAGGCTTGTTTTTAACGATTGCCCAGTATGTTTTTTGAGTTTCTCGATTGCTGAACAATTCGTTCATTCGAGTAAGTGCTTTGCTTGTTCTGGCAAAAACAACAATTCCAGAAGTAGGGCGGTCTAAACGATGCACTACTCCTAAAAAAACTTCACCAGGTTTATTGTACTTAACTTTGATATATTCTTTGACAATTTCACTCAAAGGTTTATCCCCCGTTTTATCTCCTTGTACAATATCCCCAACACGTTTATTAACTATAATTAGGTGATTGTCTTCATGGAGTATTTGAAGATTATCTTTATTTGATATTATTTTCATTTTAAAATTAGAAAATTAATATTGCTCACTTGCATTTGGGAAATCACTAGACTTCACATCATCAACATATTGGCTTATTGCTTTTGTCATTCCTTCATACAGATTCATGTATCTTCTAAGGAAACGTGGACTGAACTCATTATTCATTCCTAACATATCATGAATTACTAATACTTGACCATCAACACCGCCACCTGCACCGATTCCGATAACTGGGATAGAAATACTTTTAGCTACTTTCTCGGCTAAATGAGCAGGTATTTTTTCTAATACCAAACCAAAGCAACCTAGTTTTTCAAGCATTTTTGCATCTTCCATTAATTTTTCTGCTTCCGCTTCTTCTTTGGCACGAACCGTATACGTTCCAAATTTATAGATGGATTGTGGGGTTAAACCCAAATGTCCCATAACTGGAATTCCTGCATTCAGGATTTTTTTGATAGAATCTTTTATTTCTTTACCACCTTCTAATTTTACAGCGTGTCCACCGCTTTCTTTCATAATTCTAATAGCTGAACGTAGGGCTTCTTTCGGGTCAGATTGGTAACTACCAAAAGGCAAATCAACAACTACTAATGCTCTTTCAGTTGCTCTAACAACAGATGAAGCATGATATATCATTTGGTCTAAAGTAATTGGTAAAGTAGTTTCGTGTCCAGCCATCACATTTGAAGCTGAATCACCAACAAGTATTACATCAATTCCAGCAGTGTCAACAATTTTAGCCATTGTATAATCATAAGCCGTCAGCATGGAAATTTTTTCTCCATTAGCTTTCATTTCAATTAATGACTTTGTTGTTATTCTTTTGTAATCTTTTTTTGCTACTGACATTGTAATTTGCGATTTAGGTATTAAAAATACGATTTGAGCTTGTAAAAGTAATGAAATTGAATTATTAAGTGCTTTAGATAGCCTATTTTTTGAAGAATCTTCAAAATATATTTTTATTCAAATTTTCTAACAATCAGCCATATTTACAGCAATTGCAAGCCCTCCTTCTGAAGTTTCTTTGTACTTATTGTGCATATCCTTAGCAGTTTGCCACATGGTATCTACAACTTTATCTAAGGGTACTTTTGCGTTTTTTGGATCAGTTTCTAAGGCTAATTCTGCTGCATTAATAGCTTTTATAGCTCCCATGGTATTTCGTTCGATACATGGAATTTGGACTAAGCCACCTACAGGATCACAGGTTAAACCTAAATGATGCTCCATAGCTATTTCTGCTGACATTAAAACTTGTTCAGGTGTGCCTCCCATCAATTCACACAATGCTGCTGCAGCCATTGCCGATGAAACACCGATTTCAGCTTGACAGCCTCCCATTGCAGCAGAAATGGTAGAACCTTTTTTGAAAATACTGCCTATTTCACTAGCGACCATTAAGAATTGTTTGATTTCTTTTTCGCCAGCTTGATGGTTTTCAATGACTAAATAGTACATTAGGACTGCTGGTATAACTCCAGCGCTTCCATTTGTAGGAGCTGTCACAACACGTCCTAAAGAGGCATTTACTTCATTTACAGCCAAAGCAAAACAGCTAACCCATTTTAATATTTGGCGAAATTTCACTTCTGTTAATCTGATTTGTTCAAGCCAAGTTTGAGGGCTTTCATAGTTAGATAAGCCAATAAGTTTTTGGTGCATATCAAAAGCTCTACGTCTTACATTTAGTCCACCTGGAAGAATTCCTTCTGAATGGCAACCTATGTACATACTTTCGAGCATTGTATGCCAAATTCGCATTAATTCGGTATGAATTTCTGCTTCAGATCGCATTGATTTTTCATTTTCATAGACAATTTCCGAAATCTTTTTATTCTCTTGAATAGTATATTTCAGTAATTCGGTGGCTTTGTCAATAGGGAAGGGGAAAGCACATTTAATAATGCTTTTTTTCTTAGCATTAATGCGTTCTTCTTTTACAACAAACCCTCCACCAATAGAGTAAAATGTTGATGTGTATTTTTTAGAATCATTTAAGTGTGCTGTAAAGGTTAACGCATTAGCATGAAAAGAAAGAAATTTTTTATTGAAAATGATATCGTCCTCAATTTGAAACTCAATATCGACTTCATTTCCTAGATGTATTTTTTTTTCTTTTTTTATTTCTTGAATGATTCTTGTGATATTTTCTACAGGAATATATTCAGGATTTTGACCACTTAAACCCAACATTACAGCCAAATCTGTTGCATGACCTTTTCCTGTCAAAGAAAGCGAGCCATATAAATTCACTTTCACCCGAGCGGTTACTTCCAAAAGATTTTCAGCTCTTAATTCAGTCAAAAAACGTTCGGCAGCTCTCCAAGGACCAAGCGTATGTGAACTGGAAGGTCCAACGCCTATTTTTAGCATATCAAATACAGAGATACATTCTTCCATGATAAATATTTGTATTACAAATGTAAATTATATCTTTGATAAATAATCATTTTTTAAACCAATTAAGATGTTTATTTTGCGAAATAAATATTATTAAGCATTTTATTTAAGAATGTGATGCGTAAAGTTAATTTTCTTCTTCAATTAACTTTTCTCTTATTTGATTTAATTCTGCAATTTTTTCCTCACTAACTTTAGGATATTCTAGATCCATTTCATCTAATGTATGAATTATTGCAGAAGCAATGGCAATGCGGGCATAGGATTTATTATCAGCTGGGATTACATACCAAGGGGAATTTTCAGTAGTTGTATTTTTAATCATTTCTTCATAATTGTCCATATATGAGTCCCAATATTCCCGTTCCCGAATATCAGCAGCACTAAATTTCCAGTTTTTATCAGCATCATCAATTCGTTCTATAAATCGTTTTTTTTGTTCTTCTTTAGAAACATTTAAAAAGAACTTAATGACTATAGTACCATTGCGATTCAAGTATTTTTCGAAGTTTCTAATATCTTCAAATCGTTCTTTCCAAATGGAATCGGTTATAAGCTCTTCCGCTAGTTTTTGTGAGCGCAATATTTGTTCATGAACACGAACTACTAGAACTTCTTCGTAATAGGAGCGATTAAAAATTCCTATTCTTCCACGCTCTGGTAAATGTTTTTGGCAACGCCATAAAAAATCATGATCTAATTCTTCATTACTTGGAGCTTTGAATGATGAAACTTGACAGCCTTGTGGATTAATTCCAGACATGACATGTTTGATGGCGCCATCTTTTCCAGCGGCATCCATTGCTTGAAAAACCAATAGTAATGACCATTTTCCTTGTGCATACAGAACATCTTGCATTTTAACTAATGCTTCAATTCCCATTTGTAATGTATCCGAAACCAATGATTTATCTTCGTCACCCAAATCAAAATGGGCATAAGTATCATAATTTTTTAATCGAAAATTACTTCCATCATCAACACGATATTGTTCGGAAAAAACTTTAGCACGTTCGATCTGTTCTCTTTTATTCAAATTTTGAAAACTAGAAATGTTTTCTGATGAGTTTCCATTTCCGTTATTCCCCGAAGATTTTGATTTTCCCATATTTCAATAAAAATTATGCAATTGTTTAATTTAGAGTATAAAATAATTAGCTAAACAATCAAATTTAATGAATTAGATATTAATTAATATACCAAATACATTTTATTAGAAACGTAGATTTTAAATACTAGATGTCTATGTTTTATACACAGGAATTTCATTAAAATCTGCAGCCTTTTTTTCATCTAATAAGCTATCTTTTATAGCCATTAACATAGCTTTGTTTGATGTAAAAAGTTCTCTATTGAAATTTATAACGGTTGTGATATCAATATTTTCAACTTTACTTGTTTGAGCTTCGGTATAAAAATTATTGAGTGCTTCGGTATAATTGTTTTGTATGGTTTCAAAAATTTCATGAAATTTTTCAAAATCAGCAGCATCATTTTTAGTAAATAAAGCATTCAATTCTCGATACAGTTTTTTAGTTTTTTTTCGGTGATATACAAAGAAATTATATTTGATATCTTTTGAAGAACTTTTAAGATTTGAAATATTAGTTCCAATATCTTTAATACTTTTTACCGCATGCATGGAACTTCTCACGGCCGAAATTAATTGATTCAACTCAGAGCTTCTTTCAGATTGCAGTTTTGTTCGTAGTTCTAAATAAAAGGCTTGTAATTCACCTTGTAGCTGTTTTAAAAACTCATATTTCTCTTCCATATTTTTAGAGAAATATTTCTTTTTTGTGTTGATATTTTTAAATTCATCATTTTCCCGAAATGATTTAAGGTTTATTTCAAAAAGTTCTAAATTAAAAAGCATGGAATTATGAATAAAATATTTTGTTTCCATGCGCAACAAATCTATTGCTGTTTCAGGTTCAATAGTTGAAGCATGTCCAATAAAAGCAGCTGCGCAAGAATCTGTTTCTTTGAAAAAACGTTCCAAAAATTTAGCAAATCTGTTTAGAAAAGGAAGGAAAATTAAAATAGACAAAAGGTTTATAAAGCTCGAGAAAGTAACTAATCCTATTAATGGATCTTTGATATTTAGGACATCGGTAATTAAACTTAAAAGTTCCTCGATGAAAATGAAAGACAAGCTTGTTATAGAGATATTAAAAACCAAATTACCTAGTGCTACTCGTTTTTTTGTCGCATTCCCTTTTGAAGCACTCAAAATGATTTTCATTATTGTTCCAGTTTCTGCACCTAATACTATTGCGGCAGCAGGAGGAAAGCTAATTGCTCCAGCATGTAATGCGCTTAATGTTAGTGCCATAGTTGCTGAACTGGATTGAATAAGTATGGTGATTGCAAATCCTAAAACTAGAAAAGCAAATAAAGGCAATTGATTGTATATGGAAAAATCAAAATTTTCTACTTGACTTTCCATAGCCATTCTCATAAAAGAAAGTCCGATAAATAACAATCCAAAACCAAAAAGAAAATAGGAGATGTATTTTATGTTTTTTCGTTTACCAAAAAAAATCAACAAAAAACCACTGAAGCATATTATTGGATAAGCAAAAACGGCAATATTTATTCCAAAACCTAATGTTGCTAAAATCCAACTGGCTAATGTTGTCCCTAAATTGGCTCCTAGAATAATTGCTATTGCATTTTTGACGCTGAATACACCAGCACCAACAAATGCTAATACCATTAAGGAAATCATGGAACTACTTTGAAGAACTACTGTAATTATAATGCCTCCAGCAACTGCGCTAATGTTGTTTTTGGTTATTTTTTGGAGAAATAATTTAAAATTCCTACCAGAAAGATTTTTTAAAGATTCTTCTAGCAGATGCATGGCAAAAAGGAATAAACCAATTCCCGCTCCAATTTTAAAGATAGTATTTAGGATTTCTATAGTCATAAAGTAAATTAAAGATAATCATTAATGATATATCATCAAATTTTAGAACTATAATATTCCCTAGTTGACATAAAGTTAGTTTGGTTAAAAAAATTATTTTTTAAGCGTAAAACCCACTGGAACCATCAAAATTCCTTTCTCATAAATGTTCAGATATAATTTCACAGGTGTTTTTTGACCGTCCCATTTTATTTCATATACATCTAAGAAACCAGCTCCCATGTCGCTTCTTTTTGTTGGAAAAGGACAACAGCTTTCTAATTTGGTAAAAGTGATTTTTTCACCTTTTGGACCAGCCAAAGCATTCAGAAAACGCTCTTGATTTATATTTTCATCTCTGCTATTTCTAAAAAAAACATTGATGGGATAATCTTTGTCATATCCATATTTTTTGTCGGTACTGAATTTAGTAATTACAAAAGTATTGTTACTCGTCAATTCAGGATATGGAGCATTATTATCCACGTTTTTTATAGTTGATTTTATGCTTCCGCAAGAAGTAAAAAGTATTGATAACACTACAAAAAGAATTATTTTTTTCATGGATTTTTCTTTAGATTTAATTTGAGCTACTCAAAGCTAATGGTCTATTTTTTGATAGAATCTCACTTTGATTATTTTAGTAATACAAATATATGTAGAACTTTTAAAGTCGTGCTTAGCATAAACAATAATTATGTCTTAATTGTGATAATTTTAAAAGACTTAATTCTTATTTTTGCCTAAAAATAAATAAAAAATGGATATTATTTTTCAAACATGGCCTTGGTACGTTTCCGGTTTTTTAATTGGTATGATTATGCTTTGTTTGACTTATTTTGGCAAGACTTTTGGGATGTCGTCAAATTTACAAACCTTATGTTCAATGACTGGTATAGGAAAGAGAGTTCCTTTTTTCGATTATGATTGGAAAGCAAAGCGTTGGAATTTAGTAGTAGTTTTAGGCGCAATGCTCGGAGGTTTTGTTGCGACTAATTTTATGAACGATCCTTCTAATGTGGCAATAAATCCTAAAACAATTGCACAATTAGCTCAAATGGGAATTGATGCTCCCAATGGAAAATTGCTTCCTGATTTTCTTTTTGGAAATCAAATTTTCGAATCACCTAAGAGTATTTTGATTTTGATTATTGGTGGGATTCTAATTGGTTTTGGAACTCGTTATGCTAATGGTTGTACTTCTGGTCATGCAATTTCTGGTTTGAGTAATTTACAACTACCGTCTTTAAAAGCAGTTATTGGATTTTTTCTGGGTGGATTAATTATGTCTCATTTTTTATTACCACTTATTTTTTAAATTATGAAAGCATTAAAATTTTTAATTGTTGGATTTGTTTTTGGTATTGTTCTCACAAAATCAGAGGCTGTTTCTTGGTATAGAATTTATGAAATGTTTCAATTTCAATCTTTCCATATGTACGGAATTATTGGAGTTGCAGTTGCAACGGGTTTAATAGGGATTCAAATCATCAAAAGAAACAATATTAAAGACATTAAAGGATTGCCTATAGTAATTCAAGATAAAGAGGAGGGTTCTGCTCGGTATTGGATTGGCGGATTGTTTTTTGGACTCGGTTGGGCTTTGGTTGGTTCGTGTCCTGGTCCTATATTTATACTTCTTGGAGCTGGGTTTTTACCCGTAATTTTTGTTCTTTTAGGAGCTTTGGTGGGAACTTTTATCTATGGAATATTGAAAGATAAATTGCCTCATTAACAAGATCAAAATCAATTTTAAGTGTAACATTTTCTAATATTAGAGAATGTTATTTTTTTTCATTCAAATTTAAAATTCCGTTTACAATAAAGTATTGTGCAGCAATGTAAGTAGCCATTATTAAGAAAGAATTTAATGGAATGGGGCTGTAAAATTTATTGAAAGCCAAAATACTATCAGAACTTACAAAAAATAGTGCTCCTAATAAAACCGAATTCCCGGCGTTATTATTCCATTTTAAACTTCCTTTAAAAGCAAAATACAACATAGTGGTTATGACCATTGCATAAACCAAAACAGGAATTTTCAAAGGTCCTAATTTTGGAAATAATGTGAATATCATACTCGCGAAATAAATCAGAATTACACAAACACCAGACCAATACGTTGTTTTATTGATAGGATTATTAGATTCTAATTGCTTCTTAAATACTATAATATAAATTAGGTGTGATAGTAAGAACGCTACTAATCCAAGTATAAAATACAATTCTCCACGATCTGCAAATAGTAATATGTTATCTCCAATCCAGGAAAAAAAAAGTGCGCTTAGTAAGAACTTTTTAGAATCAAATTTTGCGGAAAAATAAACTGCTAAAAGTAAAAATACAATCAAAAAAGGTTTTAAATACCAAGCAAATTTTTCGTACTCAAAAAGGGTAATCAAAAGATAAATAATGCTAAAACCAATATATCCTTTTAATATTAATTTGTTTTTCATGAAGTTGTTTTAAAATTATGCAAAAGCAATTTTTTCTTTATCAAAATTGATATTTATAAAATAGATGTTAATCAATAATGATAGGGTTAAATATCCCATAACAAGATAATTAGCAAATGAAAATAATTGATTCATTCCAAACCAATCTCCAAAATAAATCAGGATACTAAATCCAAAAACAAATCGAATACTTTCCCAAAACAAAGAAAATTTTCGGGTATCCATTAATTCAGTATAACTATAAACGCTTAAGAATATAAAAGCGCCGTAAACAAATACATTTGGTAACCCAATAGTTGAAATAAAGCTATACAAGTAACTAATAAACAATAGTGTTGTTAATGCTTGAAATAGGGACCAATAGATAATTTTTTTTGAATTTTCTGTTCCGTATTTTTTAAAATCATAGACATTAGTAATTTTATTTACAGGATATTTTTCCTCAAAATTTTCTGGACGCCAACCGGTTGGTTTGAACCAAATTGTAAATTTGTCTTTCCAATTTTCTGCTCTCCACGCATCGGTGATTAGTAATCCAAGATGTTGAAAATTTATCCGAATAGGATTCCAAGTATGCGCTGGTCTCGTAATTCCAAAAACTGGAGGAACCGTGTCTAATTCTGCCTGAAAAGTACCAAATAACTTATCCCAAAAAATGAAAATTTGGGAATGATTTTTATCCATATATTCAGGGTTAATTGCATGATGTACTCTATGATGTGATGGCGAAACGAGAATATTTTCAAGAAAACCAATTTTTTTGATGTGTTTAGTATGATACCAAAATTGTAGGAATAAATGAAAAGGAAGTATGATCGCAATTACTTTTGAAGGAACTCCTAAAAGTGCAGCGGGAATAAGTAAAAAGGTAAATAAATTTACAAAACTTGAAATGGGTTGGCGTAAAGCACAGGCTAAATTAAATTCTTCACTACTATGATGGATAGCATGTTTGTTCCATAAAAAATTAATTTGATGGGATAAACGATGGCTCCAATAGCCATAAAAATCAATAGCTATAAAACCTATTATGTAAGCCGTTACAGATGCTTCTAAGTTAAAAATTGCAATTTTAGAAACAATCCAATCGTATGAAATTAAGGTAATACTTAGACCTAAAACATCTTTTAGAGAATTTACCATGCCTGAGCTTACACTTGAAACAGAATCCATATTAGGAGCAGTATCTTCTCCTTTATAATGTCCGTATAGTTTTTCAAGTATAATCAATGTCAAAAAAACAGGCATTGCAATAACTAAAATTTTACCGTATTCTTCCATAAAACATGCATTTTTATTCAAATATAAAATAAAAGCACTTATTTTTTGAATTATTGGTGAAAATTAATGCGAAAACTATTAAATATTAAATAATCTCAGCGCTTAATCCAGCCTCCAAGAGTTGTGTGCATTGCGGTTTTAGTTTGTCATAAGGCCCTGTTTTTACAGTGCATTTTCCGTTGTAATGAACAATTAAAGAGCATTGTTCTGCTTGTTCAGCAGTGTGGTTGCAAACACGTATTAAAGTGTCAATTACGTGATCAAAGGTGTTTACATCATCGTTGTAAACAATTATTTCGTTATCTATTGAAGTGGCTTCTTTGACACGAACTCTTTCTTTTACTTTTTCTTTAGTACTCATTTTTAGATAATTTTGGGGTTTAAATAAAAATACAGTTTGATTTATCTCTTTTTAAAAACACAAAAAACAAAATTTTGTATCGTTTCAAAAGGTGTTTTGTGGTCTTGATTGATACAATTTACTTTTTCAAATTCACTGTAAAATTGCTTTTCGAGTGTTGTTTCTGTATATTGTTTTATCTCAAGTCCACTACATTTAGTTGGCCCTTTGTCTGAAAATGTTCCAATAATTAAAAATTTCGCAACCCATTTTTCAACAACAGATAAATATATATTAATCTGTTCAGTAGAAGTCAAAAAATGAAAAGTTGCTCTGTCATGCCAAATATCATACTTTGTATCTGGTTTGAATTCTGTAATATCAGAAACAATCCATTTAATTTTTTTGCTTTTTTCTCCAAGACGTTCTTTTGCTCGCTCTAATGCATTCGCAGAAATATCCAAAACAGTTATGTCTTCGTATCCTTCGGCTACTAAATAATCAACAAGTTTGCTGTCGCCGCCTCCAATATCAATAATTTTCGCACTTTTTCCTAAATTAGTTTCTTTAATAAAGTCAAGAGAAATTTTAGGATTTTCTTGTGTCCAGCTTACTTCATTGGGTAGCTTTGTTTTGTAAATTGTTTCCCAATGATTTTTGCGATTAGTGTCCATGTTATTGATTTTCAGATACTAATTTACGTATTTTAAAGAAACCCAATTGTTTCTTTGAAATTTTTTAACATAAGTTAAGCCTTTTTCTGTACAGGAAGCATCTATAAATGGAATATCTTCTTCGTAAAATCCGCTAAATAGAATAGTTCCTTTTGGATTTAGAGAATCTACATAGCTTTGCATGTCATTTAGCAAAATATTTCTGTTGATATTCGCAATTATTAAATCGTATTTTTTTCCTTCTAACAAAGCGGCATCACCTTCGTAAACAGTAATGTGCTTGCAATTATTGCGCTCTGCATTTTCGATTGAATTTAAGTAGCACCAGTTGTCAATATCAATAGCATCAATAGGTTGAGCACCTTTCATTTCGGCAAGAATTGCTAAAATTGCAGTTCCGCAACCCATATCAAGCGTTTTCATTCCTTTGACATCTATTTCTAATAAATGTTGAATCATCATGTGGGTAGTTTCGTGATGTCCTGTTCCAAAACTCATTTTTGGTTCAATAACAATATCAAATTCAGCATTGGTTTTAGGGTGAAATGGCGCACGAACATGACAATTTCCTTCCACATCTATTGGCTCAAAATTCTTTTCCCATTCTTCATTCCAATTGATTTGTTCAATTTCTTCGAAAGTGTAATCAATTTTGAATTCCTCAGATTGCAATATAAAAATACCATCAAGAATCATTTCATCCCATAAATCTTTCTGAACATAGGCAGAAATTCCTGTTTCAGTTTCAGTAAAGCTTTCAAATGCTTTTTCACCTAATTCAGCAATTAAAATTTCTGAACCTAATTCTTTTGGTTCTATAGTAAAATGATATCCAATATATATGTTTGACATGTTTGTTTTTTTTGCAAAGGTAGTATTTCTCTTTTTTAAAGAATAGTTAAAAGCAAAAAAAGAGGTTTGATTCTATCAAACCTCTTTTTATTTTTATTTAAAGGATAATTATATAGCGTTTACAATTGCTACAAAATCATCTGCTTTAAGAGCTGCACCACCAATAAGACCTCCGTCTACATCTGGTTTAGAGAAAATTTCTTTAGCGTTTTCTGGTTTTACACTTCCTCCATAAAGAATAGAAACATCATCAGCAATATCACTTCCGTAAGCTTTACGAACAGTTTCTCTGATAAATTCGTGCATTTCTTGCGCTTGTTCTGGCGAAGCTGTTTCACCAGTTCCAATAGCCCAAACTGGCTCGTATGCTAAAACAATATTTTCCCAATCTTTAGCATTGATATGGAATAAACCATCTTTCAATTGGTTTTCAACTACATTAAAATGGTTGCTTGATTGACGGTCTTTCAACTCTTCACCGAAACAAAAAATAACAGTCATATCATGTTCAAGTGCAGTATCAACTTTACTTGCGATTAAAGCGTCTGTTTCATGAAAAATAGCTCTACGCTCTGAATGTCCAAGAATTACAGTATTTACACCTACGCTTTTAAGCATATCTGCTGAAATTTCACCTGTAAAAGCTCCACTTTCTGCTTGATGTACGTTTTGTGCAGCAACATCAATATTTGTAAATTCTAAATGATCAACAGCAGATGCCAAGTTTACAAAAGTAGGTGCTACAATTACTTGTGCATTACTTTCAGTAGGTATTTTTGCTATTAATTCATTCAATAAATCTTCAGTTTGTTCTGCGTTTTTATGCATTTTCCAGTTTCCTGCTACAATCTTCTTTCTCATTTTAGTTGTATTTATATTAAATTTTCGTTTTTTATTTTAAGCCTTTTAGAGTTTCGTTTATTTTGTCAAAATCAGTTTCTATGGCACGGTACAAAACAATTTTTCCAGTTTTATCAAGAATAATATATCTTGGAATCCAGTCTAAGTCAATTGCCTTCCCGAAGACTCCTTTCATTTGGTCGTTAGCCATATAATGTTCTCCTTTTAGTTCGTGTTTTTCAATACCAGCTTTCCATTTATCGGCTGTTTTATCCATAGAAATGAATACGTAATCAACATCAGGATTATTTGCTTGTAATTCTTTTATTTTAGGCATTGCTTTTACACAATCGCCACACCATGATGCCCATATTTCAATTACTAAAGTTTTTCCTTTGTGTTTTTTTATAATATTTTTAAAAGGAACTTGACCATTATCAGTTGCTAATAAAGTTTCTGATAAAGCTTCTTTTGAAAATGAAGATTTTTGTGCGTTAGTGCATGAAAAAGTGATGAAAGCGATAAATAAGGCAAATATTTTTTTCATTTATTTTAAATTTTCACAAAGTTAATCAAAGAAATGGAAAGAGGTTGACGGATTTAAAAATTTTGAAACTACATTCCTAAAAAAAGCAAGCAATATCGTTATAGTTAATAAAATTATTAAACTTAAATGTGGTCTAATAATTTTATTGCTACAATTTTAAATCTTGAATATCATTATAATGCACTTTTTGTTTTATGGTACCTTTTTCTAAAACAACAATACTCGGATTTGCTCTTTCGATCGTTTTTAAAGCAATTGCGTCACAAAAATAGAAATCAAAGGTGTATCCATATTCTTTTTTTGTTTTAGCAATTTGTTCTGGCAAAGAAGCCGTCATTCCAATTACCTTATATCCTTTTGAAGCAGCAGTTTCTTTTAGTTTTTCTAATTTTGATAATCCTTCTTTATCGGCTATGGCCAAATCATAAGAAACAAATAATAGTAATTTTGGTTCATCCAAAAACTCCTCTTTATAATCAGAACCATCTTTTTCCATAGCAAAATCATGTATAGGAGGGACGTAACCTTCAACTATTACTTTGTCTTTTCTATCCACAAAAGTTGCTCCTGTTGGGATTTTCATTAAATCTTTTTCTGAATATTCTTTTTCAACTCCGTTTACTTTGTAGATAAAAATCATTTCCACAACGGATTTTGGGGCATTGTCTGGAATTCTCATGCCTTTTTGAATATTATTCCCCACTTTATAAGGACGAAAATCTTTCAGTGGCAAATGATTTAGAACCCAGTATGCCATAAATACGCATAAAGCAAAACTGATGAAAACTAATATGTTTTGTATGGTATTGTTAAATAATGGTTTTATTAATTTTTTATTTAAGAATAAAATCAAAATGAAAAATAACAATATAATATCTTTTGTAAAAGATTGCCAAGGTGTTAGTTTTAAAGCATCACCAAAACATCCACAATCTTTAACCACATCAAAATATGCGGAATAAAAAGTTAAAAAAGTAAACATAACAATTAGTAACAATAAACTCCAAATTGTAAATTTTGATTTGTAACCAATGAGGAGCATAAACCCTAAAACTACTTCAAGAATAACCAAAAACAAAGCTATAGCTAATGAAAAAGGCACAAAAAAGGGCATATTAAAAACAGGTTCTCCAAAATATTCTGCAAGTTTATAAGAAAACCCAACAGGATCATTTAGTTTTATCAAACCAGATATGATAAATAAAATACCAACAAAAATTCGGGAAAATTGAGTAATGCTATTTTTAATGTTAATCATAATTTTGGGTGTTAATTTGGAATTTATATTTTATTTTTTACCGATTAGAATCAACGCAAAAACAGCATAATTTATCATATCTTGATAATTAGCATCAATTCCTTCAGAAACAATGGTTTTTCCTTTATTATCTTCGATTTGTTTAACTCGAAGCAATTTTTGAAGAATCAAATCCGTCAATGAACTTACACGCATATCACGCCAAGCTTCACCATAATCATGATTTTTATCCTCCATTAATTCTTTGGTTAATTTAATTTTAGCATCATATAATTGAGTAGCTTTTTCAACGTCTAAATCCGGTTGATCGACTACGCCTAACTCTAATTGAATAAGCGCCATTATCGAATAATTGATGATTCCAATGAATTCGCCAGATTCATCTTCGTCGATTTTTCGTATTTCGTTTTCTTGTAAGCTCCTGATTCTTTGCGCTTTGATGAAAATCTGATCGGTTAATGATGGTAATCGTAAGATGCGCCAAGCACTTCCGTAATCTTTCATTTTGTTAATAAATAATGTCCGACAAATGGTAATTACGGAATCATATTCTTGTGAAGTATTCTTCATTATTGATGTATATTTGTATTCAAATTTTTCCAAAAATAAGGATAATTTTTTGAATGAAGATTGATGAATAACGAATGTTGAATATTGAAGTTTAAATCATCAATATTCAATTGAAACTAATACCATAAAATGACTATAAACTGCAAAGGACAACTGATTGATTTATCAACTCCCAAAGTAATGGGGATATTGAATATTACACCAAACTCTTTTTTTGACGGAGGAATGTATAAAAATGAGAGTGAAGTTCTTTCTCGAGTTGAAAAAATGATTTCTGAAGGAGCAACATTTATTGATGTAGGAGCATATTCCAGCAAACCTAGCGCTGAGTTTGTTTCTGAAAAAGAAGAAATCGAAAGAATTATTCCTTTTATAGATTCGATTATAAAGCATTTCCCAACCGCCATTCTGTCTATTGACACTTTCAGAAGTGAAGTTGCTAAGGCTTGTATCGAAAGTGGAGCAGCTATTATTAATGATATTTCAGCAGGATTGCTTGACGATAAAATGTTAGAAACTATTGCTAAATACAAGACTCCATATATTATGATGCATATGAGGGGAACGCCACAAACGATGCAGAAATTCATTCAATATGACGATATTGTAAAAGAAATATTGTTTTATTTTTCAGAGCGAATTGCAGCCGCAAGACATTTAGGGATTGATGATTTGATTGTTGATCCAGGATTTGGCTTTGCCAAAACAACGGAACAGAATTATGAAGTTTTCAAAAAAATGGATTTATTTGAACTATTTGAACTTCCTGTTTTGATTGGAATCTCTAGAAAGTCAATGATTTATAAAACATTGAATTTTAGCGCAGAAGAAGCTTTAAACGGAACTACAGTTTTAAATACAATTGCTTTGACTAAAGGGGCAAATATTCTAAGAGTTCATGATGTCAAAGAAGCTATGGAATGTGTTGCTTTGTTCAATAAAATAAACTTAAAATGAAATATTTAAGTCTTATATTAATTTTGGTTTTCATTTCTTGTGAAAATAAAAAAGATATTCTGTTGCCAAAATCAAACAGTAGCATTGTAAAAGATATTCAAGATCATTCACCAATCTATATTTTTTTTGAAACAAAAGGGAAAGATACTATAGCAGAAGTGAATAGAAAAAATAGTATTATTTCTACCAATTGGATTTTGAATATTGACAAGCGATTACCACTACGATTAGTTATTCCAGAAGTCATGAAATTGCAACAAAAAAAGCGAGAAGAAAAAGCGCATAAGAACGAAGCTGCTCAGAATTACTACTCGTACGCAGATACTATTGGTAAAAACATGGCTTTTATTCCTTTTACAGAAGTGTATTATAAAATGGCAAAACCAAAATCCGGAACTGTAGTTTTTTTTAATAAAAACAATGAAATTTGGGTGAATAATGTTGCGGTTAAAAAAGAAGAATTAGCAAATTATCTCAATACATTTGGAATTGATAAACAGAGTAAAACCACACTTTGTTTTGATAAAAACATGAAGTACGGTAGTTATATTCAAAATAAGATTTTTATTAGAAGTTTGAATTTTTCAAAATCAGAATTAACACCGATTATTTTTAATCAGGAATTTGTTTACTAATAAACAAACGCAGGCTTTCTTGTAAAAATAAGCCTGCGTTTATATCCTAGAATTGGTATTTAGTAGCTTCCTCCGCCACCGGTTCCACCGCTACCAGATCCTTCTGGATTTGTTGTGATAAGTTGTCCTCTAATTTCTCCTCCTGGGAATGCAGTACTATGTAAGTTGACATAATAAAGATTAGCTAAAAGATCCGCTTCTTGACTTGAACTTAAAGGAGGACTTGTATAGTTCATAGGAGAGCTTATATCTGCAATAGGGAACACAACGCTTCCATCAACTCCAACGGCACCTTTATGAATATGAGCTTCGGTTACTGTCAGACCAGTGTATGTAACTTGCAAGGTGAGTATTTTGGTGGTTTTGTCGAACGTAAGAATCGCACTCCCAAACGCTGATGTTGTGGTATTAGGAGGTACTTCGCTTGGACCATCTAAATCAGCATTAAAAGTAACAATAATGTGTGCTGGGGCGGGGCTGCTGTCATCATTACTACATGAAAGAAATACTGATGTAATGATGAAAATGACTAAGATTGGAATCGGTCGTTTCATAATAAAAATATTTTAAGGTTAAAAAAACTAAAACTAAAACTATATAAAAAGTTAAATGATTTTTGTAACGCAAATATTTAATACAACAATTCTGAAATTCAAAGAAATAAAATTAATATTTTAATCTTCAAATAAAAATAAAATTAAGTTAAAAAATTGATTTTTAGCATTTTAAAATTCAATTTGTTGTTTTTTTGAATGAATAAGTAATTTTTAAACAAGGGCAATAAACTGAATTTATGATTGCCGAATAAATTTAAAACAGAATAATTACTGATGGTGATAGGGTTCGTTTCTTAAAATGGTGAAACCGCGGTATAATTGTTCTATGAAAAACAAACGAACCATTTGGTGTGAGAATGTCATGAGTGAAAGCGAAATTTTTCCTTGAGCTTTGGCATAAACCGTTTCCGAAAATCCGTAAGGACCACCAATTACAAATACTAATGTCTTTACACCTGAATTCATTTTCTTTTGTAGTTCTTCTGAAAAGCCTACGCTTGAAAAGTTTTTTCCGTTTTCGTCCAATAAAATAAGTTGGTCCGTAGGGGTTATTTTAGCTAAAATTAATTCTCCTTCTTTTTCTTTTTGTTGACTTTCCGATAAGTTTTTTACGTTCTTTATATCAGGAATAACATCTAATTCGAATTTGATATAAAAAGATAGGCGCTTGGTATAATCGTCAATTAAAGATTGTAATGCTTTATTGTCAGTTTTGCCAATGGCAAGAAGTTTAATATTCATTTTTATAAAATTTCAAGAAACAAAGGTATTAAAAAGTTTAAAAGCAGCTTATTTTGCTACAAAATTAGCTTCGAAATTCTGGAATCTAATATCTAAATCTTCAACTAAACTTTCCTTAACGGCTTCTTCTTTTATAAAGCTATAATTGATGCTATTATACACAAATTGTTTAATATCTGAATAGGAAATGTCTTTGTAACGTTTGGCTAATAAAACGTATTGTTCGGTCATATTAGTCCTTAAAATCCCCGCATCGTCAGTACTGATAACAATAGGCACACCAAATTCCTTATACAACGTTATTGGATGGCGATTTTCTTTTACTTTTAAAATAAATTCGTTACTAACCAGGTTTATCTCTACAGGAATTTTGTTTTTGGCCATATATTTCAGTAGTTCATAAGATTTATCTTCGTATGCTATATCAACTCCATGTCCGATACGATTAGCACCAGCATCATAAACAGCGGAACGAATATGCCAAGTCAAATCCTCAGGCTTTACTAATCCTAAAGTAAGTTCTCCCGCATGCAAAGTGTATTTTACATTAGGAAAATGAGAATGACAATATTTAAACATAATCATATGCAACCAATAATCTTTCATGGAAGTTTCGCCATCTTCAGGGGAAACAATATTTACACCAGCCATTAGCGGACTACTATCTGCAGAAATAAATGCGACAACTAAATTTTTGAACAACTCATTTGGTTCCATAAAACGCAATACAAAATTTTGATAACGCATGGTGAAATCTGCGTCGTCAATTTTTAAATCGGTATGTAGTTTAGCAACAAAATTTGTATTGAAATCTTTAGCATAAGCAACAACATCTTTCTTTACTAAATCTTTATAGAAAGTGTCCAAAAGTTTTAAAATAGCTTTTTCGTCTTTTTTGGCTGCAAGCTCACGCAATTGAGAATTTAATTTTGCGAAATCAGTCATATTAATAGGAGCAGGGATGGTCGATAATTGTGTTTCAATATAACTCAAGTTCTCTTTTATGGCTCTGTTTTTTAATTCTAATAAACCAGATTTAAAATTTTCATTAGCCGCAGGCATGAATTTTTCAAACGACTCAAAAAACAATTTATCCGAAGGATAATCCACATTATTATAATCTTTTACAGACCATTTGTGCATGATTTTTTGCTTGTATTGTTCTAATTCGCCTTTACTTTTTATGGTGGAGAATTGTTCCCAATTTTTATTGGAAAGTTTTTCTCTAGAGGCCATCATAGTTTCTGTATTGAGATAGAAATTTTCGGCAATAGCATATTCTAAAATAGGTTCAGCATAAACGGAGCCGGAATAATGGTGGTGTAAATCTCCTCCTTTTGGCATTTGCGAAAAAAAAGCAGTTAAAGCCGCTTCATTAGTTCTGATTTTTTCAAAATAAGAATTTGCTGATTGAGCAAAACTTAGCTGTATGGTGATTGAAAAAATAAGAGTATAGATTATTTTCATAAAGTAGTTTTAGTTTTAAACACATTAGTCATAGGGAAATTAAGGATTTCACTATAAGACTAAATCGAGTGTAAATATAAAGGATTTAGAATACTTAAAAAAACACGATAGAATTAAGTGAAATTGAGTTATGGTCTGATTATTTTAATTGTGTACTGCTAAAATTTAGGGGGTAATAATCTTTAATACTGTAAAATAGCTATCTGTACCACCTCGTTTTATATAAAATTAACAATATTTATAAAAAATGAGAAAAAAATTTAAGCAGATTTATATAATTTTGCGCCGAACAAAAAAAATACTATTATGTTAGATGTAGGGTTAACTACTTTTATGATTCTTGCCACTAGTTTAGTGATGCTGATGACTCCGGGTCTTGCTTTTTTTTATGGAGGATTGGGATGTAATAAAAATATTTTGAGCATTATGATGCAGAGTTTTGTTTCTATGGGGATAGGAACGGTTCTTTGGTTTGCTTTTGGTTATTCGGTTTGCTTTAGTGGGAATTTGCACTCAGGGACTGATTTTTTTGGAATTATCGGTAATTTTGATAAAGCTTTTTATCACGGAATTACACCGTCAACATTGTATTCGCCGGATAAACGTTTCCCAGAATATATTTTTATTGCTTACCAAATGATGTTTGCAATCATTACACCAGCATTGATTACAGGAGCTTTTATTAATAGAGTTTCGTTTAAATCATATGTTGTTTTCCTTGTTTTGTGGCAAATATTCGTTTACTACCCATTTGTTCATATGGTTTGGGGAGGTGGATTATTGGCAGAATGGGGAGTGTTTGACTTTGCAGGAGGAATTACAGTACACGCAACAGCTGGATTTGCGGCTTTAGCATCTGTATATTTTGTGGGTAAAAGACAAAAAATGCACGAACCTAATAATATTCCTTTGGTTGCTATTGGAACAGCTTTACTATGGTTTGGTTGGTATGGTTTTAACGCAGGAAGTGAATTAGCAGTTAATTCTATTACAATTTCTTCATTCTTAAATACTGACACGGCGGCTTCTTTTGCAGCGGTTACTTGGTTGTTGATAGAATGGAATACGGGCAAAAAGAAACCTACTTTTATTGGTTTAATGACCGGTGCTGTTGCTGGATTAGCAACAATAACACCTGCAGCAGGATATGTTGATATTTATTCAGCAGCGATTATTGGAATTATTGCAGCTTTTGGATGTTTTGCAGCAGTTAAGTTCAAAGAACACAAAGGTTGGGATGATGCACTTGATGTATGGGGAGTTCACGGAATGGGTGGAATTATAGGAACTATTTGTATGGGTTTCTTTGCTAATAGTGCAATTAATTCAGCTATTCCAAATGGCTTGTTTTACGGTGGAGACGGCATGTTACTTTTTAAAGAGTGTGTTGCTATTTTGTTTGCAACTAGTTATGCCTTTTTCTTTACAGTATTATTATTTAAAATCATTAATAAGTTTATCCCAGTACGTGTAAACGACGAGGATCAAACAGTAGGATTAGATATTCTTCATCATGGTGAAGTAGCTAGACAAACACACAATTAACAACTTTAACTTCTTGAACTAGCAAGAGAAGTACATGAAAAAAGGCAACATTCTAAATGAATGTTGCCTTTTTTAGTTTTGGAATAAAACAACTTAATCCGTTTAGGAATTTGGAAATTTTTTAAAAAACCAAATTTTCAAAAGCTCAGCAGTAACGATATAAAAAAATACGATTACTAGCATAAAAATAAGATTTATAAAAGGTAATGGAGTTAGTCCAATATCTTTTGAAAAAGGCAAATAGGGTAATCCAATTGTAATTAGTAAAGCTATGATACTAAAAATGAAAAGATAATTACCTGGTTTGCTTTTAAAAAAGCTTTTGTGTGTTCTTATTATAAAAAGGATGAAAAGTTCTGATAAAACAGATTCTATGAACCAACCTGTTTGAAATTCTGATTCTTTAACTTTCAAAACAAATAGCAAAGTAAGGAAAGTGATAAGATCGAATAGTGCGCTATGAATACCGAAAATTAGCATATAATTCCGAATCAATATCAGATTCCATTTTCCCGGTCTTTCTAATTGTTCTGAATCTACATTATCTGAAGTCACGGTTAAAAAAGGGAAATCAGTCAGAAAATTGGTTAATAATATTTGTTTAGGAAGCATTGGTAAAAAGGGTAATATCAAGGAAGCGGCTGCTACACTAAACATATTACCAAAAGTTGAACCTGTATTTATATATAAGTATTTCAGTGTATTCGCAAATGTTTTTCGTCCTTCTTTAATACCGTCTACTAATACGGTTAAATTTTTTTCCATCAAAACAAAGTCTGCAGCTTCTCTAGCAACATCAACAGCATTTTCTACGGAAATTCCAACATCGGCTGCCGTTATAGCAGATACATCATTTATACCATCACCCATGTAAGCAACAGTGTAGTTTTTTCTTAAGGCTAGAATAATGCGTTCTTTTTGTTGTGGCTCTACTTCAGCAAAAATGTGGGTTTTCTTTACGAGTTGTTTTAAGGCTTCAGGACTGATAATAAAAAGTTCTTTGCCTGTCATTATCACAGGGTTTTTGATACCAATATTTTGTGCAATTGATTTTGCTATGTTTCTATTGTCTCCAGTAATAATTTTCAAATTAACATTCAGGTTGTGGAGTTCGCTAATTGTTTGAGAAATGTCAGATTTTATAGGATCATTCAAAAGAATAAAACCAGCAAAAATCATATCAGCTTCCATTTCTTTAGAGATACTATTTGAATCAATATTTTTATAACAAATACCAATTGCGCGTAAGCCATCAGTCCCAAATTTTTCGAATTTTTTTTCTAGCTCTTGTTTGTGCGCTGAAATTGATTCTTCATTCCCATCCGTTAATCTTATTTTTGTACAAATACTAAGTATTTGTATAAAAGCGCCTTTACTTATTAATAGGTTTTTTGTATCCGTATGTATAGCGATACTCAATCTTTTTCGGATAAAATCATAAGGAATTTCACCAATTTTTTCCGCAGTAAATTTAGAATCTAATGTTAATTGTCTTATGGAATCATCAATTGGATTAGAATAACCAGTTTCGAAATTAGCATTCCAATAAGCAAGTTGCTTTATAAATTCACTTTCAGTACCAAATCCGTCTATTAAACCTGATATTTTGATATTTCCTTCTGTTATTGTCCCAGTTTTGTCGGTGCATAATAAGTTTACTTCTCCAAGATTTTGAATAGACGATAATTTTTTTACTATCACTTTTTTATCTAACATTCGTCTTGCACCAGCACTCATTGCAATAGTTGAGATTGCAGGTAGTAATTCAGGAGCCATTCCTACTGCTAATGCTAAGGCAAATAATGCAGATTCAATGATGTTTTTGTGATTCAATAAGTTTACCATCAAAATGAAAGCAGCAAGAACTAATGTTATTTTTATAAGAAAAAAACCAAAATCTTTGATTCCTTTTTCAAAAGAGGTTTCAATTACATTTGAAGCACTTAGCGCAATAGTCCCAAAGATTGTGTTGTTTCCAGTTTGTATAACTAATGCTTTTGCATTGCCACTTACAATACTTGTTCCTTCCCAAAGACAATTTGTTCTTTGAGATAGTTCGGTAGATTCATTCAGAATACCTGTTTCTTTTCTGATGGGAAAAGATTCACCAGTCAAGCTAGATTCGTTCGCATGTAGTTCAGTAGCTTCAATGATTAAACAATCGGCGGGCAATAAATCACCTGCATTTAATATAATGATATCGCCTGGCACAATTTGTTTTGAAATAATTTCTTTAGGCAATCCATCTCTTAACACGGTACTTTTTAAAGAAATCATGGATTGTAATTTTTCAACAACTCTTCCAGCATTTCTTTCTTGAAAAAAGCTAAGCAATCCTGTTGATGTAACAATGAAAAGAATTATAAAAACATCTGAAGTGTCACCAAGAAATGCGGAAAGTAATACTGCTCCTATAAGTAAAAGCATAAGCGGGCTTTTGAATTGGCTTATAAAAAGCAAAGCGTCTTTTCTTAGTCTAGATTTATTTTTCGGGTAAAGTCCTGAAGATTGATGCAAGATTTTATCTGCATCTGCTTGAGATAATCCTTTATCGGAACTATTTAATTTTTTAAACAAATAGGCCGAATCAAATTGCCAAAAATTATCTGAAGCAGAAGATTGCATAATTTCATGCTTTTATAGTTAAACTTCTAAAGCTGTCTGCAAGGAAATAGAAATAGATTTAAAAGGTATTTTAATAAAAAAGAAAATTATTTAGCACTGTCAAATGTATTGATAATTTGTTAAAAATCAGGCATATGAATGCATAATTCTTAATACTGAAAAACGGAATTGTTTTCATTTTTTTTACGAAACAGAAAAGCACGTATAAACAAAAAAGGCAACATTTTTTTACAATGTTGCCTTTTTAATTTTGATTTATAGTTTTAATTACTAGCTAAAACTACAATATTCATAGGCGGAATAGAAAGTTTTTTCACGCTTTTTTTAGTAAAAACATCTTTATATTTTCCTTTCTTAAGTATTGGTAATGCAACTGTTTTAGCTGTAGCACCTCGGTTTATGAATACAAGTATTTCTTGGTTTTCATATTTACGACTGAAACCATATACTTTTTCTGTGTCATTTGTTAGAATCGTGGTGTAATTTCCCTTTTTTACAGCATCATATTGATTGCGTATCGCTAAGAATTTTTGGTACCAATGAAACAGTTCTGTATTAAAATTAACTGCGTCTGGTTCATGTTTGCTTTGATCAGGATTTGTGGTTTCTGCCTCATACTTGATGTCATCCCAAACCATAGGCTTGCGGCAATCAGGGTCGTTGCTTCCCCACATTCCAGCTTCATCTCCATAATAAATCATAGGAGAACCTAAATATAAAATTTGGAACGCAGCAATTAGTTTTTGTTTTTGAAGTTGAATCGCAGTAGGTTTTTGAGCATTATAAGTTGGGTTACCACTTTTTTGGCTCCAATTAAAATACGTGCCCCAATCACCAAATTTCTTTCCATCAGGATTTGCCACTGCACTGCCAATGCGTGTTGCATCATGGCTACCCACTAAATTTTGCATATTCTGCGCTACACCTTCACCAAAACCTTCACGTAATTCTTTTAGTTTTTGGTCAAATTCAGTTACTGAACTGCCCGTTGTATCTTGTACAAAAAAGTCATGAGTGATAAAAGCAAAGTTATAATTCATTGATGCATCAAATTCATCACCGCTCAAATAAGGTAGCGTTTTAGCAATGGGATCAACTAATTCTGCGGTTAGATAAGCTTCGCTATTGATGCTTTTTACCCATTTTCTCCAATCTTTCCAAAAAGGATGTGCTACACAATACGCTACATCTAATCTCCAACCATCAATTCCGTATTGAACTCCTTTGTTCATTGGATTCATCCATCGTTTTGTAGCATTGAAAATGTAGTTTTTAGGACCTTCAACAATTCCGTTAGTATCTTCTTTTAATTCGGGTAGTGTTTTTACACCAAACCAACCTTTGTATTCAAATTTGGTGTTTTTTGCAGCATTGTCCCAGCTGTCAATCATAAACCAATCTTTGTATGGGGAAGCTTTCTGATTTTTTATTACATCTTGAAAAGCAAAACTATTAATTCCCATATGGTTAAAAACCCCATCAAAAATAATGTGCATGTCACGTTTGTGAACTTCCTCGATTAGTTTCAACGCCAGAAGATCGGCTTTAGTCCAAACCCATTTTTCAGGATTTAATGGATCTTCTGCTGCAATTAGTTTTTTGTCTCCTTCTGGGTCAGGCCCAAAGGTAGGATCGATATGATGGTAAGTCAAAGCATCATATTTATGGGAAGAAGGGGACCAAAATACGGGACACAAGTAAAGAGAAGTGACACCTAATGATTTAAGATAATCTAATTTGTTGATGATTCCTTGAATATCACCACCATAACGACGACGTTGAATATTATGCCAAATATCCTTGCCGTTTTTTAGTTCATAGGGCTGTAATTTATACCAATCACTAGACCAAGGATGGACTTGAAAATCAGATTTGCTGTCAAACGGATAAGCGCCTTCTTGATCACTGCCTTTCGGGTCATTAGTAACATCGCCATTGCTGAAACGCTCTGGGAAAATTTGGTACCAAACCACGCCTTTGCTCCAATTGGGAGTAAAATCCTTTTGAGCAGAAGCAAATAAAGTTACCAAAAGCGGTACATAAAAAAGTATTTTTTTCATTTATTTAGGAATTAATTATTGTAGTACGTTAAATGTAGTCAAAACACTTTTAAATGTGGAGTCTCCTGTTTTTTTGTTTTTAGAATAACGTTGTAGTGTTGATAAATTAAATGATTTTAGTGTCAATAATATTTTGAGGATGGATTTTTGAATATAGAATTATCAAACCTTCAAATTTTCAATTCCGCAAAATAAATCTTACTTTAGCAGTTCATTAAAAAGCATCAAAATGATTAGCGAATCCCAGTTTCAAAATGAATTACAAATCTTAATTGCTAATGCTATCCGTGAAGACGTAGGACCTGGAGATTACAGCTCATTAGCCTGTATTCCTGACACTGCAACTGGAAAAGCCAAATTATTAGTTAAAGAAAACGGAATTATTGCAGGTGTGGCTTTGGCTAAAATGATTTTCGAATATGTGGATCCAAATTTGAAAATAGAAACCTTTATAGAAGATGGAGCTGTAGTGAAATATGGCGATGTTGTTTTTCATGTTTCAGGAAGTTCACAATCTATTCTGAAATCAGAACGCGTAGTCTTAAATTCTATGCAACGCATGTCCGCTATTGCTACCAAAACGCAAGAATATGTTCATTTGATAGCGGGAACAAATGCTAAAATCCTTGATACTCGAAAGACTACTCCAGGTTTTCGTGCTGCCGAAAAATGGGCGGTTAAAATAGGAGGGGGCGAAAACCACCGTTTTGCGCTTTATGATATGGTAATGCTCAAAGACAATCATATTGATTTTGCTGGAGGTATTACTTTGGCAATAGCCAAAACAAAAGCATATCTTCAAGAAAACAACCTAGATTTAAAAATAATTGTCGAAGCCAGAAATCTTGACGAAATAAAAGAAATTTTAGAAAGCGAGGGCATTCACCGAATTCTAATCGATAATTTCAATTACGATGACACTCGTACTGCTGTTGCTTTAATAGGGGATAAATGCCAAACAGAATCTTCTGGAAATATTAATGAAGATACTATTCGTTTGTATGCTGAATGTGGTGTAAATTACATATCATCAGGTGCCTTAACGCACTCTGTTTATAATATGGATTTAAGTCTAAAAGCGATTTAACAATGTCTAAAGAAATAGAAAATAAGCTTTATAAAGTTCCAATACTGAAACATCTTGTTCAAGTATTAAAAAAGATAAAACTTCCTTGGCTTCAAGGATTGTCTTTCTACGACTTGATGGAATTATATGTTTTAGGTATTGTTGAAGGTGCTTTTTCCTATCATGCAAGTGCTATTGCATTCAGTTTTTTTATGTCTTTATTTCCCTTTACACTTTTTATATTAAACCTTATTCCATACATTCCTATTGAAGGATTCCAGAACGATTTTCTTGAATTTGTCAAGGATGGGGTTCCTCCTAATACGTACGATGCTATTTATAAAATCATTAATGATATTTTGAATAACAGTCACTCAGGATTGCTTTCGTCAGGGTTTATATTGTCCATTTTTTTAATGGCAAATGGAATTTCTGGAATTCTAGGCGGATTTGAATCTTCAAAGCATGTTTTGATCAAAAGAGGATTTTTACATCAATATTTAGTAGCCTTAGGAATGTCGTTAGTGCTGTCTTTTTTATTATTAGTTACTGTGGCTATCATTGTTGTTTTTGAAGTATTTATTCAAAAAACGATGATTCAAAATGTTTTGAACGATACTACTTCGCTAATAATTATGGGTAGGTATGTGTTTGTTATTCTGATGATTTTAGTGACATCGTCTGTCCTATTACGTTTTGGGACAAAGCAAGCTCATAAACCTCCATTTATGAGTATTGGCTCTGTTTTTACAACAATTTTGATTGTAATATCTTCCTATTTCTTTGGGATTTGGGTTATAAAATTTTCTAAATACAACGAGTTATACGGTTCTATCGGGACCTTGTTAATTATGATGTTTTATATTTGGATTAACTGTATGATTTTATTGCTTGGATTTGAACTGAATGCGACAATAAATAAATTAAAACGAAAAAATCATGCTATTTCTTAGGAGCTATTTCCAGCTTTCCACTTTATCTTTCCTTGCTTAAACGCAAGTAAAGGATGCCGTTGCAATCTGGGCTAAAAACGATCTCAATTATGAAAAAAATCAGTTTACTTCTTGTTCTATTGTTCTCCTTGGGCGTTTATTCGCAATCGGTTGTTGGAAAATGGAAAACCATTGATGACGAAACTGGCAAAGCTAAATCCATTGTGGAAATCTATGAAAAATCAGGAAAGATATACGGAAAAGTATTGGACATTTTAGAGGTTGAAAATCGAAATAGAATATGTTCAAATTGTTCTGGAGAAGATAAAAACAAACCAATCTTAGGAATGGTAATCATCAAAGGACTTACTAAAGAAGCGAATCAATATACAAACGGAAAAATTCTAGATCCCAAAAATGGTAAGCGCTATCAATGTTACATCACTTTAGAATCGAAAGACAAGTTAAAAGTGCGTGGTTTCATAGGAATTGCATTATTTGGCAGAACCCAATATTGGTATAGGGTAAAAAATTAAAATAGATATAGTAAATTTACCATCCAAAAAACCTCAAACCAGCCCATGTATTTTGTTGAAGTTATTTTACCGCTTTCACTTGCTAAAACCTTTACCTATTGTATTTCGGAAGCTGAATTCCATTATATCAAAAAAGGAATGCGCGTGGTGGTGCCTTTTGGTAAAAACAAAATGTATACAGCTCTTGTTTTAGAGGTGCATCAAAACAAACCTACTTTATACGAAGCTAAAGAAATTCATCAGATTTTAGATGAAAAGAATATTGTTACTGAAATTCAACTTTCGCATTGGCAATGGATAGCTTCTTATTATATGTGTGCTATAGGCGATGTATATCGTGGTGCAATGCCTAGTGGATTATTGATGGAAAGTGAAACCCTAATTTCTCAAAAACAAGATGTGTTTGTGGTTGAAAGTCAGCTTTCGGATGATGAATTTTTAGTATTTGAAGCACTGCAGTATCAAAGCTCATTGAAAGTTCAGGATATTATTGCCATCTTAAATAAAAAAAATATTTTTCCAGTCATTCAAAAATTGATTGACAAGAATATATTAGTTCTTCAGGAAGAAATCCAAGAAAGCTACAAGCCTAAATTAGTTCGTTACGTTAGATTAAATGCTAAATATGAATCGAATAGCGGCTTAAGTGAGTTGATTGAAACCTTGAAAAGTGCCAACAAACAGCGTGAAATTGTAATGAGTTATTTTCAACTCAGTGCTTCTGAGAAAAAACCGATTACAGTAAAAAAACTAATTGAAACAGCAAATTCTTCTTCGGCAATTATAAAAGCATTAATCGAAAAAGAAATATTTGAAGATTATTTCATTCAGGAAGATCGGATGAATTTTGAAGGAATCGCACAGGAAGAGCATTTGCAATTGAGTGATGCGCAACAAAATGCTTTTGACGAAATAAAAGAAAGTTTCAATCAAAAAGAAGTTTGCTTATTACATGGCGTAACTTCTAGTGGTAAAACGGAAATCTATATTAAACTCATTGAAGAATATCTGGAAACAGGAAAACAAGTTTTGTATTTGCTGCCAGAAATTGCTTTAACTACACAATTAGTAGGGAGATTGCGCACTTATTTTGGAAATAAAATAGCCGTATTTCATTCTAAATATAATAATAATGAGCGTGTTGAAGTATGGAATCAAGTATTAGATAATTCATCTAAAGCTCAAGTTGTAATAGGAGCAAGGTCTGCTTTGTTTTTACCATTTGTAAATCTAGGGTTTATAGTTGTGGATGAAGAACATGAGCAAACTTTTAAACAAGTTGATCCAGCACCAAGATATCATGCACGTGACGCTGCAATTGTTTTAGCGCATTTGCATCAAGCAAAAGTTCTATTAGGTTCAGCAACTCCAAGTTTAGAAACGTATTTTAACGCACAAACGGAGAAATATGGATTGGTAGAAATTGCTAAGCGTTTTGGAAACGTACGCATGCCAGATATTGAATTAGTTGATTTGAAAGATAAATATTTCCGTAAAAAAATGACGGGACATTTTAGTGATACTTTGATTAATGAAATCACTACGGCTTTGTCTTTGAATGAACAAGTAATTTTATTTCAAAACAGACGAGGATATTCTCCTATAATAGAATGTATGACTTGTGGAAATGTTCCGCAATGTCAGCAATGTGATGTGAGCTTGACATATCATAAGCACAAAAACCAATTGCGATGCCATTATTGTGGTTATACGATGGCTAAACCTACGCATTGTCATTCGTGTTCAAGTGTTGATTTGACAACCAAAGGTTTTGGGACAGAACAAATAGAACAAGAATTAATTTCTGTTTTTCCTTCTGCAAAAACGGGACGAATGGATCAAGATACTACGCGCGGTAAATTTGGTTTCGAAAAAATAATTGATAGCTTCAAGAACCGAGAAATTGATATTTTAGTTGGAACGCAAATGCTTGCGAAGGGATTAGATTTTGACAATGTAAGTTTAGTAGGAATTATGAATGCTGATAATATGTTGTATCATCCTGATTTTAGAGCTTTCGAAAGGAGCTTCCAAATGATGACACAAGTATCAGGACGTTCGGGGCGTTCTGAAAAACAAGGTAAAGTTATTATTCAAACTTATAATCCTAATCATAATACAATACAACAAGTTACCGTAAACGATTATTTAGGAATGTATAACGAACAGTTGTATGATCGTAAAATTTACAAATATCCTCCATACTTCAGAATTATTAAGCTGACGTTGAAGCATCGTGATTTTGATAAATTAAAAGAAGGATCAATCTGGTTGTACCAAGTAATGAGTCAAAACTTGAATATGCCGGTATTGGGACCTGAAGAACCTGCAATAAGTAGAATTAGAAATGAATACATCAGAACTATACTGATTAAAATTCCTCAAAACACGCCAATAGCAGGCACAAAAAAAACTATCCAAAAGATTTTGAATAGTTTTGAGGCTGTTGCACAATTTAGAGCAATAAAGGTTACTATTAATGTAGACTTTTATTAAAGCTACAGAATAACTTTTTTAAGCTAAAGAAAGCGCTCTTACTAAGTCTTCTTTTTTGTTTCTGCTTAAAGGTATTTTTGTAATTCCAATTTCGGCGAATTTACTATTAAAACGTTCTACCTTATCTATATTAATAATGTAGGACTTATGTACTCTGATAAATTTATCTTTCGATAAATCATTTTCAAAAGATTTCATAGTAGACAGAACCAGATTACTATCTTCTTCTGTAACTACTCTAACGTAATCTCCAAAAGCTTCAATCCATTTTATTTTAGAAGTATATACTTTTAATTTTTTAAGGTTGCTTTTGATAAAGATATGTTCCCCTTCGTCTTCTTTATTTTCATTTCTAAGAAGATGTAAATCTATTGCTCTTTTAACAGAAGCGTTAAAACGATCTAAAGCAATTGGCTTTTGCAAGTAATCAGTTGCATCGTAATCAAAAGCTTTCATAGCATATTCTGCCTTAGAAGTGATAAAGATAATTTGGGGCTTAGTTTTCAAACCATCTAAAAAATCAAAACCGCTAATTACAGGCATTTCAATATCTAAAAATATCAAGTCTACTGTATGTATTGACATACAACTTCTAGCTTCAATTGCATTAGAAAAATCACCGATTAAATGCAAGTTAGGGTGATTATTCACTAACTTTGCAATAATCATTCTCTGAATAGAACTATCGTCTACAACTACACAATTTAGTTTCATAACATTCAAGTTTAACAGTTTGGGATAGTAAAAGTACTGCTAATTTTTAATAAAAACAAACTTTATCGGTTTTTTTTGCATTTCACCGAATAAATTTGCATTTCGCTTGTGGGTTAAAAATAAATAACTACTTTTGCAGCCAATTTAACAAATACATATATATTTATGAATCATTATGAAACTGTTTTCATTTTAAATCCCGTTTTATCTGAAGTTCAGGTAAAGGAAACAGTAAGCAAATTTGAAGATTTTCTTACTAGTAGAGGAGCTGAAATGGTATCGAAAGAAGATTGGGGTCTTAAAAAAATGGCTTACGAAATTCAAAACAAAAAATCTGGTTTTTACCATTTATTCGAATTCAAAGTAGCAGGAGAAGTTCTTATTGCTTTTGAAACTGAATTTAGACGTGACGAAAGAGTTATGCGTTTCTTAACTGTAAGTCTTGACAAACATGCTATTTCTTGGGCTGAAAGAAGAAGAGCAAAACTTAAATCTCAAAAAGCTTAATTATCATGGCAACATTACAACAATCTGCTTCAGGAAAAAAAGACGGAGATATCAGATATCTTACGCCTTTGAACATAGAAACTAACAAAACTAAAAAGTATTGTCGTTTCAAAAAATCAGGTATCAAATATATTGACTATAAAGATGCTGATTTCTTATTGAAATTCGTTAATGAGCAAGGAAAAATTCTTCCTCGTCGTTTAACAGGAACTTCATTGAAATACCAAAGAAAAGTGTCAGTAGCTGTTAAAAGAGCTCGTCATTTAGCTTTAATGCCATATGTGGCTGATTTACTAAAATAATATTTAACTCAGTTGTTGGTTTTCTGAAATATGAAACCTAACTTCTATAATATAAGGACAACAACATGGAACTTATTTTAAAAAAAGATGTTCAAAATTTAGGATTTAAAGATGATGTGGTAACGGTAAAAAATGGTTACGGTCGTAACTTTTTAATCCCACAAGGTCACGCACAATTAGCTACTCCTTCTGCAAAGAAAGTATTAGCTGAAAACCTAAAACAAAGAGCACACAAAGAAGCTAAAGTAGTTAACGATGCAAAAGCATTGGCTGAAGCTTTGAAAGCTATTGAAATTAAAATCTTTGCAAAAGCAGGTGGTGAAAAATTATTCGGTTCAATCACGAATATTGATATCGCTGAAGCTTTAGCTAAAGGAGGTCAAGAAATTGATAGAAAATTCATCACTAGCGGTATCGTTAAACGTACTGGTAAATACGCTGCTAGCGTTCGTTTACATAGAGATGTAATTGTAGAATTAGCTTACGAAATCGTAGCAGAAAAATAACATTTTGTTAACTATTTGTTAATAAAATATAAAAATCACTCTTAAGAGTGATTTTTTTTTGGTTAATTTTGACGAAAATAACTAAAAACCAAATAAATGAAAAAAATTATTACTTTATTGTTTTTTGTACTAGGTCTTCATATTATGATAGGCCAAACTACAACATCAGGTATTAAGGGAATAGTGAAAAGTTCTAATAGTGAATTGCTTCCAGGAGCAACAGTATTAGCTATTCATACGCCTTCAGGAACTAAATATTCTGCATTATCAAATGCTGATGGAAGATTCAACATGTTGAATATGAGAATTGGTGGGCCGTACAAAATTGTAGTTTCATTTGTGGGGTATAAAAATCAAGAATTCAATGATGTTTATCTTGAACTAGGAAAAGCGTTTGGGTTAGACATCGTTATGCAAGATGAAAGCCAAAAGCTAGAAGAAGTAAAAGTTGTAGGCGCTAAAAACAAAGTTTTCCAAAGTGGAAGAACAGGTGCTGAAACTACTGTAGGAAGAAGAGAATTGGCAGTATTGCCAACAATCTCAAGATCAGCTGAAGATTTTACGCGTTTGGAGCCTTCTGCTAGTGGAGGATCTTTTGCAGGTAGAAATAATAAATTCAATAACTATTCGTTGAATGGGTCTGTATTTAATAACCCTTTTGGATTAGATGCTGCAACTCCTGGAGGACAAACTGGTTCTCAGCCAATTTCATTAGATGCGATTGATCAAATTCAGGTTGCTACTGCTCCTTATGATGTGACTTTATCAGGTTTTACAGGTGCTTCTGTGAATGCTGTAACTAAATCAGGTACGAATGAATTTCATGGTACTGCTTATACTTTTTACAGAAATCAAGATTTAACAGGTAATAAAGTTCATGGTGAAAAAATATTTGTTCCTTCTTTAGAGCAAACGCAAGCAGGTTTAAGTATTGGAGGTCCTATAGTTAAAGACAAATTATTTTTCTTTGCTAATTATGAAATTGACAAAAGAAGTGACTTAGGTTCAAATGTTGTTGCTAATGATGGAAATGCTACAACAGGTGTAAATGAATCTAGAGTTTTAGCTAGTGATTTAATGCATGTTTCTACGGAGTTAGGAAAGTTAGGATATAACACAGGTGCTTACCAAGGATTTACACACAATTCAGATTCTAATAAAGGAATTATCAAATTAGATTGGAATATTAATGACAATCATAAATTAGCGTTTATTTATAATTTCTTGGATGCATCCAAAGACAAACCTGCACACCCAACAGCTATTCTTCGTAGAGGACCAGATGTTAATACAATGCAGTTTGAAAATTCTGGATACCAAATAAACAATAAACTTAGCTCTTTCTTAGTAGAGTTGAACTCTAAATTTAGCGAGATTGTTACTAATAAACTACAAGCTGGTTATACTCATTTTAATGATTTTAGAAACCCGTTTTCTGCTCCAGCACCAGTTATTAGTATAACTAAGGATGGTTCTCCTTATATTATCGCAGGACATGAGCCGTTCTCAATCAATAATAAATTAGATCAAAAAGTAATTCAAATTACAGATAATTTAAATATTGTAAAAGGAAATCATACTTATACAGCTGGTTTCTCTTTTGAAAAATTCATTTTCAAAAACTCATTCAATCTTAAAGGATATGGTTTTGATGTTTTTGGATCTACTGATATGGCTGGTTTTGATGCTAATATTGAAAGTGGCTATTATGCTTCTGCAATTGCAGCAGCTCAAGCAACATATAATGCAAAAAATGCAGTACAAGATGGTGCAAATGGTGGTTGGAACTTAGCTGAAACAACTGTTGGTCAATTGGCATTTTATGTTCAAGATGAATGGAATATCAATGATAATTTCAAATTGATATATGGTTTAAGAGCTGACAAACCATTGTATTTTAATACATCAAGCTTAATACAAAAATTTATAGATACAGATAATTCAGAAGGATATGTTCCAACTATTAATTATTATAATCCAAAAGACGGAAGTACTGTAAATTTTGATTCTACAAAACTTCCAGGAAACGGATTGTTATGGTCTCCTAGAGCAGGTTTCAATTGGGATGTAAATGGAAATAAAGTAACTCAATTGCGTGGAGGAACAGGTATTTTTACTGGAAAACTACCATTTGTATGGATTGGAAATCAAGTAGGTGGTGTAGATCCATTCTTCTATGAAGTTGTTAATAATGATTTTAAATTCCCTCAAGTTTGGAGAACTAGTTTAGGTATCGACCATAAATTTGAAAACGATTATATTTTAACTGTTGATATGTCTTATAATAAAGATATAAATGCAGTTCATGTTCAAGACTGGGGATTAAAAACCCCTACAAGTCAATTAAATGGTGTGGATAATAGACCAATTTATGGTTCTAATGATTACGGTACTTGGAGCGAATATGGTTTCCCTGCTAGAGCTCATGCTTATGTATTGACTAATTCAAAAAAAGGTAGTGCATTTAATGGTTCTGTTAAAGTGCAAAAAACTTTTGATAACGGATTATTTGCTAGTTTAGCTTATAACTATTTGAAATCAAAAGATGTGAATTCTATTGAAGCAGAAATTACAGGTGATGCCTTTAATTTTAACCCAGCATTAGGAAATGTTAATAATGATGTTCTTTCTAATTCTAAATATGGAGATACACACCGTTTTATTGGTGTAGCGTCAAAAAAATGGAAATATGCAAATGATAAGTGGTCAACTACAGTTTCTACTTTCTTTGAATATGCACAAGGAGGCCGTTTCAATTACACTTACGGAGGTGATATTAATAATGATGGAGCGTCAGGAAATGATTTAATTTATATTCCAACGACTGCTGAAATCAGTTCTATGAATTTTTCTGGTTCTGGTCAAGGTGCAGCTTTTGATAAATTCATTAGCCAAGATGATTATTTGAATGGAAGAAGAGGGCAATATGCAGAACGTTATGGTGCTTTATCTCCTTGGAGAGGTAAATGGGATCTTAAATTAATGCAAGATTATAACTTCAAAATTTCATCTGCTTCTGAAAAGAAAAATACTATCCAATTTAGTATTGATGTTTTGAACATAGGGAATTTATTGAACTCAGATTGGGGATTAATTCAACAACCAATCAGCGTACAACCAATAGGTGTATCAGTTGATTCAGGAAATGTTCCAACGTATACATTCAATGGTACACAAACTAAAACGTTCAGTTATGATGCTAGTTTAGCTTCAAGATGGCAAGCACAATTTGGTATCAGATATATTTTCTAGAAAACATAAAAATATATTAAATTTGCCCTCTCATTTGAGAGGGCTTTTTTATGCGCTATTAAATTTAGAAGAGAAAAAACACCAAAAGTTAAAATTAAAATACAATAATGAAATACTCAAGATTAACTAAAGAACAGTTTGAAGAATTAAATCAGGAGTTTAGTACTTTTTTAGCCACACAAACAATTGATAAAGCAGAATGGGATACAATTAAAGCAGAACAGCCAGAAGTTGCAGAACAGGAATTGGATGTGTTTTCTGATTTGATTTGGGAAGGAGTATTAACAAAAGCAGAGTATTTAGAGCATTTTTCTAAAAATCATATCTTTCTTTTTCAGTGTTTTGACAAACATGTTCAATCGATAGTTTTAAAATCATTGGTTCCAGAAACTGATTTTTTAACCCGCGAAGGTTTACAATGGCTGAGTGACAACATGTTTACGGAAACTATTGAAATGAAAATTGGTAAAAAAGAGTTTACTGAAGAACGAAATTCATCCATTTTTGCTTTGATTCAACAAGGAGCATTTTTAAGCGATGGACAATTATACCAGCAAATAAATTCAATTATTGAATCTTAATTGTATTGGTTTTTCTTTTAAATTGGTTATTTTAGTACACTTTTTCAAAAACTAAAATAGCCAATTTTTTTTCTATGGATATTCAAGATACAATTCAAACTTTAAGGAAGGAATTAAATCAGCATAATCATAATTATTATGTATTAGATAAACCTATCATTTCCGATTTTGAATTCGATTTAAAACTAAAACAACTTCAAGATTTAGAAAATCAACATCCAGAATATTACGATGAAAATTCTCCAACACAAAGAGTGGGAGGAGCGATTACGAAAAACTTTCAGACTGTTCCTCACGAGCACAGAATGTATTCTCTTGACAATTCTTATTCTAAAGACGAATTAATTGATTGGGAAAAACGCATTCAAAAAGTTTTGGGAGAGGTTTCTTTGGAATATACTTGTGAACTGAAATATGATGGCGCGTCAATCAGTATTACCTACGAAAACGGATTGCTTAAACGTGCTGTAACTCGAGGAGATGGTTTTCAAGGGGATGATGTAACTAATAATATAAAAACGATTAAGTCAATTCCTTTAAAATTAGAAGGAAATTTTCCAGAAACTTTTGACGTTCGTGGTGAAATCATTCTCCCTTTTGCTGGTTTTGAAAAAATGAATCAGGAATTAATAGAAATTGGAGAAACACCCTATTCTAATCCTCGAAATACAGCATCAGGAAGTTTAAAATTGCAAGACAGTGCCGAAGTAGCAAAACGACCTTTGGATTGCTTGTTGTATTTTATTATTGGAAATAAATTACCTTTTAATTCTCAATTTGAAGGATTAGAATCTGCAAGAAAATGGGGCTTTAAGGTTCCTAAAGAATCAAAATTAGCCAATAGTTTAATAGATGTTTTTGAATTTATCGACTATTGGGATATTCACAGACATACACTTCCTTATGAAACGGATGGAGTTGTTATCAAAGTAAATTCTTTTCAATATCAGGAAGAACTTGGTTTTACAGCAAAATCTCCACGCTGGGCTATTGCTTATAAATTCAAATCAGAACAAGTTTCTACTACTTTGAATTCTATCTCTTATCAAGTTGGAAGAACAGGTTCTATAACTCCGGTGGCTAATTTAGAGCCAGTACAGCTAGCCGGTACCATTGTAAAACGGGCATCTTTACACAATGCAGATCAAATTGAAAAATTAGATATTCGCGTGGGAGATACTGTTTTTGTTGAAAAAGGTGGAGAAATAATTCCTAAAATTATTGCGGTTGATTTTAGTAAGCGTCCAGAGAATACAGAACCTACAAAATATATTACGCATTGTCCAGAATGCAATACGGACTTAGTGCGAAGTGAAGGTGAGGCCAATCATTATTGCCCTAATTTTTATGGTTGCCCTCCACAAATTATAGGAAGAATTCAGCATTATATTTCTAGAAAAGCGATGGATATTGAAGGTTTAGGTGGCGAAACGGTTGCTTTACTTTTCAATAATGGATTGGTTCATAATTATGCTGATTTATACGAATTGAAGGTGGAACAAATTCTTCCATTAGAAAGGATGGCTCAAAAATCAGCAGAAAATTTAGTAAACGGGGTTGAAAATTCTAAAAACATTCCTTTTGAACGTGTTCTATTTGCACTTGGAATTCGGTATGTTGGTGAAACTGTAGCTAAAAAATTAGCAAAACATTACAAAAACATAGACGCATTAAGTCAAGCAAGTATAATGGATTTAGTACTTGTAGATGAAATTGGAGAAAGAATTGCTCAAAGTGTCGTTGAGTTTTTTGAGAATCATGAAAATAGAATTATAATTGAAAGGCTAAAAATACATGGTATTCAATTTGAAATTATTGAAAAAGAAAATCCAAATGCGACTGATAAACTATTAGGAAAAACCTTTGTTGTTTCTGGTGTTTTTGAGAAATTCTCTAGAGATGAATTGAAAAAAGCTATTGAAGATAACGGCGGTAAAGTTGGAAGTTCTATTTCTGCAAAAACGGATTATGTTGTTGCAGGAGATAATATGGGACCAGCCAAATTAGAAAAAGCTAATAAGCTTAATGTAGCTATAATTTCTGAAGACGATTTTATTAAAATTTTAAATGAAAGCTAATATTCCATCATTAATTATTTATGCATTGGCAGCTGCTTCCGCATTGATCTTCAGTTTAATGGGGGATAATTTGTTGTCATTATATTCAAAGGCAATAGTGGTTTCTTCGGCTTTTATTTATTATTTCATTACAAATAATTACAAAATTGAAATAACAAAAATTATAATTTTTATACTAAGTTTTATTGGGGAAATCATTGTTTTACTTGAAAGTAAAAACGCAATTGTTATAATGATTTTTTGTTTTTTATCGGTTTATAGTATCTTGTTGAAAAATATTATTAAGGATTTTTTTAAGCTAAAAATTGATAAAAAAGATTTTACAACTATTTTAGTTTCAACTATTTTAATAATACTATTAATTGTTATGGTATTGAGTCTAAAATTAGAAAAAGTAGATTTTAGTTTTTCAATTTTTGTAGTTTATGCAATTGTTATTGCGCTTCTAAGTGTTTTATCAATAATCAGTTACATTAAACAAAACACCCCCGTTTTCTTGAACTTAGTCTTGATGGCTGGTTGTTTTTTGATTTCGGATATTTTTTATGTTCTCAATTATTTTTACCTTTCTTTAAGTGCATTGCGTGCAACAGCGGTATTGACGCAAGTTTTATCGTATTATTTTATGGTTAGGTATTTTTTAGAAAGGGATAAACTAACTTCAATTAAATAATAATTGATTTTCCAACAGCGGTATTTTGTTTGTTAGTATCAAAATAAAAATCAATTCTGCCTAAATTAATTCCGTAGCACCCCACTTGATTTATAATAACATCTTGATTATTAATGTTTTTCACGACAGTAGGTTTATCAAGAAAAGTATGTGTGTGTCCTCCAATAATTAAGTCTATATCCTGAGTAAGTTTGGCTAATTTTAAATCACATATTTTAGCTTCATCCTCATTGTATTTGTATCCTAAATGAGATAAACAAACAATTAAATCACATTTGTGCTCTTTTTTCAAAATACGAACCATTTCTTGTGCCGTTTCAACCGGATCACTGTAAACAGTTTCTTTATACATTTTTTTATCAACTAATCCGTTTAGTTCGATTCCAAGTCCAAAAACACCGACTTTTATTCCGTTTTTATCAAAGATTTTAAATGGTTTTACAAATCCATCCATAACCGTATTTTTGAAATTATAATTAGAAGAAATGAATTCGAAAGTAGCATGAGGCATTTGCGAATGTAATCCTTCAACACCATTATCAAAATCATGATTACCAATGGTAGCGGCATCGTATTGCATCATACTCATCAATTTGAACTCTAATTCACCCCCGTAATAATTGAAATAAGGAGTTCCTTGAAAAATATCACCAGCATCAAGCAATAAAACATTTGGATTTTCTTTTCGAATTGTTTCAATCAAAGCAGCTCTTCTAACAACGCCTCCCTTGTTTGGATTTCTAGGATGATCAGCTGGAAAAGGATCTATATAGCTATGAACATCATTTGTATGTAAAATAGTTAATTGCTTTATATCCGTTGATTTAAAGCTACTTAATGACAATCCAAGTCCTACTAATGCAGAACTTGCAGCTGTTTTTTCTATAAAATCTCTTCTTTTCATCTTTTATTTATTTTAATCCAATTGCCATTCTTAAGCATTAAACAATTTGGAGCTATTTCCCGCTGTCCGCTATATCTTTATGTTTTTAAAGAAAAAACATAAAGGATGTCGCTTTCATCAGGGCTAGGGCTATATCTTTATAGAGTTAGTTTTTTTTAATGAATACTTTTTTATTCAACTGTAATTCTAATGTCATTTATAACAGGAATAGTATCTACTTCATTAAAATAATCAATCAAAATGTTTCTTAGTTTATAATCTAAATCAAACTTGTGAATTCCTTTTTTGAAAAAATTCATATTGTCACCGCCATTTGATAAATAATCATTGGTTCCTACATAGTATAAAGTTTCTTTTTCAACTGGTTTTCCTTGAATAAGAATATTTTTGGCTTGATTATTTTTATCAATTGTAAAGGTCATTCCGGCTAGTGGATGTGCTTTTTTTTCTGAAATGAAATAGTTTACCAATTCAAAAATTTGTTCTCCTTTTAATACAACAACAACAAGGCTGTTTTCAAAAGGCATAATTTCAAAAGCAGTTCTAGCAGTCACATTTCCTTTTGGAAGTATAGAACGAATACCACCATTGTTAAGCAAACAGATGTCGATGTTCTTTTTCTCTCTTAAATTAAATACTTTGTTTCCTCTTTCTAGCGTAACATCTGCCATCAGATTTCCTATGGTGGTTTGCCATTTTCCAGTACTTTTGTCTAATGTTTCAGGGCAATAAGCTAAAACGCTGTCTAAATCTTTATTAATATGTTCTCGGTACGGCTTAATGAAGTTTTCAATTTGTTTGGACTGCATGCTGGAATCATTGACTTGATTCTCAGTTATAGGGATTCGCTTTCCTTCAATCTTGGTAAGGGTGTAATTTTGTTTGCTGCAAGAGCTAACAAAAAAAACTGTTAAGAATATAACAAAAAGTTTGAAAACACCGTTATACTTTTTTAGATTTACCATTTCAAATGCGACTTAATTAATTAATTTTGTAAAAGAGTAAAAGTAGTATGTTTTTAAATCATATAAAGGATTTTTTTGTAAAAAAAACATTAAAAAATCGGTTGCATAATGTTAAAATTAGTGCAAATATAAAACGTATTGAAACGGTCGGCTTACTTGTAGATGAAAGTTATTTTTTACAAAAAAATGATTTAATAGAAGAGTTAGTTGCCAACGGAATTTTAGAAGAAAACATAAAAATCATAGTTTACAGAGATAAAGTAAAAAAAAACGAGAGCTATTTACAACCTACTTTTGGAGCTAAACAACTCAATTGGAAAGGTAATATTACAGATTTAGCAGTACAAAGTTTTACGAATGAAAAGTTTGATTTATTGATTAGTTATTATGACATTGAAAAAGCAATTTTGATGCTGATAACCCATAATTCAAAAGCGGAGTTTAAAGTAGGATTTTCATCAGTTGATAAGAGATTAAACCATTTGATGATTAATACTAACGCTGAAAATTATAAGGTTTTTGCACACGAATTATTCAGATATTTAAAAATATTAAACAAAATATAATCTAAAATATGCAATCATTAATAGGAACTGGTGTTGCCCTTGTAACTCCTTTTAAAGAAGATTTTTCAATTGATACAGAAGCATTAAAAAGAATTGTTAATTTTTCAATTGACGGTGGAATTGAATATCTTGTTGTATTGGGTACAACTGCAGAGAATGCTACATTGACTCAAGACGAGAAAGAATTAGTTATTGCTACTGTGATTGAAGCAAACAATGGTAGATTACCATTAGTGTTAGGAGTAGGAGGTAACAATACAGTAAAGGTTGTAGAGGAATTAAAAACCAGAGATTTTTCTGCGTTTGATGCTATTCTTTCCGTATCTCCATATTATAATAAACCAACTCAAGAAGGAATCTACCAGCACTTTAAAGCAATTGCTGAAGCATCTCCAATCCCTGTGATTTTATATAACGTGCCAGGAAGAACAGGAAGTAATATGTTACCAGCAACGGTGTTGCGTTTAGCTAATGATTTCAAAAATGTTGTGGCAATCAAAGAAGCTGCAGGAGACTTGGTTCAAGCAATGCAACTGTTAAAAAATAAACCTAAAGATTTTATGGTAATTTCTGGAGATGATATGATTGCTTTGCCAATGATTTTAGCAGGTGGATCAGGTGTTATTTCAGTAATTGGTCAAGGTTTTCCAAAAGAATTTTCAGAAATGATTCGATTAGGGTTAAACAGAAAAGTAGATGAAGCCTTCAAAACTCAATATCTTTTAGCGGATTGTATTGACATGATTTTTGAACAAGGAAATCCTGCCGGAATCAAACAAGTGTTTCATTCATTAGGAATAACAGACAATACAGTTCGTTTACCACTTGTAAATGTAGATGCATCATTGGCAAATCGAATTGATCAATTCGTTAAGAATATCAATAAATAGGGACGAAAAACAGCCCTTTTTTTTAAGCAAAAAAATATTTTGTAGTAGCTAAATTAATAACTAAATTTGCCACCGAAACTTCGGTATGATTTTTTGTTGAATTCTGTCAGAAAATCATGAAAAAAGTAAAAAAATGAAAAAAATAATATCTTTATTACTTATTGTTGCTCTTTTTTGTTCTTGTAACGAATATCAAAAAGCATTAAAATCCGAGGACGTTGCAGTTAAATTTGATATGGGAACAAAACTTTATGATGCTGGAAAGTATGCTAAAGCAATCCGTATTTTTGAACAAATTGCACCAGCTTACAGAGGAAAACCTCAAGCTGAAAAATTGTTTTATATGTTTGCTCAGGCATATTACAAAACAGGACAATATTATTTAGCTGGATACCAGTTTGATAGTTTTGTTTCAGGATATCCTAAGAGTGAAAAAATACAAGAAGCTTCCTTTTTAGGAGCTAAAAGTTATTCAAAATTATCTCCGTCATATAGCTTAGATCAAGCTGATACGGTTAAAGCAATTGATAAGTTGCAAGCATTTATAGATAATTATCCAAATTCAGAGTTTTTAGCTGAGGCAAATGCAGCAGTTAAAATGTTGAATGAAAAAATAGAAAAAAAAGTATTTGAAAACGCAAAAGGATATAATACTATTGCGGATTATAAATCAGCATTAATTGCTTTTGATAATTTTATCATAGATTATCCAGGAACAATTTTTACAGAAGACGCATTATATTATAAATTAGATTCAGCCTATCAACTAGCAGTTAATAGTATTCCTTCAAAAATGGAAGAACGATTAGGTATTGCCAAAGTAGCTTATGCAAATTTGATTAAATTTAATGCTAATACAAAATACAAACAAAAAGCAGACGACATGTCAGCTCGAATTGAAAAAGATTTACAAAAATTTACTAAATAAATAAAGTCATGGATTTAAAAAAGACGAATGCTCCAGTAAATACAATAACATACAACAAAACTGTTATTGAAGAACCTACTGGTAATGTGTATGAAGCAATAACCATTATGGCTAAAAGAGCAAATCAAATCAATTCTGAAATTAAAAAAGAATTGACTGAAAAATTAGAAGAATTTGCTACATATAATGACAGTCTTGAAGAAGTTTTTGAAAACAAAGAACAAATTGAAGTTTCAAAATTCTATGAAAAATTGCCTAAGCCTCATGCTTTAGCAGTTCAAGAGTGGTTAGATGGTAAAATCTATCACAGAGATTCAAACAAATAATACGTTACCATGTCAGTTTTAAACGGTAAGAAAATTTTACTAGGTATTTCTGGTGGAATTGCTGCCTATAAAACGGCTTCATTGGTAAGACTCTTCATAAAAGCAGGTGCACATGTCCAAGTGATAATGACACCTGCTTCTAAGGATTTTGTAACGCCACTTACGTTATCAACCTTATCAAAAAATCCTGTATTCTCTAGTTTCTACAATCAAGACGAGGAAAACGAAAAATGGAATAATCATGTTGATCTAGCACTTTGGGCAGATTTAATGGTTATAGCTCCTGCTACTGCAAATACCTTGTCAAAAATGGCAAATGGTACTTGCGACAATCTTTTGTTAGCGGTCTATTTGTCTGCTAAATGTCCTGTTTATTTTGCTCCAGCAATGGATTTAGACATGTACAAGCATCCTTCTTCATTAGCAAGTTTCAATTCATTACAACAATACGGGAATATTATAATCCCAGCTGAAAGTGGTGAACTAGCAAGTGGCTTATCTGGCGAAGGAAGAATGGCGGAACCTGAAAACATAGTTGCTTTTTTGGAAGCTGATTTAGAGAGTAAACTTCCTCTTAAAGGAAAAAAAATATTAATTACTGCTGGTCCAACATACGAAGCAATAGATCCTGTACGTTTTATAGGAAATCATTCTTCGGGTAAAATGGGATTTGATATCGCTTTAAGTGCCGCTAATTTAGGTGCTTCAGTAATTTTAGTTTCTGGCCCTACAAATTGTAAGGCTAATAATTCGTTGGTACAAGTGATTTCAGTTGTTTCAGCTCAAGAAATGTATGATGTCTGTCATCAGTATTATGCGGGTGTTGATGTTGCAATTGCTGCCGCAGCCGTTGCTGATTATAAACCAAAGATTGTTTCTGCTCAAAAAATAAAGAAAGCAGCGGATGAATTTACAATTGAACTCGAAAAAACAAAAGATATATTGGCTTCTTTAGGAGCGAATAAAAAAAATCAATTTTTGATTGGTTTTGCTTTAGAAACTGAAAATGAAATTGAAAATGCTAAGATTAAAATTCAGAAAAAAAACTTAGATTTGATAGTCTTAAATTCTTTGCAAGATGAAGGAGCAGGCTTTGGAATTGATACAAATAAAGTTACCTTTATCGATAAGGAGTTTCATGTTGAAGAAATGGAATTAAAATCGAAGAAAGCTGTTGCTGACGATATATTAAACAAAGTAATAACGCATTTTTATGAATAAAATAATTGCTTTTTTCTTGTTTTTTGTTTGCTCTTTTTCACAAGCGCAGCAGCTAAACTGTATTGTAACAGTAAATGCACAACGTCTTCCTAATGCAAACCAACAAGTGTTTAAGACTTTGCAAACGTCTTTGAATGAGTTTGTTAATAAGACAGACTGGACGGGACAAGCTCTAAAGCAAAATGAAAAAATTAATTGTTCGATGTATATTACACTTTCATCAAATAATTCGAATCAGTTTGTAGCGACTATTCAAGTACAGTCTTCAAGACCAATTTTTAATTCTTCTTATTCTTCGCCAGTCTTAAATTTTAATGATAAAGACTTTGTTTTTAATTATACAGAGTTTGAAAATCTAATTTATAATCCTTCCGTATTTGAATCAAATTTAGTTTCTGTTATTTCTTTTTATAGTTATATAATAATAGGGATGGATGCAGATACTTTTATGCCATTAGCAGGGAATCAGTATTTTGAAACCGCTCAAAATATTGCGAATGTTGCACAACAAGGCGGTTATAAAGGATGGAGTCAAACGGATGGTAATCAAAACAGATATTTTTTAATCAATGATTTGTTATCTCCAACTTTCAATGAAATAAGAAATACATCTTTGAATTATCATGCGGGATTGGATGTAATGAATCAAGATCTTAAATCAGCCAAAGAAAAAATAAAAGACGCGTTACTTAATCTTAATAAAGTAAATTCCTCTCGACCGAATGCTTTTTTAACCCGTGTTTTTTTTGATGCTAAATCAGACGAAATTGTATCTGTTTTTTCTGGAGGTCCAACAATTTCAATTACCGATTTAGTTGAAAGTATGAATAAAATTTCCCCTTTGAACTCCAGTAAATGGGGGTTAATTAAATATTAATTGATTTAAAAATCATCAAGTAATTCTAGTTGCTTATTTCAAAAAAGATATAAATGATAACATCACTATCGATAAAAAACTATGCTTTAATAGAAAAATTATCCATTGATTTTTCAAAAGGTTTTTCAATTATTACAGGAGAAACAGGAGCGGGTAAATCGATTATTTTAGGTGCATTAGGTTTAGTTTTAGGAAAAAGAGCCGATTTAACTTCTTTGAAAAATAAAGAAGAAAAATGTGTTATTGAAGCTTATTTTGAAATTTCAAAATACAATTTGCGTTCTTTTTTTGAAGCAAATGATTTAGATTATGAAGATGAAACCATAATTAGACGTGAAATTTTACCTTCTGGAAAATCAAGAGCTTTTGTAAACGATAGTCCCGTAAACCTTCAGGAATTGCAAGAATTAAGTTTGTTTTTGATTGATATTCATTCGCAACAACAAACTCAAGAGCTTTCTGATGAAAATGTTCAGTTTAAGATTATTGATGCTATTGCTGATAATCAAAAAGAAATTCTGGAATATCAAACACTTTTGAAAAGTTATAAAGCGGATAAAGCTACTTTAAGTTCATTGCTTAAACGTCAAGGTGAATCGACCAAAGAGCAAGAATACAATACTTTTTTATTGAATGAATTAGTAGCTGCAAATTTGAAATCTGGTGAACAAGAAGTCCTTGAAGCTGATTTTGAAAAGCTAAACAATGTTGAAATTATAAAAGAGTCTATTGATAAATCATTGGCTATAGCTAATGAGGAACAAATAGGGGTATTGGATAATTTGAAAGAAATAAAGATAGCGTTACAAAAAATAGCTCCTTTTTCAATAGAATATCACGCTTTATTAGAACGTATTACAAGCCTTATAATTGAGTTTGATGACATATCTGATGAATTAACTCGATGTTCAGAAAAATTATTTAATGACCCAGAGCAATTGGATTTAATCAGCCAAAAACTTCAGGTGATTTTTAATTTGCAGAAGAAACATCAAGTAAATACGGTTGATGAGTTACTAGAAATTCAAAATCAATTGGAGAATTCTATTTTTGAAATAGGAAATCTAGAAGCAGAAATTGCTGCATTAACACATTCAATTCAAGAAAAAATAGCCGTATTGGATACTTTGTCTGATGTAATTCATGATAAAAGAGAAGTTGCAGTTCCTGTTCTATCTCAAAAACTGATAGCTATTTTGGAAACTTTAGGAATGCCTAATGTTCGTTTTAATATTGATGTTAATTTGTCGCCTACGTATTTTCAGAATGGAAAAGATGAAATTCAGTTTTTGTTCTCAGCAAATAAAGGAACAGATTTTGGCTTGTTGAAAAAAGTAGCTTCAGGTGGGGAAATGTCTAGAATTATGTTAGCTGTAAAGGCAATTTTAGCACAATATTCTAAATTACCTACTTTAATTTTTGATGAAATTGATACAGGTGTCTCTGGCGAAATAGCAATTAGAATGGGAGAAATCATGAAAGAAATGAGTCTTACGATGCAAATTTTTGCAATTACCCATTTACCACAAATAGCAGCCAAAGGTACCGCACATTTCAAGGTATTCAAATCAACTGTTGATGATGATACACAATCAGAATTGAAGTTGTTGTCCAGTGAGGAAAGAGTAGTAGAAATAGCCCAAATGTTATCGGGAACTGTGGTTTCAGATTCCGCCTTAAATCACGCAAAAGCCTTGTTGAACTAAAAAAATGAGCTATATTTGCCATTCAAATTCAATAAAATTTAGTTAAAAAAATAATAAACATCAGATTTTTGACCAATCTGAATAGAAAATAAATTAACGAATAGCCTGATATGATTATAGAACCAAGAATGAGAGGATTTATTTGTTTGACATCTCACCCACAAGGATGCGAACAAAATGTTAAAAATCAAATTGCATATGTAAAATCTAAAGGACCTATTGAAGGTGCTAAAAAAGTATTAGTAATTGGAGCGTCTACCGGTTTTGGTTTAGCTTCTAGAATAACTAGTGCTTTTGGATCTGATGCCGCTACCATTGGCGTTTTTTTTGAAAAACCTCCTGTTGAAGGAAAACCAGGATCTCCAGGTTGGTATAATTCTGCTGCTTTTGAAAAAGAAGCTCATAAAGCAGGATTGTATGCAAAAAGTATCAATGGAGATGCTTTTTCTAATGAAATTAAAAAACAAACTTTAGACTTAATCAAAGCTGATTTAGGTCAAATAGATTTAATCATTTATAGTTTAGCTTCGCCAGTTCGTGTTCATCCAGTTACAGGTGTTTTGCACCGTTCTGTTTTGAAACCGATTGGATCTACTTTTACTAACAAAACAGTTGATTTTCATACTGGAATTGTTTCTGAAATTTCGATTGAGCCATGTAATGAAGAAGATATTGCAAACACTGTTGCTGTAATGGGTGGTGAAGATTGGGCAATGTGGATTGATGCTTTGAAAGCAGAAAACCTATTAGCTCCAGGAGCTACAACTGTTGCTTATTCTTATATTGGGCCATCATTAACGGAGGCGGTATATAGAAAAGGAACAATTGGTCGTGCAAAAGATCATCTTGAAGCTACTGCATTTTCTATTTCAGACAGTTTGAAAGACATTAAAGGAAAAGCATTTGTTTCTGTAAACAAAGCTTTGGTAACACAAGCAAGTTCTGCAATTCCGGTAATTCCATTGTATATTTCATTGTTATATAAAATAATGAAAGAAGAAGGAATTCATGAAGGATGTATTGAGCAAATTCAACGTTTGTACCAAGATAGATTGTATTCTGGAAATGAAGTTCCAGTTGATGAAAATGGAAGAATCCGTATTGACGATTGGGAAATGAGAGAAGATGTACAAGCTAAAGTAGCAAAATTATGGCTAGAAGCAACTACAGAGACTTTACCGCAATTAGGAGATTTAGCTGGATATAAACAAGATTTTCTTAATCTTTTCGGTTTTGGATTCGAAGGAGTTGATTATTTAGCAGATACTAATGAAGTTGTAGGAATTTCAAGTATAGCTTAATTAATTTATCCTCATATTATACTAAACCATCAATGAATAATTGATGGTTTTTTTATGGATAAAGAGTATATTTGTTAAAATTTTAAAATCACAAAACACACACTATAATACGTCTTAATAATTATGCTTTTTTCTCTAATTATACCTGTTTACAATCGTCCTGATGAAGTTGATGAATTATTAGAAAGTTTGTCGCAACAAGATTATACTGAAAATTTTGAAGTTGTAATAGTTGAAGACGGTTCGTCATTGCGGTGTGATGATGTGGTGCGCAAGTACGCTGGTAAACTGCATTTGTCATATTGTTATAAAGAAAATTCAGGACCAGGAGATTCAAGAAATTATGGAATGAAAAAAGCTAATGGAGACTATTTTATCATTTTTGATTCTGATTGTATTATTCCAAAGCAGTATTTATCAGAAGTTGATTTGGAATTAAAACGTAATTATGTAGATTGTTTTGGTGGGCCAGATAAAGCATTAGATAGTTTTTCGGATATTCAAAAAGCAATCAATTTTTCGATGACTTCTTTTTTAACCACAGGAGGTATTCGTGGTGGTTCTGAAAAAATAGATAAATTCCAACCTAGGAGTTTTAATATGGGCTTGTCTCGTAAAGCATTTGAAGCATCAAATGGTTTTGGAAATATTCACCCTGGAGAAGATCCTGATTTGTCAATTCGATTATGGAATTTAGGTTTTGAAACTAAACTTTTCCCAAAAGCATTCGTGTATCATAAACGAAGAATTGACTGGGATAAATTTTCTATACAGGTTAATAAATTTGGAAAGGCTAGGCCAATACTCAATAGTTGGTATCCTCAGTATAATAAACTTACGTTTTTCTTCCCAACGGTATTTATAATTGGATTTTTCTTTTCAATAGTGCTGTTACTGCTTAATCAGGATGTGCTACTTAAATTATATTTTATTTACTTTTTGGTATTATTTTTGGTGTCTACATTTCAAAACAAAAGTTTCAAAATTGGTTATTTATCATTGATAGCTGTTTGGAAACAGTTTTATGGTTACGGTATGGGTTTTTTAAAATCATACATTAAAGTAATTTTAATGAAACAAAAACCTCAAGAAGCATTCCCTGAATTATTTTTTAAAATCTAATATGACTAAAGTAATTGGTTTAACAGGCGGAATTGGAAGTGGCAAGACCACAATTGCTACTTATTTTTCATCATTAGGAATTCCAGTTTATATCGCAGATGTTGAAGCCAGAAAAATTACAGAGTCTTTAGAAGTCAAAGAATTAATTCGGAATGTGTTCGGTGATTCTGTTTTTGACAATAACACCTTGAATAGAGAAAAATTAGCGGAAATTGTTTTTAATAATCATGAAAAATTAGAACAGTTAAATGCTATTATCCACCCAAAAGTTAGAAAACATTTTGAAGAATGGATACTAAATCATAACGACTTACCGTTTGTTATCTATGAAGCAGCTATTTTATTCGAAAGTGGAAATTATAAGAACTGTGATTTTGTAATTACAATAACTGCTCCTTTGGAAGCTAGAATTCAAAGAGTTATGGAGCGAGATAAGACTACTCGCGAGCATGTTTTGAAACGAATAAATGCGCAATGGAATGATGAGCAAAGGATTTCAAAAAGCGATTTTGTTATAGAAAACATAAATTCTGAAAAAGCAAAGCAAGAAGTAGTTAAAATTCTTAAAATTTTAAAGATTCAACAAAATGAATGTTAGATGTTAATATTTGGTTAATGTATTATCTTCTATATTGTTAAAATACTAATTTTGTTTTGATGAATAAACTTTTTTTTAGATTACTAGTTTTGCTGATGAGTTTATCCTTGATAGGGATAATATTAGTCCAAGTATATTGGTTTAATACTTCATTTAAAAATAATGATGAACAGTTTAAATTTCATGTAAAACAAGTTATCGGCAATGTAGCGGATAAACTTCAAAAACAAGAAGCATATAGTTTTTATGATAAATACAATCATCTTAAAGACAGTATGGGTAAAGCTCCCAAAAAAGATGATTTATTAGAGTTTTATTATGTTCAAAAAAATCCAAGAACAAACAAAACTATAGTATATTCAAACAGCGTTATATCAGAAGATTACAATATAAATGGCTCGTTCTTTGATAAAAGATTTGACAGTGTAAAATTTAAAAGTTTTAGCTCCAAACGTGTTACAGAGGTTTACAACAATAATAAAATTGATAATTCCATTCTGAATCAGAGTTTAATTCCTGATATAAGAATCGAAAAATCAGGAAATTTAGATGTTTTAGATAATGCGCAGTTTGAAATATTCTATAAAGATATTACTTCTGCTATGCCTCTTCAAGAAAGAGTAACAAAGGAAACGCTTCGAAAGCTTATTAAAAAAGAGTTAGAAGAATATGGTGTTAACACTAAATTTGAGTTTGGAATATATAGTAATGGAATTGCGACCAAAGTAAAATCGGCGGACTTTAAGTTTGATAGAAATGCAACTTATTCTATTCCAATTTTAACAGATAATGAAGGAAATGAAAAATATAAATTATTAGTAACATTCCCTCATAAAAAGAAGTTTTTATTATCGGAATTAGTTAGTATTACAATACTATCAATCATTTTTACACTTATTATTATTATAGCTTATTCGAGTGCATTAAGTCAATTGATTCGTCAGCGTCAAATATCTGAGATAAAAAATGATTTCATAAATAATATGACGCATGAATTTAAAACACCAATTGCTACTATAAATTTAGCACTTGATGCGATAAAAAATCCTAAGATAATTGAAGATAAAGAAAAGGTTCTTCGGTATCTCCAAATGATTCGAGATGAGAATAAAAGAATGCATGCACAAGTTGAAAATGTATTGAGGATTTCAAAATTGGAGAAAAAAGAATTGGATATTGAAAAAGAGTCCAGTAATGTTGAGGATATTATTTATGATGCAATTGATCATGTTAATCTAATCTTAGAAGATAGAGAAGGTTCTATAACTACTCATTTTGATGCAGCTAGAACTTCAGTTTTAATAAATGATGTTCATTTCACAAACGTGATTGTAAATATTTTGGAAAATGCCATTAAGTATTCTCCAGAGGTTCCTAAAATAGATATTTATACAGAGAACATCAAAGATATGGTTCTTGTAAAAGTAAAAGATAATGGTGTGGGAATGAGTAAAGCTGCACAAAAAAGAATTTTTGAAAAGTTTTACCGAGAGCATACAGGTGACATACATAATGTTAAAGGACATGGGTTAGGTTTAGCTTATGTAAAAAGAATAGTTGAAGACCATAACGGTCAAGTTTATGTAGAAAGTGAAAAGGGAAAAGGAAGTACCTTCATAATAAAAATACCACTAATAAATTAGAATATGGAAAATGTAAATAAAAAAATCCTTTTAGTTGAAGATGATTTAAATTTTGGGGCTGTACTAAAAGACTACTTAATGCTGAATGATTTTGATGTTACTTTAGCTAAGAATGGTATGGAAGGTTTTGAGAAATTCAAAAAGGATTCCTACGATTTATGTATTCTAGATGTGATGATGCCTTATAAAGACGGATATACTTTAGCGAAAGAAATAAGAGAAAAAAATAATGAAGTTCCAATTATTTTTTTAACAGCAAAATCTATGAAAGAAGATGTTCTTAAAGGATACAAAGCTGGTGCTGATGATTATCTTAATAAACCTTTTGATTCAGAAGTTTTATTAATGAAAATTAAAGCAATTATTCAAAGAAAATCTTCGGATGTTAAAACGGAACAAGTACAGTTTGAATTTAATGTTGGAAAATTCCATTTGAATTCAAAACTTAGATTCTTAACTTTTGGTGATGAAGAACCGATTAAGTTATCTCCTAAAGAAAATGAATTGTTGAAAATGTTAATTCTTCATGAAAATGATTTAATGCCTAGAGAATTAGCTTTGACAAAAATATGGAGAGATGACAATTACTTTACATCAAGAAGTATGGATGTATATATTGCTAAATTAAGAAAGTATCTTAAACCAGATGAAGATGTTGAAATTCTAAACATTCACGGTGAAGGATTTAGATTAGTAGTAAAAAATAAAGTTGCATAAAAAAAGAGCTCCAATTGGAGCTCTTTTTTATTTAAAACTATTTTGGGTTTTGAATTAATAAGAACGTTTCATTTTTTCTTTTATCTCATTTAGGCAAAGGTTATTGATACTTCCTTCATGAGTATGTTTTGTTTCTTTTGGAGATTTAAACGTCCCGTTTTCTAGTTGCTCAGCTACCGCTTTATAAGCATCTCTAAAAGGAATTCCAGCAACTACCATTTCATTTAATGAATCAACAGTAAATAAATAATCGTATTTTTTATCGTCTAAAATATGCTCTTTTACTTTTATATCTTTAATAGAAAAAATAGCAATATCTAGACATGCTTTTAAATTCTGAATAGCAGGAAATAATCCTTCTTTCAATAATTGTAAATCTCTGTGGTAACCACTTGGTAAGTTGTTTGTGATTAATGTAATTTCGTATGGCAATGCTTGAATTTTATTGCATTTTCCACGAATTAATTCGAAAACATCTGGGTTTTTTTTGTGCGGCATTATACTTGAACCAGTTGTAAGATGAGAAGGTAAGCTAATAAAATCAAAATTCTGACTCATATACAAGCAAACATCCATAGAAAATTTTGCTAATGTTGCAGCTACGCTACTCATTGCAAAAGCTACTGTTTTTTCTGATTTTCCGCGACTCATTTGAGCAGCTACAGCATTGAATTTTAAGGTTTCAAAGCCAAGTTCTTGTGTTGTAAATGTTCTGTTGATAGGGAATGAACTTCCATATCCTGCTGCTGAACCTAATGGATTTTGATCTACAATTTTTAAAGCGGCATTCAACATGGTAATATCATCAATCAAACTTTCAGCATAAGCAGAAAACCACATTCCAAAAGAAGAAGGCATTGCAATTTGTAAATGTGTATATCCTGGCAATAAAACATTCTGATGTTTGTCAGCCGATTCCATGAATAAATCAAACAATGTTTTTACTTGTTCTTTTAGTTCTTTAACGACATCTTTTAAATATAGATTAACATCAACTAAAACTTGATCGTTACGGGAACGTGCAGTATGAATTTTTTTTCCAGCATCCCCTAATTTTATAGTTAGTAGGTATTCAATTTTTGAATGTACGTCTTCAAAACTATCTTCAATTTCGAATTTTCCGTTTTCAACATCTTTTATAATTTCCTCTAAAGCTAATACTAAAGAAACAGTTTCTTCATCTGTCAAAAGTCCAATTTGCCCTAACATTTTTGCATGAGCAATAGAGCCCAAAGCATCATATTTAGCTAGAACTAAGTCTAGTTCTCTGTCGTTTCCAACTGTAAAATGTTCGATTTGTTTGTCAGTTGGTATTCCTTTTTCCCAAAGTTTCATAGGTAGATTTTTATTGTTTGAAAAAATCAGTTAGTATTTTGATATACAATTGAATTCCTTCTTCTATTTCGTTTATAAATATAAATTCGTTTGCTGAGTGTGACCGCAATGTTTCTCCGGGTCCTAATTTTAAGGATTTACAACTCAAAACAGATTGATCTGAAAGAGTAGGAGAGCCATATGTTGTTCTGCCTAATGCAATTCCAGCTTGAACTAATCCGTGTGATACAGGAATTGAAGAAGCGTTTAAGTGCATAGATCTAGGATTGATTTCGGCATTTACATGTTGTCTTACAGTCTCTAGAATTTCTTTATTGTTGTAACAATCATTTACTCGAATATCTATTACCAAATGACATTCTGCAGGAACTACATTATGTTGTTTTCCAGCAGATAGTTGTGTGACCGTCATTTTTACAGGTCCAAGAACTTCAGATATTCTTTCGAATTGAAAGTTTTTAAACCATTCTATAACAGGTATAGCATTGTAAATTGGATTGTCAGGATTGTTGTGAGCCGCATGACTTGCAGTACCTTTTATAATTACATCTAAAACTAATAATCCTTTTTCGGCAACCGCTAATTGCATCAAAGTTGGTTCCCCTACAATGGCACATTCTAATTCTGGTAAATGTTTTAAGACACTATTTAATCCATTTTTCCCGCTACTTTCTTCTTCAGCAGAAGCAACCATTACTAGGTTATAAGGCAGGTTTTCATTTGAATAAAAATACACAAAAGTTGCTAGTAGTGATACTAAACAGCCACCTGCATCATTACTTCCTAATCCATATAATTTACCGTCATCTACGATGGCTTCAAATGGGTCATTAGTATATCCTTGATTTGGTTTTACGGTATCGTGATGTGAGTTAAGTAAAAGTGTTGGTTTGTTCTTATCAAAATAATTGTTGAAAGCCCAAACATTATTATTCTCTCTTTTGAAAGGGATGTTATTTTGTGTAAACCAATTTTCAATTAAAAGCGCTGTTTGATCTTCTTCACTCGAAAAGGAAGGAGTTTCAATTAATGCTTTTAAAAGAGCAATGGCTTCTTGAGTAAGGGTTTCTATACTTTTCATAATGTAATTGTGGTGTACAATGCTGTTGAATCTTGAAACATTCTATGATGGCCAATTTTTATTTTTTGAACTCCCTTTGACAAACTATTAAAACAGTTGTCTAATTTTGGAATCATACCGGAATGAATGGCTTTTTCTGCTTTTAATTTAGAATATAAAGCTTCATTTATTGATGTGATTACTGATGAATCGTCTTCTGAATCATATAATACGCCTGGTTTTTCGAAGCAATAACTCAAAGTTACATCAAAAATTTCAGATAAAGCAATAGCTAATTCGCTAGCAATTGTATCCGCATTTGTATTTAATAATTGTCCTTTCAAATCATGTGTAATAGCGCAAAATACGGGGGTAATTCCAGTATTAATAAGGGTTTCTAATAGTGGAATATTCACTTTTTGAACATCACCCACAAAACCGTAATCTATAGTAGGATGATTTCTTTTGCTAGACCTAATTAAATTTCCGTCAGCACCAGAGAATCCCATTGCATTAGTATTATTTGCTTGTAATTGCGCTACAATGTTTTTGTTGATTTGACCTGCATAAATCATTACCACTACATCTAACATGGCTGCATCTGTAATTCTACGTCCATCTATCATTTGAGGAACTAAACCAATGCTTTGCGCCATTTTAGTAGCTGATTTTCCGCCTCCATGAACCAATACTTTGTATCCTTCAATTTTTGAAAAATCAGATAGGAATTGTTTCAATTCAGATGGATTGTCAATGATGTTGCCACCAATTTTCAGTATGCTAATTGGTTGTTTATTTCCCATTTTTCAGTATTTTTTGCAAAACTAATTGTGCGGAATATGTTCTGTTATTGGCTTGTTCAATAACTATTGAATTTTCACTGTCAATCACTTCATCTGTTACGATTACATTACGTCTTACAGGTAAGCAATGCATAAATTTAGCATTATTGGTCAGTTTCATTTTGTCAGCATCTACAGTCCAACTTGGATCTGAATTTGTTACTTTTCCGTAGTCTTTATAATTACTCCAGTTTTTTGCATAGATAAAATCAGCATTTTCAAAAGCTTTATTTTGATCATACTCAATTTTAGAATCTTTAGTAATTTCAGGATTTAGTTCATATCCTTCTGGATGTGTGATTACAAAATCAGCATCTTGCAGTTGCATCATCTGTACAAATGAATTAGCTACTGCTTGAGGCAATGCTTTTGGATGTGGTGCCCAAGTTAAAACAACTTTAGGTCTATGAGCAGTTTTGTGCTCTGCCATAGTTATTGCATCTGCAAGCGATTGTAAAGGATGTCCGGTTGCACTTTCCATATTCACAACGGGAACAGTTGCATATTTTAAGAAACCAGTAAGGACAGTTTCGGCATTATCTTTTTCCTTGTCTGTCAATCCAGCAAAAGCTCTGATGGCAATAATATCACAATATTGTGAAACTACAGCTGCAGCTTCTTTAATATGTTCCGAAGTTCCTTGGTTCATAACCGCACCATCTCCATATTCAATTGTCCAACCTTCGCTAGTAAAATTCATTACCATCACATTCATACCTAAATTTAAAGCCGCTTTTTGTGTGCTCAAACGGGTTCTAAGGCTTGGATTAAAAAACAACATTCCAAGGGTTTTATTTTTTCCTAGTTTTTTGTTTTTTAGAGGATTTTTTTTGATTTTCAGTGCGTCTTTCACCCATTTTTGAAGTGAATCTATGTTTTGTATGGAAATGTAGTTCATTGTCTTATTTATTTAATCAGTTGTTTGTTTAATTGATTAACCGAATTGATGATTAACCGCATCAACAGTTACAGAATTTTAGTAAAAGGAATTTCGTTATTTAATGCTTTCAATATAAAGTTGTCTTCTAATCCGTTCACAATCCAAGTTTCAATATTTGCTGCTTTCGCAATAGCTGCCGAATCAATTTTAGATTGCATGCCTCCTGTTCCGTGAGAAGATTTTGAATCCCCAATTTCATTTTGTAAAGAATCTAAATCTGTAACCAATGAAATCGTATCAGGAATTTCATTGTGGATTGATGCTTTAGTATAAATTCCATTCGTGTTAGTGGCAATTATCAAAATATCAACATCCAATAAAACGGCAGTTAAGGCCGCTAATTTGTCATTATCACCAAACTGAATTTCGTCAGTTGCAACGGTATCATTTTCATTAATAATTGGAATGTAACTATTTTTGACAAGAACATTTATCGTGTTTACGATGTTTACTTTGGTTTGTTTTTTTTCAAAATCAGAATAGGAAAGTAAACATTGTGACGTGTGCAATCCTAAATCACTGAAGTTCTCATGAAAAATCCGCATCAAATGGGGTTGTCCAATAGAAGCTAGTGCTTGTTTTACAAAAATTTCGTTGTCTGGAGCTTCAAGTTTTACAAATTGTTTTGCAGCCGCAATAGCACCAGAGCTTACAATTACAAATTCGTAATCGTCTTTTAAGGCTGCTATTTGCATACCAATATCCTCAATCTTTCCTCTCGAAATGTGATTGGTTTCTTTGGTTAACGTATTGCTTCCAATTTTTAATAAGATTCTTTTTTTACCTGATTTGTCCATTTCCGTAAATATACCATTTATTAGTAACTAAATGTTGTAAGCCAATAGGTCCTCGTTGGTGTAGTTTGTCTGTGCTGATGGCCAATTCACCACCTAAACCAAATTGTCCTCCATCAGTAAATCGGGTAGAGGCGTTTTGATAAACCGCAGCTGTATCCACATTTTCCATGAATTCTTGCGCTACTGCATCATTTTGTGTTATTATCGAAGCCGAATGTCCACCACAATATTTGTTTATTTTATCAATTGCTTCTTGGTTTGAATTGGTTACTCCAATAACAATTTTATAATCTAAAAATTCTTCGTACCAAATTAAATCGGATGCTATTAAAGGAACATGGGTTGCTTTTGAAACACCTTCATCTCCTAAAACCATAACGTTTCTTTGTTGTAATTCTTGAATTATTTTTTGCGCAAAAGCTTCCCAATTGTCAAGATTAGTATCAATTAAAACTTTATCTAAAGCATTACAAACAGATATGTTAGAGGTCTTACCGTTAATAATAATTGCAAGTGCTTGGTCTAAATCAGCTTCAGCATTTACATACACAAAATTATTTCCTCGTCCACTTACTATAACTGGGCAAGTAGCATGTTTTTTAGTAAAAGCTATCAATTGTTCTCCACCGCGAGGAACAATTAAATCAACTCTTTGTGTTGGTTTTTCTAAAAAAGCTTGAGTTTCGGCTCTGTTGTAATTTAGATATTCAACCCATTCTGTTGCTACATTATTTGCTTTTAAAGCCTCATGCCAAAGACTTACAATCTTTAAATTTGACAACAAAGATTCTTTCCCTCCCTTTAATAGGATTTTATTTCCTGATTTGAAAGCAATTCCTCCAGCCTCAACAGTTACATCTGGTCTGGATTCATAAATAATCATAATCGTTCCAAAAGCAGCCGTTTTATTATAGATTTTCAAACCATTTTCATGAGTGAAATCAAAACGAATTTTACCGACAGGATCTTCTTGACTGAATAACTGTTGTAAAGAAAGAATCATTCCGTCAATCTTAGCATCATCAACTAAGAGTCTTTTTTCCATAGCTAAATCATCACCAGAATAATTATTTAAATCCTGTTGATTTACGTTTTTAAGGTCGGTTCTTTCTTGCTCAAGAAGTTCTGCCATACGTCTTAAAACGGCATTTCTTTTTTCTATGGGTAATAATTGACTCATAATTATGCTTTTATTTCTTCTAATGATTCTTTTAAAGCAATGATAAAGGTATCAATAGCTTCTTTATTGATTGTCAATGGAGGAAGAATTCTCAATAAGTTTTTATTGTTAGCATTTCCTGTAAAAATATGCTTCTCAATAATCATTTTTTTACGTAGTGCGCTAACATCAAAATCAAATTCGACTCCTAGCATTAATCCTTTTCCTTTTATCTTAATAATTTCAGGAACTTGTTTTATTGCTTCTAAAAAATAAGCATAAACTTCATTCACATTGTCCATTAATTTTTGGCTTTCAATCACATCTAGAACAGCAATTCCTGCAGCACAAGCTAAATGGCTTCCGCCAAAAGTAGTTCCCAATAATCCATAACTAGCAGTGAATTTTGGCGAAATCATGATTCCTCCAATTGGAAATCCATTTCCCATTCCTTTTGCTAAACAAATAATATCAGCTTTAATATTGTGATATTGGTGTGCAAAAAACTTTCCTGTTCTTCCGTAACCAGATTGCACTTCGTCTAAAATTAAAACAACATCGTATTGTTCGCATTTTTTTTCTAAAGCTTGAAAAAACGTAGTCGTTCCTTCGTCTAGTCCACCAACACCTTGAATTCCTTCAATAATTACACAGCAAACATCTCCTTTTTGTAATTCAGCTTCAACTAAATCAATGTTATTTAAGGGTAAAAACGTAACCACTTGTTGTGCGTTGATTGGCGCAACAATTTTTTTGTTATCCGTTACAGCAACAGCAGCAGATGTTCTTCCGTGAAAAGAATTGTCAAAAGCAATTACTCGAGATTTACCATTGTGAAACGAAGCTAATTTCAATGCATTTTCATTGGCTTCAGCCCCAGAGCTACACAAGAATAACGTATAATCTTCGTATCCAGATAACTTTCCTAATTTCTCTGCTAATTCTACTTGCAATGGATTTTGAATAGCATTTGAATAAAAACCAATATTATCCAATTGATTTTTTAATTTGGCAATATAATCTGGTTGCGTGTGACCAATGGAAATTACACCATGACCACTATATAAATCTAAATATTCAATACCATCTTTGTCTGTAATCGTGCAATCAATAGCTTTTACAGGCGTAATATTGTATAAGGGGTAAACGTCAAATAAGTTCATTTTTCTTTTTTGTTTAAAGTTTGAAGTTTAACGTTCAAGGTTTTGAGATTAACTTTAAACCTTAAACTTTAAACTGTTTTTTAAAACCCGCTCGGTTTCAAATGCAATCCTGTGGTTTCTTCTAATCCAAACATTAAATTCATATTTTGAATCGCTTGTCCAGAAGCACCTTTTGTTAAATTATCAATAATTGATGTTATCAATAACCGGTTGCCTTTTTTCATTAAACTGATAATACACTTGTTTGTTTGTACTACTTGTTTCATATTGATAGCAGTAGTAGTAACAGTTACAAAGGGTTGGTTCGCATAATACGCTTCGTATTTCGCTACAATATCTTCTAAACTTTCTTCGATAGTGGTGTATAATGTTGCAAAAATACCTCTGGCAAAATCACCTCTATTTGGAACAAAAATCAATTCGTTAGAATAGTCTGCTTGCAATTGATTCACACTTTGGTTTATTTCACCTAAATGTTGGTGGTCAAAAGCTTTGTAATGTGACATATTATTTGATCTCCAACTAAAATGTGTGGTTTCCGAAGGTGTAACTCCAGCTCCAGTACTTCCTGTTGTTGCATTTATATGAACATCATTAGTAAGTATTCCGTTTTTTGCTAATGGTAATAAAGCCAGTTGTATAGCTGTTGCAAAACAACCTGGATTAGCTATGAATTGAGCTTTTTTAATATTCGATTTGTTTAATTCTGGTAATCCGTAAACAAATGATTTTCCATCAAATTCTTTGTCTTTAGTCAATCTAAAATCATTTCCTAAGTCGATGATTTTAGTGGTGCTTGAAAATTGATTTTGCTCTAAAAAAGCTTTTGATTTTCCGTGACCTAAACACAAGAAAACAACATCTACATTTGGATTTACTTCCGCAGTAAAATTCATTTCAATATCACCTAACAAATCATGATGAGCAATTGAAAGTGGTTTTCCAGCATTAGTAGTGCTATAGACGAAATCAATAGTTGCATTTGGGTGAAACATTAATATTCTGATTAGTTCACCAGCAGTATAACCTGAACCTCCAATTATTCCAATGTTAATCATGAGTAAGTTTGTTTACAGATGAAAATATGTTTTGAGCATTTCCAAGAATTTTGATAAATCCTTTTGCATCGTCAGATGTCCAAGCATTGTTCATTTCACCATATTGACCAAAACCAGTATTCATCAAATCGTTTTCAGATTCAATTCCGTCAAGCGAAAAATGATAAGGTTTCAATGAAACAATTACAGTTCCGTTTACTGTTTTTTGAGTATCTTCAAGGAACGTTTCAATGTTACGCATTACAGGATCAAGAAACTGACCTTCATGAAATAACATTCCGTACCAGTTTCCTAGCTGTTCCTTCCAGTATTGTTGCCATTTACCTAATGTATGTTTCTCAAGTAAATGATGCGCTTTGATGATAATTAATGGCGCAGCAGCTTCAAAACCAACTCTACCTTTAATACCAATAATAGTATCACCTACGTGAATATCTCTTCCAATAGCATATGCATTTGCAAGTTTTTCAAGAATAACAATGTTATTTGAAGGTTTGTCTTTTTTACCATTTACAGCAACTAATTCTCCTTTTTCGAATTCTAAAGTTACTTTTTCTTCCCCTTCTTTTTGTAATTGCGAAGGATAAGCTTCACTTGGAAGAGCTTGGTTTGAAGTTAAAGTTTCTTTTCCTCCAACACTAGTTCCCCAAAGTCCTTTGTTGATAGAATATTGTGCTTTTTCCCAAGAATAGTGAACACCATTTTTAGATAAATAATCTACTTCTTCTTGACGAGATAATTTCAAATCTCTAATAGGAGTAATGATTTCTATTTCTGGGGCGATGGTTTGAAAAATTAAATCAAAACGAATTTGGTCATTTCCAGCACCCGTACTTCCGTGAGCAATAGCACTTGCTCCAACAGATTTAGCGTATTTGATAGCTTCAATAGCTTGAAAAACACGTTCAGCACTAACAGATAATGGATAGGTGTTGTTTTTTAATACGTTACCATAAATTAAATATTTTATTGCTTTGTCGTAATATTTATCTACGATAGTTAGGTTCGCATGTTTTGCACTACCTAATTCGTAAGCTCTTTCTTCGATAGCTGATAATTCTTCTTCATCAAATCCACCCGTATTAATTAATACAGTGTGAACTTCATATCCTTTTTCGTTTTTTAAATATTTTAGACAGTAAGAAGTGTCTAATCCTCCGCTATAGGCTAATACTACTTTTTTCATAATTATTGTTTTTTCCTCACCCCAACCCTCTCCAAAGGAGAGGGAGCTTTTATTGGCAAAGGGGAATTTTATTTGTTGTGACTTTTTTTTATTTTCTATCTCTTTGACTCCCTTCCCTTCGGGGAGTGCTGGGGAGGGGATTTATTTTTTTAGGAAAAGTGCTTCTTTAATTGATTTTAATCTGTTTAGCACTCTTACATTAAATGGATGTTTAGGCGGATCCTTCGGTTTTTCTTTTGGATCATAAAGCATTCCGGTGCATAAGCACATTTTGTTATCTTTACTTTTTAGGATTTCATAATTGGTACAAGTTTGACATCCTTTCCAAAAACTTGGATCCGATGTTAGTTCTGAGAACGGGACTGGTTTGTATCCTAGATCCGAATTTATTTTCATTACTGCCAATCCTGTTGTGATTCCAAATACTTTAGCTTTTGGGTATTTTTTTAAAGAATAATCAAAAACAAAAGACTTGATTTTTTTTGCTAGACCTAAATTTCTGTAATCAGGATGTACTATCAATCCTGAATGTGCTACATAGTTACTGTCTTGCCAACTTTCGATATAACAGAAACCTGCAAATTTACCATCGATTAAGGCGATAACGGCATCTTTTTGTTCCATCTTTTTTTGGATGTATTCAGGTGTTCTTTTGGCGATACCAGTTCCTCTCAATAAGGCAGAGGATTCTATGGTTTCGCATATTTCTTGCGAAAATTTATAGTGTTCTTCTTGTGTAACAACGATAGAAATATTCATTTCAAGAGTCGAATTATAGTTTATAAATTGAGATATTTTATTTTGAAAAGTAATTACCATGACAAAAATTTAAAAACAATGCAATTCATCACCTTTTACGGTATGCTGAATTGTAATTAGTTGTTGTGTAATTAAAATGTTTTTTTGGATTATTAATCCAATAAAATATGATTGTGATTTCAAAACGGTAAATTGAAAAGATGAATAAAAAAATAAAAACGCTTTGGAGACTATATAAATAGCATCCGTACTTCGGGAGAAGTCGTAAGTGTGTTTATCCGTGATAAAGAAGTTATATGTAAACTGGTTTTATTCATCGACTGCAAAAGTACAAATATTTTCGAAATAGAATAGATTTTTTTCTTTTTCTAACAAAATTTTAATAGCATGTTATATTTTGATTTAAATGCAAATATCCTTTAAAAGTATTCGTTTTAAAGGATATTTAATTGGGTATAAAAACAGACTAATTTCTAAATTTATTTCTATTTATTATGTCTTTCAGTTTTGCTTTTAAATCTTCTCCAGTATCATAAACCATTTGTTCATTGCTTGGAAAAGGAACTACTTTTTTATCAAAATAAGAAGTGTAATTATCATCAGAAGCTCTACGGTCACCTTTGAAAGTAGCATATATATTTTCAAAAATAAACTCACTACTTATTGGGAATGTCTGCATCAATTGATTTGTTTTAAAGTTTATGTAATCCACTTTTGCAGTGATTTGGCAGGATTTAAATTGTCTCGACTCAAAAATGCGTGCAGTTACGTTTCGGAGATTGTCAACTAAGACTACTTTCCCTTTTTCGTCCAATACTTCTTTTCCATTTGCGTCAATTAATTTCTTTTTCCCATCTTTTATCTGACGGTCTTTTACAAATTCTTTCTCTTTTATTTGTTCTGGCGAAATATAAATTTGTCTAAAATTAATTAGCATACTGTAATCATAATCAATTCCTCGTTCTTTAGTGCTATGGTAAACGGTCCATTTGTCGTTTAATCCATAGGTGTTAAAATCGAGTAAGTCATTTTGAAGACGTACTGGAATGATCATATTTGTTTCGTTCTTGGTATAAACAATAACAAAATCAGAGCCTTTAAATTTAGATTCATCCAAAAGCTGTAATACGTCTTTATAATTTGGATTTATCTGATTCAAATATGTTAAATCGTCAAAAGCTTTTCGGTAATTCATTTTATTTGAAGAAGCCATTAATGCTTTTGAATTTTTATATAAATAATTTGATAATGCTGATTTTGAGTTAATAATCGAGTCATTATAATCATCAAATGGAAAAATAGCGTTTCGCCCTTCTTTAATTAATCGCAGCGGAAGTAGCGGTTTTATTTTCTCCTGACGATCATTTAATTGTATATAAGTTGTATATATTTTTTCTAATTGCGAAGGATTTGCTTCTTTACTTAAAAGATTTAAGGTATTAAGATCTCTTTCTTTAGCTTTGGCAAAAGCCTCTTCGAGTAAATAGATATAATCTTGTTTGCTTTTTTTGTCTTTGTTTGAGCGTAAACTTGATAATGAAATGTTTATTGCTTCATCATAATTTCCAGAGCCAAGTAAGGTTTTAGTTTGCTTAACTCCACAAGATGAAATAAGTATAAAGAGACATAATAGCAGAATGTTTTTTTTCATAAAGTTATTCTTTGGGATTTTTATAATAATTTTTAAAAATGGAGGCCATAAAAAAAAACCTAACAAATCGATTTTTGTTAGGTTAAAAGTATTCAAAATAGATTTATTTTCTAGTAAAAGGAGGAAGTAATTTACTTGAAACCTCGCCAAAGCCAATTCGGACTTGTCCATTTTGGCAATATCCTTTCATGATTACAGTATCGAAATCATTAATAAATTTTCGTTCGCTTCCGTCTTTCAGTTTAATTGGATTTTTTCCTCCCCAAGTCAATTCAAGCATAGAACCAAGGCTATCTTGTGTTGGTCCAGAAATTGTTCCAGATCCCATCATATCGCCTGAATTTACTCGACAACCATTAGAAGTATGGTGCGCTAATTGCTGACACATAGTCCAATATTGATATTTGAAATTTGAATTTGAAACCACAGTTGGTTCGCTATTTTCGGGCTGTATGGCAACTTCTAAATTAATGTCAAAAGAATGTTTTCCTTTTTGTTGTAAATAGGGAAGTGGTATTGGGTCTTGTTTAGGTCCTTTTGTTCTAAAAGGTTCTAAAGCGTCCATTGTTACTATCCAAGGAGAAATTGATGTTGCAAAATTCTTAGAAAGAAAAGGTCCTAAAGGAACATTTTCCCATTTTTGAATATCACGAGCACTCCAGTCATTCAACAAAACCATTCCAAAAATATAATCTTCGGTTTCACTTATAGGGATGTTTTCTCCCATTATGTTAGCATCTGTTGTAATAAAAGCGGTTTCTAATTCGAAATCCACAGATCTTGAAGGGCCAAAAACAGGAGTAGTTTCGCCATTAGGCAAAGTTTGTCCCATTGGTCTGTTAACAGGTATTTTCGAAGGAACAATTGTTGAACTTCTTCCATGATAACCTACAGGTATGTGAAGCCAGTTCGGTAGTAATGCATTCTCAGTGCCACCAAGCATTTTACCAATATTAGTAGCGTGCTCTTTTCCAGAATAAAAATCAGTATAATCTCCAATTAAAACGGGCAATTGCATTTCAACATCATCCATATTAAATATGACGATGTTTTTATGGTTTTCATTGTCTCTTAATTTTGGATTTTTTTCATCAAAAATTTCAGCAATACGATTTCGAACTAATCGCCATGTTTTTTTTCCGTCAGATATAAAATCATTTAAAGTATCCTGCATGAACATATCATCTGTAAGTTCAATTCCTTCAAAATAATTCAGTTGCTGTAAAGCACCTAAATCTATAGCAAAATCACCTATTCTGGTTCCAACAGTTACTACGTTTTCTTTTGTAAGAAAAACACCAAAAGGAATATTTTGGATTGGGAAGTCACTGTGGTCTAAAACAGGTAACCATGATTTTCTTTTAGTATTGTTGGCGGTTATTGGCATGGAAATGTTGATTATTTTGTTAAAAAATACTCATCAAATATATTATAATCTAACAGTTTACCAAACGTTTTTTTGTATTTTTGCGTCAAAATTAACGAAAATCAAAGAAATGCAACGCGACGAACAAATTTTTGACCTTATTCTAGAAGAACAAGAAAGACAGATACACGGATTAGAGCTGATAGCTTCAGAAAACTTCGTGAGTGATGAAGTAATGGAAGCAGCTGGTTCTGTTTTAACGAACAAATATGCTGAAGGATATCCTGGCAAAAGATACTACGGAGGTTGTGAAGTAGTTGACGTTATTGAACAAATTGCTATTGATAGAGCTAAAGAATTATTTGGTGCTGAATATGCTAATGTTCAACCACACTCTGGTTCTCAGGCTAATACAGCGGTTTATCATGCTTGTATCAAACCTGGAGATAAAATTTTAGGTTTTGATTTATCACATGGTGGTCACTTAACTCATGGTTCTCCAGTAAACTTTTCAGGACGTTTATACAACCCAGCTTTTTACGGTGTTGATAAAGAAACTGGAAGATTAGATTATGATAAAATTCAAGAAATTGCTACAAAAGAGCAACCAAAATTAATTATCGCTGGAGCTTCGGCTTATTCACGTGATATGGATTTTGCACGTTTCAGACAAATTGCAGACAGTGTTGGTGCTATTTTATTAGCTGATATCTCTCATCCTGCAGGTCTTATTGCAAAAGGTTTAATGAATGATCCATTACCTCATTGTCATATTGTAACAACAACTACACATAAAACACTGCGTGGTCCTCGTGGTGGATTGATTATGATGGGTAAAGATTTCCCAAACCCTTTTGGCTTAACTACTCCAAAAGGTGAAGTAAGAATGATGTCTAATTTATTAGATTTAGCTGTTTTCCCTGGAAATCAAGGTGGTCCATTAATGCATATTATAGCTGCTAAAGCTGTTGCATTTGGTGAAGCTTTAAAAGATGAGTTCTTTACTTATGCTTTACAATTACAAAAAAATGCAAACGCTATGGCTGATGCTTTTGTAAAAAGAGGGTATGAAATTATCTCTGGTGGTACAGATAACCACATGATGTTAATTGACTTAAGAAACAAAAACATTTCTGGTAAAGACGCTGAAAACGCATTAGTTAGAGCTGAAATTACAGTTAACAAAAACATGGTTCCTTTTGATGATAAATCACCATTTGTAACTTCAGGTATTCGTGTTGGAACAGCTGCAATCACTACTCGTGGTCTAGTTGAAGAAGATATGGAAACTATAGTTGCGCTTATCGATAAAGTGTTGATGAATCACACAAACGAAGATGTAATCGAAGAAGTAGCTGCTGAAGTAAACGAAATGATGAGCGAAAGAGCTATTTTCGTATACTAAAAAGTTCAAAAAAGTTTAAAGTTTAAGGTTTAAGGTTTTGTGTTTACGGAAAGTGATCGCAATTTTTTAAACTTTAAACTTTTTTTATTTTAATGTAACTTTAAACTTTAAACAAATTGTATAAATGTCTGTACTAAGATTAAAATTACCAACGGATCCTCGATGGGTAAATATTGTAGAAAAAAATATTGAAGAAATCCTAACAGATCATGCTTGGTGTGAACAAAAAGCAGCTACAAATGCGATTACAATAATCACTAATAATTCAGAACATCAAGATTTAGTTCAGGATTTATTGGCTTTAGCCAAAGAAGAAATTGATCATTTTGAACAAGTGCATAACATTATTATCAAACGAGGTCTTAAATTAGGTCGCGAACGCAAAGATGATTATGTAAATGAATTGTATTTGTACATGAAAAAAAGTGGTGATGGAAGCAGAGTTTCTGGATTAGTAGAACGTTTATTGTTTTCTGCTATGATTGAAGCTAGAAGTTGTGAACGTTTCAAAGTGCTTTCAGAAAATATTCAAGATGAAGAATTATCTGTTTTTTATAGAGATTTAATGGAAAGCGAAGCAGGACATTACACTACTTTTATAACCTATGCTCGAAAATATGGCGTTGGAATCGATGTTGAAAAACGCTGGAGAGAGTGGTTAGAATTTGAAGAATCTGTTATTGCTAATTATGGCAAAAGTGAAACCATTCACGGCTAAACTAAATTTAGAAACTCAAATGATTACTATTAGAGAAGCTTCTCCCGCGGATATTAGTATTATTCAACAAATTGCATACGGTTCTTGGCCAAGTACATATGGCGAAATTCTTTCTAAAGAACAGCTGGATTATATGTTGGATAAATTTTATGATTCAGATGCCTTGCTTGATTTAATGGTTAATCAATGGCATTTTTTCATATTGATTTATGAAGATGATTTTTGTTTGGGATTTGCTTCTTTTGAACATCATTATTTAAATCAAAAAACGACACGTTTACACAAAATATATTTACTTCCTGAAGCGCAAGGTAAAGGAGCAGGAAAATTATTAATTGATGCTGTAGTTGATTTTGCTAAAAAAAATGATTCGGATGCGGTGTCTTTAAATGTAAATCGTTTTAATAAAGCCTGTTCTTTTTATCAAAAGATGGGTTTTGAAATTACAGGAGAAGAAGATATAGAATTAGATTACGGTTTTTTGATGGAAGACTATAAAATGAAAAAAAAGCTTAATTAACTTACTATAATATCGTGTTTAAAGAGCAAACCTTTTAGTCCATCTTGCGAGAAAATTGCTTTTTTAATTTTAGTTTTTGTTGGATCAATAGTATAGTTGTAGCTTGTTTTGAAATCTGCTTTATTAGCAATTGCTTTTGAAAATTCAGAACGATAAAGATCACAATTTTCAAAAATTACCTCTGTCAAATCCGTACTCATAAAATCTACCGCTACTAAACTACAATTCGTAAACTGAGTACCTTTTATTTTCAAAGTATAAAATTTAGAAAAATCTAAGTTGCAATCTTTGAAATTTACTTCAAAAATAAGTTTGTCACACATCGAAAAGTTGACCTCTTTTATTTCACAATGATTAAAAAAGACTGTTCTTAAAGCCACATGGTTAATTTTAGCATTACTAAAAGAGCAATTATTAAACACACAGTCAATGAAGGTTACGGCTATAAAGTTGCAATTAGAGAAATTGCAATTGGTAAAAGTACAACATTCAAATTCCTTCAAATTCATTTCATCTGAACCATAAGAGATGTTTTCGTATGCAATGTCTAAAAAATATTCGGGCATTTTTTTATTTGATGAAAATGAAATAAGTTAAAATTGACTTCTACAAAATATGGATTGTTTACTAATAAAAGTTGTAAATTTACTAGTGACTTTTTAAACTAATAAAATAGAAATAAAAACAAATCAATTAAAATAAAAAACGCAATTATCAAATTTTTAGATAATTGCGTTTTACTGTGGTGACCTCGACTGGATTCAAACCAGTAACCTCTTGAGCCGTAATCAAGTGCGCTATTCAGTTGCGCCACGAGGCCTTAATTCGGGTGCAAATATAAGGATAAATGTGTAACTTGCAAGTCATATTCTATATAAAAAATAAAAAAAATGGTATTAGAAAATTATATACGTGATATTCAAGGTTTTCCAAAAGAAGGAATTTTATTTAAAGATATAACTCCTTTACTAATCAATCCAGAAGCAAGAAATAAATGCCTTCAATTATTGGTTTCGACACTAAAAGATAAAAAAATTGACAAAGTAATAGGAGTGGAGAGCCGAGGTTTTTTCTTTGGGATGCTTATAGCACAAGAACTAAATGTGGGTTTTATTCCTGTTAGAAAGGCAAAAAAACTACCCTATAAAACCATTTCGGCAACCTATGATTTAGAATATGGAACAGATACTTTAGAAATTCACATTGATGCTATTCAAAAAGGAGACCGAATATTAATCCATGATGATGTTTTAGCAACGGGAGGAACAGTAAAAGCGGTTTGTGAATTAGTAGAACGATTGGGTGGTGAAATTGTACAATGCAATTTTTTGATGGAATTAGCTTTTTTAAAAGGTAGAGCTAAAATCAAAGGGAACGAAATCTTCTCGGCGATTACCTATTGATTTATGGCTCTAATGGTAATATAATACCGGTAACCTATAATAGCCATCTGCCATTTTTTAGCTTTAGAAATATCCAATCTTTGTTTAGTAAAACTGGGTAATATGATTTCGTTAACTTTGGCTAGAATTTTAAACATAGATATTTTTTTTTTCAAAGATATAAAAAAAGACGGTCTTGATGAGAGACCGTCTTTTTTGGTTTTATAAAATGGTATTTATTTTTGTTGCTTTAAATTGGATTGATATTCTTGCATTTGCTGTTCGTAAATTTTCATTTTTTTGTCAAAAGCTTCCATTTCTTTATTGAAAGGTTCCATCTGCTTGTCAAACTCCTCCATTTGTTTGTCGAACTCTTCCATTTGAGGTTCTAGTTTTTCCATTTTAGCATCAAATTCTTCCATTTTCTTTTCAAACTCTTTCCAAGCTTTTTTGTCACCATTTATTGGACTGCCTTTTGGTGCTTTCGGTGCTTTTGGAAAAGTAGGTGGTTTAGGACTTTTAAATTTAAAAGTTGGAGGTGTTGGTGGAATTGGAGGTGTTGGAGCATCAGAATTATTAAAAATTTCATTTGAATTTTTTGTAATTATTCGAATCGTTTTCTCATTTTTATTGACATCCATTTTATCAATAGTGTTTTGGTCAAGTAGCAATAATTCTTTTTTATCTACTTTTTTATCATTGATATAGATTTCATTTTCAAGAAGTGTTTTATTGAATTTTTTAGTTACAATTCTGATTTCTTGCTTGCTTGTATTTTTTATTACATCCATGCTTTCAATTTCATTTGGATCTAATTTGTCCATGTCATCTTTGCTAACTTTTGCACCGTCAATAAAAATTTCTTTAGTGATAGAAACTACATCATTTTCTGAATCAACATCTTTTTCTACATCTTCTATTTTATTGTTTTTTGCGACATTAACAATGCTTACTTTACCGGATAAATCACCTTTAATGTAAAATGGATTTATGGGATTATTGCTATGTTGTTGTTTGTAGGTCTCATTGCCATATATATTTTTGTTATGGTTTACAGTAATTCCTATAATTTCATTGTCAGAATTACGTTCTATTTCAGAAAAAATAAGATCGCAATTGTATTCTTTTTTGAATAACTCCACTTGTTTTTTTAATTCTTCATCCGAAAAATTTTTGTCAATAGTAATAATAATTTCACCTTTAGTTTGGGTTTCATTCGGACTCTTTTTTTCCTGTGCAATAGTTTTGATTTGGAATAAAAGAACAAAGCCTACTAATGCCGGAAGTATTAAAGTGTACTTCCAAGAGTTCCATTTTTTTGATTGATTTTTGTTTAACATAACGATTCGTTTTTTGATTAATGATTGATAAAAATGATTGGTAATGGCAACACAATTTTCTTGTGTTGTTATTTTTAAAAGTGTGATTTGATAGGCTTTTTTATCAGATATTTTTTTTAATGCTTCACTGTCAGCAATGAATTCAAGGTTTTGCAAAATGGATTTTTTATAGTACCAAACAAATGGGTTGAACCAAAAAACTACACAAAACAATCTTGAAATAAGGACATCAATGGTGTGAAACTGTTCGCTATGAACTTTTTCGTGTTCTAAAATGTTTTCTAATTCGGAAGCATTATATAATGTTGAATTGTAAACGATTGTATTGAAATAAGAAAAAGGAGCAAGATTCTCGGTAATGTCAACAAACTTATAGTCAGCTTGTTTTTGAATGGTTTTTCCTTTCAAAATGCTGTTTAAGCTAAAAAAATCAAAAGCAAATTTGGCAAGAAATAATACTGTTCCAACCGAATAAGTTATTATTAAAATAAGAGGCAAATAATCTTCAAATGTTTTTTCTTGGATATAATTTGTTGTTGGGATATTTGCCCAGTTAATGTTAGATGGAGTGGGTTCAATCCAAATTATTTTGGTAATAACAAGTAAAGGTAAAAGGATTGAAGTAAATAAACCAGCTAATAGAAACCAACGATTACTGTTGAAAAAGGTTTCTTTTCGAAGCATAAAAAAATAGGCTAAATAAAATAAACCAATTAACCCACTGGATTTGATTAGATAAATAAAAAGTGATTCCATACTATTGTGTTAGAAGGTTATTTTATGCTTTTAATTGATAAAATTATTTTTCTTCTTTCTGGCTTTCAATCATCGCTAAAATTTCACGCAACTCATCTGCCGAAATTTTTTCTTCTTTTGCAAAAAAGGAAACCATATTTTTATAAGAGCTGTTAAAATAAGTGTCAATAGCAGTATTTATGAAGCGTTTTCTGTAATCTTCGATACTCACTATTGGGTAGTATTGGTGTGTATTTCCAAAAGCATTATGTGACACAAATCCTTTTTCTTCTAGATTTCTAACTATAGTTGAAAGTGTATTGTAATGGGGTTGCTCATCTGTTATTGCCGCCATAATTTCTTTTACGAATGCTTTTTTAAGCTTCCATAAAATTTGCATGATTTCTTCTTCTTTATTTGTAAGTTTTTGCATGATTTTATTATTTGAATCAAACTTACAACTATATTTTTAGTTGACAAACTATAAATATAGTTATTTAACTATTTTTTAAGTTTTAAAGAAAAGTGTTTAGGAAAATTAATCGTTTTGTCTTTCTAATGCTAAAATTTTTTGTAACCAAAAACAGCAGCCAAAAGCAATAAAACCGCAAGTTCCCATGATGAACCAATTTATTTGATATCCGAAATGACCTATAATTTCTAATCCAATTTTTGAACTTACAATATGTGCTAAGCTAAAAGTCATCGTGTATAATGCCATATAGCGTCCTTCATGTCCTTTTGGGGCTCTGCTTAAGGCAAAAGCATTCGAAAAAGGGAAAACAAATATTTCTCCAAAAGTGATAAAGACAATACTTATAATTAAAATGATTACCCAATAATCCAGCAAAAGGATGTAAAAACTAACCGCAATTAATAGTGAACCCCAGAGGATAATTCGGATTCTATCAATTTGTTTTCGCTCCATAAAACTCACTAAAGGCATTTCGAATAAAAAAACTAAAAACCCATTTAAAGAGATTAAGAGACCTGTTTGTACTTCGGATAAACCAAAATGTTCATGATGGAATAAAGGTAAGGTTGTGAAAATTTGAAAAAACAACATGGCGCTTATAAAACTGATAAACTGGAATATCCAAAATGGTTTATCTTTAAAAACAGATTTAGATTTAATTATGACTGGAGTTTGTTCATGAGGCGCAAGCGACTCTTTTTTCTTTTCTTTTACAAAAAGGGCAAATATTAAAATTGCGATAATACAGGTACTTCCATCAATCCAAAATAATCCTTGATATCCAATGCCTAAAATGATAAGTCCACCAAGTGTAGGTCCTGCAGCAAATCCTAAATTTACAGATAAACGAACTAAAGACAAGGCTCTAACACGGTTTTCAGGTTTTGCATAAACGCTTAATGAAACAAACATTGCTGGTCTAAACATATCGGCAATGGTCATTATCAGGAACATTCCGAAACATAATCCCCAAAAAGAAGTTATATATTGTAATATGAAAAATAATAATCCACTGGTAAAAAGACTGAAAATCATAATTTTATAGAACCCGATTTTGTCTGATAATTTGCCTCCCAACCACGAACCAAGCATAGAACCAATACCAAACGAAACCATAATCCATCCCACTTCACTATAAGTAAAGTGCAAGTTTTCCTTTAGATATTTAGATAAAAAAGGCAAAACCATGGTGCCAGCACGGTTAATAAAAGTAATGAGTGCTAGAATCCAAACTTCACGCCTAAAACCTTTAAAATTATTTATGTAACGTTGAATTGCAGTTTTGAGCATGAATAAAGATATATTTTCACAAAGGTAAATAACTTTGTAGGTTTGCGTCATTGTGTCATTATAACTTTTAAACTATTTTTGCTTAAAATTTATAAGATGAGAACACTAGTAATTTTATTTTTTTTGGTTCAAGTATATTTTGGCTCAGCCCAAAATAAATTTAATAGTGCTTCAGTCAAAAAGTTTCAAAAAGAGTTGAATGCAGAATATGCAGATCCTAAAACAAGTCCATTGGATCCAGAAGATTTAGCAACTTTTAAAACCTTGGATTTTTATCCAATAAATAAAAAATTCTTTGTGAAAGCAAGGTTTGTTCGAACCGAAAATGAAAAATCATTTGAGATGCAAACCTCAACGGATAGAAAACCTATGTATGTTAAGTATGGTGAAGTTTACTTTACTATTGACGGCAAAAAATTAAAACTTAATATTTATAGAAATATTGAACTTTCGAAAAAAGAGGAATACAAAGACTATTTATTTTTACCTTTTTCTGATTTGTGTTCTGGAAAAGAAAGCTACATAGGAGGGAAATATATTGATATGAAAGTACCTAAAGGAAATACGATTACTATCGATTTTAACACATCATATAATCCGTATTGCGCTTATAGTCATAAATATTCATGCCCTAAAGTACCTTTAGAAAATGATTTAAATATAGCGATAAAAGCAGGAGTTAAAAAATTTCATGATTAATGGAATATTTCAATTTACATACCCACATATATACCAATCAACCTAATATATTAGAATTGGTTAATCAATATCCTTACGAATTTGATGGGTCAATTACGTTTTATTCTACTGGGATTCATCCTTGGTATATTGACGAAAACCGCTTGGAATCTGACTTGCAGATAATTGAAAGTAAGCTCAAAGAATCTAATTGTCTGGCCCTAGGCGAATGTGGTTTAGATAAACGCATCGATATTCCAATGGATTTGCAACAATCTGTTTTTGAAAAGCAATTATTTTTAGCTCAAAAATACCAAAAACCAGTTGTGATACATTGTGTCGCAGCTTTTCAAGAATTGATTGATATTATTAGAAAAGAGAATATTACAGTGCCAATTTTGATTCATGGGTTTTCCAAAAGTGAACAATTAGCTAAACAATTATTGGATAATGGTTTTTATATTTCGTTTGGAAAGTATTTATTACGAAATCCAGAAATAGAGTTGGTTTTTAAAAACATACCAAACGATCGATTTTTTTTAGAAACAGATACAATCGATGAAGGAATACAGGCTGTTTACGCATTAGCAGCAAAATATAAAGGAGTTTCGGTAGAAGAAATTCAGGAAATAATAAGAACTAATTTTAATAAAGTTTTTAAAATTCAATTTTAAACAGAAAAACAAATTTTGAAGTATTCAGCTTTAATATTAAACTTTAAACAAGAAAAAAATGGCAGAATGGACAGAAAGAGCCGAACTTTTATTTAAAAAAGAAGGATTAAATAAATTGCAAAATGCAAAAGTATTGGTTGTAGGATTGGGTGGTGTAGGATCATTTGCTGCCGAATTTTTAGCCAGAGCTGGAGTAGGAACAATGACTATTGTTGATGGGGATGTGGTTGATATTACAAACATTAATCGACAATTACCAGCCTTGCATTCTACTGTTGGACAGCCAAAAGTTACTATTGTTGGAGATCGATTAATGGATATTAATCCAGAATTGAAGTTAACACGTGTACAAGAATTTTTATCACCAGAACGCGCATTTGAAATTGTTTCAGATGAATTTGATTATGTTTTGGACTGTATTGATAGTGTAACGCCAAAACTAAATTTGATTATTGCAGCCAAAAGAAAAAGAGTTAAAATCATAAGCAGTATGGGTGCTGGAGGCAAAATGGAAGCAGCCAAAGTGAAGGTATCAGATATTTCGAATACGGTTAACTGTTTTTTTTCAAAGACAATTAGACGACGTTTAAAAGAAGTTAAAATTGATAAATTGAAAGTTGTTTTTTCTTCGGAAATCCAAGATGAAAGCAGCCTCAGAATGACTGATGGTTCTAATTTCAAAAAATCATTTTATGGGACCAATAGTTATATGCCAGGTTTATTTGGTTTATATGCTGCGGAAACTGTAATTCGTTATTTGCTTAAAAAAGAATAATTCTTTTTTTTAATTAAAAATCTTAAAATCTAAAACAATACAATGATACAAACAGTAATTTTCGACATGGATGGTGTAATTGTCGACACAGAACCCGTACACCATTATGCCTATTACAAACAATTTGATGAACTTAAAATAGTGGTTCCAGAAGAAATGTACACTTCTTTTACAGGATTTTCAACCAGAAATACATTTCAAACTTTGAAAGAAGCTTTTCAGCTTGAACATAATGTTGAAGATTTAATTCAAAGAAAAAGAACCATTTTTAATGATGCTTTTGATAGTAAAGAAGATTTAGATTTATTAGAAGGAGTCAAAGATTTAATCAAAGATTTGCATGCAAACGGTATTCAATTGATTGTTGCTTCTTCGGCATCAAAAGTTACTATTGATCGCGTTTTTACTCGTTTTGGGTTACATGATTATTTTACTCATATTGTAAGTGGCGAAGATTTTCCAAAATCAAAACCACATCCAGCTATTTTTGAGCATGCAGCTTCTTTATCTATTGCTCCAAAGGAAAATTGCATTGTAATTGAAGACAGTACAAATGGTGTAAAAGCGGCAAAGGCTGCTGGGATTTTATGTATTGGTTACAATAGCCTTCACTCTAAAGATCAGGATTTATCTGAAGCTGACACAATTATAAATCATTTCAATGAATTAAGTTTTGAGAAAGTAGCTGATATAGATTCTAAATTAAGTAATAATTAACATTTAGAACTATCTGAATTTGTAAATTTGAAAACACCTAAATTGTAATTTATGAAAAATATAATTATTGCTTTGGCTATTATTATCGCCAATTTCACCATTGAGGCTCAGGTTAAAACACCTCAGTCTAGTCCTAAATCAACAGTGATTCAAACCGTAGGATTGACAGATGTTGAAGTAAATTATTCAAGACCGAGCGCTAAAGGTAGAGCAGTTTTTGGAAATTTAGTTCCTTTTGGAAAACTGTGGAGAACCGGAGCTAATGAAAACACTATAGTTTCTTTTAGTGATGATGTTATTATTGATGGTAAAACATTAAAAAAAGGAAAATATGCTTTGTACACTGTTCCTAAAATTGAAAGTTGGGAAGTAATATTCTATTCTACAACAGATAACTGGGGAACACCTCAAGAATTTAATGAAGCAAATGTTGCTCTTAGAACAGTTGTAAAAGAAGAAGCTCTTTCAAAACCAGTAGAAACATTTACTATAGGTGTAAGTGGTTTAGACCCTAATTATGCATATTTAGAAATCTATTGGGAAAATTCATATGTGGCAGTTAAGTTTGAAGTTCCAACACAAAAAACAGCTAATGCTAATATAGAAAAAGCTTTAGCTGGACCAACTTCAGCAGATTATTTTGCAGCAGCTCAATTTATTTTCCAATCTAATGGAGACAATGATAAGGCATTAGAATATGTGAATAAAGCTTTGGATATGAGTGCTGAAAAGCCTTTTTGGTATAATAGACTAAAATCATTGATTCAAGCTAAATCAGGAAATAAAGCTGGAGCTATTGAAACAGCAAAATTATCTCTTGCAGCTGCAGAAGCTGCAAAAAATCAGGATTATGTAAAAATGAATAAAGACAGCATTGCTGAATGGAGTAAAAAATAATCTTTTACCATTTTATATAAAAAATCCCGTTTCAATTTGGAACGGGATTTTTTTATTTAATCAATTATTGGTTCGTATTTCTCGTTTTTAAAAATGGTCCATTGTAGCAATAATGATAGTATGATTGTTAATGTAGCTCCAATGAAGTTAAGCCATAAATAGCCTAATTTTTCTTCGCCACTTGGATAAATATGTATGGCAAAATAGTAGATTATAAAAATGGTTATTTGACTAAAAACTGCGCTGTAGAAAATAGCTTTTGATTGCACTTCTTTTATATAAAAACCAACTAAGAAAATACCCAAAACAGTTCCATAAAAAATGGAACCAATGATATTGACTAATTGGATAAGATTTTCAAATAAGGTTCCAATACAAGCAAATAAGATAGCTATAATTCCCCATATTAAGGTGAAAAATTTTGTAGCATTTAGATAATGCTTTTCTGATTTTTCGGTTTTTACATTTCGTTTATAAATATCAATTGCTGTTGTTGAAGCTAATGCATTAAGTCCTGATGCGGTTGATGACATAGCAGCTGAAATGATTACAGCAAGTAATAAACCGATGAGCCCTTTGGGTAGGTAATTGAGTATGAAATGAAAAAAGACATAATCTTTATCATTAGTTTCACTGTTTTTATCGGCTTTTAAAATTATTTCTTTGGCACGATCTCTTAAATCCTTTTCTTTGTTTGAAAGGGTTATTAGTTCTTTTCGTAGAATTGGATTGTCATAATCCTGATTGAGTTGGTCAATATACAATAGGTTGATTACTTTTTTATCTTCTGATAAGGCTTCTAATTTTTTCTCCAAAGTATGGTATTCATTTTTGAAAGCTGACTTTTCAATAATTATTTTATTATTTGGATTAAAATTCAAAGGAACAGGATTGAATTGAAAAAAGACAAATACCATAACACCAGTCAATAATATAAAAAATTGCATTGGTACTTTTAACAAACCGTTCATAATTAATCCCATTTGGCTTTCCTTGACAGATTTACCAGATAAGTATCGACCTACTTGAGATTGATCTGTCCCAAAATAAGCCAAAGCAAGAAAAAATCCACCAGTAATTCCACTCCAAAAAGTATATTTTTCTTCGGGATCGAAAGAAAAATTGACAATATCCATTTTGTCGTTAGCTCCAGCGATATGTAAAGCACTATTAAAAGTCATGTCGTTAGGTAAGTAATGCAGAATTAGGAAAAAAGTGATAAACATACCAGACATGATAACAAACATTTGTTGCTTTTGTGTAACATTCACCGCTTTTGTGCCACCCGAAAAAGTATAGATTATTACTAATAAACCGATGACGATGTTCATATAGGTTAAATTCCAACCTAGTATTGCAGACAATATAATTGCTGGGGCATAAATTGTAAGTCCAGTTCCTAACCCTCTTTGAAACAAGAAAAGCAACGCGGCTAAGGAACGTGTTTTTAGATCAAACCTTTTTTCAAGATATTCATAAGCGGTAAAAACTTTGTACTTATGATAAATAGGAATAAAAGTTACACATATAATTACCATTGCAATAGGTAGTCCAAAATAAAATTGAACAAAACCCATACCGTCATGGTAGGCTTGACCTGGAGTTGATAAAAAAGTAATTGCGCTCGCTTGTGTAGCCATTACTGATAACCCAACAGTATACCATGGGGTTTCATTGCTGCCCAAAATAAAGTCTTCTACGTTTTTACTTCCTTTGGTTTTCCAAGCTCCATAAATAACAATAAATAATAGTGTGCCTATAAGTACAATCCAATCAAATAGTTGCATATGTTAAGAGTATAATTGCATGATTACGTAAAAAATTAAAATATAAATTACATTGGCTACAAGAACCCAGGTGTAGCTTTTTTTCCAGGTTTTTATTTTTTTAGTTTCCATTGGTTAATGCTTTATATTTTGAGTTGGTAAAGTTACAGGCGATTTTAAAGAAATTATATTAGCCAATAATCGATAAGCACCAGAAACTCCTTCAGGGAGCTCTCTAAAAAGGCTTAATCCAGTATAAATATAATATCCTTTGCCATAAGGAGCTACTAATAGTGCTCCGTTTTTAGGTTTTTCTCCTTTATCATTTGAAGATAAAATAGGAGTAAAGCTAGCGTCAAATTCGTTAGGATAATTTAATCCTTGTTCTTGTTTCCAACCTTCAAAATCTTTTTCGGTAATTTTATTCGGTGTATTCAAAACAGGATGATTTGGATTCAAAAAACGAACTTCTGCATTTTCTTCGGTTACACGATCACGAGAAATTTTTAAAGGATATGGCGCTATATTTGGTGTAACTATATCATCAGGTGTATTGTATTGGACTAACATTGTTTTTCCTTCTTTTACAAAATCAAAAAGAATAGTTTGCTTATTAGCTAAAGTTGGAATTGTGTTATAAGCGCGAACTCCAGTAATAATTACATCAAAAACGGCTATTTTTTCGGGTGTTATTTCCTCAGGTTTTAAGATAGTAACTCGATATCCCATTTGGATTAAACTTTTAGGGACTTCATCACCAGCTCCCATAATATATCCTATTTTTTCTTCATTTACATTTAAGTCTAATTTGATACATTTTGCTTCTGCTGATTTTAATACTTGTTGTTTCGTAATGTGATTGAAATCAATAATTATTTGCTCTTTGTCAAATCGCTTGTTGTCAATAATAGCAACACTTTTTGCAACAGCTTCATCGGACTTAGTTGGAGGTGTTACTTCAAAATATACAATTTGTTCGATTCCTTTTTTTTCTAAATTAAATGGAATTGATTTAGGAGATACAAGCCAATTTTTAGGCAATTCTAATTGTAAATCTCCTTTTGCATTATCTTTTCCAGATTTAATTTTAACACCTATAGTTTTGGTTTTTAAATCTTTAAATATTAAAACTTTATCTAAAAAAGAAGTAGTTACTTCAGGAACAATATCTAAATAATTATAGACTTCACCTTTGACATCATCATTGTATTTATAAACGATAGTTCTTTCGAAAGGGATTTCAATTCCGTTAATTAGAATTAAAAAAACAACTTTTTCTTGGCGAATAATATCAGGAATTCCAATCTTTTTTTGGTCATTAACGGAATACATCCCAATCGTTCCTTTTTCATCAAGCCAATAGGGTTGAGTATAATCAATTGTTTGCGGAACCTGAGTTTCAATACTTATATTTTCAACCCTATTATTGTTTAGAGGTTTGTTTTGAGGAATAGTCTTTTGTTCCGGAAAAGCAGTTATTTGAATTAATTCCATTGGAATGGAAGATCTATTAATAGCTTCGATTTTTAGTTTAATCGTACTTCCAGGAGTTGCTTCCTGATTTTGCGCTACAGCTTCAAGATACAATCCAGAACAAGCAGCAATTATTTTTTTTATTTCCTCAGATTTTAAAGAGGTCCAATGTTTTTCGTCCAATGATTGCATTAAAGTATAGGCTTTTACTAAATCAGGAATACTGGCCGAAGGATTTTTAAAATCAAATTCTGTTGCAATCTTTGTTAATAGTAAGCCTATTGGTTTTCCTCCTTTTACACGATTCCAACTCGTATCAATTCCTTCAAATAATGAAGATTTATCAGTTAGAGGATCTCCTTTGATAAACTCTAAATACTCTATTTCTTCACCACGACTTCCAGTGCTACCAAAGCCTTGTGATTGATGGCGACTACGACTTAATGCTGCAATTTCTTGATTTGATTTCCCTATAGAAGGATAATAAGCTCCTGTCTGGATGGCAATTAAATTTGTTTTATCAGCTTTATTGAATTTTTCTTTACTTCCATAAAACCACCACGAGGTATTAAAAAACTGTCTTTTGACCTGCCAAGGTTCTACGTATTTGAGTTGTTCCTGAAATAAATTTGGATTATTGGCTAAATCAAAACTTTCAACACTTAGCATAGCTGAAGCGGTATGATGACCATGGGTAGTTCCTGCTGATCTATGGTCAAAACGATTAATAATAATGTCAGGTTGGAATTTTCGTATTGCCCAAACTACATCAGAAAGAACCTTGTCTTTTTCCCATATTTCAAGTGTTTCCGTTGGATTCTTGGAAAAACCAAAGTCATTGGCACGGGAAAAAAATTGTTCTCCACCATCAATTTTTCGAGCTTCAATAAGTTCTTGAGTTCGAATGACTCCTAACAATTCTCGTAATTGTGATCCAATAAGATTTTGACCGCCATCCCCACGTGTTAATGATAAATAGCCCGTTCTAGCTTTGGTTTCATTTGACAAATATGAAATTAATTGGGTATTTTCATCATCAGGGTGTGCTGCAATATAAAGAACGCTTCCCAGAAAATTAAGTTTCTGAATTTGATTGTAAATTTCGGCGGAATTTAATTTTGTTGGTTGTTGGGCAAGTCCTATTTGAAATGGAAGCAGTAAGATTAATAATAATAGTATAACAATTTTTCGCATAGGGATTTATTTGCATGGTCGTAAGTTCAAAAATACTAATTATATCGTACGATTTCAGACGCTATTTCTAAACTTTATGTTAATGTTTTTAGTAAAAATTTATTTTCTAAAACTGTTTGTTTGTTTTTTTGAATAAAACAAAAAATGAGAGTACAAATAGTTGTACTCTCATTTTGAATAGTTGGATTAAAAATTAATGTTTTCCATTTCCTCTACCATTATTTCCTTTTCCGTTGTTGCCATTACCGTGATTATCTCCTCTATCATTTCCTCTATCATCATTTCGATTATCATTGTATCTATTATTGTAATTATCATTGTTTTGACGCTTACCAATGGCTCTTTGCGGACTTCCTTTGTATCCTTTGTAATATTTCATTTTATGATTATTGAAATATGTATAAGGTCTTGTACCGTGATAATCATTCAAAACTACTTTATATCCATTGTACAAATCATAGTTTCTATACGGTCTAGGTAAATACCTTGAACGAATCCATCTTCCTCTATCAAAATAGATAAATTGCGCCAATCTGATATCATAATAAACTTGAATATCTGGTAGATAATAGAAATCAACTGATGAATATCCAGAAGGACCCCAAGCTGGAGGAGAACCAATTTGAACATTCACAGAAACTTGAGCTTGTGTCGAACTTGTGACTAAAAGAATTATTCCTACTACAATTAATTTTAATGTTTTCATTTTTTTTCTTTTTAATTAATAATCATTTATTGAATTAATCATCAATAAACATTTTAATACTTTGAGAGTAAAACCAACAATTGTGCCAATACTTAATATTTAGCAAACGGATTGTTATAACTAAAAAAGAGAAGCAATGTTTAAGCTTCTCTTTTTTAGTTAATTATTTTGATTATTGTAACTTATAAAATAATTATTAAAAGAAGTATAATTATGATAGCACCAACTGAAATGTAAATTCCATTTCCAGTAGATCTTAATTCTGCATTGATTTTGCGAACTTCTTTTCGAAGTTCTTTCTTTTCAGAAGAATTTAACTCTGATTTATCCATTGCTTTAATTTCCTCTAAACGATTTAGAAGTACTTTTACTTCTGCAGGAATTTCTTTTGGATTTTCAGTTGCTGTTGTAATTGGTTTTTCGGCTGCCCTCGTTTGGGTTGGGACAATACATAATGACAATACTATCATCATTAAATAGAAGCTAATTTTTTTCATAGTAATGTAATTTATGGTTAAACATAATTGTTCCTGTAAATATATCGATTAGTTATGTCAATCCTACTAAGATTTGGATTTAAAAAATTTTGTAATCAACATATTTTCAATATATTACTATTTATGATGTTATAACGTAAATAGTTTTATTTATTGTATTCTATTTCCTAATAAGTTACTTAAAAATCACAGTTCTAGGTTTTGCAAGTTCAAAATCTTGAAATCCAAAATCTCTAGTTTCGAACGAATTTGTTTGGAAAATATTATTTCCAATATCTGGGATGGAAGGGTAGTAGGATAATGATATTTGGAACGAACTAAACACTAAATAGTCGTTATTGATAAGAAATCCAATTCCAATTTTTGAATAGAATTGATTTTTAAACAGCCCTTTTTCAGGCGTTCCTAGTGTAGCAACTGAATAATTGAAATAAGGATTTACGCGGAATCCCCATAAATTCCAAGGAGAATATAATTGAGTTTGCAATGTAAGAACCATTTTTTCAGTTCCGTATTCAGCACTATTAAAACCTTGAATTCCATTATTTTCATTTATGTTGAGTTTGTCTCCAATAGAATTTAACCTGTTTCTACCTAATATTAATTGAGGTTTTACAAATTGTCTTAATTTCCATTTTCCAAATTCTAATAAATCAGTAAAATAATTTGCTTGAAAAGAAAATACACTTTGATTAGTACCATTTGATTTTTCAAAAAAAGTACCTAATTCAAAATTAGTACTTAAAAACCCCCAATCATAAAAATTACCAAAGGACATTTGAGTTCCTAAATAATAACGGCCTATTTTATTTTTATATTGGTAACCACCAGTTATTCCAAAAATTTTCCCAATGGGAACATCTTCTATAATACCATTTCTAAAGATATATTTTTCTTGAATGTATTTTCTAGAAGTTACGCCAATTCCAGAAAAAATAAATTTTTCATTTGAAAAAAAATTAATAGCATCATATTCTAAACTCGGACTATCTAAATAGTTTATATTCAAAAATCGTCCAGATAGAATTAGATTAGTTGTTTGGTCGTTTTCGGTATTTTCTTTATAAAGAGTAAAGGCATGAGCAATCCAATAATCTTGAGAATTATACTTAAAATTTTGTTGTGCATACACTTGATTTTGATCTTGTAAAGTGTCCTTTCTGTATTGTTGATCAAAATAAATACCACCAGCCCATTTTGCATAAGGAGTATAAAAAGGGCGGTCTATAGTTATGCTTTTTTCATAATTACTATTTAAATCAATATTGTATTTAAATGTTGTTTTGATGTATGTGTTTTTAATATTTGGAATACCATAAATAAAATCATATCCCTTTTTGCCATCACTCGATCTGTTTGTGTATTTATTGCTAAATTCATGTCCAATGCCCATAAAGTTCTTTTCATTAAACTCTAAAGTAGTTTTTGAATTGGACACTGAAGCCTTTGGAATAATACTCCAGGAATCTAAAACTCGGATATAAACATCTACGGAATCTACATTTTTATCAGTTTGCAACACATTAATAGATACTTTGTTAACGTATTTTTGGGTTCTAATTAATCGTTCGGATTCTTTTAATAACAAGGAATCTAACGGTTTATTTTTTCTAATTAGAATTAGATTCTCAATTGCTAATTTCTTGGTTTTAAGGTGCAACCGATTTCCAGTTTGTTCTGCCCAATTTTTAGGTTTTCTAGTAGAGTCAATTTCTGAAAACCCAAATGGATCAAGGGTTATAATATTTATGTTTCGAATAATTTTACCCTCAAAGTTTTTGTATTGATTTGGAACAATTTTTTTCTTTTTCTTTTTTGGATTAATGGGTTCGAAAATTAATTTATGAAGTAATTTTGTAAATTTTCGTTTTTTAGAATAGGTTTGGATATCCCGATATACTTCTGAAGATTTCTTTTTCGGCAGATTGGTTTGTGAAAAAGAAAACGTACAAAAGCTGAGAAGCAGAAATAGTAGAAACAATTTTTGCTTTTGAAACATTTTATAAACAATTAATTTTGATAAAAAATGTTGACTTTGATTGGGGCTCTTTTTCAGATTAAAGATACAAATTGTATCTCTAAATTAGTATTTAATCTGTAAATTCTTTGTTCTCATACTCATTTCCTAAAATTGAAATGCCTTTTTGTAAAAGTAAATTATTAGGGTAAATAATTTTCTCTCCATCTTTGGTGTTCAAATAGACTAGAAATGCACCAATGTCTTCAATTTCGCCTTCAATAGGAAAATCTTTATCGTGAATTCGGATGGTATCTCCAATTTTGAATGGAAAATAAAAAAACAAAATAATACCCGAAGTAATGTTACTCAAAACCGACCATTGCGCAATCATTGCAACGCCTACAATAGTTGCTATAGATGAAATAGCAATAAAAATATCTTTGGTTTGAACTCCCCAAATAATTATTAAACCAACAATTGCTAAAATATTGATAAACAAATGAATGTATTTAATTACTAAGTTGGTACGACGCTCTATGGTTTGACTTAATTTAGCATAACGTCTTACTAATTTAGTAGTCACAATTCGTAATACAAGAATAATTATTAATAAAACTCCTGTTCCAATTATTTCCCGTGTAAAATCGTTAAAAAATCTCATGTTGTCTTCGTTTATTACGCTAATTTACTCAAATATTCATAAACTTTATCCGTTGGCATTCCCATAACATTCGCATAGGATCCTTCAATTTTCGAAACCCCAATAAAACCAATCCACTCTTGGATTCCATAAGCACCAGCTTTATCAAAAGGTTTGTAATTTTTTATGTAATATTCAATCGCCTCATCACTTAATTCATTAAATGTTACTTTGGTAATTTCGTAAATAACAGTTGATTTTTCAATGGTTTTAAAGCAAACAGATGTAATTACTTCGTGAGTTGTATTTGATAATGATTTTAAAATCGTAAAAGCATCTTGTTCATCTTTCGGCTTTCCTAAGGCTTTATTATTGTGCCAAACAATAGTATCGCTGGTAATAAGGATTTCATTAGGTTTTAATTCTCCTTCAAAAGCGTTTGCTTTTAATTCAGCTAAGTAGTTTGTAATTTGTTCCGCTTTTAATTCAGGAGGGAAAATTTCTTCAATTTCCTTTAATCTAATTTCAAAATCTAAATCTAAATCTTTAAAAAATTGTTGACGTCTAGGAGAACCAGAAGCCAAAATTAAGGTATATTTTTCTAATTTTTTTTTAAGCATTTTTGTGGTATTTAGATTGATTTAAAGAAACTTACTAATTTCTAATTTGTATGTTATTTTGACTAAAGTAATTTTCTGTTCCAACTTATAATAAGGATAGAAAGTATTCCAAAAAACAGAATCCATTTTAATAGAGTACTTAAATTATGAAATTGTTTTTGAGATTCAGCTGTCCAGATTTTAACCATAAAAAAGAGCAATGGAGCAACAACAAAAACTAACATATAAAGGCAAACATAAACTAAAGGAAAAAGATAGGTTTTAATATAATATAAGATTGAAAACAATGGGATAAAACTTAATACAAAAACTATTTTTGTAGTTTTTTGTTTTCCGATAAATATTGGTAATGTATTCATTCCTTGATTGTAATCGCCACTTATATCTTCAATATCTTTAACTATTTCTCTAATGAAATTAATCATAAAAGCAAAAACAGAATAATCAATAAGTATAGAAAACAGGTTTGCCAATACCGATTGATTTTCAATATTTACAATAGGATAAAGATTGAAAACGCCAATGATTAGAACACTAAATGAAAGCAATAATGCAACAATTATATTGCCAATAAGCAGCATCTGTTTTAAACTACTTGCATAAAAATACAATGTTGCTGCAATCAAAATAAATAGCGAAGCGAAGCCCGGTTTACCAATTACATTTGATAAATAAAACCCAATTGCAACACCCGCAACATTGAGCGCAACATAGCTATAATAGGCATTTGTTTCAGAAATGCTTTTGCCTACAATAACATTTTTTGGCTTGTTAAAGTTATCTGTTTCCTGATCAAAAATATTATTGATTACATAACCCGCTGCAGCAATTAAAACAGTTGATAATACTAATAATATAAACTGCCAATCCTTTAAACCTAAAGAAATATTTTGTAATGCTAAAAACCCATAAAAAAACACCAATTGCATAAACGCAAGCATCAATAGATTTTGGTATCGTATGAGTTTTAAAAAATTCAATTTATAGGATTTAGAAGTTGATTTATTTAATCGTGTTTTCCGTCAAAATGAGCCATCCATTTTCCTTGTACTTTCATTACTTGCTCAATCACATCACGAGCAGCACCTTTTCCTCCGTTTTTATGAGAAATATAAGTTGATATAGCTTTGATTTCTGGACTTGCATCTTGTGGACATGTTGGTAATCCTACTAATTTCATCACATGGTAATCAGGAATATCATCTCCCATATATAATACCTGCTCTGATTTTATACCATAAACATCAATGTATTCATCAAAAGTTTCAACTTTATTAGGAGTGCCTAAATGAATATCAGTAATTCCAAGATTTCTTAATCTAACACGAACACCTTCGTTACTGCCTCCAGAAATAATACATACATTATAGCCGCTTTCAACAGCCGCTTTCATAGCATATCCATCACGAATATTCATGGTTCTAAGAATTTCTCCTTCATTGGTAACAAAAACAGAACTGTCAGTAAGCACACCATCTACGTCAAATATAAACGTAGTAATTTCATTCATTATTTCCTTATAACTTTTTGCCATTATTTTGTATTGATTGTGTTAGTATTTTATAAATAGTAGATTGGTTTTCATCTGATAAAAATAATTCATGTGCTTCAATAGTTTTACTGTCATTGCGTTTTGCAGGTCCAGTTTGTGCTTCTTGTGGAGAAAGAGTCATTATTTTTTGTGCAGTTTCTAAGATCAAAGGTTTTAAAATTTCAAAAGGAATTTTGTTTTCGTAACAAATAGTATTTCCAATTTCATACAAATGATTTACAAAGTTGTTTACAAATACTGCTGCTACATGAAGCGCTTTTCTTTGTTCAGAATTAATTGCAAAAACTTTAGCAGATATACTTTTTGCTGCTTTTTCTAATAATTGAAAATCAGTTGCATTTTCACTTTCTAAACAAATAGGAATGGTTTTAAAATCTACTAATTTATCTTTTGAAAAAGTCTGAAGAGGATAAAATACCCCTTTTCTATTTTTATCATCCAAAGCACCTAATGCGACACTTCCAGAAGTGTGAACTACTAATCGGTTTTTGAAAGGCAATTGCGCCGAAACGGTTGGAATAGCATCGTCTGAAACGGCAATAATATATAAATCAGCTTTAAGTAATAGACTATAATCATTAATAACTTTAGTAGGATCAAGTAGTGAAGACGGTATGTTTTTTTGTCTTGAATACACCTGAATTAATTCGGTTGCAGTATTTTTTGCAAAAGCACGAATTAATTGTTGTGCTACGTTTCCAGAACCAATAATAATTATTTTAGTCATTTGGCAAAATTAACAAAAAAAATGAAGTCCTAATCGATAATTAAAAGATTCATTTTACAGTTAATTCAATAAAAAGCAAAATTTAAGAACCGTTTTTTGAACTCTTAATTTTGGATTAAATTAACAAATGTGCGGATATACAAGTCAACATTTTTAAGTACTTTTGTTGCACTTTTAAAAAAACGTAATCCCTTACAAATGGATAAAAAATTATATTCTATTTTATTCTCTACCCGATTGATGGCCCTGCTTTTTTTAACTTTTGCATTTGCAATGGGCGCAGGAACTTTCATAGAAAGCAAATACAATACTGATACAGCACGAATTTTAGTTTACAATTCTTGGTGGTTTGAAGCCATAATGGGTTTCTTTATGATTAATTTCATAGGTAACATCAAACGCTATCAATTATTAAAAAAAGAAAAATGGGCAACATTATTGCTTCATTTGGCTTTCATTTTTATTATTTTGGGCGCTTTCATTACTCGATATATAAGTTATGAAGGTGTAATGCCTATTCGTGAAGGTGCTGCTGAAAATCAAGTGTTTTCAGATAAAACTTTTTTAACCGTTTTTGTAGATGGTGAATATAAAGGAGAAATGAAACGTAGAGTTTTTGAGAAAGCATTGTTGCTTTCACCTGTAACCAACAATAATTTTTCTATTTCTGAAAAGTTTGACCAAACTCCATTTGAAGTAAAGTATGAAAATTACATCATGGGAGCAAAACAAGCTATTAAACCCAGTGATAAAGGAATATTATATCTTAAGTTAGTAGAAGCGGGTGAAGGTGGTCGTGAAGAACATTTTTTGAAAGCTGGCGAAGTACAAAATATTCACAATGTTTTATTTGCATTAAATAAACCAACAGAAGGAGCAATCAACATCAATACTACTGGTGAAAGTTATACGATTCAAACGCCATTCGAAGGAAATTTTATGCGTATGGCTGATAAATTACAAGGTAAAGTAAACAAGGATATCGTGCAGCCTTTAATGATGCGTTCGTTATATACCATTGGAGAAAAACGTTATGTATTTCCTGATCCAGCCGTAAAAGGAGTTATGGGATATGAATCGCAAAATGATTTTAAATCTAAAAGTCATGAAGACGCATTAGTTTTGAAAGTTTCTGCTGAAGGGCAAGAAAAAGAAGTAACTATTTTAGGTTCAAAAGGTAAAGTGGGAGAGGCACAAACGGTTCGAATAGGAAAAATAGATTACAGCTTTTTTTACGGAAGTAAAGCTTATGTATTGCCTTTTAAGATAAAATTGAATGATTTTATTGCGCAAAAATATCCCGGAACGGATAAAAGTTATTCTTCGTTTGAAAGCCAAGTTACCGTTCAAGATTCTGTTAAGCCATTTGATGCCAGAATATATATGAATCATGTTTTAGATTATAAAGGATATCGCTTTTTTCAATCTTCTTTTGATCCAGACGAAAAAGGAACTGTTTTATCTGTTAATCATGATTTCTGGGGAACTGCAATTACGTATAGTGGTTATTTTATGTTGTTTTTTGCCATGTTAGCCATTATGTTTACTAAACATTCTCGTTTTGCAGATTTAAAAAGAAAACTAGAAGTTGTAAAAGATAAAAAAGCAAAATTATTGACTATTTTAATTTTACTTTTTAGCTTTAATAGTTTTGCGCAAGACCATAATCATGTTCATACTGAATCAGGATCAACTCAAGAAAGTCATGCACATCATGCGGAAAAGAAATTAAACCCACAACAGCTCGATTCGTTGTTGAATAAGTTTAAAGTTTCAGAGGAACACGCTGCTAAATTCGGACGTTTAATCATTCAGGATGCTGGAGGAAGGATGAAACCTATCAATACTTTCTCTTCAGAATTATTGCGAAAAGTAAGCCATTCTGATACTTATAAAGGAATGAATTCAGATCAAGTATTTCTTTCTATGACGCAATATGCTAGTGCATGGATTGAAATTCCATTGATTTATATTAAAAGTGGAAATGACAGTATTCGTAAGATTATTGGAATAGATAAAGAGGCAAAATATGCTCCTTTTATTGCCTTTTTTGATGCAAAAGGAAACTATAAATTATCGTCATATTTAGAGGATGCTTTCAAAAATGCAAATCCAAATCAGTTTGAAAAAGATTTTATTGAAACGGATAAGAAAGTAAATTTAATGGAATCAGCTTTGAGCGGAAGAATATTAAAGATTTTTCCAATCCCAAATCATGAGAACAACAAATGGATTTCTTATTTGGAACTGAATGAATCTGGTATGAAAGGAATGGATTCCACCTATACAAAAAGTATTCTTCCATTATATTTTGGAACTTTAGGGAATGCTGTAGTTTCAAAAAATTATAAATCAGCGGATGAATTATTAGAAAGTATTAATGGTTATCAGAAGAAATTTGGTACCAAAGTGCTTCCAAGTGAAGATAAAATATCATTAGAAATTGCGTATAACAAATATGATGTTTTTAAGAATTTACCTTATTGGTATTTAACTGCAGCAATATTAATGTTGTTATTTACTATTCTTAAAATATTTAAAGAAAGAAAAATATTGAACATTCTGGTTAATGGAATGCATATCATTATCGGCTTATTATTTGTACTACATACTTTAGGTTTAATTGCCCGTTGGTATATTTCTGGACACGCACCATGGAGTAATGCGTATGAATCTATAATATATGTAGCTTGGGCAACCATGTTTTTTGGCTTGGCTTTCGATATTAAATCAAAACTTACAGTAGCTTCATCAGCCTTTGTTACCGCAATGATTTTGATGGCTGCTTATATGAACTGGATTGACCCTGAAATTGCTAATTTACAACCTGTTCTTAATTCGTATTGGTTGATGATTCACGTTGCAGTAATTGTGGCGAGTTATGGACCTTTTGCTTTAGGAATGATTTTAGGATTTGTGTCTTTGTTATTGATTTTGTTTACCAATGCCAAAAACAAAGATAAAATGGATTTAAATATTCAGGAAATAACGTATATAAACGAGTTGGCTTTGACTATTGGTTTAATCATGTTGACCATCGGAAACTTTCTTGGTGGACAATGGGCTAATGAAAGTTGGGGACGTTATTGGGGTTGGGACCCAAAAGAAACATGGGCTTTAATCAGTATTATGGTTTACGCTTTTGTAATTCATGCTCGATTTGTTCCTTCTTTAAGAGGAAAATGGATTTTTAACTTAATGAGTATGTTTGCTTTTATTTCGATTTTGTTTACTTATTATGGTGTAAACTTTCACCTGGTAGGATTGCATTCTTATGCAAGTGGCGAAGCACATTCACTAAGTTGGATTTGGTATTCCTTAGGTGGAATTACTTTATTAGGAGCAATAACATATCCTAAATACAGAAAATATTATAAGAAATAAATTTTATAAAATTCAATAAAAAAGGTTCAACTAACTAAGTTGAACCTTTTTTTTATGCTACATATTCTAATTGAATCATTTTGTAATACTCAATTGGTGAAACACCAGAAACTTCTTTAAAACTAGTAAAAAAAGGATTGTATGAAGTAAATCCAACTTTTTTTGATAAAGAATCCAAAGTGTTGGTTTTTAAGAAATCAGCTTCAATATGTTTGATTGCATCATGAACACGGATTGTTTTTTTGAATTCTGAAAATGAAATTGTAGTGTGGTATTTAAATAAATAGGAAATATGACTTTTCGGAATGCCTAGTTGATTTGAAAAATCAGCAAGTGATAATTCAGGATCTCTAAAAATCTCATAGCTTAAAGCTAGTTTTTCAATTTTTTCAATGTACAGTAAAATTTTACGATCTATTTTTTCTTTGAGGATTACATGTTGGTTATTATCTAATTTGGTAGTATTTGTTAATTTCCAAACACCTTTTAGTATTAAACTAGAATCGTTAATTTCTTTTATTTTAAAGTTTAACGCGTCGTAACCATATAATATTTCTGGTGTAATCAATATTTTTACCAGAACAACTAACCATACAATTGCAGATATCCATAGATAGCTAAAACCATTTATATTACTGTTATGATAAATTTCAATGAATAATGCCACCAGTAATCTAACTGCTAATATTAGTAGCGCTATAAATAAATAAGCAGTCCAGTTATTTATTAATTCGTTTTGCTTCTGAACTACATTTAAGGAGCCTTTTCTATTCCAAATTTCATTTTTTAGTACACTATAACTTAAAATAAAATAGGTTGTAGTAAAGAGGCAAAAAATAGGGAATATAATAAAATCTAATCGTATTGATTTTTGTGAAATTTTATCAAGTATTATTATTGCAAAATATATAGATATAGGTAAAATAAAATGTGCTAGTTCTTTAATTTTAAACTGATTTTTATTTGTTGCTAAATTTTTAAAATATAAATACACAAGCGGAATTACAATTCCTGTGAGGTTTATATATTTCAAATAATTTTGATTAACAATTCTATCGGAATTAAAATAGATTAAACCGCCTAATAAAAATCGAATAGAAACAATAACGATTAATATAATCATGTAGGAATTCATCATCCTGTTTGATTTATGATTATTGAAAATCAGGAATGCTGTTAGCAGACCTATAAGTCCAGTAATGATGAAGAGTAAATTTGTTATCATTCTTATTTAAAATTAGGGGGATTTGAAAACCTTTTTTGAACTATTTAAATGAAATTGTAAAATAATTTTCCCTACTTATTTCATTTAAGTTCCAAACCTAATTTTTTTAAATCAATTGTTTTGTATTGTTACTAAAAATTAGAAATATTGTCCTGATATTTTTAATTTAATTCTGGACATCAATAAAAAAAACTGGACAAAAATATTTTTAAAGTTCAGTATTGTCAATATAATTAGGATGTTATAATGTTTCATGTGTTTGCTGAAAAATGAAAATATAAACACTAAGTGAATTTGTTTTTAGGACATTTTATTCATTTTTTCAAGATAAATGGTGCGTGTTCAAATCATAAAAAATCTCAATAAATTTAATTTTTTTTACAAAACAGTAAATTATATGCTTTTTTAATGACTATAAATACCTTTATTATTGTTTCAAATATTTAACTACTGTTTAACCAAAATAAATTGTTTACAAACAATTAATTGTCTTAATTTTATAAAAAATAAAGTTTATGAGAAAAATAATATTCGTAGCAAGTTGTGCTATTATGTTTTTTAGTTGTAAAAATAATGCGCAACCAAAAAAAACTGAAATTAATACCCGTGAAACTCCTATGGTTAAAGAAAACATTTACCAGTTTAAAGTAGAAGATTTGTCAGGAAACACTTTTGATTTTTCAACCTTGAAAGGGAAAAAAATTATGATTGTCAATACAGCTTCAAAGTGTGGATTAACACCACAATACAAAGATTTAGAAGCTTTGTACAAAGAATATAAAGACAAAGGATTTGTGATTGTAGGTTTTCCCGCAAATAATTTCGCTTCACAAGAACCAGGCACTAATGCTGAAATTGCTACTTTTTGCCAATTGAATTACGGAGTTACATTTCCTATGATGGAAAAAGTTTCTGTAAAAGGGGATGATATGTGTGCGGTATACCAATTTTTGACACAAAAATCTAAGAATGGTTTAAAAGATTCTGAAGTAGAATGGAATTTTCAAAAATATCTTTTGAATGAAAAAGGAGAATTGGAGAAAGTGATTTCACCAAAAACATTACCAACAGATCCTGAAGTGGTAAATTGGATTAAAGGATAGATTTAAAAAGTATTTAATAAAAAAAGAGATTCTCAGTCAAGCCGGAATCTCTTTTTTTTATTGTAGAGATTAATTTTTTTCAGCAGCTAAAATTTCTGCAACTGCAGCTTCGTAATTTCTAATGCTTTTTGTTTTGTTTATTTTTTTCAACACTTTGTGAGGATTTGAAAAAAGGATTGAAAAGTATTCCCACAAATGATGCATCTTTAATAATATATGCGCTGATCCCGATAATGATTCGCTATATCCTTGATATAATGTATCATGAAAAGCACTGAATAAGGCTATTTTGTTTTCAGGATATTCAGAGGTATTGTTTTTTATCATGCTTGGCAAAAAAGGATCTGCAATTAATCCTCGGCCTATCATCCAGTGATCTATAGTAGGAAAACGTTTTTGCATTTCCTGAAATTTGGCCACTGAAGTAATATCTCCGTTATAATATAATTTATGCTTGGTGTTGTCAATACAATGTTGAAAAGCGTCTAAATGAACACCTCCCTTGTAAAGTTGTTTTCCAATACGGGCGTGAATGGCAATATTCTTAATAGGATAGTTATCTAAAATGGGTAATACATCCAGAATTTCTTCGGTAGTATCGTATCCCAATCGCATTTTCATTGATACGATAATATCCGTTTCAGAATGGGCTCTGTCCAGAATATGATTGATTTGTTCCGTGTTTTTAATCAAACCTGAACCCATTCCAGATTTAGTGACCATAGGATAGGGACAACCTAAATTCCAGTTCAATTCTTTATACCCTAGTTGTTGAACATATTTAGCTACAAATAAAAATTCATCGGCATCATTAGTAATAACCTGAGGAATAACTTCTAAACCAACATTGTTTTCAGGAAGTAAATCTCTCTCATAAGAGGATTTAATAATCAGTTTTCCGTTTAGTCGAATATACGGAGAATAGTAGGTGTCAATTCCTCCAAAATATTTATTCTGAGCATTTCTAAAACGAAAATCAGTAAATCCTTGTAAGGGTGATGAAAGTAAAGTGTAGTCCATTATTTATATAAGTTGTGCAAATATACTATTCTTTACACAGCTATGTTTTCTTGTTGCATTTGTATTTTTAAAATACTTATTTATTCTAAAATTAACTGCATAAAAACCGAATGCAACCAACGATCAAATTTAAATCCAGATTCTTTTATGATTCCAACAGTTTTGAATCCGTATTTTTCATGAAATTCAACGCTACTTTGGTTTTCTGAATCAATAACGGCAATCATTGTGTGAAGATTTTGTTTTTTTGCTATTTGTATTAATTCTAGTAGTAAAAGTTTACCAATGCCTTTTCCGTGGTATTCTTTGTCCACATAAACGGAATGTTCAACGGTATATTTATATGCTTCTCTGAATCTAAATTCACTATACATTCCAAAACCAACAACTTTACCGTCATATTCAGCAACAATCACGGGGAAACCTTTCTTTATTTTATCCTCTAAAATCTCTTTTTGCTGGTCGTAACTTCTTATATTATAGTCGTATAATGCTGTAGAATTTAAAATATTGTAATTTATCACAGCTAAAATATCTTGCGTATCTTCGGTTTTATAGGATCTTAATTTGATTTCCATGGAAAAATTATTTGTTCTCAAAAATAAGAAAAAACACTCGAAATTACAGAAAAAGAAATAGCAAGTTTGTAACTTTGTAATCAGAAAAATAAACAAATGATCTACCCCAAAATACCTTTAGCCCAAAGCATCATTCAAATATGTTTAGCCAAAGGAATCACAACAATAATAATATCACCTGGTTCAAGGAATGCTCCTTTGACAATTGGTTTTGCTAGCAATCCTTCGTTTAAATGTTATAGTATTGCTGACGAACGTTCTGCAGCATTTTTTGCACTTGGAATAGCGCAACAAACTAAACAAGCTGTAGCTTTAATTTGTACATCAGGATCTGCTTTACTGAATTATTATCCGGCATTTTCTGAGGCATTTTATAGCCAAATTCCGTTGATTGTAATTTCTGCAGATCGACCACAAAGCAAGATTGATATTGGTGACGGACAAACCATTCGTCAAGAAAACGTTTATGCTAATCATTCGCTGTATAATGCTAATTTGCACGAAGATGTATCTTTAGAAAACGATATAAAAATTAACGAAGCTATTAATTGTGCAATCACTAAAAAAGGACCAGTGCATATTAATGCGCCTTTTGAAGAACCGTTGTATGAGATGGTTTCTGAGCCTTCTGTTGTGCCTAATATAGTTGCTGTTACAAATAATAATTCAACTAATTCAATTGAAGATTTAACGGAATTTGTTACTATTTGGAATAATTCCGCACGAAAAATGATTCTTGTAGGAGTGAATGAGCCAAATTTAATTGATGATAAAATAATTGAGGCTTTTGCCAAAGATGAATCTGTTGTAGTTTTGACCGAAACAACATCTAACTTGCATCACCCTTCGTTTATAAACAATATCGACACCATAATTACACCTTTTACTTCAGAAGATTTTGAAACGTTTCAACCTGATGTTTTGGTCACTTTTGGAGGAATGGTTGTTTCTAAACGAATCAAAGCTTTTTTAAGAAAATACAAACCCAAACACCATTGGCATATCGATACACTGAGAGCTTATGATACTTTCGGGGTTTTATCCCAACATTTTGTAATGGAACCTAATTTCTTTTTTGAAGCATTTTTGCCATTAACTAACCAAATAGAAAGCGATTATTTCCAAAGATTAAATACAGTAAAAACTTTTCGAAAAGAAAAACACGATCTCTACTTATCTAAAATTTCATTTTCAGATTTTAAATTTTTTGAAAAGGTAATTCCTCGTTTACCAAAAAATAGTCAATTGCAAATTAGTAATAGTTCGGCCATTCGTTATGCACAATTAATAGACATTGATCCTTCGATAGAAGTTTATTGTAACAGAGGAACCAGCGGTATTGACGGAAGTACTTCAACAGCAATTGGGGCTGCTGTCGCAAATAATAAACAGACTGTTTTTATAACTGGAGATATTGGTTTTTTGTATGATAGTAATTCGCTTTGGAATAGTTACATACCTAAAAACTTCAAAATAATTTTGATAAATAATGGAGGAGGGGGAATTTTTAGAATTTTGCCTGGACATGATGAAACTCCGGTTTTCAATACTTATTTTGAAACTTCGCATTGTCTTACTGCGGAACATTTAGCTAAAATGTACGGCTTTAATTATAGTATTGCAAGTTCAGAAGAGAGTTTAGATATCGCACTTGCAGATTTGTTTGATCAAGATAACCAGCCAAGTATACTAGAGGTTTTTACACCTACATTAGAAAATAATAAGATTTTATTACAATATTTTAAGGAGTTGATTTAATTGTGAAAAATTAAATGCTCTTGTAGTACTCGCAAATAGTGTTGATGGGACAAATGTCACAATTTGGTTTTGGTCTGCAAATTTCTCTTCCAAGAAAGGAAATAGCCATGCCGATTTCTCCCCAAATTGCTTTTGGTAAAACGGTCATTAATTGTTTTTCGACTTTATTACCATCCTTTGTTTCAGTAATTAATCCGATTCTAGGTGCAACCCTAATAACATGTAAATCAGCGATGATACCTTCTGCAGGAATTCTTGCTTCCTTAAGAATAACATTTGCTGATTTTCGACCAATGCCTTTAAGTGCTGTTAAACCTTCCATTGTAAGTGGAATAGATTCGTCTTTTTTGATAGTTTGAGCAATTTCTATAAGCCAGCTCGCTTTGGTGTTGAAATTTCTAACTTTAGCGATATAAGGAAATAATGCTTCGGTATTTGAAACAGCTAGGCTTTCCATATTAGGAAATACTTTAAATAATTCAGGGGCTATTGTATTAATATTGGCATCAGAATCTTGTGCTGAAAGTACTACCATAACTAATAGTTGATATAAATTATGATAGTCTAAAGGATGCTTCCGATTTTTATATTTCGTCAGAATTGGTTCTAAATCTTTGGGCCAATTATTTGTATTTCCAAATAAATCCATTGCATTATTCTTTAAAATCAATTGATAAAGAGTTTACACAATACCGTTGTCCCGTTTTTGTAGGACCATCATTAAATACATGTCCCAAATGGCCGCCACAATTAGTGCAGACAATTTCTATGCGTTTCATTCCAAGAGTATTGTCAACAATATATTCTATTTTTCCAGGAATTGATTCGTCAAACGAAGGCCAACCGCAGTGTGCGTTAAATTTTGAATCACTTTCAAATAAAGGTTCAGAGCATCCAGCACAGCAATAGGTTCCTTTTTCAAAATGTAAATTATAGGATCCAGAATTAGGATATTCAGTGCCTTTTTCACGAAGAATTCTATAGCGTTCTAAACCTAATTGCTCTTTCCATTCTTGCTCTGTTTTCTCGATTGGATATTTCATTTTGTTTCTTTTTTTTAACCTAACTATTTATTGATAGAAAACCGAACTGTTTTTTTTACAACTTCATAATCTCCTAATATTTTTCTGTGACCAAGACCTTCGGTGAGCAATAATTCACCGTTTTTTAAATTCTTATGAATATTGATTCCTGCTGTAACAGGAACTTCAATGTCGTTTTTGTCATGAATTACTAAAACTGGAGTTGTGATTTCTGCAGCAGCTTTATGAACAGAATAATTATCCATTTTTTCACCATACTTTTCTTCAAAATATAAACGCAATTTTGTGCTAATTATTGGCTCTAATTCTAATTTTAAAATAAAATCATCCATAATATCTTGAACAATATCTCCACTTCCTATAATTACAGCTTTATTGACTTTCAAACCGCGTTTAATTGCATTCATGACAGACATTCCTCCTAATGAATGTCCTACAGCCGCTTCAAAGGGACCATATTTTTTGTCTATTTCAAAAATGGCAGCTATAAAATCAACCATTATGGAATCTGAACCTGGAGATTTACCATGAGCAGGAGCATCAAAGCTCACGGTTGAATATCCTTCTTGGACAAACGCATCGGCTATTTTAAATAATTGAGTACCTCTTCCAGACCAACCATGTACTAATAAAATCTTCTTATCACTTTTCCCATATTGATATACCATGACGGATTTATTTATTGCAGGAATTGGAATTAAATTTTGGATGCTTTTATTGTCCATTTCTAATTCTCTTTTAGGAACTTTATGTTTTATCGGTTTTGTAAATAATTTCGCAGTAAATAGAGTAACTAATTTTGTTGAAATAAAAGCGAAAAATTTACTAATTATTAATATAACCCTAGGTATCTTTAACGATATGGAAGGATTTTTGGATTTTTTTGTCATATAAATAAATTTTTACAAGTGCTGATATGTTAATTTTTTTTTACTAAATTTAGAAAAGATAAAAGTAGCATAAATTATAAATTTTAACGAATTAATACTTGTTTACCTAAAAAGTTTTTAACTACTATCGTTTGAGTAAACAATGTGTTTCTAAAATTTTCAAAATAATTGAAAAAAGATACAATTTCATAAATGGAAATATTTCATATCAGCGCAGAATGTTACCCTGTAGCTAAAGTTGGAGGTTTAGCAGATGTTGTTGGAGCTTTGCCTAAATATCAAAGCAACGAAGGGCATAATGTGAGAGTTGTAATTCCATGTTATGACACAAAATTTATTAAAGAAAATGAATTTGAATGTGTTCATTGGGGTCATGTTAAGTTAGGACAATTTAATTTTCCGTTTAGTGTTCTGAAAGAAAAAAAGGATATACTAGGATTTGAGCTTTATGTAATTGAAATTTTAGAATTATTTGACAGAAAAGAAGTTTATGGTTATGAAGATGATATTGAACGTTTTTTATCTTTTCAGATAGCCACATTAGATTGGATAATAGGACGAAGAGATACTCCTGATATTATCAATTGTCATGATCATCATACAGGATTAATTCCTTTCATGATGTTATATGTTAATAAATATGAAAGGCTGAAAAATACGCCTACGGTTATGACCATTCATAGTGGTTTATATCAAGGTGTCTTTGGTTTTGATAAATTGTATTATCTGCCTGAATTTGATTTAGCGCACTTTACAATTTTAGAATGGGGAGGTGCTATTAATTCGTTAGCCGCTGGAATTAAATGTGCTTGGTTTGTAACAACGGTTTCACCTAATTATTTGAATGAAATTAATACTTCGTCAAACGGATTGGAATCATTATTTAAATCAGTTAGAAACAAGTCAAAAGGAATATTGAATGGAATAGATATAAAAGTTTGGAATCCAAATACAGATCAATTTATTCCAGCTAACTATTCTGTAAAAGATATAGAACAAGGAAAAAATGCCAGTAAAGAAAGACTCTGTGCTCTTTTTGAATTAGATCCAACAAAACCACTGTTTAGTTTTATTGGACGATTGTTATATGAAAAAGGAGCAGATTTATTACCAGAAGCTTTAGCCATGGCAATGACTGAAAATAACAAGTCAATTAATGTACTGATTCTAGGTTCTGGAAATAAAAAAATAGAGAATGAATTAGATGATTTATTAATAGATTATAAAGGGAATTACAATAATTTCATTGGTTATAATGAAGAGTTATCACATTTAATTTATGCAGGTTCTGATTTTTTATTGATGCCATCACGAGTTGAACCTTGTGGATTAAATCAGATGTATGCTTTTAGATATGGAACGATTCCTATTGTAAGAAGAACAGGCGGATTGAAAGATACTGTTATTGATATAGGAGATAATGGGAATGGAATATGTAATGATCAAGCAACTGTAGAAGATATTTGTTCCTCAATAACAAGAGCAATACTATTGTATGAAGATAAGAGAAAGTTAAACGCATTACGAAAAATGGGAATGGATATGGATCATTCCTGGTCAAGTGTTTGCAAAGAATATATAGAAGTGTACCAATTAATTATTAAAAAGAAATGAAAGCTAAAAAGAAAAACGTAATTGCAATTATTTTAGGAGGAGGACAGGGATCTAGATTGTATCCACTTACAGAAACAAGGTCTAAACCAGCTGTACCAATAGGAGGAAAATATAGATTGGTGGATATTCCTATCTCAAATTGTATGAATTCGGATATTTATCGAATGTTTGTATTGACACAATTCAATTCGGCTTCTTTGAATGCCCATATAAAAAACACGTACAACTTTAGTATTTTTAGTCATGCCTTCGTTGATATTTTAGCTGCTGAACAAACGCCTGATAATCCTACTTGGTTTCAAGGAACTTCGGATGCTGTAAGACAATGTATGCCTCATTTCTTAAATCATGAATTTGATTATGCTTTAATTCTTTCTGGAGATCAACTGTATCAAATGGATTTTAACGAAATGTTAGAAGCACATATTAATGCAGAAGCTGATATTTCGATTGCTACATTGCCAGTAAATGCAAAAGATGCACCAGAATTTGGAATATTAAAAACCAATTCAGAAAGTTGTATTGAAGCTTTTATTGAAAAACCAGCTGCAGAGCTTCTTCCACAATGGGAATCAGATGTTAGTGAAGAAATGAAAAGTCAAGGGAAACATTATTTGGCATCAATGGGTATTTATATTTTCAATAAAAAACTATTGGTTGAATTAATGAAAAACCCAGACACTAAAGATTTTGGTAAAGAAATCATTCCGCAAGCTGTTGGTCACAGAAAAATATTAAGCTATCAATATGAAGGATATTGGACAGATATCGGAAATATTGATTCTTTTTTCGAAGCTAATATTGGTTTGACAAATGATATTCCAGAATTTAATTTATTTGACAACGACAATAAAATTTTCACAAGACCCCGTTTATTACCTCCATCAAAATTTCAAAAATCATTGATTGAGAGCTCACTAATTTCTGAAGGTTGTATCATAAATGCAAAGGAAATTAATAAGTCCGTAATTGGTATTCGTTCTAGAATTGGAGAAGGAACAGTTATTCGTAATTGTTACGTAATGGGTAATGATTTCTATCAAAGTATAGATGATATGAAAGAAGATGTTTATAATGACAAACAACTAGTAGGAATTGGAGAAAGATGTTTTATAAGTAATGCTTTAGTTGATAAGAATTGCAGAATAGGCAATGATGTCCATATTGAAGGAGGAAAGCATCTAGAAAACCTTAATCATGAATTATATGCTATAAAAGATGGTATTGTAGTTATTAAAAAAGGAGCAATTATTCCTAATAACTATACTATAAAATAGTAATTCAACTTTAAATAAAATTTTCAATTTGTAATAATTGATTTGCCCCAGTTTCAATTACAATAGTTTTAATTCTTAATTAAAAATTGCTTTAAAACTATTGTATTGGAGTAGATAAAAAAGGGTAATTTGATTGTTAAAGTTGAAAATTTTATTTTTTTCAATAATCAAACAAACTTTCTTTTGAAAAAAGAAAAATCAATACACACTAAATACAAAACATATGTTTAGTGGTTTTTAAAATTGGTTTAGAAATTTTCAATGAATGAATATGATATTAAGCAATTTTTAACATATCAATAATTTTTTTATTAAAGTTTTTACAATATATAATTTTTATTACATTTCGAAAATCATTTAAAGAAATACAATGCAGAATCAAACCAGAATTATAATAGAAAATGTTTTGCCTCAATTAGATTGTGGGGCTTTCGCCATTAAAAGAATTATTGGTCAAAAAGTACATGTAACCGCTGCTGTCTTTTCTGACGGTCATGATGTTTTAGAAAGTTGTGTCAAGTACAAGCATGAAGCTGATGAAAACTGGCAGGAAGTTCGAATGACTCCAACAGTAAATGATGAATGGTTTGCCGAATTCAAAGTTGAAAAACAAGGATTCTATTCTTATTTAGTAGAAGGATGGGTTGATTATGCTTTAAATTGGCAACACGGAACAGAAAGAAAAATTCAAGATAATCAACATGTAAAATCAGAACTTCTAGAAGGAGCGGAATATGTGCGTGCGATTTTGCCACTTGTTAATGCTACCGAAAGTGATTATTTGAAAACATTAGAGTATTATTTTATTACGGAATCAGAATATAATAATGCTGTTCGTGAAGCATCTTCTCATGAATTAACACGTATTTTTAAAAAATATCCAATTCGTTTTTTAGAAAACAAATCACAAGAATTGAAAGTGTATGTTGATAGAAAAAAAGCATTATACAGTACTTGGTATGAGTTTTTTCCTCGTTCAGCATCATCTGAAGAAGGCAAACACGGTACGTTTAAAGATTGTGAAAGACTTTTACCAAGAGTGGCAGCAATGGGATTTGATACCTTGTATTTTCCGCCAATTCATCCAATTGGGGAAGTAAATAGAAAAGGAAAAAATAATGCTACAAATGCACAACCTGGAGATGTAGGATCGCCATGGGGAATAGGTTCTCAATATGGAGGTCACAAGTCAACACATCCAGAATTAGGAACTATTGAAGACTTTAAGGAATTGGTTAAAAAAGCTCAAGATTTAGGTATTGAAGTGGCTATGGATTATGCTTTACAAGCAGCGCCAGATCATCCTTATGTAAAAGATTTTCCACAATGGTTCAAATGGAGACCGGATGGAACTGTCCAATATGCTGAAAATCCTCCGAAAAAATACCAAGATATTCAACCTATTTATTTTGAAAGTGGTGATTGGAAAAATCTTTGGAAAGAACTTTTAGATGTCGCTTTGTTTTGGATTGAAGAATGCAACATAAAAGTATATAGAGTTGATAATCCGCATACTAAGCCGTTTTATTTTTGGGGTTGGTTGATTGCTGAAATTAAGAAGAAACACCCAGATGTGTTATTTTTAGCAGAAGCTTTTACCCGTCCAAAAATAATGAACGAATTAGCGAAACAAGGTTTTAGTCAATCTTATACGTACTTCACATGGAGAAATTCTAAAAAAGAATTAACGGAATATGTTGAAGAATTAACGCAATCGGAACAAAAGGAGTTTTATCGTCCAAATTTTTGGCCGAATACTCCAGACATAAACCCATTTGCTTTGCAAAGTGGAAATGAATCCGTGCATTTACAGAAATATTTTCTTGCAGCAACATTAAGCTCAAGTGTTGGTATTTATGGGCCTGTATTCGAATATAGAATTTGTGAACCAATGGCTTCTGGTAAAGAGGAATATCTAAATTCTGAGAAATATGAGTTTTTTAAATGGGATTGGGATAAGCAGAACAAAATTACCACTTTGATTACTAAAGTGAATATGATTCGTAAAGATCATGCTTCCTTGCAACAAACTAATAATATTGTTTTTTGTGATACCAATAATGAGCAGGTTATGGCTTACTATAAATTTGATGATGAAAAACAAAATCAAACTTTGATGGTCGTTAGTCTTGATCCGTACAATATGAGTAGGGCAATGGTTAGAATTCCAATAGAACAACTAGGAAATCAACCCATTCAGGTAACAGACTTAATTACAGGTAATAATTATTTTTGGGATAAAGAATGGAATTATGTTGAACTATCACCAGATTTACCATTTCATCTACTTAAAATTCACAGATAATGATTGACAATAAAATTAATGAAGACGAATTTCAAGAGCCATTTGTTTTTAAAACAGATTGGAAAAATGCATTCGATGATGAAGAGTTTGTAAAAGTTTTCTCTTCGGATATTTTAGAAAATTATATCATTAATAAGCGTTGGTATGGAGGAAAAGCAAGTACTTTAAAATATATTGAAGTAGTTGACTTTTTTAAGATTTCATCAAAAGACAATACTTATTTTGGAGTTTTACTTGAAGTAAATTTTAAGGAAGCTTTTTATCAGCATTATTTCATGCCCCTAGCTTTCATGTCAGAAGAAGAGCTAGATACCAATACGATTATTGCTCCTGTAAAAATGAACAATATTGACGGGTTTCTTGTTGATGCGTTGCATCAAGAGGATTTTAGAAAATTATTGTTTGATGAAATTATTCATTCCAAAGGGACGGAGTCTTCAAAAGTACAATTTCACAAAGGAAATAAATTAGATGATAAAGAATATATATCTTCTAAATTCATGGGTGTTGAGCAAAGTAATACTTCAATTATTTACAATAACACATTAGTTTTGAAGATATTCAGGAGAATATATATAAGTATGAATCCTGATTATGAAATCAGTCGTTTCCTTACGGAAAGAATGAATTTTAAAAGTTCTCCACAATACAAAGGTAGTATAAGTGTGATATTAACGGAAGGAAACATTACCCTTGGATTAATGCAGGAATTAGTTCCTAATCAAGGAGATGCTTGGAAGTTTATGTTGGAAGAAGTTGACCGAATTTTTGATAATTTGAATCATAAAAAGATAAAAATCAATAAATTACCAGATATTGATTTATTCAAACGATTAAAGCTTAATGAGGTTCCACATGAAATAATTGATTGGGCTGGATTAAGTATCTTTTTACGTATTCAAACGCTCGCTACCCGAACTGCTGAAATGCATATAGCTTTAGGAAGTGATATTCACGAAACTGCTTTTACACCTACAACCTATAATGGAGATTATACGGTTTGGTTAAAAAACAGATTAACATATCAGTTCCAAAACAGATTGAATATTCTGGAAAACAATTTGCATAAATTAGATGGTTTAGCTTTAGAATTAGCCAATCAGTTTTTAGACCATAAAAAAGAAATTCGAAAGTTATTTTTAGATTTTGATTGGACTAAAATGAAATCCGAACGAATTCGTATTCATGGTGATTACCATTTAGGGCAGGTTTTAGTGAATGGCGATGATTTTTATATTCTAGATTTTGAAGGAGAACCAGAGAGTACAATTAGAGATAGAAAAGTAAAACAACCACCATTGAAAGATGTTGCTGGGATGTTTCGTTCTTTTCATTATTCGATTTATGCTACAATTTTTAATAATAAAGAAAAATACCCATACGAACAAAAAGAGCTTTTTCAGGCTGGAGAAATATTATTTAAATATTTTGTTGGTGTATTTTTACAGACATATACCGAGGTGGCACAAAGCGGAAATTTGAATATTGGATATAAAAAAGAGATTGATTTTCTCTTGAAATATTGCTTGCTTGAAAAAGCGGTTTACGAGTTAGGCTATGAATTAAATTCACGTCCACGCTGGTCCGTAATACCTTTAACAGGAATTGCGAGCATTATGGAGTTTGAAAAGCATAATTAATAGTATATTTATACTTTATAAAAAAAACAACAAAATAAAAATGAGCAAAGTACAATCACATTCCCTTTTTACAGATTTTGATATTGACTTATTCAAAGCGGGAAAACATTTCAGACTTTACGAAAAATTAGGGGCACATCTTATAGAAGTTGACGGCGTTAAAGGAGTTTATTTTGCTGTTTGGGCGCCATCGGCAAGGTCAGTATCTGTAGTTGGAGATTTTAACTATTGGATTCAAGGTGAACATTCTTTGCAAGTTCGTTGGGATTCTTCTGGAATTTGGGAAGGTTTTATTCCAGGTATTGAAAAAGGAACTACTTACAAATATAAAATACAATCTAATAATGGAGGAATTGTTACTGAAAAAGCAGATCCATTTGCTTTTTACTGTGAAAAACCGCCACATACAGCTTCTGTAATTTGGGATTTAGACCATAAATGGAAAGATAAAAAATGGATGGATACCCGTAAAGACCATAATAGTCTAGATAAGCCATATTCTGTTTATGAAGTTCATTTAGGTTCTTGGAAACGTCATGGAACTGAAAATCGATTTTTAACCTATCTTGAATTTGCAGAAGATTTAGTTAGTTATGTCAAAGAAACTGGATTTACTCACGTAGAGTTTATGCCGGTAATGGAATATCCTTATGACCCATCTTGGGGATATCAATTAGTGGGTTATTTTGCACCAACATCTCGTTTTGGAAAACCACAAGATTTTATGGTTTTAGTAGATAAGTTACACCAAGCTGGAATTGGAGTAATATTGGATTGGGTTCCTTCTCATTTTCCTGATGATGCACATGGTTTAGGATTTTTTGACGGATCTAATCTTTTTGAGCATCCAGATCGTAGAAAAGGATATCATCCAGATTGGAAAAGTTTAGTTTTTAATTATGGGCGAAATGAAGTGCGTTCCTTTTTGATAAGTAATGCTTTGTTTTGGTTGCAACATTATCATGTTGATGGACTACGTGTAGATGCCGTAGCCTCAATGTTGTATTTAGATTATTCTAGAAAAGATGGAGAGTGGGAGCCAAATATATTTGGAGGAAGAGAAAATTTAGATACCATAAGTTTCCTTAAAGATTTCAATGAAGCAGTTTATGCAAACTATGAAGGTGTTCAAACTATTGCAGAAGAAAGTACTTCATTTCCAATGGTTTCTAGACCTACATTTGCAGGCGGACTTGGTTTTGGGATGAAATGGATGATGGGTTGGATGCATGATACATTAGAGTATTTCCAAAAAGAAACAGTTTACAGAAAATACCATCAAAATGATTTGACTTTTTCAATGACATATACATTTTCTGAAAACTTCATGTTGCCTTTGTCTCATGATGAAGTTGTTTACGGAAAGAAATCTATTGCAGGAAGAATGCCAGGAGATGAATGGCAAAAATTTGCTAATCTGAGATTGTTATATGGGTATATGTTTACGCATCCTGGAACAAAACTATTGTTTATGGGAGCTGAATTTGGTCAAAGTGCCGAATGGAATTTTGAAGGAAGTTTAGATTGGCATTTGCTTCAATATCCATTTCATGAAGGGATTAAAAAATTGATTACAGATTTGAATGAATTATACAAAACACAACCTGCTCTACATGAAAAACAATTCAGTCCTGAAGGTTTTGAATGGATTAATTATTCAGACCATCAAAATGCGGTAATGTCTTTTATTCGAAAAGGAAATAAACCAAAAGAAGATGTAATTGTAGTATGTAATTTCACACCAGTAGTCCGTGAAAATTATAGAATCGGTTTGCCTAAAAAAGGAAAACTTATAGAAATTTTCAATAGTGACTTGGCAGTTTATGGCGGAAGCGGAATTACAAATGCTACTAAATTAGCTATTGAGTCATTGCCTTACGATGGAAGAGATTATTCAGTTGCGTTAAACTTACCACCATTAGGAGTAGCCGTTTTTAAAATATCATAAAAAAATAGATTAAAAGTCATCTTCTATATTTAGTTTTTCAATTGAACAAAATAAAGGGGATGGCTTTTTTATTGTATTTAATCCAAATTGTTTAAAACAAAATGCTTTAATATTTCTACTTTTGTTTTATTCTAAAATCTATATTATGAAAAAGCATTCCGCCCTCGTTGCAATACTAACTTTTGGACTATTATTATCATGTGCTACCAATCCTATAACTGGTAAGAAAAACTTAAATTTTGTTTCCAATAGTGAGCTATTTCCATCATCCTTTCAGCAATATGGAACTTTTTTAAAAGAAAATAAAGTAATCTCAGGAACAGCTGATGCAAAAAGAGTAGAAACAGTAGGGATGAAAATTAAAGTCGCTGCTGAAAAATATCTAATTTCTATTGGCCAACCAGAATATTTGAAAGATTATCGGTGGGAGTATAAATTAGTTGAAAGTAAAGATGTTAATGCTTGGTGTATGCCAGGTGGGAAAATTGTTGTGTACTCAGGAATTTTACCAATAACTAAAGATGAAGCGGGTTTAGCTACCGTTATGGGGCACGAAGTATCACATGCCTTAGCGAATCACGGAGCACAACGAATGAGTGCCGCACAATTACAACAAATTGGTGCAGTAGGGGTTTCTTTGGCTACAGGAAGCCAAACAGAAGAGAAACAAAAAATGTGGCAACAGTATTATGGCATTGGATCTCAGGTAGGAGTAATGCTACCTTTTAGTAGAAGTCACGAAACAGAAGCTGATAAAATAGGATTGACTTTGATGGCTATTGCGGGATATAATCCAGATTTAGCTGTTGGATTTTGGCAAAGAATGGCTGCGCAATCTTCTGGACAATCTCAGCCAGAATTTTTAAGTACGCATCCTTCGGATGCTACTAGAATTCAAAATCTTAAAGCATTAATTCCAGAAGCAAAAGCTACAGCTGCTAAATTTGGAGTTTTCTTTAAATAAACGATAATAAAGATAAATATAAACCACTTCAATCGAAGTGGTTTATTGTTTCATAAAGTATTAAATTTTTTATATTTACGCTTCCGAATAAACACATTCATAAAAAACAAAATATGGCAGATTTACCAAAAGGGAGTAAAAAATTATTGAATGCATGGGCTTTTTATGATTGGGCAAATTCAGTTTATCCATTAGTAATAACTTCTGCTGTTTTTCCAATTTTTTATGAAGCACTATTTTCAGAACGTAGTCATTATATAGCTGTTTTTGGTTTTAGCGTTAAAAATTCTGCATTGATTAGTTTTGTTACTGCTTTTGCTTTTTTAATTGTGGCACTATTTTCTCCTTTGCTATCTGGAATTTCTGATTATGTGGGAAATAAGAAAAAATTCATGAAGTTTTTCTGTTATTTAGGAGCCTTATCCTGTGTTGGTTTATATTGGTTTAGTTTAGAAAATATTTACATAAGTTTATTATTTTACTTTTTAGGATTAATAGGCTTTTGGGGAAGTTTAGTTTTTTATAATTCGTATTTGCCAGACATTGCTTTTACAGAACAGCAAGACGAAGTTAGCGCTCGAGGATTTTCATTCGGATATGTTGGGAGTGTTTTATTATTGATAGTCAATTTAGCAATGATAATGATGCCTGATGTTTTTGGAATTTCTGGAACTAAGGGCGAAGCCGCTATGAAAGCTATGAGATATTCTTTTATAATGGTAGGAATTTGGTGGATTATATTTAGTCAATATACTTATTATTATTTGCCAAAAGGAAATAAAAATGCTAATCGTAAAGTGACTCACCATGTTGTTTTTAATGGTTACAAAGAATTAAAAAAAGTATGGCACTTATTGTCTGAAAATTTGGCTTTGAAAAAATATTTGTGGAGTTTCTTTGTCTATAGTATGGCCGTTCAAACAGTAATGTTGATTGCTACTTATTTTGGTTCACAAGAAATACAATGGTCTTCTCAAAGTGAAAGTACTACGGGATTAATTATTTGTATATTATTAATACAATTAGTGGCAATTATTGGAGCTACTTTGACCTCTAAAGCATCCGCTAAATATGGAAATATTCCAACCTTAATTACAATCAATTCTTTTTGGATAATACTTTGTGTTTTAGCATATTTCATTACGCTACCTATTCATTTTTATGTTATGGCTGGTTTTGTTGGGCTAGTAATGGGAGGGATTCAAGCTTTATCACGTTCCACTTATTCTAAATTATTACCGGAATCTGAAGACACTGCTTCTTTTTTTAGTTTTTATGATGTTGCCGAAAAAATAGGAATTGTTATTGGAATGTGTGTTTATGGTATTATAGATCAGATCACTGGAAGTCCAAGATTTGCAATCGTATTTTTGGGAATCTTTTTTGTAACAGGAGTCTTTTTATTAAAAAAAGTGCCTAAACAAACTGTTTTAAATTAATAAAATTGGTATTTTTATTAAAACTATTTAGGGTTTCTTTATAACCTGCTAATCAAAATCTTTTTTAATAGTTGAATTATTAGAATTTATGCTAATCTTTTTTGGCATAGAGATTGCCTAATTTAAAGGCTATACAAATTTAGTACATTATACATTAATTTTATTTAAAATTAGTTCCGCGATAGCTTATGTTTGCTATTCGAATATAAATTTTAATGACAAAAAGACTTAAACTTATATATGTCAAATCATAAAATACTTACTATTGACAATCTGTCACTTCAGGAATTTGATACTGATGCAGAATTAATTCCATTATTGACTCCCGAAGACGAGGAGGAAATGAATAATGAAGAATTACCAGATATTTTGTCAATTTTGCCACTTCGAAATATGGTTTTGTTTCCTGGAGTTGTAATACCAATTACTGCTGGTAGGGATAAATCCATAAAATTGATTAATGATGCTAATGCTGCCGGTAAAAATATTGGTGTTGTTGCACAAAAAAATGAACAAGACGAAGATCCTACAAAAGACGATATTCATAAAATAGGTACTGTTGCTAAAATTCTACGCGTTTTAAAAATGCCTGATGGTAATGTTACCGTAATTCTACAGGGTAAAAAGCGTTTTGAAATTTCGGAAGTTGTTTCTGAGGAGCCTTACATGACCGCAACTGTAAAAGAAGTTCCTGAAATCAGACCTAGTTCTCAAGATTCTGAATTTATAGCTATAATTGATTCGTTGAAAGAACTAGCTATTAAAATAATTCAAGAGAGTCCAAACATTCCTAGTGAAGCAACTTTTGCAATTAAAAACATAGAAAGCAAATCATTTTTAATCAATTTTGTTTCTTCTAACATGAATTTATCTGTTAAGGAAAAACAAGGTTTATTATCTGTTAATGCGTTAAAAGAACGTGCTTTGCAAACGCTTCGGTTTATGAACGTCGAATTGCAAAAACTTGAATTGAAAAATGATATTCAGTCAAAAGTTCGTTTTGATTTAGACCAACAACAAAGAGAATATTTCCTTCACCAACAAATGAAAACCATTCAGGAAGAATTAGGTGGTGTTTCGCAAGAAGAGGAAATGGATGAAATGAGTCAAAAAGCTAAAACTAAGAAATGGGATGAAAAAACTCAAAAGCATTTCGAAAAAGAGTTAGCTAAGCTTCGTAAAATGAATCCTCAAGCTCCTGATTTTGGAATTCAAAGAAACTATTTAGAATTGTTTTTGGATTTGCCTTGGAATGAATATTCTAAAGATAATTTTGATTTAAAAAGAGCTCAAAAGATTTTAGATAGAGATCATTTTGGATTAGAAGATGTTAAGAAGAGAATGATTGAGCATTTAGCAGTTTTAAAATTGCGTAATGATATGAAATCACCTATTATCTGTTTGACAGGACCTCCGGGAGTTGGTAAAACTTCTATTGGAAGATCAGTTGCAGAAGCTTTAGGAAGAAAATATGTTCGTATATCTTTAGGTGGATTACGTGATGAAGCAGAAATTCGCGGACACCGAAAAACGTATATTGGCGCAATGCCAGGAAGAATTATTCAAAGCTTGAAAAAAGCAGGTACATCAAATCCTGTTTTTGTTTTGGATGAAATAGATAAGCTTTCTAATAGTCATCATGGAGATCCTTCTTCGGCATTATTGGAAGTTTTAGATCCAGAACAAAACAATTCTTTTTATGATAATTTCCTTGAAATGGGATATGATCTATCAAAAGTAATGTTCATTGCAACATCTAATAATTTGGCTACCATTCAACCTGCTTTGAGAGATAGAATGGAGATTATTAAAATGTCAGGATATACAATTGAAGAAAAAGTAGAAATTGCTAGACAACATTTATTCCCAAGACAGTTGAAAGAACATGGTTTAACTTCTAAAGATTTGACCATTGGAAAAAAACAATTAGAAAAAATTGTTGAAGGATATACTCGAGAATCAGGGGTGCGTAACCTAGAAAATAAGATTGCCCAAGTTATTCGTAATGCAGCAAAATCTGTTGCAATGGAAGAGCCTTATAATAAAAAAGTTACTAACGAAGATATTATTAGTGTTTTAGGAGTTCCAAGATTAGAACGCGATAAATATGAAAGTAATGATGTTGCTGGTGTTGTAACAGGATTAGCTTGGACTAGTGTAGGTGGTGATATTCTTTTTATAGAATCCTTACTTTCTCCAGGAAAAGGAGCGATGAGTATAACAGGAAATCTAGGAACTGTTATGAAAGAGTCTGCTACAATTGCTTTAGAATATATTAAAGCAAATGCAGCGCTTTTAGGATTAAGTCCTGAATTATTTACAAAATACAACATTCATTTACACGTTCCTGAAGGGGCTACTCCAAAAGATGGTCCAAGTGCAGGTATTGCTATGTTGACCTCATTAGTTTCTTTATTGACACAAAAAAGAGTGAAGAAAAACCTTGCTATGACAGGTGAAATTACTTTGCGTGGAAAAGTTTTGCCAGTGGGTGGAATTAAAGAAAAGATTTTGGCTGCTAAAAGAGCAAATATAAAAGAGATTATTTTATGTCACGAAAACAAAAGTGATATTGATGAAATCAAACCTGAATATGTTGAAGGGCTTACTTTTCATTATGTGAAAGAAATGAGTGAAGTTTTAGCGATTGCTTTGACAACTCAAAAAGTTAAAAATGCTAAAGATTTGAAATAACAAATAATAAGCAATAAAAATGAATTCCAAATTCCAAAACCTGTTCTGCAGTGCTTGGGATTTGGATTTTTTATTTATAATCATGAGTTTGAAAGTTACTGTTTATTGTATTTATAATTTTATCTTCGCACTAGCGTTTTACCTTACATAAATCACCATTTAAAGCATGTTAAGAAAACAGATATTTTTATTTTTGATCTCATTTTGTGCGGTTTCATACGGACAGATAGGCGGGAAATATACGTATCAGTTTTTGAATCTTGTTACGTCTCCAAGACAAGCTGCTTTAGGAGGAAAAACAATTACCATTTATGATGATGATGTAAATCAAGTTCATTTTAATCCAGCAACTATTAATTCAGAAATGGACAATCATTTAGCTTTGAATTATGGAAGTTACTTCAAGGAGGTTTCTTACGGTACAGCTTCTTATGCATATACGTATGATCGACATTTGCAAACTTTTCAAGCAGGAGTTAATTATGTTAATTACGGAAGTTTTGATGGCTATGACGAAAACGGGCAATCAACCGCATCTTTTTCAGGAAGTGAAATTGCGCTTTCTCTTGGATATGCTTATACAATTCCAAATAGTACGCTTCATATTGGTACAAGTGCTAAATTAATTTCATCAACTTTAGAAAGTTATCAATCGTTTGGAGGCGCTATGGATGTTGGTTTGCTTTTTATAGATGAAAAAAATGATGTCAATTGGGGATTGGCTATTAGAAATATCGGGACTCAATTTACTACATATTCTGAAGTTCGTGAAAAATTACCTTTGGAGATTATTTTTGGGGTTTCCCAAGAATTAGAAAATGTTCCGATTCGTTGGCATTTTTCACTAGAAAATTTACAACAATGGAATATTGCTTTTTCAAATCCTGCTCAAACACAAGTATCAATTAATTGGAACGAGACAAATAAAAAAGTTTCTTTCTTGAATAATGCGCTACGCCATACTATTTTTGGTGTTGAACTTTTTCCAAAAAGAGCATTTAATCTTAGATTTGGTTATAATTTTCGTAGAGCAGAAGAATTACGTATTTTAGAGCAGCGAAATTTCTCTGGAGTTTCTGTAGGTTTTGGGTTGAAATTGAACAAATTAAAATTTAATTATTCGTATTCAAGATATACTTTAGCAGGTAATACAAGCCTTTTTGGATTAACAATTAATTTTCAAGAATGATTATCTTTAGAACGTAAACATAAAAATCAATACACAAATAACATTTATATTTTGAGCAAAAAAATCACCATAGCAATTGATGGATTTTCATCTACTGGAAAAAGTACACTAGCAAAACAATTAGCAAAACAATTGGGATATATTTATGTAGATACAGGAGCAATGTATCGTGCAGTTGCATTATATGCTATGCAAAATGACTTTATAAAACCTGATTTTTTTGATAAAGTAGGACTAGTTAATGGTTTGTCATCCATTCAATTAGAATTTAAATTTAATTCAGATTTAGGTTTTGCTGAAATGTATTTGAACGGTCAAAATGTTGAAACAGCAATTAGAACAATTGAGGTTTCTGGTTTTGTGAGCAAAGTGGCCGAAGTTTCAGAAGTTCGAGCAAAGCTAGTGGAGCAACAAAAAGAAATGGGTAAAAATAAAGGAATTGTTATGGACGGAAGAGATATAGGAACTGTAGTTTTTCCAGATGCAGAACTTAAAATATTCATGACAGCAAGTGCTGCAACGAGAGCTCAAAGACGTTTTGATGAATTACAACAAAAAGGCGATGATGTTTCCTATGAAGAGGTGCTTAAAAACGTTGAAGAAAGAGATTATATCGATACACATCGGGAGGATTCTCCACTGATTATTGCATCTGATGCTATTGAAATTGATAATTCTTACCTAACTAGAGAAGAGCAATTTGACGTTGTTTTAAATTTAGTAAATGAGGTTATTAATGCGGTTTAAACATTTGTATATATAGATTTTAATAGTAGTTTTACGACTTCATTTACTTTAAAGACAATTTCATCATATGGGAATTAAAAACAGATTGATTTTAATGAGCTTTCTTCAATTTTTTGTTTGGGGAGCTTGGCTTATAACAATTGGAAATTATTGGTTTGGGACTAAAAATTGGGAAGGAACTCAATTTGGTCTTGTTTTTGGAACTATGGGAATTGCATCTTTATTTATGCCAACTCTTACTGGAATTATTGCCGATAGATGGGTTAACGCTGAAAAATTATATGGTATTTTACATATCGCTTATGCTCTAGTTTTGTTTGGTATTGCGCAAGTGACAACTCCTGATAACTTTATATACGTAATGCTTGCGGCAATGTGTTGTTACATGCCGACGATTGCTTTGAGTAATTCAATTTCCTATACTTCGCTAAAGTTAAATGATAAAAACATTGTAAAAGATTTTCCGCCTATTCGTGTTTGGGGAACTATTGGTTTTATTGCTGCAATGTGGATTACAAATTTAAGCGGGAGTAAAGCGACTGAATATCAGTTTTATATAGCTGGAATTGGTGCTTTGATTTTAGGAATTTACGCTTTTACATTGCCAAAATGTAAGCCACAACGTTTGACTAAAGAAAATGCTTCTTTGACAGAGACTTTAGGATTAGAGGCTTTTAAATTATTTGGAAATTATAAAATGGCTTTGTTTTTTGTTTTTTCTATGTTTTTAGGAGGTGCTTTACAACTAACAAACGCTTATGGAGATGTGTTTTTAGATGAATTCAAGCATTTTCCAAAATACGCAGATTCTTTCGTTATTAAATATTCGACAATTATTATGTCGATTTCTCAGGTTTCTGAAACCTTATTTATTTTAGCAATTCCTTTTTTCTTGAGACGTTTTGGAATTAAACAAGTTATGCTTATCAGTATGTTAGCTTGGGTTTTACGTTTTGGATTATTTGCTTTTGGAGATCCAATAAATGGTTTATGGATGCTTATCATGTCATGTGTTGTTTACGGAATGGCATTTGATTTCTTTAATATTTCAGGTTCATTATTTGTTGAAAGCAATACCGATTCTAAAATACGTTCTTCCGCTCAAGGATTATTCATGATGATGACTAATGGAGTAGGAGCGGTTTTAGGAAGTTTAACTTCGGGTTGGGCAATTGATCGTTTTTTTACTAAATCTTTTAGAAACACAACTGAATTAGCAGGTTTTTTACAAACAGATGCTACAAATTCTAAAATGTTAGAATTCGTAAAAGGACAAGGAAATTCAATTACTACAGATGGTATTTTTGCAAATCCTATTCTGATGAAAGATTGGCACACAATCTGGCTGTCATTTGCAGCTTATGCACTTATTATTGCGATTGCTTTTGCAATTTTATTCAGACACAAACATGATTCAGCTGAAATTGAGAATTTGAGTCATTAATAAAGAGATGTTTTAATAATAACCTGATATGTTTTCAAAATATATCGGGTTTATAGTTCTAAGGTTATGGAGAATAAAACAGTTTAAAAGAGTATTTGAAAAGTATTCTTAAATTCTGTTATAAAAAATTAGATTATGATAAAACAAATTTTAGGAGTTGTTGTTGGGTATGCAATTTTTGTAGTTAGTTCGATACTTCTTTTTAGAATTTCTGGAGTTAAACCACATTCGGATGCTTCTTGGATATTTATGATTTTGACATTTGTATACGGAACTGTTTTTTCATGCATTAGTGGGTTTGTTTGTCAGTTAATTTCGAAAACTAAGAGCTTGAAAATCAATTATATTCTATCTTTTATTATGGCTGGTTTTGCTACGTTTTCCCTTTTAAAATCAGACGGAAGTTCTTGGACACAATTACTGGCAATTTTTGTTTTTGCTCCGGTTTCAGTTTTAGGAGGATATATTTTGATTAAGAATAAGTAGTTGAATGATAATCATTTGATTTTATTTTGTCAATACAGATAAATGTATTAATTTTGCACACCTTTTGGCAGATAAGAGTTTCCATTAGGAATCAAATAATTAAAGTAAAACAACTTCTGTTTTTTCTATCGCTTTATGAAACTCAAGAAAAACAGAATACAAATTTTCAATCAGCATGTCTGAATTATTAAAATCACAAGAAGAGTTTTTAGCAAATTTTAACTGGCATAACTTCCAAGAAGGAATTGATGCAGTAGATGAGAAAAACTTACAAGAATTCGAAGAACTAGTTTCAAAAACTTTCATTGCTACAGATCAAGAAGAAGTAGTAGAAGGAGTAGTTGTTAGAATTACTGATAGAGACGTTATCGTTGATATCAACGCAAAATCGGAAGGTGTTATTTCATTAAATGAATTCCGTTACAACCCAGCATTAAAAGTAGGTGACAAAGTTGAAGTATTAATTGACATCCGTGAGGACAAAACAGGTCAATTAGTATTATCTCACAGAAAAGCACGTACTATCAAATCATGGGATAGAGTTATTTCAGCTAACGAAACAGGAGAAATCGTTAATGGTTTTGTGAAATGCAGAACTAAAGGTGGTATGATCGTTGACGTTTTCGGAATTGAAGCTTTCTTGCCAGGATCTCAAATTGATGTTAAACCAATTAGAGACTACGATGTATATGTAAACAAAATGATGGAATTCAAAGTGGTAAAAATCAACCACGAATTCAAAAATGTTGTTGTTTCTCATAAAGCGCTTATTGAAGCGGATATTGAAGTACAGAAAAAAGAAATCATCGGTCAATTACAAAAAGGACAAGTATTAGAAGGTGTTGTTAAAAACATTACTTCTTATGGTGTGTTCATTGACTTAGGTGGTGTTGATGGATTAATTCACATTACTGACCTTTCTTGGAGTAGAATCAATCACCCAAGTGAAGTTCTTGAATTAGACCAAAAATTAAACGTTGTAATCCTTGATTTCGATGATGAGAAAACAAGAATTCAATTAGGATTGAAACAATTAAACGCTCACCCATGGGATGCTTTAGATTCTAAATTAGCTATTGGTGATAAAGTAAAAGGTAAAGTAGTTGTAATCGCTGATTACGGTGCATTTATCGAAGTTGCTGAAGGTGTTGAAGGTTTAATCCACGTTTCTGAAATGTCTTGGTCTACTCATTTACGTTCTGCTCAAGATTTCGTAAAAGTAGGAGATATTGTTGAAGGAGTTATTTTAACTCTTGATAGAGATGATCGTAAAATGTCATTAGGTATCAAACAATTGACTCAAGATCCATGGACTGATATCACTGCTAAATACCCTGTAGGTTCTAAACATACAGGTATCGTTAGAAACTTTACAAACTTTGGTATTTTCGTAGAATTAGAAGAAGGAATTGATGGATTAATCTACATTTCTGACCTTTCTTGGACTAAGAAAATCAAACACCCATCTGAATTTGTAAATGTTGGTGAAAAATTAGACGTAGTTGTATTAGAATTAGATGTTGAAGGACGTAAATTATCTTTAGGTCACAAACAAACTACTGCTAATCCTTGGGATCAATACGAAGATTCTTTCGCAGTTGGAACTATCCACACAGGTGAAATTTCTGAAATCGTTGACAAAGGAGCTACTGTAGAATTTGGTGACGATATCGTTGCTTTCATTCCTACACGTCACCTTGAAAAAGAAGACGGTAAAAAATTGAAAAAAGGTGAAACTGCTGATTTCAAAGTAATTGAATTCAATAAAGAATTCAAAAGAGTAGTTGCTTCTCACACTGCTATCTTCCGTGAAGAAGAAGAGAAAAATGTGAAAGCTGTTACTGAAAATACTTCATCTGCATCTACAAATGCACCAGCTGCAACTTTAGGTGATAACAATGATGTATTAGCAGCATTGAAAGCTAAAATGGAAAAAACTGAGAAAAAATAATTTCTTGATTTTTGAATATAAAAGCCTCACAGTAATGTGAGGCTTTTTTTTTATATTAGAGGTTGGTTTTTTGTTTATCTGTAATTGAATTAAAATAGTTTAGTGATGTCATAAACAAACCTCATTATGCAACCAGAGGATGAGTATTTTGATATGATAAGTAATAAAATTTAGAAATATAAAGAACAAAAAAATCCCAATTTTATTTCTAAAATTGGGATTATAATTGCGTTAAGTTGAAACTATCTCAAACTTGCTCCAAGCTCTTTTTCAAAATTATTTTGCAATTTGCTCATAATTTTATCAATTTGTGCATCGGTTAATGTTTTTGAATTGTCTTGAATAGTAAAACTTAATGCGTAAGATTTTTTTCCTTTCGGAAGATTATTTCCTTCGTAAACATCAAATAGATTGACATCTTTTAATAATGATTTTTCAGTTTGACGCGCAATATCATAAATACTTCCGTAACTGATATTTTGATCAATTAACAATGCCAAATCTCTTCTAACTTCAGGATATTTTGGAATTTCAGTATATTTAATTTTATTAGAAATCAATTTTAAAATTATTGCCCAGTTGAAATCAGCAAAGAATACTTCTTGCTTAATTCCAAAATGCTTCGTGATTGATTTTTTAACTACACCTAATTCTACTAGAGTATCTTGTCCAAAGCCAATTGCAATTCCTTCAGAAAAAACATCTGATATTACGGGTTGATTTTGTACTTTTTGAATTCCAAGTCTAGAAAGAATCGCTTCAACATATCCTTTGAATAAAAAGAAATCAGAAGGTTTTTGAGTATTTGTCCAACTTTCTTGGTTTCGGTTACCAGAAAGAAATAAGGTTAAATGTTTTTTCTCTTCATAACCAGTTGGATAATTATGGTATGATTTTCCGAATTCAAATAATTTTAAATCTGCATTTTTTCGATTAATATTATAAGATATAGCTTCTAATCCTGAAAACAATAAGGATTGTCGCATTGTTGCTAAATCATTGCTTAATGGATTTAGCATAGTTACATTGTGCTCTGGACTTAATACTTCGGAAAGTGTAGCATACGTAGCTGTTGTCAATGAATTTGCCATCATTTCATGAAATCCTTGTGAATTCAATTGTGCGGCAACGCTATTCTGAACTTTATAATCTTCTGTTCTTGGCGAATTTGAAACGGATGCATTTAGTTTTTTAGAAAAACTGATGTTGTTGTATCCATATACGCGAAGAATTTCTTCAATAACGTCTATTTCTCTTTGTACATCTACTCGATAAGCAGGAATTGTAAGTCCTAAACCTGCATCAGAAACACTATTTACTTTGATATCTAACGAAACTAATATTTTTTTAATGATATCTTTTGGTATTTCTTGGCCAATGATTTTAGCCGCTTTGCTAAAATTTAAGAAAACTGTAAAATCTTCAATTTTTTTCGGATACAAATCAATTACATCTGATGTAACTTCACCACCAGCTATTTCTTTTATTAATAGGGCAGCACGTTTTAAAGCATATTGTGTAATTGTTGGATCAATTCCTCTTTCAAATCGGAATGAAGCATCAGTATTTAATTGGTGTCTTTTAGCTGTTTTACGAATGCTTACTGGATTAAAATAAGCACTTTCTAAGAAAATGGAATTGGTATTTTCAGATACACCTGATTTTTTTCCACCAAAAACTCCCGCAATACATAAAGGACCTTTTTCGTCACAAATCATTAAATCTTCTTCGTGTAAAGTTCTTTCGACATCATCCAAAGTTATGAACTTAGTCCCTGCAGGAAGTGTTTTAATAATTACTTTTCCGTTTATATGTGATGCATCAAAAGCATGAAGTGGTTGCCCTAATTCATGTAAAACATAGTTTGTTGCATCAACAATATTATTTTTTGGATTTAATCCAATAGCTTTTAATCTATTTTGTAGCCATGCAGGAGAAGGCTTAACAGTGATTCCAGAAATAGTAACACCACAATATCTTGGTGCTAATTTTGCTTCTTTTACGTCAACATCTATTTTCAAAGTTCTCTTATCAACTCTAAAATTACTTACTGATGGTGTAATTAATTCAACATTTACACCGCTTTGTAGCATACCAGCTCTTAAATCACGAGCCGTTCCTAAATGGCTCATTGCGTCAGCACGATTAGGAGTCAATCCGATTTCGAAAACTTCGTCATTTTCAATTTTAAAAACAGTAGCGGCAGGAGTTCCTGCAACTAATGAATCATCCAAAATCATAATTCCATCGTGACTCTCTCCAAGACCTAACTCATCTTCGGCACAAATCATTCCGTGACTTTCTTGTCCTCTAATCTTTCCTTTTTTGATTTGAAAAGAAACTCCTTCTTTGTCGTATAATGTAGTTCCGATGGTTGCAACTGGAACTTTTTGCCCTGCAGCAACATTACTAGCACCACAAACAATTTGTACAGGAACGCCATTTCCTAAGTCAACGGTAGTAATTTTTAGTCTGTCAGCATCAGGATGTGGAATACAAGTAAGAACATGTCCTACTACAATACCCTCTAAGCCACCTTTAACCGATTGGTATTTTTCAACAACTTCTACTTCAAGACCTAAATCTGTTAGTAATGCTGATGTTTCTTCTGAATTCCAGTCTATTTTAATAAATTGTTTTAACCAATTATAAGATATTTTCATCTGTCAATTTTAATGAGATTTTCGACCCTCGGTCTCGGGTGCAAATATAAGGATTGCAGTTTGGAGTAAGAAACAATTTTTTTTGTTTTTTATGAATGATTTTATGCCTTAAAAAAATATTTAAAATGAGTTATTGATATTTATAAGTCAAAATATTTGTTAATTATATAATAAAATAACATTAAAAAAACACATATGGAAATTTAATGCTATTAGTTGCATTAATTGTGCTATTTTGATGATTTATATCAAGCTACTTTTGAATAAACTAAAATATTTAAATATGAGCAATATAGCCCAAAGACCTGAATTTAAGGCAAAGTATGATAATTATATTGGAGGTAAATTTGTTGCGCCTGTTGGTGGACAATATTTTGATGTAGTTTCTCCAGTTGATGGAAAAGTTTACACAAGAGCTGCGCATTCTACTAAAGAAGATTTAGCAATAGCGGTTGATGTGGCATATGATGCTTTTCAAACTTGGGGAAAAACATCTGTTACAGAACGCAGCATTTTGTTGAATAAAATAGCACAGGTTATTGAAGATAATTTGGAATATATAGCAACCGTAGAAACTATTGATAATGGTAAAGCAATACGTGAAACTTTAGCTGCAGATATTCCTCTAGCAATAGATCATTTCAGATATTTTGCAGGTGTAATTCGCGCTGAAGAAAGTTCCATTGCCGAATTAGATTCTCAAACAGTTTCAATTGCATTGAGTGAACCATTAGGAGTTATTGCTCAAATTATTCCTTGGAATTTTCCTATTTTAATGGCGGTATGGAAATTAGCTCCAGCATTAGCAGCGGGAAATACAGTTGTTTTAAAACCAGCTGAAAGTACTCCAATTTCTATTATGGTTTTGATGGAATTAATAGGGGATATAGTGCCTCCAGGAGTTGTAAATATTGTAAATGGTTTCGGAGCTGAACTTGGTCGCGCATTGGTTACCAATAAAAAAGTTTCAAAAGCAGCATTTACAGGTTCAACTACAACAGGTCGTTTGGTGATGCAATATGCAACTGAAAACATTATTCCAGTAACATTAGAATTAGGCGGAAAATCACCAAATATTTTTATGAAATCTGTGGGTGATGCTGATGATGATTTCTTTGATAAAGCAGTAGAAGGTGCGGTTATGTTTGCTTTGAATCAAGGAGAAATTTGTACTTGTCCTTCTAGATTACTAGTACACGAAGATATATATGATAAATTTATTGCAAAAGTAATCGAAAGAACAGCTGCTATCAAATTGGGTAATCCTTTAGATAAAACTACAATGATGGGAGCGCAAGCGTCATTGGTTCAAAAAGAAAAAATACTTTCTTATATCAAATTAGGTAAAGAAGAGGGTGCTGAAGTACTTATTGGTGGTGAAGAAAATGCTTTGGGTGGAAGTCTTGATGGTGGTTATTATATCAAACCAACACTTTTCAAAGGGCACAATAAAATGCGTATTTTTCAAGAAGAAATTTTCGGACCTGTTCTAGCGGTTACTACTTTTAAAACGACTGAAGAAGCGATTGAAATTGCAAATGATACCATGTACGGTTTAGGAGCTGGAGTTTGGACACGTGATGCACATGAAATTTATCAAGTTCCAAGAGCGATTCAAGCAGGTCGTGTCTGGGTCAATCAATACCATGCGTATCCAGCGGGAGCACCATTTGGAGGGTACAAGCAATCTGGTATTGGTCGTGAAAATCATAAAATGATGTTAGGGCATTACCGCCAAACTAAAAATATGTTGATTTCTTACGATAAAAAGAAATTAGGTTTCTTTTAGTTGATTACCAATTACTTATATAATTTTAAACCTGGCAGATTTTAATAATTTGTCAGGTTTTGTTTTAAAATAGAAAAAATGATAAAAAGAATCGATGCAACAGAAAAAGCTGTAGAATTAATTAAAATATTACAGCAAAAACATGGCGAATTAATGTTTTATCAAGCAGGAGGATGTTGTGAAGGAACGCAACCTCAGTGTTTTGAAAAAGGAGGTTTTTATCAAAGAATGGGAGATGTTTGTATTGGAATTATCGAAAATACAGAATTTTGGGTAGACAAAGATTTATTCGAATATTGGAAACATGCTCATTTTACTTTGGATGTAATTGATGCTTTTGGAGTTGGAGGTTTTTCTTTAGAAACACCATTGAAAAAAACATTTCAAATCGAATATCGAATTTTTACACCCGAAGAAGAACTTTTATTGGAACCGGTTATTTACCTTGAATAATCTAATTAACATGTAATAATTGGTATTGTTTAGGGGTAATGCCTTCATGTTTTTTAAACAAACGAATGAAATAATTACTGTCTTCAAAACCAGATAAATAACAGACTTCATTAATTTGAATTGTTGGGTTTTTGAGTAATTGTTTTGCGCATCTTATCTTTTCATTTAGTACAAACTCTATTGGACTCATTCCTAATTCTCTTTTGAATAATCTATAGAAAGAAGTCGTACTCATACATGATTTTTCACTCAAACGCTTAAGACTTATGTTTTCCTTTAAGTTCAACCGAATGTATTCAATTACTTGTGTGATAGGGTTATTAGGATCTGTGAATAAGCCATCATCAATAGCTTTTGCAGTTTGTGTTTGAATAATACGAATCAATAATTCTTGTAAAGTTAAATCCGCCAAAGCATCTTTGGTGATTGATGTACTCATACATTCCTTTATTAATTTGTTGATTGTTGTGGCCAATTCTACATTATTGTAAAAAAAATAATTTTGGTAGTTCAAATGCCAAAATTGAGAATTTCCTTCTTTTGGATAACGCTCATTCAAAAAATGCAAGGTTTCTGTAATTTTAGTTTGATCAATTGCTAATGCTAAACATTGTGTAGGATTGTTTTTTGACGCTTCAGGAAAATCAATTTTCATTCCCACATTTGACGGAATAACGACCGTTTCTCCGGGTAAATACTCAAATCCAGGATCATCAAAAAGATGCATCACTTTTTTGCCTCTAAGCATACTTGTTACCACCAAATCATTAAATTTTAATGGAACCAATTGAGAAGATTCGTAGGTTTCAAAAAGGTTTAATTCACAATGATTTAAAGAATATACAGTACGGTTTTCCACTAAAGTTTTTAACGATTTTTCATTCGTTAATTGAGGTGGATTAATAAAAGCTCGTTTTGAATTCATAAATTAATTTTCTAAAAAACAGAATTTTAAATTTAATGAAAATAACTGTCGGAATAACAAACTAATTGTAAAAAAAAATCAAAGCAATTCTTCGATATGCTTTTTGATGTTTTCGGCGATTTTTTTGGTAGGTAAGTCGTTTTCGTCTGTTCCAAAAGGGTCTTCAATTTCCTCTGCAATTAATTCTAAACTTGCTAAAACATAAAAAATAAACACTACAACTGGAACTACATAATACCCTAAGCTGAAGGAATAGCCAAATGGTAATGTCATTACATAAAAGAAAATAAATTTTTTAATGAATGCACTATAGGAGTAGGGAATAGGAGTGTTTTTAATTCTTTCGCAAGCGCCACAAATTTCTGTAAACGATTGTAATTCGGTGTTTAAAAGAATTAATTGGTCGCCTGTAATTTTTTTGGAATCATACAAATCATTTATTTTATAAAATAACATTTTAGCAACCTGATTGGGTTTATGTGTATGATGATCAATTTCTAAATCCACATCATCAAATAATTGCTTACTGGTGTCACTATCATTTAAATGTTTATGTAAAATGGAAGCATAACTCGGGATCATTTTTCGGAAATAATTTCGATCTTTTTCATCTTTCAAAATGCTCCCTAATTTGATTGCTAGATTTCTGCTATTATTAACTAAATTTCCCCACATTCTTCTTCCTTCCCACCAACGATCATAGGCAGTATTTGTTCTGAAAACAAGCAATAATGAAATTACGAATCCTAACATTCCGTGCATGATAGTTATGTTTTTGATATAACTATCTTGAGATAATTTCCAATATTCGACTTCTAAATACCCAATAATTCCAGCGTAAACGCCAATAGCTATCATTATAGGAATTAATGTTCTAAAAGTGTCCGCTTTATGAAAACGAAAGATGAAAGTAAACCAATCCTTAGTATTGTATGAAATCATTTTTGGTTTTTTTAAAGAAATCTAAAATTAGAAATTCAAATTTCCAGCAAGTTCACGTAAGGCAATTTCGGATAATTTTGCTTGAAATTGAGCATTACTATAACGCACGGTTGCATTGACATAATTTAATTGTGCCGTTCTGAATTCTAATGTAGTTATAGTTCCTATTCTAAACTTATCTAAAGTGATTGTAAGGTTTTGTTTTGCTATAGCTTCATTTTTTTCTTCCAAAGCAATCAATTCTAAATTGGTTAAATAAGTTTGATATGAAATAGCCAATTGTGATTGTAAAGCAAGGTTTTGCTGATCAATAGCAATTTTAGAATTGTCAATTTGGATTTGGCTAATAGTCTCGTTCCTGTTTTGTGAAAAACCATCAAATATATTTAAAGAAGCACTAAATCCATAGTTGAGTCCTCTTGCAGAAGACTGAGTTGTAAAACCAAGACTGGAGTGACTTTCTGAAAAATTATAAGCAGTATTTAATTTTATAGTTGGATATCTCGCAGCTTTTATTTGCTTCAACTGCAATTCAGAAATCTTTTTATTGATGATTTGAGTTTCTAATTGAGGATTTTGTTTTTCAGCCAAAGCGCTCAATTCAGCCAATACTAATTTATTATCTACAAGAATTGTATCCATTACTTTAAAATCAATTTTTGCTTCTCTCGCAAGAATCTGATTCAATAGAATTTTAGTATTGGTATATAATTCTTTTTGTCTAAGGAAAGCTACTTTATCGGTATTCAAATCTACTTGAGCGTTTAGAACTTCCAGTTTTGAAGCTTTACCAATTGTAAATCTATTTTTGGCTAAAGCCAATCGTTGATTAGAGATTACAATAGTTGAATCAAGCGCCATTAGTTGCTGTTGCTGCTGAACTAAGTCGTAATAGGTTGCATTTACATCGCTAATTTTAGTAATTATAGTCAGTTTTAATTTTGCGTCTCCTAGTTTTTTCAATTCATCTAATTGTTCTTTTTTTGCAAACATTTTGAATCCATCAAAAACGGTCCAATCTAAACCAACTCCATAATTTAAGCTGTTGCTTCTGGCGTTGTCCAGATTATTAACTGTTCCGTCAGCTCGTGTTTGCGAAAGTTTTTGGATACCGTTATTGTCAACAATTGTCGCAGTAGCCTTTGGTAACATTCCAGCATTTCCATAAGAAACATTTGCTTTATCAATTAATAAATTATTAGAAGCAATTTTAATCTCATAATTGTTTTCTAAGGCTATTTTTATAGCATCATCAACAGTTAAGATTTCTTGTGCATTGATTTTTAATGCACAAAACAAAACTAAAACCAGCGTTTTAAATATATATTTAGAATGTATCATCTTAATTGCTTTCTTTTTCATATTCTTCAATGTGATCAAATTCAGGATAATGTTTTCGAGCTTTGGACCACATCAAATACATTGCAGGAATTACAAATAGCGTTAAAACTAAAGAAAAAATAGTTCCACCAACAATGACAACTCCCATACCAATTCTACTAGTTGAAGCGGCACCAAGCGACATTGCAATAGGCAAAGCTCCTAATGAAATAGCTAAGCTTGTCATCAAAATAGGACGAAGACGCGCTTCTGAAGCTTCTAAAATAGCGTCTAATTTCGATTTTCCTTGTTCACGAAGCTGGTTTGCAAACTCAACTATTAAAATTCCGTTTTTAGTCACTAAACCTATTAACATTACAGTTCCAATCTGGCTGAAAATATTCCAAGTTTGGTCAAACAACCACAAGGAGAATAAAGCTCCCGCTACTGCCATTGGAACAGTTAAAATGATAATTAATGGATCGATAAAACTTTCAAATTGTGCTGCAAGAATTAGAAAAATTAATACTAATGCCAGACCGAATGCAAATGAAGTATTCGAACTACTCTCCACAAAATCGCGAGATTCACCTCCTAAATCAGTTGTGAAGGTGTCATCTAATACTTTTGCTTTAATTTTATTCATCGCATCAATACCATCGCTCATACTTTTGCCTGGAGCCAGACCTGCTGACACGGTTGCAGACATGTATCTATTATTATGGTACAATTGTGGAGGATTACTTTTTTCTTCAATTGTAACAACATTATCCATTTGAATTAATTCTCCTTTGTTATTTTTTACATACATAGACGTTAAATCAAGTGGAGTAGAACGATCTTTCTGATCAAATTGTCCAATTACTTGATATTGCTTTCCATTTCTCATAAAATAACCAAAGCGTTGTCCGCTTAACGAAAGTTGTAAAGTTTGAGCAATATCAATTACTGAAATTCCTAAACTTTCTGCTTTTTCACGATCAATAGTAACATTAATTTCAGGCTTATTAAATTTCAAGTTAACATCTGTTGTAGAAAAAGTTTCGTTTTTTGAGGCTTCATCCATAAATAACGGAATCTTTTCACGTAATTTTTCAAAGTTTGGCGCTTGAATAATATACTGAATTGGTAAACCACCGCGTCTATTAACTGCAATTGTAGGCTGTTCCAATACAGCTGTTTTTGCTTCAGAATATTGGTTGGTCCATTTGGTTAGTTTTTCGGCAATTTCTTTTTGAGAACGGCTTCTTTCGTTTGGTTCGGTCAAAGAAATTCGGATTCTTCCACTATTTACGGTTGATGCACCAAAACCTGGTGAAGTAATAATTAAAGCAACTTTTTTCTCTGGAATAGAATCATCGATTAATTGTGATAATTCCTGCATGAAACGATCCGTATATTCATATGAAGAACCTTCCGGTGCAGTTATACTCATCATCAATCCGCTTCGGTCATCATACGGTGCTGTTTCTTTTTTTAGTAAATTAAAAAAGAGATAAATCAAACCAAAACACGCAATTAATATTGGAAAACTCAACCATTTTCTTTTCATAAAACGATTCAGTGCATCAGCATAGCCACTGTTCAATTTCAAGAAATAAGGTTCCGTTCTGATATAGAAATTTGATTTTTTTTGCTCGCCACCTTTCATCAAATAAGCATTCAACATTGGTGTTAATGTAAGCGAAACAAATGCTGATATCAATACAGCAGCACCAATGACGACACCGAATTCCCGAAATAGTCGACCCACAAATCCTTCTAAGAAGATTACTGGTAAAAATACCGCTGCAAGAGTTATAGAAATAGAGATAACTGCAAAAAAGATTTCGTTTGAACCTTTTATGGCCGCTTCTATCGGAGTCATGCCTTCTTCTACTTTTTTGAAAATATTTTCCGTTACCACAATTCCATCATCAACCACTAAACCTGTTGCCAATACAATCGCCAATAGCGTAAGTACATTTATGGAGAAACCGAACAACCACATGATAAAAAACGTAGCTATCAAGGATACCGGAATATCTATTAAAGGTCTAAACGCAATTGCCCAATCTCTAAAGAATAAATAGATAATTAGGATTACCAAAAGAATCGAAATTCCTAATGTTTCTGCAACTTCAATAACTGATTTTTTTACAAAAACGGTATTGTCAATTACGATATTCAAATGAATATCTTTAGGCAAATCCTTTTTTAAAATTTGATATTCTTTGTAAAATTCTTTTGAAATATCTAAATAATTTGCTCCCGGAAGAGGTACAATAGCAACACCAACTAATGGCGTTCCGGATTGCGTCATTTTAGTTTCAATATTTTCGGCACCCATAACCGCATTACCTACATCACTAAAACGCACTATTTTTTCTCCTTCTGAGCGAATGATTATATTATTAAATTCTTCAGCTGTGGCTAAATTTCCAACTGTTTTTACGGTAAGTTCCGTATTAGCACCTGTTATTTTTCCGGAAGGTAATTCGACATTTTGTTTGTTTAAAGCTTCACGTACTTCTGAAACAGTACAACCGTAAGAAGCTAATTTCACAGGATCAATCCACAAACGCATTGCGTATCTTTTTTGTCCCCAAATTTGAATTCCACTAACACCAGGAATAGTTTCCAAACGTTGACCGATAACATTTTCAGCATAATCGCTTAATTCTAAAGCGCTTCTGGAATCACTTTGAACTGTCATAGAAATAATAGCTTCACCATTGGCATCAGCCTTAGAAACAACTGGTGGCGCATCAATATCTTGAGGTAAACTACGAATGGCTTGTGAAACTTTATCACGGACATCATTTGCTGCTTCTTCGAGATTTTTATCTAAATTAAATTCAACCGTGATATTGCTACTACCTTGAATACTTGAAGAAGTCACATTTCGAATACCATCAATAGAGTTAATTGCTTTTTCTAAAGGTTCTGTAATTTGGGATTCAATGATATCTGAATTTGCTCCAGCATAATTTGTACGAATAGAAACTTGCGCAGGATCAATAGAAGGAAATTCTCTAATTCCAAGAAAACTGTAACCAATTAATCCAAAAAGGATGATGGCTAAATTTACAACGATAGTAAATACGGGTCTTCTTATACTTGTGGTTGATAAACTCATTTTTGATTTTAGGATTTAATAGTTTTGAATTAGAATTTCTAATGACTGAAATTTAAAATTGTAAACTATTTTATTTTTACAATAACAGGAGTTTCATCTTTTAATGACATAACTCCACTAGTTAATAATGTATCTCCAGGATTCAACCCTTTAAAAACTAATACAGTAGCATCTGTTCTAGTAGCGGTTTCAATTATAACTTCTTTTGCAAAGCCGTTATTATTGATAAAAACTTTCTTTCCGTCTTGTACAGGAATTACTGCTTCAGAAGGAACTACTATTGCATCTTTAATTATATCCAATGGTAATTCTACATTCGCAAACGTACCCGGTAATAATTTACCGTCTTTATTTTCTGCTATAGCACGAACTTTCAAGGTTCTAGTAGCAACTTCAACTTCAGGTTCAATGGCATATACTTTAGCCGTATATTTATCATCAGAACCAGCTACTGTAAAACTTAAAAAAGTATTTATTTTAACTTGTGAAGTATATTTTTCAGGAATAGAAAATGTGATTTTCAGTTTGCCAATATTAACTAATTTAGCTACTAAAATAGAAGGTGTTACATAAGTTCCTGGCGAAATTGAACGCAATCCAATTTTTCCAGAAAAAGGAGCTCTAACAGATGTTTTTGAAATTTGAGCTTTAATTAATTGAGTTTGTGCTTGAGCGGATTTATAATCAGATCTAGCAACATCATATTCTTCTTGACTAATAGCTTCTTTTTGCAAAAGTAATTTAGCACGTCTTTCATTCTCAGAAGCTAATCCTTCTTTGGTAGTTGCTTGAGTTAATTGTGCTTTTAATTCCACATCATTTACTTTAAAAAGAACTTGCCCTTTAGCAACATTGCTACCTTCACTAAAATAAATACCTTCAACAATTCCCGAAACTTCAGATCTAATTTCCACTTGCTCGTTAGCTTCAATTGATCCAGAAAGCGATAGATTGTTGTCAAAAGTTCCACTTTTAAGTACAATCCCACTTACATTAATAGGTTTGTCTTTTCCGTTTGGACCTTTAGGATCTCCAGATTCACTTTTATTTTCAATGATTCGATACGAAATGAATCCAATGATTCCAGCAGTTAAGAGTGTGTAAACAAGGTATTTTATCTTCATATTTATAGTGTAAGAGTAGTATTAATGTGTCTTTTTAACGCAATTAACAAAGTTATACTTTTGGATTCAAAAAAATCATTCCTTTGCTATAATTTAACATTTGTATATACAAATAGTAATACTAAGTTAAAAAGTTTAACTAATGTAATTCCAAATATTTTTCTTTTTAGTCAATTCGATGAAAACTGCCCGTAGCGTTTGATGTTCTGGTTTCTGTAAAGGAGCGTCTTCTCGTAGTATTTTGAGCGCATAATTCCTTGCTAACATTAGGATGTCTCTATCCTTTACAATATCGGCAATTTGAAGATTAAGCACACCGCTTTGTTGCGTTCCCATCAAATCTCCTGGTCCACGAAGTTTAAGATCAACTTCGGCAATTTCAAAACCATCGTTCGTTTGTACCATCGTTTCCATTCGAGTTTTACTGTCAGAACTCAATTTGTGACTCGTCATCAAAATGCAATAACTTTGTTCGGCACCACGACCTACACGGCCTCTAAGTTGGTGCAATTGTGATAATCCAAAACGTTCTGCACTTTCAATAATCATCACACTAGCATTAGGGATATTGACGCCAACTTCAATCACTGTTGTAGCTACCATAATATTTGTTTTCCCCTCGGAGAATCGTTTCATTTCTGAATCTTTGTCGGATGGTTTCATTTTTCCATGAAGAATAGAAATAGAATACTGAGGTAAAGGAAAATCTCGGGAAATACTTTCGTATCCGTCCATTAAATCTTTGAAATCCATTTTTTCAGATTCCTGAATTAAAGGATATACAATATATATTTGTCTGCCAATGGCGATTTCGTCTCGTATAAATTTCCATACTTTCAAGCGGTTGCTGTCAAAACGATGCACAGTTTGAATAGGTTTTCGGCCAGGCGGTAACTCATCAATTACAGAAATATCTAAATCACCATACAAACTCATTGCTAAAGTTCTTGGAATAGGAGTGGCGGTCATTACCAAAATATGTGGCGGAATTTCGTTTTTCTTCCAAAGTTTTGAACGCTGTTCCACTCCAAAACGATGTTGTTCGTCAATTACGGCTAAACCTAAGTTTTTAAATTTAACCTTATCTTCTAATAAAGCATGTGTACCAATTAGAATGTGTAAACTTCCATTTTCTAAGTCTTCATGAATTATTTTTCTAGCGGCAGTTTTAGTTGATCCTGTAAGGATTTGAATATTTATATCAAGGGTTTTAGCTAATTCTGATAATCCTATAAAATGTTGATTTGCTAAGATTTCGGTTGGTGCCATTAAGCAAGCCTGAAAGCCATTATCTAAGGCTAACAGCATACTCATGAAGGCTACAATAGTTTTACCGGAACCCACATCTCCTTGTAACAAACGGTTCATTTGGGCATTACTTCCCATATCTGTCCTAATCTCTTTAAGTACTCTTTTTTGAGCATTTGTGAGTTCAAAAGGCAAATGATTTTGATAAAATTCATTGAAATACTTTCCAACAGTTGTAAAAGGATGTCCTTTAATTTTGTGCTTTCTGATTAAGTTTTTAGTAATTAATTGTAATTGGATAAAAAACAATTCTTCAAATTTTAATCGGAATTGGGCTTTCGCCAAAAGCTCACTATTCTTTGGAAAATGAATATTAAATAAAGCTGTTTTTTTAGGAACGAGCTTAAGTTCGTTGATAAGATAATCGGGTAAAGTTTCTGTAAATAATGTTTGCGTTTCCAGAAACAATTGCTGCATCATTTTATTGATTACTCTATTGCTAATGCCTCTATTGGTTAAGGTTTCTGTAGATGGATATACAGGCTGCATCGCTGAACGCAGGCTTTTTTCGTGTTCTGTTAATAATTCAATTTCAGGATGAGCCATGTTAAATAGTCCGTTAAATGAACTGCATTTTCCGAAAATAACACAAACTTCATTAATTTTTAGACTCTCCCGAATCCATTTGTGGCCTTGAAACCAAACCAGTTCCATTTGTCCTGTGTCATCTACAAAAGTCGCTACTAAGCGTTTTCTTCCTTTAGCAAATTCTACGGTTTTAATAGCAATAATTTTTCCGATAATTTGGACTTCCGCAGCATTATTTTGGAGCTCATTAATTTTATAATAACGAGTTCTGTCTATATATCTATTAGGAAAAAAATTAACCAAATCCCCATACTTATGAATTCCCAATTCCTTACGGAGTAATTCGCCCCGATTAGGACCAACGCCTTTGAGGTATTCAATGGGAGTTTGTAATAGGTTTTGCTGCATACTGCGAAGATAGTTTTTTGTTTGGAAATTAGAAAATGGGAATGTTTTAGAATTAGTTAAGAATATTAATATCTTTGACTAAATTAAAAATTTAAGAATGACAACTCATCTCGCATTGCTTCGTGGTATTAATGTTTCCGGTCATAATATGATAAAAATGGAAGCGCTAAAAACGACTTTGGAAGCTATTGGTTTTCAAAATGTGGAAACTTACATTCAGTCCGGAAATGTTTTTGTGGATACCGAAGAAGAAAATGCTGCTGCCGTTGGTTTTAAAATAAAGCAGGAAATTTTCAAAGTTTTTGGGCATGAAGTTCCAGTTGTAGTCGTTACCATTTCTGATTTAGAAAATTGTTTTAAAAACAATTCTTTTTTTAAGGAAAAAGACATTGATTTGAAGAAACTATATGTGGCTTTTGTTTCAATTGAATTGCGAACGGATCATATTAATGATTTAAAAATGAGTCAAGTCAAACCAGACGAAGCTAGTATTGATAAAAACAAAATTTATATTAAATACGCTGTAGGTGCTGGAAAGACTAGATTTGATCAAAAATATATTGAGAAAAAACTTAATTTAACAGCAACCATTCGTAATTGGAATACAGTAACTCAATTGTTGAAAATGTTTCAAGAAAGAGTACAAAAATAGTTCTATACGCTTGTAAACCGTAGTTATAACTTTTTAATAATGAAATATCTATTTCTTTTTATTTCTGTATTTACATTTGCTCAACAAACAAAATTTGTTGATTTCAAAAATGCAAGTGCGCAAATTACAATTAGTCCTGAAGATAAAAAGGTTTCCGGAAGTGGGAGCTATTGTTTCGATGTTTTAAAACCAATTGACACCATCAAAATTGACGCTCAAAACATCGAATTTGATGAAATTTATTTAAATGAAAAAAAAGTAAACTTCATTAATAATGGTAAATATTTAGCTATAATTTATCCTTTTAAAAAAAGCAAAAAAAATAACATATCATTTAATTATAGCGTAAAACCTAAGCTAGCTTTGTATTTTATTGGGAGTAAAGAAAAAGATAATTTACAAATTTGGACACAAGGACAAGGAAAATACACCAGCCATTGGTTTCCAAGCTTTGATGATGTAAATGAAAAAGTAATCTTCAATATGACGGTTGTTTTTGACTCAAAGTATACCGTAATTTCAAATGGAATTTTAAAAAATAAAGTCCAGAATAACAATATGACGTATTGGAATTACAACATGCAAAAGCCTATGAGTTCTTATTTGTTGATGCTTGCCATTGGTAAATTTGATAAAAAAATAGTTTATTCTAATTCGGGAATTCCTTTAGAAATGTATTTTGAACCTAACGAAAAGGCAAAGTTTGAACCCACTTATAGAAATTCAAAACGAATGTTTGACTTTCTGAATACAGCAATAGGAGTGAAGTATCCTTGGCAAATTTACAAGCAAGTACCCGTTCGGGATTTTTTATATGCCGGAATGGAAAACACTAGCGCAACTCTGTTTACCACTCGTTATGTAGTTGATTCTTTAGGCTTTGAAGATAGAAGCTACACGAATGTAAATGCACATGAATTAGCGCATCAGTGGTTTGGAAATTTAATTACTGCCGAAAGTGGAAAGCATCATTGGTTACAAGAAGGTTTTGCAACGTATTATGCTTTATTAGCTGAAAAAGAAATTTATGGGGAAGATTATTTTTATTCCAAATTATATGAATATGCACAGCAATTAAAATTTGCGGCTAGAACAGATACTATTCCTGTTTTGAATGCGAAAGCCAGTTCCTTGAGTTTTTATCAAAAAGGAGCTTGGGCATTATTTGTTTTGGATGAAGAAATTGGTCATGAAACTTTTAGAAAAGCAGTAAAAAACTATTTGAAAAAATATTCTTTTCAAACAGTAAATACGGAAGATTTTTTTAATGAAATAAAGAAAGTTTCAAATTATGATTTGAAAGAATTTAGCAAAAATTGGCTTGAGTTAATCGATATTAATTCGCAACAAATCAATAGTTTATTAGGTAAAAATAAATCCATTCAACTGTTATTCGATATAGATAAAGTAAAGAATAAATCGATATCTGAAAAACAAGATTTTTTTGCAAAAACATTACAATCTAAAGTTCCCTCTTTTATAAAAGAAGCGATAGTGAACCAATTGAAAAATGAAAATTTTGAAGAAAAAGAGACACTTCTAAAGCTGGCACTTGGCACCAATGAAATACAAGTTCGCCAAGCGGTTGCAGCTACTTTAACAGAAATTCCAGAAAGTTTCAGACCATATTACGAAACCTTATTAAATGATAAATCATACCAAACCCAAGAAATAGCATTGTATAATTTGTGGAATAATTTTCCGGAAAATAGAAATGAATATCTAGTCAAATCAAAATCATGGATTGGATTCAATGATTATAATTTAAGGACATTGTGGTTGTCTTTAGCATTATCTACAGCAGATTATCCTGAAAACAAACAGGAATTAATAGCAGAATTGATTACCTATTCCTCTACTAATTTTGAAGCAACAACGCGACAAAATGCTTTAGAAAAACTTATAGGTTTTCATTTAATAAATGATACAGTTTTGATAAATTTAGTCAATGCTACAACGCACCATATGTGGCAGTTTTCAAAATTCGGAAGAGAAGCTATTCGGAAGTTATTAAAGGATCCAGAAATGAGAACTCAATTTGAAAACATTCTCTCAAACTTAAATGATTCAGAGAAATTTCAATTGAATCGCTTATTAAGAGAACAGTAAATAGTTTACCACAACTGACTAACTTCATTTTTGATAAAAGCTAAAGCAGCATTACTTGGCGATTGTTTTTCTAACAAATTATTCAAAAGTAATTCTCTAATTTGATCAGCATTATCAATGCCTTCAGTTCTATTTGCTTTTCGAATCATTTGAATAGTTGCATTCTTTGCAGTTGTTATAATGCTCCAACACTCATCTGAAATATAAATTTGTTGCGTTAAATTATGTTCAAATTCCTGCTCGATATGAGCAATAACTAAATTCTCATAATCATTTTTATCATTAGAAATAGGCGTTATGCGAATCAATAATTTTGTTAAACTGATGCGTTCTAAAAACAAAGTCATACGCTCATAAGCTTGTAAACGTAATGGTAAAGCCTCTTTATGTGTTTCTTTCTGTAGCAACCATCTTCGGGTATTTTGTTGGTCTTTAAAATAGGATTGAAATAAGTAATAAGCAACTGCACCTGTAACTATTGAAGGAATTGTATAGGCTAAAATTTCTATAATTTTTGTAGCATCCATTTTTTTAAATTTAAAGAAACAAAAATATACTTTTTGATTGTAATATTTATGTAGGAAACCTAATTTTGCCCGAGTAAATTCTTATTTTAAAAGACTCGCAATTGGAAACCTATATTTTGATTTTATTATGTTTGGCTGCTTTTGCTGCAGGATTTATAGACGCTGTTGTTGGAGGTGGTGGACTTATTCAAACTCCAGTAGGACTTATTTTGTTGCCTAATCTTCCTGTCGCAACAGTTATTGGTACATTAAAAGTTCCTGCTTTCAGTGGTACTTCATTTGCAGCCTTTCAGTATCTTAAAAAAGTAGATATGAATTGGAAATTATTGGCCATTATGATGGTTTTAGCATTTCCATCCGCTTTTTTGGGATCTACTTTATTGACTTATGTGAGTAATGATTTTATGAAACCATTATTACTTGTAGTACTCTCTTTTTTGGTTGTTTATACTTATGCCAAAAAAAATTTCGGTCAACATATTGAAAAAAATCTATCTTATAAAAAACAGCTTATAAATGCAATTTCTATCAGTTTTATCGTTGGTTTATACGATGGATTTATTGGTCCTGGAACTGGAAGTTTTTTAGTTGTGGCTTTCATTGCACTAATGGGTTTTGATTTTTTGCACGCTTCCGCAAATGCCAAAATGGTAAACTTAGCTACAAATTTTGGTTCTATATGCTTGTTTATGTTGAAAGGAAAAATCATTTGGGCAATTGCAATTCCAATGGCGGTCAGTAATGCATTCGGAGGTTTGCTAGGTGCTAAATTAGCGATTAATAAAGGAAATAGTTTTATTCGAATATTCTTTTTGGTCGTGGTTGTAGGGACTTTAATCCGTTTTGCTTACGATGTTTTTTTTAAATAATTTTTTTTAAACTATATATGTTTTCTAAGAGATTATAAGTTAAAATTGGTCTGTCATTTATTTGACTTTTTAGTTAAAAAAAGACCTTAAATGACCTTATATTTCTTACATGGTTTAATAAATGACGAATGGTTTTTTAGCTTCATTTAAAAGTACACTTTTACATCTTTAATTCTTATTTTTGCATACAATAATTTAAAAATTACATGCAGAAATATATAGATCAACTCAACGAAGCACAACGGGAACCAGTTCTACAAAAGGATGGTCCTATGATTATTATTGCAGGTGCTGGTTCTGGAAAAACACGTGTGTTGACCATTAGAATTGCTTATTTGATGAGTCAAGGAGTAGATTCATTTAGTATTTTATCGCTGACTTTTACTAATAAAGCAGCTCGTGAAATGAAAAACAGAATTGCTCAAATTGTTGGAGCAGGGGAAGCTAAGAATCTTTGGATGGGAACATTCCACTCTGTTTTTGCTCGTATTTTGCGTTCTGAAGCGGATCATTTGGGATATCCTTCAAATTTTACGATTTACGATTCTCAGGATTCTGTTCGATTAATTTCTTCTATTATTAAAGAAATGCAATTGGATCGTGATGTATATAAACCGAAACAAGTTCTAAGCCGAATTTCAAGTTATAAAAATAGTTTGATCACTGTAAAAGCCTATTTCAATAATCCTGAATTGCAGGAAGCGGATGCCATGTCCAAAAAACCACGATTAGGTGAAATCTATCAAAATTATGTAGATCGTTGTTTCAAAGCTGGCGCTATGGATTTTGATGATTTATTATTAAAAACGAATGAATTACTAACTCGTTTCCCTGAAGTTTTAGCTAAATATCAAAACAGATTTCGTTATATTCTGGTGGATGAGTACCAAGATACAAACCATTCCCAGTATCTTATTGTTCGAGCGCTATCCGATAAATTTCAAAATATATGTGTTGTAGGCGATGATGCCCAAAGTATTTATGCCTTCCGAGGAGCTAATATTAACAATATTCTAAATTTTCAGAAAGATTATGAAGGTGTAAAAACCTTTAGATTAGAGCAGAATTATCGTTCTACAAAAAATATTGTGGAAGCTGCCAATACCATAATCGATAAAAATAAAACGAAGCTTGATAAAATTGTTTGGACAGCAAATGATTTTGGTCCAAAGATAAAAGTGCATCGCAGTTTAACAGATGCCGAAGAAGGGCGTTTTGTAGCCAGTACCATTTTTGAACAAAAAATGCAAAACCAATTGCATAATGGTGCATTTGCCATTTTGTACCGAACCAATGCACAATCTCGAGCTATGGAAGATGCTTTGAGAAAAAGAGATATTCCATACCGAATTTATGGTGGTTTATCCTTTTATCAAAGAAAAGAAATCAAAGATGTTTTATGTTATTTGAGATTGGTTATTAATCCAAAAGATGAAGAAGCATTGATACGCGTAATCAATTACCCTGCGCGTGGTATAGGTGATACAACAGTCGAAAAACTTACTATTGCAGCCAATCATTACAAGCGTTCCATTTGGGAGGTAATGCAAAATATTGATAAAATTGACTTGAAACTAAATTCAGGAACTAAGCAAAAACTGACGGATTTTGTCACTATGATTCAGAGTTTTCAGGTTATTAATGAAAATCAAGATGCTTTTTATATTACAGATCATGTTTCTAAAAAAACAGGATTAGTTCAAGAATTAAAAAAAGATGCTACTCCAGAAGGAATGGCAAAAATTCAGAATATAGAAGAATTATTAAACGGTATCAAGGACTTTACTGAAGGGCAAAAAGAAATTGATGGCGCTCGTGGTGCATTATCAGAATTTATGGAAGATGTGGCCTTAGCTACGGATTTAGATAAAGATACTAGTGATGAAGATCGTGTGGCTTTAATGACTATACATTTAGCAAAAGGATTAGAATTTCCGCATGTATTTGTAGTAGGAATGGAAGAAGATTTGTTTCCAAGTGCTATGAGTATGAGTACGCGTTCTGAGCTTGAAGAAGAACGCCGTTTGTTTTATGTGGCATTAACACGCGCAGAGCATCAAGCGTATCTTACTTATGCACAATCTCGTTATCGTTGGGGAAAACTTACTGATAGTGAGCCTTCGCGATTTATCGAAGAAATTGATAGCCAATATCTAGAATATATAACTCCAATCGAATCCAATTACAGGTACAAGCCTATGATTGACAGTGATATTTTTGGAGATGTTGATAAATCAAAATTACGATTGGCAAAACCAGTTGCTGGTACACCGCCAAAATACATTACAGATAACGAACCCAAATCAGATATTAATCTTCGGAAATTAAAGCCTGTTTCTAGCAATAATTCCTCTTCTGGCAGTGCTAATTTATTTGATAATAAATTAATAGTTGGAAATATTGTTATGCATGAGCGTTTTGGTAAAGGAGAAATCATTAATTTAGAGGGAGCAGGAGCAGACAAAAAAGCTGAAATCCGTTTTGAAGTAGGCGGAATTAAAAAATTACTGCTGCGCTTTGCAAAATTGGATGTTATCGGATAAAAATCGGTTTCAAGTTTAAGGCTTAAAGTTGTCTTTCGGAAGCACTTTGAACTTTAGATATTTTAACTATAAACTAAAAATATGGCTCAATTTATAAAAATATACGAAGACAAACCTAATGAAGCGGCTATTGCCAAAGTGGTAAAGGTTCTAAAGGATGGAGGCTTGGTTATTTATCCAACCGATACCGTTTATGGTTTAGGCTGTGACATTACAAACACTAAAGCATTAGAACGAATTGCAAAAATAAAAGGGGTGAAGTTAGACAAAGCAAACTTTTCTTTTATATGTCATGATTTGAGCAATTTATCAGATTATGTTAAACAAATTGACACTGCAACTTTTAAAATTTTGAAGAGAGCGTTGCCAGGACCTTATACTTTCATTCTTCCAGGAAATGCTAATTTGCCAAAAGAATTTAAAAAGAAAACAACTGTTGGTATTCGTGTACCAGATAATTCAATTGCGCTGGAAATTGTTCGTCAATTAGGAAACCCTATCGTTTCAACATCCATTCATGATGACGATGATGTAATTGAATATACTACTGATCCAGAACTTATTTTTGAGAAATGGCAGAACCTTGTTGACATGGTTATTGATGGTGGTTATGGAGATAATATGGGATCTACAATCATAGATTTATCAGGTGATGAACCTATTGTTGTCAGAGAAGGTAAAGGAAGTTTAGATATTATTTAAGAAAGTATTGCGTAATAATCATAAAAAAACGTCTTGATTGCTCAAGACGTTTTTTATATAATTTAGTAACGAAATTACTATTGTTGTTTTTTCATTTCTTTTTCAACCATTTCATAAAATTGGTCAATTTTAGGCAATACAACAATACGGGTTCTTCTGTTACGCGCTCTATTTTCAGCAGAATCATTTGCTACTAAAGGTACATAAGAACTTCTACCAGCAGCAATTAATTGTGATGGTTTAACTCCTAATTGATTTGTCAACACACGAATTATTGAAGTAGAACGTTTTACACTCAAGTCCCAGTTGTCTAACAAAATTCCAGAACCATTGTAAGGAACGCTATCTGTATGACCTTCAACCATACATTCAAAATCAGGTTTGTCATTTACAACTTTAGCCACTTTAGCCAAAACTCCTTTAGCTTTATCTGTTACATCATAACTTCCTGTTTTAAACAATAGTTTGTCTGCAATAGAAATAAAAACTACTCCTTTTTCAACATTTATTTCAATATCTGGATCTGATAAACCAACAGCACTTTTTAAACTAGTAACAACTGCAAGTGTAACACTGTCTTTTTTAGTTAAAGCATCTTGCATTCTACTAATTTTCAAATCTTTTTCTTTAATAGATTCTAATGCTTTTTCAATATTTTCAGCTCCTTTAGTAGACAAGATTGTCATGTCTTTTGAAACATTTATTAAATTTTGATTGTGCTCTTTCAAAGAAGCAGCTGTAGCAGCAAGTCCTGCTTTTTCTTCTAAACAAGAATTTAGCTTAACAGTACAAGTATTCAATAAATCTTGAGTTTCTTTGTTTTTAGCTTCAAGTTCTGAATATTTCTTTTTAGAAACACAAGAAGTTAAAAGTGCTAAAACTGATAAAGCAATTACAATTTTTCTCATAAAAATTAATTTTAATTAAACGTGAATTACAAATTTAGGTTATTCTATTTTATTTGAATGTCAAAATATCCTTAAATATCATAACATTTTTTATAAAATATAAGTAAACGATACTTTTTACTGTATAGTATTTTTCAACTTGAAATACTTCTCTTTTATTATAATGAATAGTAAAAAGACTATAAAAGGACGCATGTGCTTTTAAAACAGCTAAAAAATGATTTGTTTTTCCTTTAAGTAAAAATTGAATTGCTGCAATTCCGTCTAGTATCATTCGTTGAAAAAGAATACTATAAATTTCTTTTTGCGGTAAGTTTTTAGTTAACATCAGTAATGAATTTCTAAAATTCAAAAATGTTTTCTTTGGATTACCTTGTTGCAATGTGGCCCCACCCACGTGATAAACCACTGATGCAGAATTATACATAATGGTATATCCTTTATTAATAGTGCGCCAACACAAATCAACTTCTTCTTGGTGGGCAAAAAAATCAGCATCAAAACCTTTTAATTCCTTATAAACGGAACTTCGTATAAAAAAACACGCACCCGAAGCCCAAAATATTTCGCTAGTATCATCGTATTGTCCATTATCTTTTTCCAAAGTTTCAAAAATACGACCACGACAATAGGGATAGCCATACTTATCAATGAATCCGCCAGCTGCACCTGCATATTCAAAGTATTCTTTACGTTTGTAATCCAAAATTTTAGGTTGGATAATAGCTGTTTTAGGTTCGTTTTCGAAAGTAGTAATGATAGGTTTTAGCCAATTTTCGGTTACTTCAATATCTGAATTTACCAAAGCAAAAAGATCAGCATCAACACTTTTTAAGGCTTCATTATACCCCCCTGCAAAACCCAAATTCAAGTCGTTTTTGATGATTTTAACTGTAGGAAAAAAAGTATTTACATAGGAAATAGAATTATCCGTTGAAGCATTATCAGCAACAAAAACGGTAGCATCCGGAGAATTTTTAACTACTGAAGGTAAAAATTGTTCTAATAATTGTACTCCATTCCAATTAAGGATAACAACTGCTACTTTCATTCAGATAAAGTTTTAGACATATAATTAGGTAATTCTGGTAGAAATTGATATTTCTCGTTTTCAAAATCCATCTGGCAAAAGTAATGATTCAAACCATTAGTCACCATTAAAAATTGTGATTGCATGGTCATATTATAGCGTGCAATTTGGTCAAAAGTAGATTGTGCTATTTTTATTTGAGGGGCTTTGCATTCAATTAGAATATAAATTGAACCATCTGGATTAAAGACAACAACATCATACCGTTTTCGTAATCCGTTGACTTTTAAAACTTTTTCAACATTTATTAATGATTTTGGGTATTTTTTTTCTTCCAAAAGAAATTGAACTACATGCTGACGAACCCATTCTTCTGGTGTGAGAATGATAAATTTTTTCCTGATTTCATCAAAAATAGACACTTTATTTTCGCTATTTTTGAGACGAAAAGAATAAGAAGAAAAATTCAGTTTTTGCATTTGACAAAAGTATAAAATAAGTTTAAAATTTAAAGTTTAAAGTTTCACACGATCCTACAAACTTTAGCCTTTAAACCTTAAACAAAAAATAATGGATGAAGTACTAAAAATTGTAAACGATATTAAAGGGGGAAACATCAAACCGATCTACTTTTTGATGGGAGAAGAGCCTTATTATATTGACAAACTATCTGACTATATTGAGCAAAATATATTATCTGAAGAAGAAAAAGGCTTTAATCAAACTGTTTTATATGGGCGTGATGTAACAATTGAAGATGTTGTTTCAACTGCTAAGCGCTATCCAATGATGGCAGATCGTCAAGTGGTAATTATTAAAGAAGCTCAAGAACTCTCCAGAACAATTGACAAAATTGAAAGTTATGTTGAGAATCCTTTGCCAAGTACCGTTTTAGTTTTTTGTTATAAATACAAAACTTTAGATAAACGTAAAAAAGTAACTAAGCTTTTGGGGCAAAAAGGTGTCGTTTTTGAAAGTAAAAAATTATACGAAAACCAAGTTGGAGATTGGATAAAAAGAGTTTTATCGGGAAAGAAATATGCCATTGAACCTAAAGCTTCTGCAATGTTAGTTGAGTTTTTAGGAACTGATTTGAGTAAAATAAATAATGAACTTGAAAAATTACAGATTATTTTACCCGTAGGAAGTACTATTACTCCCAAACATATTGAAGAAAATATAGGGTTTAGTAAAGATTATAATAATTTTGAATTGTTAAATGCACTTGGTTCGCGTAATCAATTGAAAGCATTCCAAATCGTTCAATATTTTTCGGATAATCCAAAAGCAAATCCTTTGGTAGTCACAACAAGTACAATCTTTGGTTTTTATATTAAAATATTAAAATACCACGGATTGAAAGATCGTAATCCTAAAAATGTAGCGACAGCTCTGGGTGTTAGCCCCTATTTTTTAAAGGATTATGATGTTGCACTAAAAAATTATCCAATGAAAAAAGTAAGTCAAATTGTAACTGCTTTGCGAGATATTGATGTGAAAAGTAAAGGAGTAGGAGCAAATGCGTTACCACAATCTGATTTATTAAGAGAAATGCTTTATAAAATATTTAATTAGCGTACAAAATTCCGATATTTGCACCTTTAAAATAAAATACCAAACGTATGGGAATGAATAAAAATACCATTTTAGGATGGGCAACATTGATAATGATTTTGATGGGATTATTGCTTATCGCATTAGGCGCTTTCAGATATGATGATGTTGCTGGCTGGGGGTTTGCAGCTGTAGGAGTTGGATTTCTTGCTAATGCATGGGTTTTTAGCTCTTTGAAAGGAAGAGTATAATTAGATTAATATTGAATTTTAAATTTTATTAAAAAATGGCTGACGATAAAAAAGTAATATTCTCAATGTCAAAATTGAGTAAAACGTATTCAAGTAGTAACAAACAAGTATTAAAAGACATTTATTTGAGTTTCTTTTATGGCGCTAAAATTGGTATTTTAGGTTTAAACGGCTCAGGAAAATCTTCTCTTTTGAAGATTATTGCTGGAGTTGATAAAAACTACCAAGGAGATGTTGTTTTTGCACCAGGTTATACGGTTGGATATTTAGAACAAGAACCTATTTTAGATGATTCTAAAACAGTAATTGAAATTGTAAAAGAAGGTGTTGCCGAAACTATGGCAGTATTAGAAGAATACAACAACATAAACGATTTATTTGGTCTTCCAGAAAACTATGAAGATGCCGATAAAATGGATAAGTTGATGGATCGTCAAGCTGCATTGCAGGACAAAATTGATGCTCTAGGTGCTTGGGAAATTGATACCAAATTAGAGATTGCAATGGATGCGCTACGAACTCCGGAAGGAGATACTCCTATCAAAAATTTATCAGGAGGTGAGCGTCGCCGAGTAGCTTTATGTCGTTTGTTATTGCAACAACCTGATGTATTATTGCTGGATGAGCCTACCAACCACTTAGATGCTGAATCGGTACTTTGGTTAGAACAACATTTAGCTCAATATGCTGGAACTGTAATTGCCGTTACTCACGATAGATATTTCTTAGATAATGTGGCAGGTTGGATTTTGGAATTGGATAGAGGAGAAGGTATTCCATGGAAAGGAAATTATTCTTCTTGGTTAGACCAAAAATCAAACCGTATGGCACAAGAAGAGAAAGTAGCTTCAAAACGTAGAAAAACCTTAGAACGCGAGTTGGATTGGGTTCGTCAAGGAGCTAAAGGACGTCAAACTAAACAAAAAGCACGTTTACAGAATTACGATAAATTATTGAATGAAGATCAAAAACAATTGGATGAGAATCTAGAAATCTACATTCCAAATGGTCCTCGTTTAGGAACTAATGTAATTGAAGCTAAAGGTGTTGCTAAAGCTTTTGGCGATAAATTATTATATGATAATTTGAATTTCACTTTGCCTCAGGCTGGAATTGTTGGTATTATTGGACCAAATGGCGCTGGTAAATCTACTATTTTCAGAATGATAATGGGAGAAGAGAAACCAGACGCAGGAGAGTTTTTAATTGGTGAAACCGTTAAAATCGCTTATGTTGATCAAGCGCATTCTAATATTAATCCAGACAAATCAATTTGGGAAAACTTCTGTGATGGTCAAGAATTAATCATGATGGGAGGTCGTCAAGTGAATTCTCGTGCTTATTTAAGTCGTTTTAACTTTGGTGGAAGTGACCAAAACAAAAAAGTTTCGATGCTTTCAGGAGGTGAAAGAAACCGTTTGCATTTAGCCATGACTTTGAAAGAAGAAGGCAACGTATTATTACTGGATGAGCCTACGAATGATTTGGATATTAATACGCTTAGAGCTTTAGAGGAAGGTTTGGAGAATTTTGCTGGTTGTGCAGTTGTAATTTCTCACGACAGATGGTTCTTAGACAGAATTTGTACGCATATTCTAGCTTTTGAAGGCAACTCTGAAGTGTATTATTTTGAAGGTGGTTTTTCTGATTATGAAGAAAACAAAAAGAAACGATTAGGTGGTGATTTGACTCCAAAACGTCTTAAATACAGAAAATTGATTAGAAGTTAATCTTTTCAATTTTATAAAAACAAAAAAGAGGATATTCATCAAATATCCTCTTTTTTTTTGAAATCTTATTTCTTCTTTTTATCAGAGTTCATCATCATAAATACGGCTGCTATTAAACCAATTATTACCAAACCAAAAACAACTATCATAATAAATGAGCCGTTCCCCCAAGAATATAGTGATAAATTTCTCATAATTAAGATTTTTAAGATTAATCAAATTTAACACTACTATTGTTGTTAAGATATGATAAATGTCATAATCCGCAATTTTTTTACAAAAATTTTAAATTTAATTCAGCTGTTGGTACAAAACAGGATTCTCTTTTTCCATACCATTTGTACCGATTACTAGCAACGTAATCATAAATATAATTTGCAACTGACTTTGGAAAAATTCCTAATAGCGTTCCAAGATAAAAAACACCGTTTAAATCCCTTGAAATTGCTATAGCTGCTTCAGATTTATAATAGTATGCAATTCCTGGTTGATAGAGAATTATACTATCAATATTCTTAGTGTCAATTCCAATGTGTTTTAAAATGTCTTGACCTAAATCAGATTGTAAGGCTACAAATCTGAAAACATCTTTTTTATCACGCTTAATTATAAATTGAACAGATGAATTGCACAAATTGCAAACACCATCAAAAAGAATGATTTTTTTGTTTTTAGGAAGATTGAGCATATTTTTAATTATTTTTTTACTGCTTCTACCAATTCTAAAACATCCAAACTTACTTTTGAAGTAAAGACTCCATAATTAACGGTTGCTTTGTTTTTTTCAATAGAATCAATACTTCCCACCGCTTTTCCGTCAAACATTCGTACACGATCACCCACTTTCAAAATAGGTTTTGGTTTCTCTACAACTACTTTTAATTTCTTTTCTTTTTTAGCAGCTCTAATTTCTTCGACTTGAACGGTAACTTCTTCAATAATTTCTTTTTTCTTTTGAACCAATTCTTTGGTTTCTTTAGCAGTTGCTTTTTTTCGTTTTGAATTTTCAATTTCAATAATTTTCAGAAATTCCCCAATTAGGTCTTTTTTGTTTTTATTATTAAAATATTTTTCAGCAATATCTTCTATTTTTTGGCCAATGTAAATTGTCTTTTGATTGCTGTCATACAATTCTTGATAGCTTTCTAACTTTTGTTTAATTTTCACATTGATATTTTCCATTTTTTTACCTTCTTCACGCGCTTTTGTTTCTTCTTCTTTAAGCGTTTGAGAGGTTTTTTCGAGTTTGGAACGCTCTTTTTGAAGCGTCGCAATTGTTTTATCAAAACGCACTTTTCCAACTTCAATTTTCTTTTTGGCCCGATTAATTAAGCTAAAAGGAATTCCGTTTTTTTGTGCTACTTCAAATGTAAATGAACTTCCTGCTTGCCCTAAAGCTAATTTATACATGGGTTCTAATGATTTTTCATCAAAAAGCATATTGGCATTTGTTGCAAAAGGCAATTCGTTAGCTAGAATTTTTAGGTTTGAATAATGCGTAGTAATTATCCCGAAAGCTTCTCTATGATAAAATTCCTCTAAGAAAATTTCGGCTAGAGCACCTCCTAATTCTGGATCAGATCCGGTACCAAATTCATCTATCAAGAACATCGTTTTTCTATTGCACTTTTTCAAAAAGTAGTTCATGTTCTTTAATCGGTAACTATAGGTACTTAAATGATTTTCAATAGATTGATTATCTCCAATATCTGTCAATATTCTATCAAATAAAAATGTTTCACTACGCTCATGAACAGGAATTAACATTCCAGATTGTAGCATTAGCTGTAGCAACCCAACGGTTTTCAACGAAATAGTTTTTCCTCCTGCATTAGGCCCTGAAATGACTATAATTCGATTTTCCTGACCTAGCTCAATAGTTTGCGGATGCGTAATTTCGTTTTTTTGTTTGTTGTTCAAATACAAAATAGGATGGAAGGCATCTCTAAAATAAAGGCGGCGCTCTTCTGTAATAGTAGGAAGGATTCCGTTGATTTTATTTGCATATTTTGCTTTGGCAGCAATCACATCAATATCGCTTAAAAAATCTTGATATTCAATCAATAGCGGCAAAAAAGGACGTATTTGATTGGATAATTGTTTTAAAATACGAGTAATTTCTTCTTTCTCTTCATATTCTAAATTGCTTAATTCTCTAGAATATTTAAGTGTTGTTTCGGGTTCGATGTAAGCAATACTTCCCGTTTTTGAACTCCCTAAAATAGAACCTTTAACCTTACGTCTGTACATAGCAAGAACGGCAAGAACCCTTCTGTTTTGCACAAAACTTTCTTTGATGTCGTCTAGGTATCCCAATGAATTGTATTGGGTTAAAGCTACACCAAAACTCTGATTTACCTTGCCACGAACCGCATTCATATTGCGTCTGATATTTAATAAATCAGGTGACGCATTGTCCTTAATTTCGCCATATTTATCAACAACTTCATCTACCATTGAAATGATATCTTTTGTCATTTCGACTTGTAAAGCTCTTGAATTTAAATTGGGGTAATAGTCATCAAATTTTTTGAAGAAATTCAAAAGAAAATTTACCGTTGCAGATATTGTTGCTATTTTTCTAAAACTTCCTACTTCAAGAAAACTGTCCTCTATAGCTAGAAATTTAATTTCATGAGTGATGGCATCAAAACCATGGTTAGGAATTGCATTGTTGTTTTGAAACGACGATAGGTACTCTGATGTCTGCATTAATGCTTTCATCAAGGTTTCTTTATCTTTGAAAGGGGTAATTTCTAATGCTTTTTGTTTTCCAATATCAGTATTGCAAATAGCCGAAATAGTTTCGAGTACAGTTGGAAATTGTAAATCTTGTAAGGTCTTTTCGGTAATAGATATCATTTTATGGACTAAGTTGTAAATTTTCAAAGTTACAAAGTTTCAAAGTGAAATACAGTACTTTTTTTATTGACTTTGCGAAAAACTTCGCTTACTTTGTTGCAAAATACATGCTATGCAAATCAATCTCAATTCAGAATGGCAAACTCTTTTATCAGATGAAATTCAGAAACCTTATTTTCAGGATTTAATGAATTTTGTTGATGATGAGTATAAAAATCACACCTGCTATCCTCCAAAAGATTTGATTTTTTCTGCATTTAATTATTGTGATTTTAAGGATGTAAAAGTAGTTATTATAGGTCAAGATCCATACCACGGCAAAGGGGAGGCTAATGGACTGTGTTTTTCAGTAAATGACGGAATTCGAATTCCACCTTCATTGAGAAATATCTTTAGAGAAATGACTGATGATTTAGGCAAACTGTTTTTCCCTACCTCGGGCAACTTAGAGTTTTGGGCTAAACAAGGAGTGCTGCTTTTAAATGCCTCTTTGACGGTTAGAGAAGATATCCCAAATAGTCACAAACACTTGAAATGGAATGTTTTTACTGACGCTGTAATTCAGAAGATTTCAGACCAAAAAGAGCATGTTGTTTTCCTCCTTTGGGGAAGTTTTGCACACAAAAAAGGACTTAAAATTGACCGAAACAAACATTTGGTTTTGGAATCAGGACATCCTTCTCCCATGAGTGCCAACCAAGGAAAATGGTTCGGTAACAAACATTTTAGCAAAACAAATGAATATCTGAAAGCAAATAATCTTCCCGCAATAGAATGGGTTTAAAAATGTAATTTTAAAGAGATTATTTTTTGATAATATCTTGCAAAACCGCTCTATCGGAATAGTTTATAACCTTAAGAGTAATGGGTTGATTTTTTACAGTTTTTCCGTCAATAACGTATAGTTTTCCTTTTTCAACTTCAATATTGCTTTGGTCAAAATCAACATCTCCATATTGTAATGTGTTTTTAATATCCATTGTATCAATCCATTTTTCGGCTAATATCTGAGACGCTTTATCCGAATAATTAAATGGTTTGTTTCTTAAATCATTCAAAACTCTAGCATTTGGAAAATAATTGCAACGCGTGTCTTTTCCGCTAAATACCATAGCAACAAAAAACATTCCCATAATCAAACCGATAAAATAATATGCAAAACGATGTATAAACTTCATGAAGTATTTTTTTGCGCAAAGGTAAATGAAAGTTTACTTAAAAAACAATTAAATTAATATCACTATCTGGTAATTCAAACCATTCGCCAATTGCTTTGTTGGTTAGTATTCCATGATACATATAAACGCCATTTTTCAAGCCTTTATCACAACGAAGCGCGCTTTCAATTCCTCCATATTCCGCTATTTGCATTAAATAAGGTGTAATTATATTGCTGATAGATAAGGATGCCGTTTTAGAATAACGAGAAGGAATATTAGGAACACAATAATGCAATACATTGTTTTTTATGAACGTAGGTTTTTCATGAGAAGTAACTTCTGAAGTTTCAAAACATCCGCCTGTATCAATGCTTACATCAACAATTACAGCTCCTCTTTTCATGTGTTCTACCATCGTTTCAGTAACAACAACAGGACAGCGTTCTAATCCTCTCATTGCGCCAATGGCTACGTCACACCTTCTGAGTGCTTTTAATAAAGATTTTGGCTGTATAGTAGAAGTGAAAATGCGTTGATTTAGATTATTTTGTAAACGACGTAATTTGGTAATTGAATTGTCAAAAACTTTGACATTAGCTCCTAAGCCAATAGCTGTTTTAGCAGCAAATTCACCAACTGTTCCTGCACCAAGAATAACAACATCAGTAGGAGGAACGCCTGTAATATTTCCAAACAGCAATCCTTTTCCAAATTCGTTGGTAATCATCAATTCTGCTGCGATTAAAATTGAAGCGGTTCCTGCAATCTCACTCAATGATTTTACTGCGGGATAAGTTCCATCTTCATCTTTTATATATTCAAAAGCAAGTGCGGTAATTTTTTTCTTTGATAAAGCTTCAAAATAGGCTTTTTTTCTAGTTTTAATTTGAATCGCTGAGATCAAAATCGTTTTAGGATTCATCATTTCAATTTCAGCAACACTAGCCGGTTCCACTTTTAGGATCATTGGACAGCTAAATACTTTTTTGGTATCCTGCGTTACTTCGGCACCTGCGTCACTATACTCTTTGTCTGAATAACTAGAACTTTCACCAGCGCCAGACTCAATCATCACTCTATGTCCATGACAGGTCAAGGAGTTTACAGCATCGGGAGTAAGACAAATTCGGCGTTCTTGGTAACTGGTTTCTTTTGGGATACCAATAAAAAGCTCGCTTTTTCTTCTTGCTATTTCTAGTTTTTCCTCTTGAGGTAAAAGCTGTAATTTTGTGAATGGAGTTATAATTATTGACATTGGTAATGTTAAATTAGAGTGCAATTTACACAAAAGTTTTAAAAAATCAGCTCTTTTACGAATTGCATTTCTCAAAGAAATTTCTTAAAAACTATAAATCTAAAGACAGCTATTCCAACTTTTGATTTTAATCTAAGCGTAACAAACGTTTGTTTTCAGGAAGCAATTCAATTGTTATTACAGAATGTTCTTCAGGGATTAAGTTTGGTATTTTTTCAGCCCATTCAATAAAACACCAATTTCCAGAATATAAATAATCATCAGCGCCCATATCTAAAGCTTCCATTTCCTGTTTTAATCTATAAAAATCAAAATGATAAACTATCTGATTATCTTTTGTTTGATACTCGTTAACTAAAGAAAAAGTTGGACTACTTGTAGTTTCTAGAACGCCTAGTTTTTTACACAATTGTTTTATCAAAGTAGTTTTTCCAACCCCCATTTCTCCATGAAAAAGAATCACTTTATTAGGGTTTTGTGCTATAATTTGCTCGGCAACTGTATTAATTTCTTCTAATGAAAAAGTAATTTCCATACTTTATTTTGTTTAAAGTTTAAAGTTTAAAGTTCTTGCAAACCAACTAAAAACGGGTCTTATAATTGTTTTATTTTGGATTAAAAACCAAAAACGGAATAATCATTTCTTCCAATGAAATTCCACCATGTTGATATGTGTTTTTGTAATAACTGACATAATGGTTGTAGTTATTTACATAGGCCAAAAACAAATCATTTTTTGCAAAAATATAAGAACTACTCATATTTATACTAGGTAATCCTATTTTTTTAGGTTCTTTGACTGCATAAACATCTTTATGCTCATAGGTCAAACTGCGTCCCGTTTTATAACGTAAATTCAGACTTGTGTTTTTATCTCCTACAACTTTTGATGGGTTTTTTACATTAATTGTCCCATGATCAGTGGTTAAAATCAATTTAAAACCTAATTTTTGAGCGTGTTGAATCATTTCTAAAAGTGGTGAATTTTTGAACCAACTGAGCGTTAAAGAACGGTATGCTTTGTCATCAGGAGCTAATTCTTTGACAACATCCATTTCTGTTTTAGCATGTGAAAGCATATCAACAAAATTGTAAACAACAGTAACCAAATCATTGTTTTTTAAAGCTTTAAAACTTTCAACTAATTTTTTTCCGCTTGCTAGATTGGTAATTTTAAAATAATCTTGCTTAATATCTAATCCTAATCTTTTTAATTGAGCCGTTAAAAATTCAGCTTCATATAGATTTTTTCCTCCTTCTTCGGGATCATTTTTCCAATATTGTGGAAACTGCTTTTCCATTTCAAGTGGTGTCAAACCCGAAAAAATAGCATTTCTAGCATATTGTGTTGCCGTAGGTAAAATAGCATAATACGGAACTTCTTTCTCAAGTTTGTAATAATTACTTACTACATTTTCAAAGGCTTTCCATTGGTCGTAACGCAAGTTATCAATAACAACAAAAAGTATTGGTTTGTCTTTTTTCTTAATTTCAGGAACCACTAATTCTTTAAATAAAGTGTGGGATTGTATCGGTTTATCCGCTTTAGGCTCGAACCAATCTTCATAATTCCGCTCAATAAATTTTCCAAATTGCGAATTAGCTTCAATTTTCTGAGATTCCAAAATTTCAATCATACTTTGATCATTGATATTTTCCAATTCAAGTTCCCAAAAAATTAATTTTTTATACAATTCAATCCAATCTTCATAGGAATTGACCATCGACATTTCCATAGTTATTTTCCGAAACTCTTTCTGATAATCTAAAGTTGTCTTTTGGGATATTAGTCGAGAATGATCTAAGTTTTTCTTCAAACTCAGCAAAATCTGGTTTGGATTGACTGGTTTTATCAAATAATCGGCAATTTTAGAACCAATTGCTTCTTCCATTATATACTCTTCCTCACTTTTGGTAATCATAATGATAGGAATAGCTGATTTCTTTTCCTTCATTTCTGACAACGTTTCAAGACCACTCATACCGGGCATATTTTCATCAAGAAAAACAATATCAAAATTATTTTCTTCAAAAACACCAATCGCATCAAGTCCGTTGTTACAGGTAGTCACCTCATAATTTTTCTTTTCCAGAAACAAAATATGTGGTTTCAAAAGATCAATTTCGTCATCAACCCAAAGTATTTTTATTGTATCCATAAGTATGTTAGTCCGCTTTCAAAAAAATTAAATCAATGTGCCAATTTACTGCTTTTTCAAACGGGGACTTGCTAAAATTATTATAATTTTTCTCGCAATAGTGATCTCTTTTGGATAATTATAATCTGGGCGTGCCCTTCGGTCGGGCTATACGCTATATCTTTTCGTTACCGCTAAATTTCTCCTCCATGAACATCCCATAAACGAAAAAGGATACCGCTCTTATCCCTCACGCAATCCGCAATTAAATAGCGCTTTTCGTATTAAGAAATCAAATGAATGATAAGGATTAAGCTTATTTTTAACACACAACTTTTGAAAGAAAAATATTTTGTATAAATTTGGTACCAAACCATCAATTCCTTTTTAGCTTCTTACGTATTACGACAATTTTGAAGAATAAAAACACCTATTAAAACTATGAACTACTCTCAAAAAACACAACTTTTAATTACATTAGGTATCGCTCTATTTCTTATGGCTCTTTTATCATTTGACTTAAGCGATCTTTCGTTAGAACACAATACAAAAGCGTATTTTAAAATCACCGTTTCAACAGCAATCTTAATTATTGCCATTTTAAGAATTCGAAAAATTAAAAAAGAAAAAATAAACGATTAAACACTAATCTGTGATTTTTTTTCATGTGGATGTAAAAGCAAGCAATTTTATTTTAATTTTATGCTTTTATCAAACCAAACCCTATTTTTTATGAAATCTAAAAAAATTACAACTTATTTTTTAACTATAGCTTTATTTTCAGCTACAGTTGCCATGGCACAACATGATTATGTAAACACTCCTCCAGCAGTTAATCCCATGCCGATGAAACCGGAAATGACTGAAATTTGGGAACCAGAAGTAAAAGTAATTACGCCTGCTAAGAAAATAGGCGATGCGCCATCAGATGCCATTATTTTATTTGACGGTAAAAATTTAGATCAATGGGTAGATCAAAAAGATACTAGTAAACCAGCAGGTTGGAAAATAGTTGATAAAGACTACATGGAAGTAGTCCCAGGTTCTGGAGCAATTCAAACTAAAATGGCATTTGGAGATTGTCAAATGCACATTGAGTGGAGCGCACCAGATGTAGTATTGGATGGTGGACAATGGAGAGGAAATAGCGGCGTGTTTTTTCAAAACAGGTACGAACTTCAAGTATTGGATTCCTATAACAACAGAACCTATAGTAATGGACAAGCAGGAAGTATTTATAAAGATCATCCGCCATTAGTTAATGCTATGAAAACACCATTAGAATGGAATACTTATGATGTAGTTTATACTGCGCCTCGTTTCAAAGAAAATGGATTAATCGATGCTCCAGCTACAATTACAGTTTTTCTTAACGGTGTTTTAGTTCAAAATAATGCAACTATTAATGGTTTAACATTATACATTGGTTTACACAATTATCCTTCACCTCATGGAGAAGATGTTATCGCATTACAAGATCATGGTTGTAAAAATCAATTTAGAAATATTTGGATTAGAAGACTTTAATCTTAATAAATTATTACCAAAAGGAGCGCTAAAACGCTCCTTTTTTTATGCCCAAAACGTATCGTTATTTATTTCGTTTACTATTGTTGGTTGCAATGAAAAACCATTTTAATAATACGATCAAATTTCCTTATATTTGTTGACCAAAACAACTTGTCATTGTGAGTCAAATCAACAAACTTAAAATATTTAATGATCCTATTTATGGATTTATTACGATTCCCAACGCTTTAATTTATGATTTAATTCAGCATCCTTATTTTCAGCGCTTGCGACGAATATCACAAATGGGATTGTCATATTTAGTTTATCCAGGAGCTAATCACACTCGTTTTCATCACGCTTTAGGCTGTATGCATTTAATGCAAAAAGCGGTTGAAGTATTACGTTTCAAAGGAATTTCAATCTCTGCCGAAGAAGAAAATGCATTATATATCGCCATTTTATTGCACGATATTGGTCACGGTCCTTTTTCTCATGCAATGGAAAAAAGTATTGTTGAAGATGTACATCATGAAGAAATTTCATTGTTATTTATGAACCAATTAAATGTTGAATTTAAAGGGCAATTAAGTCTTGCAATTCAGGTTTTTAGAGGGGAATATAATAGAAAGTTTATGTTGCAATTGATTTCAAGTCAATTAGATATGGATAGAATGGATTATTTAAAACGAGATAGTTTTTACTCCGGTGTAGCAGAAGGAAATGTAAATTCTGAACGTTTAATTCAAATGATGAATGTGGCAGATGACCACTTAGTGATTGAAGAAAAAGGGGTTTATTCCGTAGAGAAGTTTCTAATGTCCAGACGTTTGATGTATTGGCAAGCGTATTTACACAAGACAAGTTTAGTTGCAGAATTGATTTTGACGAAAGTCTTAAAACGTGCCAAAGAGTTAACGCTAAAAGGAGCACAATTACCGTGTAGTGAACCTTTAAAATTCTTTTTGAATCACAAAATTACTTTGGGTGATTTTGATGAGAAAACGTTAGATTTATTTTCACAATTAGATGATTTTGACATTATAAGTGCCTTGAAAGCATGGCAAAGTCAAGAGGATTTCATTTTGTCATCATTGAGTAAAATGATTGTAAATCGTGATTTGCCAAAAATAAAATTAACGAATGAAAAAGTTGAATTAGACGACTTAATTCCTCTAAAAGAACGCTTTGCTTCTGAAAACGGAATTACTTTAACTGAAACAAACTATTTTATTTTTAAAGGAAAAATTAAGAATCAAGCCTATAGTAAAGCTGCAGAGCCTATTCGGATTTTGAAAAAAGATAAAACAATTGAAGATGTTATTGAAGCTTCTGACCAATTGAATTTAAAATCATTATCAAAATTAGTTACTAAATATTATACCTGTTTCCCAAAACAACTCTTATAAAAATACCATATTAAAATCTATTTTTTATATTTTTGTCGGAATGAAATTTACAGCAGAACAAATAGCGGGAATTTTAGAAGGAGAAGTAGTTGGGAATCCCAATGCTGAAGTTTCTCAATTGTCTAAAATTGAAGAAGGTTATGAAGGATCGCTTACCTTTTTAGCAAATCCTAAATACCTGAATTATATCTATACCACAAAGGCATCTGTGACGATTGTTAATGACACCTTTGTTCCTGAACATGAATTAACTACTACATTGATAAAAGTTGAAGATGCTTATGCTTCTTTTTCAAAATTATTAGAATTTTACAATCAAGTTAAATTAAATAAAACCGGGATTGAACAGCCTTCGTTTATTTCTGAAAGTGTAAAATACGGCGAAAATTTATACTTAGGTAGTTTTAGTTATTTAGGACAAAATGTGATTTTAGGTAATAATGTCAAAATTTATCCTAATTGTTTCTTGGGCGATAATGTTGTTTTAGGAGATAATGTGACTATTTTTGCTGGTGCAAAAATCTATTCGGAAACAATTATAGGCAATGATTGTACTATTCATTCTGGAGCAATAATTGGTGCCGATGGTTTTGGTTTTGCACCAAATCCTGATGGAACCTATACTAAAATACCTCAAATTGGTAATGTAGTAATTGAAGACAATGTCGATATTGGTTCTTGTACAACTATTGATAGAGCTACAATGGGTTCTACAATAATCAGAAAAGGAGTGAAGCTTGACAATCAAATTCAGATTGCCCACAATGTTGAAATAGGAGAGAACACCGTTATTGCAGCACAAACAGGCGTGGCTGGTTCTACAAAAATAGGAAAAAACGGAATGATAGGTGGCCAGGTAGGAATTGCAGGGCATTTAACAATAGGAAATAATGTTCGAATTCAGGCCCAATCAGGCGTAGGAAGAAACATTAAAGATGATGAAATCTTACAAGGAAGTCCAACATTTGGATACAATGATTTTAGTAAATCATATGTTCATTTCAAGAATTTGCCTAAAATAGTTGCTGAAATAGAAGAATTAAAAAAAGAAATATTAAACCAAAAAAATGGAAACAATGGTTAAACAGAAAACCATCAAAACACAAATCTCGCTAACAGGAGTTGGATTACACACAGGAAAAGAAGTTACAATGACTTTTAAACCTGCTCCAGTCAATAATGGTTTTACATTTGTAAGATTAGATTTGGAAGGTCATCCTATAGTTGAGGCTGATGCAAATTATGTTGTGAATACACAAAGAGGAACTAATTTAGAGAAACTTGGTGTAAAAATTCAAACCCCAGAACATGTTTTAGCTGCATTAGTAGGTTGTGATTTAGATAATGTTATTATTGAATTAAATGCATCCGAACTTCCTATCATGGACGGTTCATCTAAATACTTTGTTGAAGCTGTTGAAAAAGCTGGAATCGAAGAACAAGAAGCAAAACGAAATGTTTATGTAGTTAAAGAAGTAATTTCTTTTACTGACGAGGCTACAGGAAGTGAAATTTTAGTAATGCCAAGCGATCATTATTGTATTACAACTATGGTTGATTTTGGAACTAAAATTTTAGGAACTCAAAATGCAACGATGAAAAGTCTTGATGACTTTAAAACAGAAATATCTGAGTCAAGAACATTTAGTTTTTTACATGAATTAGAATCATTATTAGAAAATGGTTTAATAAAAGGTGGCGATTTAAATAATGCTATCGTTTATGTAGATAAAGAAATTTCTGCATCTACAATGGAAAACCTAAAAAAGGTTTTTGGTAAAGACGAACTAACTGTAAAATCAAACGGAATATTAGATAATCTTACTTTACATTATCCAAACGAAGCTGCAAGACACAAATTACTTGATGTTGTTGGAGATTTATCTTTAATAGGAACACGAATTCAAGGTAAAATTATTGCTAATAAACCAGGACATTTTGTAAATACTCAATTTGCAAAAAAAATGGCTAAAATCATAAAAATTGAACAACGTAATTTTGTTCCTGTTTATGATTTGAATCAAGAACCATTGATGGACATTCATAAAATCATGTCGGTTCTGCCACACAGACCTCCATTTTTATTTATTGACAGAATTATAGAAATGTCTGATAGCCACATTGTAGGTTTGAAAAACGTTACTATGAACGAAGGTTTCTTTGTTGGACATTTTCCTGGAGCTCCAGTAATGCCTGGTGTAATCATTGTGGAAGCAATGGCACAAACAGGCGGGATATTAGTACTTAGTACCGTTCCAGATCCAGAAAATTATTTGACCTATTTCATGAAAATAGATAATGTTAAGTTCAAACACAAAGTGCTTCCTGGCGATACCTTAATTTTTAAATGTGATTTGATTACACCTATAAGAAGAGGGATTTGTCACATGCAAGCTAATGCTTACGCAAATGGAAAACTTGTGGCTGAAGCAGAATTAATGGCACAAATTGCTAAAAAACAGTAATTTTTTTGTTGATTTGGCTGATCGTTTATTCGGTTAATCCATTCAACAGTTAAACGATTAAATAAAGAATATGAATCAACCGTTAGCATATGTTCATCCAGGCGCAAAAATCGCCAAAAATGTAGTAATAGAGCCGTTTACAACCATTCACAATAATGTTGTTATTGGTGATGGAACTTGGATTGGTTCTAATGTTACCATAATGGAAGGCGCAAGAATTGGAAAAAATTGCAATATTTTTCCAGGAGCAGTAATTTCAGCAGTTCCACAAGATTTAAAATTTGGCGGAGAAGATTCACTGGCAATAATTGGTGATAATTGTACAATTAGAGAATGTGTAACCATTAATAGAGGTACAATTGCATCGGGTCAGACATTGATTGGAAACAATTGTCTAATCATGGCAGCTGCCCATATTGCTCATGATTGTCACATAGGAGATAATGCTATTATTGTCAATGGAGTACTTTTAGGAGGACATGTTACCATCGGGAATTATGCTATTATTGGTGGATTATCAGCAGTACATCAATTTATTAGTGTTGGTGATCACGCTATGATTTCAGGAGGTTCTTTGTTAAGAAAAGACGTTCCCCCTTATACTAAAGCGGCAAAAGAGCCTTTGTCTTTTGTTGGAATAAATTCTGTTGGACTTAGAAGAAGAGGATTCACTCCTGAAAAAATAAGAGAAATTCAAGATATTTATAGAATTTTATATCAAAAAAATTACAATACAACTCAAGCAATTGGGATCATCGAGGCGGAAATGGAAGCAACTCCAGAACGTGATGAAATATTAGATTTTATCAGAAACTCTTCAAGAGGAATCATGAAAGGATATTCTGGAAATTCTTAAATAAAAGTTCAATCGTTTATTTGTTTAACCGAAAACAAATAAGTGATTTTGAAACCAAACAAATTAATAAATAAACGAATCAACAAATAAACTTAAAATGGCATCTACTTCAGATATTAAAAACGGATTGTGTATTAAATACAACAACGACATTTATAAAATCATTGAATTCCTTCACGTAAAACCAGGTAAAGGTCCTGCTTTTGTTAGAACAAAACTTAAAAGTTTAACGAACGGAAAAGTATTGGACAATACATTTTCTGCTGGACATAAAATTGAAGAAGTACGTGTAGAAAACCACAAATTCCAATTTTTATATCCTGAAGGTGATTTATTTCATTTTATGAATGTAGAATCTTTTGAACAAATATCATTAAACAAAAATGTTTTAGATTCACCAGAATTATTGAAAGAAGGTGAAAACGTAATGATTAGTATCAATACTGAAACTGATTTACCTCTTTCAGTTGATATGCCAGCTTCAGTAGTACTTGAAGTTACTTATGCTGAACCAGGAGTTAAAGGAAATACAGCAACAAATGCTACAAAATCAGCTACAGTTGAAACAGGAGCTACAGTAAATGTTCCTTTGTTTATCAATGAAGGGGACAAAATTAAAATAGATACTACAACAGGTTCTTATATGGAACGAGTTAAGGAATAGATTTAGTTACGGTTGATGGTTGATTGTTTCAAAACCATCAACCACCAACTAACAACTAAAACCAATAAATGAAATTTTCAAAAACACAAACCCTAAAAGAAATTGCTACTATTATCAACTGCGAATATGTTGGTAATGAAAATTTCCCTGTATCAGGCATGAATGAGATTCATGTTGTTGAATCAGGTGATATTGTTTTTGTAGATCATCCTAAATACTATGAAAAGGCATTAAATTCGGCTGCAACTATCGTTTTAATTAATAAAAAAGTAGATTGCCCTGAAGGAAAAGCGTTATTGATTTCTGACGATCCTTTTAGAGATTTCAATACTTTAACAAAACACTTTAGACCTTTTCAGTTTTCTAATGTTTCAATAGCTTCTTCAGCTAAAATAGGAGAAAACACCATAATTCAACCCAATACTTTTATAGGAAACCACGTTAGTATTGGAAAAAATTGTCTAATTCATTCTAATGTCTCAATTTACGATCACACCATAATTGGAGATAATGTTATTATTCATGCTGGAACTGTTCTTGGTGCGGATGCTTTTTATTATAAAAAACGCGCAGAAGGATTTGATCAATTAATTTCGGGAGGAAGAGTTATTATCGAAGATAATGTGGGTATTGGAGCACTTTGCACAATAGACAAAGGCGTTTCTGGAGATACTACAATTGGTGAAGGAACAAAAATTGACAATCAAGTTCATGTTGGACATGATACCGTAATAGGCAAAAAATGTTTAATAGCTTCTCAAACAGGAATTGCAGGTTGTGTAATTATTGAAGACGAAGTTACATTATGGGGACAAGTAGGCACAACAAGCGGAATAACAATTGGTGCGAAAGCTGTAATACTTGGACAAACAGGAGTTACTAAATCCGTTGAAGGTGGTAAATCTTATTTTGGAACCCCAATTGAAGAATCAAGAGAAAAATTGAAGCAACTAGCGAATATTAAAAAAATTCCTGAAATTCTAAATAAACTGAAATAGTATGTCTCCTAAAGAAATTGTTCAAAAATTTTATAAATCAGATGCACTAATTGATAGTGAAGTCATGAAAGACTTTATACATCCTGAAATTGTTTTGGATTGGAATAGTAGTAAAGGTTTTATCCAAATGAATTATGATTCCATAATAAATTTAGCTGCTGAATTGAACAAAGCTTATGTAAGATCCAAAGTACGAATTAGTCATATTGTTGCTGAAAACGATTTAATTTCTGTTCGATATTCTCATTTTGTCAAGACAATTGAAAACCCAAGAGAAGAAATGCTTTTGGCACATTTTATAGCAATTTGGCAAATAAAAGACAATAAATTATATAGAGGCTATCAAATGAGCCAAATATCTTAAATTTAGCAATAAAAAACTGAATTTTGAATACCAATTACTGCTTACAATTTTATACTTTTGTGACACGATTTTAAAAACTACATAAAAAATATATCATGAGTGTTTTAGTTAATAAAGATTCCAAAATAATTGTTCAAGGATTTACAGGAAGCGAAGGTACATTCCATGCTTCACAAATGATTGAATACGGTACAAATGTTGTAGGTGGTGTTACACCAGGAAAAGGTGGAACTACACATTTAGACAGACCCGTTTTTAATACTGTAAAAGATGCAGTTGATCAAGCAGGTGCTGATACAACTATTATTTTTGTACCACCAGCTTTTGCAGCCGATGCAATTATGGAAGCTGCTGATGCTGGAATCAAAGTGATTATAGCAATTACGGAAGGTATTCCTGTAGCTGATATGATTAAAGCAAACGGTTATGTAAAAGAAAGAAACGCTAGATTAATTGGTCCTAACTGTCCAGGTGTAATCACTCCAGGTGAAGCTAAAGTGGGTATCATGCCAGGTTTCGTTTTCAAAAAAGGTACCGTAGGTATTGTTTCTAAATCTGGAACTTTAACGTATGAAGCAGCTGATCAAGTTGTAAAACAAGGATTAGGAATCACAACGGCTATCGGTATTGGTGGAGATCCAATCATTGGAACAACTACTAAAGAAGCTGTTGAATTATTGATGAACGATCCAGAAACAGAATGTATCGTAATGATTGGTGAAATTGGTGGGCAATTAGAAGCTGATGCTGCTAAATGGATTAAAGCTGATGGTAACCGTAAACCAGTTGTTGGTTTTATTGCAGGAGTAACTGCTCCAGCAGGAAGAACAATGGGACATGCTGGTGCAATTGTTGGTGGTTCTGACGATACAGCAGAAGCTAAAAAACAAATCATGAGAGAGAATGGAATTCACGTAGTTGATTCTCCTGCTGAAATTGGTAAAAAAGTAAAAGAAGTTTTAGGTTAATCCTAAACAGAATCTAAGATATAAAATACCTCACGGTTTTCGTGGGGTATTTTTTTAATAAATACAATAGAAAAGAAAATGTACAAAGAGTTAAAAAAGTTCAAAGTAAATAATAGTTTTACTTTTGGTCAAGAAGATAGTTTAGAAGAAGTATGTAATGCATCTGAAACTGGAAGTGGTGTTTTTCTGGTTTATGCTTTAAATGGAGATGATAAAGAATTGATCATGGTTGGTTCTACTGGGACTGTTCAAAATGACGGAACACTAAAAAGCAAAAATGGTGGATTGTATGACAAAATCGTAAACGGTCATCAATTTGCTAAAACAGGAAGAAAATATTCTTGGCCAGCACAAATGAAGTTGGAAAATATCGAAAGACTTGAAGTCCTTTGGTATGAAACGTATAATGAAAAAACAAAAGGAATTCCAACATTTGTAGAAGGGCAAGTTTTGCAAAATTTCTTAGATGAAAATGCAAAATTACCGAGATGGAATGTTGCTTTTTAATTTTATCTAAAAACGAATGGAAAGCTTTACTACGGTAAAGCTTTTTTAATTTAATTTACGTTTTAATTTTTACAAGAATATTAATTAAGCACTATAAAAATGGTTTAATTGAATAGGGATTATTTCAAAAAACCACAATTATTGTTATATTTGACAGGAATAAAATAGTCCTGATAGCAATGGAAATCCTTTGTAAGTTTTGTTTTTTTAAAACTTACAAAGATTGAAATGAATAGCAGGGAATAACTTCAAATAAAAATAAATCTAATTTTAGAATATGAAATTACTAGAAGGAAAAGTAGCCATTATTACTGGCGCAAGTCGTGGAATTGGAAAAGGAGTTGCTGAAGTTTTTGCAAAACATGGAGCAAATGTAGCATTTACCTACAGTTCATCTGTTGAATCTGCTTTAGCTTTAGAAAATGAGTTGAATGCTCTTGGAATTAAAGCTAAAGGATACCAATCTAATGCAGCTGATTTTGATGAGGCTCAAGCATTTGTAGATGCTGTTTTGAATGATTTTGGAACTGTTGATATTGTAATCAATAATGCTGGAATTACAAAGGACAACCTGTTAATGCGTATGTCTGAAGCTGATTTTGATCAAGTAATTGATGTGAATTTGAAATCTGTTTTCAACATGACTAAAGCAATTCAAAAAACATTCTTGAAACAACGTTCGGGTTCAATTATTAATATGAGTAGTGTTGTTGGTGTAAAAGGAAATGCAGGCCAAACTAATTATGCGGCTTCTAAAGCTGGAGTTATTGGTTTTTCAAAATCAGTTGCTCTTGAATTAGGTTCACGTAATATTCGTTGTAATGTTATTGCTCCAGGATTTATCGAAACTGAAATGACTGCTAAACTAAATGAAGACGTAGTTAAAGGATGGAGAGATGGAATTCCTTTGAAACGTGGCGGTACAACTGAAGATGTTGCAAATGCATGTCTTTTCTTTGCTTCTGATATGAGCGCATTCGTTACAGGACAAGTTCTGAATGTATGCGGAGGAATGCTTACATAAAAATAATTATAAATTATAAATAATGAATTTTAAATGGTGGCAGAATTCAAAATTTAAATTCATTATTTTAAATAAAAAAGAATGACAACAGCAACCGTTCTATTAATACTACTTTCTATAGTAATTACTGGCGGTTTGTCGTTTTTTCAATATCTTTATAAAGCCAATAACAAATCAAATCTGTATTTGTTATTGGCTTTATTACGTTTTTTAATAATTTTTGGAGTTTTTATTCTGTTGATAAATCCAATTATTAGCAGAAAAAATTTAGAAATTTCAAAACCTCCTTTACCTGTTGTAGTTGATAATTCTAGTTCTATTGTGGCATTAAATGTTAAAAATAAAACCCTTGAATTGTATAAAAAGATTATTTCAAACAAGGCGATACAAGATAAATACGAAGTACAATCATTTCAGTTTGATAGTGAATTTCAAGCTTCGGAAAAATTCAACTTTAAAGGAAAGCAAACCAATCTAGATGCTATTGCCAAAGATTTAAAAAACATTTATAAAAACACATCATACCCAACTGTTCTGATTACCGATGGCAATCAAACTACTGGAAATGACTATTTATACAGTTTTGATTCAACTAATAAAGTTTATCCTTTAATTGTAGGCGACACCACACGATTTATGGATTTAAAAATAAATCAGTTGAACGTGAACAAAAATGTTTTTTATAAAAATAAATTTCCTGTAGAAACTTTTATTCAATATTCAGGAGACAAGACAATAACGGCTACTTTCAGTATATCACAAGGAAATAAATTAATCAGCAAACAAAACATTACGTTTTCGCCAATAAAAAAATCTGCGGTTGTGACTTTATTTTTGCCTGCAGATAAAATAGGATTGCAACTATTTAAAGCCAATGTAACCTCAAAGGAGAAAGAGAAAAACAACTATAATAACACCAAGAATTTTGCTGTTGAAATTATAGATCAAAAAACAAATATTGCTATTGTTTCTGCATTAAATCATCCTGATATTGGTGCTTTGAAACGATCAATTGAATCTAATCTTCAACGAAAGGTAACTGTAATTAAACCAAAAGAAATCAATACTTTACAAAATTACAATATTCTTATTTTGTATCAACCTGACTCTTCATTTAAATCTGTTTTTGAAAACGCAAAATCAACTGATGTAAATAAGTTTATCATTACAGGAACAAATACTGATTTCTCTTTTTTGAACCAATATCAAAATGTCTTTAACTTTAAAATGAGTAGCCAAAAAGAAGATTATTTGGCTAAATTTAATTCGAAATTTAATCTCTTTGCAACTGATAATATTGGCTTTGAGAATTTTCCGCCTTTGCAAAATACTTTTGGCACAATTAATACTACTGGGAATATTCATGTATTGCTTTCTTCAAAAATAAGAGCTTTAGAAACAAATGCACCACTATTAGCTTTTGCAGAAAATCAAGGAAAACGTTCTGCTTTTCTATTAGGAGAAAATATTTGGAAATGGCGCTTACAGAGTTATATTGACAAGCAATCATTTGAAAAATTTGATCTTTTAATGGATAAGATTATTCAATTTTTAGCTTCTAATTCTATTAGAAAATCATTAGTGGTTGAGCATGAAAATTTTTATAATTCTGGAGAAGCCATTGAAATTTCAGCTCAATACTTCAATAAAAACTATGAGTTTGACGAAAAAGCACGATTAGCTATTAAAGTAACGAATACCGAAACAAAGCAAATTAAAAACTACGATCTATTAAAAGGGACAAATTCGTATAAAGTTAATCTTGATGGACTTCCTGCGGGAAATTATTCTTTTTCGGTAAATGAATTAAATTCTAAAACGTCCTATTCAAGTCATTTCAAAATACTAGATTTTGATATCGAAAAGCAATTTGTGAATCCAGATGTTGAAAGGTTGGAGCAATTAGCAAAGCAAACAAGTGGAACAAGTTATTTCCCAAATCAAATTGATCAACTAATTCAATCACTTATAGAGAATCAAGATTATAAAGACATACAAAAAGAAATTATTACAAAATCCCCTTTAATTGATTGGAAATGGCTTTTAGGATTAATTCTGAGTTTACTATCAATAGAATGGTTTCTTAGAAAATACAACGGATTGTTATAAATTTAAATGTTGTTAAAATAATATTACTATGGATTTTAGACTTAAAGTATTTTATACTGTTGCCAATAGATTAAGTTTTACCAAAGCTGCAACAGAATTATTTATTACACAACCTGCCATTTCAAAACACATCCAAGAACTAGAGGAACAATATAAAATCAAGCTTTTTGAAAGAAATGGTTCTAAAATTTCTTTAACAATTGCCGGTGAAGCTTTGCTAAAACACACCAAAAGCATTTTTGAAATTTATAGAGAAATTGATTTTGAAATGGGAGCTCTAATAAATGAACAGCACGGAATGTTGCGATTAGGAGCCAGCACAACTATTTCACAATACATAATTCCGCCAATATTAGCTCGTTTTCATCAAAAAGCGTTAGATATTAAAGTCAATTTGTTAAATGGAAATACCGAACAAATTGAAAATGCCTTACTCAAAAAAGAAATTGAAATTGGAATAGTGGAAGGGCAATCTAAAAACACATCGATTAAATATACTCCGTTTTTAAAAGATGAATTAGTGTTAGTTTGTAATACAAAAAATTGCCTAGCTAACAAAAATAAAATTAATGCTGAGGATCTTAAAGCCATGTCTTTTGTAATGAGAGAACAAGGTTCAGGAACACTTGAAGTTATTGAATATGCTTTAAAACCTTTTAATATTAATCTTTCACAATTAAATATTGAAATGCAATTAGGCAGTACTGAAAGTATAAAATCCTACCTAATGAACTCAAATTGTGTTGCCTTTATTTCTGTTCATGCCATTGAAAAAGAGCTTAAAAACAATGAACTAACAATATTAGATGTTGAAAATTTAGTAATTGAACGTTTTTTCTATATAATCACTTTACATGGTAAAGTTAATGCGCTCTCTGAATTATTCATCAAAAACATTTCAGGAAATCATAATTTAAAGTTATAGTAGATTATATTATACAATTGGTTAATCTTAATTAATCAATAGACCTTTGTATAGTAATATTGAATTACTTTACAATGGAAACAAACCAAAAAATACTTAGCAAAAGTCTATTCGCAATTTTTGAAAATAATAGAATTGGTCAACAAATTATTTTTGGAGCATTTCTTTTATTGTGCATGACTTCCTATGCATCTCCAGCAATAGCTTTGCTAATGGGTTTGATTATTGCTAACTTATTTGGGAATCCTTTTTTACACCTTAACCACAAAGCAACTACAATACTATTGCAATTTTCAGTTGTAGGATTGGGATTTGGTATGAATATCAATAACGCTATTGTGGCTAGTCAAGAAGGATTATTAATTACTATTGCCTCAATACTAAGTACTTTGATTCTAGGTGCATTTCTAGGAAAATGGTTGAAAATAGAAAAAAAAATAGCACACCTAATTTCTTGTGGGACTGCTATTTGTGGTGGTAGTGCAATTGCTGCCATTGCACCAGTAATTAAATCAGATGAAAAACAGACTTCGGTGGCGTTAGGGGTTATTTTTATATTGAATTCGGTAGCTTTATTTTTGTTTCCAATCATTGGCCACGCCTTACATTTATCACAAAACGAGTTTGGTTTATGGTGTGCTATTGCAATTCATGATACGAGTTCAGTTATTGGTGCAGCGAGTAAATATGGTGCAGAAGCTTTACAAATAGCTACAACAGTAAAATTAGCAAGAGCTTTGTGGATTATTCCAGTAGCTTTAATTACGTCTATTCTTTTTAAAAATAAATCTGGAAAAATTAAAATTCCTTATTTCATAGGAGCATTTATTTTAGTGATGATATTAAATACCTATTTTTATCAAATAGCTCTTGTAGGTTCTTATTTTGTTGGAATAGCAAAAATTGGGCTTACCGTAACTTTATTTTTAATTGGGGCAGGATTGAATATAAACGTGCTAAAATCTGTTGGAATCAAAGCATTGCTTCAAGGTAGCTTGCTTTGGGTTTTAATTGCGGGAATTACATTAATCACAATTATGTATTCTTTTAACTAGAGAAACAACTTTCACTTTTACAAGTTACTTCTGCTTTTTCTTTTAATGATATGAAATTGAAATCTCATATAATCATACATAAGTGCTATCAATAAAAAAAACACAGAAACTAAAAGTGTTTTCATTTTAATATAACTATATAAAAAACCTCCCGAAAAACACCCAACAAAAAAGAAGCTGATGATTGACAATCTCAAATAAATACTTGTTTTCAACCGTTTCGTTTCCTCTGGTTTTTTGTAAAAAAACAACTGAGATAATTCAATCCCTAAATCTGTAAAAAGACCCGTTAAATGTGTTGTTCTAACAGTAGATTGTGAAATTTTAGTAACCAATGAGTTTTGGATTCCCATAGCAAAAAGCATCGCGAAAGCAATCCATTTCCCATTAAAAGAAGATAAATCAGATTCCATTCCAAAAATACCCACTCCAAATAAAACTATGATTTCTAATGAAATTGGGATTACATGAGAAAAATTCGGATTTGTTTTTGAAATTAATTCAGATAAAAAATTAGACGTAAAAGATCCAATTAAAAAGAAAATGGTAAATACAAAAAAAGTAATCGCTGCCGAAAAATCCTGCCGCATTACTTCTTCTGCAAAATAGGCAAAATGCCCAGTAACATTAGTAGTTAATGTTTTTATGGCTAAAACTCCTGTTATATTAACAATCCCAGCCACAAATGACAATAGGGTTGCCAGACGTAAATTATGAATGAAAGTTCTATTTTTTCCTTTATGGCGAAACATAAGAATATAATATAAATCAAATTTACAACTAATAAACCCGAAACCAAGTACTACAATTAACTATTGTTTCTGGTATTTCTTTTTCTTCAAAATATCCGAAGCGGTCTGGTAATATCCAATAGTTTGGTTCACTAAATCAGTACGCTCTTTAGTTAATGGAACTTGCTCATAATAGATTTGGAAATCTGCAGCTACTTTCGGATCAGGTTTTAATGTCAATTGAAATTGTTTTACCAATTGTTTAGGGGAAATAACAGTCAAAACATTGTCTTTTATTAAACCTAAATCTTGATAAGTAGCAATTAAAGCTCTCGGCTTATAATCTGATTTCAGAACATCCTGACCGTAAAATTTACTTTGGTAATTAAAATTTAATAGCCCAAATACTGTTGGCATAATATCAATTTGAGACATCAGATTCGTATATTTTTTTGCCTCTACAAAACCACCTGGACTATAAATCATTGCGGGAATTCTATATTTATCAACTGGAAGTTCTGTTTTTCCAGCACTTGATGCACAATGATCTGCTAGAATAACAAAAATTGTGTTCTTGTACCAAGGCTGTTTTTGCGCCATTTTAAAAAACTTGTTCAAGGCGTAATCCGTGTATTTAACACCTCCATCGCGTGATTTTGCATCTCCAGGAATATCAATTTTATTATTTGGATAAGTGAATGGTCTATGATTACTTACCGTCATCCAATGATTAAAAAATGGTTTTCCAGTTTTAGCTTCAGAGTTCATCACTTTGATAGCTTTATTCGCCATATCTTCATCACAAACTCCCCAAACATTATCAAAAGTAATTTCTTCAGTAGTAAAGGCTTTTTTATCTACAATATCATATCCATTTCCTGAAAAGAAATCTTCCATATTGTCAAAGAATGCATCGCCACCATAAAGGAATTTTACATTATATCCTTTTTGTTTGAATATACTTCCTGTCGAAAACTTGTTTTTGTTATCCTGTCTTTTTACAACACTTTCACCAGCAGTTGGAGGGAAACATAAAGTTACAGCTTCAAGACCTCGAACCGTTCTATTTCCTACAGCATATAAATTTGTAAACAGTAAACTTTTAGTTGCCAAACTATCTAAAAAAGGAGTAATATTTTTATCATTTCCATACATTTTCATAAAATCAGCGCTATAACTTTCAATAGTTATCAGAACTACATTTTTATGATTTTCTGCAGCAGTGCTTTTAATTTGTCGCAATGTGTTTTCGCCAGAAATAGTAGTTAATTGTTCTTTAAGTTGTGCATATGCCTCATTATTAGGAATCGTTTTGTAAAACTTAAAATAGTCTAATTCACTATGTATAAAGGCCAAATAAAACTTATAAACGCCATTTGATTGGAGTTCATTTGCAAAAATATTTTGAGAATTCTCTTTGTCTGCCATAAAAGGAATTGCAGATAAAGAAAGCCCTAATAAAGTAAGGTAAATTCCTGAAATTTTAATTTTATCCGTGAAGGAAGGAATGCTTTCAATGTAGTTTTTAGACCGTTTTGTTATAAAATAAGTAACAATTCCAGCAATAATAAACAAACCTGTAAATAAAGGAATTACAGGATAGGATTGCATAATATTACCAATAACCTCATTGGTGTAAACCAAATAATTTACAGCAATAAAATTGTATTTCACTCCAAATTCATTCCAGAAAAAATATTCGCTTATTGCGTTTTGTAAAATCAAAACAACAAATAGAAACATCACAAAGCTAAAAAGCCAAAATCTAATTTTACTTCTATACTTAGGAAGAAATAATAACAAGCCAAATAAAAGTGTTTTTAGACCTATAAATATCATTCCTATTTTTGGTAAAGCACCACCATATTCATTCAGAATGGTATTGCCAAAAGCAACATATAAAAATAGCGCTACAAAGAGACCGAAAATAATATAGCCTGTTGGTTTGTAGTATTTTGAATTAGAAATAAAAATAAGATATATCCATAATAATCCACTGATAACGGTGAATACAAAAAAATCAGAAATGATTCCATAAAGAAATATTTTGATCGTATCTGTAAAAACAAATGTAGATTGTGTGATAGGATGGAAGAGCAAAACAACTCTCAAAATCAAGCTTACTGAGATATAAAAAAGAGTAAGATTATAAAAAGGAGAAAATTTCTTTAACAATTGCATAATAAAATAATTTGAGTACAAATGTAACTAAACTATTTAGGCTTGTTTTTATGACTAGCTTAATATTTTATTAAAATTAATATTCGCTTAAAATATAGCTACAAATTAATAGTTTAGGATTTAAATCAATATTTTTACTCTCAAATAATTTAAAAAAGTGGATCAATGAAAAAATCGATGGTAATACTACTTCTTTTTATAGGAACTTTTACATATGCACAGAACTGGCAAACTACTTTTGACAATGCAAAAACGGTAGCTGAAAAAGAAAATAAAAATATCCTTTTGGTCTTTTCAGGTTCTGATTGGTGTGCGCCTTGTATAAAATTAGAAAAAATGATTTGGGAATCAGAAGCTTTTCAAGTTGATTCTGAAAAAAATTGGGTTATTTATAAAGCTGATTTTCCAAAGAAAAAAGCCAATCAATTAGCTCCAGAATTAACAGAGAGCAATAAAGCATTAGCCGAAAAATACAATAAAAATGGTAGTTTTCCTTTAGTTGTACTACTAGACAAAACAGGAAAAGTACTTGGAATGACAGGCTATAAAAATGTTTCTGCACCAGAATACATTGAACTTCTTCATTCATTTGAAAAATAATGAAAGCTAAAATTATCATCGTCGCTTTATTGATTTCTTTTGTGAGTTTTGGACAAATAATTCACAAAAGAAAGTTATCCATGTTAGGTAGTCCTTTTGAGATTACTGTAGTAGCTAAGGATACTGTTGAAGGAAATAAATATTGTGATTTGGCTGTAGCCGAAGTAAAACGAATTGAAAACTTAATTTCGGATTGGATTCCCACAACACAAATTTCTGAAATTAATCGCAATTCAGGGCAAAAAGCTGTAAAAGTTGATCGAGAAGTATTTGATTTGGTAGAACGTTCAATTAAAATTTCACAAATTACATCTGGTGCTTTTGATATTTCATATGCATCAATGGATAAAATTTGGAAATTTGATGGCAGCATGAAAGAAATGCCTACTGCAGAAGCTATAAAAAAATCAGTTGCTAAAATTGGATACAAGAACATTATTTTAGATTCAAAAGAGCAAACTATTTTTTTGAAAAACGCAGGAATGAAATTAGGTCTTGGCGGAATTGGTCAAGGATACATTGCGGATAAAATAAAAGAATTATTGATTTCTAAAGGATGTATATCCGGAATTGTAAATGTTTCTGGGGATATCAATACTTGGGGAAAACAACCTGATGGAAAGCTTTGGACGGTTGGGATTGTAAATCCAATGAATAAAAATAAAATCTTCGCAACCTTTCCTTTAGAAAATAGTGCCGTAGAAACTTCAGGAAGTTATGAGAAATATGTAATTTTCAACGGCATTCGCTATTCGCATATTATAGATCCTAGAACAGGTTATCCAGCAATGGGTGTTGTTAGTGTATCTGTTTTTGCAAAACAAACTGAAATTGCCGATGCATTAGCAACAGGTATTTTTGTGCTAGGAGTAGATGTAGGATTAGATTTAGTGAACCAACTAAAAGGAATTGAATGCATTATTGTTGATGACAAAGGTAAAATTCATTCTTCAAAAGGAATTGATACAAAAAAATATGAATAATATAAAGATAAATAGAATGATACAAAAAATGGCTTTTGTGTTTTTAGCGATTTTACTTTTTCAATCCTGTACAACCGTACGAGAATATGAAAAAGAAAAAATTAATGATCCTGACATGAAACTTTCTGCTAGAACTACAGAACGCTACGAAACCGCCTTTCAGGTCTATCGCGAAGCTGCTGCGGGTGCTAACGGTGGAAAATCAGGTGGAGGTTGTGGATGCAATTAATTGTGTCAACTTCTATTAAAAAATTTAATACCAATAATTTCAAATGAAAATAAAAACAATAGTATTCTCGTTATTCATTAGCACTATTGCTTTTGCGCAAAAGGATAATTCCTCCGTAGAGTTCAAAAAAAGAGTTTTGGAGAGTACCGAAGTTGATTTTTTGGCTAGTTATTACAACCAAGATGGAGCGCATTCAGCAGTATCAGGTGGTATTGGTTCGGAAAAACTGACGGATGTAACTTCAAATATAGTTGTTGCTATGCCTTTAAATAATGATGATGTATTGACTGTTGATTTAGGGATATCGGCTTATTCATCCGCTTCATCAAGTAATATAAATCCTTTCAATGCTACTGGAGCTTCTGGTGGGAGAGGTGATGATGATCGTCAATCGCAAACTAAAGCCGCTACTGGTCCACAAGGAACTCCTTGGCAAGCTTCATCTGGTGCTTCAAAAAGTGACCAATTAGTAGCTGTAACAGCAAATTATAGTCACAGTAGTGATTCTAGAAATTTTATTTGGAATGCTGATGCATCATTTTCTAATGAATTCGATTATACATCTATGGGATTTGGTGGTGGAATAGCTGCTTTATTTAATGATAAAAACACCGAATTAAATTTAAAAGCAAATGCATATCTGGATCAATGGAGACCTATTTATCCAACAGAACTTCACGAATATGGAAATTACGGTATTAATTTCTTAAACCAAGGATATTTTAGTGGCGTAACTATTTTTAATCAAAATGGAACTCCAACAAATAGTTATTTACCATCCGCATTTCAACCTGTAAGTGGGGTGAACAGAAATTCATATTCGGCTTCCTTTGGTTTGTCTCAGGTAGTGACTAAAAAATTACAATTTTCAATATTTTTTGACGTATTGCAACAACAAGGATTATTGTCAACACCGTATCACCGAATTTATTTTGCCGACAAGGCTAATTATTACATTGGTCAAGCACAGTATATAAATAATTACGAAAGTACCTCTAATGTAGCAGTTTATAAATTAGCTGATGATATAGAGCGATTACCTGATACACGATTTAAACTTCCTTTAGGTGCACGTTTAAACTATTATATTAACGAACGATTTGTGTTACGAACCTACTATCGCTTTTATTCAGATGATTGGAACATAAAGTCGCATACTGCTAGTGTTGAGCTTCCGGTTAAAGTATCTGATAAGTTCACTATTTTCCCAATGTATCGCTATTATACGCAAACAAAATCTAAGTATTACGCCCCATACGAAACGCATTTATCAACCGAAGAATTTTATACCTCTGATCCAGATTTAGCTACTTTCAACTCTAATCAATTTGGTTTTGGAATCAGTTATACCGATATATTTACAGAGGCTAAAATTTGGCAATTAGGACTTAAAAATATTGATTTCAGATTCAATCATTACAAACGAAGTGATGATTTAACCGCAAATATTGCTACCATAGGATTCAAGTTTATTATGCAATAAATGATGAAAATTTTAATAGTTGAAGACGAAGTTGGAATTGCAAATTTTCTAAAACAAGGTTTAGAAGAGGAGGGATATGAGGTTTTGATTGCTCATGATGGTAAAACGGGCTATGAATTGGCTTTAAGCCAAAAATTAAATTTGATTCTTTTAGATTGGATGTTGCCACAAATGACAGGAATAGACGTTTGTCAATCCATCCGAAAAACAGATTTAAAAACGCCTATTATATTTCTTACCGCAAAAGATACCGTTCAAGAAACTATTGAAGGATTGAAAGCTGGTGCAAATGATTACATCAAAAAACCATTCAGTTTTGATGAATTGTTAGAACGTATCAAAATTCATTTCAGAAATGAAAATACAGATACTATTTTAACGCTAGGGAATATAAAAATAAATATCTCTAAGCACCAAGTAACAGTTGAGAGCCAAGAAATCATATTTACCCAAAGAGAATATGAATTGTTAGTTTATCTCATCAAAAACAAAGGAAAAGTTTGTACTAGAAACCAAATTATTGAAGATGTTTGGGACATTCATTTTGAATATGATACGGGTGTAATTGATGTCTTTATGAATGCTATTCGCAAAAAACTGAATCTTAATAAAGATCAAGAACTAATCAAAACCATACGTGGTGTTGGTTACATTGCAAATGATTAAATAAAAATGCAACAACTTTCTTTTAAAAATAGAATCGCATTCAATTACATCCTCACAACAGGATTACTAATTTTTGTTGTCTTTCTTGTCATATATTCTATTGTAAAGTTTACGGTTTACAGTCATATCAATAATGACATTAAAAGTGAAGCCGAAAAACACTTAACGGAAATTGAAATTAAAGGAAATCATATCGGCTTGATTCACGATGAAGAATGGATGGAAAGAGAACATAATACGGTGGCGGTAAATCCTGTCTTTGTTCAATTTTTTGATCTAAATGGTTTAATTGCAGAAAAATCTCCAAATCTAAAAATTCACACCTTAGCTTTTAATTCAAAAATACCCGATTATGAACTTTTTGATACCGAATTAGTTCATAAGTCAATACGCCAAATCCAAATTCCTATATTCCAAAACGGAATTAAAAAAGGCTATTTATCTGTTGCAATGTCATTAGAAGATGCCAAAATGGTACTTCATAATTTGTCTAAAATATTGATGATTGCATACCCATTAATCCTATTAATTCTTTTTGTGATAGCTAGATTAATTGCCGGAAAAAGTATAAAACCAATAAGTTCTATTATTGAAACTTCAAATATTATTACTAAAGATAATCTTAAATCTAGAATTCCATTACCTCAAAATAGAGATGAATTGTATACACTTTCACAGACGATAAACAATTTATTAGACCGAATTGAAAATGCCGTAGAAAGAGAAAAACAATTTACCTCAGATGCTTCACACGAATTAAGAACACCTTTGACAGTACTAAAAGGAACTCTTGAAGTTTTGATTCGAAAACCCAGAACACAATCTGAATACGAAGATAAAATTGTATACAGCATTAAGGAAGTCAACCGATTAAACAATTTAGTAGATCAATTACTACTATTAGCGCGTTTTGAAAATCAGAAACAAAGTTTGAAAATTGAAAAAGTGTATTTGAACGCTTTAATTTTAGACAGTTTAATTCTTTATTCAGGAAAAATAAATGCTAAAAAAATTAATGTCCACCATTCTTTTTCTAAAGACTATATAATTGAGTCCGATAACTATTTGGTTTCAACAATTATTAGTAATATCATTAGTAATGCGATAAAATACTCTAATGAAGAAGGGGAGATTACCATCAAATTAACTAAAAAAGAAGGTCAAACCATATGCTCCATTTCAGATAAAGGAATTGGAATTAAAGCAGATGATTTAGATAAAATTCACCATCCATTTTACCGCTCAAATGCGACAAATCATCCAGAAATCAAAGGAAATGGATTGGGATTATCCATAGTAAAAAGAATAGCTGATTTACTTCAAATAAAATTTGAAATCTCAAGCAATCTTCAAAAAGGAACTACTGTAATCTTAAGATTTAAATAATAAAATCCTAAGTTGTTCTTAAGTTATTTATAGGTTTTTAATTCTATTTTTGTTTAAATAAATATTATTAAAATGCTAGAAAAAATTATAGCTTTCAGCCTAAAAAACAAACTCATTGTTTTACTCTTTACATTGATAGTTTCTGGTTTTGGAATTTTTTCAATAACCCAAATTTCAATTGGAGCAGTGCCAGATGTTACAAATAATCAGGTACAAGTTATTACTACATCTCGCAATCTTTCTACTCAAGATATTGAACAGTTTATTACGTATCCTGTCGAAATTGAAATGGCAAATTTGCCTGGAGTAAAAGAAATTCGGTCTATCTCTAAATTTGGACTTTCCGTTGTAACTATTGTTTTTGAGGATGATTTAGGAACTTATCTTCCTCGACAACTTATTGCTGAAAAAATAAAAGCAGCTTCTGAAAAAATCCCACAAGGTTTTGGAACACCAGAAATGGGGCCAATTACTACAGGATTGGGGGAAATTTACCAATATACTTTAGAAGTTAAACCTGAATTCAAAAACTTATATTCTGTAACCGATTTAAGAACCTTACAAGACTGGGTTGTAAAAAGACAATTATCAGGAATAAAAGGAGTGGTCGAAATTAATACTTGGGGCGGCTATTTGAAACAATATGAAATTGCTATAATTCCTTCTCGATTGAAAGCGATGAATATCACGATGAATGATGTTTTTACTGGTTTGGAAAAAAACAACAGTATTGCTGGAGGAGCTTACATTGAAAAAATTAACCAAAGCTATTTTATTCGTGCTGAAGGGAAAGTAAAATCAATTCAAGACATTGAAAACATTGTCATTAAAAATGCAAATGGATTGCCTGTTTATGTCAAAAACGTAGCGCAAGTTAATTTTGGTCACGCTAATCGTTTTGGAGCAATTACAGGAAATGGCGAAGGTGAAAAAGTACTTGGACAAGTAATGATGCTCAAAGGAGGGAATTCGAAACAAGTTATTAATGACGTAAAAGCTAGAGTTGCAGAAATTCAAAAAAGTCTTCCAAAAGGGGTTTACATTAATGGCTTTTTAGAACGAAGTGAATTAGTTAGCAAAACAACATTTACAGTAGCTGAAAACCTTATTTTAGGCTGTTTAATTGTGATTTTTGTTGTAATTCTACTATTAGGAAACTGGCGTTCGGGATTAGTTGTTGCATCGGTTATTCCGTTGTGTTTGCTTTTTGCTATTTCATTCATGAATATATTGGGTATTGATGCAAATTTGATGAGTTTAGGTGCAATAGATTTTGGTATTATTATCGATGGTGCGGTTATTATTGTTGAATTTATAGCCTTTCAAATTGCACATAAATCGGCTCATTTAGTGAATCTTCCGAAAGAATCTCGTCAAATCGAAATTGATCAAATTACCTACAAAAGTGCTTCAAAAATGATGAATTCAGCGGTTTTTGGGCAACTAATTATTTTAATTGTTTTCATACCAATTCTGTCTTTATCTGGAATTGAAGGTAAAATGTTTAAACCTATGGCAATGACCTTTAGTTTTGCATTATTAGGGGCAATGTTGTTTTGTTTTACTTATGTACCAGTAGTTTCGTCTTTATTTTTAAAACCAAAAGCAGAAGACCCAAATTCATTATCTCATAAACTAATCAGTAAACTCAACGCTATATATTTACCTTCCATCAAATGGGCCTTAAATAATACCAAAAAAGTTTTATATGGTGCTGTAGGCTTATTGATAATGTCAATAGTTGTGTTTTCAACAATGGGAGGGGAATTTATTCCTACACTTGACGAAGGTGATTTTGTGATTCAACCCGTTTTAAAAACAGGAACTTCTTTGACAAAAACAATTGGAACTACTACTAAAATAGAAAAAATTATTCTTAAAAATTTCCCAGAAGTAGAACAAGTTGTCAGTCGTATTGGTGCTGCCGAAGTTCCTACCGATCCAATGTCAATGGAAGAAAGTGACGTAATCGTTAAGTTAAAACCTAAATCGGAATGGGTTTCAGCAACTAGCAAAGATGAATTAGCGGATAAAATAAAAACGGCTATTGAAACTCAAATTCCAAACATGGATATTGAATTTACGCAACCTATCGAAATGCGTTTTAACGAACTCATTTCAGGAACGCGTTCTGATGTTGCAGTAAAGATTTTTGGCGAAGACCTAAATGTTTTAGCTGAAAAAGCAAAAGAAATCAAAGCTGCTATAAAAAATGTTGCTGGAGCTTCGGATATAATTATCGAAAAAACAGAAGGGTTGCCACAAATGGCAGTTTTATATGATCGTTCTAAAATTGCACGATATGGCTTAAATATAGCCGATTTAAATGAAATGATTGCATTAGGTTTTGCTGGAAAAACTGTTGGTAATGTATTTGAAGGAGAAAAAAGATTCGATATGGTAATTCGTTTAGACCAAACGAATCGTAAAGACATCAATGACCTAAAAAATCTCTATATCTCAACTCCTTCAGGCCAACAAATTCCGTTGAGCGAGTTAGCAAGTATTGAATATACTGAAGGACCAGCCAAAATTTCTAGAGATAATACAAACAGACGAATTGTTGTTGGAATTAATGTTAGAAATCGTGATTTACAAAGTGTAGTTGTGGATATTCAAAAAATTGTAGATGCTAAAATCAAACTCCCAGCTGGGTATTATGTGAAATATGGTGGGCAATTTGAAAACTTAGAAAGCGCAAAAGCAAGATTAGCAATAGCAGTACCCATTGCTTTGTTTTTAATATTTGTTCTGTTGTATTTTGCTTTTGGAACAATCAAAGAAGCGCTTATGGTTTATTCTGCCATTCCATTATCTGCGGTAGGAGGTATTTTATTCTTATGGATTAGAGATTTACCTTTTAGCATCTCGGCAGGAGTAGGATTTATTGCGCTATTTGGTATAGCAGTACTAAATGGAATTGTACTTATTGAACATTTCAAAGAACTCAAACATAACGGAATGAAAGATATGGATCAACTAATTTTAAAAGGAACTACAGATCGTTTGCGTCCTGTATTATTAACGGCCGCAGCCGCAGCATTAGGCTTTTTACCAATGGCCATTTCATCATCAGCAGGAGCAGAAGTTCAGCGACCATTAGCAACCGTTGTGATAGGTGGATTGTTTACAGCTACACTTTTAACCATGATTGTTTTGCCTATTTTGTATAAAGTATTTGATAAAAAAGAATTCAAAAAACCAAAATTCAAAATTCATCAAAACAATACGTATCTACTATTATTTTTACTGTCTTCAACACTGCTATTTGCTCAAAATACGAATACTGAATTAGAAACATTAGTATCTAAAGCAACTGCAAATAATAAAGGATTAAAAGCAGCTCAGTTACAAGTTGACAAAACAAAAGCCAATATAAAATCCGCATATACATTTGAGAAAACGAATGTATATTATAGCTATGATCAAAATAATCTAGCGATGAATAATCAACCTTTAAAAGTTTTTGGAGCACAACAGCGTTTTCTGTTTCCTTCGATTTATGGTGCCCAAAAAAAGGTGTATTCATCAGAATATGAAAAAGAAAAAATCAACTTTGAACTTCAAAAAAACAAATTGGCTTTCGGCGTTTCTAATTTGTATTACCATATTGTTTATTTGCAAAATCAGGAAAAAAGGTATCAATATTTAGATAGTTTGTACCAAAATTTCTCTAAAGCTAGTGATAGAAAATTTGAATTAGGAGAAACTAATTATTTAGAAAAAATTACGGCTCAAGCCAAATTTAGAAAAATTAGAACCCTGCTTTTACAAATTAGAAATGATAAAAAAGCGCAGTTTGAAATGTTAGCTTTATTAGTACAAACTGACGATAAAATTGATATTAAAAATAGCACTATAGAACCCTTAAGTACTTTGAGTGATAGTACTAGTTCACTAACTCATAAAGCTTATTTAGAGAATATTACAAAAAATTATAAAAATCAATTAGAGTTACAAAAAAAACATTGGTTACCAGATATTAACCTAGATTATTTTCAAGGAAGAAACAATGGCTTATCACAATCTTTATATGGCTTTCAAGTTGGTATAGCCGTTCCTATCTTATTTTCGGGAACTGTTTCAAAAGTTAAAGTAGCACAATTAGAATTGCAAAGCTGGGAACAACAAAAACAACAGGAAGAACAAAAAATAGAAAAATTCATTAGTGAAAAGAAAGCAGAATTAGCCAAGCATCAAGAAGCGATTAATTATTACAATCAATTTGGAAAAAAATTATCAGAAGAAATCATTAAAGTTGGAACGATGAGTTACAAACAAGGAGAAATAGATTTTTTTCAATACATACAAAGTTTAGAAAACGCAACGGCTATTCAGATTGAATATTTAGAGGCTGTTTTGCAATATAATAAAACCCAATTAGACCTTCAATACCTAAATTTTAATATATAACTCATGAAAAAAATCATATATATACTAGCACTATCAACTTTATTTTATGCTTGTAAAGATGCTAAAGTAGAAGAAAAAGCACCAACAAATCCTAATGACATTACAGTTACTGAAACTCAGTTTAAATCATCAGGAATTGAAATTGGAAGTCCGGTTGAACAAGATTTTGACATCGTTGTAAAAACTTCTGGAAAGATAGATGTGCCACCACAAAATAGAGCAAAAGTAACCGCGTTTATGGGTGGTTATGTAAAAACTACAAAGCTTCTTATTGGTGATAAAGTAACTAAAGGACAAGCACTTTTAACTTTAGAAAGTACTGATTATTTAGATGTTCAAAAAGAATATTTAGATGTTGCGGAACAAATAAACTTTTTAAAATCAGAATACGAACGTCAAAAAGCATTGTATACTGAAAAAATCACTTCACAAAAAAATTATTTGAAAGCTGAAAGTGAATACCGCAGAGCAAAAGGAACGTATCAAAGTCTTAGAGAAAAATTACGCTTATTAAACATCAATCCTTCAAATACAGAAAAAGGAAAGCTAACATCAACTATTACTATTTACGCTCCTATTTCTGGTTCTATTTCAGTAATGAATGCGAATATAGGAATGCTTATGGGACCAACAGATGTGATTTTAGAAATAGTTAATAATAATGATTTACATGTAGAATTATCTGTTTTTGAAAAAGACATATTGAAAATTAAGGAAGGACAAAAAATAAAATTCAAAGTCCCTGAAGCCTCAAAAGAAGTATTTGATGCTGAAGTTCATTTGGTTGGAAATACTATTGAAGGAAACGACAGAACAATCAATGTACATGGTCATTTAGACCAAAATGTAAAACAGCGTTTGATGGCTGGAATGTTTGTTGAAGCCGATATTGTAGTAGATTCCAAAAAAGGTTTAGCAATTCCTACTGACGCTTTACTTACAGAAAACAATAAAAATTTCGTACTTTTATTATTAAATGATAAAAATGGATATTCGTTCAAAAAAGTAGCTGTTACCGTTGGTGAAAAAACAGAAGAATTCATTGAACTTATTCCAAATAACACAATCAATTCTGCCTCAAAAATTGTAACAAAAGGAGTCTTTGATATTGCTAATTAATAGAAAACTATGGATTTAAATAAACTAAAAGGACAATTGCAAACAGAAGTTGATACCGCTTTTTTATACGACAGTATCGCTGCAATTCAATCTGACGAAAATCTTTCTAGAGTCTTACAAAGTTTAGCCGAAATAGAAAAAGGTCATGCGCAGCATATGTTAGAAAAAGTGTTGACTTTTGATTCAAATTATAGTATGCCGCCACCTTCTTCAAGAGCAAAATTGCAATTGAAATTGGGTAAAATTTTCGGATACAGTTCTATTATCAGCAGTTTATCAACTGTAGAAAAACAATTTGCAGTTAATACCATCAAAAATAAAATTGAACATGGCGAAAAATTAACAGGTTTTGAACATAATCATCTTAATATAATTGAAGCCGTAAATAATAATGCAGCGCTTAATGTTTCAGGAGGCTTATTATCTAAATTTGAAAGCCGTCACAAATCAGTAGGAGGAAATGCCTTGCGAGCAGCCGTGTTAGGTTCTAATGATGGATTAGTTTCTAATATGAGTTTAGTTATGGGAGTTGCTGGAGCAGCCGTTTCGAACAACACCATTTTGTTGACTGGAATTGCAGGTCTTTTAGCAGGTGCAATATCGATGGCATTAGGAGAATGGCTTTCGGTACAAAGCTCAAGAGAATTAAATCAGAGACAAATTGATTTGGAAACGGAAGAATTAGAAGCATCGCCAGAAGAAGAAAAAAAAGAATTGGTTTTGCTCTATCAAGCAAAAGGGATGAATGTTATTGAGGCACAAAAATTAGCAGATAAGGCATTCGAAAATCCTGAAACCGCTATTGATGCTATTATAACGGAAGAATTAGGAATTGACAAAGAAGAATTAGGTGGTTCTGCCTGGGAAGCAGCAATTGCATCTTTTGTTCTTTTTGCAATCGGAGCTATTATTCCTTTATATCCGTTTATGTTTTTAGATGGAAATAACGCTATTTTATTAAGTGTAGGCAGCAGTATTGTTGGGCTTTTTGGCATTGGTGCTGCCATTACATTATTAACTGGTAAAAGCATTCTGTTTTCAGGATTCAGACAAGTTGCTTTCGGTTTAGCAGCGGCAGCGGTGACTTACGGAATAGGAACTTTAATTGGAGTTTCTTTGGCAGGATAAATAATTTATTAAACATAAAACATTCCTTTTTTTAACCTTTTAAACAAAAAACATTATGAACGACGCACATTTACACATGGTAGTTAACCATTTTCCAATTATTGGAACAATTTTAGGGCTTGGAATTTTAATTGTTGGTGTACTTTTAAAAAACAATACCGTAAAAAACACTGCTTATTGTCTTTTTATCGTGGCAGCTATTTTTGCAGCATTTAGCATGGGAACTGGCGAAGGTGCTGAAGAAATGGTAGAGGATATGCCTAACATTGGAAAACAAATTATTCACGAACATGAAGAAATGGCTGAGAAGTTAGCATTGGTTTTATATGTATTAGGGATTGTTTCACTTGTCGGATTATATTTGAATGCAAAAAAACATGCTAAAGCAAATTTAGTTTCCTTTTTAGCAATTGTAATAGCAATTATAGGAGTCTTTTTTGCACAACAAACAGGAACTTCTGGAGGTGAAATTCGTCACACCGAAATCAGACCTAATGCTACTAACACAACTGCACCTGCGGGAGTTGAAAAAGCTGGTGAAGAAAAAGAAGATTAGTTTAGAACTATACTTCCATAAAAAAGAGGATATCTACAACAGATATCCTCTTTTTTATTTTACTTATCATTAAAGCTAACTGGCAAATAACAATATCAATAATTGAGCGATAAATATCCTTGCTATGGTAACCATCGGATAAACTGTGGCGTAAGATTGATTAGGAATATCTGAATCTAGGTATTTTGTACTAAATGCTAATGCTGCTGGGTCAGTGTATGCTCCACTCATTATTCCTACTAGCTGATAAAAATTAAGATTAAATACAAATCGGCCTATTAAAACCATAATAATCAACGGAATAAAAGTAATATAACAACCATAATATATCCAAAGCCAGCCATTAAATTTTATGAAATTATCATAAAAAGCAGCCCCTGCATGAATTCCAACTGCGGCGAAGAAAAGACATATTCCTAGATCTTTCATAAAATGAATTGCTCCATTATTAATATACGAATGAATCGCGCCAACCCCGCCATATCTACTAATAAATAAAGCAGTTAATAATGGTCCAGCTGCAAATCCTAATTTTAAAGGAACTGGTAGCGATGGAATAAAAATAGGGATAGAACCAATAACAATTCCTATAATTAAACCTCCAAAAAGAGACAGAAAATCAGGCTCTAAAAGGCTTTTTTCAGAGTTGCCAATTATTTTTTCTACTTCACCAATTGCTTCTTTATTTCCAACAATCAAAAGTTTGTCTCCGTAAAATAATTCTAAAGATGGTTGTGCTAATAATTCTAATCCGGAACGAATCACACGAGTTACTTTTAAATCAAACTTATTATGTAAATCTAACTCTGCTAAAGTTTTATGAGTAGCCGATTTTTTAGTGACTAATATAAATTTTGAAACCACATCTTGTTCGGATTCAATGAACAAATCAGTTGATATTTTACCCACAAGTTCAATAAAATGATCTACATCTTTTTGAACTCCAACAACCATTAAAACATCTTTATCATGAATTTTAGAATCTAATGAAGGAGAATAAACAACCTTAGAGCCACTGTTTTTTAATCGTGAAATGATAATGTTATGAATGTCTAATTCTTTGAAAATTTGGTAAATACTTTTACCTAATAAGGCTGAATTTGTAATTCTACATTTTTCATGAATGATAGCATTTTCAGTATTGGCTATTTTGGTCTTTATCAAAAGACTTTCTTTTATTATATCAATTTTCAAAACTGATTTTGATACAATAATCGTCAAAATAATTCCAAAAACTCCTAACGGATAAGTAATGGCATAGGCGATTGTAGGATCTCCAAAAACTTTGGAAGGAAATTGATTCTGAATTTCCTGTAATGTTGATTTAGCAGCTCCTAAACCTGGAGTATTAGTCACCGATCCAGACATTAAACCTACTGCATTTTCTATATCAATTTTTGTTATTATATGAATAAAATAAGTAATTACACCTCCTAAAAGAACAGCACCAACAGCTAAAAAATTAAAAAGTAAGCCGTCTTTTTTGAATGAAGAAAAGAAAGAAGGGCCAACTTGAATTCCAATGCCATAAACAAAAAGAATTAATCCAAAATCACGAACAAAAACCAAAATACTTTCATCCATTCGATAGCCATAATGACCTAAAAACAGACCCACAAACATAACGGCTGAAACCCCTAATGATACTGTTCCTAATCGAACTCTTCCTACGAAAAAACCAACACTAATCGCAATCAATAAAACAATCAACGATTGCGTTATATCTGGCTCATTATTAGGATAAAACAATGTGTTAAACCAATCAAACATAATGTTATAATTTAGAGGTTAAATTTAAAAAATTAAAATCCAATAACAAATAACTAAAATAGTTTACTATTTTTATATGATAAAAATCAGGTAGCTTTTTTAGATAAATCAAACTAATAAACCAACTTTTCATTTGTAGTTAAAGTAAGAATAAAAACACCGTAAACCCTTTTAAAACAACGAAAACGTTTGCGTATATTTTTGCTTTTCATGATAAAAGTCACCTTTTTTTAGAATAAACGAAACTATATTTGAATAGAATTAAATAACAAGAATTTTAAATTAAATACAATGAAAAACATTAAAATTATTCAGGAATTACATGATTTAGGAATTACAGGGTATCATGAAGTATCTTATAATCCAACTTATGAAGAATTATATCAAGCAGAAGTTTCACATAAAAGAAAAGGATATGAAAAAGGTGCTTTAACTGATACTGGTGCTGTTGCTGTTAAAACAGGTGTATTTACGGGACGTTCTCCTAAAGACAGATACATTGTTAAAGATGACATCACAAGAGATACAATATATTGGGATGACAAAGTAAACTTTCCTACTACAAAAGAAGTTTGGCATGATTTAAAAAAATTAGTTTTAAAACAACTTTCTACTTCTCCGAAATTATATGTTGTTGATGCTTTTTGCGGAACAAATGCAGATACAAGATTAAAAGTTCGTTTTGTAATGGAAGTTGCTTGGCAAGCACATTTTGTAACAAATATGTTCATCAGACCTTCAATTTATGAATTGGAAAATTTTGGAGAACCAGATTTCATTGTTATGAATGGTTCAAAAGCAACAAATCCAGATTGGAAAGAACACGGACTAAACTCTGAGAACTTTGTGTTATTCAATTTAACTGAAAAAGTTCAAATCATTGGTGGTACTTGGTACGGTGGTGAGATGAAAAAAGGAATGTTCTCTATGATGAATTATTATTTACCACTTAAAGGAATGGCGTCTATGCACTGTTCTGCTAACGTTGGTGAAGATGGTGATGTAGCGGTATTCTTCGGACTTTCTGGAACAGGTAAAACAACGCTTTCTGCAGATCCAAAAAGATATTTAATTGGTGATGACGAACACGGATGGGACGATAATGGAGTATTCAATTATGAAGGTGGTTGTTATGCAAAAGTTATTGATTTAACAGAAGAAAATGAGCCAGACATTTGGAGAGCTATCAAAAGAGATGCTTTATTAGAAAATGTTATTGTAGATGAATATGGAGAAATCAATTACTACGATCATTCAATTACTGAAAACTCAAGAGTTTCATATCCAATTTATCACATCAATAAAATTGTATTGCCTTCAAAAGCAGGACATGCTAAAAAAATCATTTATCTTTCTGCAGATGCTTTTGGTGTATTGCCTCCAGTTTCTATCCTAGATGATGATCAAGCACAATACCACTTCTTATGCGGATATACTTCTAAATTAGCAGGTACAGAAAGAGGAATTACAGAACCAGAACCATCATTTTCTCCCGCTTTTGGTGAAGCTTTCTTGACTTTACACCCAACAAGATATTCTCAAACCTTAATTGGTAAAATGAAAGAACATGGAGCAAAAGCGTATTTAGTTAACACAGGTTGGAATGGTACTGGAAAAAGAATTTCATTAAAAAACACAAGAGCAATTATTGATGCGATCATCAGTAGCGAAATTGATGAAGCAGAAACTAGAACAATTCCGTTCTTAAACTTAACAATTCCTACGGTATTGCCTCACGTAAGCGACGGAATTCTTGACCCAAGAGATACATACAAAGACAAAGACGATTGGGAACGTAAAGCCAAAGATTTATCAGCGAGATACATCAAAAACTTTGAGCAATACACAAACACAGAAGAAGGTAAGCGTTTAGTTGCTGCTGGTCCTTCTTTGGAAGAAGTTTTAAGTTAGTTTAAAAATAGTTAGTTGTCCAAACATCTGCAGCTTATCAGTATTGATTGGTTGCAGATGTTTGTTTTTAAAACCTTTTTTTAACAATTTCATTTCGTTTAGTTAAATTTAAAATTGGGTTTTAAATAAATTTTCTACTATATTTGCAATCGAAATCAAGGGATTATCAAATTAAAAATTATGTTATCAAATCAATTACATCATCATCATTTTCATTATTGCTCTCAAGCGATGTGTTAATGGTATGCATGTAAATCATCATATTTTAAAACCCGTTTGAGTACATCAAGCGGGTTTTTTATTATTTATCCGTTGGTACTCAAACCACAAACTATAATTAAATAAAAAAACTTAAAAATGAGTACTTTAAAAATTGCAATTCAAAAATCAGGACGTTTAAACGAAGACAGCATACAAATTCTAAAAGATTGTGGAATTTCTATTAACAATGGAAATGATCAACTTAAAGCAGCTGCAACAAATTTTCCATTAGAAGTTTTATACCTTAGAAATTCAGATATTCCTCAATATTTGATTGATGGAGTGGTAGATATTGCCATTGTTGGTGACAACCTTTTATTTGAAAAAGGAAAAAATATTATTGTAGCTCAAAAATTAGGTTTTTCAAAATGCAAAGTATCCGTTGCGGTTCCTAAAACATTTAAATACAACTCTATAAAAGATTTAGACGGAATGCGTATTGCAACCTCTTATCCGAATACCGTTAATGAATACTTTAATTCATTTGGATTATCCGTTGACATTCACCAAATTTCTGGTTCTGTTGAAATCGCTCCAAATATTGGCTTAGCAGATGCAATTGTTGATATTGTTTCAAGCGGTAGCACTTTATTTAAAAACAATCTTAAAGAAGTGGAAGTAATCATGAAAAGTGAAGCTGTACTTGCTGTTTCACCAAAAGTGACTCCTGAAATTCAAAAATTAATTGACATTCTTCAATTTAGAATAGAATCTGTTTTGAGAGCTAGAAAATCAAAATATATTTTGATGAACGTTCCTAATGATAAAATTGAAGCTATTGGTAAAATTTTGCCTGTATTAAAAAGCCTTACCGTAATGCCTTTGGCTGAAGAAGGTTGGAGCAGCGTTCATTCCGTAATCGACAAAGATACTTTTTGGGATGTGATCGATCAATTAAAAGAAGTTGGTGCCGAAGGAATTTTGGTTTGCCCAATTGAGAAAATGGTATTATAAAGCCTTATCTAAAAGTTAAAAAAATGAATAAAATATACAATCCAAAACCAGCAACTTGGGCTAGCATTTTAGAGAGACCAACTAAGACTATTGATGATATTGAAGCTACCGTTAAAGAAATTTTTAAGGAAGTTCAAAAAAAAGGAGATAGTGCTGTAGCTAAATACACTTCCCTTTTTGACGGAGCTGTAATCGAAAACTTAGAAGTTACTCCAGCTGAAATTGACGAAGCTATTGCAACTATTCCTCAAGAATTAAAAAATGCTATTCAACTGGCAAAAGCAAATATTAAAAAATTTCATACAGCTCAAAAAACACATCGAGTTGCTGTTGAAACGATTGAAGGCGTAAACTGTTGGCAAGAAAAAAGACCGATTCAAAAAATAGGTTTATATATTCCAGGAGGAACAGCTCCTTTGTTTTCTACTGTATTAATGTTAGCTGTACCCGCTGAAATAGCTGGTTGCAACGAAATTGTTTTATGTTCACCTCCTGACAAAAAAGGTAAAATCAATCCTGCAATTTTGTATGCTGCTAATTTATGTGGCGTTACCAAAATTTTAAAAGTAGGAGGGATTCAAGCTATTGCAGGAATGACTTTTGGAACTAAATCAATTCCTAAAGTGTATAAAATCTTTGGCCCTGGAAATCAATTTGTAACTGTTGCTAAACAATTGGCAACTCAATTTGGAGTAGCTATTGATATGCCTGCAGGACCATCTGAATTGCTTATTGTGGCTGATGATACTGCTGTACCAGCATTTGTGGCTTCTGATTTACTTTCGCAAGCAGAACACGGAGCTGATAGCCAAGTAATTTTAGTTTCAACTTCAAAAAGTTTAATTGATGCAGTTGAAAAGGAAGTTCAAATACAAATGGATTTACTTCCAAGAAAAGCTATTGCTGAAAAAGCTATTGCGAATTCTAAATTGATTTACGTTGAAAATGACAGCATTGCATTAGAATTAATTAATGAATATGGTCCAGAACACTTCATTATTTGTTCAGAATTTGATGATTTTTACAGCAATGGAATTCATAACGCAGGTTCTGTTTTCATTGGGAACTACACGCCAGAAAGTGCAGGTGATTATGCCTCAGGAACCAATCATACCTTGCCAACAAACGGTTATGCGAAAAATTATAGCGGTGTAAATCTGGATAGTTTTACTAAAGCAATGACTTTCCAAAAAATATCTGCTGAAGGAATAAAAAATATTGGTAACGCTATCGAAATTATGGCAGAAGCCGAAGGATTGCAAGCGCACAAAAATGCAGTTACATTAAGATTAAAAGCAATTGAAGATGGAAAATAATTTCGATATAAATAATTTAGTGCGTGAAAACGTGAAGTCGATGAAGCCTTATTCTTCTGCTCGTGATGAGTTTGAAGATTTTGACACGGCAGATATGATTTTCTTGGATGCTAATGAAAACCCTTTTGAGAACGGTGTAAATCGATATCCTGATCCGCAACAAAGCAGCGTTAAAGTGGTTTTGGCAAAACAAAAAAAGATAAAAACAAATCAAATTTTGTTAGGAAATGGAAGCGATGAAGTTTTGGATTTATTGTTCCGTGCTTTTTGCGAACCCAAAGTGGACAATGTAATTACTTTACCGCCAACCTACGGAATGTATGGTGTTTTAGCTAATATCAATGCTGTTGAAAACAAAGAAATTTTACTTTCAACTGATTTTCAACCACAGATTGAAAAAATCATGGACGCTGTTGATGAGAATACTAAAATTATATTTTTATGTTCTCCAAATAACCCAACAGGAAATTCATTTTCGGATGAAAATGTTGCTTATTTGTTGAAAAACTTCAATGGTTTAGTAGTTATAGATGAAGCTTATATTGATTTTTCTAAAAAAGAAAGCTGGGTTAACGAGTTAGACGAATATCCAAATTTAATCATCACTCAAACTCTTTCAAAAGCCTATGGTTTAGCAGGAATTAGATTGGGAATATGTTATGCATCAGCTGAAGTTATTTCGGTTTTAAATAAAATCAAACCTCCTTATAACGTCAACGAATTAACTCAAAAAAGAGCTTTAGACCGATTAGACAATCCGAATAAAATTAATTCAGAAATTGAATCAATTATAACACAAAGAGAGCAATTACTTAAAGTTTTACTTAATGTAAAATTTGTCGAAAAAATCTATCCTACTGAAGCTAATTTCATCTTGATAAAAGTAGATGACGCAAATAAAAGATACGATGAATTAATTGCAAAAGGAATTGTAATTCGCAACAGAACAACACAACCTTTATGCGAAAATACTTTGCGTTTAACTATTGGAACGGAAGTAGAAAATAAGAAATTAATTGAAGCTTTGTCTTCTTTATAAACGTTTTAAAAAATGAAAAAAATACTTTTTATAGATCGTGACGGAACAATGGTTTTGGAACCAAATGATTATCAATTAGACAGTTTTGAAAAATTGGAATTTTATCCAAAAGCCTTTCAATATCTAGGTAAAATTGCTACCGAATTGGACTTCGAATTGGTAATGGTGACCAATCAAGATGGTTTAGGAACAGATTCTCATCCCGAAATTAACTTTTGGCCAGTTCATAATTTAGTGATGAAAGCGTTTGAAAATGAAGGAGTGGTTTTTAGCGACGTTTTTATTGACAAGACATTTCCTCACGAAAATGTACCGACTCGTAAGCCTGGAACGGCTATGTTGACTAAATACATCAATAACCCAGCATACGATTTAGAAAATTCATTTGTAATTGGTGACAGAATAACTGACGTAGAATTGGCAAAAAATCTAGGTTCAAAAGCTATTTTTATCAATACTGACGAAGAGTTGGGAAGTGATGAAATTTCGTCCAAAAGACACGAATTAGAAGATGTTATCGCTCTACAAACTACAGAATGGAAAACGATTTATGAGTTTTTGAAGCTGGAAGAACGTTCAGCTTCCATAACCAGAAAAACGAATGAAACTGACATTTATATCAATTTAAACCTTGATGGAACCGGAAAAAGTAAAATAGAAACCGGAATTGCTTTTTTCGATCACATGTTAGACCAAATCGCGCGTCACGGACAAATGGACTTAGAAGTTATCGTAAAAGGCGACCTCGAAGTCGATGAACATCACACGATTGAAGACACTGCAATTGCTTTAGGTGAAGTTTTTGCCAAAGCATTAGGAAATAAATTAGGAATCGAAAGATATGGTTTTTGTTTGCCAATGGACGATTGTTTGTCACAAGTAGCCATTGATTTTGGAGGTAGAAACTGGTTGGTTTGGGAAACCGAATTCAAACGTGAAATGGTAGGTAAGATGCCGACAGAAATGTTTTATCATTTCTTCAAATCATTCTCAGATGGAGCAAAAGCCAATATCAACATCAAAGCGGAAGGAACCAACGAGCACCACAAAATTGAAGCTATTTTCAAGGCTTTCGCCAAAGCAATAAAAGTGGCCGTAAAACGTGATACGGAAAAAATGATTTTGCCAAGCACAAAAGGAATGCTTTAATCCCCCTAACCCCCAAAGGGGGAATTACTAAGCTTTATAAAGAAATTATGAATAAAGAAAAAACACAAGTTTCTTCAACTCCCCCTTCGGAGGCTGGGGGGATAGTAATTATAAATTACGGAGCAGGAAACATTCAAAGCATTATGTTTGCCATCGAAAGATTGGGTTTTCATGCGGTTTTGAGTAACAATCCAGACGAAATAAAAGCAGCTGATAAAGTGATCTTTCCAGGTGTTGGCGAAGCAAGTTATGCTATGAAAATGTTACAAGAAAGTGGCTTAGATACTTTAATTCCAACGCTGAAACAGCCTGTTTTAGGAATTTGTCTCGGAATGCAACTAATGTGCAACAAATCAGAAGAAGGAAATACTAAAGGATTGGGGATTTTTGATGTTGATGTAATTAAATTTACATCGAAAGTGAAAGTACCACAAATGGGATGGAACCAAATTTACAACCTAAAATCGGATCTATTCAAAGGAATTAATGAAAATGAATACATGTATTTAGTTCACAGTTATTATGCTCCTGATTGTGCCGAATCAATTGCTACTACGAATTATGAAGTAGAATATGCCTCGGCATTAGAGAATGGAAATTTTTATGGAACTCAATTTCACCCTGAAAAAAGTGGGGATATTGGAGAACAAATCCTAGGAAATTTTTTGAAGTTATAAATATTTCAATGGCAATGGCAAAAATCAATTTCAATTTAAACTTCTAATTTCAAACCTCTAATCTCTAACTTTAAAATGAGAATAATACCTGCAATAGATATCATAGAAGGTAAATGTGTTCGCCTATCAAAAGGGGATTACAATACCAAAATCATTTACAACGAAAATCCACTTGAAGTAGCTAAATCATTCGAAGCGCATGGAATCGAATATTTGCATTTAGTAGATTTAGATGGTGCAAAATCAAGCAAAATTGTCAATTATAAAATATTGGAACAAATTGCTACACAAACCAAATTGAAAATTGATTTTGGTGGTGGTTTAAAAGCAGATTCTGATTTAAAAATCGCTTTTGAATCTGGAGCAAACCAAATAACAGGTGGAAGTATTGCTGTGAAAAACAGAGCTATTTTCGAAAAATGGATTGCCGAATATGGTTCAGATAAAATCATTTTGGGAGCAGATGCCAATAACGAAAAAGTAGCGGTTTCAGGATGGTTAGAAGATTCAAATGAAGATTTGGTTCCCTTTATTCAGGATTATCAAGCAAAAGGAATTCAGTACGTAATTTGCACTGATATTGCCAAAGACGGAATGCTGGAAGGACCAAGTTTCGATTTATACGCTAAGATTTTGGCGAAAGCCAAAGGAATCAAATTAATTGCCTCTGGAGGGATTTCAACATTTGACGAATTACCAAAATTAGCCGAATTGGGTTGTGAAGGAACTATTATTGGCAAAGCGATTTACGAAGGAAGAATTTCGTTGAAACAATTGGAAAACTATGTTTTAAGTATAAAGTCATAAGTTTCAAATATGAGTTCAGATGTAATAAAAATAAAAAGCTTTTCTTTTGCCGTTAGAATTGTTAATTTATATAAAACTTTAAATACAAGAAATGAATATGTAATGAGTAAACAAATTTTACGCTCTGGAACTTCTGTTGGTGCAAATATTAGAGAAGCAAAAAATGCAGAAAGCAAAGCTGATTTTATTCATAAGATGGGAATTTCTCAAAAAGAAGCAGATTAAACTTTATATTGGTTAGAGCTTTTACAAGCAACAAGTTATATTTCAAATGAAGAATTTTTGAGTTTAAATAATGATGGGGTCGAAGTTTTAAAATTGATTAATAGCATAATTATTACTTCTAAAAACAACATTTCAAAAACTTAATAATTCATCCTTACAATTTAATACTTTATTTAGATGTTAACAAAAAGAATAATTCCTTGCCTCGACATAAAAAACGGAAGAACCGTAAAAGGGGTTAATTTCGTGGACTTGCGCGATGCAGGTGATCCCGTAGAATTAGCTAAAATTTATTCGGATGAAGGAGCGGATGAATTGGTTTTCCTTGATATTTCAGCAACGGAAGAACGAAGAAGAACCTTGGTTGATTTAGTTCGAAAAGTTGCAGCTACAATTAATATTCCGTTTACGGTAGGTGGTGGAATTTCAGCGGTTGAAGATGTTGAAATTTTGTTGCAAAACGGAGCGGATAAAGTTTCTATTAATTCTTCAGCGGTCAAAAATCCACAATTGATTAATGATTTGGCACAAAAATTCGGTAGTCAATGTATAGTTGTAGCTATTGATGCCAAACAAATTGATGGCGAATGGATCGTGCATCTTGTAGGAGGAAAAGTCCCAACAGAATTACGATTATTTGACTGGGCGAAAGAAGTTGAAGAACGTGGTGCTGGAGAAATCCTTTTTACATCTATGAATCATGATGGAACAAAGAATGGATTTGCTAATGAAGCTTTGGCAACACTTTCTGACTTGGTGAATATTCCCATAATTGCATCTGGTGGTGCAGGAAATATGCAACATTTTGTAGATACCTTTGTGGAAGGAAAAGCAGATGCAGCATTGGCGGCAAGCGTATTTCATTTTAAGGAAATTGAAATAAAAACATTGAAAAAAGAACTTAAAAACAACAATATAGAAGTACGTATTTAAGTAATAAGTCGGAATTATTAAGTTTGAATTGCTCAATACTTACGACTTTATGCTTACGACTTAACACTTAATACTTATAAAAAATGAACATAGATTTTTCAAAAAGCGCACATGGATTAATTCCTGCAATCATTCAAGATAACGAAACTAAATCGGTTTTAATGTTAGGATACATGAATGCCGAAGCTTATCAAAAAACAATTGATACCCAAAAAGTAACTTTTTACAGCCGCTCTAAACAAAGACTTTGGACAAAAGGCGAAGAAAGTGGTAATTTTTTGAATTTGGTTTCTATCAAAAATGACTGCGATGATGATACCTTATTAATTCAAGTGAATCCAGTAGGGCCAACATGTCACAACGGAACGGATACGTGTTGGGCTGAAGAAAACAAGTCTGATTATGGCTTTATTTCTCATCTTGAAAACACTATAAAAGTTCGCAGAGAAAATGCTGATTCTGAAAAAAGTTATGTTGCTTCTTTGTTTGAAAAAGGAATTAATAAAATTGCACAAAAAGTAGGAGAAGAAGCTGTAGAAGTAGTTATTGAAGCCAAAGATGATAATGATGATTTGTTTTTGAGCGAAAGTGCAGATTTACTATTTCATTATCTGATTTTATTACAAGCAAAAGGTTTCCAGTTACAAGATGTTATAAATGTTTTAAAAAGCCGTCAGAAGTAGCAATTACTTTTAAAATTTTCATTTATAAAACCCAATAGTAAATTAATATACTATTGGGTTTTCTTTTTTTTCCAATGACAATCAATTATATTTACTACTTATTAAAATGATAAGTATCCCGATGCAAGCGAATATTTCAGAAAACGACGTTTTTAATCCCGAATTAAAAAACAAAAAAACAGAAACGGGATTGCATATCATTTTAACCACAGATGAAGTTGATGCGCGTCCTATTTATATTTCTGGAAATTTTAATGGCTGGGTAACTCAGGATAAAGATTTTGTGATGGAACAAATTGGAATTAATTCCTATCAATACAAATTCCCAGAAAACTTTAATTATCCTGAAATACTTTTATATAAGTTTACCAAAGGAGATTGGAGCGATGTAGAAATTGATGTGCATGGAAACCGTACCGAAAATCGTTTTACAAAAATGCATACTGGAATACAAAAAGAACATGTAGCACGATGGCGAAAGAACTGGTTGCCGTTCAAACAATCTTATTTACCTCAGGTAAAAATTATTTCAGATGAATTTAAGATTCCACAACTTAATAAAACAAGAAAAATTTGGGCATTACTTCCTCATGATTATGACAAAACAGATGAGCGTTATCCGGTAATGTATTTACAAGATGCTCAAAATTTATTTAATGAAAAAGCAGCATATGGAAACTGGGAAATAGACAAGAAACTAGCCGTAATGTCCGAATATAATATTGGAAAAATAATCATTATCGCTATTGAACATGCCGAAGAAGATCGCATAAAAGAATATAATGTAGGCAAAACGGTATTGGGTAAAGGACAAGGAAAAAAATACATTCGCTTTGTTACCGAGACATTAAAACCATTTGTAGATCAAAATTTCAGAACAAAAACAGAACGAGAATTTACAGGAATAGGCGGGAGCTCTATGGGAGGATTAGTTAGTATCTTCAGTGGGTTAAAAAATCCAGAAACATATGGCAAATTGATGATTTTTTCACCTTCGCTTTGGGTTGTTCCAGAACTAAAAATTAATCCTAAAAAAGCCTATTCAGCAGATACAAAAATCTATTTGTATGCCGGTGGGGATGAAAGTGAAACGATGATTGAGCATGTCAAAAAATTTCAAGAAAACTTGCTTTCTAGTCACTTTGTTAAAGATAAAATCAAAATTAATTTAAGTATCAATAGGTACGGAACCCATAGCGAAACTTATTGGAGTGATGAGTTTCCAAAAGCAATTGAATGGTTGTTTTTTCAATCTAAATAACTATCAATCTTTATATAAACTATTTATTTTATTGCATTTAATTCCCAATTTTTAAAAAATGAAAACAAATACAATTCAAAATCTAGATAATTTTTCAGGAACAATTTTAATTCCTGTTTTTGAAACTTACGAAAAAAGCATTGTCCCAATATCGTTTAACGGATTGGAAATACCAGCTAAAGTTTTTTATGGAAAAAAAGACACTCATTATGCTGTTGAACAAAATAATGCTATTTATTTGTTCATTGGTTTAGGAGAGAAAATTGATTACAAATCATTGAAAACTGTTTTTAGAAGTGTTTCTTCCAAACAAAAAGATAAATTAAACACGAATATAGCGCTTGTTTTACCAGAACAATTTGATGACAATCAAGTGGAAGCAATTGTATCTGGATTGTTTTTAGGAACCTATGATTTAGGACATTTCAAGTCAGATAAAAAAATCCATCCTTTTTTAGAATCTGATTTTGTTTTAAATTTATTTTCTGAAAAAGATTATTTACCTACAATCAAAAAAGGAATAAAAATTGCCAAAGCACAGCTCGAAATCTACAATCTAGTTGATTTACCTCCAAATAATGTAACTCCAAAATATTTAGCTAAATGGGCTCAAGAAACTGGAAAAAAATATGGCTTTGATGTTGAAGTTCTTGATTTTGAAGCTTCAAAAAAAGCAAAATTAGGTGCTTTTTTAGCGGTAGGAAAAGGCAGTGAAAATGAGCCTCAATTTGTAATTATGAATTACACTCCAAAAGAAAATGTAGCTAAGATAAAACATATTGGATTGGTAGGTAAAGGAATTACTTTTGATACTGGCGGATTGAATATAAAAACATCTGGGATGCTTCACATGAAATGCGATATGGCTGGTGGAGCAGCGGTATTTGGTGCAATGCAACTTATTGCAGATTTACAATTACCAGTAAAAGTTACTGCAATTGTTCCTTGCGCAGAAAATTCAGTTGATGCAAAATCATTTGTACCAAGTGATGTGATTCACAGCTATAGCGGACATTCTATTGAAATTATTGATACAGATGCTGAAGGAAGATTGGTCTTAGCTGACGGACTTTCGTATTTAATTACAAATTACAAACCCGAATATATCATTGATATTGCAACACTTACAGGAAGTAGCGTAGGAACATTTGGTTATGAATGTGCAGCATTATTTACCAATAATGACGAAATTTCAAAAAAACTACAAGAATCAGGAGATGAAATTGGGGAGAGATTATGGCCTTTACCACTTTGGGAGGCTTACAAATCTGATATTGAAAGTGATATTGCTGATGTCAAAAATTATAGCGGAAAACCAGTAGCTGGAGCCATTAGTGCCGCTAAATTTTTAGAATATTTCACTCAAGAACATCCTGCTTGGGCACATTTAGATATTGCTGGAGTAGCTTTTGGAGATGATGAATTTGCAAAAAGCAAACACGCAACTGCTTACGGAGTTCATTTATTGACTAAATTCATTGAAAATTTATAGTTTATGAAAAACGCAAAGACTTTTATCTGTATTTCAAATTATTTCAAAGGAGCTGATTTTTTAATTAATTTAAAAAACTTAGGCAATAAAGTCTATTTAGTAACTAGTGAAAAACTAAGAAATTCACCTTGGCCAAACGAACATATAGATGAGATTTTTTATATGGAAGGGCAAGATATGGATTGGAATTTAGAACATTTGTTACTTGGCGTTGGAAATTTAATGAAATCAACTAAAATAGATGCTATAGTGGCTCTTGATGATTATGATGTTGAAAAAGCAACTTATCTTCGAGAGAATCTTCGAATTGACGGAATGGGGCAAACCACAGGGCGTTATTTTAGAGATAAACTTGCTATGCGCATGAGAGCAAAAAGTTGCGGTATTCCAATACCTAATTTTTGTTCTTTATTCAACGATCATGATATTAATACTTTTGCTGATACAATTCCAGCTCCTTGGGTTTTGAAACCACGTTCCGAAGCTTCCGCAAATGGTATCATAAAAATATTTGACAAAGAAAGTTTGTGGATACATATCAACGAAATGGGGAATAACAGATTCAAATATCTATTGGAACAGTTCAAGCCTGGTGATGTTTACCATTGTGATAGCTTGATTTTAGATCGTAAAATTTTGTTCAGTCTGACTTCAAAATATTTGGCAACGCCAATGGAAATTTCACAAGGAGGGGGCGTATTTCGTTCTGCTAATATTGCATATAATTCTGAGGATGAAAAAGCTATAAAAGCGGTTAACGAACAAGTTTTGAAAGGTTTTGGATTAAAACATGGGGCTGCACATACTGAATTTATAAAATGTAAAGAAGATGGTAAAATCTATTTTCTGGAAACATCATCCCGAGTTGGTGGTGCACATATAGCCGAAATGGTAGCAGAAGCTTCAAATATAAATTTATGGAAAGAGTGGGCGGCAATTGAAGATTCTTTGGTAAAAGAAACTAAGTACACACTCCCTAAAGTAAAAAAAGAATATGCTGGAATCGTCTTAACCTTATCAAAATACCAACATCCAGATTTATCCTCTTTTTCAGATCCGGAAGTTTGCTTTAGAGTTCCACTCGATTATCATGCTGGATTAATTGTTAAATCAGACAAGCAAGAAAGGGTTTTAGAACTTTTAAATACCTATACCGATAGATTCGTAAATGATTTTACAGCCATCGTAGCACAAAATAAAGTTTCTAATTTGCACTAATTTTCTAATTTTACAAAAAATCAATTTCAGATTTATAAATAAAAAATACATGAAAAAACAACTTCTTATTCTTTGTATTGCATTTCTTTCGGTCACTTCTATGAATGCACAAGGCTTACTTTCAAAATCAAATGTTGTATTTACAAGGCAAGATACTTTACGTGGAAGTATTACAAAAGAAAGAGTTTGGTGGGATGTCAAAAAGTACCATTTAGACATTAAAGTAAATCCTTTAGATAGCACTATTACAGGATATAACACTATTCAATATAAAGTATTGAAAGAATATAATAAAATGCAAATAGATTTACAAAATCCAATGGAAATCTATAAAGTAATTCAAGATGGTGTAGCATTAAAATACACTAGAGAAGGAAATGCTTTTTTTATTGAATTAGTTGCATCCCAAAAAATCGGACAAACTAAAGAATTAATTGTGTTTTATGGTGGAAAACCAAAAATTGCTGTGAGACCACCTTGGGACGGAGGAATTACTTGGAAAAAAGATACCAATGGAAAACCATTTATTGCTTCCTCCTGTCAAGGTTTAGGTGCCAGTGTATGGTGGCCAAACAAAGATCACATGTACGATGAAGTCGAAAATATGCTTATCAGTGTGAATGTTCCTAAGGGATTAATGGATGTTTCAAACGGTCGTTTGCAAAGTGTAAAGCATTTAAAAGATGGCACAACAACTTACAATTGGTATGTTTCAAACCCTATTAACAATTACGGTGTAAACATAAATATAGGAGATTATGTTTCTTTTTCAGAAAAATTCAAAGGAGAAAAAGGTGATTTAGATTGTAGTTACTATGTACTAAGAGATAATTTAGCCAAAGCAAAAACACAATTTAAAGACGCTACTCGCATGCTTAAAGCCTTCGAATATTGGTTTGGACCTTATCCTTTTTATGAAGATAGTTATAAATTGGTAGAAGCTCCTTATTTAGGTATGGAACATCAAAGCAGCGTCACTTATGGCAATGGGTATCGAAACGGTTATCGAGGTAGAGATTTGAGCGGAACAGGATGGGGTTTGAAATTTGATTTTATAATCATTCATGAATCGGGTCATGAGTGGTTTGCAAATAATATCACATACAAAGATATTGCTGATATGTGGATTCATGAGAGTTTTACAAATTACTCCGAAAGCCTTTTTGTGGAATACTACTACGGAAAACAAGCTGGTTTTGATTATGTAAAAGGAACTAGACAAAATATCGAAAATGAATCAACTATTATTGGTCATTATGATGTAAACAATGAAGGTTCAGGTGATATGTATTACAAAGGTGGAAATATGCTACATACTTTACGCCAAATTGTAAATGATGATGAAAAATGGAGAGGTATACTAAGAGGTTTAAACAGTACTTTTTACCATCAAACAGTAACGACAAAACAAATTGAAGACTATCTGAGTCAACAAGTTGGTATAGATTTAAATCCGTTTTTCAATCAGTATTTAAGAGATATCAGAATTCCAACTTTAGAATACTGTTTTAAAGATGAACATCTTACTTACAAATGGGCTAATTGTGTTCCTGGATTTAATATGCCTGTGAAAGTAACTGTTAATGGAAATGAAAAACTATTAAATCCTACAACAGAGTGGAGTAGTACTGCTGCTAATGCGGAAAACAACACCCTAGAAGTAGATCCGAATTTTTATGTAGCAAATTTTAATATTTTAAAATAAATTAATTTAAGGTTGTATTTTTTAATACAACCTTTTTTATATTTTTTTGAATTGAATTGGGTTTTGTCCAACAACCTTTTTGAAAATTCTATTAAAATAGGACAGACTTTCAAAACCACATTCAAAACAAGTTTCGGTTACATTTTTATCCTCTTTCAACAAACGTTTAGCTTGTTCTATGCGATATTGATTCAAAAATTCAGTAAAAGTTAATCGTGTCATTTTCTTAAAATATCGGCAAAAAGCAGCTTTAGACAAATGAGTTAGTGTGCCCATTTCCTCTATTGTTATGTTTCTTTGAAAATTATTCTCAATAAACTTATAGACAACTTTCAATCTGGATTGCTCTTTATTATTATAAAAATTTTCAAAAGCTTCTTCGTGTAAAAAAGTCCTCTCATCAGATGTTGCCAACATTTGAAATAGAGACAATACTTCAATAAACTGTTCGAAGTTTGGTAAAAGATGAATTTTTTTTAAACGTTTACCAACCATTTCTCTCGTGGTTCCATTAAAACAAATTGCTTTTTTTGAATTTTCAAATAATTGATAAATTGCCGAAAGTTCTGGAGTAGTTACAAAATCATTTTTAAAAAAATCTTCTTTGATTTGTAAAACCACTTTTTGGTATTCCGTTCTGATTCCATAATCAAAATTTAAATGGGGAATATTAGAACCTATAAAAACCAAATCAGAACCCTCAAATTCACCTACATGATTTCCTACTCGTCTTGTACCATGTGGCGCTTCAATAAATGTTAATTCAAATTCAGGATGAAAATGCCAATAATAAAAGTCATTTAGTTTGGGATTCACTAAAATTCGGAAAGAACTTCCTGCTAAGCGTTTGATATCTTCAAAAACAATTTTCATATGATTTTATCTTAATTGCCCCATAAATATACTATTGATTGTTTAAATATAAAAATAAATGTCAATATAGTACAAATTTTGGTAATTTTTGTTGAAATCCAAGTCGGATTATCCTACTACTTTTGAATTATGAAATTTTAATAACATATCAATATGGAAAACAAGAACCAAACCATGAACCCTACAATGACGCCAACTATGGCTACTAACGCACATAAAGATATTCCTGGAAATCCTTCTGTTGCAAAATCTAGTGTACACAAATTAAACAGTCGCTCAAATGGTGAGCCGCTTCGTTTATTAACTGAAGAGCAATGGAATTTCTGGATTGAAAATGGCTTTATCGTAATCAAAAATGCTGTACCAAAAGAAAATGCAAAAAGATTAGCAGATTTCATTTGGGAATTTGAAGAAAAAGACCCTAATAATCCTGAAACATGGTACGCACCTCCAAGAGCAGAAATGCAGATGAAAGAATTAAACAATAGCGGAATGGTGGAATTATACAACCACCAATACCAATGGGACAATCGCCAAATGCAAAAAGTATACGATGCATTTGCTGATGTTTGGGGGACAGAAAAATTATGGGTAACAATTGACAGAGCTAATCTAAATTTTCCAGTAAGACCTGACCACGAATTCAAAGGATTTATTCATTGGGATTATGATCCAGAAACAAAACCTCAAAACGTTCAAGGTGTATTGGCATTAGTAGATGCGGACGATGAAAATATGGGTGGTTTTCAATGTATACCTGAACTATTCCGTACTTATGACACATGGAAATTAACGCAACCTGAAGATAGAAATCGCTTTCAACCTGACACTACAGGTTTTGAAGGACAATTCGTAAAACCTAAAATGGAAGCGGGTGATTTACTAATTTTTAATAGTTCACAACCCCACGGAATTCGTCCAAATTTAACAAAAGATAGAGTGAGAGTGGCACAATATATTTCAATGATGCCTGCTGAAGAAGATAACGAAGAATTAAAAGAATGGCGAATCAATTCTTGGAAAAACCGAATTGCGCCAGTGGGATATGCATTCCCTGGAGATCCTCGCAACTGGGAGCAAACCAAACACAAAACTGCTGAGTTGAGTGAATTGGGAAAAAAACTCCTTGGAATAGAGAAGTGGTAATAAATAAAAAAGGGATACTTGATGTATCCCTTTTTTTATTTATTCATTTAAATTATATCAAATTTTTCTTGATGTAATCATAACTTATAGCGGTAGACACTATTGGGTTTGGTTTGTAATTTGTTTCGTGTTCTAAAAAGAAACGTTTCATACCTGCAAGCTCAGCTTGAGCAAAAATAGATTTAAAATCAATTGAGCCAGTTCCTATTTCTGCATTCCAATCTGGATTAACTTTATCCATATCTTTAACATGCCACATTTTGAAACGACCCGGGTGATCTTTAAATAATTGCAATGGATCATTACCTGAACGAACTACCCAGTATAAATCCATTTCAAAATCAACTAAATTTTTATCAGTTTCATTCAATAAAATCTCATATCCATTTGTATCCCCAAATTTTGTAAATTCAAAATCATGATTATGATATGCTAATTTTAAACCTCCAGCTTTACAAAGCTCTCCAACTTTATTAACTTGTTCCGCTAGTTTTTTATAATCATCACCCGTTTTTCCTCTTAGTTCTTGAATTACATAAGGTACGGTTACATACTCACTTCCTAAATGATTAGCAGTTTCAATATATGATTTAACCAAATCAGTTGTACCATCTTTAATCATTGAATTAAAATCAAAATGATTACTAGTTGCTTTTAAACCGTTATCATCAAGCATTGATTTAAAATCATGTACTGATGTTCCAAAAAAGCCTTTGTCAACAGAATAGCCAAAAGTTTCTACTTCAGTGAAGCCAACTTTCCCTACTTGAGCTAAAACTCCTTTAACATCTTTAGGCAATGTATCTCTTAGTGTCCATAATTGAATTCCGATAGCTTTTTTTCTTGAGTCGAAAGCAAATGTTGGTGCAATTGCTAAAGCTCCCAATGCTAATCCTGCATTAATTAAAAATTCTCTTCTTTTTATCATAGTATATTTTTTTAAATTAGTTAAATATCACAAATTGTTATAGCCTGTTTCAATGAGGCCAATTTATTTAGATTTTTAGGAATGAATTCTTGGCCAACAAATCCTTGAAAACCAGTTTTAGCAATAGCTTTCATTATTGCAGGATAATTAAGTTCCTGTGTTTCGTCAATTTCATTTCGACCAGGAACGCCTGCAGTATGAAAATGAGCAATATATTGATGATTGTCTCTAATGTTTCTAATGACATCACCTTCATCAATTTGCATATGGTAAATATCATAAAGCAATTTAAAATTCTCAGATCCTAAACGTTTAGCTAATTCCACACCCCAATGCGTTCTGTCACATTGGTAATCCTTGTGATCAATTTTGCTATTGAGCAATTCCATAACTAAAGTTACATTGTGTTTTTCGGCTAACGGAATTAATTTCTGTAAACCTATAACACAATTATTCCAGCCTTCTTCATCCGTTTTTCCTCTTCGGCTTCCGCTAAAGCAAATCAAGTTTTTATAACCAGCTTCAGCAACTAAAGGTATCATTTCGGTATAATTTTTAATGAGTATCTCGTGAAATTGAAGATCATTAAAACCATCAATTAGATTTATTTCAGCCCCATTACACATGGTAGAAACCATATTATACTTTTTTAATATTGGCCAATCTTTTGGTCCAACCAAATCAATACCTGTGATTCCTAATTTTTTAGCTTCTATACAAAGTGTCTCAATGTCTAAATCATTAAAACACCATCTTGCAACAGAATGATTAATATTTCCTTTAAGCATATTCGATTGCAATTTTTTGTCCTGTTTAGAATCCTCAAAATCAGAAAATCCAGAAGAAATACCAATAACAGCAGTTCCTGCTAATATTCCTTTAATAACAGATCTTCTATCTAAATTGGTACTCATTATTATTATGCAGCAGAAGAAACCTCTTCTGTTTTATTTTTATCATTAAATAAAAGGGCAAAAAGTATAAATACAGCCAAAGCTATTCCTGCAGGAATAATCCAAACCATTTGCCAATTAATACCACCTTCTAAGGTTTTGTAATTATCAGTAATCCAGCCTGCTACAGCAAAACCAATCAACATTCCTACACCATATGTAGCTAAAGTGATTAACCCTTGAGCGGCACTTTTATATTTTTCACCAGCTTTAGAGTTGGTGTAGATTTGCCCTGATACAAAAAAGAAATCATAACAAATACCATGTAACGCAATTCCAATGATTAACATGAAACTCAAATCATTACCATTACCATAAGCAAATAATACATAACGAATAGCCCAAGCTAACATACCCACTAAAATAGTTTTCTTAAATCCGAAACGGCTAAAAAATACAGGAATTAACAATAAAAATAATGCTTCAGATATTTGACCTATTGCCATTTTTCCTGTTGGATTTTCAACTCCAGCTTCTGTTAAAAATGGGTGTGCATTTTGATAATAAAAGGCTAGGGGAATACAAATAAGAATTGATGAGATAAAAAATACTGCGAAGTTTTTGTCTTTCAAAAGTTTTAGAGCATCAAGACCGATAATATCTGAAATCTTAATTTTTTCATCTGAAACTTTTGGAGGAGTAGCAGGTAAAGTAAAACTGAAAACACCTAATATTAACGCAGCAATACCAGCTAATAAGAAAGTATTTTTAAGCATTCCTTGTGATATTGCTTCTGAAGTATCCCAATGGAATACAAAACTAATAGCTAATCCAGCTAAAATCCAACCAATAGTACCCCAAACCCTAATGTTTGCAAACTCTTTTTCAGGATCTTTCATTTGATTAAAAGCAACTGAGTTTACAAGTGCTAATGTTGGCATATATAAAACCATATAACTCAATACATAAGTATAAAACATACCTACTTGTTCTGATTGATACATTTGATACATCAAAAATGCACCAACAAGATGAAGAATACCTAATATCTTTTCTGCATTAAAATAGCGGTCTGCAATTAAACCAATGATGAAAGGAGCAATGATTGCACCCCATGATTGTGTTGAAAAAACAGCAGCAGTTTCAGATCCAGTTGCACTTAGATTATTACCTAAAAAAGTACCTAGTGTTACAAACCAGGCGCCCCAGATAAAAAATTCTAAAAACATCATGGTTGATAATTTAATTCGGGTAGTAGTATTCATTCGTTTTTGGTTTTTTAATAGTTATAGTTTTACTTAGTTATATTTTATTACATTCCTGTTTCACAACCAGTTGTAACTTTCATTGAATTCCATTCTTTAATCATAATGTTTCTATACCAAACATTTTCACCGTGATCTTGCAAAGCAATTTTACCTTTTTTAGACGAAGCAAAACCTGGCCATCCAGCAAATTTACTACCAGCAACCAATGCTTTAAAATTATCATCCCAAAGTGTTGTTTCAACAACTTTTACACCATTAAGCAACATCGTTAGTTTTCCAAATTTGCATACTAAATCAACTGAATTCCATTCGCCAACTGGTTTTACTGGCTCTGAAGAACTTTTAATTAAATCATACAAATCTCCTGCTCTGTGTTTTTCGATTTTCCCGTCAGGATGACCGTCATTGTCTAAAACTTGCATTTCTAAACCTGTTTCATAAGTATTTTTATATTTATCTAAATCTTCATTTACATAAAAAATAATACCACTGTTTGATTTTGGAGCTACTTTCCATTCTAATTTCAAATGAAAATTCTCATAATCTATATCTGTTACTAAATCTCCTCCTTGACCATTTTTAGCCGCCGCAGGATCAAAGTGTAAGACTCCATCTTCAATTTTCCAAGCTGTACCAGCAGTTTTCTTTCCGTAAGAATGCCATCCAGTTGTTGTTTGTCCATCAAATATTGATTTAAATCCTTTTGGTAATGTTTGTCCATTTGCTGTTTGAATCATTATCATAAGAATTAATGAGCTACAAATATTTTTAACCATTTTTTTAAAATTTTATTTTTTTGAATTAATAATTACCCTTTTTATAAAGTTAAAGCTTTCCAACCTTGACGATATTCTCTTTTGATAAATTGGTTCACTTCATCAAAATTTGTAATTTTCATAGCATCATTATCCCATAATAATTTTGCTGAACGTCCTGGATAAACTTCTTCACCAAGTTCTTCTCTCATTACATCATAACCTCTGATAGCAAGGTTTGCCATCAATAAAGCTTCAGTCAAAGGACCTGCGATTTCAAAAGGAGAACTTAATTCCTGTTTGCCATAACCAGCCATAGCTGCTTCAATCCATTGTTTGTAATGACCATCTGAACCATCTTTTACTCTAGCATATTTTTGAGCTACATTAAGATTTTCATTTTTACTTAAAGGAAGTAAACGAGGATTTAATCCGTATGTATCACACATCATTTTACCTTTAGTTCCGGTAAATAAAGTTCCGTTACCTCCATCACCAAAAATTTCATTTGGACCTAATTCTGTAGGTCTTTCAGGCTGAATACCACCATCCATCCAATGAACAGTTACATCACCTAAAGTTTTTTCAGTTTTAGGAAAAGTTAAAGTTACATGACTTGAAGGCGGGCAACTTTCTGGAAAATAACCTCTTTTGAATTCATCAACATAAACAGACCCAACACTACATTGTACATCTTTAGCATATTTTAAATTCAATACACTAAATGGAGCTTCAAGTAGGTGACATCCCATATCTCCTAAAGCACCTGTTCCATAGTCCCACCATCCACGCCAGTTAAAAGGCACTAACTTATCTACATAATTTTTATATGGAGCAGTTCCTAACCACAAATCCCAATCTAATTCTTTTGGAATTTCAGTGTTAGCTGTTGACCAAGGAATTCCTTGTGGCCAAACAGGACGATCGGTCCAAGCATGAATTGTATGTACATCACCAATTAAACCAGCTTCGTACCATTCTTTCATAATTCGAGTACCATCATTTGAGGCACCTTGATTTCCCATTTGGGTAACAACTTTATATTTTTTTGCAGCTTGAGTCAAAAGACGTGCCTCATAAATATCATGAGCCATTGGTTTTTGAACATATACATGTTTTCCTAGTTGCATTGCTGCCAATGCTTGTATAGCATGGTTATGATCCGGAGTTGAAACAGAAACAGCATCAAAATTTTTATGCTCTTTGTCTAACATTTCACGCCAATCTTTATAAAATTTAGCCTTTGGATATGCTTTTACACTATCAGCAGCTCTTCTTGTATCTACATCACATAAAAAAGAAATATCTGCTTTCCCACTTTTATAAAACATAGCAGTGTCTGACTTTCCTTTACCACCAACACCAATACTTGCTATTGATAGACGATCGCTTGGTGCAATATATCCTCTTCCTAAAACGTGACGAGGTACAATCATGAATGCAGCAGCTGCCAAAGCACCTGTTTTTATGAAATCACGACGGTTATTTGTGATTTTATTATCTTCTTCTTTTTTCATGTATATATTTAATGGGATTAGTTAGTCTATTTTAAAAACTTATATTTCAAATCAATATTTCGCGTGAACAAGCAATATATTGACCTATTTTTTCAAGGATAAAATATAAGTAGCTATTGTTTTAGCATCTTCTTTTTTCAAACTTGGATGTGCAGCCATTGGAATTGATCCCCAAACACCTGAACCACCTTTAATTATTTTTGCAGATAAATAATTAATGTTTTTATCATTTAATGTATATTTTTTTGCAATGTCTAAATAAGAGGGTCCAACTAATTTTTTGTCAATTTTATGACAACCAACACAATCCATTTTAGCAATTAATTTCTCTCCATTTGAAGCTTGATAAACTGCTTCTGTTTTTTTTGTGTATTTTTCTTCTTTATTTTCTTTTGAAAAAGAAGTTAAAGTAATCATTGCAACGCTCAATAATAAATAAGTAATTTTCATTTTTTTGTTTTTTATAATCCTAAATTTTTTCTGTTTAACTCTGTATTTGTTTCTACGGCTGCAAAATCATCAAACGCCTTATCAGTAACTTTAATAATGTGTTTTTTAATAAATTCAGCACCTTCGCGAGCACCATCTTCTTGATTTTTAATACAACATTCCCATTCCATTACTGCCCAGCCTTTATAATCATATTGCGCTAGTTTGCTGAAAATAGTTTTAAAATCAATTTGACCATCACCCGGAGAACGGTAGCGTCCTGCACGATTAGCCCAACTTTGATATCCACCAAAAGTCCCTTGTTTTCCAGTTGAATTGAATTCGGCATCTTTTACGTGAAACGCTTTTATACGTTCATGATAAAAATCGATATATTGGATATAATCTAATTGTTGTAAAACAAAATGCGATGGGTCATATAGAAGGCAAGCTCTAGAATGATTATTTACTGCTTTCAAAAACATTTCATATGTTTCTCCGTCAAATAAATCTTCTCCAGGATGAATTTCATAACAAACATCAACACCATTTTTGTCAAATTCATTCAAAATTGGTAACCAACGTTTGGCCAACTCTGCGAATCCATCTTCAATTAAACCAGGTGGACGTTGTGGCCAAGGATGAAAATATTGCCAAAGTAAAGATCCACTAAACGTAGCATGCGCATTTAATCCTAAGTTTTGAGAAGCTTGTGCCGCATATTTCAATTGTTGAACCGCCCATTCTTGTCTAGCTTTTGGGTTTCCTCGTAAGTTAGCAGGAGCAAAACCATCAAAAAAATCATCGTAAGCAGGGTGTACAGCTACTAATTGACCTTGTAAATGAGTAGATAATTCTGTTACTTGTAATCCGTAAGATGCAATTTTACCTTTCAACTCATCCGCATAGGTTTTACTTTCTGCTGCTTTTTGCAAATCAATAAATCGAGCATCTAAAGTTGGTATTTGCATCCCTTTGAAGCCTAAATCAGCAGCCCATTTGCATATACCATCTAATGAATTAAATGGAGCTTGGCCACTAATAAATTGTGCTAAAAAGACACCAGGTCCTTGTATTGTTGTCATATTTTATTATTGTAAACTTTTAAGAATTCCTAATGATGTATTACAAAACGTAAGGAGTCCATTTTTTATCGGACTGCGCAGAAGCTACTACGTTATCAATAAACGCCATACCTCTTAATCCGTCTTCAACAGAAGGGAAGTCTAACATTTCTGGTGTTGGTTCTTTACCATCTAATTTGCAACCAAGCGTTAAAGCAAAGTTGCGATAGATATTAGCAAAAGCCTCTAAATAACCTTCTGGATGTCCACCAGGAGTACGACAATTATGTATGGCAAATGAAGATAAATGTGCGCCATAATTTGAACCAGCTCTTAAAATTTGAGTTGGTTCATCTAACCATTTAACTATTAGAGAATTTGGTTCATGCTGAAACCATTCAATTCCTCCTTTTTCACCATATACTCTAATTCTTAAAGCATTTTCTTCACCAGCAGCAACTTGAGATGCCATCAAAACACCTTTTGCACCATTATCAAACTTTAACATTACCGCACCGTCATCATCCATTACACGACCTTCAACTAGAGTGTTTAATTCCGCGCAAATATCAGTGATTTTTGAACCTGTAATATATTCAGCAAGATGCGCTGCATGAGTTCCAATATCACCCATAACAGAACTTTTTCCTGATTTCTTTGGATCAGTTCTCCAAGCAGCTTGAGCATTACCTTCTCTTTCAGATAATTTACTCAACCATCCTTGAGGATATTCAACCCAAACTTTACGAATTTTTCCTAGTTTTCCTTCGCGAACCATTGCTTTCGCTTGTTTCACCATTGGATAACCAGAGTAGGTATGTGTCAAACAAAGAATTAATCCTGTTTCTTTTAATTTTTGTTCTAAAAGTCTCGCTTCTTCCATTGAAAAAGTGATTGGTTTTTCGATAACAACATTAAAACCATAATCCAAAGCCATCATTGCTGGAGCAAAATGAGCAAAGTTAGGAGTAACTATAGTTACAAAATCGATTCGTTCATCAGCAGGCAGAGCTGCTTCAGCTTTAATCATTTCTTCATAAGTAAGGTATGTTCTTGATTCTGGAAGAAACAACGCTTTACCAGATGCAACTGCTATTTCTGGATTAATACTCAATGCACCGCAACTTAATTCTATAAGTCCGTCCATATTTGCTGCTAATCTATGAATTGCTCCGATAAAAGCATCTTGGCCACCACCGACCATACCCATTTTTAATTTTCTCATAATTTGTAACCTAGATATTTTTTTTCTTTAATTCTTTTACTGCATAATCACAAGCACGAGCTGTTAAAGCCATGAATGTTAACGATGGGTTTTGACACGCAATTGAAGGCATACAAGAACCATCAGTAACAAATACGTTGTTTACCTCATGCATTTGATTCCATTTGTTTAAAACAGATGTTTTTGGATCATTACCCATTCTAGCAGTTCCCATTTCGTGGATAGCCATACCTGGATAGCAATCGTTATCATACGTTCTAACATTTTTCATTCCTGCAGCTTCAAGCATTTCAGCAGCATCATTAATCATATCTTCACGCATTTTTGCTTCATTCTCTTTGTATTCACAATCAATAGCCAATACAGGTTGTCCCCATTTGTCTTTTTTAGAATGATCGATGTATACTTTGTTTTCGTAGTAAGGCAACATTTCACCAAAACCACCTAATCCCATACTCCAAGAATCAGCAGGAAGAGACATTGTATCTTTGAAATCACCACCAAAGGCTAATTCAGCAACTTCTTTATGCCACAAACCTCTACTAGCACCACCTTGATATCCAAAACCTCTTAAGTAATCTCTTTTGTCGTTACCAATATTTTGGTATCTTGGAATATAAATTCCGTTTGCTCTACGTCCGTAAGTGTATTTATCTTCAAATCCTTCTGCACTTCCTTCAGCTCCACAACGGAAATGGTGATCCATTAAATTGTGTCCTAAATGTCCACTTCCATTTCCTAATCCTGTTGGATGCGCCTCCGAAGTAGAGTTTAATAATATAAAAGTTGATCCTAAAGTTGATCCATTTACAAAAACAATTTTAGCATAAAACTCCATTGTTTCATTTGTTTCAGCATCTATAACCATTACACCTTTTGCTTTTTTAGTGTCTTTATCATAAATGATATGATTCACAATAGAGTAGGGTCTAACCGTTAATCTTTTAGTAGCCATTGCAGCTGGAAGAGTAGCAGATTGTGTGCTAAAATAAGCACCAAAAGGACATCCGCGACTACATAAGTTTCTGTATTGACAATTTCCACGACCATTGTGAGGAACCGTTAAATTTGCGGTACGACCAATTGTCATAATTCTTGATCTGTTGTAGTGTTTCTCAATTCTTTCTTTAACTGATTTTTCTACACAGTTCATATCCATTGGAGGAAGGAAATGTCCATCTGGCAATAAAGGCCAATTTTCATTTTGCCCACTAATCCCTGCAAATTTCTCAGCATAATCATACCAAGGAGCAAGATCTTTGTAACGAATAGGCCAGTCATTACCATGACCATCTTTTGCATTATCTTCAAAATTATGGTCGCTAAAACGGTAACTTTGACGTCCCCACATTAATGATTTTCCACCTACGTGAAATCCTCTATACCAATCAAAACGTTTGTCTTCAGTATATGGACATTCAATATCATTTACCCACCATTTTTCATTAGCTTCACTGTACGGATAATCTCTTTTTTGAACCGGATGCGTAGCTTTTTGTTCTTCAGTAAGTCTACCAGCGTGTTCAAATTCCCATGGCGCTTTCATAGCAGATTCATAATCTGTTACGTGTTCAATGTTCATTCCTCGCTCCAGCATCAATACTTTAAGTCCTTTTTCTGTAAGTTCTTTTGCTGCCCAACCACCACTAATTCCTGATCCTATTACAATAGCATCATAAGTGTTTTGTTCCTTTAAATTGGTATTTATATTCACGTGTATGTAATTTTTTATTTGTAAAATAGTTTAATAGCAAGTAGATTTTGATAACTACTAGTTAGTAGCCCAAGCTTTTTGTCCAGGTTTGTATTCTGCACTTCCATCATATCTACCAGGTACTGGAAGATATTCACGAGCTTGAGTACATCCAATTTCTGAAGAGAAATAACCAAGAATTGTTAAATCTCTAGCGATCAAAAAGAATGAAGGTGCTTTATTAGAAGCAATAGCTTCATCAGTTAAACTATGCATTAATTTTTGACGCTCTTCGATAGACATTGACATAAAATCTTTATTGAAATCTTTTAAGCATTTCGCTTGCATATCTTTCATTCCAGAAGCAAAAATTTGTTGCATTTGAGCTGGGTAACAATCACGAACCATCATTGGAATAAATGCTCCCAATCCTGCTGCTTTAGCTCCAGGAGATGATGCTGTAGTTGGAATTATAATATCTGCAAATTCAGCTAAGATTTCTTCATCTGTTGCAGAGAAAGATATAAAGTTTTTATCCTTATCTAAAACAGTAAAACTTTCAAATAAAACTCCCATTGTTGTCGCTGATATTGCGCCACCCATTAAAAACGCTACTTTTTTTAGTGCTTCCCGTCTATCCATTTGATATAATTATTATTTATTATAAATTATTGATGAAAATTATGCAATTATTAATGCATTACAATAATAAATAAAAAAAAGACAGATTCGTTTTTTTAATGTTAATTTATTGACGGAATTAAATAATTTATAAATTATTAAGGGTTTAGCTTTAAAAAATTCATCAAAAACTAGCTCAATTTAGTTAAACACAAAGGAAAATGCAGTTTTAAGAATTATCATAAAATGTTAAAAAGAGTAATAACGCGATTTTAAGTAGGTTTTTTATTCCAAAAAAAGCTTCTACAACGTTTTTTTCGTCCTCATTGCGTTAAAATGACGTTTTATGTTGAAATAATTTTAAAAAAAATACGCTCCTAAAAACTAGAGAAATTTAAGCTTTAATTCTGGAAACATTATTCGAAATTTATCTTTCAAATAACCCCAATGTACCACCAACCCAATCCTTGTCTTTATTAAATTTAACACCTATCATTTCGCCACGACTCAGCCTAGCTAGATTACAAAGAAGAGTAGGGGAATCATTCCCTTTTTTCCATACACAAAGGACTCGAATTTCAGCTTTAACCTTTCCATCTGGCGATTGTACTATAGGAATATAATTAACTTTCTTTTGCAGAATATAAAGTTCTTTATCCAAAACAGATTCGACATCTTCTTTTTTTACATGAAAAATAACACCTGAACCCGAAAACGAAAACAAAGGCTTTAGAACATAATTTTCAAGATCTTCAGGTATTTCTTTTAAGTCACTCAAAAGAGTAGTTTCTATAAAATACTTTCCTTTTAAAAAAGGTAAAATAAACTTACTGATTCTAAAAAACCAATTCGGATGGCCCGCCCATTCTACATCTAGGTCATCTGAAAAACTAAAATTCAATTTTAAATCTGTTCGCAAATCTAATTCATCAAAAATGACTCGATTGTAAATTCGCTTTATCTGAATGTCATTTCCAGCTTCGTTTTTATAAAATAGTTGTTTCCCTTTTTTTATTACATCTGTAACACATACTATAGGAATACCAATATCTCTTCGGCAGTAGTAGAAATCAATTTTTGTGTTTTGCTTTTCAGGTTCAATCTCAAGTAAAACTACATTTTCTTTGGGATGATTATTACAAATTACATCCTCTAAAATAGTCAGATATTCTTGAGATTCAATGCCATTAACAAAAGGCGTTAACGATTCAAGAAAAGAATATTGCTTCTTGAATTTTTCATATAAATTAATCTGATAATTAAATAAAGAAGGGAATCCTTGAACCTCAATTAACTTAGGAATAACAAGTCCATCTTCTTCACATATCCCAAAATCAATAGCCAAAAAAGTGGTGTGTTCATCTTCATTTGGAACTTTATTATTTAATTCTAACGATTTATCAGTTAAAGATTTAAACCTTTCGTCCTTAATCAAAGCTATAACTTCATTTGAACCTTCAATCAATTGATTTTTTAGTTCATTTGAAATAAAAAACGGTGTTTCTCCTAATCGAAAAGTTGGCATGTAATCAAAATCAGAAGCAATATCATCTTTTAATTGCTGGTATTTATCTTCTGTAAATTGAGCATTAAATAACTCCCGATATTTAGAAACCATATTCTTATTTCTTTAATTAATTAGAAAGTGTTTTATTTGTTTTTATCAAGTCATTTATAGCAATACGGAGAAAATTTGGTATTAAAGTTTCATTTGTTCGGTATATTTTATCATCATCTAATAAATCTTCCAACATATTTCGGAACTTTCTTTTTCCTTTCATTTTTCTAATCTTATCCTTAACCTCTTTATTTCTAAGATGCGAAATAAAACTTATTGGATCTGCTTCTGGATGAAATTGAGTACCAACAAAATAATCTGTGAACCGAACCGCCATAATTGCTCGCTCATATTGCACGTAATCCCGTATTTTTTCCAAAGAAATGATTTTAGCACCTTTGGCTTTAAAAACACTCAAATTGGGTTGAACAACCTGATAATCTCTAGAATCAATAGCGTAAAACGGATCGTCTAATCCTTCAAAAAGAGGATCGTTAATTCCTTCTTTTGTTTTATGAATAGTCATCACACCAAAAGAAGTATCGTTGCGCTTTGTAATTTCGGCCAAGCCAAAATGTTTACAAGCCATTTGAAACGAATGACATATAAACAAAACGTGTTTTTTAACTTCATTTTCGGTATTCCATCTATTGAGCTTATCAATAAATTCATAGTATTTTACGTCCCAATCCCCATCACCAACCAAGGGATTTCCTGGACCACCAGAGGAAATATAAATATCAAATTTTTCTATATTAGGTAATTCAGCTTTTTTTCTTACATCAAAAATCTCAAAGCTAATAACTGGGGTAAATCGATTTATGACATCAATAATACAGCGCATTCCTTGATTTGGCTCGCCATTATACATATCTAAAATTGCAACTTTTATGGTATTTTGATTCATTATGTTATTTTTAAAAAATCATACAAATATATTGATTTTTTATATGTGATTTTTTGATTTAAAGCCCTTTAGTAAATTCATCTGTAATAAAATCTACAACCTTACATAAATCATTTGTTTGTTGAAAAACAGCCAATTGTTTATCTGCTCCAGTTCCGTTTTTTAATATTTCATGCACAAAATTAATGTCCTCCCGACTGCCTAATTCATCAACTACATCATCAATAAAATCCAATAATTCCAGAATCAGCATCTTAGTTTCTACTTCTTTTTGCAATCCAAAATCAATCATATTATTATCGATTCCGTAACGAGCAGCTCTAAATTTATTTTCTTTAATCAGTGCCAAACGATAAATATTGAAACTGGTATTGTTCATGTTTAGTTTGTACAACTTAGCCACAATAGCCTGAATTATAGCTACAATACAAATTGTTTCTTCCACAGTTAAACACATATCGCAAATTCTAAATTCGATGGTATTGTAAAATGGATGTAGACGTAAATCCCACCATATTTTTTTAGGATTATCAATACAATTGGTTTTAACTAATGTGTCTAAATAATTTTCATAGGAACTTACGGAATCAAAATATTCAGGCAATCCAGTTCTTGGAAATTTATCAAAAACCTTAGTTCTAAAAGATTTATATCCCGTTTGTCTTCCTTCCCAAAAAGGAGAATTTGTAGAAAGCGCAAATATATGTGGCAAAAAATAGGTTGCTTGATTCATTAATTGCAAGCCAATTTCTCGATTTTCAATACCTACATGACAATGCATTCCAAAAATTAAATTAGAACGCGCTGCATCTTGCAATTCATTAACAATGTCATGATATCGGGGATCATCCGTTATGGGTTGGTCTTGCCATTTAGAAAAGGGATGGGTTCCTGCACCACCTACAATCAGTTCTTGTTTATGAGCTAATTCAACTATTTTTGACCTCAAAAACCGAATCTCATTTCTGGCATCACTAACACTATTACAAATATTAGTCCCTACTTCAACCACAGATTGATGCATTTCTGCTTTGACCTGCTCGTTTAAAATTATTTTTGCACCATCAACAATTTTTGATAAATGGGAACGTAAATCTCTAGTAACAGGATCTATAATTTGATATTCTTCTTCAACACCAAGTGTAAAAATCGGCAATTTTTTCATTTTCATTCTTTTTTAAAAACAGTTCCTTTCGGAAGCACAGCATACTCTTTTACATTCAAATTGGATAGATAATTTATTTATTCTCAGCAACAGCTTCTTTGATAAAAGTACCCCAAGTCAAATTGATTTTTCCTGATTTTTGTTTTTTTGCGAAAGCAATAGCCATTTTAGCTGATTCTTCCACAACCCATTCGAAATTCTCTGCTCCAACAGAATTAATATCCGCATCAGGCGCAGGATTTCCAAAATCTATGGCATATGGAATTCCATCTCGAACAGCAAATTCAACAGTATTAAAATCATATCCTAATCCTTTACAAAGGCGTAAAGTGTACTCTTTTATGGTAGCGAGTAACTTTTTATCTACTGGCGGTCCATCTATCACATAGCGTAAATGGTGCGGATTCCTAGGTTCATACTGCATAATTCGAACTGCTTTACAACCCAAACAGTATACTCTGAAATACTCTGTGAATACAATTTCCTCTTGTAACATCATAACTAATTGTCCCGTTTCCTGATGCTTCTCCCAAAATTCTTCTTTGTTCTCAAGGCGATATACATTTTTCCAGCCACCACCAGCATAAGGTTTCATGTATGCAGGAAAACCAATGTAATCAAAAATATACTGCCAATCCATTGGATATTTTAGGTTTCTGAAAGAATTTCCGGTTGTATCAGTAGGATGTTCCGCAGAAGGTAAAATAACGGTGTTAGGCAAGGGAACGCCTAAAGTATTCGCTAAAGCATTATTGAAAAATTTATCATCCGCACTCCACCAAAAAGGATTATTAATCACATTAGTTCCCGTAAGTGCAGCATTCTTTAAATAGGCGCGGTAAAAAGGAACATCTTGCGAAATTCTGTCTATAATTACAGCATATTCTCCTCCTTGATTTTGAACTACTTTATCTATAGAAACTGCTTCGGCTATAATTCCTTTCTCGTTTTTTGAATTCACTCTATCAATAAAAGCCTGAGGATAGGTATCTTCCATACCATATAAAATTCCAATTTTTTTCATATTAATCTATTTTTAGAAAAATTTAATTCGAGATAAATAATGTGGGAACATTTCTTTCCAAACAGGCCAATCGTGTTCTCTATCTGGTCGGATATCCAACCAATGATGTACGTTTCTATCACTTAATATTTTGCTAAGTTTTAGATTAGAATCATAACAAATGTCCCAATTTGATGTTCCTAAAACAATATCCATATTCCATAATTCAGGATCGTTTAAACCATACAGATAATCTTCAGGACTATTATAAAAAACATCATCATTATGAAATCCATCCATAAAACTCTTGATGCTAAATGCTCCGCTCATAGAAAACATATGACTCACATAACCTGGGTGTCGAAAAGCAAAATTAGCGGCATGATACCCTCCAAAACTACATCCAGCAAGTGCTACTTTTCCAGAAGGAGTATTGTTTTTAACTCGTTCAACTAACTCATGACAAATCATTTTATCATACCAAACATGATTTTCAATACGATGAATCGGGTAAATTTGTTTGTTGTAAAAGCTATCTTTATCAATACTCGCCGGACAAAATATTTGGATTAATCCTTGTTCTAAATACCATTTAGCAGATTCAATTAATCCCATATCCTTGTTTTCATGAAAGCTCCCCATAGAAGTTGGGAATAAAATTACAGGATATCCAGCATGACCAAAAACTAGCATTTCAACATCTCTGCTCAAATTTGGCGAATACCATTTAAAATACGCTTCTTTCATAGCTTTATTTTTAACAATTATAATGAAAAAAAACGAGCCTGAGGCATTATTTTATATGATTAGTGGAATTTTTTTACAAAAAAACGCAATGATAATCAAATGATGATAAATCAATAACGTTTACTTAAATAAGACCTTTTTTTTTAAATTTTAAGCAACAAAAAGCTGCTTAAGAAATTGTAATCCTTGTCCAATTATAATTAAATAGTTTCAAAGAGTTGTATTTGACTTTTTAATCTTTCGATAAGCATTCCCATCATCCTTTTGTTTAGACTAGAAGAATTTTTGATATACAAGGCATATTCCTCTGCGGTGAATAATCCAATAATCATTCCTTTCAAAGAATTTCTAAACTTGATATCTTTTTGAATGGCATTGTCTATAATGGTCATTCTTTTTTCAATGGAATGCGCATTAAAATCAATATGATTTTTACTTGTATAATTTAGAAATGAAACAATAAACAAATCGTTTTGCAGTTTCAAAATTGGACGAAGTACCTCATTTTGAAACAATTCATCTGCTGAGGATTGAGGTGTCACGGTTCCTAATGTTGGACCACGGAATTCTTTTAAAAAAGCATCTCTTTGATTCATCTGTTTTTTCTTTAAAAATAAAAAAAATAGCAATAGTAAAAGCTTATTTTTGTCATTATAAATAAACAATATGAGATTTCATACTAGAAAATGGGTGAAACCCGAAGATTTGAACCCAAACGGAACTTTATTTGGAGGAAAACTATTAGCTTGGCTTGACGAAGAACTAGCTTTATATTCGATTATTCAATTAGAAAACTCTCGAATTGTTACCAAACATATGTCGGAAATTAATTTCAGAAGCTCTGCAAAACAAGGAGATATTATTGAAATTGGAATTGACGTGGTGAAATTTGGAAACACATCGCTCGTATTGACTTGTGAAGCTAGAAATATGATGACACGTGAAACCATTATTACCATTGACAACACAACTATGGTTAGTCTTGGCGCAGATGGAAAACCACAAGCACATGGCAAAACTCAAATAGAATACGTTAAAGATCGTTTGTGAAAAATCTAAATACTTGTTTCATTTGAAAAACGATTTAGAATTTCCATAGCTTTATCTGTGTCTTTTTTGTCTACAAAAATATGATCGTGATAAAAAGCCGCAACTACATTACAGCTAATCCCATCTTGAGATAAAGCTTTAGAAAAAGCTGCAGTCAAACCAACAGCTTCTAAAGAAGAATGAACCGTTAATGTTATCCATGAAGCACTATAGGAGTAGGGAAGTGAGTGTAAATTCGCTACTTCTTTTTTAAGTATAATTGTAGTTCCTTCTTGCTCTTTGAAGGACATAAGAACATCACTATCCGCTAAATTCACTACTGAATTCATTACACAAAAAACATATTCACCTTCGTTTAACTTCGGTTTCATGGTTTTGAGTAATTTTTCTAAATCTTTTTCTCCAGTCATTTTATTTCTTTTTAAAATACTGAATAATCCCATACGCAGAAACTAATGTCCAAGAACCTTCCAAAATAATGAAAGGCATATAATCCAATAGGATAGAAGCAAAGCAAGCTATTCCAGCTCCCATAAAATTTATAGATAAATATCCTAAACTCTCTTTAGATAATTTATTAGTAAGGTTCAGAAAATAGGCTATCGAAAGTAGGGTTACTCCAATAAATCCAATCCAGTCTGTTAAAGTCATAATGTATGTGTTTAGCCCATTAAATTCCCGAAGAAGCGATTGATTTTTCAGTAGGAAGCTCATAAATTTCCAAATCAAAATAGCCTACTGAGGCAATAATATGATCAAAAATATCAGCCATAATGTACTCATAATTTTCAAAGCGTTTGTCATACGAAAAAGCATAAATCTCTAAAGGAATCCCTTGAGAAGTTGCTTGTAATTGTCTGCAAAGCATAATCATCTCCTTATTCAATCCTGGATGTTGATGCAAATACTCTGTTATATATTTTCTAAAAACACCAAAATTTGTCATGTTTCGTCCATTAACAGGCACAGATTTATCGATATTATGTGCTAAATTGTATTTATTAATTTCTGCTTTTCGAGTATCAATATAGGCGCTAATGAGTTCAATTTTTTTTAAATTTTCTAATTCGGTGTCATTCAAAAATCGGATACTCCCTGTTTTTATAAGCACGTGCCTTTTGATGCGTCTCCCATCTGAATTCAACATACCACGCCAGTTTCTGAACGAATCTGAAATCAAACTATACGTTGGAATTGTAGTGGTCGTATTATCAAAATTTCGAACTTTAACCGTAGCCAAATTGATTTCGATAACATCACCATCAGCTCCATAGCGCTCCATTGTAATCCAATCTCCTATACGAACCATGTCGTTAATCGCAACCTGAACACTCGCTACAAAACCCAAAATCGTATCTCTAAAAACTAAAATAATAACCGCAGAAACAGCTCCTAAAATAGTCAATAGTTCATTTTGGTTGATATCAAATATTTTTGATACAATAACTGTCAGACCAAACAACCAAAACACTATCATGATAACTTGAATAAAACTATCAATTGGTTTATCACTATATCGAGGTTTCAGTTTCAAATAATCTCTTAGGGAACTAAAAATTGTTCTAATAATCCACAATAGTAGAAGAACAATGTATACACCAACTAATTTTCCGAAAACACTTTCCCAATATTCAAATCGATCTAAAATAATTGGAACTGCTTTATAAATGAACAACAGCGGAATTAAATGCGCAATATACTTTTCAGTCTTATTAGCAACCAGAATATCATCAAATCTAGTTTTAGTATTTCGTGCTATAATGGCCATTACTTTAACCAAAACAAATCTAAAAACTAAATAAATCAAATAGGATATAAGACATAAAACTAAAATATTTAGCACTAAGCTCAGGTAGGACGCAAAAGTACTTCCCAATCCCCATTTTCTGAAAATTGGATATAAAAAAGTGAATATCTTTTCAATGATTTTATACATTTCTCAAGTATTTCTTCTCCATGTAAAATGTACCAAATGGCACTACAGAAGCCGCACAAACAAGGCCTAATTTTTTCATTCCCCAATTATCTTCAAATTTCAACATCAATGCTAAAATGATGTAGCCAACAAATAATAAACCGTGAGCCATTCCTATAGGAAATAATAGTGTTTTATATAAATCAAAGTTTGTTGGTTTGATAAAAAGCATATTTGAAAATAAAACCAAATATGAAATCCCTTCAAGGATTGCGATAATTTTAAAAATTTTGAGCATTTAAAATACAATTAACGATTTAAAGAATAGATAAAGAACTAAAAATCCTGTTTTAAGGACTTTTACACACACAAAATTAGGTATTATCGTTCGTTTTTGATGCATTCATTGTCAAAGTAATTTACTTTTGTAATCTTAAACTTTGATAATGAGCAAACGTGATTTAAAAAAATACCTGTCGGAGCTGAATAAAGAGCAACTTGAAGAACAAATCTTAGCGTTGTATGAAAAATTCAGTCCCGTAAAAGTGTATTATAATTTTGTTTTTAATCCAAAAGAAGAAACACTTTTGCAGGAATGCAAACTCAAAATTTCGAATGAATATTTTCCTATAAAAAATTCAGGACGACGATGCAAACCTAAGATGAGACGCTCTGTGGCACAGAAATACATCAAACATTTCATCTTGTTAGGAGTAGATCCATTTGTAATTGCTGATGTAATGTTATACAATATTGAAATCGCTCAAGCATATTCTTCCGAAAATCTTATCAAGCAAGAACTTTTCTATAAAAGTATGTTTAATTCCTTTGAGCAAGTCATAAGTTTCTTGATTTCGAATGGTATTTTAACCGAGTTTAAACCCCGTATAATGAACATTCACAAAGAAACCATTGCTCAAAAATGGAAAAATGAACCTGAATTCAATGCCGTTATTGAACGATTTGAGTATTAATTTATCCCCATAAACCAATTTTATTTAATCCAATCTAATTCTTTTAAATTAAAAGTAGCGGATTAACTGTTTTTTAGGCGTACTTTTGCAAAAATCCAATAAAAATAAATGCCGCAAAATACATTAGAAATAGAAATCGAGGACAAAAAAGAACTTTATGCTTACCAAAAAGGTGACATAGATGCCATTTTTGAACGCATAGATAATGGCCCCCAACAACATCATTTATTGTATCAATTGCCTACAGGTGGAGGAAAAACTGTGATTTTTTCAGAAATCGTAAGACGCTATTTATCCAAGCATGACAAAAAAGTGGTCGTTTTAACACACCGAATTGAACTTTGTAAGCAAACTTCAAAAATGCTCAAAGGATTTGATGTCAAAAACAAAATCATAAATAGTAAAGTTAAAGACCTACCAGACCAAAACGATTATTCTTGTTTTGTGGCGATGGTTGAAACACTAAAAAACCGAATCAATGATGAAAAATTGCATTTGGATAACATTGGGCTTGTAATTATTGACGAGGCGCATTATAATTCCTTCCGAAAATTATTGAGCTCTTTCAAAAACGCATTTATATTAGGAGTTACTGCAACGCCTTTGAGTTCTAATATTAAATTACCAATGCACGAAAGCTATGATGAATTAATCGTAGGAGACACCATTGGTTCTTTAATCGACAAAGGATTTTTGGCGAAAGCCATAACTTACAGCTATGATGTAGGATTAACTTCTCTAAAAGTTGGAATCAACGGGGATTACACCGTAAAATCTTCGGATGATTTATATACCAATATGGCCATGCAAGAAAAATTATTGCATGCTTATACCGAGAAATCGTTAGGTAAGAAAACATTGATTTTCAATAATGGAATAAATACATCATTGTATGTATACGAAACATTCCGAGAAGCAGGTTATGGTATTCGTCACTTAGATAATACCAGCAGTGCCGAAGAACGAAAAGATATTTTACATTGGTTCAAACACACGCCAGATGCTATTTTGACCTCGGTAGGAATCTTAACCACAGGTTTTGATGAGCCTACAGTAGAGACAATTATTCTAAACAGAGCTACAAAATCATTGACTTTATATTTTCAAATGATTGGTCGTGGTTCCAGAAAATTAGCTCATAAAGATGAATTTACCGTTATCGATTTAGGAAACAATGCCGCTCGTTTTGGCTTGTGGAGCGAACCCGTAAACTGGCAACACATTTTTAAATCACCAGAATTTTATCTAGAAAATTTACGTGATGATACTGAAATCGAATTGTATTTCAAATATTCAATGCCTCCAGAAGTTCGTGCTAAATTTAGCAAAACTGCGGATGTAACTTTTGATGTAGATGAAGAACACAAACTGATTATCAAACAAAATCTGCGTTCAAAAGTAGTTTTAGAAAAATCATTGGAGCAACATGCGTCAATGTGTATTGATAATTCTGAAACGCTGCAAGAAGCTAAAGCGCTAGGAAAATTACTTGATGACGATATTGAATGTCGCATCAAACGCTATTCAAAATGCTTGAGCCAATGCAGTAAAAACTACCGCGAATGGTTAGTTGACGATTACAAACTAAAATTAGTTTTGTTAACCGGTAAAAAGTATCGTGAAAAAATCATGAACGAACCTGATTGATTTATACTTTAGGAGCTAATCCCGCTATTCGTTGCAATCTTTTCCTTTTTAAAGAAAAAAAGGAAAAGGATTTTCGCTGCTATCGGGGCTAAAAATAAAGTAGAAAACATCACTTTTTTATAAAATTATAAAATTCAAAAAAATGCAAAAACAATTCTCTGATTTAGGAATTTCCACTCCCATACTGAAGGCACTTTCTGATTTGAAAATTGTTGTGCCAACAGAAATTCAACAAAAAACAATTCCATTACTTTTATCCAATACAACGGATTTAGTTGGGCTTGCAAAAACGGGTACAGGAAAAACAGCTGCTTTTGGATTGCCAATTTTACAATTAATTGATACTAATTCACCCGTAATACAAGCCGTAATTCTAGTTCCTACACGTGAACTAGGGCAACAAATTTTCAAAAACTTAGAAAGTTTTGCTACTTATTTACCTGAAGTTTCTATTGCAGCAACTTGTGGTGGAATTCCAATCAAACCACAAATAGAACGCTTAACAACACCAACTCATATAGTTGTAGCAACTCCAGGACGTTTAATTGATTTGATTCAACGCAAAGCCATAAACTTAAAAGAAACCAAGTTTCTCGTACTCGACGAAGTGGATGAAATGGTAACAATTTTAAAAGAAGGTTTAGACGAAATCATTACAGAACTCCCTAAAAACCATAAAACATTTTTATTCTCTGCTACTTTAGCAGGACCTATAAAACAACTCATTCAGAACTACTTAAACAAAAATGTTGTTCAAGTCAGTGCTAATATGGAAACTGTAGGGAATCAAGGAATTGATCACGAATATATCGTAGTTGATCCAATTGAAAAACTAAATGTTTTAATGCATTTTTTAAATTCAAAAGAAGGAGAAAGAGGAATTATCTTTTGTAAAACAAAAGCTGCCGTTAATAAATTAGCCAAAAATCTGGCTATCAACAGATTTTCTTCTGGAGCTTTACACGGTAGTTTATCGCAAGGAATTCGGGATCGTATTATGGAACAATTTCGCGAAGGCCATATTAATATATTAGTTGCAACGGATTTGGCAGCAAGAGGAATTGACGTCAAAGAAATTTCTTATGTAGTAAATTATCACTTGCCCGATGTTTATGAAGTCTATGTTCATCGTAGTGGTAGAACAGCCAGAGCAGGAGCAAAGGGACTTTCATTAACGGTATTACAACCTGAAGAAGTTCCAGAAATTGCTGATTTTGAAAAAGAACTAGGAATAAAATTTACTGAATTTAAAAAACCTACAGATACTAGTATTGAAGAAAATAATACCCTTTTGTGGGCAAAACAAATCTTTAAAACTAAACCAAATCACGATGTTAATCCAGAGGTAAAGGAAAAAGTAAAAACTATTTTTCATCATTTAACTAAAGATGAATTGATTGAAAAATTATTAGCAAATCATCTGTTGCAAAACAAAAATGAACCTAAAGAAAAGCCCATTAAAAAAATGAAAAGAAACTAATTTTAGATTTTTTTAATAAATCATACCTCTAAAAGCATCCATAAATAGTGTATATTTATAGGATGCTTTTTTTATAACTCAAATTATAAAATAATTTTATGGAAATTATAATCATCGGAGGAGGTTTTGCAGGTATTAATCTAGCTAAAGAGCTATTAAATCAAGAAGGAATTAACGTTACTCTTGTTGATAAAAATAATTATAATTTCTTTCCACCACTCATATATCAGGTAGCTACAGCTTTTTTGGAACCATCCAGCATTAGTTATCCGTTTCGTAAGTTTTTTGCAGGTAAAAAAAACTTGCAATTTCGACTTGGAGAACTTGAAAAGGTAATTCCTGCTGAAAACAAAATTATTCTTAATAATGGAACATTAAATTACGATTATCTGGTTTTTGCAACTGGAGCAGAAACGAGTTATTTTGGAATGGAGAACGTAAAGAAAAACGCCATTCCAATGAAAACACTCAATGATGCTATTGAGATGAGAAATACAATTTTAAAAAATTTAGAAAAAGCGGCCATTTGTAAAGACATCCGAAAACGCAGAATGCTTTTAACGGTTGTAGTTGTTGGAGGTGGGCCAACCGGAGTTGAAGTCTCTGGAATGTTTGCTGAAATGAGACGAAGTATTTTTCTTAAAGAATACCCAGAATTAAGTACAACGGCCAGTAATGTATATTTAGTTGACGGTGGTGATGCATTATTATCACCAATGAGCAAAGAATCACAAAGCGACACACTCGAAGCTTTGACTAACTTAGGAGTGGTTGTAAAACTTAATAATAGAGTCGTTGATTATGTTGATGACACCGTGTTTTTTTCGAATGGAGAAACCATTAAAACTAAAAATCTAATTTGGGCAGCAGGAGTTTCCGCTAGAGAATTTGAAGGAATTCCAGCAGAAAGTTACGGACGTGGCAAACGTATGGCAACAGATGCTTTTAACAAAGTAAATGGGACACAAAACATTTATGCAATAGGAGATACCTGTATTCAATTTACCGATAAAAATTTTCCAGAAGGACATCCACAAGTGGCACAAGTTGCCATTCAACAAGGAATAAATTTAGCAGATAATTTCAAATTAATGCATCAAAATAAACCATTAAACCCCTTTGAATACAATGATAAAGGTTCGATGGCGATTATCGGAAAAAACAAAGCAGTGGTTGATTTACCAAAATCTAAAATGCATTTTAAAGGTTTCTTCGCTTGGATGATTTGGCTATTTATACACCTAATTTCATTGATTACGTATCGCAATAGGATTAATACATTCTACCATTGGATGATTGCCTATTTCTCTAAAGATCAATCTTTACGAATGATTATTAGACCTGATAAAAAATAAAATGCTATTAATGCCCTATTTGAATTTCATCATTAGGGGAATTTACAATAGTATTTTTAATTTTTATTTTTCCAATATTCAAAACTATAAAAGCAGCAATAGTTGTTACTGCAATTATAACTACAATAGGTGTCATAGAATCTTTTACAAAAACACCCACTAAAAAAGAAGCAAATGCACCAAATCCTAATTGGATAGCTCCCATCAAAGCGGATGCGCTACCTGCATTTCTTGAAAAAGGAGCAAGGGTAAGTCCAGCCGTATTTGGATTTGATATTCCTAAACATGCTAAAAACAGAAATAACATAGCAATAGTTCCATACAATCCTAACATATCATTCATTGTTAACACTAAAAAAACAATAGCTATGATAGATTGACTTAAGAATGCGCCATATATCATTTTTTCACTAGAAAATTTCCTTAAAAGCAATGAATTGAGTTGGCTAGCACCTATAAAACTCAAAGACATAAACGCAAATATCCAACCATAGGATTTAGGATCAACCTTAAAGATGTCCATAAATAAAATAGGAGAAGCAGCAACATAAGTAAACAATCCAGAAAAGGCTATGGATCCAGAAAAAGCATAAGTATAAAATTGAGGAACTTTTATTATGCTTATAAAATTAGTAATGATAGGTTTTGGTTTTAATGAAATAGAAAGATTAGGTTCATAACTATTAGGAAGAAGCATTTGAGAGGCCAAAAGAATTATAATTCCCATAAACATCAATATAAAAAACACCGTATGCCATCCATAATCTTCCGTGATATAGCCACCAATAGTTGGAGCTAACATTGGAGAAAGTCCAACAACTAACATTAATAATGAAAATACTTTTGGAATATCTTTTACAGGAAATAAATCTCGTACCATTGATACCGAAGCAACCGCTGCAGCACAACTTCCAACAGCTTGAATAAAACGCAATCCAATAAAAACATCAATATCTGTTACAAATGCACATTCTAAAGATGCCAATATATAGACTAACAAACCCCAAAACAAAGGCTTTTTTCTACCAAAACGATCTAATAATGGCCCGTATAATAATTGTCCCGCAGAAATTCCTATAAAATAACTAGACAATGTCAACGAAACATTAGCAACTGAAGTATTCAAATCTTTAGCAATACCAGCAAAACCAGGTAAATACATATCAATAGAAAACGGACCTAATGCCGTTAGTGAACCCAAAATCAAAATTAATTTAATGTATTTTCCTTTAGTCATTGTGTAGAATTACTTTTGGCAAAGGTAAATATTTAAAATACGAATCAAAATTTATCATTAAATCTGATACATTTGATAGTGTTTGCAATGTCATTTTATGCACTATAATTTATATTATGTAAAATAGAATATCCAACAAACCAAAGAAATAGACTTAATTATATTTATAACTAAAAAGCATCACCTATTTAAAGATGATGCTTTGTTTAAACTTAAATAAAAATTATTTCACAGAGAATGAAATATTCCAATTATCCCAACTTAAAGCAATATCATTCGGATTAATAGTATATACTAATTTTTCAACTCTTGAATCAGAAATATTCTGTTTAACAATAACTCTAAGCTGATCTTTTTTGTCATTATACTTATAAGCGCCCCATTGTTTAGCATCATTGTTGAAAATAAGCACACATTGATTTTCATTTGGAATAATAAAAAAAGAATATTTACCAGCGGGTAATTTCATTCCTTCGATTGTTAATTCCTTATCTGTTTCAAAAGTTGTTGCTTCATTTGCACCAGCACGCCAAACTTCATTAAAAGGAACTAATTTTCCCCAAATTTGTCTACCTTTAACAGATGGACTACCGTATTTGATAGTAATTAAAGCATCATTAATTTTTCCGCTTGCAATCTCTGCTGAACTTAATGGTTTATCTTGTGCATTTGCAAAAGTTACCATAAATAATGTCAGAATCAATACCTGTATTTTTTTTTGTAATCCCATGGTTTTAAATGTTTTATTTTAAGCAATAAATATAAAATAACCGAATTAAATTTCCCGAAATTATCCTTGATTTTAAGAAAAAATTAAGTTTTTATATAAATAACAATTTTCACTTCCATAGCATTTTATTGTCAGTGTTTATTTTATTATTTTTACATTCAATACATAATCATTTATCAAATCTATGAACACAATTGCGGAACACATTGCTGATTTTTTAAAAGAATACCAGCCCTTTGATAATTTAACTTTTCAAGAGTTGTCAGAAATAGCGTCAAATATTCGCGTTGTGAACTTAGAAAAACATAAAACTTTATTCCAAATTGATGATTCTCTTCACGATAGCTTTTATGTTGTAGCTTCTGGAGTTATCAATTTATCTGTAATTGCAGATGCCGAAGAAACACTTTTGAACAAATGTCATGAAGGCGATATCTTTGGATTACGACCGTTTTTTGCAAAAAACAATTACATGATGACAGCCAAAGCTCGTGAAGAAAGTATTGTTTATGCGATTCCTATTGCAACTTTCAGACCTTTTGTTGCTAATAATTCAGAGGTTTTAGATTTTTTATTAGAGAGTTTTGCTTCTAATTCAAATAATTATAAAGACAAAGAAAATTTACGTGGAAAACTGATTTCAGATAATGTTTTCTATTCTGATCAACAATCAGAAATGCAATATTTTCAATCCTTATCCTACAACAAAGCGCCACTTACAACCACAACAAATAACATTGTTTCGGAAGTAGCACAAGTTATGACTAACAATTTAGTCAATAGCATTATTATCATCGAAAACGACATGCCCATTGGTATTGTTACACATACGGATATGTGTACAAAAATTGCTACTGGACGTTTTCCGATATCCGCTACAATAGATAAAATCATGTCTTCACCAGTATTAACGGTTGTTGAAAATGTTTCTTTAGCGGAAGCTCAATTGTTGATGATTAAAAATAACGTAACCCATTTGTGTGTAACAGCAGACGGAACGAATAAATCAATGGTAAAAGGAATTATTTCTGAACACGATTTGATTGTGGCTCAAGCTAGTAATCCTGGGGTTTTAATAAAAGAAATTAAACGCTCACAAACAGCAAAAGATCTGAAAGAAGTTCGAGACCGATTGACTGATCTTATTCAAAATTCGATTCATAAAAATATACCGCTTTCACATGTTAATAATATTGCAAGCGAAGTAAATCTTGCCATAATAAAACGTTCTGTAGAACTATCCATTTTAGATTTAGGCTCTCCTCCTGCCCGTTTTGCTTGGTTAAGCATTGGTAGTCAAGGAAGAAAAGAACAATTATTATTGACCGATCAAGATAGCATTTTAATATTTGAAGATGTAACTCCAGAAAAGTATAGAGAAGTAAAAGATTATTTCCTAAAACTAGGTAGAAGAACTACTGTAACCCTTGAAAAAGTTGGATATACATTTTGTCCAAATGGTCATATGGGAAGCAATATGCTTTGGTGTAAATCATTGACAGACTGGACAAAACAATACAGTAGCTGGATGAATACTCCAGGTGAAAACAGCAATGATTTAAGTAGTATTTTCTTTGATTTTGAAATAGCTTTTGGCGAACCAAAAATTGAAGAAGCTATTGAAAATGTCATTTTTCAAAATGCAAAAAACAACGCTTTATTCTTTGATTTCTTAGGAAATGATGCACTTAGAAAAAATGCTCCTTTAAGCTTTTTCAAAAAATTCATCGTTGAGGAAGAAGAAGGACCTAATAAAAACAAATTTGATATAAAAACTCGTGCATTAATGCCGCTTATTGATGGAGCCCGTTTATTTGCTTTGAGTTTCAATATAAAAGGAGTTAACAATACTTACTTTAGATTCAAACAATTAGCAATTGTAGATCCTAAAAACGCTGAAATTTACTTGAATTGTGCGGATGCTTTTTTAACCTTGTCAAAATTCAGAACCATAGAAGGAATGAAAAACGACGATTCAGGTCAGTATATTAATTTAAATGAACTAACTAAAATAGAACGTGAAAAGCTGAAAAATGCTTTTGCTCCAATGAGAGAATTAGAAGAATTAATTAAAAGCAAGTTTCAACTCACTCAATTTTCTTAATATGCTAGACTGGCTGAAAAACATCAATAAAGAATACCCTGAATTTTGGAAAAACTATCTTTCTAAATTCGAAAAAAAGTCCAATCGATTTGTTATTATTTCTACCGAAACATCTGGAATGAATCCTGTCAAAGATGTGATTTTATCCATAGGATCTTTTGCAGTAATTGACAATAGTATCTTCATTGGAGATAGTTTTGAAGCGGTATTATTACAATACAAGTTTCTGCATGATAATGGACTTTCAAATGAGTTTATTGTTGAAAGCAAGATGAAAAAACTAGTTGAACCTGAGGCGATTATGTCACTAATCGATTATATCGGAAATGCAACTTTAGTAGGTCACCATGTTGATTTTGATGTAGAAATGATTAATGCATCATTAGAAAAATTAGGTTGTGGAAGATTAAAAAATGAGGCTTTAGATATTGATGTAATGTATAGAAAATTACATGATATTACTGATAAACAATTTTCACTTGATGAATTGTGTACCATCTATAAAACACCAAAAAGCGACCGTAATTCATCTTCAGAAGATGCTTATAAAATTGCATTACTGTTCTTGAAATTAAAATCTAGATTAGGCATTAAATAGTAATTCCTTTCCAAAATTCACCGTGATGACTTATGGAAACTGGTTTTAGAGCTTTAGAAGACCCATCCATTACAAACGGAATTCCATCTATTTTTATGATTTTAGTTTCAAAACTTAAGGGTTTTATTTGAGCAAAATATTCTTTTTTAGCAACTGCTATTGTGTGAATTTGATTATTATTAAATGAGGTTTGAGTATAAACTTCTCTTCCTTTTAGAACAACATTTCCTCTATTAGATTCGTCAAAAACACATTCTATTTCTAAAGGAAAATACCCTCTAATCCCTGTTTCTCGATTGTATATTTTATAGGCCGCTTCCTTCTTACTCCATAAATTCCAAACCATCAACTCTTGGTCATCAGAAAGAAAAATTATTTCTTGCTCTTTTTTAGTAAAAATTTTAGCTAAAAATCGAGACCGTTGCCAATTGCTCTCAATTTTAGCCAAAGCTAAATCTACTACATCATTACCAATCATTTTTTAGACAGTTTTGCTTCTATAACTTCAATCGTTGCCTTTAAATTGAGCATTTTTTCCATAGATTGATTGTCAATTTCTATATTGAATATTTCTTCTACATCAAGTATGATATCTACTAAATTAGCTGAATTTATCTTTAAATCATTGATAAAATCGGTACTCTCGGTGAGATTTTCAAATGCATTTTGATCTTGCACATACGGTTTAACTATTTCTTTTAGTTTCGCAATTACTTCTATTTTATTCATAATGAATTTTATTTCTAATTTATTTGGAAATTTTTTACTCTGAAAACCTTTTAAAAATTACGCAACTATTTACATCTCCAAACCCAAAACTGGCTTTTGCAATTATATTCAACTCTTTTTCAATCAGCTTTTGAGGAATCTTGGAAGCATCAATTAAAGCGGTTATTTCAGGGTTAATATCTTCACAATTAATATTTGGAAAAACAAATCCGTGATACAATTGCAAAACCGAAGCCACGCTTTCGACACTTCCAGCGCCTGACAAACAATGACCTACTAATGATTTCAAAGAATTAATATAAGGAAAATCAACCCCACTTCTTCCTAAAGCCACAGTCCAATTTTCAATTTCTAAACTGTCTTTTGATGTCGCTGTTAAATGCCCATTGATAGCATCAATATCGTTTGGATTTATTCCTGCATTTTCAATGGCACTTTTAATGCATTTTTGCACCGCTATAGGATTTGGAGCAGTCATAGTTCCTAAACCCCGCTGTCCTCCGGAATTAATATTTCCTCCTAAAACTTCAGCATAAATTGTAGCTCCACGTTCTAATGCAGTTTCTAAATCTTCTAGTAACAAAGCTCCTGCTCCACTTCCTGGAACAAATCCTGAAGCCATTGCCGACATTGGTCTTGAACCCTTTTCGGGTGAGTCATTATGCTTAAAAGTACACACTCTCATAGCATCGAATCCTCCCCAAATATAAGGTCCAGAATCACTCGTACTTCCCGCTAAAATACGTTTTGCTTGCCCTGATTTGATTCTTTCATATCCCATCAAAATACTTTCAGCACCTGTAGTACAAGCGGAGGAATTTGTAGTAACTTGGTTTCCCAGCCCTATTTTCCCTCCTAAATAAGCACTTACACCACTATTCATGGTCTGCGCAACCGCTGTGCTTCCTAGTTTACGAGTTTGAAAATCATCAATTTTATATATACTTTCTCTAAATTTATCTATACCCGAAGTTCCTGTTCCAAAAATAGTTCCGCTATCCCAATCTGGTTCATCACTAATTGACATCGATAACCCCGCATGGAGCCATGCATCAATTCCTGCAATAACACCATATAAAATTCCCGAGGAGTTAAAATTTTTCAATTCTAATTCTGAAAAATAGCGCAATGCTAACTCTGGAGTTATTTCAGGTTTTCCTGCTATTTGACATGAAAACTGCAATCTTTCTAATTCCAAGTCGTGTTTAATTCCTGAAATTCCGTTTTTTATGGCATGAGTAAAATTATCAAGTCCTACCCCGTTTGGAGCAACGACACCAAGACCTGTTACAACTACTCTTTTATTCATTTTACTATATAATTTCTATACTATTACGTTGAGATTCAAACAATCATTCCTGCTATTGTACCACGACAAACTTCAATTCCGTCATTATTAAACATGGCCACTTTACATTTTAATTTACCAAATCTAAAATATATTTTTTGGGAAATCACATTTACTTTTTCATTTGGAAAAACAGGTTTTAAAAAATCTATTTCACTTGATGTTAAAGCAATTGAAGCTTCTTTGTTTAATTTATCATTTAATAAAAATATTCCTAAACAAACCAGTCCTATTTGCGCCATAACTTCAATTAAAATCACACCTGGAGTTACTGGATTATTTTTGAAATGCCCTTTGTAAAAATCAAGATTTTTATCAAAAGTAAATGTCCCTTCAACTCCATTTTCATTAATACGAATGATTTCATCTACAAATAAAAATGGTTTAACATACGGTAATTTTGATACAATTATTTCTTTTTCCATGTTTGACTTTTATGAAATAATCATTTTTAAAATTCCAATAAAATACGTTGTGCCGAAAATCCGGGACCAAAACTAAGCATCAACCCTTTTTCTCCTTTTTTAGGCTTTTTATCCATAATCTGTTCTAAAACATATAAAACCGTAGCGCTTGACATATTACCGTACAAACGCAAAACCTCTTTTGTGTCATCTATATTTTTTCCTAATCCAAAAAACAAAGCTTCAACAGTTTGAATAATTTTTTTTCCGCCAGGATGAAAAATTAAATGATCAATATCTTCAATTTTTGAATTATTTTTTTCTAAGAAAGGGTGAATAATATCTGGAAAATGCGACGCAATTGTTTCGGGAACTTCAATATCTAATACCATTTGCAATCCAGAATTAGTAAGCTTAAACCCCATCATGTGGATATTATCGTAAAAATGATACATGTCTTCAGCAAGAATCTCAGGACCTTCATCTTCTTCATGTGAAGAAAGTAAAACGCAGGCAGCTCCATCTCCAAAAATAGCCGCACTAACTATGTTCGCCATTGAAAAATCTTCCAGTTGAAATGTAGCCGTAGGACTTTCAACAGCAATTACGGCAGCACGTTTTCCTGGATTGGCCTTCAAGAAATTTTTAGCATAAATTATCCCTGAAATTCCTGCAGCACAACCCATTTCAGTTACAGGAAGTCGCACAATATCTTGGCGTAATTTTAATGAATTAATTAAATATGCATCTAATGATGGAATCATAATTCCTGTACAGCTTACGGTTATTATATAATCTAAATCTTCCGGATTCCAATTAGATTTTACCAATGCTTTTTGTAGCACTTTTGTACCTAATTCAATTACTTCACGAACATAAATTGAATTTCTCTCTTCAAAAGATGTTTTAGTAAAAACTTCGATTGGATCCATAATAGAATACCTTTTATCAACGGCTGCTCCTTCGAAAATTTTTTTTACTTTCTTGATAAATCGTTGGTCTTGCCCTACTAACCAAGTGTCTAAAAAAGGAATAATTTCATCAGTTGACCTAAAGTATTTTGGCAATTGTTTCGTAACCGTTTTAATTCTTACACTCATATTTTTGAAATTATCCATTCATAACGGAATGCCCATCTCCATTTAATTCTGTAGTTTTTAAAATTCAATTTTTTAGAAAAATGGATTAATTCATTTCGTTTAAATCCTCTTAAAATCGAAATCAACCCATCTTCTCGGGACATTTTATTCAATCGAAAAACAATACATATTAGTTGAAATAACCGATATGCAATAGTGCTTCTATGCAAGTCATTAATAACTATTCCTATATTAGAATTTGCATTAAAGACGGTCAACAACTTATTAATTTCTTCTTCTTTAAAATGATGTAAAGTCAAAGTACACAATACAATATCATATTTTAACTCAACAAAATGTTGACCAAAAATATCTTGGCATTTATAGGTTATATCAGGATAACATTTGGATAATTTTCGCGCATGATTTATTGTAAAAGCATTTGCGTCAATTCCAATCAATTCAAATTTGTAATCGTTTTCCAATCCAAAATCAGATATAGTTCGCAACATATCACCATTTCCACAACCAACATCTACTATTGTAATTTTTTGCGACTTCGAAATTGAGGTTAACAAACTTTGAACTCCTCGTAAAGTTAGCTTGTTTCCACCCAACAGCTGATTGATTTTTGCTATTTTATCCAAGGCATCCCTTAAATCCTCACCTTCCAAAGTAAAATCGTCCATAATTTCAGGCTCATCAGATCTATATTTTGTATTTAAAGCCATTTTATTGTTCTATAATTATTGGTTTACCGTGGGTTTTCTCTATAATTTTTGACAATAGTATTGGGAATTTAATTAACAATGACATTAATAAAACCGAAATTCTTGGACTCTGTAAAATTTTAGCTAAAACTCGTCCAATGAACAATCGTTTTTTAAAATTAAAATTCCACTTTTCAATATATTTTGTTTCTAATTCTAATCTCGTTTGAGATTCATTGGTAAAATAGTCCTGCACTAATTCTGAAACTATTTTAGCGCTATGAATTGCCATAGCCATTCCATTGCCACACAAAGGATGAATAAGCCCTGCTGTATCTCCAATCATTAGAATATGATTTTCAACTGTTTGTTTTTGTTCAAAATTAATTTGACTTATCGTCAACGGTTTTTCAAAAATCAGATTAGATTTTTCGAAAATCAATTTTAAATTGGGGTTTTTAAAAACTACTTCTCGCTGATAATTATCAATATTTTTATACTTTTTGAACGTTTTGTAATTAGCTAAATAACAAATGTTTATTGTGTTATTTTCTACTTTTGAAACACCACAATATCCACCAATGAAATTATGTAAACCAACTAAATTATTTTCAAAAACACCTGAATAATGCGCTTTAACAGCTAACCAATTTGTTTTTTTTTGAATGAAATCTCTATTTAATTTTTGATCAATTATAGAACGTTTTCCAAAAGCTCCAATCACAATTTCTGAGGTAAAAATAGTTCCTTTTGAAGTGCTTACCGTGAATTGATTGTCTAAAAAAACAATATCATCTACCGTATCCAAAATGATTTTGCAGCCATTAGCAATTGCCTTTTTATAAAGAAAATGATCTAATGCATATCTGCTAATACCAAACCCTCCTAAAGGTAATTTTGCATGAATTGTTTTTCCGTTGAAATTAGAAAACTGAAGTTCGGTTATATGTGTAGGCTTTAATTCTTCAATATTAATTTCTAACCAACTCAAGTAATCCAAAACTTCATTAGAAATATATTCGCCACAAACCTTATGTTTTGGAAATTCATTTTTTTCAATTAGAATTACATGAAATCCATTTTTAGACAAATGTATTGCTGCGATTAATCCTGCTAATCCTCCACCAACAATTAATACTTCATTACCTTTCATCTTACAGTAAATTTAGCAAATTGATTTCATATTAAGGAATTTCAATGTGTAAAAAATAATGGAATAAAAAAAACTGTTTTATCAATATTGACAAAACAGTTTTTAAAATAAAAATATTCTATTTATTTATAATTTTCCCTCTTTAATTTCATCAATGATTTCAGGGTTTAACAAGGTAGATGTATCCCCAAAATTTGAATAATCACCTTCTGCTATTTTACGTAGAATTCTACGCATAATTTTACCAGAACGTGTTTTAGGCAAACCAGACACAAACTGAATCTTATCTAATTTTGCAATTGGTCCAATATGATCTGTTATATGTTGATTAATCTCGTTAGCTAAATTCTCTTTATTTCTATATTCACCTGTTTCTTTAAGGATAACAAAACCATAAAGTGCATTTCCTTTGATTTCATGAGGAAAACCAACAATCGCAGATTCTGCAACAGCTGGATGTTCATTAATAGCATCTTCAATAGGAGCGGTTCCTAAATTATGTCCCGAAACAATTATTACATCATCCACACGACCTGTAATTCTGTAATACCCAACTTCATCACGTAAAGCTCCATCTCCAGTAAAATATTTACCAGGGAAAGCAGAGAAATAAGTGTCAATATATCTTTGATGATTTCCCCAAATTGTCCTAGCGATACCAGGCCATGGAAATTTTATACATAAACTACCAACTACTTGATTTCCTTCAATTTCGTTACGTCTTTCATCCATCAATACAGGTTGTATTCCTGGTAATGGCAAAGTAGCGTATGTAGGTTTTGTAGGAGTAATGAAAGCAATTGGCGAAATCATAATTCCACCCGTTTCTGTTTGCCACCAAGTATCAACTACTGGACATCTTTTATCCCCAACATGATCATTGTACCAGTGCCAAGCTTCCTCATTAATAGGCTCACCTACAGATCCAATTACTTTTAATGATTTTAAAGGAAATTTTTGAATGTATTCTAAACTTTCTTTTGCCAAAGCACGGATAGCAGTTGGAGCTGTATAAAATTGTGTTACTTTATGTTTTTCTATAGTTTCCCAAAATCTACTAAAATCAGGATAAGAAGGAATTCCTTCGAAAATTACTGTTGTACCTCCGTTTAATAATGGACCGTATAAAGTGTAAGAATGACCTGTAATCCAACCAATATCGGCTGTACACCAGAAAATATCGTTTTCTTCATAACTAAAAACATTTTTAAAAGTATAAGCCGTATAAACCATATACCCCGCAGTAGTATGAACCATTCCTTTTGGTTTTCCAGTGGAACCCGAAGTATAAAGAATAAATAAAGGATCTTCTGCATCCATTATTTCAGCTACATTATTACTTAAAGCTTGGTCTAAAAGTGGTTGCAACCATTGGTCACGACTTTCTTTCATTTTAATTTCAGTATTAGTTCTTTTAGAAACCAAAACAGAAGTCACTGAAGGGCAGTTAACTAATGCCTCATCAATAATTCCTTTTAAATCAATAGTTTTATTTCCTCTATATCCACCATCTGAAGTAATGACCATTTTACATTCACAATCATTAATTCTAGCTGCAACCGCCGAAGCTGAAAATCCAGCAAAAACAACAGAATGTATAGCTCCTATCCTAGCACAAGCTAAAATTGAAACCGCTAATTCAGGTATCATTGGTAAGTAAATACAAACACGATCTCCTTTTTTAACCCCTTGTTCCCGTAAAACATTTGCCATTTTAGAAACACGTTCGTATAACTCATTGTAGGTTATGTGTAATGCTTCTTCTTTTGGGTCATTTGGTTCAAAGATAATCGCTGTTTTATCTCCTCTTTTTGCAAGATGTCTATCAATACAATTTTTAACAATATTAACTTTAGCTTCTGTAAACCATTTAATTTCTGCTTCAGCCATATTAAAATCAACAACTTTATCCCAATATTGGTACCATGTAAAGTTTTCTTCGGCAATTTTTCCCCAAAATTTTCTTGGTTCACGGACAGATTTATTGTAGTGCTTAAAGTATTGTTCTAAATTATCAATTTTATAATAGCTCATCGTTTTAATTTTTTATAAAAGTATTAAATCAATTGCTATTCTTAAAATTATTTAAATTATAAATTCCTTAAAAAAATTATATTTTTTACAAAAAAAATCATTCTGAATAACAATATGTTCGTTTTATGCTTTTTTGTTCATTCTTATTACAACAACAAAAGCGAGATAGAATAACTACCTCGCTTTTAGCTTAACAAAAATTTACAACAATAATTTAGTAATAAAACCGTGCTTTATTACCCCTTTTCAATTATGAAAATTTTAAAAAAAAATACTATTTAAAAAATAGCATTTAATTTTCTTTTAATTAGGAATTACTTCACTTAACTCAATTTAACATAAGTTAAGTGAATGTAACATGCATCCATACCCGCTTATCTTTTAATAAATGCTTTACTAATTCAAAATATTATGGATTCAAATGATATAATGCAAATTCCAGCACACCCTCATGTGTGGTAATTCCAGTTTTTAATTATCCAATTTTTTTCATAGCAGTCATTGATTCTCTCAACCACTCACCTACTTCTTCAATAGGGTGTTGACGAATACTTTTGTTAACTGCAATAAGAACTGCATTATCTACTCCATTTGATGTAGAAAATGGTTTTCCAATAATATTAGTTTCAACAGTTTTCATGAAGTCAACTAATAATGGTTTACAAGCATGATCAAATAAATAACAACCATATTCTGCTGTATCAGAAATGATTCTGTTCATTTCATATAATTTTTTTCTTGCTACAGTATTTGCAATCAAAGGCAATTCATGTAAAGACTCATAATAAGCTGATTCTTCAATGATTCCAGACTCAGTCATCGTTTCGAAAGCTAATTCAACACCGGCTTTTACCATTGCAATCATTAATATTCCGTTATCGAAATATTCTTGTTCAGAAATTGGAGCTTCAGTTGGAGCTGTTTTTTCAAAATTAGTTTCAGCTGTTGCTGCTCTCCAAGTTAATAAATTAACATCATTATTAGCCCAGTCAATCATCATATTTCTTGAAAATTCTCCAGAAATAATATCATCTTGGTGTTTTTGAAACAAAGGACGCATGATATCTTTTAATTCTTCAGCAATTTCGAAAGCTTGAATTTTTGAAGGATTGTTCAAACGATCCATCATGTTAGTAATACCACCATGTTTCAACGCTTCAGTTACAGTTTCCCAACCATATTGAATTAATTTTGAAGCATATCCTGGCTCGATTCCTTTTTCAACCATTTTGTCAAAACATAAGATAGAACCTGTTTGTAACATTCCACAAAGAATAGTTTGTTCTCCCATTAAGTCTGATTTTACTTCAGCTACGAATGAAGATTTCAAAACTCCTGCTCTATGACCTCCAGTTGCAACAGCATACGCTTTTGCTTGCTCAAGACCTAGACCGTTTGGATCATTTTCAGGGTGAACTGCAATTAATGTTGGAACACCAAATCCTCTTTTGTACTCTTCACGTACTTCAGAACCTGGACATTTTGGAGCACACATAATTACTGTGATATCTTTACGAATTTGCATTCCTTCTTCAACGATATTAAAACCGTGAGAGTACGCTAAAGTCGAACCATTTTTCATCAAAGGCATAATTGCTGCAACTACTGCAGTATGTTGTTTATCTGGTGTAAGGTTACAAACCAAATCAGCCGTTGGAATTAATTCTTCATAAGTTCCCACTTTGAAACCATTATCAGCAGCATTCATGTAAGAAGCTCTTTTTTGAGCAATTGCTTCTGCACGCAAAGCATAAGAAATATCTAAACCAGAATCTCTCATATTCAAACCTTGGTTTAAACCTTGAGCACCGCAACCTACGATAACTACTTTTTTTCCTGCTAATGCAGTTATTCCGTTTGAGAATTCAGATTGATCCATGAATTCACAAACTCCTAATTGTTCTAATTGTAATCTAAGTGATAATGAATTGAAATAATTTGCCATTTTCTAATATTTAATTTATGATTTTAATTCTTCTAATAATGATGATATTTCCATTTTTGATTTGGAAACAGATATTCTTCCTGAACGTACAAATTGCATGATTCCGAAAGGTTTTAATTTTTCGTATAATTCTTCTATTTCAGAACGTCTTCCTGATTTTGATATTACAAAAAAGTCTCTTGAAACAGTTACTATTTCTGAATGACTTTCTTTAATAATATTTTGAATTTGTCTTTCGTCAAATAACAAACTAGATTCTATTTTGAATAACGCACTTTCTAAAAAGATAGTTTCCTCATCTATATGATAAAATGCTTTTATAACTTCTATTTGTTTTTCTATTTGCCCAACAATATTTTGAACCCATTTTTCAGTTGTGTCAACCACAATAACAAATCGAGAAACATTTTCGATTTCTGATTCGGATACATTTAAACTTAAAATGTTGATATGGCGTTTCAAGAATATACCTGATATTCTATTTAGTAAGCCAACGTTGTTTTCTGAATAAACAGAAATGGTGAATGTTTTATTTTCCATTTTTTTATGTTTAAAGTTTTTATGTTTAAAGTTTAAAGTTGAGCAACATTATTTTCAGTTCCGAACAACTTTAAACCTTAAACTTTAAACTATTTTAGGACAAACGAATGTCCGAAACCGATGCTCCTGTTGGAATCATTGGGAATACGTTATTTTCTTTTTCAACCATAACTTCAAGGAAATATGAATCTTTTGAAGCCATCATTTCAGCAACCGCTGCATCTAAATCTTCTCTTTTGGTTACTTTCTTAGCCTTAATATAATATCCTTCGGCAATAGCAATAAAGTTTGGATTTATCATTTCTGTGGAAGCATATCGTTTGTCAAAAAACAATTGTTGCCATTGGCGAACCATTCCTAAAAATTCATTGTTAAGTACCACAATTTTCACGGGAACTTGTGTTTGAAAAATTGTTCCTAATTCTTGAATTGTCATTTGAAACCCTCCATCTCCAATGATAGCCACTACTTCACGATCTGGCCTTCCCATTTTAGCTCCAATTGCAGCTGGCAAAGCAAATCCCATAGTTCCTAAACCTCCTGATGTAATGTTACTTTTTGTAGTGTTAAACTTTGAATAACGACAGGTAAACATTTGGTGTTGCCCTACATCCGAAACCATAATAGCATCTCCTTTAGAATGTTTATTGATCATTTCAATAGTTTCTCCCATAGAAATTCCTTCATGATTTGGTTTCAACTCTTCATCAATAACCTTTTCTAATTCAATTTTGTATTTTTCTTTGAATTCATTATGCCATGAATCATGATTATTTTTTTCAACAAGAGGAATCAATGCTGTCAAAGCTTCTTTTAAATCTGCTAAAACAGCTACCGTTGTTTTTACATTTTTATCGATTTCAGCAGGATCAATTTCAACGTGAACCACTTTAGCTTGTTTTGCATACGTTGCTAAGTTACCCGTTACACGGTCATCAAAACGCATTCCAAGCGCAATCAAAACATCACACTCGTTAGTCAAAACGTTTGGGCCATAATTTCCATGCATCCCTACCATCCCTACATTTAGTGGATGATCTGTTGGCAATGCCGAAAGACCTAAAATAGTCCATGCTGCAGGAATTCCTGATTTTTCAATTAAAGCTTTAAGCTCCGCTTCTGCTTCGCTAAGAATAATACCTTGACCAAATATGATCATTGGTTTTTTGGCATTATTAATTATTTCCGCTGCTGCTGCAACTTTATCAAGTTTTAAAGTTGGCTTTGGAGTATAACTTCTTATGCTAGTACATTTTTTATAACTAAATTCTAGCTCATCAAATTGAGCATTTTTAGTAATATCAATTAATACTGGCCCTGGACGACCTGATTTTGCAATAAAGAATGCTTTAGCAATAATTTCAGGTATTTCATGTGCCTCAGTAACTTGGTAATTCCATTTTGTTACTGGGGTTGAAATTCCAATAATGTCAGTTTCCTGAAAAGCATCAGAACCTAATAAATGCTTTCCTACTTGACCTGTAATACAAACCAAAGGCGTTGAATCTATTTGAGCATCAGCAATACCAGTAACTAAGTTTGTAGCACCTGGACCTGAAGTTGCAATTGCAACACCTACTTTTCCTGTTGCTCTAGCAAAACCTTGCGCAGCATGTGTAGCACCTTGTTCGTGGCGTACTAAAACATGATGCAGTTCATCTTTAAATTTATATAATTCATCATAAACAGGCATTATAGCACCACCTGGATAGCCATAAACCACGTTTACTCCTTCTTCTAATAAGCATCTAATAACGGCTTCGGCGCCTGATATTTTATTTGTTCCCATTTTTTGTTTTTTTTAGCAACTGCCTTTTTTAAAATTAATTGGCAATAGCAATTTCAATATCAATGGCAATTTCAAAATTCAGTGGTAATAACAATCAAAATGTTTTTTTGATATGGATATTGACTTTTGAAATTGCTATTGGTTTTTATTTGTCAGTAACACATCCTTCAGAGGCACTGGAGACCGAACGCATATATTTAAGTAAAACCCCTTGTTTAATTTGAGATTCTGGTTTTTTCCAATTGGCTTTACGTTTTGCAAATTCTTCGTCAGAAATCTTCATGTTAATGGTGTTATTTACAGCATCAATGGTAATAACATCTCCGTTTTCGATTAAAGCAATTCCTCCACCTTCGTAAGCTTCTGGAGTAACGTGCCCCACTACAAAACCGTGTGAACCTCCAGAAAAACGTCCGTCAGTAATCAAAGCAACCGTATTTCCTAAACCAGCTCCCATAATGGCAGATGTTGGTTTTAACATTTCAGACATACCTGGACCACCTTTTGGACCACAGTAACGAATAATCACTACGTTTCCAGATTTTACTTCACCTGCCTGAATTCCTCTAATTACATCTTTTTCACCTTCAAAAACTACGGCTGTACCTTCAAAAAACTCTCCTTCTTTACCACTAATTTTAGCCACACAACCTTCTGTTGCAATGTTTCCGTAAAGAATTTGAATATTTCCAGTAGCTTTTAAAGCTTTTTGAATTTCAAAAATCACTTCTTGACCATCTTGTAAATCAGGAATTGAAGCTAAATTCTCTGCTATTGTTTTTCCTGTTACTGTTAAACAGTCACCGTGTAAGAAACCTTCTTTTAACAAATATTTCATTACTCCTGGAACACCACCTACATTATGTAGATCTTCCATTAAGTATTTACCACTTGGCTTCAAGTCGGCTAATAATGGTGTTTTATCACTGATATCTTGAAAATCTTTTAATGTCAATTCAATACCTACTGAGTGCGCCATTGCAATTAAGTGCATTACCGCATTAGTAGAACCACCTAAAACAGCGACCATAGTAATTGCATTTTCAAATGCTTTACGAGTCATAATATCTCTAGGCTTAATATCTTTTTCCAATAATATTCTGATAGCTTTACCAGCATCAACACATTCTTGTTTTTTTTCTGGACTCAAAGCAGGATTTGATGAGCTATAAGGCAAACTCATTCCTAATGCTTCAATTGCTGATGACATTGTATTTGCGGTGTACATTCCACCACAAGCACCTGCACCTGGACAAGCATTTTGAATTACTCCTTTGAAATCTTCAGGTGTAATTGTGTTCTTAATTTTTTTACCTAAAGCTTCAAAAGCAGAAACAATATTTAAATCCTCTCCTTTCCATTTTCCTGGATGAATAGATCCTCCGTAAACCATAATGGAAGGTCGATTTACTCTTCCCATTGCCATTAAAGCTCCCGGCATATTTTTATCACAACCTGGCACAGCAATCAGACCATCATACCATTGTGCTCCCATAACAGTTTCGATAGAATCTGCAATCACATCACGAGAAACTAAAGAAAAACGCATTCCATCATTTCCATTAGAAATACCATCACTTACACCAATAGTATTAAAAATCAACCCAACCATATCAGCAGCCCAGACGCCAGTTTTTATATCTTTAGCTAGGTCGTTTAAGTGCATGTTACACGGATTTCCATCGTAACCCATGCTCACAATTCCTACCTGCGCTTTTTTAAGATCCTCTTCTGTCAAACCAATTCCGTAGAACATGGCTTGAGAAGCTGGCTGTGTTTCGTCTTGCGTGATTGTTTTGCTGTATTTATTTAATTCCATTGTATTTATGTTTCTATGTTTTAAATTCTTTCTAAAAAAAAACCTCCCAATTAATATGGGAGGTTTTAAATATTTTTTTAATTATATCTATACCATTCCCTCTGCACATGTGTTTACCACATTGACATTAATAATTGAAGAAATAATAGTTGAGATTAGCATTTTTGTTTTAATTGAGGTGTAAAAGTATAAAAACTAATACAACTACAAAAACATAATCTCATTATTTTGGCATTCAATTATAAATGCTTTTTGACTATTTTAAACAATAGTCGATTGTCCTATTTGAACAAAATCCTTTTTAAAATATAAATCACCTTCGTTCATTATATAATTTGAAATAAAATCACCCACTTCATTCGTTCCAAATTGTGAATTTACTTTTAAATCAACCGTAACCACCTGAGTAATAATAGCTCTTTCTACAGCTTTAATAACTTTTTTAGATTCTGTTGTAAGTCCAAAATGTTCTAGCAACAACGCCACCGATAGTATTGCTGCAATTGGATTTGCAATATTTTTATCTTTTGCCTCGGTATAACAACCGTGAATTGGCTCAAAAAGAGAATGTTTTTCTCCTAAAGATGCCGAAGCCATTAACCCAATAGAACCCGAAATAACGCTCGCTTCATCAGAAAGAATATCTCCAAAAAGATTATCAGTCAATAAAACATCAAACTGTCTTGGATTCGAAATAATTTGCATTGCAGCGTTGTCAACATACAAGAAGTTTAACGTAACATCTGGATATGCTGCAGCAATCTTAGTAACTACTTTTCTCCACAAACGAGAGGTTTCTAATACATTAGCTTTATCAACTAAGGTAACTTTCTTACGTCTACCTTGTGCTGCTTTGAAAGCTAAATGGGTAATTTTTGTAATTTCTTCTTCATTATATTCACACAAATCAGAAGCATATGTTCCTTCTTCATTTGTGGTTTTGTCACCAAAATACATTCCGCCATTCAATTCTCTATAAACTATAAAATCAGTCCCTTGTAAAACTTCTTTCTTTATTGGAGAAGAATCCATTAATTTAGGATACGCTTTGATTGGTCTAATATTAGCAAATAAACCTAATTCTTTTCTTAGCTTCAACAAGCCTAATTCTGGACGAATTTTAGCAGTTGGATCGTTATCATACATTGGATCACCAATGGCCCCAAACAAAACAGCATCCGTGTTTAAACAAAGATTCAAGGTTTGCTCAGGCAATGGATTACCCGTTTTATCAATTGCGATAGCACCAATGAGAGCCTCTTCAAAAACAAACTCATGATCATACACAACACCTACTGCATACAAAGCTTTCTTTGCTTGCAGAATCACTTCCGGACCTATTCCGTCTCCTGATAATACTGCTATTTTTAAGTTCATAATAATGTTTGTTTTGGGTTGATTTGGTAACCTATATTCTGGTTAAATTAAGCGTTTGTTAAGGTTTTACAAGCTTCAATAATTTGATGAATATCTTCGTCAAGTACTTCTTTCTTAATATCTGCAAATTTCAAAAACTCAACATAGACAATGTCTAATTGTACTTTTGTCAATTCGTAACCTACTTTTTTAGCTCTATAAGCTAATGCTGCTCTACCGCTTCTAGCAGTAAGGATAATTGAAGATTCATTTACACCTACATCTAAAGGATCCATGATTTCATAAGTAGCTCTATTTTTAATAACACCATCTTGATGAATTCCAGAACTATGAGCAAAGGCATTCGCACCAACAATAGCTTTGTTAGGTTGAACCATCATTCCCATACTTTCAGAAACCAAACGGCTCATCTCATTTAATTGTTTACTATCAATATCGGTATATAAATTTAAATATGGATGTTGTTTAAAAACCATAACCACTTCTTCAAGGGCCGTGTTTCCTGCTCTTTCTCCAATTCCATTTATAGTACATTCTATTTGTCTCGCGCCATTTACCGCACCAGCAATTGAGTTAGCAGTTGCCATTCCTAAATCATTATGACAATGACAAGAAAGAATTACATTTTCAATCCCTTTTACGTTTTCTCTTAAATATTTTATTTTCGCACCATATTCATCAGGCAAGCAATATCCTGTAGTATCAGGAATATTAAGCACAGTAGCACCAGACTTGATAACTTCTTCGCAAACTTTAGCTAAAAATTCATTATCAGTTCTTCCTGCATCTTCAGCATAAAATTCTACATCTTCCACATACGATTTAGCATGTGCAACAGCAAATTTTGCTCTAGCAATAATATCTTCTCTTGTAGTTTGTAGTTTGTGAATAATATGGGAATCTGAAGTTCCGATTCCAGTATGAATACGTGGCTTTACAGCGTGTTTCAAAGCTGCTGCAGCTACATCAATATCATTTTTAACTGCTCTGGTAAGTCCACAAACAGTTGCGTTTTTTACAATTTTGCATATTTCTGAAACAGATAAAAAATCACCTGGACTAGAAACAGGAAAACCAGCTTCGATAATATCAACGCCCATTTCGTCTAAACGATTGGCAATTATCAACTTTTGATTTGTATCTAATTTACATCCCGGGACCTGTTCACCATCACGTAAAGTGGTATCAAAAATTTGAACTTTCTCTCTATTCATTTTCATTTATTTAATGTAATTTCACATCTTAATAACAAAAATAGATTTCAATACTTTGTTATAAAAATCATTTTAATAAAATATACTGTTTATAAAGCTATTTAAACCTATTTAAATAATTGAAAATCAGTATTTTACATTACTTTATTTTACAATGGCTAACCATCAAAAAGATTTCTTATTTGTACTAATTAAATCGCTATCTAAATCTGAAAAAAGACAGTTTAAGATTTTTGCTAGCCGACTTGAAACTAGTTCAAATACAAAATTCATCGAATTATTCAACATTTTAGACAAATCAGAAGTTTATGATGAGAAACTTATTTTGAAAAGTGGCATCATTAAAAAAGTGCAATTATCAAACTTAAAGTCTTATTTATACAAACAAATCTTAGTAAGTATTAGACTTAATATTCCCAGTCAAAATATTCGGTATCAACTTAGGGAACAAATTGATTTTGCTGCCATTTTATACAATAAAGGATTATACAAACAAAGTCTAAAAATATTAGACAAAACCAAACAATTAGCCTTAGAGAATGATGAAAAACTAATGGCTTACGAAATTGTAGAATTCGAAAAATTAATTGAATCACAGTACATAACCCGAAGTATACAAGGGCGTGCGGATGAATTAGTTGTCCAAGCCAAAGAGCTGAATTACCGCAATACTATATCTAGTAAGTTGTCTAATTTGTCTTTGCAACTTTATGGTATTATGCTTAAAACGGGCTACGTAAAAAGTGATGAAGAGTACAAATATATTGACGACTATTTCAACAAACATATTTCTAAATTTGATGAAAAGAAATTTGGATTTAGAGAAAAATATTGGTTTTACAATGCTAATCTTTGGAGAAGCTTTTTAGTTCAAGATTTTTTATCTTGTTATAAATATGCACTTAAATGGGTTACTCTTTTCTACGATAATCCAAATATGATTTACTTAAATCCTGTTTTCTTTCTAAAAGGAAATCATTATTTACTGGAATCATTATATATGCTTAAATACAAATCAAAATTCAAAAAATATTTAGGCCTTTTAGAAGAAACAATTAAAGATTCCCGTTTCCCCGTTAATGATAATATTGCAAGTTTGTCATTTTTGTATGTTTATAACAACAAATTGAATTATCATATTTTAGAAGGAACTTTTGCAGAAGCAGAATATCTAATTCCTGAAGTTATTGAAAAACTAAAAACTCATAGTGAACATCTTGATGAACATCACGAAATGTTGTTTTACTACAAGATTGCTTCTATTTATTTTGGTAACGAAAAATATAATGAATCCATATTTTATTTGGAAAAAATCATAAACAATAAACACCTCACCATGCGTGAAGATTTAATGTGTTTTTCTAGAATATTATGCTTAATTGCTCATTATGAGATTGGTAAAGATTATTATTTAGAAACCCAACTGAAAAATACTTATAAGTTTTTGATAAAAATGAATGATTTGCATGAGGTACAAAAAGAAATTATCAAATTCATGAAAAACTTAAACTCCATTTATCCAAACGACATCAAAAAAGAGTTTGTAAAAATGAGAGAACGCTTTATCGAATTGGAAAAAAACACTTACGAAAAAAGAGCCTTCCTATATCTCGATATTATTTCTTGGCTGGAAAGTAAAATAGAAAACCGAAAAATTAGTGATATTATCAAAGAAAAAGCAAAACTAAGCAACCGATAATGATTTATTTATAACTAAAAAGCTCCTTGAAACCAAGGAGCTTTTTTTAGTTAATACGCTATAAGAGCTAACAATTCTTTTTCGAATTTGCCTTTCGGCAAATACTGATCTTCTAATGCTTTTGTAAACGGTATTGGACTATCTAAACTGGCACATCTTTTTACTGGTGCATCTAAATGTTCAAAACAATTTTCCATAATTAATGCCGAAATATCGCTTGCAACACCGCCAAACATAGAATCTTCCTGATAAATAATAACTCTTCCTGTTTTCTTTACTGAAGCAAAAATAGCTTCTGTATCTAAAGGCTGTAAAGTTCTTAAATCTAGTAAATCAGCAGCTATTTCAGGGTTCTTAGCTAAAGTTTCTAATGCCCAATGAACAGCAGCTCCAAAAGAAATAATAGTAACTGTATCACCTTCTTTCAATAAAGCAGCTTTCCCCAATGGAATTGTATAATAATTAGTTGGTACCTCTTGATGAATGCTTCTGTATAATTGCTTGTGTTCAAAAAACATAACTGGGTTTGGATCATTAATTGAGGTATTTAACAAGCCTTTGGCATCATAAGGAAAAGCCGGATAAACCACTTTCAATCCTGGTGTTTTAGTAAACCAAGCTTCATTAGTTTGCGAATGAAAAGGTCCCGCTTGAGTTCCACCACCACATGGCATGCGAACGACAACATCTGCTTTTTCCAACCAGCGGTAATGCGATTTAGCCAATAAATTTACGATTGGATTAAACCCTGTTGAAACAAAATCAGCAAATTGCATTTCTACAATCGCTTTGTGTCCATTGATAGATAATCCCATTCCAACAGAAACTACTGCGCTTTCACAAATTGGCGTATTTCGGATCCTTTCTTTTCCAAACTGCGCAACAAATCCATCGGTAATTTTAAACGCTCCGCCATATTCAGCAACATCTTGCCCCATAATTACGAGGTTGTAGTGACGCTCCATCGATTGTCTCAGACTAGCCGAAATTGCATCGATAAAACGAATGTTTTCCGTTTTTAAATCTGGTTTAACAAGCTCAAAATTATACTGTTGATAAACATCTTCTAATTCTTCATTGTAGGATGGTTTTATTTCTGGTTCAGCATTGGCTATAGCCAAACTTTCATCAATATCATTTTTAATTTCTGTATGTAAAGTAGCATCAAAATCAGCGGAGAGAATTTCATTTTCAATCAAGAATTTCCTGTAATTTTCTACAGGATCTTTTACTGCCCACATATCCATTAATTCCTGAGGAACATATTTGGTACCACTCGCCTCTTCATGCCCACGCATTCTAAAAGTTTTAAATTCTAGTAAAACAGGCCGAGGTTTTTCAATCATTGAGGCTTTCAAATCAGAGAGCAAATTATATACTTCCAGAATATTATTTCCGTCAATTATATGACTTTCTATACCATAGCCAATTCCTTTATCGGCTAAATTTTCGCAACGGTACTGTTCATTAGTTGGGGTAGAAAGACCGTATCCATTGTTTTCAATTACAAACATAACCGGCAATTCCCATACTGATGCAATATTTAATGCTTCATGAAAATCACCCTCACTAGTGGCACCTTCTCCTGTAAAAACAGCGGTAATTTTACCGTTTTTCGAAAGTTTATTCGCTAATGCTATTCCGTCTGCAACCCCTAACTGCGGACCAAGATGCGAAATCATTCCAATAATTTTATATTGCTGTGTTCCAAAATGAAAACTACGATCACGTCCTTTAGTAAATCCATTTGCTTTGCCTTGCCATTGCGAAAAAAGGCGGTACAACGGAATGTTTCTCCCTGTAAAAACACCTAAATTTCGGTGCATCGGTAAAATATATTCATCCGAATCCAAAACTGCTGTAACCCCTACAGAAATTGCTTCTTGACCAATTCCAGAAAACCATTTTGATACTTTTCCTTGACGAATAAGTATCAACATTTTTTCCTCAATCAGCCTAGGCTTAAGAATTTTTTTATATAAATCTAATAGTTGATTATTAGTTAAATCTTTTCTGTCAAAGGTCATTTTCTTCTATTTTATTACATTACTCAAAGATATAAAAATATAACAATTACATTTGTTTTTGTTATATTATTTAAAATTTGATTTGAAAAATTTAAAAATATGATTTAAAAATAATATTTACATTTGTATAGAAAGTTTTAAATAACTTTTACTTTATAAAATACATAAAATATGCAAAACATTCCTAGTGTTAACTTGCGTGATTTCCTTTCGGATGACCCGAAACGTAAACAAAAATTTGTAAATGAAATCGGAAGTGCTTTTGAAGATATTGGCTTCGTAGCACTAAAAGGGCATTTTTTAAATGACCAATTGGTTGATGAATTATATAGCGAAATTAGAAAATTTTTCGCTTTGCCATTAGAAACTAAACACAATTATGAAATTCCCGGAATTGGAGGACAGCGAGGGTATGTTTCGTTTGGCAAAGAACATGCTAAAGGCCGAAAAGAAGGAGATTTAAAAGAGTTTTGGCATTTTGGTCAATACGTTTCTGACGATTCAAAATATGCTTCGGAATATCCTAAAAATGTAGAAGTAAAAGAATTAGATCGTTTCAATGATGTAGGAAAAGAAGCGTATCAAATGCTGGAAAAAACAGGGATTTATGTATTAAGAGCATTAGCATTACATCTTGGTTTAGACGAATTTTATTTTGATGAATTTGCCAAAGATGGAAATTCAATACTAAGACCGATACACTATCCTCCTATTACTTCTGAACCAGAAAATGCTATTCGCGCCGCGGCTCACGGAGATATCAATTTAATTACTTTATTGATGGGAGCTCAAGGAAAAGGACTTCAGGTGCAAAATCATAACGGTGAATGGATTGATGCCATCGCTGAATCAGATGAATTAGTCATTAATGTTGGTGATATGTTATCTCGTCATACTAATAACAAATTAAAATCTACTATTCATCAAGTAGTAAATCCACCAAGAGAATTATGGGGAACTTCCCGATATTCTATTCCGTTTTTTATGCACCCAGTGAGTGACATGAAATTAGATTGTTTGGAAAAATGTATTGATTCTGAAAATCCAAAGAAATTTGATGATATTACTGCTGGTGAATACCTTTACGAACGTTTAGTAGATTTAGGTTTAATCAAAAAATAAAACTTAAATTTACATCAATAAATAAAAGACATTGAGTTTATGCTTAATGTCTTTTTGCTTTCTATTTTTATCCCGAAAGCAAAAAGACAACTAAAAATATTAAAAATGGATTTACAAGACCAATTAAAAAACCTATTTCCGGATCATCAAATCGCTCCTGAAGAAAAAGTTGAAGAAGTTGCTCATGAATTATATGTTCAAAAAGAACCTATGATTTGCAAATTCGAAAAAAGAAAAGGAAAAGCGACCACTATAATTGAAGGTTACGAAGGAACTGATGAAGATTTCAAAATTTTAGCTAAAGAAATCAAAACCAAATTAAGTGTTGGTGGAAGTTTCAAAGATGCTTCTATAATTATTCAAGGAGATTACCGAGATAAAATAATGCAAATACTCAAAGAAAAAGGATTTAAAGTAAAACGAGTTGGAGGCTAGAAAAAGTGTTCCGTTGAGCAACTTCAAACATTAAATCTCAAACAAAAAAAGTAATGATACAATCATCTGAATTAATTCTCAATCCTGACGGAAGTGTTTACCATTTAAATTTAAAACCGGAACACATTGCACACAACATTATTTTTGTTGGGGATCAAAATAGAGTGGAAAAAATCACGCAGTTTTTTGACAGCATAGAATTTTCTACTCAAAAAAGAGAATTTAAAACTCAAACCGGACTATTCAAAGGCAAACGAATTACAGTTTTATCAACTGGGATTGGTCCTGACAATATTGATATTGTAATGAACGAGTTAGATGCTTTGGTAAATATTGATTTGGTAACTCGCAAACCAAAAGAAACGCTAACATCATTAAATATTATCCGAATAGGAACTTCTGGCTCCTTGCAAGCTGATATTCCTGTTGACAGTTTTGTAATGTCCACATTTGGTTTAGGCCTTGATAATATGCTTCGCTCCTATGTTATTGACGAAATATCAAATTCTGAAATTGAGGACGCTTTTATAAAACATACCAATTGGGATTTACGAAAAGGAAAACCATATGCAATTTCAGGTTCAAAGAAACTTGAAAAAATGATTGAAAGCGATACCATTCATAAAGGAGTAACTGCAACTGCAGGAGGTTTTTATGGACCACAAGGTCGCATTTTACGATTGAACATTCAAGATGAAAATCTTAATTCAAAGATGGATAATTTCAATTATAGCGGAAACCGAATTACTAATTTTGAAATGGAAACAGCCGCTATTTATGGACTTTCTAAACTTTTGGGTCATCATGCCTTATCGATGAATGCTATAATTGCTAATCGAGCTAATGGTACTTTTAGTGAAGATCCATACAAAGCTGTCGATGAATTGATTGTTTACGTTTTGGATAAAATAGCTTCGGAATAAAATTAAATGATTCAAAACTCTTCGAATTTGTAGTTTTAAAAAAGTTTAAATAATTTTTTTAAAACTACATTTGCTTTTTTAGAACAAAACAACAATGAAAATAATACTTACTGGAGCAACTGGAGTTTTAGGATCACATATAATGTATGAAATTCTGGAGCTTTTTATTAATACTGAAATTGATGGAAAACTCTTTATTATTGCCCGAAATAAAGGAAAAAAGTCTGCTTTAGATCGTGTAAACGAAATATTATCAAGCAGTTACACCCCCAAAATAATTAAAGACAAGGGATTACCAAAATTACATGAATACATCAAAATCATTGATACTGATTTATCCGAAATTCAGGATACCTTTTCTAACCAAATAAAAGATGCCTATTTTATTCATTCAGCAGGTTATGTAAATTTATCAACGGATGAAGCGCATCGGGAGAAAATTTTTGATGAAAATACTAAAATTACAAAATCACTTTTCAGCATATTTCATCCTTTTATTAAAAAGTTTATTTACATCAGTACCGCTTTTTCTTCCGGAGAAAGAAAAGGATTAATTGATAATGATTTTCATAATTTAGATTTCATTCCAGAACATCGAAATGCTTATGAAACTGCTAAATTTCATTCGGAAAATTATATTGCTCAGCAATGCAAATCTTTAGGATTACCGTATCAAATTTTGCGTCCAAGTGTCATTGGCGGAAAAATGCTAGGAAAAGAAAGCAATTATTTTATTTCAAAATATATGGTTTTTTATCTTTTAGCTAAATTCTTTCACTTTACTGCACAAAGAAAAAACGAACAAGAAAACGTACGTTTTATGATTAACGAAAAAACAGGTTTAAATATCATTCCTGTTGATTATGTAGCCAAAGTTATTGTTAATATATTCGAAAGAGAAGACATACAACAGCTTAATATTGTAAACGATAGAAGTTTTAATATTGTAAAAGGATTGCAGTTAATAATGAAAGAAGTAGGTTATTCTAATTTTACTTTGATCCAAAATTCTCTTGATTTCACTTACAAAAATACAATTGAGAAATTGTATTATGAAAGTATAGGCAAACATTTGAAACCGTATTTGATAACTGAGGCAAATGAATATGATACTACATTATTAAACTCTATTCTTGAAATACCAAAACTAGATCAAGAAGCGTTTACTAACATGATTCGTTATGCTAGAGTAAATGATTTCAAGGATATTAATGTCTAGTATTTAAATATTTAGGATTTGTAATTTAGATCAAAAGGACCAAAACCTAATTTCCTAAATAAATTTAGATAAAAATATGTTAAACAATGTTCAAAATCAGTTATTTGAACTGGAAATTATTGATAAAAAAAGTACTTTTGTTGAAGTTGTAAAAGCAATATAGATTACTGCTTTTTGATAATATGATACAAAATAAAAAAATTGATTTTAAAACGATAAGAACTAAACTGCAGGTGAAAAAACCTTGGGATCATGTTATTATTTTTTTTCTGAATCTTTTAATTACTTTTCCCGTTTTCATTATAGCGCATCAAAATCTTATCAATCTAAATTGGCCTTTTAATAGTGACCGAATCCTTCTTTTTTTATTTTTATTAATTGTAATTCAATTATTCTTAACAGCACTTAGAACCATAATTATTATTTGTATTTCCTTGTACTTTATGGTTTTGTTTTATGGAACTGTATTAGGGAATTATGGGTTTAACAGCATATTTGAAGACTACAATTCCATGGTTTATTCCATGTCTGACAATCCATATCCACAAGATATTATTATTGCAAAATTGCTTCCTTTTCCAAACAAAACACAAATTGTCAATGCAATTGAGTATCAAAATCCCAAAGTGAGAAATTTTGCAATAATGGCAACTACAAAACATTTTAAAGATCTTAAAGGCTATTCCGAATACCGAACATTAATCCAATGTTTTGCTGTTTTCAAAGAAATTAATTCAAAATGGAATTATGTCAGCGATCCAAAAGAAGGTGATTATATAGCTACCGCAAGCGAATCTTTACTTTATTTTTCGGGTGATTGTGATGATTATTCGATATTGATGGCTGCCTCAGTAAGATCAATTGGTGGGGCTCCCCGACTTATTCATACCAAAGGTCATATTTATCCAGAAATTTTAATTGGCTCTTTAACCGATTTAGAGAAAATAAATTACCTGATTAAAAATGTTCTTTTTGCTGAAGAAAGTTCAAAAAAACAACTACACTACCATATTGATGAAAGAAATCAAGTTTGGTTAAATCTTGATTATACAGCTAATTATCCTGGAGGACCTTTCTTGTCTGAAGAAATTTTAGGAGCCTTAACGTTAAATTAATTAGGCTGTTTTTGGAATTAAATTTATACTAATTCTAAAAAAGTCTTCTCTAAAATAAAACGTTTAAAATCAAGTATTTTTCAAATAAATTTTAAGTTATTAGTAAATGTATTTCAATTTTTAGTAAATACCTCCGATTACTGTTTTTGTTAAATTAGTTTTGATTTGTATTAAAGAAATTTAACAAAAATAATTTTATGAAATTAAAAAATTACTTACCAAATCAGCTTATAAAATGTAATCAAGAGAGTACATCTTATAGCAAAAAAGTATTCTTATTTTTTGCCGCGCTATTTTTGACTGTAGCAAGTAGTTATTCCTTAGAAGCCCAAAATGTTAGTTTGACATTTTCTAAAGGATACCTAGGCACCCAAGGGTCTAACACTAATCAGGCCAATTCCATTAACAATTTATCTAATATTGGAATCAACAGAATTAGTTTTAGCCAAGCCTATGCTGGTGCATTTGGAGGTACACAAGGAAATGACTTGTCAGGAAACTTAACCTTTTATTTGGCTAACGGAACTTCATTTTCATTAACAGGTGCTTTAAACTGGAGAGAAACTAGTGGATCAACTGTTGAAGTATTCGGATTTATTTTTGATTCAGGTCAAAACCACACTATCACTTACGGATTAGGCCAAACTTATAATATAGTTGGAGGAAGTACCCCTAATACAAGTACAACTTTAGGACTAAAAGCATATGCATCAAGCTTTGTGTTTGTTAATGGAGAAAACAGAGCAGGAAATGCTGCAACTAATGGATTATTAGATGCTCTTAATGCTGAACTCTTGAGTTCACCACAACCATCTACTGTAACTTTGAGTACTGCAAATGTAACTGAAGGTCAAAACTTAGTTTACAATGTTACATTATCATCAGCAACTACTGTAGGTAATCCACAAACTTTTGTTTTTACTTATGGTGGAACTTCAACAAATGGATCTGATTACAATAGCACATTTACATTTTCAAATGGAGTAATCGATAATGGTGATGGCACAATAACTGTTCCGGGTGGGGTTAGCTCTTTTACAATTACAGCTAGCACAACAGACGATAGTTCTATTGAATCAACTGAAACTTTAATACTAAATATAGGTAGTAAATCAGACTCAGGTAATATTTTAGACAATGATAGTGTTGCATTAACAGCAAGCACATCTCAGACAAATTTATTTTGTTTTGGGGGTAGCAATGGTACCGCATCAGTTGTTGTTTCAGGAGGAACTGCGCCTTACTCTTATTCTTGGTCACCTTCTGGTGGTACTTGGGCAACCGCCTCTGGACTTACAGCTGGAAATTACACTGTAACGATTACAGATGATAATTTAGCAACTATTACTAAAAACTTTACTATAACAGAACCATCTGCTATAACCGCGAGCGCATCGCAAACTAATGTATCTTGTAATGGTGGTTCTAATGGAACTGCATCTGTAACTCCTTCTGGTGGAGCAGGTTCTTATACCTATTCTTGGTCTCCTTCTGGAGGTACAGGTGCTACTGCTTCTGGACTTTCTGCAGGTAGTTATACCGTAACTATTGAAGATGCTAACGGATGTTCTGCAACAAGAAACTTTACTATAACTGAGCCATCTGCTATAGCCGCGAGCGCATCGCAAACTAATATAGCTTGTAATGGTGGAGCAACAGGTAGTGCATCTGTCACTCCTTCTGGTGGTGCAGGTTCTTATACCTATTCTTGGTCTCCTTCTGGAGGTACAGGTGCTACTGCTTCTGGACTTACAGCTGGTAACTATACTGTAACAATTACAGATGCTAACTTATGTACTGCAACAAGAAACTTTACTATAACTGAGCCATCTGCTATTACCGCTACTACATCACAAACAAATACATCATGTAATGGATCAACAGATGGTATTGCCTCTGTTATTGCTTCTGGTGGTACAGGTTCTTATTCATACTCATGGTCACCTTCTGGTGGTACAGCCGCTACTGCTACTGGACTTGCAGCTGGAAACTATACTTGTACAATTACTGATTTAAATGGATGTTCAATTGATAAAAATTTCACAATAGCATTATCATCTTCTTGGAATGATTTTGATTGTGATGGTGATGGTGTGACTAATGGAACTGAAGTTACTGACGGGACAAATCCTGATAATAGCTGTTCTTTTACAGCATCAAGTATCACATTAAATGCAAGTTCTTCTTGGAATACTGCTGATTGTGATGGCGATAATGTAACTAATGGTCAAGAATTATTAGACGGCACTGATCCTAATAAACCAGATACAGACGGTGACGGTGTAACAGACGGTAAAGAAAAAACAGATGAGACTGACGCAACTGATCCTTGTAAATTTGTTTTTGCTAGTCAATCTGTAGCTCCTAGTTCTTCTTGGAATACTGCTGATTGTGATGGCGATAATGTAACTAATGGTCAAGAAAAATTAGATGGTACTGATTCTAACAAACCTGATACTGATGGTGACGGTGTAACAGACGGTAAAGAAAAAACAGATGCAACTGACGCAACTGATCCTTGTAAATTTGTTTTTGCTAGTCAATCTGTAACTCCTAGTTCTTCATGGAATACTGCTGATTGTGATGGTGATACTATTACTAATGGTCAAGAAAAATTAGATGGTACTGATCCTACTAAACCTGATACTGACGGTGATGGTGTAACTGATGATAAAGAAAAAACAGACGCAACTGACGCAACTGATCCTTGTAAATTTGTTTTTGCTAGTCAATCTGTAGCTCCTAGTTCATCTTGGAATACTGGTGATTGTGATGGTGATAATGTAACTAACGGTCAAGAAAAATTAGATGGTACTGATCCTAATGTAGCAGATACTGACGGTGACGGTGTAACAGATGATAAAGAGAAAACAGATGTTACTGACGCAACTGATGCTTGTCAATTTATTTTAGCTAGTCAATCTGTAGCTCCTAGATCTTCTTGGAACACTGCTGATTGTGACGGTGATAATGTAAGTAATGGTCAAGAAAAAATTGACGGTACTGATCCTTTAAAACCAGATACTGACGGTGACGGTGTAACAGATGGTACAGAAAAAATTGATGGTACTAATGCTAAAAACACATGCGACTATTTAGCAGCAAGTCAGACTTTGAGTCCAAGTGCTTTATGGAATGATGCAGATTGTGATAATGATGGTATTAGAAACGGAGACGATAACTGTGTATTTACAGCTAATGCTAACCAAACTGATAATGATAATGATGGTTTAGGTGATACATGTGATGATGATGATGATAATGACGGAATTTTAGATACTGTTGACAACTGTCCATTAACTCCAAACTCAGATCAAGCTGATAGAGACCATGATGGTAAAGGTGATGTATGTGATTTAGGATTAAATGTTTCACAAGCTATTACTCCAAACGGTGATGGTATAAATGACACTTGGATGATATACAACATCGAACAATATCCTAATTCAACAGTTCGAGTATTCAATCGTTGGGGATCTGAAATATTCTATGCTCACAATTATAGAAATGATTGGGATGGGCATTATAAAAACAAAAACCAATCTCTACCAGAAACTTCAGCATACTATTACCAAATTGATATTGAAGGAAATGGAAGCGTTGATTTAGAAGGTTGGATATATTTAACAAAATAATTTACTAAGAAAAAGATAAAATGAAAAAACTTAATTATATACTAATCGGTTTTCTATTCGTAATGAGTAGTTCCCTTTTTGCCCAACAGGAAAGCACGTTTACTTTTTACAAATACCATATGAATATGATCAATCCAGCTTATGCCGGAATGGACAATCAAACACTTGGTACAAGTTCTATTAGAACGCAATGGACAGGAATTGTTGATGCTCCAAAAACGCAAGCAGTTTCTTTTGGAACTACTTTGGGTCACAATTTAGGATTTGGAGTTTCTGTAGTAAACGATAGAACTTTTGTTGAAAAACAAACCTTTGTTGGTGTTGATTTCTCTTATAAATTACAAATGAGTGAAACTATCGACTTGTATCTAGGATTAAAAGCAGGTGGAAATTTCTACAATGTAAACACTTCAGGTTTAGAAACATATGCAGTACAATCTGATCCAGCTTTAGGTTCTATTAGCACTTTCAATCCTAATTTAGGTGTTGGTGCCGTTTTGAAAAACAATAAATTCTTTGTTTCGCTTTCTATTCCTAGAATATTGAATACTCAGAATGCTAAAAACGAAAACGGATATGCAATGATAGCTACAGATAGACCTCATGTTTATTTGAGCGGAGGATATGATTTTGATTTAAATCCTTCATTAGTTTTAAAACCATCTGTATTGCTTCGTTATGTGAATGGTGCTCCTGCTTCTTTAGATTTAAACACAATGTTTCAAATTGAAAACAATTTTGAAATTGGAGGAACTTACAGAACGGATAAAGCATATGCAGCTATGGCAAATATTACTTTAAGTAAGCGATTTGTTTTTGGATTTGCTTACGAAATGAGCACAAGACCTGAATTAGCAAGTGCAAAAAATACAAATGAAATTTTATTGCAATTTAAATTCTAAAACAGAATTAAACATATTTTATAAAAAATCCTCAAGTCATTGAGGATTTTTTTTGTTTTAAATTCAAAGCATGGTAATTACTAAAAAATAAACCTAAATAGAATTCCATAAAAAAAACCTCCAAAATCAAATGACTTTGGAGGTTTGTAATTTTTGTGGGCGATGAGGGGTTCGAACCCCCGACCCCCTCGGTGTAAACGAGGTGCTCTGAACCAGCTGAGCTAATCGCCCTAATTGCGAGTGCAAATATACATTTAGAAATCAATTTCACAAGGTGTTTTTAAAAAAAATATTAAAAAAAAATCATCCTTAATAACTTATTCGCTCACTAACAGTATTTTAATACTTAAATCAAAAACTGTTATTTTTTTGTAATGAATGTCTATAGTAGTACATTTGGAACATAAATTATATAAAATGGCAAGATTCAAAGAAAATGATTTACCAAAATCAAAAATTACTGCAACTTCACTTAGTAAGGCGAAGATAATTTTCAAATATGCTGGAAAAAACAGTTGGAAATTTTATGTAGGCTTAGTCTTTTTATTGCTAACAAGTGTTACCGCATTAGCCTTTCCTAAATTTATGGGAATGTTAGTTGATTGCGTGAATAAAAAAGACGCAGCACTAGCTAATCAAATAGCGCTAGGATTAGGATTAGTACTAATTTTACAATCTGTATTTTCATTTTTCAGGTTATCATTGTTTGTGAATTTTACCGAAAACACTTTAGCTAATGTTCGATTAGCTCTTTACACAAACCTTGTTAAATTACCGATGTCTTTTTTCTCTCAAAAACGTGTTGGGGAATTAAATAGCCGAATTAGTAATGATATTGGACAAATTCAAGATACATTAACAACTACTATAGCGGAATTTTTACGTCAATTTATTTTAATTATAGGAAGTTTTGCAATGTTAGCAAGCATCAATATTAAATTGACTATCATGATGATTTCTGTAGTGCCACTAGTAGGAGTTGCTGCAGTAATTTTTGGACGATTCATAAGAAAGTATTCTAAAAAAGTGCAAGACCAAGTTGCAGAGAGTCAAGTTGTGGTTGAAGAAACCATGCAAGGGATTAGTATTGTTAAAGCATTTGCAAACGAATGGTATGAAATACATCGCTACAAAGAAAAAATAAAAGAAGTTGTCAAAATTGCTATTAAAGGAGGACAATTTAGAGGATATTTTGCTTCTTTTATTATTATCTGTCTCTTTGGAACTATTGTAGCTGTTGTTTGGTATGGCGTGCAATTAAGTATTGCTGGCGAAATAACCGTTGGGCAATTATTCACATTTATTTTATACTCAAGTTATGTTGGAGCTTCTTCGGGAGGTATTGCAGAATTATATGCGCAAGTCCAAAAAGCTATTGGTGCAACCGAAAGAGTTTTTGAATTATTAGAAGAAGAACCTGAAAAAATTAATTTAATTCATGATGCTTCAACAATTCAAAAAATAAAAGGAGATGTTACTTTTAAAAATGTTGCTTTTCATTATCCATCTAGAAAAGAAATCAAAGTACTGAAGGAAGTGAGCTTTAAAGCTACTTTTGGCCAAAAAATAGCTATTGTTGGACCTAGTGGAGCCGGAAAATCAACTATTGCGTCTTTGTTATTGCGTTTCTACAATATAAATGAAGGTGAAATTTTAATTGACGATAAGAACATCTACGATTATGACTTAGAAAATCTAAGAGGAAACATGAGTATTGTTCCGCAAGATGTCATTTTATTTGGAGGAACAATTAGAGAAAACATTGCTTATGGAAAACCTAATGCTAGCGAAGAAGAAATTCTTTTAGCATCAAAACAAGCTAATGCTTATAATTTCATTGAAAGTTTCCCTGAAAAATTCGATACAATTGTTGGTGAAAGAGGTATTAAATTATCTGGTGGACAAAGACAACGTATCGCTATTGCGAGAGCATTACTGAAAAATCCAAGTATCTTAATTTTAGACGAAGCTACTTCTTCATTAGATAGTGAAAGTGAAAAACTAGTTCAAGAAGCCTTAGAAATTTTAATGGAAGGAAGAACAAGTATAATTATAGCACATCGTCTTTCTACTATTCGTAGTGCTGATCAAATTTTAGTTCTTGATAATGGTGCAATTTCAGAACAAGGTACACACCAAGAATTAATTGCTTTAGAAAACGGAATTTATAAAAACTTAAGCAACTTACAATTTAGCCATTCTTAGAAAAAAGAATACTTCATAAAAAAACTCCATTCAATTATGAATGGAGTTTTTTATTGGGTGTTTTTTTGTCATACAAAATTACTTCCCTTTCCTTCTATCTCTTTCCGCTTTTATCAAGGATAATTCACGACTTGTTTGTCCTGCAACAGAAGTGTTTTCCTCCGCACGACGAATTAAGTAAGGCATAACATCCTTAACTGGACCAAATGGCAAATATTTAGCTACATTATATCCGTTAGCTGCTAAATTATAACTGATATTATCACTCATTCCATACAATTGACCAAACCAAATTCTATCATCGTCATTTTTGATGCCTCTTTCTTGCATCAACTCCATTAGCGAATAAGAACTTTGTTCATTATGCGTTCCCGCAAAAATGGACATTTTATCTAAATGCTCAATCATATAAAGCACCGCTGCGTCATAGTTTACATCTGTTGCTTCTTTCGAACTACAAATTGGCGATATACACCCGTTTTGTTCAGCACGCAGATTTTCTTTTTCCATGTATGCGCCACGAACTAATTTCATTCCGATATAGAATCCTTCTTTTAAAGCTTTTTGATGTAAATTCTTCAAATAATCCAAACGATCCCAACGATACATTTGTAGCGTATTAAAAACAATCGCTTTTTCTTTATTATACTTTTGCATCATTTTAGTAACCAAATCATCTGCGGCATCTTGCATCCAACTTTCTTCTGCGTCAATCAGTAAGGCAACATTCTTTTGGTGCGCTTCCTTACAAACTATATCAAAACGTTCCTCAACTCTATTCCATTCTGCTTGCTCTTCTGGAGTTAATGCTTTCTTCTCTCCTACTTTATCATATAAATCAATACGTCCAAATCCTGTAGGTTTAAAAACCGCAAACGGAATTGCCTCGCGTTCTTTTGCAAATTCAATGGTCTTCAAAGTCATATTAAGAGCGGCGTCAAACTGATCTTCCTCCTCTTTTCCTTCAACAGAGTAATCTAATACTGACGAAACTCCTTTGGTAAACATTTTATCAACTACACTAAGACAGTCGTCTTCATTTACACCACCACAAAAATGGTCAAAAACGGTAGCTCTAATTAATCCTTCAACAGGAAGATTAGCTTTTATTGCAAAATTAGTGACTGCAGTTCCTATTCGCACTAAAGGCTGATTATCAATCATTTTAAAAAGAAAATAGGCTCTATCAAGTTCCGTATCACTTTTTAGAGCAAAGGCAATTTGTGTATTTTTGAATATTTTTTCCATTATTTGTTATATTTTTATACAAATATAGATAGAGTTTTGGATATTATTTAGCAAAAATTCCCTTATTTTGCGCTTAAAATTATTCCAAAAAGATGCAAACTATTCAAGCCAATAATTATCCAATATATTTTAATGCAAAAGGATATGAAGCGTTAAACCTTCATCTAAAAGAAAACAAATATTCCAACATATTTATTATAGTTGATAGTAGCACAAATGAGTTTTGTTTACCAAAATTCCTGCCTTATTTAGAAACGGAACTTACTATTGAAATCATTGAATTTGAAGCTGGTGAGGCTAATAAAAACATCGATACGTGTGTTGAAATCTGGAAAGTTTTAACAGAATTAGGTGGTGACAGAAAAAGTCTTGTAATTAATCTAGGTGGTGGAGTTGTAACGGATTTAGGTGGATTTGTTTCATCAACATTCAAGCGAGGTATTGATTTTATTCACATTCCAACTACTCTATTATCAATGGTAGATGCTTCTGTAGGTGGCAAAAATGGTGTGGATTTAGGAAATTTAAAAAACCAAATTGGCGTTATTAATGTTCCTAAAATGGTATTGATAGATACGAACTATTTAGAAACTTTATCTCAAACCGAAATGCGATCTGGTCTAGCAGAAATGCTGAAACACGGATTAATATACGACAGAGCTTATTGGGAGCGATTCTTAGATTTAAAAGCTATCGATTTTGCTGATTTTGATGAACTAATTTATCGTTCAGTAGAAATTAAAAATGAAATCGTAAAACAAGATCCAACCGAAAAAAATATTAGAAAAGCATTAAATTTTGGTCATACTTTAGGACATGCTATTGAAAGTTATTTTTTAGAAAATGAATCTAAGACTACTTTATTACACGGAGAAGCTATTGCTGTTGGAATGATTTTAGAAAGTTATATTTCGCTTCAGAAAAATCTAATCAATACAGAAGAATATCTTGAGATTAAATCTACTATAAAATCCATTTATGACGATATCACTTTTGAAAAAAATGATATCGAACCTATACTAGAATTGCTTATTCATGATAAAAAAAATGAATTTGGAACCATTCAGTTTGCATTAATTGAAGGGATTGGTAACATAAAAATAAACCAATTAGTTGAGAATGAATTGATTCTTGATGCTTTCCAAGATTATAAATCTTAATCCATTTTTTAATAAAAAGGATTGCGTTTCGTATATAATATTTTTTACATTTGCTCCGATGAAAAAAAATCAAAATCAAATAAATTTTAGTTGGGATAAAGCCCAAAACAGTATTCCTTTTTTAGGAATGTTGAATTGTTTTTATACCATTAAAAGAAAATTTAGTTTTGATGTTTTTCAATATTTAAAAGCGGATCCTGAAAAGCTTCAGATTGTTTATGCAAATATTCGAGTTTGAATTTTAGTTTACTTATTTTTATGTATATTTAATCTAAAATTCTGAAAACTAAATGAATACAAAATACTACGACTTAATAAATCAAACTTATTATTTCCCTCAGGAAGAGTTTACACTAAATAAAGACAATCTTCAGTTTCACAATATTGATTTGATGAAACTCGTAGAACAATACGGTACGCCATTAAAATTTACGTATTTACCTCAAATTTCCAACAACATTAACAAAGCCAAAGCTTGGTTTCGTAAATCGATGGAAAAGAACAAATATGAGGCAAAATATTTCTATTGCTATTGTACAAAAAGTTCTCATTTTGAATACATAATGAATGAAGCTTTTAAAAACAATATTCACATTGAAACTTCTTCTGCTTTTGACATTAATATTGTAGAAAATTTATTAGCTAATGGCAAAATAAACAAAAGCACTTATGTAATTTGTAATGGTTTCAAAAGAGATCAATACATTGAAAACATTGCGCGTTTAATCAACCATGGTCATAAAAATACAATTCCAATAATCGATAATTACGAAGAATTGGATTTGCTACAAGGTCAAATTAAAAGTAAATTCAAAATAGGAATCCGTATTGCTGCTGAAGAAGAGCCTAAATTTGAATTTTACACTTCTCGTTTGGGAATTGGATATAAAAACATTGTTCCTTTTTACAAAAAAGAGATCAAGGAAAATAAAAAATTGGAACTTAAAATGTTGCACTTTTTTATCAATACCGGAATCAATGACAATGCCTACTACTGGAATGAATTAGTAAAATGTATCAAAGTATATGTGGCACTAAAAAAAGAATGTCCAACACTAGACGGCTTGAACATTGGTGGAGGTTTCCCTATCAAAAATTCATTGACTTTCGAATATGACTATCAATATATGATTGATGAAATTATCAATCAAATAAAAATAGCTTGTGACGAAGCCGAAGTTGATGTACCAAATATCTTCACTGAATTTGGATCTTTTACAGTAGGTGAAAGTGGAGGTGCTATCTATCAAATTTTGTATCAAAAACAACAAAATGATAGAGAAAAATGGAATATGATTGATTCCTCTTTTATAACAACTCTTCCAGATACTTGGGCCATTAACAAACGTTTTATTATGTTAGCAGTAAATCGTTGGAATGACACTTACGAGAGGGTTTTATTAGGCGGAATGACTTGTGATAGCGACGATTATTACAATTCAGAGCAGAATATGAATGCTATTTATTTGCCAAAATACAATAAAGAAAAACCATTATATATTGGATTTTTCAACACAGGAGCCTATCAAGAAACAATAGGTGGATACGGTGGTCTTCATCACTGTTTAATTCCGCAACCAAAACACATATTAATTGACCGGGATGAAAATGGGATTTTAGCAACCGAAGTTTTTTCGGAACAACAAACTTCTGAAGACGTTCTGAAAATATTAGGTTACGACAAAAAATAATTATTAAATACACAATTAGTCAATTTAAAAATTCGTTAAATTTGAAATACAATCTTTCAAAATTTCGATCTTTAAATCTTTAAATTAAAAAAAATGAGCAAAGGACCGATCAGTCAGTTTATTGAAAAGCATTATTTGCATTTTAATTCTGCATCTTTAGTTGACGCCGCAAAGGCATACGAACAGCAATTAGCCAATGGTGCAAAAATGATGGTGAGCATGGCTGGTGCAATGAGTACTGCAGAAATTGGGAAGATTTTTGCGGAAATAATCCGTCAGGACAAAGTTCAAATTATTTCTTGTACAGGTGCAAATCTTGAAGAAGATATCATGAACCTAGTAGCGCATTCACATTACGAAAGAGTTCCTAATTACAGAGATTTAACGCCTCAAGACGAATGGGATTTATTAGAAAGAGGATTAAACCGAGTTACTGATACTTGTATTCCAGAACATGAAGCTTTCCGTCGTTTGCAAAAACACATTTACAAAATCTGGAAAGATGCAGACGACAAAGGAGAAAGATATTTTCCACATGAATTCATGTACAAAATGTTGCTTTCTGGAGTTCTTGAAGAATACTATGAAATTGATTTAAAAGACAGCTGGATGTATGCTGCTGCTGAGAAAAATTTACCTATAATTGTACCAGGATGGGAAGACAGTACAATGGGAAACATTTTTGCATCTTATGTTATTAAAGGTGATTTGAAAGCATCTACAATGAAATCAGGTATTGAATACATGGTTTTCCTTTCAGATTGGTATCCAAAAAACAGTGCAAACGGAGTTGGTTTTTTCCAAATTGGTGGAGGAATTGCTGGCGATTTTCCAATATGCGTTGTACCAATGTTATACCAAGATATGGAAATGCATGATATTCCTTTTTGGAGCTATTTCTGCCAAATTTCAGATTCAACAACCAGTTATGGTTCATACTCTGGAGCTGTGCCGAATGAAAAAATAACTTGGGGAAAACTAGATATAAAAACCCCTAAGTTCATTATTGAGTCTGACGCTACCATTGTGGCGCCTTTAATTTTCGCTTATTTATTAGATTTATAGAATAAAATTTATGAAAAGAGTAATTGTTGATTACGCAAAACTTACCAACGAGATTTTAAACCTTTTAGTAGAAAAATTTCCTGATGGTTATGATGATTCAGACATTATCCGTTTTAGAAATGCTAAAAACGAATTGATTGAAGCTGTTGAAGTACGAACTGAAGATACCATTTATTTGGTAAAAGTAAGTACAAAATTAGCCGATCGAATTGAAAACTACGATGATGATGAAATAATAGATGAAGTTGTAGTGCCTATCAAAGGTCTTGATTTAGATGATGATGACATTGACGATGGAGATGATGATGATGAAGCTATCGACAAACCAGACTCTGACGGAGATGACGACGATGATGACTCTGATGACAAAGAACCTTCAGACGAAGATGACGATGATGATGACGATGAAGATTAATACATCTTTCAAATAATAATTTCAAAAAGGAACTCTACAAACGAGTTCCTTTTTTTATACATTTAGTACACAATATATACGCCAAAATGACAACAGATATTTTACACGCCAAACTAAAAGAAAATTTTGGATTCGAAAAATTCAGACCCAATCAAGAAGCCATAATAAAAGGGATTTTATCCGGAGAAGACACATTAGCCATTATGCCTACTGGAGGAGGAAAATCAATTTGTTTCCAGCTTCCCGCCTTACTCTTTCCCGGAATAACAATTGTGATTTCTCCACTTATTGCCTTGATGAAAGACCAGGTTGACAGTTTAAAAGCAAATGGTATTCAAGCTTGTTTTATTAACAGCAGCCAAACGGAAACCGAACAACAATTTTACATTGAAAGCATAGTATCTAACAAAATAAAATTAGTCTATGTAGCTCCTGAAAGTCTATCCTATCTCGAAAATATTTTTAATACAATTACGGTTAGTCTTATCGCTATTGACGAAGCGCACTGCATTTCGGCTTGGGGACATGACTTCCGACCAGCATACACCAATTTAGGATATTTAAAAAACCGCTTCCCTTCTACTCCAATGTTAGCTTTAACTGCTACAGCTGATAAAGCTACACGTGAAGATATTAGCCAACAATTAAATCTAAAAAACCCGCAAATATTTATTAGTTCATTTGATAGAAAAAACTTAAGTCTAGAAGTGCGCCCCGCCTTAGATAGAGTCAAACAAATTATTGATTTTATCAAAGAAAAACCAAACGAATGCGGAATTGTATATTGTCTAAGTAGAAAAACAACCGAAGAACTTGCAGAAAAATTACAAAAAATAGGCATCAACGCTAAAGCTTATCATGCTGGTTTAAATTCTGAAATTCGTTCAAAAACACAAGATGAATTCATCAATGATGAATGCCAGGTGGTTTGTGCAACAATTGCTTTTGGAATGGGAATCGACAAATCAAATGTACGTTGGGTCATTCATTATAATTTACCAAAAAACATAGAAGGTTATTATCAAGAAATTGGGCGCGCAGGGCGAGATGGATTACCGTCAGAAACAATTCTTTTTGAAAGTTATGGTGATGTTATTCAATTGCAAAAATTTGCTTCCGAAGGTTTAAATTCAGAAGTACAATTAGCCAAACTCGAAAGAATGAAGCAATATGCCGATGCTTTAAGCTGCCGCAGAAAAATTTTGCTTTCGTATTTTGGAGAATTGGTTATGGAGAATTGCGGAAATTGTGATATTTGTAAAAACCCACCTGCTTTTTTTGATGGAACTGTTATTGCTCAAAAAGCCTTATCCGCTATTATTCGCTTACAAGAAAACGAACCGCTGGCTGTGATTATCGATTTTTTACGCGGGTCTAAAAATGCTTATATTTTTGAAAAAGAATATCAAAACCTAAAAACCTACGGTGTGGGAATCGAAATTTCTTGGTATGATTGGAATCAATATTTGATTCAGTTGATTAATTTAGGATATTGTGAAATTGCTTTTCATCAACAAAATAAAATTAAGCTAACGCCCTTTGCGAAAAAAGTTTTATTCGAAGGCGAAAAAGTACAGTTGACAACCGTTAAGAAAATAACTGTAGACCAATCCGAAGTAAAGGAAATCAAGAAAAAAACAGTTTCAAATTCTCTTTTTGAAACACTTCGAAAACTGCGTTATGAAATTGCAAAAGAAGAAAACATACCTGCTTATGTGATTTTTAGCGATGCAGCTTTACGCCAAATGGAAACAGAAAGACCTATGAGTGATGAAGAATTTCTTGCTATTGAAGGTGTTGGAAAAACTAAACTTGAAAACTATGGAGCCATTTTTATAAAAGCCATTATTGCTTTTCAAAAAGACAAACCAATCAAAAAGAAAAAAGAAGCAACTACTTATAAAGAAACGCTAATTCTGTTTCAAAATGGATTAACCGTAGAAGAAATTGCTTTGAAAAGAAATTTAGGAACTGCAACAATTATTTCGCATTTAGCCAAATTATATAGTGATGGAAATGAAATTGATTTAAGTAGTTTTGTTTCCGAAGATGAAATTTCAAAAATTAAGGAAGCACAAATTAAATTAGAATTCCCTAATGCTTTAAAACCCTACTTTGATTATTTAGAAGAACGTATTTCTTATGACAAAATCAGAATTGGGCTTGCAATCATTGAAAAAGAATACGAACAAAATCAACGCTAATATGATACGTTCTTTTTTACCAATTGTAAATTCAGACACTGAAATCTTAATTTTAGGAACAATGCCAGGCGTAGCATCGCTTTCAAAACAAGAGTATTATGGAAATCCAAAAAATCATTTCTGGAAAATAATATATTCTCTATATAGCACTTTACCAGTTTCAGAAGTTTTCGAAGAAAAAAAACAATTGATTTTGGCAAATAAAATTGGACTTTGGGATGTTTTAGAAAATTGTGAAAGAAAAGGCAGTTTAGATATTCATATCAAAAATCATAAAGAAAATGATTTTGAAATATTGTTTGAAAAATACCCTTCCATAAAGATGCTGATTTTTAATGGCAAAGAAAGTCACAAATACTTTCTAAAAAAATATGGGCCGCTAGAAGGAATCACTTATTGTGTTATGCCTTCTAGCAGCCCAGCTAATACTATGTCTTTTGAAAATAAGTTGAAAATTTGGTCCACTTGTTTTCAATAATCTATAAATATCTTTCTTGAAAAACTTTTTGGTGGTGTTTTTGATGACCAATAATTATAAAACCAATAGCCCGAACAGAAATCTCATTGTCAGAGGCAATTCCAATTCTTTTTAATTGATCTTCAGAAAAGCTTTTAAAAAGAAACAAATTTGAATGCCTAACCGCGGATAATTCCGTTAATAAATCTTGAATACCACGACTATTAGCATTTGTATTATCTACATAATGGTTTTCTTCAAAGCCAGGCAAAGGGGTTTTATCATTTCTTGAAATCCTCAAAGCTCGATAAGCAAAAATCCTTTCTGTATCAATTATATGCTGAATAATATCCTTAATCGTCCATTTCCCTTCCGCATACCGATAATCAAACTTATCCATCGGAATATTTTGTACAAACCGAATAAAATCGTGAAGACAAATTTCTAATTCCTCGATCAGCTCAACATTACCAGCTGCATTAATGTAGGTAGCATTAAAAGTTGAATATTCATTTACAGGCAATTGATCCGTTTTCATTTTTTTATAAATTAAGCTGAATTTCTACTTGCATTTGTATTACCAAAAAGAGAACGAGTAACTATTTTCTCATATACTTTAATTAACTCCTCATCTGGATTTTCTTCTTTGTTTAATTCATTAATTTTAGTTAATGCATATTGTTGTATTGTCAACAAAGGCAATACTATACGCTCTCTAATTTGAATTGAAGCTTTACCGTCAGGATAGTTTTCCATCAACTCTTTATGACCTGCTATTTTCAACAACAATCTTTTTGTTTCTAAAAATTCATCATAAATAATTTGCCAAAAAGCACCAAATTCAGGATCCTTACTCATGTAAGCTGTTAATGGAAAAAATGATTTTGCCAAAGACATCATACTATTTTCCAACAAAGTTTTAAAGAACAAAGAATGATCATACAACCCTTGAACTCTATCCCATTGATTTGTGTCTTCGAAATGTTTCAAAGCAGAACCAACTCCAAAAAATCCAGGTACATTTTGTTTCAATTGACTCCAAGATCCTACAAATGGAATAGCTCTTAAATCAGCAAAATCAAGCGTTTCAGATTTACTTCTTTTAGATGGGCGACTTCCAATATTAGTTTTAGCATAATATTTCAAAGTACTCATTTGCTCTAAATAAGGAATAAATTTCGGATGATTTTTAAAATTCAAATACTTGTTATATCCTAATTCTGCTAATTGATCTAAAATATTTTTATCATCAGCACTTAATTTATTTTGGGCTTTATTAAAAACTTGATTTGTAGCTCCTGCACTTAACAAGTTTTCTAAATTATAACGACAAGAATCTAAAGTACCAAAGTTCGAACTAATTGTTTGCCCTTGAACGGTAACTTGAATTTCATTGTTTTCAATATTTGGCCCTAATGAAGCGTAGAATTTATGTGTTTTTCCTCCACCACGAGCAGGAGGCCCACCTCTACCATCAAAGAAAATTGCTTTAACACCATATTTTCTGGAAATTTCAGTCAATTCTTCTTTTGCTTTGTAAATACTCCAGTTAGCCATCAAATATCCACCATCTTTAGTTCCATCTGAAAAACCAAGCATTATGGTTTGCTTCATATTTCTATCAACTAAATGACTCGCATACGCTGGATTTGTATACAATTTCTCCATTATTTCGTGAGCATTCTGTAAATCATCAACAGATTCAAAAAGCGGAATAATATCCACTGAAGGCGTTTCCCAATTACTCAATTTAAAAAGAGCAAAAGTCTCCATTACATTTAGAGCACTTTCATTATTACTAATAATATAACGATTAGCACCAGATTCACCATTCTTTTCTTGAATAGATTTAACCGCTTGAACGGATTCAATTGTAGATCGCGTCATTTCATTGTCAAAAACGTTCGGATCTAAATCCCCTTTAATTGTTGTCAATACTTCAAACTTCTCTGATTCTGTCAGTTCAAAATAATTCTTAGGGAAAATTGTTGAACCAGAATTTAAATAATAAGAAACAACATCATTAAATACCGCATCATGTATTTTACTGTTTTGACGAATATCTAAAGTAGCGAAGTGAAAACCAAACAAGTTAACTTTTATAAGCAAAGCCTCAATTTCATCAAAATACAGAGACTGATGTTGATCAACTACAATAGATTTTATTTTATTTAACTGCGATTTAAACTCTTCTAAAGTGATATAAATTTCACCTTTTGAATAAAACACAGAACGATATAATTTTTGTTCCAACTCAGAAACCAAAACATCTACACCTGGAAATGTCAACTTACGTTTCAAACTTCTCATTTCAAAGTAATAACATTTCAAGATTGATGTTCTTAAACGTTCTGCAACTTTTAATGTAATTTCAGTGGTAACAAATGGATTTCCATCACGATCTCCTCCTGGCCAGAAACCTAGTTTGATTAATTGATTTTGAATTGAATTACCATGAAATAAGTTCTTTTCAAGATAATGTACCATTTCACCTGCAGTTTCATAAAAAACATTTTCAAGATACCAAATCAGACTTACCGCTTCATCAAATGGATTTGGTTTTTCGTTTTGTATAAAAGGCGTTTTTCCTAATTGAGCCAATAATTGCTTAATATCAAGCAAATTATTTTTACGGATAGCATCTGTCAAATCATTTATAATTCCCAAAACTGAACCTGGGTAAAACTGAGTAGGATGAGCAGTCAAAACAGTTCTAACATTGAAATTTTCTAAAAAATCAATTAACTCTTCTTGATTATTTTTGGCATCTGCTTTTTCTTTAATATCTCGAAGCGACCCTCTACCTTCCATATTGTTAACCGCTGGAAAAGCTGCATCTTCAATAGCATCAAAAAGTACAATTTGGCGTTCTATATATTGAATAAAACGAAACATTAAATCTATCTTATCTGACTCAATATCTGTATGTAAATATTTCTGAGTAAAGAAATCAACAATTTCTCCAGGAGTTTCCTGTTTCTTAAAACCAGTTTCACAAACATCTGTAAACAAAGGAAGTAAAACTCCAGTATTATCTATAGAATCAAAAGGCAACGTGATAAACACACTGTTGTAAATATGATATTTAGAAAGAACGTCTTGGTTGAAACGTTCAAGTTTAGGAAGCGTATACATATTATTTATAGTTAGTTAAGTTAGTTTGTCATAAAAAAACCCCAAGAATCAACTTGAGGTTATATTTCATATAAGCATTCAAGGTTAATTACATATTTTTAAAAATAGTATGCATCAAACGCTTTTTATCATTTATACTTTCTTCAAGAGAAATCATAGTTTCAGTTCTATAAACACCGTCAATATCATCAATCATGAAAATTACATCTTTCGCATGTTTTGTATCTTTTGCTCTAATTTTACAAAAAATATTGAATTTTCCTGTAGTTACAGAAGCAACAGTTACGAATGGAATTTCGTTAATTCGCTCTAAAACAAATTTAGTTTGTGAAGTATTATTCAAGAAAACCCCAACGTAAGCGATAAAAGAATATCCTAGTTTATCATAATCAAGCACTAATGAAGAGCCCATTATAATTCCAGCATCTTCCATTTTTTTCACCCTAACGTGAACGGTTCCTGCAGAAATTAATAATTTTTTTGCAATATCCGTAAAAGGAACTCTTGTGTTGTCAATCAACATATCTAAAATCTGGTGATCTACTTCATCTAAACGAAACTTACTCATAATTCTTCAATTAATATTATTAATTATTATAACAAAGTATAAAAATATACATAAAAAATAAGAAATCGATAATTAAACTAACTTTTTATCAATCCATTAACAAATTCCTTAGTATTACCTAAATAAAAATTAGCTTTTTGATTTACTTTCGGAAGATTATCAAAATCATCTTTGTACAACTCTTCTTTAGCATCGTAAACAAGATGACCGAAATGATTTTCTAAATCTCCAATTTGTATAATGTAAGCATTAAAACAAATTTTACCATCAACCAATTCTTCTTTGTATTGTGCTGCAAAATTGGTGATTATTTCATTACCATCATAATTTATTTTGACATTTTTATACATTAAATCATAAAAAACGACTTTATTTTGTGAAATATTCAAATATTTACCAATTCCATTGCCAACTATATCGTTTTCGCTAAGTAACTCAAATCCTGAAACTAATGCTACAAAAACATATTTTCGCGTTTCTTCTCTTTCATAATCATCTTGAAAATGTCCAGCTTCAAATAAAACTGTAGGAACACCTAAATTCTGAAACGTATCCCCTATACAATTAATATTAAAGGAATCATCAAAACGCCCAACTTGATTTGGAATGTATTTTTGCAAAACTTCATTCATTCCAGCAATCAAATTAATTGCTTTCATTCTGGACTCATTAACTTCTCTTTCCTCATTGTAAGCAGGAGCTAAAAAAGATAATGTCGCAGGTTTTCCAGTATCACCTACGCCAAAAATAGTACGCTGATCATGTAAATTATAACAATAATCAGGTTTAAACGCTTCAAATGTTTCTCTCAACAACCTACTTTCTGGTTGTGTTAAGTTTTGCGAGTCTCTATTTAAGTCAATCTTATTTGCATTTTCTCGTGTATACAATTCTGCTCCATCAGGATTCAGCATTGGAATACAGCAAAAAGTAAATGTATTCAGCAATTGAAGTGCAAAACCAGAACCGCTATTCAAGACATTCAAAAAATCAAAAAGTCCTTTTGTAGTTGTACTTTCATTTCCATGCATTTGCGACCACATAAAAATTCTTATTTTACCTTGACCAATTTCGTATTTGTAAATTTGTTTTTCAAGCACTGATTTTCCAATAACTTGAACTTGATTATCAGTGTTAAATTTTTCCAACAAAGGTTCAATTGCTTCCAAAGTAATATAACGACCTTGAATGGATTGCTCCTTATATCTATTAAATAATTCTTCTAAATTCATATCTATTAAAATTGATTCACAAAAGTAAACATCTTTATATTTACAATTGTAATCTTATTTTTCATTAAATTTTATACTCTTGTAAACACTTTATAGCGGTACATTCCTTGACCGCTGAAATTCCTAATTAACAAATGTCACTTATTTTATTTTTATATTTTAAATATTTATTTATCAGTTATTTATAATAATTTACATAAACTTTTAAATTAATAAATAATTGCGCTGTATATGAATTTACACTTGTAATTTTGTGTGTTTGCTTTATTTTATTTACATTTGTAAACTAATTAATTTTAAAGTTAATTTACAATGGTAAACATAGAAGATTTTATAAAAAGACTGGAAATTATGCTTGATTATTACAATCTAAGCGCCTCCTCATTTGCTGATAAAATTGGCGTACAACGCTCCAGTTTATCTCATTTATTGTCCGGAAGAAACAAACCTAGTTTGGATTTTATACTCAAAATTTTAGCTGTTTTCCCCGATGTGGATTTGTATTGGATTTTGAATGGTAAAGGTAGTTTTCCGAAAAATGAGGATAATCCAACAAATGATAATGAAGAGTTATTAAAAGCTAAAATACCTACTCCATCAATAGTGGAAATGATTCCAGAAAATTTATTTTCTGAAATAACGAATTTGCCAAATATCGATTCAAAGGAAACAAAAAGTATTAGTACTCCAAAAAGTCCTTATTCAAGCGAAGTGGAAAAAATTGTATTCTTTTATAAGAATGGCACTTTCAAAGTTTTCAACCCTAATTAAAGATGAAATAAGTCTCCGTTATACTTTATATCCTTTGTCAGGGATTTTTCCTTCGACGCCTATGTAATGCTGTTTTAAAATACTCAAATCTGATTCTATGTCGCCTGTTGGCATTAATGGCGCTCCAAGATTTACTTCTTTATTTCCAAAATCAAAAGCAACTGGAATTATGGGCACATTAGCTTTTAAAGCAATGTAATAAAACCCAGTTTTTAATTCATTTACATATTTCCGAGTTCCTTCTGGAGCTACTGCTAAACGAAAAATTTCTTTTCTTTCAAAAATTGAAGCAATCGAATCAACTTTATTCAATCCTCCCGTTCGATCAAGAGGCTCTCCTCCCATATACCTGAAATAAAACCCAAAAGGAAAACGAAACAACTCTTTCTTACCTACCCAATTCATTTGTAGCTGTGTAATTCCTCTAGTAAAAATTCCTAAATAAAAGTCATGTGCGCTAGTATGTGGCATCACCATCATAACACATTTCTTTACATTAGGATCTATTGAACCTATAATTTTCCAGCCCATGATTCTGAAAAAAATCCACTGATAAATTTGTTTCTTCATTCTTTTACTATTTCTTACAAATTAAATAATTAATATCTTATTTTTGGGAAAAAGTGCACAATGTTTAAAAAAATATTTAGTTTTCTTATTCCTATAAAAATTTATCAAGCCAAATCTTCTTTAAGTAAATCAATTGAGATTACATGGGCTAATGGTGAATTGGTTTTAGATTCTGAGAATACTAATTACTCTTATGGAAGTTTACAACGTATTTTGAAAATTGGATTAAAAAACATTGGTTTTGACAAAATTGTCAATATGAAAGATGTCTTAGTCTTAGGAGTTGCGGGCGGAAGTGTCATCAAAACATTAGTTGACGACATCAATTATAAAGGAAAAATCACTGGCGTAGAGATTGATCCTGAAATAATCAAAATAGCAAATACCTATTTTAAATTAGATGAAATCAATAATCTAGAACTTGTAATTGAAGATGCGTTTGAATTTGTTTTGAAAACCAAAAAAAATTACGATCTAATCATAATTGATATTTTTCAAGATATATTTATGCCAAATTTTCTATTTGAAAAATTTTTCATAAACCGTATCTGTTATTTACTCAAAAGCAAAGGCTTTGTTCTGTTTAATACTATGATTTTAAACGAGCAGCAAGAACTTAGAAACAAAAAATATGTATCTGAGTTTTATGAAAATCAATTCCGAATTAAAACTATTCCAAGAATAGAAGTCCACAATGAATTGATTGTTATCGAAAAATTAGACTAGGATTTTGAATGTAGGAATAAAGCTTTTTTACCAAAGTATTTTATCAAATTAACACGCAAATTCATCCAAAAAATGCAATTATTTTTGTATCTTGTAGTCAATCTCTAGAGAATTCACAAAATGAAGGCAATTATAAAAAAACTGCTTTTGGGAAAAACCACTAAAGCAGAAAAACCAGAGTTCAATCCGATTGAAAAACGAATTCAAAACATCAAATCAATCTGGAATAACGACCATCAAGACGATAATGGTTTAGAAAAAATTGTCCGTTTAATATTATCCTCTTCGCAATTATTATTTCCTGGAATTTATATCAAATATTTTGCTCGCAAAAAAGGAATTGAATATCAGGATTTAGCTTTAGATTTTTATGTCTTGCTAAAGGTGATTTTTCCAATTTTGATATTAACTAATGGATGGCAAAATCACTATTGGTTAATTTGTATTCTGATTTATGTTTTCTTAGAAACTATTTTTTATATCCCAACCTTAATTTTCGCGTCTGATTTATTTTCAAAACCACGATCTTACAGAAGGTCTATGTTATTGCTGTTTTTTAATTATTTAGAAATTGCCTTTGCTTACGCCGTTTTTTATTCTTGTGACCACTATTTAAACAAACCTTTCGCACATTGGTTTGACGCTATATATTTTAGCTTAGTCACCTCTTCCTCGATTGGATACGGCGATTTTTATCCTGTAACTGTTATCGGTAAATTTTTAGTAAGCACACAAGCTTTATTATTCTTGTTCTTCATTGTCCTTTTCTTGAATTTTTTCTCCACCAAAATAAAAGCTAAAGGCTATTTTGATCATGAAAACCAAAATCAGTTATAGCATCTTTCTTGCTTTTTCTAAATCTTCGGGAGTATCAATTCCAATACCAACATGCGAGGTTTCGACCATTTTGATACGTTTACCAAATTCTAAATAACGCAATTGTTCTAGTTTTTCGGATGCCTCCAATGATTTCATTGGTAAACTATAAAAATCCAACAACGCTTGCTTGCGGAAGGCATAAATACCAATGTGCTGCATATAGCGAACGCCTACATTTTTCTCCCTTGGATAGGGAATCACCGAACGCGAAAAGTACAAGGCAAATCCGTTTTGATCCACCACAACTTTTACATTATTTGGATTATTGATTTCAGCTTCATCTGTAATTTCTCGCATCAAAGAAGCTAAATCAACTTGTTTCGTAGTATCATTTCTAAAAACCTCAATTACTTTTGCCAAAGGTGCTGCATCTATAAAAGGTTCGTCTCCTTGTACATTAATTACAATATCCACATCCAGATTTTCAACAGCTTCAGCAATTCTGTCACTTCCTGATTCATGCGCTTTGATGCTTCGAATAGCTTTGCCACCATTAGAAACTATTTCGTCATAAATTAAATCTGAATCGGTCACCACAAAAACATCATCAAATAACTGGGTGTTAATGGCTGCTTCATAAGTTTTTAAAATTACCGTTTTACCTCCTAAATCCTGCATCAATTTAGCGGGAAATCGTGTAGAAGCGTAACGTGCTGGAATGACTGCTATTATTTTCATTGTAATATTGAATTTGCTTTGAAGCTAATTTATATGTTTTTTATTAAGATTTATAATTTAAATACAACTGAAACTTATTTATTAAAAAAACTACATAATCTTCACTGAAGTCATGCTTAATGAACCTCCTAATAATTTATCGTTAAATAAACTAAGTTCTTCTTTTTTATCCTTTAACCCTAAGGTATAAATCAATGGTAAATAATGTTCTGGTGTTGGAATCGCTAGTTGAAACGCTCTGCTTTGAGTTTCGAAATCAATCAAAGGTTGAAAATTTCCATCTAATAAATAATTATTTACCTTTTCTCTGATTTCAATTGCCCAATCATAACCGTAATCGTCTTTTTCAAAATTTTGAAAATCTACTAATCTCAAATTATGAATAATGTTTCCGCTACCCACGATTAAGATTCCTTTATGACGCAAATCGCTTAATTTTTGAGCTAATTCAAAATGATATTGTGCTGATTTTGTATAATCAATACTCAACTGAATTACAGGAACATTGGCCTCAGGATATAAATGTTTAATTACACTCCAAGCGCCATGATCAAGTCCCCAATGTTCGTCTAATTCAACGTCAACAGTTTGTAATAATTGTTTGGTTTCTAAAGCTAATTCAGGACTTCCTTTGGCAGGATATTGCACATCAAATAGCGCTTGTGGAAATCCACCGAAATCGTGAATCGTTCTTGGCATTTCCATAGCGGTTACTTTTGTTCCGTTTGTAAACCAGTGTGCTGAAATACACAAAATGGCATTAGGTTGCGGTAAAGTTTTAGCCAAATTTCTAAAACCAGTCACAAACTGATTTTCTTCAATGGCATTCATAGGACTTCCGTGTCCTAAAAATAAAACAGGCATTTTTTCGGTATTAGAGAAAATTCCGGAAATTTTATGTAAATCGCTTAAAGTGTTCATAATAAATATGTTTTGTTTAATCTTGATTATCCTTTCGTTCTATCAAATCCCAAAGATTGCCGTAAACATCAGCAAAAACGGCAACTTTTCCATACGCTTCCAAAATTGGTTCTCTAATAATCTCAACTTGATTGTCCAGTAAATTTTGATAATCTCTTTCAAAATTATCAGTATTCAAAAATAGAAATACGCGGCCTCCCGTTTGATTTCCTACTCTATTTAATTGTTCGTCATTTACTGCTTTTGCCAATAACAAACTGAACCCAATTGCACCTTTTGGCGCAACCAAAACCCATCGCTTTGTATCATGTAGAAAAGTATCTTCAATTAAATCAAAATGTAATTTTTGAGTATAAAATGCAATTGCTTCATCATAATCAGCAACAACCAAAGCAATATGTGCTATTCTTTGTTTCATTATTCATTAAATTTACTCCACGAAATTCTCGTCTTTAAAACCTATCAAATATAATTTATTTTTTGCTCGTGTCATAGCCGTATATAACCACCGAATGTAATCTCTGTTGATACCGTCAGGCAAATAAGGTTGTTCTATAAAAACCGTATTCCATTGACCACCTTGTGACTTATGACAGGTTATTGCATATGAAAATTTAACCTGCAAGCCATTGAAATAGTCGTTGTTTTTTACTTTCTGAAATTGCTTGAATTTGGTTTCTCCTTCATAATCCTTCAGAACTTCCTGATACAATCGGTTGGATTCTTCATAGGTTAATGATGGAGATTCACTTTTTATAGTATCTAATAACAAAACCGTTTCAAACGGAATTTGATTGGGGTAATCAATCATTCGGATTTTTACTTTCGCAAATTTAAAACTGTATAATTCTTGAATGCTGAAAATTTCTAATATTTCGATAATATCACCATTGGCAATAAAACCAGCTTCGTCGGAATCTTTCAACCAAAAATAATTGTTCTTGACTACCATCAAAAAATCGCCAGTAGATAATTCACTTTCTTTATCCAATATTTTCGTTCGGATTTGCTCATTGTATTGGTTTGCCCTTTTATTGGAACGCACAATAAAAGCCGTATCTTCAATACTATAATTACTATATGCTGAGTTTATTGCATCTTGAATATCATAGCCATCAACCAAGCGAACGATATCCTTAAATTTTTTTACATCAAATTGGAATTCTGTGATAAAAGAATCTTTTAATAACTCTCTAAGTTCTGTAGCATTGTGCAAAATCCCAGAGCTTTCCTCCTGCCGCATAACTTCGTCAAGTTCTATATGCTCCACTTCTTTATCATAATTTACACACAGTGTTTGTATGTCTAATGCAGGGCTGATATCTAAATTTACGGGTGGCAATTGTGCTGTATCTCCAAGTAAAATCATTTTACAATTCGTTCCTGAATACACGTATGAAATCAAATCATCTAGCAAAGAGCCATTTTCATATAATTTAGAATCCGAATTTGTATCCGAAATCATCGAGGCTTCATCTACTATAAAAATGGTGTTTTTATGCTTGTTTTGTTGCAATGTAAACGAAACTCCTCCTCCAGAGGATTTCTTTGGAAAATATATTTTTTTATGAATTGTAAAAGCTGGTTTATTCGAATAATTAGCAATTACCTTCGCTGCACGTCCAGTTGGCGCAAGCAAAACATATTTTTTATTAATATCGATTAGATTATTTACAATCGTCGAAATAACGGTTGTTTTTCCAGTTCCAGCATATCCTTTCAGCACAAAAATGGTGTTGTTTTCTTTTTCTGTCAAAAAAATTGCAATTTTTTGAAAAAAAATATCCTGTTTATAGGTTGGCTGAAAAGGAAACTTTTTTTGTAAAAGACTATAAAACAGGGAGGAATTCATTTCGTGTTATTTGACTGCAAAGTAAAGAATGTTTTTTCAATTTCAATGACAATAGCAATTTCAATTTTCAATTACTGCTATTGATTTTTGCCATTGCAACTGTTATTAATTTTTAAATTTGTAAGTTTGCGATGTAGAAAAAAAACAATATGAGTACCAATATAGCCGAGAAAAAATACAAAAAACTGTCTATTCAAGTTTCCTTGACAGGTCTATCTTTTTGTTGTTTTGATACGCTGAACAATACGGTTAGCTCTTTTAACGAAGTCCATTTTGACACGTTTCACAAATCAACAAAAATAGAAGATTTATTTGCTGATGCTTTCAGAGATTTTCCAGAATTAAAAGATTCTTACGATGAAATTCTGGTGATTCACAATAATAATCTATCAACTTTTGTCCCAACGACACTTTTTGACGAAAACTTTCTTGGTAGTTATTTACAATATAACACCAAGGTTTTTGAAACAGATTTCTTTGCTTTTGATGAAATTCAGAATTACGAAATGAACACTGTTTATATTCCTTATGTAAATATCAATAATTTCTTCATTGATCAGTTTGGTACTTTTGATTACAAACATGCGAATAGTATTTTAGTTTCTAAATTATTAATTGCTTCAAAAAATAAGGATGACAAAAAAATGTTTGTTCATATTAATTCTGGTCATTTTGAAATAATTGTAGTTCAAAATCAAAAATTATTACTTTTCAATTCATTTGATTATAATACTCCCGAAGATTTCTTGTACTATATTTTATTTACTGCGGAGCAATTAAGTATGAATCCTGAAAATTTTAGTTTGGAATTAATTGGAAAAATTGATGCCGAAAGTGATTATTTCAAAATAGCATATAAATACATTCGCGATGTCTCTCTTATTGATGTAGAGGATTTTCGAGGAAACAATTATTTTTCTGAGGCCGAAAACAGAAATCATTTTATACTTTTCAACTCATGAGAATTATTTCAGGAAAATACAAAGGAAGACGCATTTTTCCTCCAAAAGGACTTCCCGTTCGACCTACAACTGATATGTCTAAAGAAGCACTATTTAATGTTTTGAATAATCATTTCAATTTTGATGGCTTAAAAATATTAGATTTATTCGCAGGAACTGGAAATATTAGTTTTGAATTTGCCTCTCGTGGTTGTACTCCTATTACTTCTGTAGATGCTGATTTTGGTTGTGTAAAATTCATCAAGCAAATTGCTAGTGAATATGATTTTAATATTGCTGCCACAAAAAGTGATGTATTTTCTTTTTTAGAAAGAAACAACACTACCTACGATATTATTTTTGCAGATCCTCCTTATGGCTTAGACCAAAAGACATTTGAAAAAGTAGTCACTACCGTTTTTGAAAAAAACCTACTGCAAGAAGATGGAATGATGATTATCGAACATTCTAAATATACCAAAATGGACCATTTGAGTAATTTCTCATTTCAAAAAAGTTATGGTGGCTCCTTTTTTAGTTTCTTCGAAATTGGGAAATCCACAGATGAAGAAATGGATGAGGAAGACTCGCTTTTGGACTCCGAAGAAGAATAGTACCTAAATAAATCTAGCTAGATTAAAAAAAATAACCAAAAATTCGCAAATTTTAAAATAGATTTAAATTTGCGAATTTTCGGTTTAATAAAAAATGCAGACCTATAAGCCGGATTCTGTCCCCGATAAATCGGAGCCTTATCATTTATCTAGACTTACAATTACTCATAAGTTCAAGCTATCTACCCTTCAACAACGGACGAGAAGCCCTTAAATGCTGATATACTTGATATTTCACCGCATAGAGTTTACCTGGTTTCACTACAGCATTACCTGTACATACTTTCTGTTGCACTTGTCCTGAATTGATTGCAATTGATTGCGCAATCCGACGGGAGTTACCCGCTATGCTTCTCTATGGTGTCCGGACTTTCCTCCCTTCGCAAAAAGCGAACGACGATAAGGCGGTCTGCGGGGCAAAACTACAACTTTAATCAGTGGTTGTCAAGATTAGCGTAATTACTTTAACAAGTCTTTCACAATGAATTGAAAATAAAATAGTTACCTTTAGTAAAAACAATTAATCATGAAACCAGCCTACCATTACACCACCGTCTTAGAAGCATTAGATGATTTGAAGAAAAAAGGTTTTACCTATGATTTTAATATTCATTCAGAAGATATTGTAGCAAATCCTCATGAATTTGAAGTGCTTCATGTATATCGTTATGATGGAGATACAGATCCTGATGAAGAATCAGTAGTGTATGGAATAAATTCAATATCAGGAGAAAAAGGCGTTTTTGTCGCTGGATTTTCAGCAAATTCAGATAATGAAGCGGCTTCTATATTAGCAAAATTATGCATTGAAGGCGGAGACAATCAATGCATAATTTAATTCTTATTATGAGATATATTCTAAATTTATTATAATTAAGAACTTTTATCTCTTCTTAATTACAAAAATATTTATGAATAAAATTATCTGGAAATTTCCTTTAGAATAAATTACAAAATCTTCAATATTTAAATTTTTACATCTTTAAATTAAAACCTATATTTGCTTTCGAATAAAATTTTTATGGAACAATTTATTGTATCGGCTCGTAAATATCGTCCTCAAACATTTAAAGATGTTGTAGGGCAAAAAGCGATTACAAATACTTTACTAAACGCCATAGAAAACAATCACTTAGCCTCTGCATTATTATTTACTGGACCTCGTGGTGTAGGAAAAACAACTTGTGCCCGAATTCTAGCTCGAAAAATTAACCAACCCGGCTACGATGATCCCAATGAAGATTTTGCTTTTAATGTTTTCGAATTAGACGCTGCTTCAAACAATTCAGTTGATGATATTCGAAATTTAATTGATCAAGTTCGAATTCCGCCACAAACTGGGCAATACAAAGTATATATAATTGACGAGGTACATATGTTATCTTCGGCGGCATTTAATGCTTTTCTAAAAACCTTAGAAGAGCCACCAAAGCATGCTATTTTTATATTGGCTACGACCGAAAAACATAAAATTATTCCAACGATACTGTCTCGTTGTCAAATATTTGATTTCAAAAGAATAACGGTTAAAGATGCTAAAGAACATCTTGCTGATGTAGCTACAAGCCAAGGCGTAAATTTTGAAGACGATGCTTTGCATATTATCGCTCAAAAAGCGGATGGTGCTATGCGTGATGCTTTATCTATTTTTGATAGAGTTGTTTCCTATTGCGGAACAAATCTTACTCGTCAGGCAGTTACAGAAAACCTAAATGTTCTGGATTATGAAACCTATATTAAGGTAACTGATTTAGTTCTTGAAAATAAAATTCCTGAGTTGTTAATGGTTTTTAATGACATTCTTTCTAAAGGATTTGATGCACATCATTTTGTTTCGGGATTAGCCTCTCATTTTAGAGATTTATTGGTTTCAAAAACGCCTTCAACTTTATCTTTGTTAGAAGTTGGAGAACAAGCACAACAAATGTATGGGGTTCAAGCCCAAAAATGCAGTCAAGACTTTTTATTAAAGGGAATCGAAATTGCTAATGATTGTGATTTGAAATACAAAGTCAGTCAAAACCAGCGTTTACTTGTTGAACTTTGCTTAATGCAGTTAGCCTCTATCTCTTTTGATGGAGAAAAAAAAAAGTTGATCAATTTATAATTCCACCTACTTATTTCAGAAAAAATGATTATTCGATAACAGTACAAACTAAAGCTGTAGAATCGATTAATGTTGTTCAGCCAACAGAAACGGTTAAGGAAAAAGAACCTGAAAGTATAGTTGTTCCTCAAACAATAGCTCCTCAAGCCATAAAAATTGATATTCCACTATCAAATGAACCTAAAGTTTCGGCTTTATCGTTATCAAGTATTCGTGCAAAAAAAGCATTAGAAGAAAACAATAAATCATTTGTTAAGGAAGTGGTTCATTTACCAACAGAATCTTTTACTGAGACAGAAATGTTATTGCAATGGAATAAATATGCGCAGCGTTTAGGGGATAAAGGATATCGGATTATGGAATCCTTATTGCTTATCAATGATCCCGTTTTGAACGGAACTGCTATCAGTATTGAATTGCCAAATGAAGGCTCAAAACTTGATTTTGAAAAAGAAATAAATGGGCTTTTAGGCCATCTAAAAGGACATTTGCACAATCACGATATTACAATTGAAGTAATTGTCAACGAAAGTTTCGAGAGCAAAAGAACCTTTAACGATCAGGACCGATACAATAGGTTGCACCAAATAAATCCAAACATTGAGTTGTTAAGAACTACTTTTGGATTGGATTTGAATGCATAAATAGTATTAAAAAAATCAATTATCTTCCCTCTAATTCTCTAATTTCAATTCTTTAAATAAATTTAAAATCTATCTTTTAGATTTTTCCGTAATACATCGCTTTTACAATACCATCGGCTAAACCTATTTTTGGCACATAAATATTTCTAGCTCCACTCCATTTCATTGCGTTCAAATAAATTCGGGTAGCTGGGATGATTACGTCGGCACGGTCAGAATTTAATCCTAATTCCGAAATTCTTTGTTCGTATGTTAATGAATTTAAAAATGAATATTGTGAATTAATATAAATATAAGACAATGGTTTTTCTTGTTGTTTTCCAGACATTTTGAATAATTTATTAATATTCCCTCCAGAACCAATAAGTGTTACTTCATCATAATCTTTAGTATTTGTTTTGATCCATTTCTCGATTTCATCCCAAACAACATCGCACACCATATCATTAAGCAATCGAACAGTACCTGCTTTGAAAGATCTAGAATTAATCATTTTACCATTAGAAAACAAAGTAAATTCAGTACTACCACCACCAACATCTACAAAAAGATATGTTTTTTCTGTTTTCAACAAATGGTGTAAATCCGTTGAAGCAATTATCGCAGCTTCTTTTTTACCATCGATAATTTCAATTTTTATATCTGCTTTTTTCTTAATAATCGAAACAACCTCTTTGCCATTATAAGCTTCCCGCATTGCCGAAGTTGCAAAAGCCATGTATCGCTCTACTTTGTGAACTTTCATCAAAAGATTAAAAGCTTTCATAGCATCACACATTCTTTCAATGTTTTCCTGAGAAATTTCACCCACTGTAAAAGCATCTTGTCCTAAACGAATTGGGACACGAACTAAGGAACTTTTGCTAAATTGAGTTTCTTTTCCATCTTGCTCAACGATATTCGCGATCAGCAAACGCATGGCGTTAGACCCGATATCAATTGCAGCATATTTTTTTATTTTTATCATTTAAATGATGATTCGTTGGTTTGTTAATTCTTTAAATTAGGAACTTTAGTTTTATAGAATAACAAACAATTATATATCCTCTAATGCTAGTTTGTTTTGATGATACTTATAGGTCTCTAATTGCGCTCTAAAAACAGGATTATCTCCACTTTCTCTATATTTATTATCTAGCTTATAAGAATGATATCTAGCTTTTACATTTCCTTTCCAACCTATATCAAAAATATCTATTAATTCTTGTTTAATATCTTCGTCATAAATTGGACAAGAAACTTCTACTCTTCCATCAATATTTCTAGTCATAATATCTGCTGATGAAATATAAATTTCGGGTTGCCCTGCATTACCAAAAATATAAATTCTAGAATGTTCTAAATAATTATCTACAATACTTATAGCTTCAATATTTTCGCTCATTCCAGGAATTCCGGGAATTAAAGAACATATTCCTCTTACTTCAAGTTGGATTTTCACTCCCGCTCTACTTGCTTCATATAGTTTATCAATCATATCAAAGTCAGACAAACTATTCATCTTTAACTTCATATACGTCGTTTTTCCTACCAATGCATGCGCCGTTTCTCTTTCTATCATTTTATAGAAACGAGTTCGCGTATAATGAGGAGAAACTATAAGATGTTTGTAACGATGAACTCTATAGTTGATTTCGAAAAATTCAAAAATTTTAGAAATGTCTTTTAAAATTTTTTGGTGACACGTAAAAAGTGTTACATCCGTATAAAATTTTGCAGTTGTTTCATTGAAATTTCCTGACGAAATAATTCCGTAGCGTTTTACTTTTTTATCTTCAATTCGTTCAATCACACAAATTTTACTATGTACTTTCAGTCCTTTTATTCCAAAAATAAGTTCAATTCCTTCTGTTTGCATTTGCTCCGCATAAGAAATATTACTTGCTTCATCAAAACGAGCTTGTAATTCAATTTGAACCGTTACTTTTTTTCCGTTTTTTGCAGCGTTTATTAATGAACTGATAATCTGCGAATTTTTAGCTAATCTATATAATGTAATCTTTATTGAAGTCACTTTTGGATCTAATGCTGCCTCTCGTAAAAACTTAATAACATAAGCATACGATTGGTATGGCGCATGAATCATATAATCCTTTAAAGCGATTTTTTTCATGATATTTTCATCCAAACTCAAACCTGGGATTTGTAGCGGTGGATTACTTTTATAAAGCAAATCAAAACGTCCCAAATTCGGAAAGTCCATATAATCCCTTCTATTATGGTATCTACCACCTGGAATTATACTATCAGTCGAGTCAATTTTCATATTTGAAAGAAAATATTTCAAAGTATCCTTTCCAATAGATTGATCATAAATGAAACGTACTGGTTCTCCAATTCTTCGGTCTTTTACACTAGTTGCAATTTTTTCGAGCATACTTTTACTCAAATCACTATCAATGTCTAGTTGTGCATCTCTGGTGATTTTGATCATATGAGCAGAAACACTTTCGTAGTCAAAAATGTCAAAAATCTTATTTAAATTAAAACGAATCACATCATCTAACATGATAACATATTGTTTCTCATTATTTGATGGTAGCACTACGAATCGATTAATTGTTTTTGGGATTTCAATTACTGCATAGCGAACTTCTGATTTTTGCTTTGGTGAATTAGCAGATTGTTCTTTATTCTTATTATTCATAACTAATTTCACTGCCAAATATCCTATAGTATCTTTCAATACTGGAAATTGTGCCAAATCATTAAGAATAATAGTTACTAATTCAGGGCTTACCTTTTGAACAAAAAAGTCTTTTATAAATTCTTCTTGTTCTGGAGAAACATTCGTTTCATCTATGGTAAAAATATTTTCAGTTTCAAGTTTAGCCTCAATATCATTCAATATTTGCAAACTTTCTGTTTGTTGATCAATAACAATATCTGTAATATCATTCAGTAATTGTTGGGCTGAAATACCACCTAGATATTTTTCTCCAGATATTCCTGTCAAACTTAATCTTCTAATGGCTGCAAAGCGAACTCTAAAAAACTCATCTAAATTATTCGAAAAAATTCCTAAAAAACGCAACCTGTCTAAAAGTGGTACCGACTCATCTGCAGCTTCTTGAAGTACTCTATCATTAAAAGACAACCAACTTTTTTCTCTATCAATATATTTTTGTTCTAACACTATTCTTATTTTAAATCCTTTGGAAATATTACTTTTTGGGTTTTGCCTTTATGGATAGCATCCCAACTATCGGCTTGAAATTGTATGGATACAAATCCGGATGTAGGAACATTATCAATAAAAACATCTCCAAATTTATTAACAAAATTTGTAATAGCCTCATTATGTCCAAAAAGAATAACACTTTCGAAAAGATTACTACATGATTTGATAACTTTCTCCAATTGGTTTTCATCAAAAGTATAGAGTTCTTTTTTGTAGACAATGCTTTCAACGGGATAAGATATATTTTGGGCAAAAATTAAAGCTGTTTCAGCTGCTCTCGCAGCAGCACTACTCCATATCAAATATGTTTTAGGAATAAAATTGGAAATATTTGAAGAAACCAAATGAGCATCTTGAATTCCGTTTTTCATCAAAGGCCTATCAAAATCTTTCAAAGGAGCTTCCCAACTAGATTTTGCATGTCTAATTAATATTAAATTTTTCATACCCCAATAGTTTTAATTTGAAACACTGAATAACCACAACAAATTACAATTTTTTTTCTAAAGTAAATAGTAATTCCAATTCAAAACATTTAAGTTTTAATTTAAAAGTATTAGTCCTACTAAAATATTTTTTATAAAATGTTAAAATATATATTTTAAATTATAGTAAAAAACTTACTAATTATTTAAAATAATGCAAATAAACGATGATTTTTGCACTTTATCGACTTTTTTTAATTTTCGTATCATAAAAAAATATAAATTTGATTAACGAAATGAAAAAGAGTTTAACAGTTAGATTACAAATTAAATAATTTGGAAAACTCGATTAAATGCAAAGTAAATAGATTTTAATGAAGCAAAAACATCGTTTCAACGAGTATTTAAGTTGTTTGTAGAAAAAAAATACAAGTTGGTGTTATTCAAATTAATTTAGCACTATAATTAATTACAATAGTCCCACAATTTAAAAATATTAACAATTGTTGAACATGATTTTGTAAGAATTAAAAAAGTAAAATCCCCAAATAATATACATAAATAAATTTAAATTTTGATTGTATGAAAAATTCTCTACCCAAAAGAAGATCTGCCAAAAATATAGGAGTGACTAAAATTATCTCCCTTTTGGTATTTTTACTATCAGCAGTAAGTTCTTTTAGTCAAACTTGCAGTATTAGCCAAACTAATCCTTGCCCTTCATCGCCAGTTTCAGCTTGTACAACAGGCACTGGTTTATATTCTACAGACCCAGCTCTAAATTTACCTCTTGCCCCAGGGTATTTTCTTTCTTGTAATGGTGGAGGAACATCGGGTTATCAATATGAAAATTCGTTTGATATTCCCGAAAGTCAATCTGCTAGCGATTGTTGGAAATATTCACGAGTTCAGCGGATTGGAAATTTGGGTGGGGTGTTAAACTTGTTTCAATCTACTGGAACAACTACAAGCGTTACTACGCCATTTTTTTATATGATGCCGACTGATCCCGTTGATATTAAATTAGATGTTTTTCGAGCTGGCACAAGTCTTTTCAAAATAAACTATTATTTAGAAGATAAAAATGGAAATAAAACTCTACAAGGTTTTTTTGATGTAAACGGAAGCCATCTTACAAACACAAACAAATTTTATACAGCTACTATAACTGCTCCTTCAACAACTGGTTTTAGAATATATTTTGAATTTGTTCCAAATCCTACTATAGGTAATGGAGATAAAAACAGAGTTGATTGGTTAGGAATAGATGCACCTATTTATGGAACTGGTTGTTCTGGCGATGCTAACTTCTCAACCACTGTTACAGGACTTCTTCCTTTTTTCCCTATTGGATCAACTCCAGTTACCTATACTGCTACATACAGAAACTCTGCTGGGGATGTACTTGATTCAAAAATTTGTACCTACAATGTTATTGTGAATAAAACAACTTTTGCTGGCGTTCCAACAAGTGCTACATGTACAACAAATGGAAGTATTCAGATTACTGCTGCTTCAGCTAACACTTCAACAAATAATATAAAATATACTATTAACGGTGGAAGTCCAATAAGTCTTACCGGATCTTTATCAACAGTAACAACTACAGCAATAAACGATGGTGTAACTACGACAACTACTTATTCAACGGTAATAGGTACAATATCCAATTTATCAGCTGGAAGTTATACGATTAGTGTAAGTGATGATATAACTAAATGTAGCGACTCGAAAGAAATTATTGTTCTAGAAACACCTGATACAGTAGCTCCTGTAATTCCAACTTTAGCAAATGTAACTGGACAATGTTCAGCTACTGCTACTGTACCAACTACAACGGATGTATGTGCAGGTACAATAACAGGTACAACTTCGGATCCTTTGACCTATTCAACTCAAGGTTCACACACAATCACTTGGACTTTCAATGACGGTAATGGTCAATCCGTAACCGCTACCCAAAATGTGATTATTGATGATACAGTAGCTCCTGTAATTCCAACTTTAGCAAATGTAACTGGACAATGTTCAGCTACTGCTACTGTACCAACTACAACGGATGTATGTGCAGGTACAATAACAGGTACAACTTCGGATCCTTTGACCTATTCAACTCAAGGTTCACACACAATCACTTGGACTTTCAATGACGGTAATGGTCAATCCGTAACCGCTACTCAAAATGTGATTATTGATGATACAGTAGCTCCTGTAATTCCAACTTTAGCAAATGTAACTGGACAATGTTCAGCTACTGCTACTGTACCAATTACAACGGATGTATGTGCAGGTACAATAACAGGTACAACTTCGGATCCTTTGACCTATTCAACTCAAGGTTCACACACAATCACTTGGACTTTCAATGACGGTAATGGTCAATCCGTAACCGCTACTCAAAATGTGATTATTGATGATACAGTAGCTCCTGTAATTCCAACTTTAGCAAATGTAACTGGACAATGTTCAGCTACTGCTACTGTACCAACTACAACGGATGTATGTGCAGGTACAATAACAGGTACAACTTCGGATCCTTTGACCTATTCAACTCAAGGTTCACACACAATCACTTGGACTTTCAATGACGGTAATGGTCAATCCGTAACCGCTACTCAAAATGTGATTATTGATGATACAGTAGCTCCTGTAATTCCAACTTTAGCAAATGTAACTGGACAATGTTCAGCTACTGCTACTGTACCAATTACAACGGATGTATGTGCAGGTACAATAACAGGTACAACTTCGGATCCTTTGACCTATTCAACTCAAGGTTCACACACAATCACTTGGACTTTCAATGACGGTAATGGTCAATCCGTAACCGCTACTCAAAATGTGATTATTGATGATACAGTAGCTCCTGTAATTCCAACTTTAGCAAATGTAACTGGACAATGTTCAGCTACTGCTACTGTACCAATTACAACGGATGTATGTGCAGGTACAATAACAGGTACAACTTCGGATCCTTTGACCTATTCAACTCAAGGTTCACACACAATCACTTGGACTTTCAATGACGGTAATGGTCAATCCGTAACCGCTACTCAAAATGTGATTATTGATGATACAGTAGCTCCTGTAATTCCAACTTTAGCAAATGTAACTGGACAATGTTCAGCTACTGCTACTGTACCAACTACAACGGATGTATGTGCAGGTACAATAACAGGTACAACTTCGGATCCTTTGACCTATTCAACTCAAGGTTCACACACAATCACTTGGACTTTCAATGACGGTAATGGTCAATCCGTAACCGCTACTCAAAATGTGATTATTGATGATACAGTAGCTCCTGTAATTCCAACTTTAGCAAATGTAACTGGACAATGTTCAGCTACTGCTACTGTACCAACTACAACGGATGTATGTGCAGGTACAATAACAGGTACAACTTCGGATCCTTTGACCTATTCAACTCAAGGTTCACACACAATCACTTGGACTTTCAATGACGGTAATGGTCAATCCGTAACCGCTACCCAAAATGTGATTATTGATGATACAGTAGCTCCTGTAATTCCAACTTTAGCAAATGTAACTGGACAATGTTCAGCTACTGCTACTGTACCAACTACAACGGATGTATGTGCAGGTACAATAACAGGTACAACTTCGGATCCTTTGACCTATTCAACTCAAGGTTCACACACAATCACTTGGACTTTCAATGACGGTAATGGTCAATCCGTAACCGCTACTCAAAATGTGATTATTGATGATACAGTAGCTCCTGTAATTCCAACTTTAGCAAATGTAACTGGACAATGTTCAGCTACTGCTACTGTACCAACTACAACGGATGTATGTGCAGGTACAATAACAGGTACAACTTCGGATCCTTTGACCTATTCAACTCAAGGTTCACACACAATCACTTGGACTTTCAATGACGGTAATGGTCAATCCGTAACCGCTACCCAAAATGTGATTATTGATGATACAGTAGCTCCTGTAATTCCAACTTTAGCAAATGTAACTGGACAATGTTCAGCTACTGCTACTGTACCAACTACAACGGATGTATGTGCAGGTACAATAACAGGTACAACTTCGGATCCTTTGACCTATTCAACTCAAGGTTCACACACAATCACTTGGACTTTCAATGACGGTAATGGTCAATCCGTAACCGCTACTCAAAATGTGATTATTGATGATACAGTAGCTCCTGTAATTACACAAGCTGGAGAAAACACAACTATCTATTGTCCAAATTTACCTGTATTCACTCCACCAACTGCAACTGATAATTGTAGTATAGCTACTATCAATATAGTTTCAGATGTAATAACTCCTGGAAGTTGTTCAAGTACTTATAGTAGAACTATTACTTGGGATGCAACCGATGGGAGTAATAACCATAGTGAGACAGTTAGTCAAACTATAAATGTTCAAGATATAACTGCTCCTACATTTACTGTTCCGGCTGATATAACAATCAATACTGGTGAAAATTGTTCTACTAATTTAGATCCAACTGCTATTGGTACTGTAACTAATATCTCTGATGCCTGTGATTCAAGCCCTGAAGTGACTTATACAGATTCTAATTGTTTTGGAGATGACAATGAAGCCAATATCAATGCCGGAAACGGAAACTATTTCTACTTTGATGTAACTGGATATAATAACCTGACTGCAAAAGATATTGAAAAAGTAGCTCTTGCATTTAAAACCAATCAAGGAAAAGGAAGAGCTGAATTTACTTTAGTTAGTCCTAGTGGACAAGCTGTAGTATTAGTTGGTCCTTACTGTACAGATGGTGCTTGTGAAGATGATAATTCAAGTAATCAAGAATTATATGTACCTGTATTCTATCCTAATAGTTCAGGATATGCACAATGGAACAATAACAATGTTATCGCTCAAGATATTCCTCAAAACTTTACGCCAAATGGTGCCTTGTCTTCTCCAAACACGATTACTGGAGTTACAAGTTATGTTTCAAGTTTTGACAACTTAACAGGTCCAATGAACGGAACTTGGTTTGTATTCTCAAAAAAACAAGCTAATGTTAATGGAAGCATTAACTTTAACAGTGTTTGTTTAACTCCTATAGGTACTTGTCCAAGTAACAAAGTTATTTCAAGAACTTGGACTGTAACTGATGAATGTGGAAATGCAACTTCAGCGAAACAAACTATAACTATTCAAGACGTAACAGCTCCTGTGATTTCAGCATTGCCAGTTACTACAACTATCTCTTGTCCAGCAGTGCCTGAGTTTACTCAAGCTATTGCAACAGATAATTGTAGTTCAAATGTTAATTTGACTTCTGCGGATGTAACTACAAACGGTGATTGTGCTGGGTCGTATTCTGTAACTAGAACTTGGACTGCAACTGATGCTTGTGGAAATACTTCTACTGCTTCACAAACGATAAACGTTCAAGACATAACTGCTCCAGTTATTGCTGCTCTACCAGAAGCATCAACTATCAACTGTCCTGCTACACCTATATTTGCTTTAGCAACTGCTACTGATGGTTGTAATTCAACTTTCAGCTTGACTTCTGCGGATGTAACTACAAACGGTGATTGTGCTGGTTCGTATTCTGTAACTAGAACTTGGACTGCAACTGATGCTTGTGGAAATACTTCTACTGCTTCACAAACTATAAACGTTCAAGACATAACTGCTCCAGTGATAGCTGCTCTACCAGAAGTGTCAACTATCAACTGCCCTGCTACACCTGAATTTGCTGTAGCAACTGCTACTGATGGTTGTAATTCAACTTTCAGCTTGACTTCTGCTGATGTAACTACAAACGGTGATTGTGCTGGTTCGTATTCTGTAACTAGAACTTGGACTGCAACCGATGCTTGTGGAAACACTGCTACTGCTTCGCAAACGATAAACGTTCAAGACATAACTGCTCCAGTGATTGCTGCTCTACCAGAAGCGTCAACTATCAACTGCCCTGCTACACCTGAATTTGCTGTAGCAACTGCTACTGATGATTGTGGTTCTACTTTCAGCTTGACTTCTGCTGATGTAACAACAAACGGTGATTGTGCTGGTTCGTATTCTGTAACTAGAACTTGGACTGCAACCGATGCTTGTGGAAATACTGCTACTGCTTCGCAAACGATAAACGTTCAAGACATAACTGCTCCAGTGATTGCTGCTCTACCAGAAGCATCAACTATCAACTGCCCTGCTACACCTGAATTTGCTGTAGCAACTGCTACTGATGGTTGTAATTCAACTTTCAGCTTGACTTCTGCTGATGTAACTACAAACGGTGATTGTGCTGGTTCATATTCTGTAACTAGAACTTGGACTGCAACCGATGCTTGTGGAAACACTTCTACTGCTTCACAAACGATAAACGTTCAAGACATAACGGCTCCAGTGATTGCTGCTCTACCAGAAGCGTCAACTATCAACTGCCCTGCTACACCTGAATTTGCTGTAGCAACTGCTACTGATGGTTGTAATTCAACTTTCAGCTTGACTTCTGCTGATGTAACTACAAACGGTGATTGTGCTGGTTCGTATTCTGTAACTAGAACTTGGACTGCAACCGATGCTTGTGGAAATACTTCTACTGCTTCACAAACGATAAACGTTCAAGACATAACCGCTCCAGTGATTGCTGCTCTACCAGAAGCATCAACTATCAACTGCCCTGCTACACCTGAATTTGCTGTAGCAACTGCTACTGATGGTTGTAATTCAACTTTCAGCTTGACTTCTGCTGATGTAACTACAAACGGTGATTGTGCTGGTTCATATTCTGTAACTAGAACTTGGACTGCAACCGATGCTTGTGGAAATACTTCTACTGCTTCACAAACGATAAACGTTCAAGACATAACGGCTCCAGTGATTGCTGCTCTACCAGAAGCGTCAACTATCAACTGCCCTGCTACACCTGAATTTGCTGTAGCAACTGCTACTGATGGTTGTAATTCAACTTTCAGCTTGACTTCTGCTGATGTAACTACAAACGGTGCTTGTGCTGGTTCATATTCTGTAACTAGAACTTGGACTGCAACCGATGCTTGTGGAAACACTTCTACTGCTTCGCAAACGATAAATGTTCAAGACATAACTGCTCCAGTGATTGCTGCTCTACCAGAAGCGTCAACTATCAACTGCCCTGCTACACCTGAATTTGATGTAGCAACTGCTACTGATGATTGTGGTTCAACTTTCAGCTTGACTTCTGCTGATGTAACAACAAACGGTGATTGTGCTGGTTCGTATTCTGTAACTAGAACTTGGACTGCAACAGATGCTTGTGGAAACACTGCTACTGCTTCGCAAACGATAAACGTTCAAGACATAACTGCTCCAGTGATTGCTGCTCTACCAGAAGCGTCAACTATCAACTGCCCTGCTACACCTGAATTTGCTGTAGCAACTGCTACTGATGATTGTGGTTCTACTTTCAGCTTGACTTCTGCTGATGTAACAACAAACGGTGATTGTGCTGGTTCGTATTCTGTAACTAGAACTTGGACTGCAACCGATGCTTGTGGAAACACTGCTACTGCTTCACAAACTATAAACGTTCAAGATATAACTGGACCAACTTTTGTGGAAACAATACCAGAAAACATAACTGTAGAATGCTCTGAAGTTCCTACAGCAGATACATTAACAGCTACAGATAATTGTAGTTCCGCTACTGTAACTTTTGAAGAAACAACCGCTTCGAATGAAGGTGCTTGTGCTGGATCTTACACTTTGACTAGAACTTGGACTGCAACTGATGCTTGTGGAAACACTACTACAGCATCACAAACGATAACTGTTCAAGATACTGTTGCTCCTACTTTTGTAGAAACAGCACCAGAAAACATAACTGCTGAATGTTCTGCTATACCAGAAGCTGCAACGCTTACGGCTACTGACAATTGTGGAGATGCTACTGTAACTTTTGAAGAAACAACCGCTTCTAATGAAGGTGCTTGTGCTGGATCATATACTTTAACTAGAACTTGGACTGCAACTGATGCTTGTGGAAACACTACTACAGCATCACAAACGATAACTGTTCAAGATACTGTTGCTCCTACAACTACAACGGCTTTTGAAACAACTGTAATTGCAAACTGTGATGCGGTTCCTCCTGTACCAGAATTAGTATTTGTAGATAATTGTTCTAGTGTTGCTCCTGCAGTATATACAGAAACTATTACTAACAGTACCCCTAGTTCTTACTCTATTGTAAGAGAATGGTCTGTATCTGATGCTTGTGGAAACACTTCCCTATTTAGTCAAACTGTAAATGTCACTATTGCGAATAGTTTAACAACTATTCCAAGTGAAGCTTGTAACGGAGATTCATCAACTATAGATTTAATGAACTTACTACCTCAAGGTACTCCTACTAATGGAACTTGGATTGACACTAATACAACTAATGCCTTACAAGGAAGTATCTTTTCTCCTTCAGGATTACCTTTAGGTTCGGTATCATTTGAATATAAAATAAATGATGAAACTTGTCCTAGAAGCATTGTATTAAATATTGCCATAAATGATGATTGTGTGGTATTAGCTTGTGGAACTGTACTTGTTCACAACGCTTTCTCTCCAAATGGGGATGCATTAAATCAAAAATTTGTAATCGATAATATTGATGATACAGTATGTTATCCAGAGAATACAGTTGAGATTTATAACCGTTGGGGTGTTTTGGTTTTTGAAACTAAAAACTACAACAACAACTCCAATTATTTCGATGGTACTTCTAAAGGAAGAACAACAATTAGTGCCTCTTCAGGATTACCTACAGGAACTTATTTCTATATCTTGAATTACACTTCTGTAGACAATAATAATAATATTGTTACTAACAAAAAAGACGGGTATTTATACCTTAGTAAATAGTTTAATCAGCCTGAGGGCAATCAATTTGTCCTCAGGTTATTATATAATAAAAAGCCCTATTTTAAACATAAATAATTAATATTTGATTAAACTGAATTTCATAACTATTTAAAAGGGAGTTCAGGAGCTAATTAAAACAATAAATATCTACTATGAAAACAAAAATATTTTCTATCGTTTTGATGTTTACAGCCTTTGTAAGTTTTGCGCAACAAGATGCTCAATTTACGCAATACATGTATAACACAATTAATGTAAACCCTGCTTATGCTGGGTCGAGAGGAGCTTTAAGCATATTTGCACTACATCGTACGCAATGGGTAGGTCTTGATGGAGCACCTGTTACCAATACCGTATCGGTGAATACTCCTCTGAATGGAAAAAATCTTGGATTAGGAGTCTCTTTGATTAATGACAAAATTGGACCTACTCACGAGAACACTATTTCTGCTGATTTGTCCTATACTTTACAAGTTTCAGAAACTAATAAACTTTCTTTTGGTATTAAAGCAACGGCTAATTTATTTGATTTAGATGAAACTAGATTAACGCCTTCACAAGCTGGTGATCCTAGTTTAAGAAACTACAACTCTTTTTCTCCTAATATTGGAGCTGGTATCTATTGGCATTCTGATAATGCTTATGTAGGTTTCTCTGTCCCTAACTTCATTGAAACAAATCGGTATGATGCTAACGAAGTGCGTATTTTTAAAGAAAAGATTAACTACTATTTAATTGCTGGATATATCTTTAATTTAAACAACACCATCAAGTTCAAACCTGCCGTGATGACAAAAATGGTTGAAGGTGCTCCACTTCAAGTGGATATGTCTGGAAACTTTATGTTCAATGACAAATTTGTTCTTGGTGTAGCTTACAGATGGAGCGCTGCTATGAGTGTGATGGCTGGATTCCAAGTTTCTGACGGTATGTATATTGGATATGGGTATGATTTAGAAACTACCAATCTAGAAAATTACAACTCTGGTTCGCATGAAGTTTTCTTACGTTACGAACTATTCAAAAATATCGGTAAAATTACAACTCCTAGATTCTTCTAAAATTAAGCATTATGAAAAATTATATACTCCTTATAACTATACTTTGCAGTTTTTCCTTCAATGGACATGCCCAAAAGGCAAAATTAGCTGCAGCTGATAAGAAATATGACAACTATGCTTATATAGATGCCATAAAAACATATGAAAGAGTGGCCCAAAAAGGCTACAAATCTGTTGATATGTTCCAAAAACTGGGAAATGCGTACTATTTTAACTCTGATTATCAAAATGCAGCTAAATGGTATGCCGAATTATTTGCAATGAATACGGAATTAGCTCCAGAGTATTATTACAGATATTCACACTCCTTAAAATCTATAGGTGATTTCAAAAAATCGGATGAAATGCTTGCACTTTTTAACCAAAAATCGGGGAATGATAGCCGGGGAAAGTTGATTAAATCAGATTATTTAGCAGAAATAAAAGCAAATTCTGGCAGATACGATGTAGAAGATGCAGGAATTAATTCTAAATATTCTGATTACGGAAGCGCAATATACTTAGACAAAGTGGTTTTTACTTCTTCTAGAGATACTGGAAGTCTTGCCCAAAGAAAACACAAATGGACCAATCAGTATTTTACTAATTTATACAGTGCTGATTTAGGTGATGGAATGACTCCTGGAGCTGTTAAAAAATTTGATAAAGCTATAAATACTAAATTCCACGAATCCACTCCTGCTTTCACAAAAGATGGAAAAACAATGTTCTTCACAAGAAACAATTATATTGATGGTGAAAAAGGAAAAAGTGAAAGTAAAGTCACTCTGGTAAAAATATACCAAGCTAGCTTAGAAAATGGAAAATGGGATAATGTTAAAGAAGTTCCTTTCAACAGTAACAACTATAGCACGGCTCACCCTGCTCTTAGTTCAGATGAAAAAACACTTTACTTTGCCTCTGATATGCCTGGTACATTCGGACAATCTGATTTATATAAAGTAAAAATAAATGAAGATGGAAGTTTTGGTTCTCCTGAAAATTTAGGAAACACCATCAATACTGAAGGAAGAGAAACATTCCCGAGTATAACCGATGAAAACGAAATCTATTTTGCATCAGATGGTCATCCTGGTTTAGGTGGTTTAGATATTTTTGTCTCTAAAATTAATTCTGACGGAACTTTTGGTAAAGTTCAGAATATTGGTGAAAAAGCCAATTCTAATAAAGATGATTTTGCGTATTTAATTGATACCAAAACACG